>DIXF01000017.1 GCA_002448235.1 Syntrophaceae bacterium UBA6087
AGGCTGAAATGCGTCCCTCCCAGCAACTCCTCTTCCTCGCAGATCAGCAGCACCTTTGTGAACAAAGGCCCTATCTCTTTGCCCATCGATGAAACAAATGCGGCAATCGTAGAGTGATCAGGCTTATTCCCGCATGATAGCGCCATGAAGGTGATGTTCTCACTACAAGCCTTTTCCAGTGACCGCGATGTAAGCAGACCCCGTGAATATCCGAACAGCACTATCTTCAGCAAAACCTTCGGCGAGATTGCCTTGCGCCCCGTATCGTCGTTGCTGTACCGCCCATCAAAGAAACCCAGATCAATGCGCTCTTCAATTATATGGTGGATTGCATACTCTAGCGTGCCGGGAACCAGCTGCTCTTTCAGTGATATGGGTGCCAGAATCATCTGATTGAAGTCATTGCTCTTATATCGCGCCATCCGTGATCCCCTCATTCAATTGAATCATTAGTTATATCATTAATGTATATCACAAATGGCATTGCTATTCACGAAAATTACATGTGTTTTTGGGAGTTTTTCGACAAGCTCAACGCTATGAATCACCGGTGTGAGTGGAGCGCCAGCGGAACTCACATCCGAGTGAATTCAATTGTTAGCCGCGCCTTTCATCGGATGTTTTGTCAGATCTTCCGGCATTTCATCAAGAATCTCTTTGCATCGATAAGTGAGATCTATTTCCCCAGTTGTTTTTCGGGCGGTCCAGTAATTGCCAGAAAGTTTCTTCACCGGTTTACCGATAATTGAAAAAACGATTGTCCCATCATGAATCGGACTCCTATCATTTACTGAGGGTAGCGGTTTGCTGGTATAGCTATAACACAATTGTCTTATTTGATTGTCCCCTTCAATTTTGAATTCTTCACCGAAACTATAGCTTACCATTTCGGCCGTTCTCATAACGCAGCTAATCTTTGTAAAAGACTGCTTTATCGATAGAATGCATGGAATTGGTGGAACCTTTTCAGAGTTTTTTGGATTTACCCAAGATGAGATAATAGTTCCTTGCCAGGTTCCTTCCAAGTTTGGAAAAGGTACCAGCCAACCTTGCAAAATCTTCCACTTCCAAGCCCACTTTACAAAATTTCCAATAAAAAATAAGTCTATCATTGCTACCTTGGGGAGCAACTTTATAAAATCGATAAATTTTGATAGATCAACACCCGAATAAACGCCAATACAAAACCAAGCCACCCCAGATATCCCGAGCAACAAATAGACCAAATATTTTATATTAAAATTTTTCATTAGTCCGTAAACCCGATATAATCCCAGGCCTTATCTATAAACAGGAATGCTTGTTGACGTGTCCATTTTTGCCCGCCACGGAAAAGGAATTTTAGCTCACTAACTTCACCCCAATCAATGCATGTTTTTTCTTCTTTTGTATTGTTAAAAAGGTGAGCGAGGCATGCCCTTACATCACCTGTCCAATCAGAATGAGAAAAGCCATCGTTCGGAACATTCCAAACAAGACATTCAATTAAAAAACCGCATACATTTTTTGCTTCTTGAATGTTTTGCTCTGACATCTCGTTACATAGTGACTTTATAATTCTTACCAAGGATTTAAAAGCACGGCTTGTAGCCTTATTTTTTGCGACCTCATTTTCATAATGCTGCTCAGGCCAGTTAATGACTTGGCCGCCATTGTCCGGTCGGAGTTCAACTCCTGAAAGATATTGTCCGTTCGTTGAATATCTACGGTGTTCAAAGAATGGCACAACGTCAGCCTCGACGTGGTAGGATGTTTCATGAACATCAAATGCTTTATTTCCTCTCGATACTGCACCAGGACCAAAATAAGATGTTAGAGCCTCTCCGACCTCATTCTTGAATTGCTCATAATGGTATGTTGCTGGATTTATGCCAAAATTTTCCCTATTGTAACCTTCTGGGAAATCATGAAAAAAAGTGTCAAAACATAAAATACCAACATCAACATCACTATCTGCTCTGACATTAGTATTATTCCGGTATGACCCTTGGGTGAAAACTCGAATGTTTCTATGGTTCAGTTTGTCGCTTGCTTTTATTGCATTTTTGATTGCTTTTTCAGCATTCGCGCATCTTTCCTCTTCGGTTTTTCCTGGTGGTGCAGCCCATCGTTTGAATTTATCTTCCCAAGTTTGATTCATATCATTCCTCGGCTAACGCCGCGCATCAGCCGCGCGGGCGACAGCCCGCGTCGGTCTGCATGCGTTTGTTCGGTTACTAATCACCTTTGATAAATACGAATACTCCGCATATCGTGAGCAATAATACGATGGCAGGCATGGGCCATGCTATGTTTAAGAAATATGAAATTCTACCTTGACCACTTCCATACAAAGCACCTGCTAGGAAGTAACATATAAATACAGCAACACCCAGTGTTATTAAATAAAGTCCATGATTCTTTTTCATCGATCATCTCCAAATAAACAAATGGTGAATTTAACTACTCAGAGATTGAATAGTAGAACTTGTACGATTTAGACAATTGGTGGATCTATCCTTAATAACACCTGAATTCGTTTGATAGCTTTTATTGCTTCATCATATTCTGTAGTGTTTGATAAATAAATAAACTCTGAGGATGCCTTATCAGGGTATTCCCCCTTTTTTATTAAATAATCTCGACACTTCCTAGGTAGACTATAGTAGCATGCTGTAAGGTTTGCTGAGTGTCTTCTATTTGCAATCATCCTATCCAAGACCCTTTGTTTCATTTCTTCATTCAAACCGTTTGGATTTATTGCATTGGCATAGAAAACCAAATCAGAAATGATTTGCATTTTTATCTCTCTATATTGAAAAACAGGCTGTAACCAAAACCTAGCAATTACATATCCTGCCGCACCACTTATGACACTACTCAAAATAGTTAATATAAAATTATCCATACATCCTCATATTAAAACCGAACAATTACTATACTGATCTATTCCGTATTTTATAATATATATCTCTTTTTACGGAATGGTTCCATATAGCCGAATACTGACCGAAAAAACTTCAAAATCGAATATGATGTCTGGTCGAGGTGAAGACAGACTCCGTCTGTAGCCGGTGAAAGGGAACATATGTATGGCATCCTCTCTAAACATCACATTTGATCAAAATGTCCGATGTGATTTCATGTTACGGATCAGCGAACGACAGATAAGATACCACCTCTTAACATTATATTCCATTAAAATGTTGTATCCTTTTCAAGTATTGCAAATTCTGAACGGCAGTTCGAGCCGACAGCTTCATCCTGAAGGAAACAGATTGAAGGCTATGTTGCTTAGAACGCAGGTGTCATCGCGGCAAGGCAGACGATGCCGCCCTGGTTGTTCTGCTCTGCCTTGGAAAGGGTGCCGTTCATGACGTTCAGGCTGAGGGTGCGGATCTCGGTTGCCACGTCTTCGAGGCTGCGGCCTTCGAGGATTGTTCCTGCATTTACGTCCATGTCGTCTTCCATGAGATTGTAGAGCCGGGTGGTGCTCGCGACCTTGATCACGGGCACGATGGGGAAGCCTATGGGGGTGCCGCGGCCTGTGGTGAAGAGGATGAGCTGGGCACCCGCCGCTGCGAGGGCTGCTATGGACTCGGCGTCGTAGCCGGGGCCGTCCATGATGACGAGGCCCTTTTCTTTGGGCGATCGGCCGTAGTCCACCACCTCGGTGATGGCCGAGCTGCCGCCTTTTGCGATGCACCCGAGCGACTTCTCGCTGATGGAGCTCAAGCCGCCGTCCATGTTGCCCGGCGCGATCACATAGGTGGCGAGCTCGCCCAGGATGTCGCGGGTGGTCTTGTATGCCTTGGCCACGACCTGCTCCACCTTTTGGGCTGTCTCGGGGCCCTTTGCCCTGCGGGAGAGGATGTGGGAGGTGCCGATCATCTCGGTGGACTCGGTGAGGATGACCGTCCCGCCCTGCCCCACCAGCCAGTCAGATACCAGGCCGACCGCGGGGTTGGCCGTAATGCCCGAGAAGGCGTCCGACCCGCCGCATTCCAGGCCGATGGTGAAGAGGTCGAGGGGGCAGGCCTGCCTCTGTATTCTGCTTGCGTCCTCCAGAAAGGCCCGGGCGATCTTCACGCCTTTTTCGGTCGTCTTGCGCGACCCGCCCTGCTCCTGGATGACGAGATGCTCGCAGGGCTTGCCTGTCTTGGCGATCTCGGCGGCCACGGCGCTTGCCTGGACCGTCTCGCACCCGAGGCCGACGACCAGGGCTGCAGCCACGTTCGGGTTCTTGCCTAAGCCTGCCAGGGTGTTCAGATGCATGGTGATTTCGAGCACCCTGCCGCAGCCGTGGGCGTGCAGCAGCGGGACAGCGCCGGGCACGGCGCGGGCGATGCCGGCGGCGACGCCGTTGGCGCAGGCCACCGTGGAGATGACAGCCACGTGGTTCCTGATGCCCGCCGACCCGTCCGGACGGATGAAGCCGCTGAAGGTTGTCTTTCTCATGGGCTACAGCTCCAGGGTCTGGAGGTTGTGGGTGTGGACCCAGGCGCCCGGGCCGATGTCGGAGCGCGCATGGCCGATGATCTCGCCATACTTGAAAACCGGCTCGCCGGTCCTGATCTCGCGGAGCGCGACCTTGTGGCTGTAGGGGATGTCCTGGACGGCGTCGAGCTCAGCTCCTGTGGAAAGCAAAATCTTCTCGCCCTTGCCGATGTCGAAGAGGGCCACCCCGACGTTGTCCTTCCGGTTTATGAGCATCACGTTGTGCGCCATGAGCCTCTCCTTTAAAGGATCGGGTTTCGATAACTCCTTGCATTCATCCTGTTAATACTTATATAAAAAGTAATATGTCAATGATTATGGATTGTTGATTATGATGAAGAAGGCCGCCGTTGCATTCGCCGTTCTCGCCGTGCTCTATGTCGCGGGCGGGTTTTTTGCGTTCCCGGCCTGGTTGAGGCCCGTGTTGGAGGAAAAGCTCTCGGCGGCCCTTCACCGGCAGGTCTCCATCGAAGACATCGATATCAACCCCCTGACCTTGAGCGTTTCCGTCAAGGGTCTGGGCATTACGGAGAAGCAGTCCAAGGAGGGGTTTGTCTCCTTTGACGAGCTGCTGGTCAACGTTCAGGCCAGGTCTCTCTTCCGGAGGGCCCTGATCGTGCAGGAAGTCTCGCTCGCCGGCCCCAGGGTGCGGATCACCCGCCTCGACCCGGGCACCTATAACTTCTCCGACCTTTTGAAGAAGAAAACGCCTGAAGAGCCGCCGCTTAAAGGACAGAAAGAGAAAAAGCCCCTGCTCTTCTCCGTGGCGAACATCCGCGTCACAGGCGGAGCGGTCGACTTCCACGACATACCCGCCCGCTCGGAGCACAAGGCAACGGACATCAACCTGGCGGTCCCCTTTGTCTCGAACATCGACGAGTTCCTGGATATCTTCGTGCAGCCGAGCTTCGCCGCGAAGATAAACGGCACGCAGTTCACCCTTGCGGGCAAGACCAAGCCCTTCACGGACAGCCTGGAGACGACCTTCTCGCTCGACCTCAAGGGGATCTCCATCCCCTTCTACATGGGATACCTGCCGGCCGACGTAAAGATGAGCGTCCCGACGGGCACGGTCGACATCAAGACAACGCTTTCCTATCTCCAGCACAAAGGCAAAAAGCCCACGCTCAACGTGCGGGGCGACTTCACGGTCCACGACCTCTCGGTGCTCGATGCCGAGGGCAAGCCACTGGTCAATCTTCCCGAGGCGCTGATCGCGCTCGCCCCCTCCCCGGTGCTCGCAAAGGACATCCGCATCTCGAAGATCGAGATCAGATCGCCCGAGGCATTCATCCGCAAAAGCAGAGGCGGCAAGCTCAATACGGCAGGGCTCGTCGCCGGCAGGAAGAAGGACGTACAGGACGGCAAGAAGGATGCCGGTGCGCTCGTGGTCATAGACAAGATCTCGCTCTCCGGCGGCACGGTGAGGTTTACCGACCTCTCGAAGCAAAGCCCGGTGAACCTCGTGCTGGGCGGGATAGACCTGCTGGCCGAAAGGTTGTCGACCAAACGCGGGTCGAAGGGCATGATCGACCTCACCTCGCGGCTCAACGACAAGTGCACGGTCGCGTCCACGGCATCGATCGGGATCAAGCCGCTGGTCTGCGACGCGAAGATCGATATCGAGGGCCTTGAGCCGGGCTGGCTCCAGCCCTACTTCACCGACAAGGTCCGCATCTCCGTGACCAGGGGCAAGGTCTCGGTCCACGGCATGGCGAGCGTGGCAAAGCGGCCCGGATCGGCCTTAAAGGCAGGGTTTGAGGGCGACGTGGTCCTGGCGGATTTCGCCTCGGTGGACAAGAGGCAGTCAGACGATTTCATCCGGTGCAGGGAGCTGCGCGTGGACAGGCTCAAGCTCGGCATCAACCCGGGATTTGTCGATATCGGCACCGTACGGCTCAGGCAGCCCTACAGCAAGATACTGATCAGCCCCAGGGGAAGCGTGAACCTGCTCACCGTGGTGAGGAAGGATGAGAAGAAGACGCAGAAAGCCGCAGCCGCCTCCGCTTCCACGCCTGCGAAGAAGCCCGCTTTCGAGCGGATCTCCGTGGGCAGGATCGTCCTGGAGAAAGGCCGGGTGAGCTTTACCGACAATTCCGTAAAGCCCGTCTACTCGGCAGAGATCACCGAGATCAGTGGCACGGTCAAGGGCATCTCCTCGGCCAGGACGGCGCGCGCCGACGTGAACATGAACGCGGTGCTCAACCGCAGCGCGCCCCTGCTTCTCAAGGGCACGATCAATCCGTTTATGGAAAACCTGTTCGTCGATCTCCACGCCGGCCTCAAAGGCCTGGACTTAAGCCCCGCGAGCCCATACTCGGGCAAGTTCGCAGGCTACGTCATCGAGAAGGGAAAGCTCTCGCTCGACCTCTCGTATCTCATAGACCGCAAAACCCTGGACTCGCAGAACAACGTCTTTATCGATCAGTTCACCTTCGGCGAGACAGTGGAGAGCCCGAAGGCCACGAAGCTGCCCGTGCGGTTCGCGGTCGCGCTCCTCAAGGACAAGGACGGCAAGATCGACCTCAAGCTGCCGGTTAAGGGCCGGACGGACGATCCGGAGTTCAGCGTCTTCAAGGTGATCGTCAAGATCGTCACCAACCTTATCGCCAAGGCAGCGGTGTCGCCGTTCGCCGTCCTGGACGCCATGTATCCGGGGGCTTCCAAGCTCGACACCCTGGAGTTCGCCTACGGCAGCGACAGCCCGCCCGAGCAGTACGGGCAGAAGCTCGACACCCTCGTCAAGATCCTCGAAGACAAGCCCTCCCTGAACCTCGAGATCAGGGGCTTCGCAGACCCGGAGAACGACAGGCAGGGGCTGGCAGCGCTTATATTCGAAAGAAAGATCAAGGCCCAGAAGCTCAAAACCCTTCTCGCCAGAGGCAAGGCCGCAGCATCCCTGGACGGGGTAACCGTGGCCCCGGAAGAGTACGGGCTCTACCTGAAAAAGGCCTATGAGGCAGAGCGGTTTCCCAAGCCTACCAATGCACTCGGGATTGCCCAGTCGCTGAAAAACCAAGACATGGAAAAGCTCATCAGGCAGCACATCGAGGTCACGGACGGCGACCTGAGGCTCCTGGCCCAGAGCAGGGGGCAGAAAATCCAGGAATATCTGGCCGGGACGCAGAAGGTTTCTCCGTCGAGAATCTTCCTCATCGAGACAAAGCCTCTGTCGCCCGAGCAGAAGCAGGATGCGAAAAATTCCAGGGTCGATCTCACGCTGAAATAGGATGGCGGACATGGTCAAATCGGGAAGGATAACAAACGCCCTGCAGTTCATGAAGGGAGACATCTGGAGAATCCGCGCCGCAGAGCTGCACGGACCGAAAGGGCTCCTGATACGCTACTTGAGGATCTTCATCGTAGCAGGAAAAGGATTCCTGAGAGACGACTGCATCCTGTGGGCAGCGTCGCTTACCTACTATTCGCTGCTGTCCATCGTGCCGGTCTTCGCGCTGGCCTTTGCCATAGCCAAGGGGTTCGGCTTCCAGCAGCACCTCGAAGAGCTCATCGTCGAGCAGTTTGTCGGCCAGGAGCAGATAACGACACGACTGCTTGAGTATTCGCGCAACCTGCTGGAGGATGCGAGCGGAGGGGTCATCGCGGGCGTGGGAGTCGTGTTCCTCATCTGGTGGGTGTTCCGCATCCTGGAGACCACCGAGCTGTCGTTCAACAACATCTGGTGCGTCAAGAAGGCCCGGACCATGGGGAGAAAGCTCAGCGACTACCTCTCACTCATGCTCATCGGGCCGGTGCTGCTCGTCGTGTCCAGCAGCGCCCTGGTCCTGTTCGGCACGCAGGTTCACACCATCCTGGAGCTCATCGGGGTCGTGGGGGTGATCTCGCCGCTGATCACGCTGGCCATCCAGCTCGTCCCCTATATCATCATCTGGTTCCTCTTCAGCTTCATGTACGTATTCATTCCCAATACCCGGGTCAAGCTGTCATCGGGCATTCGGGGGGGCATCATCGCGGGCACGATTTTCGTCGTCACCCAGTGGGTCTACCTGACGTTCCAGATAGGGGTAGCCCGCAACAACGCGATTTACGGAAGCCTCGCGGCCCTGCCGCTCTTCCTCGTCTGGCTGAACCTGAGCTGGCTGATCGTGCTTTTCGGGGCAGAGCTCACCGAGGCGCACCAGAACGAGAGAGAGTATGATTTCGAGCCGGAGGCGGCAAAGATCAGCCCGGCTTTCCGGAGGCTTCTGAGTCTCCAGATCACCCATCTCCTGGTTGCGAACTTCAGGGATGGAGGAACGCCCTTGTCCGATTCGCGGATAGCGGAGAAGCTGGATATCCCGGTCAAGACCGTCAGGCAGATACTCCAGTCGCTCACCGAGAGCTCCCTGATCATTGCCGTGCCCGAGGAAGGCCACAAAGAAAGGCTCAGCTACCACCCGTCGCGGGATATCGACGTGTACACCGTCTCATATGTGCTCGATGCGCTGGAGAGCGCGGGAGTCGATACGATCCCGGTCGCCGGGACGGAATCCCTGAAGCGCTTCTCAAAATCCCTGGATACGTTCAGGGGCCTGGTGGAGAGGTCGGACGCGAACGTGCGTCTGAAAGATATCTAATAGGTAGACCAGCCGCTGTCTTTTTCTTTGGGAAGCAGCTTGGGCGTCCCTACCGGCTCGCCCATGGCATATTCGACTTCCTCGACGCGGCCGTCGGGATGGGTGATGGTTCCCTTCCCGTTGGCATGCCCGCCCTTGAACCTGCCGGCAAAGATCTTCCCGTCGGGATAAAAGAACTTGGCTTCGCCTTCGTAGACATTGTTTCTGAATCCCCCCTCATACCTGGAGCCGTCCGGGAAGGAGAGGACGCCGTAGCCCTCCATCTTGTCGTTCGCATATCCGCCGTTATAGGTCTGGCCGTCCTGCCAGGTGAATTTCCCGGTGCCGTGGCGCTTGTTGTCCTTGAACCCGCCCTGGTAGGTCTTGCCGTCCGGGAAGGTCAGGTCGCCGTTGCCGTTCCACTTGTCATCGCGGAAGTCTCCCCGGTAGACCATGCCGTCGCCGTACCTGTATGTCCCGCTGCCGTTGAGCTTGTCGTCCTTGAACCCGCCGTCGTACTGCCGGTTGCCCGGGCCGGAGAAAGACCCCGTGCCGTTTTTCTTGCCCTTCTTGAACCCTCCGGAGTAGAAGCTCTTGTTTGCGTAATAGAGCTTGCCTCTGCCTTCGGGCATCCCTTCTTTGAATTCTCCGATATACTTCGATCCGTCCGGATACATATAGGTGCCGGACCCTGCCGTGCAGTCGCCCTCGATGCACCCGGATGCAGGCGGCGCTGCTTTGACAAAAGCCGGAAAGAGCAGGCATGAGAAAAGCACCACGATACATGGCATGAATATTCGAGCTTTCAGGATCGGCATCTTCATCGATTAATCGCTCCTCATTAAGGTAATTGATACGACGTCCTCAATGCTAGATCGTATAACTTCGCCATTTACATAAATCACCATACCTGTTCATTGCAAGAAATGAAATATGGAATGCTTTTTTGCGAATCTTTGCGTTATTTGATATGGTCAGGCACGCAGAGCGCACCGTGGAATAAGCCCACCTCGCCCCCTGCGAATACCGGCGCCTTGATTAGGCCGGTAGTATCCGTATACTATGATTAAATAATCTTAAAAGGGAACTACATGGGAACTAAGCCGATCGCAGCGTTCTTTGACTTTGACCGGACCCTGCTGGTTGAGAACAGCCCGAAGCTCGGGATCCGTTATTTGTGGGACAGAGGCGAGGTTTCACTGCCGTATGTGATGAAGATAGCGTTCGCCAACTGGTTCTACCAGAAGAACCTCATCTCGGAAACCATTATGGCGCGGCTCCTGCTCTCGTATTACCGGAAACGCGACCTCGCCCCTTTCGAACAGGGCTCGGAAAACTATTACCGCGAAGTCCTCAAGCCGCACCTCGCCCCCAACATCGTCTCGCGCGTCCAGGCGCACAAGAAGCTGGAGCACATCCTCGTGATGATCTCCGCAGGGGTCCGCTACCTCCTGAAGCCGGTGGTGAACGATCTCGGGTTCGACCACCTGATCTGCACCGACCTCAGGGTCGGCAAGGACGGCCTGCTCACCGGCAGGCCCCAGGGGTATGTCTGCACGGGCAAGAACAAGAAAAAGGCAGCGACCGAGCTTTCCGAGATGCTGAGCATCGATCTGGGCAATTCCTACGCGTACGGGGACCACCACTCGGATATCCCCATGCTCGAAATGGTGGGCAACCCCTATGCCGTCGAGCCTACCAGGGTGCTCAGGAGGGTGGCGCTGAAGAGAGGCTGGCCGATCCTTTCCCACCGTTGAACCGGTGCGCCGCGTACGTCCCGGCCTTGATTCGTCTGCAGGACAAGTTATGATGATTTTTACAAGGGCACTTGCCCCCAAGGGAGGGTTTCATATGAAAAGGACAGGGTATTTCCCGACCCGGATGCTTCTCGTGGCCGTACTGCTTGCGGCCGGCTGCGCTGCGCCCTTCTCCGAAGGAATAAAATCGCAGGTGAACGAATCGATCACCCTCGACCAGGTCGCGGCGAATCAGAAGGCATACCAGGGAACCCTTGTCATGTGGAGCGGCGTCATCCTGAGCACCCTGCCGCGGGAGAAGGGCACCGTGATCGAGATCCTCGAAAGGCCGTACGACTCGCAGAAAAGACCCCGGGATGTGGATACTACCCGCGGGAGGTTCCTGGCGAGGTATAACGGGTTCCTCGACCCCGCGGTATTCTGCCAGGGCAGGGACATTACCGTGGCGGGCAGGATTTCGGGCAGCGAGTCTGCGAAAATCGGCGAGTACGCCTATACCTACCCGGTCGTCGAGCTGCAGGAGTACCGCCTCTGGCCGGTGGAGATGCAGAGGATGTATCCCGCGTATCCCATCTATCCCTTCTATGACCCCTGGTGGTGGTACTACTGACCCTTTGCCCCTGATCGAAGCTCATCAAATAAATCGGCCCCGGACATACCCGTGACAAGAAACCCTTGGTCTGCCCGCAGCAGGTGTGATAACGTCGTTTGTGAAAGATAGCGGCAGGCAGCGGCGGGCGTGAAAACGGCAAACCAGGGGGCCCTTTTATTTTCCCCTTACAAAAACCGATACGGCATGAAATGAAGATTATCTATGCAACCGACATACATGGCGATTTCGAGAAGGTAAAGAACCTCCTCTTCGAGACCGTGGCCGACGTTTATATCATTGCCGGAGATCTCATCGACATCCCCTTCTACAACATGGGGACCTCGATCCGGTACCACGAGATCCAGTCGCATTTCCACGGCCTGCGCAGGAAGATGGGCGCAGAGCACATGCTCATCGAAGACTTCGTGGACGACCTGCTCGAAGACCCGAACATCTCCGACGAGATGCAGGAGTTGGGGACGCGCTACCAGCAGCTCACCATCCGCGCCCGGAGGGTCATGCAGCAGAAGTACAAGGTGCTGAAGAACATCATGTTCTTAAAGCCCAAAGCGCGGATCTACTGCCTGCCGGGCAACTACGACATGGACCTCAAGTACACCTCGCTGCACGATTCCGACCTGCACCTCCACTGGTATCATTTCGAAGGGCTCAAGATATGCGGCTACGGCGGCGCGGGCGTCTGGACGGCCGGCATCCCGGAGCGCTACATCGTCAATTACCAGGCCGGCATGGGCGTCAACGAAAAGCACAACGAGATGTACCGGTTTTTCCGTGCGGTGAAGCCGGATATCATCGTCACCCATCAGCCCGCCTACGGCGTGAACGACAAGACCCTGTACGGAGGCCCGTTCGGCTCGCCTTCCTTGCGCACCTACTGCGACAACAACCCGGTCACGCTCTGCCTGACCGGCCATGCCCACGATGCGTGGGGCGTAAAGCCCATGGGCGGCACGCTCTTCCTCAACCCGTCCAATTTCGGCGAAGTAACGCAGACGACCGGAGAGGTCACCGAAGGGGGATTCTTCTACCAGATCGACGTCGAAGGCCGGGAGGTGCAGAAGATCATTTTCCGGAAGATCAGCGACGAGAAGATCTTCGACGTGGCCGACTACTACAGGAAAAACGACGCCTGGATCGAGGAGATCATCGACCAGGACCGGTACAACGCTCTGCTGGCCAGGAAAAATTACGATACCACGGTTGAAAAGTACTCCCACATCCCGGAGATCGAGCTCTTCAACGAGATCAAGAAGTTCTACCGGGCGTTCCAGACGCCGGAGACCGAAGACAGGATCGACATCCTCGAAGACGTGGCGCAGCTGCTCGACAACAAGATCCAGGGGCACATCGCCATGGACGTCATGGGCTCAGTGAACATGGGGGTCTCGACCCTGGGCTCGGATATCGATTTCGTGCTCTACCTGCGGTGCGATACCGACTGCGGGGGCGAGTTCGAGAAGTGCCCGAGCCTGAAAAAGGCTTCGGAAATGATCAAGGGAATCCTCAAGGACAGGTTCGATTTCCAGATCATGGACTGCGTGAACCTCAACAAGGTGGAGCAGAGCATCATCGAGAAGAACTACGAGTGCGAGACGACGCAGCGGTTCGTCGCCTACCGCTCCATGTGCCGGGCGGTCAACTACCGGGTCATCGCGCCCATAGAGGACCTGCTCAACCAGGATATCCTCTTCCGCAAGGAGCTTGAAGGGAGCGTCCAGTCCTACCTCAAGATATTCTCCGCCACCACCCCGCACATGATGTCGTTCAAAAAATACGAATCGCGGCTGAACGCCATAGGCATCAGGCTCCCCGAATCCATCCGCCGGAAGATCAAGCTCTACCTCAACGGCGACTCGGGATAGGCCTTTCGCAGTTGTGCCATAATTCAGCGCAGGCGAAGCAGCCGGCGGGTTCCTTGTGTCCGGGCTGCTGCCGGCGCGCCCGTTAGGCTATTGATACCATAGAGAGAACGCCTATCATCATTCTTAATCCCCGAGTGAACATCCTCCATCGTTAGACGAAACCGTCCCCGACCATACCTCATGAGAAAGGAACTCCTGATGGGGGAGGATGCTCACTTGAGATATGCGCTGTATTTTTAAGGAGGTTTTTATGTTTTCATATAGGGCATTGCTGCTCGTTTCCTGTCTTTGTCTGTTCTCCGCTCCTCCTGGATGGTGCCAGGAAGGCGGGGATGAAACCGGAGCGGATACATCAGGAGGAATAAGCCTCGCAAAATGCATAGAGAATCTCGATATCAAGGGTGATCTGCGCGTCCGCTATGAAAACCGCGACCTCGACGATGCAGTCATAGAGAATCCTTCCCCTGAGCGCATGCAGACCCGCTTCAGGCTCGGATTTGTCTGGAAAGAATCGTCAGACGGCTGGGAGATCGGAGCCGGACTGGCTTCCGGCGGTCCCGCGGCAACTTCGACAAACGACACGTGGAGCGAGGAAGAGTTCTTCGAGACCGGAGATATACGTCTTGATTATGCCTATGCCCGGCATGTCTACAAACCGTTTGAGCTCATATTAGGGCAGCAGAAAAATCCGTTCGAATCGAGCTGGCTCATGTGGGATACGGATGTCCGGCCCGCCGGACTCACGTTGAATCTCAAACAGGAGCCGTTCTTTGTCACGGCAGGAGCATACGACGTGATCCAGTTGGGAGAGGACTTCGGCATCCTCTATGCAGCGCAGGTCGGCGTCAAAGCAAAGATGCAGGCAGCGGAGATCACGTGTGCGGCATCCTACTACGATTTTGATGACGAGTTCGAAGACGGCACCAGACCGAACCCGGAGTACGAGTACAACATTGTCGATCTGTATGCGCAGGCCGATATCGATGCAGGGAGCTTCACCATACGCCCGTATGCACACGTGTTCAAGAACATCGGCGCTGACGGCGTCGTCGGGGGAAGCGCCATGGACGCCGACCTCGATCCCGAAGACGAGGACTTGGGCTGGGTTGCGGGAACGGCTGCAGGCTTCATGGGGTTCGAGGTCGATTACACCTATATCGTTCTGGGTGCCGATTCGTTTGTCGGTGGTCTCACCGATGCGACCTTCGGCAGCGGGGTGGGTCCGACCGACCTCAAAGGGCACAGGGTAATGGTCTCTTACGCTTTTACCAAGTGCTTTTCACTGGGTTACAGCCTGTACCTCTATGAGGCCCTGGAGCGAAACGGCCAGCCCGACGGACGACTCTACCACATCGAGGCGAACTATAAATTCTGACGCGACAAAAAATAACCGTCGGCACGGAAGACTGTCCCGTCCGGCCGCCCGGAGCTACTTCCCGTCCCAGCCTGCAAGCCTTGCCCAGAGCCACCAGGCCGCGTATGCCTTGAGGTTTGCGTTGAGGGGTTGAGAATGGGCGCTCCGGCACTCGTACCACTCGTGGCCCTCGAAATGCGTATCCTGCCACGCGAGAGCCCAGTTCGCGTCCCGGGTGCCGTCCATGTCCGAATCGTACTCGCAGGCGGCGTTCGCCTTCCTGTTTGTGTAGCAGACGCCTTCGGGATCCCAGCTTTCGATGTCCGCGAAGTCGTAGAGGACCTTGCCTTTCGACCTGCAAAAATCCCGGATCTGCTCATTGCGCCGGTGAAGGTTTCCCCTGATGCCCGTACCGTCCAGGCGGCCGGTCATGTAAACGAACACGACCGAGGGAAACTCCTTTTCGAGCCCCTCCATGCGGGACAGATACATCTCGATCTCCTTCTCCGTTGCATCGGCCTGTCCGCCCCATGACCAGACGACGACGTTTACCTCCGGATATTCTTCGAGATAGGCCCTTGTGGCATCCGCCCATGCCTTCCGGTCAGGGTTGCCCAGGTCCCGCGCCCCGTCGAACGGCTCGTCCCTAAGGTCGAGCGCCTCTCCATACGGTGCGTGCGCCTGGAACGCGTAGAGGTTTCCCCTGAACTCCCCCAGCCCCGACATGCCGGTGATCAGCTGGCTGCCATAGGAGGAATGCCCATAGGCGATGTGGAGCACGTTCCTGGCCTCCTTGATCCAGAAGACAGGGATGGCATCGAGCTCCGTGCAGGTATGGTCTATGATGACAGGTCCGCTCAACGCGCCCGTGGTCGCGCTGCAGGGCTCTGAGGCTGCGGATCGGCCCGAAGAGTTGTATGCCCGGATGCGGTAGGTGTAGGTGGTGAGAGGCTTGAGCCTGGTATCGTCGAAAGAGACCGAATCGGCGTCCACTCTGGCTATTTCCGCAAAGGCATTCTTCCCGCCTTCGGAGCGTTCGATGACATATCCCCTCTCGTTCTTGAACGTATCGGCCCACCTCAGGCTGATCCTGTTCCTTCCCGTCAGGCCGGCGGCGACCTTTCCGGGAACGGCCGGCTCTGCCCGGGCGGGGAGCGCCCGGCCTGACGGGCGGAGAAGGGTCTTTTGCGAAAAGTCGACCGTCACGCCGGACTTGTCGCATCCGCAGACAGTGCAGCAGAGAACTACAGCGAGTATGACGGCAGCTTCCCCGGGTGCAAACGATCCTGCCATGACCTGGCCCTCCTTGATAAATACTCCTTACGCTCCGATCACCCCTGCCCTTTGGTGGCGCTCATGATAAGCCAGAGACCTTCGGCATGACGGCAGACCGGGTTTCTGAAGCCCGCGTCGGAAAATATCCCCTCGAGATCGCCCGGGGTGACGCCTTTGATTCCATTCACCATGTGGACGATCGAAGAAATCCACCGGTAGAATGGGCTGCCACCGGGGGAGAACGCGGAGACGGCGAACTTACCGCCCGGTCTCAGTACCCGGAATACCTCCCTGACCGATGCGGCGAGATCGGAAAACAGGTGGAGCGCACCCCCGCAGAGAACGGCACCGACGCTTTCATCCGCAAGCGGTATCCTTGCGGCGTCTTCATGAATCAGCAGGTAGTTGGAAAGCCCCTGCTCTTCATAGTCCTCCTGGGCCCGCCTGAGCATGGGGAGCGAGAGATCGAGGCCTATCACCATGCCCTCGGGGAGCGAAGAGGCGACCTGCCGTCCGTAAATACCGGTTCCGCAGGCGAGGTCGAGCACCACAGCGTCTTTTTCCAGCTCGAGGGCGCCCGTCATGATCGCGTACTCCTTCTCGAACGTGATGCCCATGAAAAAGGTGATCAGCGGGTTCTTCCTCCAGAGAGGGCTCTCGTAGATATTAACGATGGGTGCGAATTCCATGGCGCGCTGGGGAAGCGAATCGGCGGTTTTTCTGTCCGGGATGAGGTCGATGAGCCTTCCCTCATGCGGATAACGGGAACTGCATGATGAACAGCGGATAGTGCCGCCCGGTTGTTCCTCCAGGAGGCCCTCCGAACAACCCGGGCAGAGAACACGGGCACGGCCGAAGAGAACACCCTTTTCCATTTCAATCCCTTCCGACTTCCGGATCGCAGCCGTCAATATGGAGTATACAGTCAATTATAGGCGTTTAACGCGGTCACGCAAGCAGGGCAGAGGCCTGTCCGGCTTTAAAGGGGACTTGTGAGGATCATGGAGAAAGGCGAATCTTTTTGCAAAACCCTACAGGAGGGCTTTTACCGTATCGAGCAGCTCGTCACGGCCGATCGGCTTCTGCATTTCATGTACGGTATCGAAATTCTTCACCATGTTCAGATAGTAGCCGGGGGCGACAAGGTCGCCACCCGATATGGCGATGATCTTCACTTCCGGGGATATGAGCCTGAGCTCCATGATGGTTTCCACCCCGTCCATCCCGGCCATCACGATGTCGGTTATGACGAGGTCGGGGCTTTTTTCCCGGAAGCGCTTTACCCCCTCGTACCCGTCGGGAGCATCGTCCACCTCATAGCCGCCGCTCTCCAGCATCAGCCGCAAAATTTCCCTCACCCCGTCATCGTCGTCTATGATCAGAATCCGCGCCAAGATCGACCTCCACAGGGTTATTATAGGCATTTTCAACCATAGGAATCAACTAAAGATATCAGCGAAACCATTTATCGAGCTCAATTTTTGATTCCAGCAGCTCTTCACCGGCGGCAGGGAGATCGGGGAAGAAATCGAGGCCGGTAACCTCCTCGACTTCATCGACCGTGACGGCATAGGTCTCCAGTTCCGCATCGGACCTGGAGTTGGGCAGGATGAATCCGATAGCCTTGAGCTCGGGTTCCCGATAGTCCAGGATTACCTTGTAGTACCTGAACGGCACAGCGACCTTGTTCAGGCCTATGACCCGGAAGCCCTGATCGGTGAGGACCGGGCCGGTCACCACCATGATTTCTTCGTTTTCTTCGGCCCAGCGCCTGACCTGCTCTTCGAGCTTCTTCCAGATGCCGCGGTTGAAGGCAGGCACCTGGGGACTCATGTTCGACATGTAGAAGGTCTCGCTCATGCACCGACGGGAGCCCTTCATATCGCCGGCAGGCACCAGGTGGCCTCTGTCAAGGCCGCTTTTCCGGTAGTCTTCCGGGGTTGCGGAACCAGTCGTCACCAGCGGGTCCGGCCTGAAGTCGTTGCTTCTCCGAAAGCCCTTGCCCTTCAGCATTGCCGCAGTCAACACGTAGGCCGCCCAGCAGGCCTGCTCGTGCTCCTCGGAGTAGCATAGCGTAAACGCTGTGTGGCAGACGATCCGGCCGCATTCGGTGAACGCGGGAAGCTCGAGCCCTGCGTACAGGTGCGCAGGCAGGAGGAAAACAATGCACAAAACAATTCCCGGAAGCTTCTTCATGGATGCTCTTTATCCGTGCTGCATGCAACTCTAGCGGAACAAAGGCGAACAAGCAACAGGGGATGGGAAGCGTATGCGTTTACGTCCGGGGGGACCGGTTATCCGCCGTAACTTTTTTAGCCCTCATGTCTTCTCATCGACCGGGCCGAACACGCGCTCGTAGAATTGCCTGAAGTCGGACAGCACGGGCGTGGCACTGCCTTTCAGGAGGACTCCTCCAAGGTATCCTCCGGCAAGATCGACCCTGACCGCTGTCTTGTCCGCCTGCATCAATTTTTTCAGGAAATCACGCGTCACCAGATATCTCCTGGCAGAGCAGCTTCCCGAAGGGCCGCACAGCTCCGTCCCAGAGGTATGAGGGCCTTTGCCGATGCCGTACCGGGTTTTCCGGTCAATGGATTCGAAGGCGGAGACTTCGCCGTCGACATTGAAATGGAGGGACTTGCCTCCGGCGATGGGTTTCGTTCCGTTGACCACGACGACTAAAATTACGCTGTCGGGACGCATGGTGGACCGCTTGAACAGTCCGAGCCGGATGAAGCACGTCTCTGTGCTCTTTTCCTGACAAACCAGCGACGGCTCCAGAGAGATCTCCCGTGCCCCGTCAAAGGGGGAAATGCTTTCCTGGAGCCTTTCAGGTGCGGCTGCACAGCCTGCCGCAAGCAGGAGAAGGGCTAAGAGAAAAGGCTTGCGCATCTCGTATACCGTCCGCTGTGCCGAAAGATCGTCGTGCCGCTCATTGCCGTGTCCTTTTAAAATGCATACCGGCCTCTGTCCGGCATACCCATCGCCCTCGTCATTTCCTTCCACTCTATTTCGGTAAAGCTCTTTATCTTTTGTACTATTATTTTTAGTACAGGCTTATATCGCTGTCTCCATTGAATTGCACGCATATTGGCGTGAGGAATTACCACCCGGAATATTTTTCAACAGGTACTTCATGGCGGAGAGATCGATGAGATAATACTGCATGATTGATTGCCAAGGCATGCTTCAAAGTAAAGAGGCAGGGTTTTGCAACCCCGCCTCTCGATATCATCTACACTTCTTTTTTCAACCCCGTCTTTTCACCAAGCCTGCAAGCCCGAACAGCCCGGCGCCGAAGAGCAGCATCGTGGCTGGTTCGGGTACCGGCGCGCACTCGTTGTAGGTGATGCTGGAAGCACAGATCACATGGTCTATTCCTTCAAGCGGAGGATATACGACCGAGCCTGATTTCCCGGCCCATAAGGCAAAATGATCGATGCCCGAAAAGTTAAAGGAGTACAGGGAACCCGCCATGGCTTCGCTGACGATAATGGCTTTATTGTAGATTAATTTCCCCTCACGTAAACCGGCGGCATATACGTCTTGCCCACTGTAATAGTATGATCCGAGGTTGATGCTTAACATATCGAAACATCCGGATATGCTCTTCATGGAGAACTCCGGGGCATAGAGATACGCATAGCTTTCCAGACCGCCGACCATATGAGCCCATTCAAAACTGCCCCACTGTGGATTATTGGAATCGGGGCTGCAGTCTCGATCCGAGGACCAGTTGAATCCACAATAGCCGTCTTCGATTGTCCCTCCCGCATCATAAGGGTAACCATTGGGATCACGAGGTACCAGGTCTTGAAAATTGATACATGCGGCAAACGATATCGATGATACAAACACGAGAGAAAGCATGATAATACATTGGATGGACATCCTTTTCTTCATGAGAAACCTCCTTAATGAATTAAATTCAGCCAGGACAGATCGCCACGGATTTTTCAGCAGGCAATAGGCAAAAGATTCTTAGATAAATAAATACTGTACTGATCATCAAAATCACTACCGCCACAGCGTTTAAATTAATAAAAGACTGCAGAACAAACGCTCTCTCCATAAGGCATTGCCAGAGCTGCAATAATCCACTATGCTTTTTGTATAATGTTTATCCCCACGACAAAATCGGAGATGGAAGCGCTTGGATGGGACCGGCCGGATGTGGTCCTGGTGACGGGGGACAGCTATATCGACCATCCGTCCGTCGGCATATCCGTCATCGGCCATGTCCTCCTGGATGCCGGCTACAGGGTGGGAATCGTCGCCCAGCCCGACATTCATACCGATGCGGACATCGCCCGGCTCGGAGAGCCGAAGCTTTTCTGGGGGGTGAGCGCCGGAAGCATCGACTCGCTGGTGGCGAATCACACCGCCTCGGACAAGCGGAGGAAGAGCGACGACTATACCCCCGGCGGGGTGAACAACAGGCGTCCGGACCGCGCACTGATCGCTTATGCCAACCTTATCCGGCGCTTCTTCAAAAACACCTCTCCCATCGTCCTTGGAGGCATCGAGGCAAGCACCAGGAGGATAGCCCACTACGACTACTGGTCGAACAGCGTGCGGAAATCCATCCTCTTCGATGCAAAGGCCGACGTCCTGGTCTACGGCATGGGCGAAAAGGCCGTGCTCGAACTCGCCGGCCGCCTGTCGAGGGGAGAAGGCTACCGTGAGGTCAGAGGCATCTGCCATGCCTCAAGGGAAATGCCTCCGGACGCCGTAGAGCTCCCTTCGTACGATGCCGTATCTCGCGACAAGCAGGAGTTTGTCGCGATGTTCCGCCTGTTCTGCGAAAACAGCGACCCGGGCAGCGCCAGAGCTCTCTGCCAGCTCCATGACAGCCGATACCTGGTGCAGACCCCTCCCCAGCCGTGCCTGACAGAAAAAGAGCTCGACGAGCTTTATGAAAAGGGGTTCGAACGGGACCAGCATCCCTTCTACGAGAGGCAGGGGAGCGTACGGGCGCTGGAGACGATCCGCTTCTCCATCACCACCCACCGGGGGTGCTTCGGCGGGTGCAACTTCTGCTCAATAAGCGTACACCAGGGCCGGGCCGTGGTATCGAGGTCGAAAGAGTCCGTTATCCGCGAGGCGAAAGCCCTTATCCGCCACCCGGAATTCAAGGGAATCATCGCCGATGTGGGGGGTCCTACCGCAAACATGTATGCATTCGCCTGCAGCCGGAAAAACAGCCCCTTCGGATGCACCGACAAGCAGTGCCTCTCGCCGGAGATCTGCAGGAATTTACGCTTCAATCACAAGGCGCAGGTGGACCTGCTCAGAGAACTGAGGGGGCTTCCGGGGGTAAAAAAGGTCTTTGTCGCATCGGGAGTCAGGCACGATCTGGTCATGGCGGACGAACAGTACGGCGAGTGCTATCTCCGTGAGCTCGTCGGCCACCATGTCTCGGGCCAGCTGAAGATCGCCCCCGAGCACACCCGGGAGCACGTGCTCAGGCTCATGGGCAAGGCCGGGAAGGATTGCCTCATAGCCTTCAAGGACCTCTTCTACGAGCTCAACCGCGAAAGCGGCAAAAAGCAGTTTCTCACCTACTATCTCATCGCGGCCCACCCTGGATGCACGCTTCAGGACATGGAGAAGCTCAAAAGCTTCGCCACCGGCGAGCTCCGCACCAACCCAGAACAGGTGCAGATCTTCACCCCCCTACCCTCAACCTGGTCCGGGGTCATGTACTACACGGAGACCGACCCCGGCGGAGCAAAGATCTTTGTCGAGAAGGACAAGGCCGGCAGGCAGCAGCAGAAAGACCTGCTCGTCGAGAAGACCCGCATCAAGAAGAGAACCTTCCGCCGCAGATAGGCCGCCCGTCAACAAGTCCGTGATCTGCAGGCAGCGTGTCCCCTGAGTGTTCCCAGCTTAATGTACTTCACAATCCCGTGCTACCGTTCATGATTCTCCGGCAGCGGCGCCTGCTGCGACTCAATCATTCTTGTCCGGATGAATAATTATGAGAGTTATGACTCCTGTAAGAATGATCAATCCTGCATTTTTCACATCAATAATAGATAAGCTATTCAACCTGATTACTATTTTACATTATGAAGAAGATCCTTGTGGTGGATGATGAAGAGCGTATTCAGAGGCTGCTTATGGACGAGCTGGGAGATGAAGGCCATGAGATCATAACAGCGTCCAACGGCATAGAAGCCCTTTCCCTTCTGAATGACGACCACATACAGCCGGACCTCATCATCCTCGATCTGAGGATGCCTGTTATGGATGGACTCGAAACCATGGGCCACATACTCAAATCCCGGATAAACATCCCGGTCATCATCTACTCGGCCTTTACCGGATACAGGGAAGATGTCATGGCTATGGCTGCCAGCGCCTATGTCGTGAAATCCCATGACGTGAATGAACTTAAGCGAACTGTCGAACGATGCTTGAGGGTTCCTCGTGAAATCTGATCCCGCGATTCATACGTGGCACTCAGAGCTCGATGATACCCTGCGGGCCGGGATAGGATTGCATGGTTCATTGCTCGTAAAAAGCCGACAACAAACAGTCAAGGTATTTGGCGTCTATCTTCCCTTTTATGCTCAGCGCTGATCCGCCAGGCAGACGAGGCCTTTGAGGTAGCTTGCCTCGGGGAAGTTGAGGGAGGCGGGATGGTCGGGCGACTGCGTCAGCCAGCGGAGGATGCGCGCTTCACGGCCTGCGTCGAGGGCTGCATCGGCGACGATCTTCTGGAAAAGGTCCCGTTCCATGAGCCCCGAGCAGGAAAAGGTGAACAGGATGCCGCCCGGCCGCAGGAGTTTGAGCGCAAGCAGGTTGATATCCTTGTACCCCCTGCTCGCACGTGCTATCTGGCTGCGGGATTCGGCGAATTTCGGCGGGTCGAGCACGATGATATCGAAGCTCTTCCTCGAATCGCGGTACCGGCGAAGCAGGGTGAAAACGTCGGCCTCGGTATTCTCCATGGCTTCGGCTCCGAACCCGTTCAAGGCTGCATTGCGGGAGGCCAGCTCAAGGGCGCCCCGGGAGGAATCGATGTTTGTCGTGCGGCCGGCGCCCGCCTTCAGCGCCGCTATGGCGAACCCTCCGGTGTAGGAAAAACAGTTGAGCACCTCTCTGCCCTCGGCATAACCGGCCAGAAACGCCCGATTGTCACGCTGGTCGAGGTAGAACCCTGTCTTGTGCCCCTGCCTGATATCCACCAGGTAACGGCACCCGTTCTCCTCGACCTCGACCGCGCCGGGGGGTTCTTCTCCGGCGATACGGCCGGCAGCGGGCGAGAGCCCCTCCTTGAAGCGGACATCGGAATCCGAGCGCTCGAAGATGCCCCTGCAGGGCGACAGGTCCTGTAACTCGGAGACGATCGTATCTTTCCATAACTCCGCGCCGGCAGTGAGGAACTGACACACCAGATACTCGGCGTACCGGTCGACGATCACGCCCGGCAGGCCGTCCGACTCGGAATTGACGAGCCGCACGGCGTTCGTCTTTTCAAGGCCCATGACGCGCCTCGCCCCGATGGAGGCCGCCAGGCGGTTGCGAAAGAAACCGGAGCCGATTGTCTCATCCGGGTCAAAGGTCCAGACGCGCGCCCTGATCTGCGATTCGGGCGAGTATGCGCCCCGCGCAAGCCAGGCGCCCTCGGATGAGAGTATTTCAATAGTCTCTCCCTGTCCGGGTTTGCCCCGCAGCTTTTGGACAGCGCCCGAGAAAACCCATGGATGACGCTGGACAAGGGATTTCTCCCGTGACGGATTCAGGATCATTTCTGCCATGCCTTCCATAAGAGCCAGAATTTTCAACCGATCACAAGAGATATTTCCTGACAAGTTTCGATACGGATCCGCGCTTCAGGTCGGTAGAGTCTTTCAAGAATCACTGGTGATCACGGTGAAACACCTGATCCTTCAACGATTCCACCGGCTCCTTTTCAATTTTGAGCCCGAAGAATACCCTCATGAGGGCGAACCTGCGGATGATGAATTGATACAGCATGATGCTCGCGCCGAGCGACAGCAGGAGCAGGCCCATGAACCTGGCGCTCGTTCCGATCATGAACCCGTCCATGGCGCTTGAGATGACCACGATGGAAACCTGGTGGAGGACAAATACCGGCAACGACGCCTCCAGCAGATAGATCAGCCATGAAGACGGCGCATCGAGATAGCTTTTCGCCAGGCCGAGGATACCGACGGCACAGCACCAGCTTGCGATGGGGGTAAGGAGGGGGAATACATGCCCGGGAAGGTTCGAAGCAGTCGTCAGGATAACGACGGACAGCACGGCGCCCAAGGTCCCTGCGAAACGGGCTTCCTGGTGGATTGCCCGTTCATATGCGCTGTAGCGGGATATGACGAATCCCAGGATAAAAAATGCGAGGAAATACAGAAGCATGACCCAGTTGTCCGAAAGATTCTTTTCTCCGGGCCAGTATCCCCTGATGCTCATCTGGATAAGGATCAGGGGCACGACCGGCAGATAGACCCAGGCCCTGCTTATCTTCAAAGGGGTGACTTTCCTGGCGATAAGCCAGGTGAAGAACGGCCAGGACAGGACAGTGAAAACAAATAGATAGGGGAGGAACATGAGATACGACCAGGCAAAGGTGTCGGGCCGGTTGAATATTACCGGCGCATTCGAGAATGAAGGCGCGTCCATGACCATGTCCGGGCCGGTATGTACCGGCACGGCACTGAGCAGGTCGCCCATTATCCCGCCGGAGATGGTGAGCGGGACCAGAAGGATGAATCCCGTCGTAAAAGGGATGATCAGCCGCAACAGTCTGTCCCGGAGCAGGGTAGTGCCCGGCCGGAGCTGCATTGCGTTCTTGATCGACCATCCGGAGACGAGAAAGACGAACGGCACGTACCACTGGGAAGAAAGGAACCCGATGTAACTGAAGCCGTTGTGGAAAATCCTGCTGCCGCCGTCCGGATTCATTTCCGCATCGAATACCCTGGACACCTGGATGGCAAAGAGAAGGTAGAGCAGCAGCACCTTCAGCCAGTCTATATCATGGCGCCTGATAGGTGTCAGTACAGCGGTCTGAGAATTCATACAGTTCTTTTACGATATGCCCGGCTTCCATAAGAAGACGACTTTCCTGACGGCAGTTTCTCCGGCAGGACGTGTATGCTTCCGTATCCAGTCGGGCCATCTTTTTACGGTTATTTCCTCCGGGTATTTCACGGGATTGTATTCAATCCGTATCTTTGTCTTCTCCATAACGGCAACCTCCGGCGAATGTCGTTCGCAACCCACAGACACGCTTGCTCAGGGTGAACCGGAGGGGCAATTCAGCGAAGAAACCGTCACGTCGTTTGATCACCCGGGGAAACCCCAAGGGCGACATCCCTGTCCGGGAGAAGCGTGTCCCATCCTTTGCCCGTTACAGGGCGTCGGGAATCAATTGAATAACCCACTTATTATTAACTATGGGCGCGCGCTGGTATTTTTCAATATTCGCGTATCGGTGCACCGGCGTCACGGTTTTTTTAAGGACAGCGAGATGCGCTTGCGCTTCACGTCGACATCGAGGACCCTGGCCCGTACCTTCTGACCGACCTTGACCACCTCTGACGGGTCCCTGACGAACCTCTCCGCGAGCTGGCTGATGTGCACGAGGCCGTCCTGATGGACGCCGATATCCACGAAGGCCCCGAAGTTGGTGACATTCGTGACGATCCCCGGCAGCTCCATGCCCTCCCTCACATCGGCGATAGCGTTTACGCCCTCGGCAAAGCTGAAGATCTCGAACGACTCCCTCGGGTCTCTGCCCGGCTTGTCGAGCTCGGACATGATGTCCTGAAGCGTCGGCATCCCTACCCCTGCGCTGACATAGGCTTTCAGGTCGATCTTCTGCCTGAGCCCCTTGTCCCGCATGAGATCGATGAGCGAGCTGTTCAAGTCCGCCGCCATCTTTTCCACCAGACCGTAGCGCTCGGGGTGTACCGCGCTTGCATCGAGGGGATGCGGGCCGCTCCTGATGCGCAGGAATCCCGCTGCCTGCTCGAAGGCCTTGGCGCCGAGGCGGGGCACCTTCCTGAGCTCCTCCCTGTTGCAGAACGGCCCGTGCTCGTTGCGGAAGGCAACGATATTGCCCGCCAGTGCAGGCCCGAGCCCGGACACGTAGGTGAGCAGTTCCCGGCTGGCGGTATTCACCTCCACGCCCACGGCGTTGACGCAGCTCTGGACCACGTCGTCCAGCTTGTTCTTCAGCCTGCCCTGATCGACGTCGTGCTGGTACTGTCCCACGCCGATGGCCTTGGGATCGATCTTGACCAGCTCGGCCAGGGGATCCATGAGCCGCCTGCCGATGGAGACCGCGCCGCGTACGGTCACGTCGTGGTCGGGGAATTCGCGGCGGGCCGCCTCGGACGCGGAGTAGACCGAGGCGCCGCTCTCGTTCACCATGATCACCGGAAGGTTCAGCTCGAGCCCCCGGATAAATGCTTCCGTCTCCCGGCCCGCGGTCCCGTTTCCGACGGCAACGGCCTCGATCTTATCCTTCCCGGCGAGGTCTTTTACGGTCCTGGCCGCTTCCTCTGCACGGCCTCCCGAAAAAATGGGATAGATGACGCCGTGGTGGAGAAGCGCCCCCTGGGCGTCGAGGCACACGATCTTGCATCCGGTGCGGTATCCCGGGTCCACGGCGAGCACGCGCTTCGGCCCGAGTGCGGGAGCCATGAGCAGCTCTTTCAAGTTCCTGGCGAACACGCCGATCGCCTCGCCGTCCGCCCGGTCTTTCAGAACACCCTTTATCTCGTTTTCCATGGAAGGCCCGAGGAGCCTCTTGTAGCCGTCCCGGCAGGCGAGGCGCACCTCGTGCGTGCCGGGGCTGTTTCCCTTGCAGACCCGCCTTTCCAGAAGCGCGTGCGCCTTATCGTCGGCCGGCCGGATGGAGAGCTTGAGAAACGCCTCCCGGTTCCCCCGGAAAACAGCCAGGACGCGGTGGCCCGGCGCCTTTGCCGCCGGCTCCTGCCAGTGAAAGTAATCCCGGTAGGTGGCGGCATCCTCTTGGGCCCCCGTGTACACCTCGGATGCGAGGACCGCTTCCTTCTCGAACAGGGCCCTCATGAGAGCCCGTACGTCCGCATCCTCGGAGACCTGCTCCGCGATGATGTCCCTTGCACCGGCCAGGGCCTCCTCTGCGGTCTGGACGCCCTTTTCCGGGTCGATGAACGCCGAGGCCTCTTGCAGGGGATCGACCGCGTCTTTCTGCGCGAAGATAAGGTCGGCCAGGGGCTGCAGGCCCTTTTCCCGTGCAATGATCGCCCTGGTCCTCCGCTTGGGCCGGTACGGCAGATAGATGTCTTCGAGCTCGGCCAGGGTTTGCGACGCATCGAGCGCCCGGCTCAGCTCTTCGCTCAAGACCCCCTGCTCGGACATGGATTTCTGGATCGCCTCTCTCCTGGCGTCGAGAAGCTCGAGCTCCTTGAGCCGGTCCCTGACAGCGGCGATGGCCACCTCGTCTAAAGATCCGGTAAGCTCCTTGCGGTAGCGGGCGATGAACGGCACCGTGGCGCCCTCGTTCAGGAGGCCGGCCGCAGCGCTCACCTGGCCAGGTTTTATCTTCAGCTCTTCTGCTATCTTGCGGACATGTGCATCGTTCATGAACTTCCTGTATCGTTCGGAAGCCCAGGTGTCAATGCATTCGCAAGCAGACGGCTGTTATTCAACGCAAAAAAAGAAAAGTTTTTCGATTCCCGGCCGATGCTGTATCATAGTGAGAGAGGAAACAACTGTGCTCTATAAGATCATCACGACCCTCGTGCTGCTTTTCTTCGGCGTCTGTACGGCTGCTTTTCCGCATGACGAAGGCCTTTCCGCAGCCGAACGGTATCTCACGGCCTACCCGGATTTCTTCGTCGCGTATGAAGACGGGTGCCTGCGCACCGTCACCGGTGAAAAATTCGTTCTCGATGACCTGATAGACAAAAATTATGACCGGATGATCGTGGACACTGCGGCCGGGGACGAGTCGTTCGACCCTCAGGACGCTTTCTGCTGGGAGTACGGATCGGGCGAGCCCATCCCCACGGAGGAGAACCCGCCCATAGGCGACCCCGGGCGCATCCGTCCTGCCGTGATATTCAATTACATGTACGGCGCCCCCGGCACGGACCGGGGGAAAGACATGAGAAAGGTCCGGTGGGTAGGTTCTGCGGGAGGAAAACCGAGAACGGTTGCCGTGACCACGGTCAACGGCGTGGACAAGGCCCTGGAACGGGTGGCACGTGAGATCATGGACCTGCCGGATGAAAAGATGCAGAGCCTGAAAGGGGTCGTTTTCGACGTCGCAGGGCCGTACGGGTATTTCGACCGGCCGGTGCGCGACTATCCCAACCGGACCTCGGGCCACGCCTACGGGATCGCGGTGGACATCAACGGAAACCTTTCCTACTTCATCGGGTCTCAGCGTGACGAGCCGTACTGCTACCGGAACAACGTGCCCGGGTTCATCGTGGACATCTTCGAGAAGAACGGCTTTATCTGGGGCGGCCGCTGGAACAGCTACGATGCCATGCACTTCGAATACCGGCCGGAGCTGCTCCTGAAGTGATCAGGCGTCTGCCGTATCGGCGATATTGTCTTGAGTGAACTGCTCCAGGTAATCCTCGCTGACCCTGAGCACGCTTCCCTCCCAGGAAATGATCTCTCTGCTCTTGAGCCGGTCGAACAGGCGGGACAAGGTTTCGGGGATGGTGCCGATGGACGAGGCGATATCTTTCTTCGACAGGCCTAAGGTGTAGTCGCTCCTGATCCCGTAATGCTCGATGAGGAACCGGAAGAACCGCTCCTCCACATCCAGGCTCGTGAGGTAGACGATGCGGTCCGTGAGATAGCGCTGCTTGTGCATGAGGGTGGCGATGAACTCGTTGCGGAAGCGGCTCTCGTCGAGGAGCTTGAGAAAGTGCTCACGGGGGATGTGAACCACCAGGGAAGGCACCATGGCTGCCGCGCTCACCGGGTATTCGTTCCGTTCGAAGAGGATCACCTCGGCGAAGATGGAGCCCGGCCCCTGGACCCTCAAGACTGTTTCCTGGCCCGAGGGCGAGGTTTTGAAGATCTTTATCGTACCCTCCGCCAGGTAGTAGAAGGTATTCCCCTTGTCCCCTTCGAGAAAGAGAATTTCGTTCTTCGGATACTGCACGAGCCGGCAGTAGCGGGAGATCGATTCTACCGATTTCACGCTCAGGGCCGGAAAGGCATCCTGTATGATTTCTGCAAGTTCCACCGTGCCGTCCCTCCCGGGAAATTATTTTTTATTATTTTTTGACATTTGACCCAAGTCAATTATTCAACTCAAGTAAGATGCTATTTCCCTCATATCAAATCAAAAGGAGGAAGTCATGATGTTCTGTCACCAATGCCAGGAAACAGCCAGGAACTCCGGCTGCACAGTGAAGGGGGTTTGCGGAAAAACAGAGGACACGGCCAATCTGCAGGACCTGCTCCTGTTCACCCTCAAAGGGTTGGCCGTTTGCGTGAATCAGGCGAAAGGAAAGACCGATGCCGGAGAGGCGGGCCGGTTCGCGATCAAGGCGCTGTTCTCGACCATCACGAACGTGAGCTTCGACAGCGACAGGGTCATCGGCCTGGTCCGTGAATCCCTCAAGCTCAGGGAGGAATTGAAAAGAGCTGCAGGCTTGACCGTCACCGGTCCGGATGCGGCGGTGTGGTTCTCGGATGACGAAAACGAGCTCAGGCAGAAAGCTCTCTCGGTAGGGATCCTTTCCACGGAGAACGAAGACATCCGCTCTCTGCGTTCCCTGCTCGTCTTCGGCATGAAGGGCGTGTCTGCCTATGCGGACCATGCATACATCCTCGGCTATGAGGACCCTGCGATCTACGAGTTTCTGTTCAAAGGCCTCGAAGCCACGACAAAGGACTTAACCGCGGACGAGCTGGTAGGGCTGGTCATGGAGTGCGGCCGGACGGCGGTGACGACCATGGCCCTGCTCGACAAGGCGAACACCGGAACGTACGGGAATCCCGAGATCACGAAGGTGAACATCGGGGTGCGCGGCAACCCGGGCATTCTCATCTCCGGGCACGACCTCAAAGACATGGAAGAGCTCCTGAAGCAGACTGCGGGCACAGGCGTCGACGTCTACACCCACAGCGAGATGCTGCCGGCCAATTATTATCCGGCCTTCAAAAAATTCGATCATCTGGCCGGCAACTACGGGAGCGCCTGGTGGAAGCAGAACGAGGATTTCGAGCAGTTCGGGGGCCCCATCCTCATGACGACCAACTGCATCATCCCGCCGAAGGATTCCTACAAGGACCGGATCTTTACCACCGGCCAGGTGGGGTACCCGGGCCTGAAACACATCCCCGAGCCCGCCGAAGGCAAAGCAAAGGATTTCTCCGAAGTCATCGCTCTTGCCAGGCAGTGCAGGCCTCCGGCGGAGATCGAGCGGGGCGAGATCGTCGGAGGATTCGCGCACGACCAGGTCATGAAGGTCGCGGATAAGGTCGTTGAAGCGGTCAAGAGCGGAGCGATCAAGCGTTTCGTGGTCATGGCGGGCTGCGACGGCCGGTTCAAGACCCGGAGCTACTTCACCGACGTGGCGCAAGCATTGCCCGAAGATACGGTCATCCTCACTGCCGGGTGCGCCAAGTACCGCTACAACAAGCTCAATCTGGGAGACATCGGCGGCATCCCCCGGGTGCTCGACGCAGGCCAGTGCAACGACTCCTATTCGCTTGCGGTCATTGCGCTGAAGCTCAAGGAGGTATTCGGCCTTGAAGACATCAACGACCTGCCCATCTCCTATGACATCGGCTGGTATGAGCAGAAGGCGGTTGCCGTGCTGCTGGCCCTGCTGTCTCTGGGCGTAAAGCATATCCGCCTCGGACCGACCCTGCCCGGCTTCCTTTCGGCGAACGTCGCGAAGGTGCTTGTGGACACCTTCGATATCAAGCCCATCGGTGACGTTGCGGACGATATCGCAGCCATCAGGGAAGGAAGATAGCCTCCTCCCCCTGCCCTCTTCCCCCGGCTCCCGCAAGCGGGCCGGGGGTGAGGGCACCGTAAGGGGGCTCGGACGGGTACCGGCCGTGAGATCCATGCGTGAAGGCTTCACGGGAAAAGTAAGGAGACGAAAAATGAAGAGAAACATTATCGAGATAAACGAAGACCTGTGCAACGGTTGCGGGAGCTGCATCACCGCCTGCGCCGAAGGGGCGCTCAAGATGGTGGACGGCAAGGCCAGGCTCGTGAGCGACGTATATTGCGACGGCCTCGGTGCGTGCCTGGGCGACTGCCCCACGGGCGCGTTGAAGATCATCGAGCGAGAGGCGCCCGAATTCGACGAAGAAGAGGTCGAGAAGCATCTGGCAAAGAGCAGGGGGCCGAAAACCCTCGCACCCCTCGCCTGCGGTTGTCCGGGTTCTGCGGCCATGTCCTTCGGGAAGGACGACTCACCGGAAGAAGACGCACCGTTCAAATCGAATCTCTCCCACTTTCCGGTCAAGCTGCAGCTGCTCCACCCGCAGGCGCCGTTTCTCAAGGGGATGGATCTCCTGCTCCTGGCGGACTGCTGCGCCCTGTGCTACCCCGGTGTTCATCAGAAGCTGATCAAGGGGAAGGCAGTTGCCATGGGATGCCCCAAGCTCGATGACATCGACGCCCACGTGGAAAAGCTCACGGAGATCGTGCGCTTGAGCGGGATCAGGAGCCTGACGGTCGTGCATATGGAAGTGCCCTGCTGCAGCGGATTCGTCCGGGCTGCCCAGGCGGCGGTACAACGGGCAGGGACAAACCTCCCCCTCAGGCACATCACCATCGGCCGGCGCGGAGAGATCCTCGAACAGGGCCCTGTGGGAGGGACAGGAGCCTGCTGCGCCGGGTAACGTATTCACGCCTCTTTCACCCCTGCAGGCCCGGCTTCCATATCTCCCACACCTTTCCCACGAGTTCCATCACGGGTTTGAGCGTGGGCATGCCCGGCTTCCAGTCGGCAGGGGTGAATTCCTTTTCTTTGCTCGCCCGGACGATCTGGAATGCGGCGAGCTGCCGGAGAATCTCTTCCGTGCTGCGGCCCACGACGGAGGTGAGCACCTCATACCCCTGGACGACACCGTCCGGGTCGATGATAAACCTTCCCCGGAGATCGATAGCGGGGTCCTCGTTGTAGACGTTGTACATCTTCCCGATCCTCCCCCCCGGGTCGGAGAGCATGGGAAAGGGTGCGCCGCCGGGGATCATCTTCGAGAGCTCGCTGTCGTTCCACACCTTGTGGACGTATACGCTGTCGACGCTTATTGCCAGGACTTCGGCATCCAGTTTCTCGAACTCGGCGTATCTATCGGCAACTGCCGATACTTCCGTCGCTCAGACAAAGGTGTAATCGCCCCCGTAAAAATAGAGCACAACCCATTTGCCCAGATACTGCGTGAGCTCGATGTGCGTGAACTTTCCCTTATAAAATGCCGGGGCCGAAAAATTCTGCGCCCGCTTTCCAGCCACGATCATGTTTTTTCCTCCTCGATCCGATCTCTTGGTTACTGTGCAGACCCGCAGGCAGGATATCTCTCCGTTTACAGAACCCGCTTCGTCTCTATTCATTATTAATAATCAGCGCCGCCCGATCTTCACCTTTCGCGGTGTGCACAAGGATCGGCTCGGGACGGCATCGGGCAGGCATCATGGTTTAAGCGCTTAAAACATTGACTCCTTTGATTCATTCCTCCATAATTACAGAGTGAAACCCATGAACTATGCAGTTAAATAGAAACAAAAGGGGGGGAGCATGACGGTGGACAGGAACGGTTCCGTGTATGGGAAGCTGCAGAAGAAGCTCCGGCGAAGGTCTTTCCTGAAGTGGGCTGCCGGGGTCGTCGGCGGCGCGGCTCTCCTGATATGGGGTCTGCCTCCATGGGGAAGAAAGAAAGCCGTTCCTCCCTTCGTTCCTCTGAAAAGATCCTCCGGGGGCAGGGAAAAGCTCATCTTCGTCGCCATCGATGCCCTGCATCCGGGCTATCTCGAGCTCAACGCAAAAGGCCTCCCGGGAGGAAAAACCGGGGACTGGCTCATGCCCAATGTCCGCCGTTTCATCGATACATCCCTGTGGTATAAAGATGCCAAGGCGTTTCTCCCTGCCGCCACGGATATGAATCACCTCAACGCCCTTGCAGGGACGTCCACGGCACAGACCGGGGTAATCGGCGTCTGGGCCCAGCCTACGGGCTGGGATGCGGACGGGAACGTTATCATCAGGCATTCGCACCTCTCGCTTGCAAAGGATGACCAGGGCCGTCCCGTCGACACCCTGTTCCACGCATGGAAAAGAAAGTGGCCGGAATCGAAGACGCTGTTCATCACCGGCAAGGAATGGGTCGGGGAGATGTTCAGGGCAGGCAGCGGGCCCGCACCGGTCGATGTCCTGGTGACCGGTCCGAACCACCCGGATTATCTTGAGGAGCCTGAGCATGAAAGCCTGGCCGATCCGAAAACCGATGCGGATGGAGCGTGCGACCCCGAGTCGGGGCGCCTGGGGCTCTTTGCCGGCAGCATGCGCCTGAGCCCAAGCTGGACCAGGATGTACACCGGCCAGGGCGGGCTGCTTACCATGCAGATGGAGCATTTTGCAAAGCACTTCCCCCATGACAGCTGGGTCGTTGATTCGACATTGGAGATTTTCAAACGTGAAGATCCCGACCTGGCATACATCATCCTGGCCCAGTGCGACGATGCAGGGCACTGCCTCGGCAACGCGGCCGACCCTTCGGAATTCGTAAACGCCGACCCGCCGCATACGGTCCCCGGGGATTGCGAAGACAAGCCCGAGTACCAGCTCGTGAGCAAGCGCAACAAGCTCCTCTTCAAGGAAGCCATCCTGGACGTGGTACGGGATGTGGACATCCAGTTCGGACGGCTCATGGACGGACTCGAAAAACAGGGAGCGTTAAGCCGTGCTCATGTTGTCCTCCTGAGCGATCACTGCGCGGTGAACCACTTGAGCGTTGCCGATTTCTCATCCACCGATGTCATGGGGCTCCTGGAAAGCTCCGGCCTCATCGGGAAAGACAATGTGTATGCGTTCAGCGTGAGCAGCTATGGCAACCTGTACTGGAGAGATAACAAAGGGCAGATACCTGCCGCAAAGACGCTGCTCCTGGCTCACCGGACCCGGAATCCGGAGACCGGCGAGCTCGAATGCCCCTGGTGGGTCCTGGACCGGGACGACATGAAGAAGGGCATCGAAGGCGTGTGCCTTCCCGGAGAGCTTTACCACAGCTATTACATAGAAGCCGAAAAAGAAGAATCCATGATCTGGCCCGACCTCGTCATCCTGGGAAAGAACGGCTGGCAGATCCCTGCCTATAACGGCCATGTGCCCAATGTCGGCATCAAGGCCCCGAAGTGGTCTCCGCCCTGGAGGGTATACAACGGCGGCCACGGCTCGGTGGACACCCTGCCCATTGTGGCCGCCATATCGATACCGGAAGGCATGACAGGCATATCGGACACACCCGTCCGTATCGCAGACCTCGGGGTCACGGCAGCGTCGCTTTTCGGCCTCACTCTGAACAGCACTACCGTGGGCAAGGACTTGAGCCCGGACCTCATCGGAGCAAGACAGGAGAAGACTGCCTCAAAAACCAGGCGTCCGGGGACATAAGCAAGCTTTGCTTCCCATTCGCCGCCCGCTCGATACCCGATAGTTGAGATCTTCTTATACACCGATATTATTATGTACTATCACTGCCGCACATCCTTAAAAGGTTTGTAATATTATTGAATTTTGGATCTCTCGGAGAAAAGATGGCAATCTTCCACCTATGAAATTCATACGTTTTATGATTAAATCCTTTTACGTTTTAAAATTATGAATACACTGTTTCAAACAGTTACCATGCCGGCAAATGCATTAATCTCAACGGGCGCATACGGGTCCGGGCGGTGTGCCTGCGGGGATATGCCGGCAGGATATTCGCCGGAAGCCCGGGGAGAAGTCTTTAAAGGGATGAGCGATAACCACTACAGGAGCTGACACCATGTATTCGAAAAATGTCCTTGATCAGATTGGAAACACACCGATTGTTTGCCTGAAGAACGTCCTCGACGCCAACATCTTCGCTAAGGCCGAACACCTGAATCCCGGCGGCAGCATTAAAGACCGGGTAGCCCTCTTCATGCTTGAGGAAGCAAAAAGGTCGGGCGAGCTCAAGGAAGGCTATACAATCGCCGAACCCACTTCCGGGAACACCGGCATAGGCATGGCCCTGATTGGAGGCGTAATGGGCCACCATGTCATTGTCGTCATGCCCGAGAACATGAGCGAAGAGCGCAAAAAGATTATCAGGGCACTGGGTGCCGAGCTCATACTTACCCCGGCAAAAGAGAGTCTCGGAGGGTGCATACGCGTCATTCAGGATATCAAGAAAACCCGTGACGACGTATATGTGCCCCAACAGTTCGAGAACCAGAACAACCCTCTTGCCCATTACCTCACCACCGGCCCCGAGATCTGGACCCAGCTGAACCACCATGTGGACATCTTCATCTCCGGCCTGGGCAGCGGCGGAACGCTGCAAGGCGTCGGGAGATTCCTCAAGGAGCGGAATAAACATACCATCATCATCGCTGTCGAGCCCAAGAACGTCTCCGCACTCCTGGGACATGAACCGGGCCTCCATCGCATCGAGGGGATCGGAGACGGCTTTATCCCGCCGGTGCTCGATACCTCGATCGTTGACGAAGTAGTCGAGGTCTCCGATGATGATGCCATCAACACGAGCCGTCTCCTTGCAGCCAAGGCCGGGCTGCTGGTGGGCATATCGTCGGGAGCGAACGTCTGGGCAGGTATTCAAATGGCAGCCAAGTACGGCAAAGATAAAGTTATCGCAACGGTCCTGCCGGACCGCGCCGAGCGCTACTTCTCCACAAGTCTCATTTAAGGGTTGAGATCACCGGTCAAGCAGGGAACCGTTCTTGGTAAAGGCTTGCATGGGCCTTCTCATCCGGCAGTATGGGGTTTCCGTTATCTTATGCAGCCCGTTCTCGCCTGATCCGGCCAGGAATCTTTCGCCCGGATAAGGGTAAGGTCAGGACCGTCGGCCGCCGCTTGTCCTTGTCATACGATAACGGCCTTGGGAAAGACCATCCGGAAACGGGGAATCCCGGCAACGAAGAGAATGCGTCCACGGGTAAAATCAGGGAAGAGCGACTGGTCGATGACCGCTTCCGCAAGCCGCGCACATGACACGGCACCTCTCGCTTCGGGAGTGGTCATATACGTTTTGCCCCCGGAGAGATGGGCAAGGGTATGAAACCTCGGGGGGACGATACGGGTAGTGACGGGGATGGCGAAAGGATAGGAACGGAAACACAGCTCGGCACAAAGGCGATCGTTCTTGCTTACGCGGATGCGGTCGGTATTTCCCTCTTCGATGACTTCAAACTCTGCGACCTCTTTAGGAATTCCCCAGTTGCTCTGCCCGTTGACGACACTCGCCATGGTCGAGACGTAGATCTTGGTGATGGAGAAATATTTCTTGCGGTCAAACGAGAACATGCCCGGGATGAAGAGAAGCTCCCGGTAAGGCCCCACATCGGAAGATTGGTAATCGACGTACATGATTGTGCCTATGCCGCCTGCGAACGACCCGGACAGCTCTTCCGGCAGAAAACCTCTGTTTCTGACAAACTCGCGATCGAGCTTGACGAGGATGATATAGCCCTTTCCCTCCAGCGACCACGGTGCCGGGGCTCCGGCAACACTGTCTTCGTTCTTCATTTCTCGCTCTCTTAAAGGGAATGGAATCAGATTCTCTTCGGGACTACCTTCGCGCCTTTCTTCAGCTCGTCCGGGGGATTCAGGATGACGGTGTCGCCCGCGGAAAGGCCTTTGCGGATTTCCACTCTTTCCTTGTACTGCTCGCCGATGCTCACGCGTTTCTCCACGGCATGGCCGCCCCTGACCAGGAAAACCGTGTGGCCGCCATCGGCTGCCACCAGGGCTTTCCGGTCCACCACGGTGATGGGCCTGGTCTCATCGGAAGAAAGCGGCCGGGTGAGAAACGCGATGTCCGCCGTCATCTCGGGACGGAGGCCGGGAGCGTGATCGATAAAAACGATCCTTACCATAGCGTTCTTTGCATCCTCGCCGGCGGGAGGCAGTATTGCCTCGACCTCGCCTCTGAGCGTTTTCTTCAGCGCCTCGATTGTGACGACGCAGGGATCGCCCGTCTTGATCGAATCGATTTCGTACTCGGGCACTTCGCCCTCCACGCGGAGCGAGGAAAACTCGGCCAGGGAGATTATACCGGGAACGGTCTGCCCGGAAAGATCCAGCGGGGAAACCGTGTCGCCGACATGCGCGATCTTTTTCAGAACGACCCCGTCCACAGGCGCCTTCACCTGCGTATAGCCCAATGCGACCTCAGCGCCGTGGAGCGCTGCGGTTTGCGCCTTGACCGTCGCCTCCGCCACATTCACCGCCGATTTCGCCTTGCGGAGGAGAGCGAGTGAGGATTGATAGCCGGATTCGGAAAGAGAGCCTTCCTGATACAGTTCCTTGCTGCGCTCGTGCTCGGTCCGGGCTTCACCGTATCCGATCGCGGCCTGCTCGAGATTCGCATGCGCGAGCCTGACATCGGCATCGAGCTTGTCTTTCAGAAGCTCTGCATCGGTGCTTTCCAGCCGGGCGACGACCTGGCCTTTTATAACCGGGTCGCCCTCTTTTACCAGGATCTCCACAACCTGGCCCATGGTTTTCGGCATAACGGCGATCACGTGGTCCGTGACCACATGGCCCGACGTCTTGAGGCGGGTATCGATCTGGAAGGGATATTCCCGGGTCACCTTCGCAACGTCGACGGAAAATTCCCGTGTGAACCGACCGGCAAAAATGAAGATGACGAGCATTGCCGTAAGAGAGGCAAGGGCAACCCAGTCAAAGGGCCTGATTCTTCTTTTCTGCCCGGCATTGCCTGCCAGGTTATCAACGTTGCCTTTGGAAAGAACTTCGTACGCCATACACCCAACCCTTGCATCTCATCTTGGAATCGCCCGAACAAGGACATGTCCGGAGCTACAATCCAAATCGGCATTCAAGAAGTGATTCTAAAGACTTTTCAAGAATATTCAAGCCTGTTCATGACAAAAAACGGGGCATGGTTGGAGGTAAAGAAAGGCGGGTCTGCACGGAGTATTCGCGCCACGGCAGGGTGGCGCCTGAACTCCTTGTCGAGGAACTGCCGCACGAGATTCCTCTCCCATCCTCTGGGATGGACGAATCCCTGGTACAGGGAAAGGTCGCCCTCCGAGAAATCATAGGTTTCCAGTGCTGCCGCCTCACTGCTTCCCCTCGGGAGATTGAAGACGGAGAGGTTCAGAAAACCGATGAAGCCGCTGTGTTCGGCGGTGAATTCAAGGGTTTTCCCGGCAGCGGCATAATCCTCGGCCGGAGTGCCGAAGAGGAGATACGCGTACACGGCTATGCCGGAGGCATGGAGCGCCCGGAGCGCATTGATTGACTCCTCAACCCTGATCCCCTTGCCCAGCTCGTCCAGCACCCCCTGGTCTCCGGACTCGATGCCCAGCTTGAGCATGACGCAGCCGGAGCGCTTGAGACGCGCACAGAAATCCGGGTCGGCCAGGCTGCGCGTCACCCGTGCGAAACCGTACCACGGCGTCGCCTGTTCCCGGTCCGCCATGCTTTTGAGAAGGGCGGGGCTCAAGGCATTGTCGCAGACATGAACCAGGCCAGGAGAAGCGAGCGCGGAAAGCTGCCCGAAGTCCTTCAGGGCGCGGCCTGCAGGAAGGGGCGAATACGGGGTGCCTTCCGCCTTCTCGGGACAGAACGAGCACTTTGCCCAGTAGCATCCCGACGAGGTGCTGAAGGGCGCCACCTTCCGCGGCGACAGATAGGCATAGGGCAGAAAAGGAGAATAGTCGGGAACAGGCTCGACGCCCGACCACCGCGCACCCGCCAGGCTCACGATGCGCTCCTCGCCCTTCCCCGCCACGAGCTCATCCACGAGGCCCGAGAACGGATTGCTCCATCCCTGCCCGTTGATCCACGAAGTGACGAGTCCTCCGCCCAGAACAATCTTCATCCCCGGGTGGAGCTTCCTCAAAAACCCGATCATGGCGAAGGCGGTCACGGCCTGGCTCAGGTAGTTGAGAGAAAAACCGACCACAGACGGCTCATCCTTGTCCAGGATCCCGAGGAGACGCCTGCCGAAGTATGGATAGAACACGTTATTCTCATGCTCCAGGGCTGCCCTGACAAGGTCTTGGCTGCGCACCGGGGAGTACGCCTCCTGGGTATAGTTGTTGAGGCTGACGTGGGCGCCCGATTTCCCCGACGTGAAGGAAAGGATGCGGTTGAGCCCGTTCACGGCCTGGGTATACCGGTCCATGTTGCTGAACGCCCGCCCGCTGGTCAGCGATGCAAGGCTGTCCTGAACATGGAGAAAGGCCCGCCTGGTCCAGGTGTCCGAAGCGTCGGCCCGGCCGTTTAAGAGATACAGCAGGCCCTCGATATTTGCATCCACCACCATGAACGACCGGCCGTGCTCTCTCAACGCGCCTGCGAGCCTTGCCGGACCTGCAGGAGGCTCGGAGGGCTTCACGACCGGGGGGTGAATAAGCAGGATATCCATATCCGCATTTGAAACAGGATAATGCCTCCGGTGTCAATCACTACCGGTTATATGGGAGTGGGATCAGCTTCGGTAAAGAGCGTCCGGGAAAGAAATAAGACAAAGGGGTGCCGGCGAGCTGCCTATAAACCGGGCCTTTCGATGGAGCGGAAGAATACATAGACGCTGTCCGGGGTGCAGGGCGCTGTCTCGACCAGATGTTTCACCGCTTCGAGATCACAAAACCCGCCGCCGGAGACCTCTTCCGGCTGCAGGGTGAAAGGGCCGTCCGCTACGCAGGAGAACACCCTGCCCCAGACTTTCTGGCCCGCATATTCGCCGTAGAAGTCGAAGAGGAATCTCAAGACCGCATCTTTCACCCCGATCTCCTCCTCCAGCTCGCGCCGGGCGGACGCCTCATACTCCTCTCCCGCGAGCACGACCCCGCCGGTGCAGAGGTCGTGGTAGCCGGGGAAGATGTCCTTGGTCAGGGTGCGCTCCTGGACGAAGAGCCTGCCGCGGGAGTCGAAGACAAGGATGTACGCGGCCCGGTGGATGAGGCCGTCTCTGCGCATGACCGCCCTTGGAGCGCTGCCGGTCACCACGTTGTTCCCGTCGACGATCGCCACCATCTCCTGAGGGCTGAACGCCGGGTTTACCGCCGCCGGCGGAGCCGTCTGCTGCCTGGTGCCTTTCGGGTCATCCGTCATACTGCTCTCCCTTCTCTGATATAAGATGAATATACGAGAGCGGGCTTGTCCGCAATGATCGAGTCGGGCGGCGACTGCCCTTTTTGTCGTGAAAAGTACAAATGTGAACGCGGGCGGCTTTCCCTTGTCGATTCTTCCCTGCAGTTACGGGCACTTGTATCCGGCACGCTATTTGATACTGCCGGGGAGCCCTGTCAACGAAAGGGAGGGACGATCCCGACACGAGAAGGCAAGCGGCATGGGCATCGGGTGCTTCGCGCATCGGGAAGCGGGATCTCCTTTCCCTTAGAGAACCTACCTCCGGTAAAGGAGAGAGGGGCTTAGGGCTGCTCCTTTCTCCTTTACCTTCTGAAAAAAAGGTTCTTTCCCCTTGCGAAGATATTTGTCGCGGACAAAGGCACGCCTTAAGAAACGGCCTGTTACAGGATTTCGAGAATCCTCTGCTGGAAGCGGGCAAGCGTCTCTTTGAAATCGATCTCGTTTTCATCGAATATGGTGGAGAACAGGGCCATGCCCTCCCAGAAAGCGACCATGGCAATGCTCAGGATGGGAGCCGCCTCGCCGTCGGCGGACCCGTCAGAGATGTTGCCGGTCAGGGTCTGAATCCACTCCTTATACGCCCCTTTGAGCTTCGCGCGGACGGCATCGTTGTAAAGGGCGATCTCCCAGATCTCGACAAAAATCTTCGAGAGGTTTTTGTCGAGCGTTATCTTCTGGTTTACGAAGACGAACATCTCTTTTACGAAATCCTTCCGCGACATCTGCTCCGTATTTTTGGCCGCAAGCATCTCCTGCACCTGTCCCTTGAAGTAATCGACCACGTAGTCGATGTAGTGCAGGAGGATGTCCTCCTTGCTCTTGAAGTAGTAATGGAGCACGCCGTGATTCACTTTTGCGATCCGCGAGATGTCCTTTATGGAAGTCTGCTGGAACGACTTCTCCAGCAGGCATTGGTCCAGCGCCTGGAGAATCTGCTTCTTCCGCTCTTCGCGTACGGATTTCCTTGCCATGGTCAGCATCCTCATGAGACTTTTTGGATAAGGCTGCACTATGACATATTCAGGGGCTTGAATCAACACCCCCGGCCGGCAGGCGTCTCCGCCGTCTTTCGCCTCCCGCGGGCATCTTGCGCCCGGATGAGAGCCTGACAGAGATCAGATGATGCCGGTAACCGTCTCGCCGATAAAGGCCGCTTCCTCATCGCCTATCAGGAGGCTCGGCCTGAGAACGACGCAGGATTCGTCGACCTTTCCCGCGCTTGCCAGGAGCCCCTTCTCCCTTGCCTTTCTGCAGAACCCCCGGGCAGCCTCCGCTGATTCGAGCTTCAACGAGATCAGGAGGCCTTTGCCCGAGACCGATCGAAGGGCGGCTTTCTTTCCCGCAAGGCCGCCTAAGTCTTTCATGAGCTTCTCGCCCATGATGCGGGCATTCTCCCACGGCGATTTCCGGTCGTATTCGTCCAGCGCCTCCATGGCTGCCCGGCAGCCGAGGTCGTGGCCGCCGAAGGTGCACAGGTGGATGAGGGGGTGCAGATCGAAGAAGGTTTTCAGCTCGGGCGTAAAGACCATCGCGGTCATGGGGAAGATGCCGCCGGTTATGGCCTCGCCTACGATCAGGATATCCGGCACGGCTCCGGCATGCTCGAAGAAAAACTTCCGCCCGGTCCTGCCGAACCCGCTCTGGGTTTCGTCAAAGATGAGCTTGATGCCGTGCCGGTCGCACAGGTCTCTCACGTCCCTGTAGTAGACTTCCGAGACATGCCGGCAGTGGTTCTCGGCCTGGATCGGCTCCATGATGAACGCAGCCGGCTTCGTCTCCGCAGCCGACCTCGCAGCCTCTAGGTCGCCGAACGGAACGACGTGAACATCGGGGACGAGCATGCCGAACTGCTCCTTGCCCTTTCTCTCCGATACGGAGAGCGCAAAGCCGGTCTCGCCGTAGAGTCCGCCGTCGACGGTGACGATGCCGCTGCGGCCGGTAAATCCTCGTGCGAGCTTCAGGGCGGCGTCCACGGATTCGCCCCTGGTAACCCCGAAGAGGACGCAATCGAGATCTCCGGGCATGAAATGGCAGATCCTCAGGGCAAGGAGTGCTTTCTCCCGGGAGGGCATGACAAAGTTCCCCTGGTCGGTCTCGAAAAGGGCCTTTTTCAGGCTTGCAGCGACAGCCGCGTTCTTCCGGCCGAGGTTGAAGGTGCCTGCAGAGGTGTAGCAGTCGAGGTAGCGCTTTCCGCTTTCATCGAATACATACGCACCCTCCCGGGCCCCTTCGAGAAAATCGTGGCCCTGTTCTCCCATCATCCGTACCAAACTTTTCGAGAATACCTTTTCCGCTACCGAATACAGGCCTTGCTTGTCCGTCCGCTTCATCGACAGTGATTTCATATCCGCACCTCCGCCTTACTTTCTCAGCACATACGTGAAAAACAGCTCTTCCATATCCCTCACCAGATTGAAGGCCGGGATCTGGACTTTCAGGTTGTCGAGGGTCATCCTGAACAGGGGCACCTTTGCCAGGGGCAGGAGAAAGACGAGATAGACCTTCATGGCTTTCACGGCGGCCCTGATCTTGTCCAGGAGCTCTTCGACCTCTTCCATGGAGGCCGTGAGAGGTATCTGGAAGCGCATCACCTGAGGAGCGTTGCCCGAGTACACGGCCCAGACGCCCTGCTTTGCCAGGCAGTCCGCCATGAGCGCGCCGATGAACTCGTACTTGTACTCGATGCCGATCATGAGGCCGAGGCCGCGCACCTCCCTGACGATGCCGATATTCTGCCTCCCGATCTCCATGAGGCCCTCTTTGAAGCGTCTGCCGACCTTGTCTGCATGCTCCCAGAGCTTGTTCTCCACGATAAAGTCAAGGACCGAAGACGATACGATGCAGCCCAGATCCGAGCCCCCCGAATGGGAGGTGTGGAAGGCGGGATTATCCTCGACGTAGCCGACCAGCGGCTCTCTGTCCCGGTACAGGACCGCGCCGTTCGGGTAGACCCCTCCGCTTAAGGACTTGGCCGTGAACATGATGTCCGGCACCATGCCGTAGTGCTCCATGGCCCACAGCTTTCCGGTCCTGCCGAATCCCGTCTGCACCTCGTCGAAGATGAGCATGATGCCGAGCTCGTCGCAGAGCTTTCTCAGACCCTTCATGTATTCCTGCGAAGCCACGTGGATGCCGCCCTCCCCCTGCACGGGCTCCAGGATGATCGCCGCCGTGTTTTTCGATGCAGCCTTCCTCACCGCCTCCAGGTCGTTGAAGGGAACCACGCTGAAACCGGGCATCAGCGGCAGAAACAGCTCCTTGTAGTAATCCTTGCCGTTCGCGGACAGGCTGAAGCCCTCGTGCCCGTGGTAGGCCTTTTCCATGGTGATCACGTCGTTCCTGCCGGTCGCGCCCTTGGCAAGCTTTATGGCCCCGGCGCATGCATCGGCGCCGCTCGCGCAGAGCACCACCCGTTTGAGGTCGCCGGGGCAGAGGTTCGAGAGCTTCTCGGCAAACCTGATCTTGTGCTCGGAGAGGATCTGGTGCGAGCCGATGTCATAGTTGTCCAGGGCCTGCTCGAGCGCGGCTATGATTGTGGGATTTCCCCTGCCCACATTGAAGCATCCTGCCGAGCTGAAGCAGTCGAAGAACTTCCCGCCCGAGACCGCATCCGTGACCGTGCACCCCTTGCGGTTGCACTCATAGATATCCAGGTGCGCACACCTCAAGTACCGCACCTGCCCCCTGGAAATGTGTTTGCCGAAGAGGTGCTGGATATAGTCCCGTTCCTGGACATCCATTTTCCGATACCCCCTGTCTTCCATACAAACCTCCTTCTACCAGGCACACTCGGTGCCCGTGCATGTCAGCATTTTTCTGCCGGTGACGACCCTCAATACGCCCTTACCCCTTCGATCGGGAGCGGGAGCAGACTGCCGACTGAAAAAACCCGGCCCTTTCCCGACCGGGGCTTGCCCGGTCGGGCAGGCTAGAAATCGAGGCACTTCCACCCGAAGGCCTCTGCCACCTTCCTGTTCGTCAGCTCTCCCGCCAGGACGTTCAACCCTTTTGCCAGAGCCCGGTTCTCGTGCAGGGCGCGCTCCCAGCCCTTGTCCGCAATCTCCGTCACATACGGGAGCGTGCCGTTGGTAAGCGCATACGTCGAGGTGCGGGGCACTGCACCGGGCATATTCGTGACACAGTAGTGGACGATGCCCTCTTCGATATAGGTCGGATTATCGTGCGTGGTCGGCCTGCTCGTCTCGGCGCACCCGCCCTGGTCTATGGCGATGTCCACGATGGCCGAGCCCTGCTCCATTTCTTTCAGGAGCTCTCTCGTGATGAGATGAGGAGCCCGTGCACCGGGGATGAGCACCGACCCGATCACGAGATCGGCCTCTCTCACGCTCCTCTCCACATTCACCGGGTTGGAAACGAGGGTGACGACCCGCGAATGGAAGATATCCTCGATATAATCAAGGCGCTTCTGGTTGATGTCGAGGATGGTGACTTGTGCGCCCATGCCCACGGCAAGGTGTGCGGCGTTGAGCCCGGATATCCCGGCGCCTAAGATCGCGACTTTCGCCGGATAAACTCCGGGCACGCCCGAGAGGAGGATGCCCTTTCCGCCGTTCTTCGCCTCCAGGCAGGCGCAGCCCATCTGGATGGAAAGCCGGCCGGCCACCGCACTCATGGGGGCGAGCAGAGGGAGCGATCCGTCTTCGAGCTGGATCGTCTCATAGGCGATCCCGACGATCCGGCGGTCGAGCAGCTCCCGGGTGAGCTCTGCCGATGCGGCAAGATGGAGGAAGGTGAACAGGATCTGGCCCTCGTGCATGCGCTCGAATTCTCCGGGGACAGGCTCTTTGACTTTGACGATCATATCCGACGAGCTCCAGAGGGCGTCCGGGTCGGCAACCGTCACCGCGCCGGAAAGCTCATAGGCGCGGTCCGGCATTCCCGAGCACAGGCCTGCATTGTGTTCCACGTACACCCGGTGACCGCGGCCGGTCAGCGCCTTCACCCCTGCCGGAGTCACGGCGACTCTCCCCTCGCGCGTCTTGATCTCTTTCGGGATCCCGATGTTCATGGAAACCTCCAGCGGCAGAATATCCTTTTCATAAAGTATCCCGAATTTCCTGTCAATAATAATTAGTTAATCAACTAATTATATCGACGGGCCAATATTCCCGGCGGTAAGTATACATGATCGACCTTGCCTCAGGTGAAAAATGACATCTCCCTGGCGGATTATGTGAAAGCGCCGAACAGGTCTCTCAATACAAAAAAGCCTTACAAGCCGGTTGCACCCCGGTCACTCGGTTCGGCTGCGGGCATTGACCCAGTCGACGATCTCAGGCCAGAGGTATCGATGGGCGTTCTTCCCGACAAGCACCCCGGCATGCTGAATCGCGACCCCCACATCGCCCCTGTACCAGAACACCTGCTTGTCGGTGCTCGAAGCGGCATCGTGGAAGGCAAGACAAGACTCCGGCGACACGACACGAGACCGCTGGTCCGCTATGCTTACAATCGGCGATTCCACCCCCGAAGGGACGGCCGGGCGGCCTTCTATCGTCAGCTTCCCCCGCATGAACCTGTCTTCACGGTACAGATATTCCATGACCTCTTCGAAGAGCTTTTTTGGCATGGGCAACTCGTCGAGGGTCCATCTTACTACCCGCATATGCATCTGCCAGTCCTGAAGATCCCCGAGGCTCGAGAGCAAGTCCTGGAAACGCTCTGTCCGGAACGTCCCCGGCGAGGCCATGGTGCTCATCGAGCTGATGAAAAATCCCGGCACGTTGCCGAGATCTTTCGTGAGACGCTGTGCCTCCGGTGCCTTTGCGACCATTGCGTCGATGTCTCCCAGGGCCGGTCCGAACTTCAGCGGCGTCTCCACCAGGATCAGGCCTTTCACCCTGTCTTTGTGCCCGGAGGCAAAGACGGCGCAGAGAGTTCCGCCGAGGGAATGGCCTGCTAAAAAGACCCGGTCCTCTCCCGTCTCACGGGCTATGGCATCCATGCTCAGGGTCATGAAACGCCCGGCATAGCCGTCAAGCCCTGTTCCCTGATCGTCCAGCCCCGGCTCTTTCCAATGAATCATGTAGACCCCTATGCCGCCCCGCAGGCATTCGCGGACCACGCTTGCCTCAGGTGCCATATCCCAGATGTATGCCCTCTTGATCGGAGCGGGCACGATCAGCATGACAGGGCCGTCCCGTCTCTTTTTTCCATAGGCCTTCAGCGTCATGACCCGCTCTGAAAACACGATCCTCGAAGGGGCCTCTTCGGGGCCAAGCCCGAATGCATCCAGGAAGGTGCCCTGCAGTCTGCGCACGGCGTCCAGGTATGCGTAGAGGCTCGCCGTCTGCCGCCGATCCGTTGCCGGCAGAGGGAGAGGCTCCCCGCCGTACTGCGTATCCGTTCTCATGCTCTCCTCATGGAATGGAGAATATCTGAAATTCTTTTTCCCTCAAGGATGTCAAGGACCTTCCTGCACTGATACGGAGGGAATTCATACGGGTACTATTATGTTGACAATAACATATGGAATAACTAATGATGCTTTTGTCATACTGTAATTGCTGTGTTTATCAGGTTTGCGTTTCGAAGGATTGAGTCTGTTTCTCTCCTTTCTCATACTATGTACTAGGGCATGGCGCCGTGCCTCGAAAACGGTCGGGGGCAGGGACAGGAGTATGAATGGAGCAGGGAAACTCTCAAGGAAAACCCATGGACAACACGCAGGGACTCGATAATCCGGAAAAGAAGCCGGAAACCTCAGAGGACGGCTACCGGGCGATATTCGACGCGGCGAACGACGCGATCTTTATCCATGACCCTTCGACCGGAGCCATCCTGGACGTCAACAAAAAGATGACCGAGATGTACGGCTATACCCTCGATGAGGCGCGCACGCTTTCGGTAGGCGACATCAGCTCGGGCATCCCTCCCTACACCCGGGAAGGAGCTGCCGAAAGAATCCGCCAGGCCTTAAGCGGCGAATCGTCTCCTCTGTTCGAATGGCAGGCCAGGGACAAGGACGGAAGAGTTTTCTGGGTCGAGGTAAACCTCAAACAGTCGTTTATCCATGGCATGCTCCGCATCGTGGCCATTGCCCGCGACATAACGGAACGCATGAAAGCCCAGCAGGAGCTTCGCGAGAGCGAGAAGCGTTTCCGCACGCTTTACGAAGCTTCATTCGGCGGCATCAGCATTCACGAAAAAGGGATCATCCTCGACTGCAACCAGGGACTTGCAGACATGACAGGGTACACGCGGAGCGAGCTCATCGGCATGGACGGCCTCATGCTCATCGCCCCGGCATGGCGGGATTACGCGATGCAGAAAATCCTCAGCGGATTCGAGGCGCGCTATGATGCCGAAGGCCTGCGCAAGGACGGCTCCGTCTACCCCCTCGAGATCCAGGGCAAGAACATCCCTTATCATGGCCGGACCGTCCGGGTGACGGAATTCCGCGACCTGAGCGAACACAGGCGGGCAGAAAGGGCGCTGCGGCAGAGCGAGGAGCGCTTCCGCAAGCTTGCGGACGCCATGCCCCAGCTTGTCTGGACCGCGGAGCCCGACGGCCTCGTGGACTATTACAACATCCGCCACAGGGACTACCAGGGTATCAACCAATTGGACAACGGCGCCTTCCATTGGGGTCCGGTGCTCCATGACGACGATTTGGAGCCGACGGTCAAAGCGTGGCACCATGCGCTCAAGACGGGTGGAATCTACCAGATCGAGCACCGCGTCAAGATGGCCGACGGCGCCTTCCGCTGGCATCTGAGCCGTGGCGTGCCGGTACGCGGCGAGAACGGGGCGATCGTGAAGTGGTACGGCACAGCCACGGATATCGACGATGTAAAGCGTTCCGAGGAGAAGATCAGGCACCTGAACGCCGATCTCAGACGCCGCGTCGAGGAGCTCCAGACACTGCTCGATGTCATCCCCATCGGCATCGGCATTGCGGAAAGCAGGGATAGCAGAACGATCAGGGGGAACAGGGCGTTCGAGGAAATACTCGGCATGAAACAGGGAGCAAACCTGTCCTTGAGCGCAGGCCCGGATGAACGCCCGAAGAACTTTACCGTTTCCTCCAGCGGCACACAGCTGACACCGGAAGAGCTGCCCCTGCAGATGGCCGCATCCCAAGGCACTGTCGTGCAGAATTTCGAGGTGGATGTTGTCCGGGACGACGGCGTTCTTGTCAGCATGCTCGAGTTCGCCGCCCCGCTGTACGATGCATCGGGAAATATCCGGGGATCCGTCGGCGCGTTCCTCGATATCACCGACCGGAAGCGTGCAGAAGATGCCCTGCGCGCATCGGAAGAACGGTACCGCGTCCTCTATGATTCCATGGAACAGGGCGTGGCGGAATTTGATGAAGGAGGCAAACTGGTCTCCGCAAACCAGGCAGCGGACAATATCCTCGGGATAGACCTCGGGAAGATGCTGGGCCGCCCGTTTCTGGAGGTCTTCCGTTCGATACCCGGAGCTGCAGAGGATAACGGGGAGCCCTTTGACGCACACTGCCTCCCGATCATGGAAACCCTTGAAACAGGCAAGGCAGCCCTGAACAAGGTGGTGCGCTTCTCAGCCGCAGGGAAAGCCGGTCATCGCTGGGCGTCGGTGGACCTTATCCCGCGTGTTCACAAGGGTGATTCAGGGGGCAGGGATTTCGTAAGGATCTTCGTCATCTTCAGCGATATCACCGAGGTCAAGAATGCACAGGAATCCTTGAGAAAGACCAACGAAGAGCTGGAGCAGAAGGTGAAATTCCGTACCAGGGCTCTGGCCCAGACCGTGGATCAGCTGAAAGAACAGAAAGAGATCCTACAGACGATCATCGACAATATCCCGGTAATGCTCACCTTCTATGATGAAACGGGAAAGGTGAGGCTCGTGAACCGCGAGTTCGAGAAGCTTGCCGGGTGGTCTCTGGAAGAGGCGCGCGCAAAAGACCTCATGGCGGCCCTTTATCCCGACCCTCAGTACAGGGCCAAGATATGGGATTCGATGATGCGGGAAAAGGTCTCGTGGAAAGACACCGAAATAACGACACGTTCAGGAGACCTCCTGCAGAGCTCCTGGGCAAATATCCGGCTCTCGGACGGCTCCCGGGTGGGTATCGGGATCGACATGACCGCCCGCAAAAAAATGGAACAGGATCTCTTGCGCCTTGCAGCGGCCATCAGGCAGGCAGAGGAAGGGATCGTACTCTTCAGCCCGGACGGAATCGTAGAGTATGTGAACCCTGCTTACGAGATCCTGACCGGGTACGAGCCCAACGAGCTCATCGGGAAAACCACCGAATTCTTCGACGCCGAAATGCATGAATTGTATCGGTCGATATTCGAACAGATAAAGGCGGGAGGAGAGTCCTGGACGGGGCGCCTGACGAGGACGCACAGAGAGGGAAGCGACATAGAGATCATTTTAAGCGTATCCCCGGTGCGCAACGAGACCGGCCGCATCATCAATTTCGTAGCGGTGATTCAGGATGTCACCCGTGAGGTGCTTCTGCAGCAGCAGGTTTCCCAGAGCCAGAAGATGGAGGCGCTGGGTACGCTGGCAGGCGGCATTGCCCACGACCTGAAGAACGTCCTCACCCCGATCCTGATCAATACCGAGATCGCATTGGAAGACGTGGGCTCGGAAGACCCGGCCCGTCCCATGCTCGAAGAAGTGCTCGGAGCCGCGCAGATAGGGAGCGACCTGGTGAAGCAGATCGTCACCTTCAGCCGGAGGTCCCCCCAGGAAAAGAAGCCGGTGGTCGTCTCCTCCATCATCAGGGAGACCCTGTCCTTCCTCAGGTCGTCGCTGCCCTCCACCATCGAAATCCGCAGCAGGATTTACGACGAGTGCTCCACCGTGCTTGCCGACCCGACGCAGATCAAGCAGGTGATGATAAACCTCGGGAGCAATGCAGGCCATGCCATGAAGGAGCAGGGAGGCATCCTCGAGGTCGAGCTCAGCGATTCGGTTCTCAGCGAGGAGACAGCTTCTCTCGTGTCGCCCGACCTGGCCGAAGGCTCGTACATGAAAATCACGGTCAGCGATACGGGTACGGGCATGGACGAAAAGACCGCCAAGCGGATCTTCGAGCCGTTCTTCACCACCAAGAAAAAGAGTGAGGGATCGGGTATGGGCCTGGCCGTGGTTCACGGCATCGTCAAAGACCACAAGGGCGCCATCACGGTTCGGAGCACCCCGGGAAAAGGATCGGTTTTTGCGGTTTTCCTGCCCAGGATCGAAAAAACTGAGACCGATGACGGATGCGAGAACGGCACGGCCTCCTGAAGACCGGACCCGTGAGGCGCAGCATTGTTACGGGTTGCCTTTTTGCCGGTCTCCGCTCTTGTAGGGAGTGGGGATATACTGGACCGAAGGCCGTTGCTGCTGCGCCTGAGGAAACAGGTCCATGAGCTCATATACCTCTTTGGGCATGTCAGCGGCCACGTTGATCCCGATCTTCTTGGCCTCCTCGAAAAAGATGGGATAGTCGTGAGTCCATTTTCCTCCTGTCAGCGCCGCCGTAAGGGTCTCCACCTCGCTCTCCGTCCTCTCTCCCGACACGATCGTACAGACGAATTCCTTCACCTGGGCGAGCGCCTTTCGTGAGACATCGGCGAGGATAAAGGTCTTGTCCTCGATATCTTTCGGCTCCTTTTTCTCGAGCACGCCCAGGATCGACACCGCCGGATATTCCCCCAGTTGCGGATCCACCGGCCCGAGCACGGCGTTCTCGTCCATGATCACCTCGTCGGCGGCAAGGCACAGGAGGGTACCTCCGGACATTGCATAATGGGGCACAAAGACCGTGACCTTTGCCTTGTGCCGCTTGATTGCCTTGGCTATCTGCTCCGAGGAAAGCACGAGGCCTCCCGGGGTATGAATGATGATGTCGATGGGCATGTCATCCGGGGTAAACCGTATCGCCCTCAATATATCCTCGGAATCGGCGATATCGATATACTTCATGAACGGAAACCCGAGAAGCTTCATGATCTCCTGCCGGTGGATCAGGGTGATGACGCGCGACGAACGTTTTGCCTCGAAATTTTTGATGACCTTGATCCGCCTGAGCTCCATCTTCTTCTGCTGGATTACCGGCAGCATGACCGTGATGATGATAAAAATCCAGAACAGATTCCAAAGGCTGTCCATGAAAAACCTCCACCGCGCGCTGCAATCCTCTTTGGGGCCGGGCGCACCTCACCCTGTGAGGGAGGGATAAAAGATCAAGGCCGCTCTCGGCCCTTTCGAACTCCACATCCGTTGCAGGGATTTGCGGCTGGCACCCGTCGTGCTGTTACGGGTTGATGCCGGCCATTCATCGGCCTGCGGGCATTACCGTTCTTTGATAAACAAGGCCGGAGCTGCTACGCTCATCTGGTTGTTCACGGCCTTTACCCCGTTGACATCGGCAACGAGCTTGGTGACCAGATCCTTTTCCGCCTGGTTATCGGCCGTACCCGAGACCGTAACGATGCCGTTATTGGTATCGACCTCCGTGGCCAGCGCACTGGTCGAGCGGTGTGTGGCCAGTGCCAGCTTTACCTGGGCGGTGATCGACGCGTCGTCGACAGACTGGCTCAGCGTAGCGCTTGGCTGAGAGGGGCTTGCAATGCCTGCCACGGTCATCTCGTTGATGACGTTTTTGACCCCTTCCACGTCTCTTGCATATTCGGTCGCCAGCTCCTTCTGCGCATTGTTTTCCGCCTGGCCTCTGATCGTAACGACCCCGTCCCTGACGAATACTTCGGTGTTCAGCCCGCTGACTGCACGGTTCATCAGGAGCGACGCCTTTACCTTTGCACCGAGCCATGCATCCGAGCCCTTTGCCGGACTTCCGCCTTCGACTTCCAGCCGGTTTTCCACATTCCTGACACCGGCTACGCTCTCGGCCGTATTCTGCGCCAGCAGTTTTTCGGACTCGTCCGTAACCGTACCCACCAGGGTAACGTTTCCATCTCTGGAGCTTACGGTAATGTTTTCATCCTGCAGAAAAGTTTTAAATACATAAGAATTCTTAATGGACGATTCGACAAGGCTGTCTGATTCTGTCTTCTGCATCGACGCACAAGACGCCAGAAAAATCGATGCCAGGGCCATGCAGACTGCAAGTGATCGTATTTTCATAGATTTATTTTTCATCGCTCTTTCTCCTTTCATTACATCCTATATTAATAATTAAAGGTTTTTTCCGATCTCCCAAGGCTTCCGAAGCCTGAAAACAACTGCGCCCTCAAGGTATGCCCGGCAGACCTCCCCGGCGAGGCTTTGAAGCTTTTTAAAATTTATTCTGAGCCATTCTGTTGACTTCGGCAGGCATAATCATGTAAGCCTTCTGAATAACTCGCATTAGATTGCAGCTTTCCTGCAGCCCGAAGACAAATCAGGCTCTAGGGATTGGGAAAAAGTGAACTGCCCCCATTTTTACTGTAAGCGGGCAACAGTGATTTTCAACCTGATGCACGGTGAAGCCGCTCTCGAATGAAACTGACAAAAGAGGTATGGACGGTTCTTTTACATCGACTTGGGGGATGGGTATGGGAAAATACGGAAACGTATCTACGATCGGGCTGGTAACAAGGTTCATAAGCCTGGTGAAGCAGTTTGCCGCGCAGGAAAAATCTTTTGTAAAGAAGACCTTTGAAGATTCGGCCAAGATAAGCCTGCCCGGGGTTGCCCTGGCGTGCGCAGGTCTTGTTTTCATTGCGCTTTCGGGGGTCTTCATTCTGGTCACCGCCGTGCTGGTTCTGAACATATGGTTCGTTCCCTGGGCATCGGCATTGATCGTCACCGTGCTTCTTATGCTGAGCGGTCTTTTACTCGGGCTCATCGGCCTGCTGAAGGTGAAGAAAGGGGTCGCCCGGGCGAAAACGAATCTGAGCCTGGTCAGGGAGGATGTGAGATGGCTGAAAAAGAGCTGAGAAAAGACATGAAAGAAATCACGCACGAGCTCGAAGAAATCAAAGCAGAGCTGGAAGTCAGGCTCGCCAGGTTCAAAAGAATGCTGAAGCCCGCGGCATTTGCAATCGCAGCCATCATCGGACTCAAAATCGCCTTCAAGCTCGCCGGGGTTTTCTTCTCCGTTTTCTGGAAGCTCAAGCTCCCGATCCTGGTTGTGGGGCTGCTTGTGTTTCTGAAGTTCCGCCACCCGCAACCCGGACAGCAGTGCAGCGGGCAATGAGTACCTGAAGAGCACATTTCCCTCTCCGATAGAATCGCCGGCTGCCCTTCCCCACGGGAGTTCGCTCAGGAGGAAAAGGGCAGGCCGTGTTGTAGCGGTATTCAGAGATTTTTCAGCAGGTATTTCCGCAATTCCCTGCGAAGCTTTCCGGAATCTCCTACATAGGTATCGAGCTCGCTCCAGAATGCCGGGCCATGGCCCTTGATCCTCGTGTGGACCAGTTCGTGAAGAATCACGTAATCCATGAGTGCTTCGGGCAGTCTTGCGAGCTTTATGTTCAGGCTGAGATCGTTCCGGAAGCTGCAGCTTCCCCAGCGGGTCTTCTGATTCCTGATCGTAAGGCGCCTGAAGGAAAGGCCGGTTTGAAGCGCCAGCAGCCTGCACCGGAAAACGATCTTCTGCCGGGCCTCGTCGGAATCGGCCATCGGCGGCAGCTCGCGCAGGAGTTTCTCGCAGGCTTTTTCCCTGAGCTTCAACCGCGCTTCGTGATGCCGTATCCAGTCGGCATGTTCAAGGACAAAGGCTCGGGCCTTATCCAGAGACATCCCAAAGGGAACGGCAACACGGACCGAGCCCGGGCTCACGGTAATACGCACGCGCTTCGCCTTCCTGCTGTGCTCAATGGAGATCGGAGTTATGCCTTCGATATCGAGTATCATGAAAGGGCTGTATACAATAATCCGGAAGAAAAATGGGAGATAAAAAGGGGCGCCCTTAAAGAAAGGCGCCCCTTGCGGATGTTTCGTTTCCGTATGAATTACATGTCGTTCAGGAGATCCTTTGCCATGCTGCTGTAATACTTGTCATTGGACGCTGCGGCTTTCGTCAGGACAGCCCTGGCCTTGTCCTTTTCTTTCACATCCAGGTAGGCGGCTCCGAGGTAGACCTGGCCCTCGGGCTTGTTCGGGAAATATTTCTGGAATTCTTCCAGATACGTCACCGCCTTTTTCTTGTCTTTGAGCGGCCAGGGAAGAACCGACCAGAATCTGCCGAGAGCAAGGACCGGACCGGCGTCATTGTACATTTTGTCCATTTTATAAGAGGTCTCGAGTCCGGTCTGCGTTTTGTCCTTCAGGCCTTCTTTGAGAGCAGTGAGGATGCTCACGCCGTCCGAATATGTCCCCACGGAGCAGGCATACCAGAAATGGCCGTCCACCTTATTCGGGTCGATGGCAACAGCCTTCTCCGCGTAGGTCATGCCCTTTTTCCCGTAGTCCTTGCACAAGGCTTTCCAGTTGGGCACATTGGCTCTTTTCGATTCATCGCCGGTCATGCGATACGCCTTTGCAACGACCCAGTTCGCCTCAAAGCTCTTCGGCTGCTGCTGGACAACCTTGAGAGAGATATCCAGGGCCTTCCTGGAGGATTCGAGGGTTTCCTGCTTCAAGAGCGCCTTTGCCTCTCCAAGCGCATCTTCAGCCATAGCAACCATGGGCATCGCCATCACAACCAGTACTGCCATCGACACAAAAACCTTCCTCATTGTTACCCTCCTCTTTGGTTTTATGCTCGCGAAACGGATTTCATCCATCCTCTCGCGGAAGCTGCGCCGCTCCAATACTGCTGAGAAAACGGCAAGTTCACGTTTTTCATGCATACACCCCGTCATGCTGACTGTCCAGGATTTTCAGCGTTTCCGGGGACTTGGATCTTACACATACGGTTTTGAGGGTGAGCTATATCAGCCCCGCATAAGGCTGCTTCCGATATTTATATTTCTCTGGTATCATTGTTCGAGCATCCGGGGAGATTGTGCGAAGCCAATGAAATCCCGGGTCGGAAGGAACGAATGGTTCCGGAAGCTGCATCGGGCCGGTCCGGACAGGCGGCGGGCCGATGGGAGCACCCCTCGACATATCGTAATCCGCACCTGAAGAGAGGAGCACGAGCACATGGAAACCGAATATGGGAAGCTGTCCTTTCACGTCAAGAACAGGATCAGGGATGCCATCCTGGCCGGAGGCATCTATTCTATTGCCAGGAAAGGCCTCGGCAAAGGCTTGATAGGGCTTGCGCTGCCGGCTGCGGCGCTCCTGATCGAAGATCTGACCAACCCCAAGGGCGTGGTGATTCCGTTTCTTCGATGGGTTTTCAGCAGGAGCGGAAAGGTGACCATCATCGCAATGTCGGCGGAACCTCTCAGAAAAGAAGGAGCAGGGCCGAGGATCGAAACGGAAGGGTAACGGGCAGCACGGTGCCGTAATTCACATATGATATCTTTTCCTTGAGTATCATCCGGATTTTGTCATATAGATAAAGCCTTAAGGATTTATTTTCTGCAATTGAAATGGGTGAGGAGAAATACTTTTCATGGGCGCGTCTACACAAACCGTGTTACAAGACGATAAAGAAGTTCACCTGTACAACATCAGAATCATCAGGGGCTATATCGAATATATCCAGGCCAATTATCCCGATGTCGACGTTCCTTCCCTTCTCGAATATGCAGGCATCACCCCATACCAGTTACAGGACACAGGCTACTGGTACACCCAGGAGCAGGCAGACCGTTTTCAGAAAATAAGCATCGGGAAGACCGGAAACCCCAACCTGCCGCGCGAGTCCGGCCGTCTGGTGGCAAGCGCAAATGCATTCAAGCCCTTCCGGCAGTTCTGCTTCGGATTAATCAACCCCTGCACCGTATATAAGAGCATTGAGTTCATTACGCCCAAGGTGACCCGGGGCGGGACAATGAAATCCCGGAAACTGGGCAGGAACAAAATCGAGATCGTGGCCCGTCCGTCGGACGGCATAAAGGAAAAGCCCTATCAGTGTAAAAACAGGATGGGTTTTCTCGAAGGCATCTGCAAGATGTTTACCGGCACATACGGCAGGGTCGAACATCCCTCCTGCCTGCACCGGGGGAATGACTGCTGCCGGTACATCCTCTCCTGGGACACCGGCATCGGTTATTATTTGAACCGGACGCGCGCGTATATTTTCCTGATAATGCTTCTCGCCTCCGCAACAGCCTTCTTCTTCCTGCCGTATCGTCCCTGGCTCGAACTGACCCTGTCCTTTCTTGCCCTGTTCCTGGGCATCAATCTGCTGAGCAAGCATTTTGAAGTGAAAGACCTGGAAGACATGCTCGTTCATCAGGGCGAAACCGCCGAGCTGTTCATGGAAGAAAGCAACATCAAGCACGACAATGCAGCACTGATCCAGGAGATCGCGTCCACGGTCTCGGAGGTTTTCAACAAAGACGAGCTGCTCAACTCGGTATTAAACAGGCTGAGCAGGCATCTCGATATCAAACGTGCGGCCGTAATGCTTTTCAGCAGCAACGACCCGTCAACGCTTGAGTACGCAAGAGGCTTGGGCCTGAGCTCCGTTTCCGAAGAGAGCTTACGGAAACGAACCTTTCTCGCGAGGGGAGAGATCCTGCCTGAAAGCATCCCCTCCGGGGACAACGCTCTTACCATACATGCGCCCGATGACATGCCCGGAGGCATACCCGGACTGCTCGGCCCGGTTACATCGCTCATGGGCCCTTTATCCTGCATCGTAACTCCCATCGTCTTCAAAAACGAGACCATGGGTTTTCTCATCGTCGACACCCCTGTCCCCAGGACTTCTCTCACCGACAGCAGCATCCATATCATCACCGGTATTGCCCGGCTGATTGCGATCAGCATCCGCACTATCCGTTCATATGAGCAGCTCGAGCTCAGCGAGCATAATTACCGTCTGGTCGTTGAGAATGCGAGCATGGGTATTGCCGTTATCAGGGAAGGTGCGTGCGCCTTTGCGAATCAGAAGGCTGTCGAGATCTCCGGATATTCCGGAGAAGAGCTGATGTCTGCACCCCCGCTGCAGTTTATCCATCCGGAAGACAGAGAAGAAGCCGCGAACTACTGCTCCATTGTCGAGGGCGGACAGGCGGTCATGGGTAAGCGCGTCCTGAGGGTGATCCGGAAAGACGGGACGGTGCGCTGGGCAGAGACGAACGGAGTAAGGATTTCCTGGCAGGGCTCGGACGCCGTGCTCTGTTTTATCCATGACATAACCGGTGAGAAAGAGGCAAAGGAAGCCCTTGAGCAGATGAACTTCAGCCTGGAGGGTATGGTCGGGCAGCGCACCCTCGAACTGCAGAACGCCAACGAGCGCCTGATAAAGGAAAAGGAAGAGAGGGACCGCAGCGACAGAGAAAAAAGAGACTTGCAGGAAAAGCTCGAGCGCTCCCGCAAGATGGAGACCCTGGGGCTCCTCGCCGGAGGTGTGGCCCACGATCTCAACAATGTCCTGTCCGGCATTGTAAGCTACCCGGATCTCATACTCATGGGGTTGCCCGAAGAAAGCCCGTTGAGGAAGCCCATTCAGCTCATGAGAGATTCCGGCCAGAAGGCCTCCGACATTGTCCAGGACCTCCTGACTCTGGCGCGCAGGGGGGTGACCCAGACGCTTGTCCTGAACATAAATTCCGATGTCGTGCTGGATTTCCTCGAATCGTCGGAGTGCACAAGGATCAAGACCCTTTATCCGGGTATCCGGATAGAGTCGTCCCTGGATTCGAACCTTCAGAATATCAAGGGCTCGCCCAGCCACCTGATAAAAACCCTTCTGAATCTTGTAATCAACGCCGTGGAAGCCCAGCCCGAAGGGGGGAAAATCGTCATCTCCACCAGGAACGTATCCCTGGATAAGCCTTGGGGGGAAGACGATGCGGCCGCACCGGGAGAGTATGTCGTGCTGTCGGTCAGCGACAACGGGATCGGCATGGTATCCGACGACCTCAAGAAAATATTCGAGCCTTTCTATACAAAGAAGGTCATGCACAGGAGCGGGACAGGACTGGGCATGACCGTGGTCCAGGGCACTGTCCGGGATCACCGCGGATATATCGACGTTCACAGCGAGGTAGGCATCGGGTCGCGCTTCGATCTCTACTTCCCTGCGACTGCGGAGGCCCCCCCGGGCCGGTCCGTCCCCTGCAAGAGGATAGAAGAATATTCGGGAAACCGGGAGAAAATCCTGGTCGTGGATGACGTCGAAGAGCAGAGAAGGATCGCGTCGGATATCCTGCAAAGGCTCAACTATGAGGTAACGGCGGTTGCAAGCGGCGAAGAGGCGATCGAACACATGAAGCACAATGCCGCAGATCTCGTCATGCTGGACATGATCATGGACCCGGGCATCGACGGCCTGGAGACCTACCGGGGGATACTCCTGCACCGCACGGGACAGAAAGCGATCATTGCGAGCGGATACGCCGAAAACGACCGCGTCGAGGAGGCCATCCGCCTCGGCGTGGGCAGGTATATCAGAAAACCCTACACCATCGAGCAACTGGGCATAGTCATTCGCGGAGAGCTGACGAAGAAGGCATGATTCAAGGCAGGTTTAAACGAAGCGGCGCAGCTATCGGCCCTCAGATGGCTTCCTCTCCCTGCTCTCCCGTCCTGATACGGACGACCTCCTCCACGGGCAGGATAAATATCTTCCCGTCGCCGATCTTCCCCGTCCGCGCCGCCTTTATGATCGCCTCCACCGCCTGATTCACCTGCCCTTTTTCCAGGACGATCTCGATCTTGATTTTGGGCATGAAGTCTACCTGATACTCTGCGCCCCGGTAGATCTCCTTATGTCCCTTCTGCCGGCCGTACCCCTTCACCTCCGTAACGGTCATGCCGCTGACGCCGATCTCGTTAAGCTCCTCTTTCACTTCTTCAAGCTTGTGGGGCTTGATGATCGCCTCGATCTTTTTCATGTTCTCCTCCTTATGAGCTGTATGCGGTTTCGCTATGCTCGGCCAGGTCAAGCCCCAGGTTCTCGGACTCTTCACTTACCCGCAGACAAAGGGTCTTATCGATGATTCTGAGCAGCACCCAGCTTACTACAAAGGCATATATACCGACGCTGAACACCCCTATCAACTGGTTCAGCAGGAGCTGCGGCCCGCCGTACAGCAGCCCGTTTGCACCGGCCGGATTGACCAGCCTTGAAGCGAATATCCCGATGCACAGAGTGCCGATGAGCCCGCCGACTCCGTGGATGCCGACGACATCCAGGCTGTCGTCATAACCCAGCTTTGCCTTGGCAGATACCGCAAAGTAGCAGCAGAGGCCGCCAAGCCCCCCGATAATCACCGCCGCATTCGGCCCCACAAACCCTGAGGCCGGGGTAATCGTGGCCAGGCCTGCAATGGCGCCTGAGGCAGCGCCCAGGGTTGTGGGCTTTCCCCGGTACAGCCACTCGGTGATCACCCATGCCGCAAGCCCTGCCATGCCGCCGAGATGCGTGGCGACAAAGGCGCTCCCGGCAAGTCCGTTGGCTGCCAGGGCACTGCCTCCGTTGAACCCGAACCATCCGAACCACAAGAGGCCGGTCCCCATCAGCGTCAGAGGAAGGTTATGGGGAATGAGCGGGTCCGTCCCATAGCCCTTCCGGGCGCCTATCACCAGTGCAGATGCAAGGGCAGCCATGCCGCACGTGAGATGAACCACGAGCCCTCCGGCAAAGTCGAGTACACCCAGCCTTGCCAGCCAGCCGCCGGAGCCCCACACCCAGTGGCACACGGGATTGTAGACCATTACAGCCCACAGAAGACTGAAGAGAATGAACGGGCCGAACCGCATCCTCTCCGCAAAGGCGCCGGTGATCAGGGCCGGGGTGATAACGGCAAACATGCACTGAAAGATCATGAAGACCATATGGGGAATCGTGCCCGCATACACCGAGCTGGGCCCCTGCCCCACCCCGTTCAGCGCAAACCATGACAGGTCGCCTATGAAACCGTGAACATCCGGGCCGAAGGACATGGTGTACCCGAGGTATATCCACTCGATGGTGATGACCGAGATGAGAATGAAGCTCTGGATGATAGTCCCCAGAACGTTCTTGCTCCTTACCATTCCCGCATAGAAGATTGCCAGGCCCGGGGTCATGAGTAGTACCAGCGCTGCGGATATGATGACAAACGCGGTATCAGCAGATTGGATTGCCTCCATAACTATGCATACCTCCCCTGTTTGGATTGACATACATAAGGGGCAATCTTCATACCAGGCGGACAGATTCATCGATGTCATTGTTTTTCTTTTTGTTTCATGATCGTTTCCGGATTGCCGGATGGAACATTGATGTCCTGTTATCTAATATTACGTACTTTTTTGTTGATATTATGCATGCCCCTCGACCGGGAAAATACCTGCCGTGGAAAGGCCGGTCCCATCGGTCTTCACTTCGGCACGTGAATCACGAACGAGACGACGGCCCGGCGTGCCTTACCCCGGCCCGGCTCTCCACCCCTGCCGTGCAAAGCCCTCATATCGATACTGGAATTCGCTTATGTCAGACAAATCCTCACAAGGGGGCTGCCCGGCAGACTACAGGGCTTTCAGAACATGGCTGATACACTATTATTTCAAGATACATTAGAAAATATTTACTCTCTGTAAGAGAAACCTCCTTTTATGGGCCAGAAGAAGGAGCATAGCCTTCCTTTTCTATGCTCTTACACCTAATATTCTTCTGGCTATTTTTTTATCTTCACCTCCCCTATGGTCCCTCCGATGACGTGCAGAACCTTTCTCCATGCCGACTGAGGAGAGAACCTGATCCCGGCGCTTGAGCGCCGGACAAGGGGGCGTCTCTGCAAGGCCTTTTGATTTGTTGTGTAATTTCCTTTAAATTCAGGTATAGTAGCAGCCATTATGATCGGCTTGAAGCACGTGTGCGAGGATGCCTATGCTGCGGGCTCTGCGATGAAGTGAGCGTCTATGGCTGCGGGAATCGTCTGGTTCATTCTTCTGGGCTGTCTATATATTTTTTCAGCCATCTTTTTATACCGTACCTCGCCCTACCTCTCCGCCGCGGTCGTCCTGCTCGCGCTCCTGCACGGCATATTCCGGGGTATCAGGCCGAACCTTTCCCGCTACCTGAAAGTCCGTTCGGTGCGCAGGAAGATTTCGGCCTGCATCGACGAGCATCTCGAAGTCCTTGCCCGGAAGCGCAGACAGATGGTCTGGACAGACGACTACGGTCTCGTGCACTACGAAACCTGGGATGAGGAAAAGGATTATTTCATCTCGCAGGTGCTCGGCGGGCTTTTCGCCGACCTCCATTCCGCCGACTTCCCGCTTTCCGTCCCGCGCATCGATGCCATGATCGACAAACGCATCGATGAATATCTCATGAAAGACGATTGCATCGAGGCCCCCCCGGAATACGGGATCGAAAGCCGGAAAGACAACGACCAGGAGGCCTACCGGCTGTATTGCACGAGGCTCTTGAGTCTGGCCGGATGGAGAGTGGTCTCTTCGAAGGAAATTGAAAACAACGGGCATATTCTTGCCGAGAGAGACGGCGTGATCTTTGCCCTGGCCTGCAGGAAGTCGTCCGGTGTGGGGAGCCGCCACATCCGGGACCTGATTTCGACGCAGAAAGAAGCCGGGGCTGATCTGGCGGCAGTGGTCACGGACAGACCGTATTCACGGTGGATACGCATGGCTTCCTCCAGATATGGAATCATGCTCCTGCACCATGACGATCTGGCCGATGTCGAGTAGCCGGTCGGTCTTTTCGTGCAGGCGGCACGAAAAGGCATCCCGGCGCAGAAATCCCCGATGAAAGGAGGCAAAGATGAAAGGATGGAGAGAGGACGAGTTCCGCAACAAAGACCTCATGGCTCCCTGCGGTTTGTACTGCGGAACCTGCGGGGTCTATATCGCAACCAGAGACCAAAATGACAAATTCAGGTCCGTTATGGGAAACCTCTACGGGACAAAACCTGAAGAAACAACGTGCATCGGGTGCATGCAGCCCGACCCTCCGAAGATGCTTTACGGGTATTGCAAGCTCTGCACGATCAGAGACTGCGTCAGGTCGAAAGGCTTTTACTCCTGCCACCAGTGCAGCCAATGGCCCTGCGGAAAGATTGAAAACTTCGGGCTTTCAACCGGACTACGCGTGATGAAACGGACAATCCCGCTCTGGCGCGCACATGCCGCCGAGCTGGGAGACGAGGAAGGAAGCGTTGCGTGGGCCCGCTCGGAATGCGAGCGTTACCACTGCCCTTCGTGCGGCGCACCGCTGTTCCGCGGAGCACAGCGCTGCAGGGCATGCAGGCATGAGGTGGCCGATATCCTTGACGGCTCGCTTTCCGAACACAAAAGTTGAGCGGTCCTCCTTTAGGCCGCCTCGGTAAGCCCTTATTATACATATATGAACGGTGAAGATTCCCCGCCTGGAAATGGGATTTCCGCTGCCCTGATTCTCTCGGGAACGTATGCTCCGGACTGCATGGCGCATTACGGACACGGCTGGGGAACAATGGGCTCCTGGACAGGAGGGATACTTATGTGGCTCTTTTTCATCCTCATCATCTTTCTCCTGGTATACATCGCCACGCGGATCATAAAGCCCGGCATGCACACCCACTCAGTGGCGCAGAGAGATACCCCGCTCGACATCATCAAACGGCGCTATGCCGAAGGGCAGATCACCAAAGAAGAATTCGAGAGCATGAAAAGAGATCTCCAGGGATGATCGGTCATTGTCTCCGGATACCGTGCGGACCGGCCGCGCTGTGAATTATTCTCACTAACGGGGATGCAGGTATCCTGTGTGGAAAATTAACCGAATCTTTATCAAATCTTAACAATTCCTGTTTATAAGCGTGCAGGATGATCAAGATTGAGCTGTCTATTTACTATTCCATCACGGCCCGGAGAAGCAAAGCAATCGGGAACACTTACCGGCAGACGGATATGAACTCATGACACTCTATATCGCATTCCTTATCTTCCTGGCCCTGTTCTTCGATTTTCTGAACGGCTTCCACGACTCGGCCAACTCGATCGCCACCATCGTATCCACCCGGGTGCTCACGCCGAGACAGGCGGTGATATGGGCGGCCTTCTTCAATTTCATCGCCTTCCTCTTCCTGGGACTGCATGTGGCCAATACCATCGGCAAGGGAATCGTCGACGTCGGCATCATCGGTCCGGATTTCATCCTGGCAGCGCTGGTAGGGGCATGCATCTGGGACATCATCACCTGGTACTTCGGCCTTCCCACAAGCTCTTCCCATGCGCTGATCGGCGGCATGGTGGGAGCCGGCCTGGTAAAGGCGGGTCCGGAGGCTCTCGTACCGGCGGGCATCATAAAAACCGTGAGCTTCATCTTCATCTCTCCCACGGTGGGACTGATACTCGGCCTGGCCATCGGCATCATGGTGTACTGGGCATTCAGAAAGTCCACTCCGCGAAACGTCGACCACATCTTCCGCAAGGGGCAGCTCTTTTCTGCAGCCCTCTACAGCCTGGGGCACGGAGGCAACGACGCGCAGAAGACCATGGGCATCATCGCCGGCCTGCTCTTCTCGGCCGGGCTCCTGGGCGATACGTTTTATGTCCCCTTCTGGGTGGTCATTTCCTGTCAGGCTACCATAGCCCTCGGCACCATGTTCGGCGGATGGCGCATCGTGAAGACCATGGGCCAGAAGATAGCCAAGCTCAAACCCGTCGACGGGTTCTGCGCCGAAACAGGCGCGGCCCTGAGCCTCTTCGGCTCCACCATGCTGGGTATCCCGGTAAGCACCACGCACACGATCACGGGCTCCATCATGGGCGTAGGGTCCCTCCGCCGCATGAGCGCCGTCCGCTGGGGAATCGCAGGCCGCATCGTATGGGCATGGATTCTGACCATTCCCGGCTCCGCCGCCATCTCTGCCTTGACCTACCTCATAGCCTCCAGGATCTGAAGCTCCTGCAGCCTTAAAAAGAAACGTTTCTACCCCTCCACGAAACTGCATATTTTCATCCGGATCTCCGATATGGTACAATAACGATACAGGAGATCACCTTTTCAGCCAGGATAAGGACGCATCAATGAAAAAAATCATACCCGCAATCGTGCTCCTTTTTGTGTTTTTGGTCCCCTCCCGGGCAGCGGCCGCCTATCAGATCGAAGTTCTCCAGGTAAGCAGGCTGGACACCTACGAAGAGGCCTACCAGGGACTGCTCAGGGGATTCGAGAGAAACGGCCTGAGCCTCGGGAACGACGTACAGATAAACAGGACCATCATCGACACCAGGCCGGAGGCCGAACCGTACACCTGGGAGAATCTTCGGACCCTCATGAAAGTCAAGATGATTGCCGGAGAGATCATAGACAGGAAGCCTCAGCTTGTCATCACCATCGGCACCATAGCAACGAAATATTCCCGGATCAAGATCGTCAAGGCAGGGATCCCGTTTGTTTTCACCTGCGTCGAGTTTCCGGAAACCGTAGGGTGCTCTTCCAAGACGTTCTCGGGCCAGGGATTCACCGGCGTAACCATGTATGTGGACCCCCGGGATTTTATCCGCACGGCCCGGCTGGGCTTGCCCGACATGAAGAAGCTCGGCATGATCCACAGCGATGACGACTATGCCGTCGCCTATATGGAAGAAGCAAAGAAAATGGCTGCAGACCTCGGACTGGAGGTCGTATCCCGGGAGGTGAACCTGTGGGAGCCCATCAATCCTGCAGCGGAAGAGCTTCTGTCGCAGGGCGTCGATACCTTTTTCATTCCTTTTGACAGATACTACCGGCTGAAAGATTTCGAACGCGGGAAGGCTTTGGCCGGCATACTGTCCGCACACCGGATACCCTGCATCTCATCCATGGGAAAGAGCATAAAAGGCCCGCTCATCTCCACATTCCCCGACTTTACCGCCATGGGCGGCCTCGCAGCAGATCAGGCAGCAAAGATCCTCACCCAGGGAGTGAAACCCGAAGACCTGCCGGTGGCCACACCCCAGGGCCCCGCATTCTTCGTAGACGTTGAAGCATCCAGGAAGCTCGGCATCGAGATTCCCGTTCAGCTCCTCCAGACCGCCAAGCCCGACGCGAAGCAACTCGTTCCGCACAAGGGAGGGTAAAGGAGTCCCTTTGCCCAATTTCCTCTTTCCCTTCTCCTGCAGATAGGATAGAAAATCCTCCTGAAACCGGGGTTCCAAGGTTCCCGCGAAGCCCGCGGCACGTACGAAGAGGAGGACGGATCATGAGCGGATGCATCGTAAGCAAATTCGGAGGGAGTTCCGTTGCAAATGCGGAGCAGATCGAGAAGGTACGCCTGATCGTAGCGGAAAACGACAAAAGGCGCTACGTCGTGGTATCTGCTCCCGGAAAGGACAGGAACGACGCCGAGAAGGTAACGGACCACCTCTTCAATATCGCCACGGACGGGCAGCATTTCCGGGCACGGGGCAAAAGCATCGACGCAAAAGAGAGCCTTGACCGGGTCATGGGAAAGTTCGCTTCTCTCATCGCAGGGCTCGGCATCGACGGCAGCGACATCATGGAGGGCCTGGAATCCGACCTCACCTCTCACATCTCCGACAAGAAGCGCATCGATTTCTTTGCCTCGCGCGGAGAGCACTACAACGCCAAGATCATTGCCCGCTACTTCAAGAAGACCGGAATGGCCGCGGAGGTTATGCTGCCCGAGGACATCGGCTTCATCGTTTCCGACCGGTTCGGCAATGCCAAGGTGCTGCCGGCCACCCATACGAATCTCAAAGAAAGCCTGCACGAGGATCTGATCTCCGTAATCCCGGGCTACTACGGAATCACCCTCAGAGGCGACATCGCCGTGCTCTCCCGGGGCGGATCGGATCTCACCGGCGGGGAAGTGGCGTATGCCGTAGACGCTTCCTGCTATGAAAACTGGACCGATACCGACGGGGTCTACCAGGTAGACCCTCGGATCATCCCCGAGGCCTCCGTCATCCCCCAGCTCACCTATAAGGAAATACGCCTCCTGTCATCGAAAGGATTCAACGTCTTTCATTTCGACGCCATGGTGAGCTGCAAAAACAAGAGCATCCCCATCAATATCCGCAACACCAACAATCCCTCGGCGCCGGGGACCATGATCGTGAGTTCGAGAACTCCCCGGGAAACGGCCGTTGGGATCGCCCGCATGGACGGCATTGCCTATGTGTACATCGAAAAGGATATGATCGGCGAGACGATAGGATTCACCAAGGAAGTGCTCGACATCTTCAAGGATTACAGCATCAATACCCACCATTACCCGTCGGACAAGGACGATATCTCCGTGATCGTGGACCAGCAGGATCTCGTCGGCAAGGCAGAGGAGCTTAAAAAGACGCTGACCGCGGCATTGACGCCGAATTTCCTGGAGATCCGCTACGACCTTTCCCTGCTCTCGCCCGTGGGCGTCGGCATGAAGGATACCCCGGGGGTGCTGGCCAAGGCATCCAGTGCGCTCTTCGGCGAGAACATCAATATCGAGATCGTGGATCAGGGGCCTTCGCAGATGAGCTTCCACTTCGGCATCTTCCAGAAAAACGCGGATGCCGGGCTCAGGGCGCTGTACCGGACGCTGCTGAAGTAACCGCCCTCAGTCCGGCTTGCCCCGCTCCCTGCCCATCTCGGCCAGCGCGTCGAAGAAGTTCTCCGGAGGAGTGTAGAGCTTGTGGGGCGGTTTCTTTGCGAGCGACCGGAGCCCTTCGGGACACGTGCTTACGCAGAGGCCGCAGCCGATGCACCGTTCCTCGCGAAGACTCGACTTGCCATCCTTTATCCTGACCGCTCCCACGGGGCAGCGCTGCGCGCAGAGGCCGCATGCCCTGCAGGGGCCGGGCTCGACTGCGCACACGTAGTTGCTCTTTACCTCCCTGGCAGGCGCAGGGAAGAGCTTCAGCGAGATGAGCATGCCGCAGCAGCAGGAACAGCACGCGCACATGGCCTCGACGTTCTGCGAGTTCAGGGTCTGGATGACGAGCCCTTCTTTTTCATTCCGCTTCAGTATGGCTATCGCCTCGTCCCTGCTCAGCGGCCTCGCCATGCCGTTGTCGACGTAGTAATCGGCAAAGGCGTCGAACTGCAGGCAGGTCTCCAGGGGGTGGTTGCAGCCCTTGCCGTACATCCGTACCGCCTTGCGGCACAGGCATTCGGCGACAGCGATCCTGTCTTTGCGCTCCACCACGGCGATTGCGTCGTCATAGGGGGCGATGGGGTTCGATGAGACCATGGAAGTTTTTATGGGGATGGTGCGCAGGTGAGGTATTTTCGTCGAGTGGAACGACTGGCCGAGCCCGGAAAGATAGTATTCCGAGACGTCTTGAAGGATGCCCGCGTCCAGCGCGTTCACCTGGAACTCATAGATGCCCACGACAAACGGAACGGGAAGGTACGCAGGCTCCGCGTCACCCCTAACCCGGAACAAGAGCCCTTTCAGGGCCATGTCTTCGAGGCGGGCCGCAACGGGATTCACGTCCTCCCCGATGCGCGATGCTATCCCGCGGGCTGTCTCGGGGTCACTGCCCAGCCGGAGAAACAGTGCCGCATCCTCCCGGGAGAACAGCCTTTTGAGCAGCCTGACCTCCACCCCGCCCGGGGTTGCAGGATACCCGGTCGCCATTTCATCGAGGCGCTTTCTCAATCGTTCATAGATCTCGTCCATACACGAATCGCTCCTTTGCAAGGCCGTCATGACAGACTCCGGAGACCATAGGAGACAGGGAGCCTGCTCGCGTAAGTATACCGTATTTCATATCTTCCCGCCACAACGGGTTTTTCGGCTGCGACCGTGACGGGTCGTCCGCCGGGCTCTTTTGGGGTGACGTTGATTGATAAATCCCCGGCAGGCAGTACCTCTTATCCTTAGCAGCAGAAAGTACGGGACGAATGCAGCATGACCAAACGTGTGCATCCGGGTTTTCTCCGGCAGACCCGGTGCCCCAAAGTGAGGTAAATGTGGCAGGCCTGCCCTGCGCTACCGTCTACGCCATCCTGTTCTCCGTTTTTTGCATGTTTCCCTGCACGCTTGCGGCATATGACCGTATCACTGCACGGAACAGCAGCACGTGGACCGTTGCCCTTGAAAACGATCTGTTTGCCCAGACCGATTTCGGCTATACGGGAGGCATGAGATTCACCTGGATTTCGCCGGACTTGAGCGAATACCGGGAATTAAGCCCGGAGGAAAAATGGTACACGCCCATGGTGCAGCACCTTCCCGTCGTGAACAAGCCCGGGAATCTGAAAACCGTCTCGTTTTCTCTCATCCAGCAGGTCTATACCCCCCGCAACACGATGACCAGCCGGGTCATCGACGACGATCGGCCGTATGCAGGCATAACTCAGGCAGCCATCGGTTTCCACAGCAGGAACGCGTCCCGGATGGATACCCTGGAATTCGATCTGGGCATCGTCGGCCCCCATTCCTGCGGCGAAAAGATACAGGAGGGAATCCATGATGCATTCGACTGCGATATGCCCAGGGGCTGGGACAATCAGCTCGACGACGAGCCCCTGTTCAATCTCTTCTTCGAGCGGAAATGGAGGCTTGCATATATCCCCCTGCCCGACGGCATGGCTCTCGATATGATCCCGCATGCCGGGATAGGCGTAGGGAACGCGCAAACGGGAGTGAATATCGGCGCTCAGGCAAGGTTCGGATGGAACCTGCCCAAAGATTTCGGAACTTATGTCATCCGGCCGGGCTCAGACAGCAATGCACCGCTCGACGATTCCGACCCGCGCATCTCCCGCAGGCTCACCCCCTTCGGCATCCATTTCTTTATCGGGCTCGAAGGCTTTGCCGCCGTGTGGGATGTTTCACTGGACGGCAATATCTTCCGCGACAGCCATCACGTGGAAAAAGAGCTTTTTGTCGCGAACATGGTGGCGGGTGTCGGGATGCTTTTTCCGCGCTACAAGCTCACCTATGCCCAGGTATACCGGACCAGGACATTCGAAGGACAGGAGGAGGGACAGTCATTCGGATCGCTCACCTTGTCATTCTCTTTCTGATCCGTCTTGAGCCGAACGCAGCCGGGATGGAAAAGATGCGTATCGCTCCGCTCGCCAGGCCACCCCGGTGCCGACCTTCAGGCAGGGGTGTGCGAACTTTTATCGATCCGGGATATTGAGTTTCTTCTCCAGAGTCATATAAACATCTTAAGGCTAGTTAAATACATACATTTCTTTTACCCCCGGGCAGGAAGACCGGCCCGGCAATACGCAAATGATGAGAAGCATATTCCTATCAGGCATTTTCCTCGGATTGTTCGTCGCGGCAGCGGCAGGGTGCGATGTCCCCTACGACACCGACCGTGTCACCTGGTACGATTTCAGGGGATACTGCCACCTCATGCTGACCGTGCAGATCAAGTCCAACCCGAGCGGGGCGCAGATCTACATCGGAGACGAGCTCAAGGGAGTCACGCCGTTTTCGCTCAAGCTCAAGGCACACCCTACTATAAGCGGCCGGAAATGCAAAATCTTCTCACCTGTCTCGGGAGACGCTCACTATCTCGTCCGGGCCACGCAATTCGACAGCAGCACCCCATGCACCTTCCGGGCAGTAAGGAGAGGCTACGAGCCCCTGTCCGAGACCATAGTCATCGAAGAGCTCTTTCCCTCCGAAACGCTGCAGCACGAGAAGCAGTATGAAAAGGCAGTGACCATAACCTTTTCATGGGAATGAAACAGGCAAATTAATTCCCATTGCTTTCAGACCCTGTCTCCTTTAAGAAATATAACGTCTTGTTATAGAGCGGGATGTGAAATTTTTGCCCTTATCCCCCGGCGGGCGGCATCGAAAAAAGGAGCGCGGCATGGAAGGCTTTGCAGATTCCCTACAGGCTATGAAGGCAAAGGGCCGTGCCGTGATCGGGTGCTTTCCCCTCTATCCTCCCCTTGAGCTCCTGCATTCCTTCGGGCTCACCCCCGTGGTCCTCTGGGGCATGGAACCGGGGCCGGCAGGCCTCGCACGGAGCGACCGGCATATCCAGCCCTATGCCTGCCGGGTGGCCCGGTGCCTGACAGAGTTTGTGCTTTCCCCTGGATACGGGCTCATGGATGCCCTCTTCATGTACAATGCCTGCGATACCCTCCGGAACCTTCCGGAGATCCTCGAGGGGGCATTGAGGGAACGGGGCCGGCCTCTGCCTGTTTTCAGGATCCATATCCCCGCCGTATCCCTCCATCGGGAAGAGGCCGCCCGGTACATGGAGGCCCGCATCAAAGGGCTCATTGCCGATCTTGCGGCCTTTACCGGGAGACAGTTTTCCGAACAGGCCTTTCTCCGGAGCATCCGTCTCTACCGGAGACAGCGCTCTTTGAGCCGTGACCTTCAAATCCAAGCCGCGCGTGGAGGCTTACGCTTCGCAGACTTCTCGGAAGCCCTGATGACGGCCTGCCGGCTCCCGGTCGAGGATCACGTCGCCCTGCTCGAAAAAACGCTCGAAAAGGCCGGTGCCGCGAGCCACGGGGGCGGCATGGATAAACGCCGTGCCGTCATGATCAGCGGGATACTGCCCCCTCCCAGGGGCCTCATCGAAGCCATGGAGGCCTCGGGCCTCGTCATTGCCGCAAACGACATCGCGGCGCTCGCGCGCTCCTGTTCTTCCAGCGCAGCGGAATCATCCGATGCGGCTGCGTATTACACGGAATTCTACCGGGATCACTCCCCCTGCCCCACGATTCTCTTCTCCTCGGACCGGCGCCTCGAAGCCATCAGGGATGAGGTGATGCGGCATGATATCCGCGGCGTGGTCTTTGCCGGCGAGAAATTCTGCGAATACGAATACTTCGAATATCCATACCTTGCAGGCATGCTCGAAGAGATGGGGGTGCGGAGCCTTTTCATCGAAACAGGAGCGGACGGCGCCTTGAGTCCGGACGTGTACAAAACCAGGATCGAAACGTTTGCCCGGATGCTCGATACGTAAAAAACCCTGCCAGGAGGCATTGATGACCGCGGGAGACGCCAAAGAGGCCTTCAGAAAGAACGAGTCGGGCAAGAGGCTCAGCTCAATCATCGCAAACGACTACCTCACCCTGCACCAACGGGCCTCGGAAGGCGCGTTTGTCGTCTGGATCGCCATCATCGTGCCTGCGGAGATCTTCGCCGGGTTCGACAACGTGGTCTATGCCGTACCGGAAAGCCACGCCGCCCTGTGCGCGGGCAAAGGCGCCGGGACGGTCCTGTGCGAGAAGGCCGAAGCGTCAGGGTATTCAGCCGACCTGTGCTCCTACGCGCGGATCGACATCGGGACCGTGCTTGGAGGAGGAGCGGATTCTCCTACCTTCGGCCTCCCCAAGCCGGACCTTCTCGTCAGCAACAACAACAACTGCTCGCTCCTGGTGAAATGGTTCGATGTCCATCACCGGACCTGGGGAGTGCCCCACTTTGTCCTGGATATCCCCTTCTGCTACGAGAATCAGGGAGCGGATGACTTCGCCTACATCATGGCCCAGTTCGGCGGCCTCATCCGGACCATCGAAGGCTTAAGCGGCCAAAAGTTCAACATAGACAGGGCAAGGGAGGCGGTGCGGCTCTCCAGCCTCGCGCTGCAGGAATGGAGGCGTTTCTTGAGCTTTGCCTCACACCGGCCTTCGGGCATCACGGCCTTCGATTCGTTCGTGCAGATGGCCCCCATACTCACCTCCCGGGGTACGGGACAGCTCGTCGAGCACTTCCGTCTCCTGGCCGACGAGACAAAGGAGCAGGTCGAAAACGGCATATTCCCGGTGCCCCAGGAGAGATACCGGCTCCTGTGGGACAATATAGCGCCCTGGCACCAGTTGAGAAAGATGTCCGCCCGGCTTAAACACCTGGGCGCAAACATCACTTCGGCGAGCTACACCTACTGCATCGGCGCCCTTGAGGGCCGGTACGAAGCATACGGCTACGACGGAGGCGACCCGCTCGCCTGGCTTGCACGGCTCCAGAACTTCTCCGTCTGCCCGCACGGCCTCAACCTCCGGAGCAAGGCCATGAAAGAGGTCATCGAACGCAACGCCATAGACGGCGTGGTCTTTGCGAGCAACCGCAGCTGCAAGGTCTACTCGCTCATGCAGATGGACCAGATGAAGCGTATCCGGGAGGAGCTGGACATCCCCTGCGTCATGATAGACGTCGACCATGCGGACGAGCGCAAGTACAGCGAGGAGGCCGCCTTCACGCGACTGGAAGCCCTGCTTGAAATGATCGATGCCGGGAGGGCGTGATAAAGGCGCGGTATCGTTTTACCCGGTGTCTTCTTTGTTGAATACGTAACGCCGATATATTCCTTTTTCGAATTTGACTTATGCCTTTCCATGGTCTACCCCATATGATGACGACGGGATTGAACGAAGCGAAACAGAGAAACCTGCTCCGGAAGGCAAGAAGAGACTCAACGTGAAAAAAATCACCTACCTCGACAATGCGGCCACCTCATGGCCGAAGCCGGAAAGCATGGCGGCTGCCATGGCCGAGTTCAACCGCTCGGTCGGCGCCAACCCGGGCAGGTCCGGGCATACGCTCTCCATCGAGGCCGCCCGGACCGTCATGGATGCGCGGGAAGCCCTGGCAGACCTTTTCGGCGTCTCCGACATGCTCAGGATAGTCTTCACGAAGAACGCCACCGAGGCGCTCAACATCGTCATCTCCGGCCTGCTCAAGCCGGGAGACCATGCAATCACCACGAGCATGGAGCACAACTCGGTCATGCGGCCCTTGCGGTTCGCGGCAACGAACGGCGTGAGCTTAAGCATCGCGCCGTGTACGGAAACAGGCGAGCTCGACCCGCAGGCGATCGCCGACCTCATCACGCCCGATACCAGGGCGATCTTCATGACCCATGCCTCGAATGTGACCGGCACGATCATGCCGGTGGCGGAAGTCGGGGCCATTGCCCGGGAAAGGGGAGTCCTCCTGTGCGTGGATGCGTCGCAGACCGCAGGCGCGCTCCCCATCAGCGTTTCGGACATGCACATAGACTTCCTCGCTTTTACCGGACACAAGGCACTCCTCGGCCCGCAGGGAACCGGCGGCCTCTATATGCGCAAAGGCCTCGAGGAGTTCATACCGTCCCCCATGCTGGGAGGTACCGGCAGCAGGTCGGAGTTCGAGGTCCAGCCCGACTTCATGCCCGACAAGTACGAAGCAGGGACGCCGAACACGATCGGCCTCGCAGGCCTCCATGCCGGGGCGCGGTTCATCATGGATACGGGCATCGGGACCATCCGGCAGAAAGAAATGGCGTTGACGGCGCGCCTCATCGAAGGCCTCGATTCCATCTCCGGCGTCCGGATTTTCGGGACACGCGACGCATCGAAGCAGACGGCCGTGGTATCACTAACGGTCGCGGGGATAAATCCATCCCAGCTCTCGATGATGCTTGACGAACAATATGGGATCATGTCCAGGCCGGGCCTGCACTGTGCGCCGGCCGCGCACCGGACGATCCGGACCTTTCCGGAAGGCACCGTCCGGTTGAGCCCCGGGTTTTTCACGACCGCAGAAGACATTGAATATGCCGTCCGGGCGATTGCACGGATCGCAAAAAAGGAAAACGGTGTAGGATCGTCATGATGAAAGAGATCGATGCGCGGGGCCTGGCCTGCCCCGAACCTGTCGTCCTTACGAAGAAAGCCCTGGATCGGCATCAAGAGATCACGGTGATCGTAAGCGAAAAGGTGTCGGAAGAAAACGTCAGGCGGTTTGCCGAGAGCATGGGGTGCAGGGTCTCGCTCGTCCGGAGAGACGCCGACGTCTATCTCACGATCACCCGGCCCGCTCATTCCGATACGGCAGCACAGCCCGATCGGCCGGACGTCTCCTGCCGCCCTGCTGCAGAGCCCGCACAAGGCCCGGCGGCAGCGGTCATCGCATCGGACATCATGGGCAGCGGCAGCGACGAACTCGGCGCCATCCTCATGAAAAGCTTCATCCATACCTTGATCGACATTGACCCGAGGCCCGACATCCTCATCTTCCTCAACAACGGGGTAAAGCTCGCCGTCTCCGGCTCGGAGGTGCTCGACGACCTCGAAGATCTCTCCGGAAAAGGCGTGGATATCCTGGTGTGCGGGACCTGTCTGGGCTTTTTCGACATCAAGGACAAACTCGCCGTGGGCAGGGTATCCAACATGTACGAGATAGCCGAGACCATGCTCAAGGCAAGGAAAGTTATCCGGATATGAGCGATGAAGGCTACTGCGTACTCCTGTTCGACTCGGTGAGCTCGACGCTGCTTGCAGAAAGGACGCTGAAAAAAAAGGGCATCAGCCACAAGGTGATCCCGGTGCCACGTCAGATCAGCTCTGATTGCGGGGTCTGCATCCGGTTCCGGCCCGAGCTCCGGGAAGAGATCGTATCCACCTTGAAAGGCGCGGTTGAATTCCGCGACATCTGCACCCTGTAGTTCTCGACATTTCATCAGACCGGCCGCTCTCCCCCGACTTTTTCTCGCCGCATCGTGAATTGGCGGAACGCAAGTATACACGGGCCTTTATCAAGAATGACTCCTCCGGCATATCAGCCTTCACGTATTTGCGCCTTGAAACGGTTCGATGAATTCATGTATAAAATTATTATTGATTTGATATGATATTCTTTTTTGGGTTTTCCGTAACCGCTTGAAAAGGGAAATAACCATTACCTGCAGGTTTGAGTTTCATACGACAGGAGTATCTGCATGGAATACGGCACTCGGGCTGATCAGGCATTACGAAAGGCATCCGGCAGTCTTTACCCGTACGTGAGCGTTATCCCCGTACTACTCCTCATAGCGGTCATCGCCGCCCTGCACATCTTTCTTTCAGAAACGCCTTTTGCCCGCAGGCAGATCAATCCTCCCCTGCTGCTCCCCATCCTGAATACGGTCTTTATTTTTCTGACAGCGATTATCGTTTCCTGCATATCGTTAAGGAGCTACCTGCTCAGCGGGTCCCTCCCCCTCCTCCTGCTCGGAATGGGGGTACTGACATTCGGGAGTGGGGCGCTGGCAGCAGGATGGCTGAGAACAGGCTCCGACGGGATCAATGTAAGTATGACGATCATCAACGTATCGTTTCTTATCTCGTCCATCTTCCATACGGCAGGAATGGTGTTCAGCCTCAGTGAAAGGAAACCTCAAGCAGACCCCGGGAGAAGACGCCTCATGTCGGAAGCGGCGTATCTTGGCGTTCTCGTTCTGGTTGCGCTCATTACCGCGGCCTCATTGGCCGGGGCCATGCCTGTTTTTTTCGCCCCGGAAACAGGCACTACCCCCTTGAGACAGGCAGTCATCGCCGCCGCCTTTATCCTGTTCAGCTCTTCGTCACTCTCGATGATGATGCATTACGGGGAGAACAGGATGCCCTTCCTGTACTGGTATGCCCTTGCCCTCGCATCGCTCGCCGTCGCAATGATCGGCCTGTTCTTTTTAAAGACGTTCGAGACCCCGATCGTCTGGGCCGGGAGAATCGCTCAGTACCTGGCGGGCATCTATTTCCTCTCCGCGGTGTTTTCCGCCTTCCGGGATGCACGGGCACGAGGGGCGACCCTCGACCAGGTCGTTGCAGAGCTTTTCCAGGCGCCCGGCGCTTATTGGCACAATGTCCTTTCGACGGTAAGCGATGCCGTCGTCTCCTACGATGCCAGGGGCAGAATCGTGCAGTGGAACCAGGCAGCCGAGACCATTTTCGGCTATTCCAGGTCAGAGGCCATGGGTACATGCATCGGCCTGATCATGGGCGGCCCGGACGGAACGGAGGACTTTCGCGCACAGAAAGGCTCCATCAGCGAGATGAAGCTGAAACGAAAGGATGCATCACTGTTCGATGCAGAGGTTTCGACTTCAAAAACGAACCTGTCCACCGAGATAACCACTCATGTGATACGGGACATTACAGAACGGAGAAAGGCTGAAGACCTGCTCCGCCTCCATCGCAATCACCTGGAAGAGCTCGTCCGGGAACGAACCACCGAACTGGAAAAGAGTAACCGGCAGCTCAGGCAGGAAATAGCCGAACGCAAACAGGCCGAAGAAGACAAAGAGAACCTGGAGAGCCAGCTCATACAGACTCAGAAACTTGACGCCCTCGGCAGATTCGCCGGGGGCATAGCCCACGACCTCAACAATATCCTGTATCCCATAATGGTCAATACCGAGACGCTTCTGGAGGAGGCTCAAGAAGGCACCGACCAATACGAAATACTGAAGCAGACCCTCGATGCCGCATGCCGCCAGAGGGATCTGGTGAAGCAGATCCTCTCGTTCAGCCGGCAGGAGACCCGGAAGCTTCAGCCGGTAAGCGTCGCACCGCTGGTGGAAGAAACGCTCAGTTTCCTCAGGTCGACTCTGCCGAGCTCAATCGAACTGAAGCGCGCCTTCAAAGTCCCGTCGGATACCGTCATGGGTGACCCGACGCAGATCCAGCAGGTCATCATGAACCTCTGCAGAAATGCCGCCGATGCCCTGGAAGTAGACCGGGGAACCATTGAAGTTATCCTCGATACCGCGAACTTGGACCTTGATCCGACGCAGCCGGATATTTCAACCGGCGAGTATATCGAGCTCAAGGTAACGGATACGGGGCACGGGATTCCACCCGAAGTGATGGATCGGATCTTCGAGCCGTTCTTCACGACGAAACGTGCCGGAAAAGGAAACGGCATGGGGCTCTCGGTCGTACACGGCATCCTGAAGAAGCACGGTGGATGCATCAAGGTGGAGAGCAGACAGGGAGAAGGTTCCTGCTTCAGCGTATACCTCCCCCTCCACAAGACCCTGGAGAATTGATAACTGCCCGAGCCGATCGGCTGCATCCTTTTCGTGCGTTCTATCATCCATATGATATCGCGCTAAACGTATTTCATCCTCGAACGCCGACGAATTGCTGTCCGGATAGAGATAAAAAGGAAGGACGCAGAACATAGCCCGCACATATGAAAATAAAAGACCGACCTCCGCGAAGCCCGAGAAAGTCACCTGCAGAAGGCACAAGAATATGTTTCAAGGACCTGGAAACAGGCGCGGATGAATACAAGCGGATGAGACGGGAGCTCCGGGAGCTCAAAGAACGTTTCCGCGCACTCAGCGAAGCGTCATTCGGCGGCATAGCCATCCACGACAGAGGGATTATCCTGGACTGCAACAAGGGCCTTTCCGACATTACCGGTTTTTCCCGGGACGAACTCGTCGGCATGGACGGACTCATGCTCGTTGCGCCCGCATGGCGGGACCATGTGATGCAGAATATCGTGAGCGGCTATGACAAGGCCTATGATGTCGAGGGACTACGGAAAGACGGCTCTTTCTATCCCCTGGAAATCCGGGGAAAGAATATCCCCTATCATGGCCGGACGGTCAGGGTCACGGAATTCAGGGACATAACCGGGCGCAGGCAGCTGGAAGAAAATCTGCACCTGAATGAAGAGCGGCTCCGGATGGCCCAGCAGGCGGGCAATATCGGCATGTTCGACCTGAATATGTCGACGGGGGAGATAGCCTTCAATGATGAGATGAAGCGCATGCTCGGCCTCCCGCCGGGGTACGGGGGAAAAATCGGAAACTGGTTGGAATACACCCCCAGGGAAGATATCGATGCCTACCTCCTGCGCATGGAAAAGACCTTAAGGGAGCGGGGAAGAGAAGTGGCGGGCGAATACCGCATCATCAGGCCGGAAGGCGGCTTCCGCTGGGTATCGAGCCGTTCGGCCATCCACTACGACGACTCGGGTAATCCTGTCCGCATGGTCGGGTCCGTAGTGGACATTACCGACCTCAAACGGGCCCAGGAGATTCTCAGCTCGGCAAACACCGAGCTGGAAGAGAACGTCAAGGCCCGCACCGGAGAACTCACCGAGTCGAACAAGATGCTCTTCGAGCAGAGCGAGCTGCTCCAGAAGGTAATCGACAACATTCCGGTGATGATCAATCTGCTCGATGCAGAGGGGAGAACCAGACTGATCAATGCGGAGATGGAACGCAAGAGCGGATGGTCGAGGGAGGATCTGAAACACGTCGATCCCATAGAAAAAGGCTATCCCGACCCCGAGAAACGGAAAGCGGTCATGCGTTACATAAAGGAGTCGAAAGGCGGCTGGCAGGACTTTGAGCCGGTCACGAAGACAGGAGAGATCCTCCCCAGTTCCTGGGCTGTAGTCCGCCTCTCCGACGGTTCCGTCATCGGCATCGGGATAGACATCGGAGAACGAATAAAAATGGAGAAGGAGCTCGTCCGCCTGGGGGCAGCCATCGAACAGGCCGGTGAAGGCATCATGCTTTTCAATGCCGAGGGAATCATCGAATATGTCAATCCCGCCTTTGAGAGGCTGTCCGGATACAGCAGGGAGGAAATCATCGGCAGGACTGCGTATGCCCTTGGAGAGGATACCTACAAAAGTTACTCACGGATTTTCGCGCAGATGAGGGTCGACAGGAAAACCTGGTCTGATCGGGAAACAAGGATCAGAAAGAACGGGGACAGGCTCGACGTGTACATGACCGTTTCTCCCGTGACCGACCCGCAGGGGAGGATCACCAATTTCGTCTCGGTGCTCCGTGACATCACCCAGGAAGTCAGGTTCCAGCAGCACGTGTTCCAGAGCCACAAGCTCGAGGCTATCGGCGCACTGGCCGGCGGGATAGCCCACGATCTGAAGAACATCCTCACCCCGGTTCTGATAAACACCGAGATGGCCATGGAGGACTTAGGAGACGACCACCCTCTCCGGCCGGTCTTAAGCGAGGTGCTCGACGCGGCAAAGATGGGAAAGGACCTCGTAAGCCAGATCCTTACCTTCAGCAGGAGGACCCCCCAGCAGAAAATTCCGGTCGACGTCCTGAAAATCACCAGGGAGACCCTTGCTTTCCTCAGGTCTTCGCTGCCTTCGGACATAGAGATCAGGCAGCATCTGGACGAGGAAGTCTGCGCCAGGTCCCTGGCCGACCCCACGCAGATCAAGCAGGTGCTCATCAATCTCGGCAGCAATGCGGGATACGCCATGAAGCAGCACGGGGGCCTTCTCGATGTCACCCTCAGCGGCATCGATCTGGTCGAAGAATCGACGAAAGGGCTGTCTCCCGACCTGGCCCCGGGGAGCTATATCCTGATATCCATGCAGGATACGGGAGAGGGGATGGACGAGCAGACTCTCGAACACATCTTCGAGCCGTTCTTCACCACCAAGCCCAAGGGCGAAGGCACGGGCATGGGGCTGGCTGTCGCACACGGGATCGTCCAGAACCATCAGGGCGCCATCACTGCCCGGAGCACGCCGGGAGTAGGCACGACCTTTACCGTCTATCTCCCCATGGCAAAAAATGAGTGTTCAAAGGCCGGTACCGGCAAACCCGCGGCATGATCCGATCCTCGATCTTTTCTGACAATCTGCTCCAACTCCCAAAAACACCCGGCATCGATGCACTGCATATCCAAGATATTATGAAGAGACATTATTGTCCTGAATGAAACATTGGTATATAGGTAGCGTGACATTAGGATACACCGCACCATAAAGATAAGCCCGGCATCGGACGGACAGGCCTGCCGGTACCGTATGAGATCTTTTTTAAGAACGAGGAGACGGGGATGAAATCTACCATAGGATTCGACAACGAACGATATATCAGGGAACAGACACATGAAATCCTCGAGCGGGTCGAGCGCTTCAACAACAAACTCTATCTCGAATTCGGCGGCAAGCTCATGTACGACTACCACGCGGCGCGGGTCCTTCCCGGATACGACCCGAACGTCAAGATGAGGCTTCTGCAGGGCTTAAAGGACAAGGCGGACATCATCCTGTGCATCTACGCAGGGGATATCGAGCGCAAAAAAATCAGGGCGGACTTCGGCATCACCTATGATTCGGATGCCATGAAGCTCATCGACGATCTCAAGACCTGGGGCATCGACGTGCTCGGCGTGGTGATCACGCGCTTTGAGGGCCAGCCTTCCGCAAGCCTGTTCAAGAACAAGCTCGAAAGGCGCGGCATCAAGGTTTACACGCACCGCTACACCAAGGGGTACCCCACCGATATCGACCTCATCGTAAGCGACGAAGGCTACGGGGCCAACGCCTACGTCGAATCGAAAAAGCCCCTGGTGATCGTGACCGGGCCGGGCCCGGGCAGCGGCAAGCTCGCCACGAGCCTGTCCCAGCTCTACCACGACTATCATCGGGGCATGAAGGCGGGCTACGCCAAGTTCGAGACCTTCCCCATCTGGAACATCCCCCTGAAGCACCCGGTCAACATCGCGTACGAGGCCGCAACGGCCGATATCAAGGACCTCAATCTCATCGACCCCTTCCACCTCGAGGCCTACGGAAAGACCTCGGTGAATTACAACCGCGACGTGGAGGCATTCCCCGTGCTCAGGCGCATCCTGGAAAAGATCACGGGCGGGGAGGCCTTCTACAAATCGCCCACGGACATGGGCGTGAACCGCGCCGGCTTCGCCATCACCGACGACGAGATCGTCAGGGAGGCGTCCCGCCAGGAAGTGATCCGCCGCTACTTCCGCTACCAGTGCGAGTATGCCATGGGATTCACGGACAAGGAAACCGTGCAGCGGGTCGAGCTCCTCATCAACGATTTCGACATCTCCCCCGAATACCGCCGGACCGTTGTCCCGTCGAGAAATACCGCCGTCGAGGCGCAGAAGGACGAGACAAAGGGAAATGAAGGCATCTACTGCGGGGCGGCCATCGAGCTCAAAGACGGCACCATCGTCACGGGCAGCAACTCACCCATGATGCATGCCGCATCGAGCCTCATTATCAAGGCCATCAAGCACCTCGCCGAGATCCCGGACAGGCTCGAGCTGCTTCCCGGCAACATCATCGAGTCGCTCCGGAACTTCAAGACCGAGATCCTGAACGAAAAATCGGTGAGCCTCGACCTCGAGGAAGCGCTCGTGTCGTTGAGCATCAGCGCCATCGGCAACCCCGCGGCCAAGCTCGCCCTGGAAAAGATCAAGGACTTGAGAGGATGCGAGGTACACATGACCCACATCCCCACTCCCGGCGACGAGGCGGGGCTGAGGCGCATCGGCGTAAACGTGACGAGCGACCCGAACTTTGCCACGAACAACCTGTTTATTTCGTGAGAGACCTCTAAAATCGAAAAATTACCGCTGAGGCAGATGCTTATTCCCTGCCTTTATATTTCCCTCCCGGCGCGGTGGCCTTCGTGGATCGCTTCTAAAAGCCGCCTCGGGCTCTTGACGTCACCGACCGTCACATACGGAACCTTCAGGCTTTTAAGGCTTTCTTCCAGGCTGTTGAGAGGCCTGGCGCCCATGGCCGTGATCACCGTGGCTGCAGGCTCGGACATGTCCTGCCCCTGCTGCGTGAAGTCGACCGTATCGTTGCCGATATTCTTCACGGTTGCGCCGAACATCAGCCTGCCGCCGGCTTCTCTGATGCGTTTGTGCAGCCAGTAGCCGTGCGCGGTCTCTTTCCCCACCGGAGGCCTCGCGAGCATCTCGATCACCGACGTCTTGACGCCTTTCACGAGGAGGAACTCGGCCGTTTCCATGCCCACGTATCCGGCGCCGAGGATTACCGCGGGACCCGTTACGTTCACCTTGCCCGTAAGCACGTCCCGGGCGTCGACGACATACGTGCTCCCGATGCCGGGAATGGGGGCCGCCACCGGATACGAGCCGGTTGCCAGGATCACGGCGTCCGGGGTGTTTTCCTGGAGGCGGCCTGCGCTCACCTCATCGTCGAGCCGCACCTTCACTCCGCGTTTGTCCAGCTGCCGCACGATCCAGTCTACCCATCCCAGGAAGGCGTCCTTGTGGGGCGGCGCGCTCGCAGGGAGCAGCTGGCCCCCGGGCCGTGCGCCCTTTTCGAACACCTCGACCTCATGTCCGGCTTCGGCTGCGGCCAGGGCTGCGGAGAGGCCTGCCGGTCCTGCGCCTATGACCCAGACCTTTTTCCGGGCTCCTGCCGAGCCCGTGCCCGCTGCGGCTGTCTCTTTAAATTCCCTGCCGCATACCGGGTTGAAGGTGCAGGTGGCGGACTTCATCTCGAACGTCAGCCGCTCGATGCAGCCCTGGTTGCAGGCTACGCACCAGCGGATATCGTCGAGATCGCCCGAGCGCGCCTTGTTCATGAAGTCAGGGTCGGTCAGGTGCTGCCTGCCGAACGAGATAAGGTCGGCATCTCCGTTGGCCAGCGCCTCTTCCGCCTGCTCGGGCCGGTTGATACGCCCTACCCCGATCACCGGGACATCTACGAGTTCTTTGACGGCCCGTGCGCGGAACAGGTTGAACCCGGGCTCGGTCTCCATGGAGGCGATGGTCAGGTTCCCCGGAGTGGAGTATACGCCCACGGAGACATGGATGGCATCCACGCCTGCAGCCACGAGCTGCGGGGCGAGCCATTTCATGAACTGAAGATCGTATCCGCCGCGGATCATCTCATCGCCGGAAACCCTGATGATCACGGGGAAGTCTTTTCCCACGCAGCCTCTTACCGACTCGACCGTTTCGAGCGCAAAGCGCGCCCTCTTCTCGTCGGTCCCGCCGTAGGCGTCCTGCCTCCGGTTGGAAAAGGGGGACATGAACTGGGTGATGAGATAGCCGTGTGCGCCGTGGATCTCCACGGCATCGAACCCGGCCTGCTTTGCCCGCAAGGCCGCCTTTCCGTAGGCGTCGACTACAACCGCGATGCGATCCAGGCTCATCTCTTCGCAGGGCTGCTGCAGGATAACGCTGGGGATGGCCGATGGCGCCTCGGGCATGGCCCCTGTCGCAAATTCAGTTGTCTCCCGCCCCGCATGATGGAGCTGCAGCGCCGCGCAGGCGCCCTCCTTATGGAGCGCCTCGGGGATCATCGCCAGGGATGGGATGAAGTCGTCGCTCCAGGCCCCGATCTCGTTGGGGAAGCCTTTGCCCCGCGGCGTTACGGCGCATACCTCGGTAACGATCAGGCCGGTCCCTCCCCGCGCCCGAGCGGCGAGAAACCGGACGTACCGTTCGCTCACCGTGCTGTCCATGTTCCCGTATGCGGTGCCTATGGCCGGCATGACCGACCGGTTCCTGAGAACCATGCCGTTGATCTCGATGGGTGAAAACAGTCTGGAGTATTTCATTTTATCTCCCTTATTCGGATTTCTTCATACATTACACTTCATATACCGCTCTTTTCCGGCTCCCCCGGCATGTTCCGCTTTTCACGGCGGCCCGGGTTCGAGGGCAGCATCGACAGGCGCTCGCGCTGCGTTCGAGTCTGCTCGACAAGGTATGCCCGGAGGGCGGAGGAAACCTCCTCGGGCGTTATTTTCCCTGCCATCAGCCCCTGGACCCACCCGCGCATGGTCATGACGTGGTTGCGCATGTCTGCATGCCGGAAGAAGGAGATGGCGAACTGCCGTCGGAGCTTGCGCATGGAGTTGGCGAACAGCCTCAGGATGGTGCTCCCGGCAAGCGTTACGAGCGCATCCTGGATCTCGACCTCGATGGCGGAAACCGCTTCCGGCGATCCGCCCCCGTCGAGCAGGTCGAGCTGCCGGGTAAAGAGCCTGTCGACAGAAGCCAGGTCTGCGGGAGCGGCCCGGTTGAGAGCGGACCTGGCAATGGCGGGCATGACCTCGATCCAGTGGTCCAGCATCTCCCTGTTGAATGCGCTTCCGAGATCGATGTCCGGCATGGCGAACACGGCGTCGAGAAAGTCGAGCCCTGCATGCTCGCGGTAGTCGAGCACGACCACGCCCGATCCCTGGACCGCGCGGACGATGTTCCTGCCGGCGAGCTCGCTCAAGGCCGCACGCAGCGAGGTGCGGTCCACCCCGAGCTGCTCTGCCAGGACGCGGTCGGGCGGGAGCTTGTCTCCGGGCTTTAACTCGCCCACGAAGATGCGCGCGAGGAGCATGTCCGCTATCCGCCTCGGGAGCGGTTTATCGTTGCCCGCGAGTCGGGAGTCCCTGCATTGGGCTGAATGGGCGCTCGTCATTTTCATATAATTGGTTTATCCAATTACACGCATTGGAGTACCTCGTCAAGAAATATTTCCCCTCCCCGAAAAGCCCGTGTCCCGGCCGATCTCCAAAACAGGGGGAAGCGCTGCCGGAATCTTTCTCGATGCTCTTATGCGGCCCTTCTCCGGGAGTTCGGAAGCCACAGGGGCATCCTCGACTCCTTGACCCGGAACGGGCACACGCTTTCGCTCACGAACCGCACGTCTTCGATGGTGTAGAAGGCATGCGGGCTGAACTGCTCGATAATCTTGATGATGCGCGAGATGTCGTGGCGCTCCACCACGGAGAATATCAGGTTTACCGGCCCGGTGGACCCTTCGGCGCCCACGCAGGTCAGGCCGAAGCCGGCTGCCTTCAGACAGTCAACCAGCTCTTTGGAGTCATTGCGGGTAATGACCCTGATCAGGACCTTCCCGATGGACAGAAGGTTTTCCAGATACATGCCGACGTAGGTGCCGGAGGCAAACCCGGCGGAGTATGCGACGAAGCAGGCGACGTTGATGTGGTCGCCCTGCATGATCTGCCTGACTGCGAGGAGCCATATCATGACCTCGAAAAATCCGATGATCGGAGCGATATACCTCAGGTTCCGCGCGATAAAGATAATCCGTATAGTCCCCAGACTCACATCCAGGATCCTTCCGAGAAAAATGAGGACAGGCAGGATAACCCAGACGTATACATTCAAATCCAAGAGAGCGGCAATACCCATATGCTACCTCCACGGCTCCGGCTATAAATTATCTCGTGGTTGCTGGCAAGAGCAAATATACATGCGGATTTCCCGGCAGCAAAGAGGGCTCGGCCGGGGGAAGCCCAAGGGGTTGGATTCTTGGACACTTAAGATGTGCCGCGCTCCAAACGCACAGTGAAGTATTTATTTCCCGCGCATGGATAACAACGACGGCAATGCGATCGCCCGGGGAAAAGAGGCCAGGCGTATCGGTCCCTTTCCGGGAAAGAACAATACGAGGTTGCCTTTATCCGGGATCTTGGTTAGACTCCTGTGCGATTATAAAAAGCATGGGAGGCGAGAGGTTCCGGCCATGAACTGCAGCAAGTCAGTACCCTCTGCGGAGGATCTCCTCCGCGCCGAAAAGCAAGTCCTTGCAGGGGTTTACGGGCGTCTCTACGCCAGGTATGCCGCCGACGAAGAGGAAAAGCCCGCGTCTCTCCTTGCCATGGCCGTTGCACGGACCCTGCTCTCCATTCCGGGCGAAGACGGACAGATGAAGCTTTTCATAGAGCAGAACCGGGACCGGATAGACAAAGAGATCCCCCTGCTCAAAGACGATACGGATATCCGGAGGATGGTCACCGACACCCTGGTGCTCAGGATCGTATTCCTCCACAAAAAACGGGGCTGCAGCAACGACGATGCCTTAGGCATGATAGAAAGGCTCAAGGCCACGGGTATCTACCTCGAAGGAAGCGCTCCCCCCACCCCCGGTTCGTTCGTTCGCTCGGCAAGCAGGTTCTTTGCGGAGACCCCGCTTCGGCAGCCTGTCCCGCCGGTAAAAAGCTGACCTCCCCCGTTCATGAACGTACGCGCCCTGCGGTCCGACCTGCTGCTCTTCATCACGGCTCTGATCTGGGGCTTTGCCTTCGTGGCGCAGCGTATCGGGATGGAGGACGTCGGACCCTTCACCTTTAACGGGGCCCGCTTTGCCCTCGGCGCGTTGGTGCTTCTTCCGGTCGTCGTCTTCACCGGCATGCGGAGGAAGGGGCCGGTGCAGAAAACCGCCGGGCCAGGGAGCATGCTCAAGGTCGGGCTTATGGCCGGCTGCCTGCTTTTTGCCGGCGCATCGTGCCAGCAGATGGGGCTCGTGTATACCACCGCGGGCAATGCCGGATTCATCACCGGCCTTTATGTCGTGCTCGTCCCTCTTCTCGGCCTGTTCTTCAGCCAGAAGACCTCCAGGGGAACCTGGATCGGCGTCGTGCTGGCCGCATCGGGGTTGTATCTCCTGAGCGTGACGAATACGTTCAAAATCTCCTATGGAGACTTCATGGTCTTTATCGGGGCCTTTTTCTGGGCAGGGCACGTCATCGTCATCGGCCGGTACTCGCCGAGCATGGATTCTTTCAGGCTCGCGTTTTTCCAGTATTCGGCGTGTGCGGTGTTGAGCCTGGCGACTGCAGCCTTCAGCGAGTCCATTACCGAAGAATCGCTCCGCAGCGCCGCGTGGCCCATATTCTATGGCGGGGCCATATCCGTAGGCATTGCCTATACCCTTCAGATCGTCGGACAGAGAGAGGCGCCCAGCGCTCATGCAGCGATACTCATGAGCCTGGAATCGGTCTTCGCGGCACTTGGAGGATGGATGATACTGAGCGAGCAGCTCTCGACGAGACAGCTTGCCGGGTGTTCGCTGATGCTGCTGGGCATGCTCGTATCCCAGTTGTGGAGCGCCGGTCCGCATCCGGAGGCAGCGATCGGAAACGAAGGTCTCGAAGTCCCGTACGACGAGCAGGCGGGAAGTTCCTGACCGGCCGGAGAGATTTTTATATGAAACAATGCCGCGGCTTCATCTCGTGCTAATTTTATCGATGCCGTTGGCCGATAGTGTAAAAAATGAATACTAAACTTTCATCAGAGAGGACGCCATGGATGTTAAGCTGGTAAATCCCTTTATCGAAGCGACCCTTCACGTGCTGTCGAGCATGGCCTTTACAAAGGCCGTTGCAGGAAAACCATACCTGAAGAAAGACGCCGTCGCCAAGGGAGATGTGACCGGTATTGTGGGCCTGATCGGCGAGGCGAGCGGGACCATCTCCGTGAGTTTCACCGAGGAGTGCATCCTTGCAATCGTCAGCAATATGTTCGGCGAAGAGATCAAGGAGATCAACGACGAGGTCAAGGACGCGGTCGGAGAGATTCTCAACATCGTCTCCGGCCAGGCGAGGAAAAAGCTCGAGACTACCGGCAAGCTCCTGAAAGGCGCCATACCCACCGTAATAGCCGGGAAGAACCATACCATCACCCATATCACCAAGCAGCCGATCGTTGCCGTCACTTTCGAAACCGACAACGGCGGATTCACCATCGAGATCTGCATAGAGGAATAGCCTTTCCTTATAAAAGCTCTTTTTTCAGTTCAATGCCGTCACGACCGGGCCGGGCGATCCAAACCGGCCTTTCTCATGTAAAAAAAGACGGGACGGTTCCGTTTGCCCGGCCCCTCCCGCATATGGTAACCTTCAGAGCATGGACGGCGTGATCCGGCATATTGTCATGGAATGTGAAAGCCCTTCGTGCAGGATGAGGTTTCCCGTTGTCGAGCGCCAAGGGTTGAAGGACAGGTGTCCCCTGTGCGGCTTCCCCACCAGGCCGGTTACCCTTCCCTACGAAGAGCAGCTCGTGAAGAACGGGGGTAGCAGATCGGGAGGGCCCCGCATCGAGGCTCTCCTGGACAATATCCGCAGCCTCTACAACGTGGGATCCATGTTCAGGACGTCCGACGGCACAGGGGTCTCCCACCTCCATCTCTGCGGCATGACCCCCACGCCGGACAATCCCCGGCTTGCGAAAACCGCACTCGGCGCACAAAAAGCCGTGCCCTGGACCTACCGGAGAAACGGTCTCCTGGCAGCCCAGGGCCTCAAAGAGTCAGGCAGCAGGCTGTGGGCGCTGGAGGGAGGAGACGCCTCCCTGCCCCTGCAGGAAGCGCTGGGGGATATGGACGGACCGCCTGTGGTATTGATCGTGGGCAACGAGATATCGGGCGTCGATCCGGCGATTCTGCGCCTCTGCGATAAGGTTCTCTACATCCCCATGAGCGGGACGAAAACCTCCCTGAATGCATCCGTGGCCTTCGGAATTGCCGCATACACCCTCTGCTCATACCGGGCATCATACTAATTTAGCTCAATTTATCGTTCAATATTCAATTTGCCGTTGCCGATATGACCGAGAGAGAACCCGATCAATGAAACGGTGAGGAACAGTATGGATGTACATATGGTGAATCCCTTTATCGATGCGACGATCTATGTGTTGTCATCGCTCGCCTTCACCAATGCCCATGTGGGAGCGCCTTATCTGAAAAAAGATTTCGTTGCCCAGGGCGATGTCTCCGGGATCGTGGGACTGAGCGGAGAGGCCAGGGGAACGATATCGGTTACCTTCACGAAGAAATGCATCCTCAAGATCGTCTCCAAGATGTTCGGCGAAGAAATCGATGAGATCAACGACGAGGTCAAGGACGCGGTCGGAGAAATCCTCAACATCGTTTCGGGACACGGCCGCAAACAGCTCCAGACAATGGGCAAAACCATCAAGGGCGCTATCCCCACGGTGATCACCGGAAAAAACCATACCATCTGCCATATGACATCACACCCGATCATAGCCGTCCCGTTCAGCACGGAAAACGGAGATTTCACCTTTGAGGTCTGCTTCGAGGAATAGCGTTCTTCACGAGACAGTCTGAGGAGAAACGTATGTCACAGCTTGGAGATTTCGAGTCGAAAGATTTCATTGAACAGGTTTCCCTCATGGGCTCGCTTGCTCAAAATAAAAGCTATGAATCTATTCCCGAGATCATAGGCCTTTTCGAGAAGATCTCACGGCACGATGCCATCGGACTGGTTATCAGAGATACCGTGAAATCCTTGTTCGCAGGGAGCGAGGACCATACGGCCCTGTTTCTCGAATCTCAGAACCCCGAGGTACAGAGGATCTGCATCGAGGTGGCCGGGCAGAAGGCATTCGAATCGACCGGGGACGCCCTCCTGAGGATAGCGGACAAAGCCATTGACAGAAAAGATTACGGGCTGCTCTTTGCCGTAATCACTTCTCTTTCTCAGGTGCAGCCGCCCGCAGCCCTCGATCTTTTCAAAAGATGCATGGATTACGAAGACCCGCTCGTATCCTCCCAGTGTATTGAAATTCTCGGGGCTGCCGGCGACGTGTCGTCAACAGGCCGCATGTGCGAAATCGTTTCAGAGGCCGAGACGAACACCTTCGGCGGAGAGTGCGACCTGCCTGCAGCAAGCGCCATCAGGGCCCTGGCCAGGATCAAAGACAAGGAGGCAGTCTCTTTTCTTGCATCAAAGGTGCACCACCTCAATCCGGCGGCACGCAGGCTGATCCATCAGGAACTGGTAAACCTCGGCCCCTCGGCCGTTCCGGCCCTGGCTTCCGTCTTTCAGCACGGAGATGTGGACGAAAAGATACTTGCCGCCGACGTTCTCGGGCGCATCGGCACCCGGGAGGCAGGGGACACGCTCGTCAAGGCCCTGGACAAGGGTCTTGCCCCTCATCCCAACATCCGTTTCTCCATTTACGAGGCGCTGGGAAAAATCCCGGGGATGACAAGCCTGGTCTGCCTTGCCGACGCCCTGGAAGAGACCGATGAAATGGTTCTCATCGCAGTGGCTTCTTCCCTCGATACGCATTTGAACCCCTGGATCGTCGAAAAGATCTCGGGGACCATCCTGGCGGAAAAAGAGCACGGCGCGAAGCTGGCAAAAGCCGTCATCGCCTCAAGGTCGCTGAACATTTTCGAGTCTCTTTATGCGGGCAACGAAACGGTCGCCGCGCTGCTTATCGGAGAAGTCCGGGATTCCCGGGACGAGGAGCTCACAGGTCTGTTCCGTGAGAAGCTGCAATCTATGCCATCGGACAGGGCCGTGTCCGATGCCCGGGCGCTCGCCGGCGTCCCCGGGAAGACGGGCGGCCGCCATATCCTCGCGGTCGACGATTCAAGGGCCATGCTGAACTTTTACCGGAGCGTCGCCTCGTCCATGGGCATGAAGATATCGGTTGCCGAAAACGGCAAGGAAGCCCTGGATATCCTCTCGGGCAGTGAAAAGCCCTGCCTGGTCATAACCGACATGAACATGCCGGTTATGGACGGGATAGAGTTCATCGACCACGTGCGCTGCATGCCGGGACACGCGGATATTCCGATCCTGATGAGCACTACGGAGTCGGAGTCCTCCCAGGAAGATCTGGCCCGGCAGGCCGGGGCCACGGGATTTATCCGCAAGCCTTTCTCTGCGGAGAAACTGCAGGAGATCATAAGGCAGCACCTTTCCTAAAGAAATCTTCGGCCCGCATGGAACAGCGGCTGGGCCGTTCTCCTTGCCGTGACCATAAAAACGTTTTTTATTGGCATGTTCCGCTCCCTTTGATTATTCTTGATCTCATAGACACGTTTTTTTGAGGGGAGGTGTTCATGGTTCATGGAGCAGGCATCGTCGTTCTCGCTGCGGTCGGGTTAGTATCGGGGATCATGTCCGGCATGTTCGGCATCGGCGGCGGCGGCGTCATCATCGTGCCCGCACTGGTGTATCTCTTCGGATTTTCCCAGCACAGCGCAATCGGAACCAGCCTCGCGATCCTGCTGCCGCCCGTGGGCCTCGGCGCCGTTATCGAGTACTACCGCAACGGGCACGTGGACCTCCGCTCCGCATTCGTCGTAGCCCTGGGGCTTTTCTTAGGGGCCTGGATCAGTTCGTACTTTGCAAACAGGATACCCGAGGCATACATGCGCCTTGCCTTCGGCGTGTTCGTGCTTTCCCTGGGGGTCTACATCATTGCGAGCAGTATGAGGAACCTTCCGCCCCTCTGAGGCCTCGCGGCAGGCGGTCATTCCTGCACGGCAGGCTATTTCGGGTGCACCCGCTCATCTTCCGGCAGGTCGAGGCCCAGCTGACCGCCCGGGTTCATGATGCCGTTCGGGTCGAAATGCCTCTTCAACGCCCGCAGCACTTCCATCTGCTCGGTCCCCAGATATCCGTCGAGATACTGCCCCATCATGCGGCCGATACCGTGATGATGGCTCAGAGACGCGCCGTTCTCCATGATCGACTCGATGACGCCCCGCTGGAAGAGCCTGAATTCATCGACATCGGTGGTCCTCATGATAAAGATGAAATACAGGTTCGTGCCCTGGGGATAGAAGTGGGAGGCGTGGGTCATGCACATGGTTCCGGGCCTGTTCTTGATGAACGCCCGTACCCCCTGGTGAACCTGATGAAGATTGGCCCAGGTGACGCTCGCCTCCAGCGTGTCGATCTGGATGCCGTAATCCTGCAGGTCCTCGCGCATGTAGGGCTCGGTGTACCGGGTCTTCTCCCATTTCTTTGCCGCATAGCCCGTCAGATACAAAGCGCCGTAGGAGCTGCATACCTTCCTGATCTTTTTCTTGACCAGCTTCGTATAGCTTGCATCCCCCTCGGCGGTGCCCAGGCACAGGCAGCGCTCCATGGGCATGAAGCCCTTCTTCACGAGGTACCTGTCCACGAATGAAGGGATGCCGTAGAGCTTCAATCCCCGGTCGGTCTCTTCCGGGTCGGAGATCCTGAAAATGGCGGGCTTTCCGAACTCGGCCTGCATGACCTCCCTGCTCGCCTCGACCGCCGCGTCCCACGAGGGGAACATGAAGCTGAAGTACTTCCTGTTCTCGGGCATGAAACGGTAGATCTTCATGGTCGCTTCCACGAGGATGCCGTACGTCCCTTCCGAGCCCTTCATGATGTCGCTCACCTTCGGACCCGTTGCCGACGCCGGAAACTCGCGGGTTTTAAAGGTGCCTGCCGGGGTCACGTATTCCTGGCTGATCACGAGGTCGCAGGCATCGCCGTAATAGGTCGAGGCCTGTCCCGATCCGAGCGTGACGATCCAGCCTCCTACCGTCGAGTACTCGAACGACTGGGGGAAGTGCCCGCAGGTATATTTCTTTTTTGCGCCGTACAGCTGCGGCGCCCGGTTGAGCGCGTCTTCGTAAGCGGGGCCGAACATGCCGGGCTGGACCCGGGCGGTCTGATCAGCCTCGTTTATTCCGAGGAGCTTGTTCATGTGGGTGCTGACGACCAGCGTCACGCCGCCTTTCGCCGGCCTCACGCCGAAATTCACCGAAGATCCGGCGGCGAAGACATACATGGGAATGCGGTGCTCGTTGCAGTAGACGACCAGACTCTTGATGTCTTCCTTATCCCTCGGGTGCACAACAGCGTCGGCCACCTCGCGGATGATGCCTTTGCGAAGCTCCATGAGCTCTTCGGTGGTTTTGCCGTAGGCATACTTCACCCTGCTGTAGCTGTCGGTTTCGACGTTTTCCTTCCCCACAATTTCCCGGAAGCGCTCGATATGCTTTGCGTCGAGAGACACCGGCTGCGAGAGCGTCACCTCGGTGTTGCCCTCTTCCACCTTGCGGCTGAAGTCCTCCTCGCTCATGGCGAACTCGTCCATCATCATATGGACCCATCCATGGCTCGGGTGCTTGAAGGCATCCCGGCTGCCGTACTTCACGATAGACCTGATGGTGCCTTGCTTCGGGGCTGTTTCCGTCCAGTGGGGCTGGAACCCTTTTTTCGCTGTCATCGCTTCCTCCCGGGTTTTGCTTCCGCTCCGCTTTCCGCCCCCATGCCGGGGATAGCCAGCAGGCCGGCCGTGTCCTTCAGCTCCCGCGCTTTTCTCCCTTCGTCCCAGCCGAGCTCTTCGGCGGCGATGGCGGCGACTTCACGGAGGATGTCATCACCCGGGTTGCCGAGCGTTGCGATGCCGGTTCTCCTCAGCACGATATCGCTCAAGGACCTGGCCATCTCATGGCGTATCGCATACACGACCTCGGCCAGGATTTCGCCGTCATGGGTGACGACTTGCGCATACTTTTTATCTTTCTCCGCTATGCCGAGAACCTTTTCATATTCGTTGCCGTAGTGCCTGGCCACATACTCGAGGGTGCCGGCACCGAAGCGCGGGTGCTTGCGTTTGGCTTCTTCGATGAACGTCTTTATGTCCCGGATCTCGCAGCCGTTGAGATACCGCATGGCCGTTATTGCCTGGCCCATGGGCTTGCTCGTCTTCTGCCACACCAGATCCATCACCTTCTGGGCCAGGTTCCTGCTGGTGGTATACTTGCCGCCTTCAACGGTTATGAGGCCTTCGAGGCCGTCTTCGGCGTTGTCGTAGATCTCGTACTTTCTGGAAGACTCGTATGTGCCCTCGGTCTGTTCCTCCACCAGGGGGCGCAGGCCGCCGTAGGTATGCTTTACCTCTTCGAACTTTATGAAGCCCTCGCCGAAGGTGGAGTTCACCTCGTCGATAAGCTCCACGATGCTCTCTTTGGTCACTCTGTACTCGTCCGGGCTCCCGACGTATTCCTTGTCCGTGGTGCCGATAAGGGTATGCCCCCGCCAGGGGATCAGGAAGAAGTGCCTGCCCTTGGGCGTCATGGACGCCACCACGCTGCCGTCGCAGACCTTCTGCTCCGTTATGATGTGGATCCCTTCGGAGCGGCGGAGCGTCTCGTTCACCTCGCCTTTTTTCGCCACTCCGAGGATGATGTCGGCCCAGGGGCCTCCGCAGTTGATGGTGATGTCTCCCCGGATCTCGTGCTGGGTGTCGTTCAGGACATCCGTGACCTTCACCCCTCCTACCCTGTTCGAATCGTCGAGAACGAACCCGTCCACCTTCGTATAGTTCGAGACCTTTGCGCCGAAGGCTATTGCGGATCTGATGAATGCGAGCGTGAGGCGCTCGGGGAAGATGCTCATGCAGTCGTAAAAGATCGAAGCGCCGGTAAGCCCCTGCTCTTTCAGGCACGGCTGCATCTCGAGGGCTTTTTTGGTGGATATGGTCTTGTGCAGCGGGATCTTCTTGCTCTTGTCCCAGGTGCTGCCGCGATCGTAGGAGAGTATGTCGTAGAGGGTGAGCCCGGCTTTTATGATCCACTTGCTGTTCTTGAGCGTGGACTTGTAGTGAGTCATGAGCATGGGGAACGGATACACAAAGTTCGGCGCGATATCTTCGAGGATCTTCCTCTCCTTGAGCGATTCCCTCACCAGGGAGAACTCCATGTTCGCCAGATAGCGCAAGCCGCCGTGGATGAGCTTGGAGGTTGCCGACGAGGTGGCGCCGGAAAAATCCTTCTTTTCCACCAGCGCGGTCTTCAGCCCGCGGCTTGCGGCATCGTAGGCAACGGAAGCGCCGGTAATCCCGCCTCCGATTACGATCACGTCAAAGCGTTCATCCGCATGGTTTTCAATGAACCTGTCCATGTCCTTACCTCCTTGGTTTCTTAACGTTCTGCAAATTAGCGATCACTACGTCTTCTGAATATTTCATGACATCTCCCATGATCTTAGCGGCTTTTCCCGCATCCTGTTTACGAAGGGCCTGGTATATGTCCTCATGGAAACGCACCGAGCGCTCCCTGTTTTTCGGACAATCGAAATAGAGATGTCCGAACTCCGTCATGAACTTGTTGAAGAAGTTCAGCAGGAAGAGATACAGGGTGTTGGCGCTTGCCAGGGCGATGATGTGATGCACCTTGATGTCCTTCTCCAGAACGGAAAGCTCTTTATCCTTGATCACCTCTTCCAGGTTCGCAAGATGTTCGTCCGTCCTGTTGACTGCCGCGAGCGAGGCCATCTGGGGGCCGATTATCGTGCGGAACTCAAGGAGCGTGGCGATGATGCTGTCGCGCTGCTGCTCGTCGATCCGGACCATGGCCCTGATGAGCTCGAGGTTCCCGCTCTCGCGGAAATCCTTCACGTACACCCCGTCGCCGTGGCGGATCTCGATGAGGTCCAGCGATTCGAGCTTGCTCAGGCCCGCCCTGACCGTGGACCTGTTGACATCGAGCTCGTGCGCGAGGTCCCTTTCCGCAGGGAGCTTCTCCCCAGCGCGCAGCTCGCCCGTGATGATGCCCTTCAACAGGATGTTCTCTATCTCTTCGGAAAGCTTGCTCCGCGTCAGCGGCCGTGCAAAAGTCAGGGTTGCCATCTCTTTCTCCTCATTATTGGTTCGGTGGTCCGACCATTGGACCATTCTACTGATTACCCCGTTTCTGTCAAGGATTATTTTTATGATGGCTTTATCAGATAGGAATTATCGGATAGGAAACCCGGACAGCGGTTTGAGGACTGAATCAAGGAGGTTTTTTACCACTACTACTGCTTCATTTTCCGCCAGTTGCTGGGTGTGGTGCCCGTCCAGACCTTGAAGGCATGGTAAAAGTTCGGGACATCGCTGTAGCCAAGCTCGGTGGCGATCCTTTCGATGGAGAAGTTCGTGGTATTGAGCAGTTCGATAGCTTTCTCTTTACGAATATCGTTTAACAGCTTCTTGAATGATGTACCCTCTGCAGTCAAGTGACGCCGGAGCGTCCTTGGAGAAATGTTTAACCGGCGGGCAAGTTGCTCAAAAGAAGGAAATTCTTCATCCGGAAACAACAATTCCTGCCGGATCCTGTCCAGGGTGGTTCCCTGGTACTTCAAGCGGAGGTATACCCTTTTGCATTCTTTCTCGTATGCATTCCGGGCCAGAGGGTTCGCCATGGGCAGGGGCATGAACAGAAATCTCTTGTCGAAGCTGATCATGCTTTCATCCGCATCGAAGGTGACCGGGCAGAAGAAGATTTCCTTGAAGTAGGATGCATGGTCCGGCCTCGGGTAGGTGAGCCGTATCTCATTGAACAGGATGGGGAAACCGAGGGCGGAGGAACACATCATGTACACCGACATCAGCTCTCTGTCGGTTATAAAGCGGCGCAGATCCCCCAGGTCTATGAGCTCCTCCTTCTTCAGGACCGCGAGGTTGCCTTTAACTATCAGGTCGTAACGGAAATAGGATAAGGTCACCTCGATGTAGCGGAACATCATCTTGACGAAATCCAGGAAGGTGTTGCAGAACGTGGCCGGTATCGCAACCTTGCCGTTTGCACTGATGTTGTATTTCCCCCCTACGTTCAGACCCAGCTTCGGATCCGGGATCAACTCAATGATTCTCCTGAACACCATCATTTCCTGTCTGGGGGTGATGAGCATCTCCGGGTCGTGCAGGTCATGGGATTGAATTCCGCTGCCGGCCAGCAGCAGGTCGCTCTCTATACCGTACTTCCCGGCGTAATCAGCCAGTATGGTCACACTGTTTATGGAGCGGTAGAGGGGCAGCAGGTTGTTTGACTTCAGATGGATTGCATCATGGTCGGGAGCCTGTTTTGTCAAACTATATCCACCGGGCATCTCCTGCGCCGAATTCCGGAATCCAGGACAAATAAACTTTTGCCCGGCTGCAGTACCTTTTCCCATTGATTCCGAATTGCCCATGAATCACCTGTATTTATCAGTCGTGCATATACGGACTCAAACCAAGCATCTAAAAAACATCGGCAATATTTTATGTATTAATTGCATTATATATAGATAAGGATGAATCGTCATTATGATATTGGGCCAGGATGGTTGTTATTTCAGGCCACGTCTTGATCTTGCCGCATGATATCATTAATATCTTCTATAATTTTAAATATATATGATGTTTTGTAATTTTGTATTATTATATGACCGTTGGTAACAATACAATTGTCCCCGCCCCACATTGTTTAAGAACTCCCTCGGGGTTACCCTCCCATTACTGAAAATAAGACACCCGGAGACGGGCCACTTCAAATTTCAAAATGGAGGGTTATATGACGGTTTTTAAAGATACGGACAATCTGTATGAAGTTCTGGGGGGGTTCTGGAAGGCGCTCAATGACAAGCCCGAATTCAGCACATCATTGAAAGATGCCGGTGTGCAGATCAAGTTCGAGATCTCCGATCCAAGCGCCATCATCTGGGTGGGTCCGGACGGCGTGGAGTTCGGCGAGCAGAAACTCAAGGCGGACGTCACCATGCAGCTCGCCGGCGATGTCTGCCATGCCTTCTGGAAGAAGGACCTGAGCCTGCCTGTGGCGCTTGCCATGCGCAAGATAAAATCAAAGGGCAATATCGCAAAGATCATGAAGCTCCTGCCCGTGCTCAAGCCTGCCTATGAGATGTATCCGGAATACATGAAGAAATTCGGCATCTGACAGCTCGCAGGCCGACGCAGGAAGTGCAGGGTTCCAAAACATCAAGAAACGAGGAGGATTTATGTCAAGAAAACATGTGGCAGGACTGTTTTCTGATGAAGTGATGGCAAAGTGTGAAAAGATGCCGGATTTCCCGGTTGTTACATTCGAAAACGGCGAGAATCTGAAAGACGAGGTAGTGACGTATAAAGACCTGTTCGTGAACGGGTGCAAGGTGGCGAAAGCGATCCAGGCCGCGGGCATCGGAAAGGGAGACCGCTTCAGCCTCGTCATGCGCAACCACCCCGAGTTTCTCTATACTATGCTTGCAGCATCTATAACCGGTGCCGTGGTCGTGCCCATCGACCCGCGTTCCAAAGGGAGCAAGCTCAGCTACCAGATCAGGGATTCGAACTCGAAGGGCATCATCTACACCAGCGAGTTCAGCGATGACGTGGAGAAATCGCTCTCCGAGCTCAAGGACGTCAAGGTCATCGGCGTTTCCCACAAGGAGGGCTTCAGTAAGCCTGCCTCGAACCATCACCCGTCCCTGAACGAGATCCTTGCGGGCCCCGAGGTCGGCCTGCCCGGCGATATGAACCGGGAGATCAACACGCCCTTCGAGGTCATCTACACCTCCGGCACCACGGGCGATCCCAAGGGCGTGGTCATCAAGGCACACAGAATGCCCCAGTTCACCATGCTCGCCCAGTTCATCTGGCAGTATGCTCAGGACGAAAAACTCTACACCGGGCTGTCACTGACCCACGGCAACGCCCAGTCCGTGACCCTCATACCCTCCCTCATGCTGAACATCCCCTCGGTAATCAGCCGCAAGTTCACCAAGAGCAGGCTCTGGGACGTATGCAGGAAGCATGGCTGTACTACGTTTTCTCTTCTGGGCGGCATGATGATGGGCATCTACAGCGAGCCGAAAAAGGCCGACGACACAGACAACCCGGTGCGCAAGGTGCTCAGCGCAGGCACACCCCGGAGCATCTGGGAGGACTTCGAGAAGCGCTACAACGTGAAGATCCACGAGTGGTACGGCGCGGTGGAAGGGGGGTTCGCCCACAACGCACCGGGTACCGGTCCCGTCGGTTCTTTCGGCAAGCCCATCGAAGGGCTCATGGATATGACGATCATCCGTGACGACGATTCCGAGTGCGCCCCGGGCGAGATAGGGGAGCTGGTCGTGGCCCAGAAGCAGGGCAAGGTGGAGGTGGAGTACCTTGGCAAGAAGAAGGCCTCCGAGGAAAAGACGAGGGGCGGCGTGCTCCGCACCGGCGACATGTGCCACAAGGACGAGTACGGCTGGCTCTTCTTCGACTTCCGCAAGGGCGGGGGGCTGCGCCGACAGGGCGACTTCATCCTGCCCGAGTACGTGGAGAAGGCCATCGCAGACCTCGGTTACGTGAGCGATGTCTGCGTGTACGGCATCCCCGCGGAATCCGGTTCTCCCGGCGAAAGCGACATCGTGGCCGCAGTGGTCCCGGCATCGGGGGCAAAGCTCGATGTGAAGAAAATCTCGAAGGAACTCGAGAAGACCCTGGAAAAGGGATACATCCCCCAATTCCTCCAGATAGTGGACGAGATCCCCAAGACCGCCTCCGAGAAGAACCTCGACCGCGTGCTGCGCGACGAGTTCAGCAAGGAAGCGGCAAACGTCTTCAGATTCTAGATACGACGACAACATAAAAATAAGGAGCGGATATCATGGCATATGATTTTCTCGATTTGCAGATTGCAGAACCCATTCAGATGAGCGACGACCACGAGGCCCTGAAGAAGGCCGTTCGGAAGTTTGCCACCGAAGTAATAAGGCCGGCATCCATCGAGCTCGACAAAATGAGTGCGGAAGACGTGGCCAGGAAGGGATCGCCTTACTGGACCTGCTTGCAGAAGGCGCACGAGCTTGGATACCACACCATCTTCATCCCGGAGGAATATGGCGGAATCGGGCTTGACCCCCTTGGCCTCCACATCTTCTTCGAGGAGATGGCGGCAGGGAGCATCGGCCTTGCGGTTGCCTGCGGGGTGGATGTCTTTCCAACCTTCTTCGCCAACATGATCATGGCCGAGTATCCCCAGCTCGAGGACATCCTCATAAAGCCTTACGTTGCAGACAAAGACTGCTCCATGCTCGGGTGCTGGGCCATTACCGAGCCGGAGCACGGCTCCGACATCCTCACGCCCTACCAGCCGCATTTCCACAACCCCAAGATCAGCCACCAGCTCGTGGGCAAGAAGGACGGCGACGACTGGATACTGAACGGACAGAAGGCCGCCTGGGTCTCCAACGGGACAACGGCGTCTATGGCCCTGCTCTTCTTCGGTACGGATTCCTCCATGGGTCTTGCCGGGGGCGGCATAGCCATAGCCGATCTCAACGTCCCCGGCGTAAGCAGGGGAAAGACCCTGGAAAAGATAGGACAGCGTGATCTGACCCAGGGCGAGATCTATTTCGACGACGTGAGGGTGCCCAAGGAGCGCATCTTCTGCGTGTCGGATTCCTACGAGCAGATGACCGACCTCGTGCTCGGAGCCGCGAACGCCCACATGGCCATCATGTGCCTCGGCGGAGCCAGGGCCGCCTTCGAAGAGACACTCACCTATACCAAGGAGCGGGTCCAGGGCGGCAAGCTGCTGTGCGAGCACCAGGACGTGCAGCGGAGGCTGGCCGAGATGTTCATCAGCATCGAGGCAGCCAGGCAGCTCTCACGCAACGTCATGACCTACAATCTCTGGAGCTTCCCGCCCAACACCACGTACTCCATGGCCTCCAAGATCTACTGTTCCAGGATCGCCTTCGACGTGGCCCAGAACGCGGTCCAGATCTTCGGCGGCAACGGGCTCACCAAGGAGTACTACATCGAGAAGCTCTTCCGCGACATCACCTCCACCAGGATCGAGGACGGCTCCAACGAGAGCCTGACCCTGGCCGTCGGCCACGAGCTCCTCCACGGGGAGATCCCTTACGGGAGCTGAGCAGGGGCAAAAACTTACCTGAGAACATAACAGGAACCGGATTCCACACAATAATGAAAAGGAGATGCAAATGGACAATGTCTATGTGATCGGCGTCGGCATGATACGGTTCGGCAAGTATCTTGACGGCTCGGTGAGGGCGATGGCAAATGATGCCCTGGGTCTGGTCCTCGCTGATGCCGGGCTTGTCAAGGACGATATCCAGGCAGCCTATGTGGCGAACACCTTCTGGGGCATGTTTGCGAACCAGCATTCCATCAGGGGCGAGGTCATGCTCTGGGACGCGGGCTTAAGGGGAATACCCATAGTGAACTGTGAGAACGCCTGCGCAGGCGCCTCCACTGCGTTTCATCTCGGATACACAGCCATCAGGGCAGGCATGTACGACGTGGTGCTGGCGCTCGGGTCCGAAAAAATTACCCACCAGAACAAGGCCATGTCATTGAGCGCATACGCCACCTGTATGGACGTGGAAAACTTCGAGTCCCACATCAACATGTTCATGGAACTCAACAAGAAGCTCGATTTCAAGCTGCCTGACGGCGAGACTCCTCCGGGTGAAGGCAGGAGCATCTTCATGGATGCCTATGCCATGGGCGCCCGCTGGCACATGAAGAAATACGGGTCCACCAAGAAGCAGCTCTCGGTGATCTGTGCCAAGAACCACTATCACGGTTCGCTCAACCCCAAGGCCCAGTTCCAGGAGGCCATGACCGTTGAGGAGGTCATGAACGCCAGGCCTGTCACCTACCCGCTTACGGTTCCCATGTGTGCGCCTGTGGGAGACGGGGCGGCGGCGGCGATCCTGTGCTCGGAGCGTTATCTGAAGAAGATAAGCGGAATGCGTCCGGTGAGGATACTCGCCTCGGTCCTCGGCTCGGGAACCGATCGTGACATCGACGGCATCGACATCGGCGAGCGGCTCTCGAAAAAGGCCTACGAGATCGCCGGTCTTGGACCAGACGATCTCAACGTTGCCGAGCTCCATGATGCAACGGCCTACGGCGAGCTACACCAGTACGAGGCCATGGGCTTCTGCGCTCCGGGCGAGGGCGGGCCTTTGGCAGAGTCAGGGGCCACCACGCTGGGCGGGAAGATTCCGGTGAATACGAGCGGAGGGCTCGAGTGCAGGGGGCACCCGATCGGGGCATCCGGGCTCGCCCAGATCCACGAGGTGGTGACGCAGCTCAGGGGCGAGGCAGGAAAACGCCAGGTTCAGGGCGCACGCATCGGCCTCACGGAGAACGGAGGAGGCAATCTCGGTGTGGAGGAAGCCTCCATGACAATCCATCTGTTCGAAAAGGTATGACGCACTGCAGAGACCATGGCGGCTCCAGGTTAGGGCTGCCATGGTCCCGCTGTTCGTTGATCATTGTTGATCATTAAGGAGGGCCTTCGCGGCATGGCCGGACAGGCTCAGATGAAAAGGAGGAAGTCAATGTCCAAAGATTTTCAGTCGAGCAAATTCCGGTTTTTGAATGATCCTCCGGTCACCACCCGACCTTTCTCCATCAAAGTGGACCCGGACAAGTGCATCGGGTGTGGGGTATGCATCAAGCAGTGCCCCTGCCAGACCATCGAGATGGTCCCGAGGAAGGAGCCGTCGTCCCTTCAGCTCCCGGCGTGCCAGCACCGCTGCCCTGCAGGCACGGACATCAGGAAGTATCTCGGGATACTTTCCCAAGGCGGTTCCCTGGAAGAGGCCTGGAAGATCATTACGGAGACCAATCCCTTTCCTGCAATAACAGGCAGAGTATGCCTGCACCCTTGTGAGGCGGGCTGCAACCGTGAAGGTGTGGACGAAGCTCTGAACATCCACGGCATGGAGCGCGCTGTCGGCGACTACGGCATCGAGAAGGGCCTTGTCTTCGCGAAGCCGGGAACAGCCCGCAAGGAAAAGGTGGCGGTAATCGGCTCCGGTCCTTCGGGCATGTCGTGTGCCTACCAGCTGGCGCGTCTCGGATACGGAATCACGGTCTTTGATGCCGACTCCAGACCCGGCGGCATGCTGACGTATGCCATCCCCCGGTACCGTCTGCCCGAGGCGGTGGTGGATGCGGAGATAAAGAGGATCGTCGACCTGGGTATCACCATGAAGCTCGGCGTCGCCGTGGGCAGGGACATCAGCATCGACGACCTGAAGAAGGAGTTCAATGCCGTGTATGTGGCCCCGGGTGCCCAGGGTAGCACTGCGCTCGGCATGTCAGGCGAGGAGGGCAATGTCTATTCGGGTCTTGCATTCCTGAGATCCGTCAAAGAGAAGAAGCCCCTTGCCCTGGGTGAGAGGGTAATTGTCATCGGTGGGGGCAACACTGCCATCGATGCCGCTCGCACGGCCCGCAGGATGGGCTCCGATGTGACCATCCTCTACCGCAGGACAGCCTCTGAGATGCCCGCCAACAGGGAAGAGGTCAATGCAGCCATGGCAGAAGGCGTGAAGATCGATTACCTGTGCGCGCCAGTGGCTGCTGAGAATAACGGCCAGGGCAGGCTCACCTGCCGGAAAATGGAACTGGGGCCTACTGATGCAAGCGGAAGGCCGAGACCTGTTCCGGTCAAGGGGAGCGAGTTCGACGTTGCCTTCAATTCGATCATAGCGGCAGTGGGACAGGACCTCAGGGCAGAGGGCTTCGAAAAGCTGCTCGGCTCTCCATGGCTCGCAGGCGATGCGCTTGGCGCCACGAAGGAGAAGGGAGTATTTGCAGGCGGAGACGCAGCCACAGGTCCGGGCATGGTCAGCCAGGCCATCGGGGCCGGGTGGAAGGCGGCCATGGCCATTGATGCCTTCATCAGCGGAAAAAAGGCTGAACTGCCCGTTAAGAAGGAGATCGACTACTCGGCAGTGCCCCTGGACGACAGAAAGAAGATCGCCCGCACCTCGGCGGCAGAGCTCGGAGTAGCAGATCGGCTCAAGGAGACCGATGCCGAGGTGAACCTCGCCCTGGACGGCAGGCAGATGGCTGCCGAGAGCACGAGGTGCCTCGGATGCGGCCTGCAGGAGCCGAAATTCACCGGCATGCAGTACTTCGGCAAGATCTGCATCGCCTGCCACAACTGCGTGGCGGTGTGCCCCCAGGAAGCCCTCGAGTTCCCGCACTTCTACCGCGTGGACAAGGGCAGGTGGGCCTATGATTTCGACTACCCCGAGGCAGGCCTTGGCATGCCGAACCCGCTCATGCAGGACAAGCCCGCGCCGTTTGCCGAGATAGAGTCCCAGCTGACCGACGTGGAGAGGGTGATTTACCGCCGCCGCTCCACGCGGGTGTACAAGAAGGACCCGGTGCCGAAGGAGCTCATCAGCCGGGTGCTGGAGGCGGGCAGGTTTGCGCCGTCCGCAGGGAACTGCCAAGGGTGGAAGTTCATCGTGCTCACCGACAGGAAAATCATGGACGAGCTTTCGGCTTCGACGATAAAGTTCCTCAGCCTCTTCACCAAGCTCTACCAGGGCAAGGGCCCGGGCAGGACATCCTTAAAGAAAGCGCTTGCGTTCATCAAGCCCAACTCGATTGACCAGAGGCCCATGTGCGCGATCCAGGCCCTTTCGACGCCCAAGTACGGCGAAGGCAATCTGGACTGCTTCTTCAATGCACCGGCCGCCATCTTTCTCGTCACCCACCACCTCCACATCTCGGAGCCTCAACTCGGCATGGGCATCTGCGGGCAGAACATGGTGCTGGCGGCCCATTCCCTGGGCCTCGGCACGTGCTACGTGGGGTTCGTTTCCAATGCGCTGAACCTCGATCCTGTCACTAAGAAGAAGTTCCGGAAGAAGCTTGGGATTGAGTGGCCCTACGATTCCGTGGCAACGATACTCACCATCGGCTACCCGGCCGTTCCTATGGACAAGCCAGTGGACCGGGAATTTCCCAGAATCAACTGGGTGGAGTAAAGGGATGAATCAGCCTCACGGGGATGCAGCCATTGCCTTCTGCGGCATCCCCGTCCGGACCACATTGTTTATCCGGTCTACATAAGAAAGGGATTTTATGGAGCATATCTTCATTACCGGGGTTGCAGGGTACTTCGGCCAGAGGCTTGTGAGGCTGTTCGAGGAAAAACCCGAGGTTAAAAGGATCACGGGCATCGATATCAAACCGCCGGAATATCCCTCATCAAAACTCGAATTTATCAGGTGCGATGTACGGGACCCCTTGGACAAGGTGTTCATGGACAGGGACATCGACTGCGTCATCCATGCCGCCTACATCCTCCCGCCCATCCATGATGCCGGTCTCATGGAGGACATCAATATCAATGGCACCAGGAATGTTCTCACTGCGGCGGCCAGGCACAAGGCAAGGCAGGTACTCGGCTGCTCCTCGGCTACTGCGTACGGCTTCCACCCGGACAACCCCGCGGTTCTCACCGAAGAAAGTCCGCTGCGGGGCAACGACGACTTCACCTATGGAAAGAACAAGAAGGAGATCGAAATATGGATGAAGGGCTTTGAGAGGGACAACCCGGGGATCCTCTTAACCACGGTGAGACCATGCTTCGTGGTGGGGCAGGGATTCACCAACCCCCTGGCAAGACATCTCAGGAAGAAGATCTGCATCCTTCCGCTTCAGACCGCTCCGTTCCAGTACATTCACGAAGATGACCTGGTGGAGATCATATACCTCCTGCTGAAAAATGAAAAAACGGGTATCTATAACCTCGCGGCGGACGGCACCATGACCTTCGTCGAGATGCTCAGCATTCTGGGTGGGTGGCCTCTCAAGCTCCCCATATGGCTCCTGTGGCCCATGAACAACCTCATGTGGCACCTTCGCATGACCTTCATGACGGAATTCCCCAGTTCAACCCTGAACCTCATCCGCTATCCCTGGATCGCAAGCAACGCCAAGATCAAGAAAGAGCTCGGCTACACATTCAAGTATACCACAAGGGAGGCTTTCGAGGATTTTGCAAGACATGTGAAGTCGAGAAGAAGTGTTTGATAAAAACTTGTAATAATTACTAAGAAGTGCATATTAAGCAGGACTTGAATGAAGGGGAGAATCGCATCACCGGCTCATTTGAACTTATCACTATTATGCATTTATCAGCAATAATGGAGGCGATCATTCATGAAATTAAATTTTTCAGGGAAAAATGTGCTGATAACAGGCTCGTCGATGGGGATTGGAAAAGGTTTGTCCGAGCGCTTTGCCAAATACGAGGCCAATCTCATCCTGGCGGATCATCCATGCCGGAAAGATCATCTTGAGGAATGGGCAAAAGATCTTGAGCGCACCTATGGCATAAAGACCTGGACCTTTTACGCCGACCTCACGGTTTCCGACGGACCGGAAATGCTCCACAGGCAGGTGTCGGAGACCGTGGGCGATGTGCATACCCTTGTGAACAATGCAGGTATCTGCTGGTTCGGCAATTTCTACCATATGCCCATTGAAAAACTGAGCAGCATGATCCTGCTCAACTCCATGGCCTATGCGAAGATGAGTCGGCTGTTTCTGCCCGACATGATTGAGCGCAATGAGGGAGGTATCCTGAATATTTCTTCGGTATCAGCCTTCCAGCCAGTACCTACTCTTGGTCTCTATGCAGCCACCAAGGCCTTTACCCAGAGCCTTACCGAGGCCATAAGGGCCGAGCTGCCAAAGGGGAGCAGGGTTGTCGTGTCCACGCTCAACCCGCCCTTCACCCGGACTCATCTCATAGAGGATGCCGGAGTCCCTTCGGATTACATACCCATGATGATGTCTTTCATGAGTGTGGACGAGGTCACCACAGCAGGCATGAATGCATTCAGAAAGGGCACGGAGCGGTTTGTTCCCGGCCTCCATAACCGGATCTTCTATCTGGGTATTTCCAAGTTCATGCCCCACTGTCTCCTTGCCTGGTTTTCCCGTATACTTACCCGCAGGCTCTCATGGTTCATCCCGTCTACAATCATGGCGTTCATCATCCGTTTGAAATCAAAGGTTCAGGGGAAATCCATGCGGGTTGATTAAGGAGATGACCGCCTTTCCTATCTGCGCCGGTCCTTATCGAAAAGATAGTGTACGCAGTCCAGCGAGTCTTCTATCTGGCCGGGCAGCACCTTGGCAAAAGAATCCAGGAGAATCATGGCGTCCAGTGTCGACTCTACGTCAGGGCCGTTCTTCAGGCGCATGGCAAAGGAGGTATTTACGAGGTGGATGTCCTGGTAAATCTTCATGAGGCCCGCCAGCTCGAGATCGGCGTCCCGGTTCTTGTTCTTTTCGAAGTACTGGCTCATGAGATACATGGAAGCGGCCCGGTATACGGTCTCCTCATGGGTTGCAAGAGGCAGGTGAAACCGAGCCATGGGGCGGAACGGGGCGGTGAGAGGACACCCGCATGTCGCCGAAGTGAGCCCCATCAGCGAGCTCAGGGCATTCTGAAGGGTGGTGAACTGCGAGAATATCCGCTCGGAGGTGACGACGTTGAGATGGATCTCATGAAAAGAAAGCTTGCCCCTGAACTGATTTACCGCATTCACCAGATGGATCGCCAGGGGGCAGTGGGGCTGCTTTTCGGGCAGAAGGGGGCAGTTCGGACACTGGTGGCACCCGAGGGCCGTCCATGAAGGCAATTCCTGCGGAGGATCGTTCAGCAGCAGCAATGAACGGGGATGGAGCTTCAGAGTGATAATCTCCTGGCTTTTATCCCCGAAGGTAAAACAATACTTGATGTCGATGGTCTTCATACCGATCCCTTCGTCGTCAGAGAATCTGTTCGATCGAGCCGCGCAGCCGTAAGCCTGCTCTTCCTCGGATTATCCTGCTCCTGCACAGCGGCAATCATCACAAATGAGGATCGTCATTCCGAAGGCAAATCTTAAGATGCCCGGAGCTTTTCGCCTGTCTTTGCGATGCCGTTCTCAGCCGTTCGCCTTCGGGGAAAGCCGATCGGTTCCAATGCACTACCTTATAATGGCAGGTATTTTAATTTTCTTATGTATCAATATGATATGTTATTTGATATAATTGTCAAAATATCCGAACACCCTAAGGAGGTTTTAAGCATGAGAAGATTCGCCATCTTTGCATTACCTTTCCTTGCAGTTGTTTTTTTGGCCCTCCCCTGTTTTGCGGCAGAGAAAACCTATCACATAGAAACCCTGCAGGTGACCGATATAGTGGTCTTCGACAACGCTTACCAGGGATTTATCCAGGGGCTCAAGAGCCAGGGTATTGTAGAGGGTGTCAATCTCAAGATCAACAAGAGGACGATCGATTTCGATGTTGAAAAGGGCGGCATCTGGAAAAAGGTCGGCGTCCTGATGGAGATAAAGAGCCAGGCGTCTCAGATTGTCACGGCCAAGCCCGATCTCGTGCTTACCATCGGCACCCCTGCGACAAAGTATGCAAAGGACAAGATCATAGCAGCGGGTATCCCGCTCGTCTTCACGTCGGTCGCCGTGCCCGAGGCCGCGGGATGCAAATCGTTGACCGTATCGGGTCCCGGCTTCACCGGCGCAACGCTCTACATGAACATGAAGAACGCCCTGCAGATCACACGGCTCGCATTCCCCGCCGTAAAGACCGTCGGCATCATCCACACCGATGACGACAATGCGCTGGCGCAGATTCAGCAGGCCAAATCCGTGGGCCCCTCGCTCGGCTTTAACTTTATCACCAAGGAAGTGGGCAAGAAAGACGATGCAGGGCCAGCGGCAAAGGAGCTCATTGCAAAAGGCGCCCAGGCATTCGCCACGACGCTCGACACCTACTGGGGCATGAACGATCTGAAGCATGCTCACGAGCTGGCAGCGGTCAGTCTGCAAACAAGGATTCCGGTATTCAGCCTGATAAACTACAAGTCTCCCGGTGCAATCCTGTATGTGGGCTCCGATTTCACCTATATCGGTTCCCTGTCAGGCAAGCAGGCGGCAAAGATCCTGAAGGAGGGCGCGAAGCCCGGCGATCTGCCCGTGCTCAAGCAGGAAGACCTCTCCATCCTCGTGGACCTCAATATGATGAAAGCGCTTAAGATCGACCTTCCCATGGAGATCCTCCAGCTTGCCAAGCCGGTGAAATAGAAGCCCCCTTTAAGCAGGCTGCGCGGCGTAAACAGAAATGAAAAGGCCGACCCGGATAACCCGGGCCGGCCTTTTTTATGCACTGTCAGCATGAAGCCTTAGAAGTTGTAGCTCACCTTTGCCGCATAGAGATACCAGTCTTCCTCGTAGCGCTCCTCTCCTGCTGTTTCCGGGACAGGGTTGTCCGCCCCGAGGAGGATCGCGGCGCCGTTCATCTTATGTCCTTCGACCTTGACTACCCAGTTTTCAGTCACATCGAAGCGCGTGGTAAGGCACCAGTCTTTGAGCCAGGCCCGGTGCTTCTCGGTGTCGAGGCCCTTGGCTACGCGCTCTGATCCGCTCTTGTCGTCCTTGTTCGCATAATACACCGAGTAGTACGTCCCCAGCTCGAACCAGGGAGTAAAGCGATAGGCAACGCTCCCGTAGTAGCCCTCCGAATCGAACTCGTCGATCTTCACGGTACCGTTTGCTGACGGAGTGACACCTGCAGCAACGAGCGCCGTATTAAAGGCCCCGGCACCGAACAGTTCGTTCCGTAATTCCAGCTCATAGGAGGTGGTCATGTATTCAGCAGCAAAAACAAGGTTCCTCCAGGTGAACTCCATGGAGGCGGTATAGGTGGTGGCATCAACATCGAAATTGCTTTTGGGAACAGTGAGCTGAGTACCGAATGAGGCTAAGCCGCCAAATGTCGCCGGATCTGAGCTTGTGTCAAACATCGTCGTGCATTCCGATTCAAAGGAATACCCGTAAGTCGATGCGCCGATCACGAGCCCTTCCATGTTGGTGATCCACTTCACACTCCCTGCATAGGTGCGCTCTACATCGATCTTGTCGACATCGATCGTCAGCCCTGTTGCCTTGAACGGCCACTGGTCTTCGAGCAGGCGGGCCGCGCCCTTGTCGTCGGAAATATTGATCGTGCCGTACTGCACGTCATAGTTCAGCGAGCCAATGTCTGCCAGGGGAAGATCCCCGTAAAAGCCCACGCCCTGAACCGATGCGCTGGACTCTCTCCAGGCCTCGTTGTACACGCTCTGGGGCAGGAAGATGAAGGTGCGGAGCATGTCGAGGTCGCGGGTCTCGTTGTAGAGGCCGTGGACGAACTTCATGTTGCCTACCCTCAAGCCCAGATAGTCCTGCCAGCGGTAGTCGGCGACCGCCCAGTCCAGGAGCACCTCGTTGTCGCCGATGGAGCCCAGGTCCCGCGCGAGGAACTGCATGCCGAGGCGGAGCTTGTCGGACACGTCGGCAGAGAAGTTGATGCCGGCCTCATTGAACTGGGTCGTGCCGTCCTCTGTCTCCGCGAAGAAGTTATTGTCGCTGCTCTGCAGATACCCCTGGGAGATAAACCCGCGGATATCTATCCCTTTATATTCATAGGCGTATATACACCCGAACCCTTGAACCGCCGTCAGTACGGTCACAATGAATATCACTCTCATCAAATTTTTCATGCCCTGCCTCCTACTCAATCGTAATGCTCTTCACCTGGCTCTCGTATGCGCTTGCCGGGATGTATCCAACGGCGCCAGGGGTATTTTTGACAAATTCAATAACTTCCTGCGGGCTCGCGAACGTGTCCGGAATCCTTCCCCTGCCGGTAAACGCCTGCTTCTTCCAGTAGTCTCTGAACTGCTGCGGGGTTTTCTCGACATATTCTTCCAGGAAGACATCGTTTGCATCGCTGTCTTTCAGGAGTGTAAGGGTGATTTTCTGACCGTCGCTCCACCTTGTCTTTCTGCCCAGGAACATCTCCTGGATGTTGTCCCTGCTCAAGGAGCTCGCGGGCACGGAATCATTGCAGATCACGACCACGTCCCCCGCCCTTCCGGAGGTCGCGAAGAGACCGGTGGGACCGGATACGGCAATACCTATAAACAGAACAGCGATGAGTACAGGTATGATCCTCCACTTCATGACAGTGTTTCTCCTTTCCAGCGTAATATCAACTCTGTAAGCCCAATATTCAATTACATACGGACATCTATCGGGGATTGCTCTCCGATTCTTGAATTGCGGTCATTGCATGGCCCGTTTGTGCTGTATAGCCCAATCTCTCAACAATATCAATATTTTCTCAAGTATTTCCGCACCGATGGCGTTGAATTGTGATACGTATGTGCGAATCCATTAATTCTCATGTGGTTTATAAATTGCTTCATGATGCATCTTTTATCCCTGCAGCTCATCTAAATTTTTTGACCTGAGAGAATAGCACCGTTAAATCGGGGCCGTTCATAAACTGAATATTCATACGTTATATAGCAGTGTATACGACTAATTTTTACAAAATAGATCGCCATTTTCAAAGCAGCTCCCGTGTCTGCCCGAAACCGCAAACAGCACGCATGAGCAAAACAAGTTTCCCGGATAACCCTTTTAAGGACTCGACTATCTGTGAAAACCCTGAGTAAAGCTGCATCCCGTCCAAGATCCTGTCATGAGACGGATGCCGGCGAAGGAAAAAATAGATGACTTCACCAGAGAGTATCGAACTGAGAAAATTCGTAGCCCCTGAATTTATTTATGGAACTGATGCCAGACTCCTGGTCGGCCGATATTCCAGGAACTTCGGCGCCCGCAAGGTCCTCGTCGTGACCGACCCCGGAGTGGTTGAAGCCGGCTGGACGTCGCAGGTAGTTTCCAGCCTCGAGCAGGAAGGGCTTCCCTGCATCGTCTTTTCATCGGTCAGCTCCAACCCTCGAGCTGAAGAAGTGATGGCCGGCGCCCGATTGTATCGGTCTGAAGGGTGCAACGTCATCGTGGCCGTCGGCGGGGGCAGTCCTATGGACTGCGCCAAAGGAATCGGGATAGTAGACTCAAACGACGTCCATATCCTGGACTTTGAAGGTGTGGATCAAGTCCCTGTACCCGGCCCCCCGCTGATCTGCGTCCCGACAACCGCAGGCAGTGCAGCCGATGTCTCCCAGTTTGCAATCATCACCGACCTGGTGAAAAAAGTCAAAATCGCTATCATCAGCAAAACGGTCGTACCGGACGTTGCATTGATCGATCCTGTGACGACAACCACCATGGATGTCGATCTGACGGCGCACACGGGTATGGACGCCCTGACGCACGGGATCGAGGCTTTTGCCTCCAATGCAAGCTCTCCTGTCACCGACCTGCACGCGCTCGAAGCTATTCGCCTGGTATCGGCCAATCTGCTGGATTCTCTTTCTTTTATTGATGACTTGAATTTCCGCAGCAAATTGATGCTGGGCAGTCTCCATGCCGGACTGGCCTTCTCAAACGCGAGCCTGGGAATCCTCCATGCGATGACCCACAGTCTGGGCGGGTATCTGGATCTCGCGCACGGCCACTGTAATGCCATCCTTCTGCACCACGTGATTGACTATAACTTCGATACAGTCCCCGAGCGCTACTGCAGCATCGGCGAAGCCATGGGCATCCCTCTGCGCGGAATGACCTTTGCGCAAAAGAAGAATGCCATTCTGAAAGAGGTTGATCGAATACAGCAAACGGCCGGTGTGAGCCAGACCCTTGGGCAAATGGGCGTATCCCGTGCCGATATTCCCAGGCTGGCCGAGCATGCCATGTCCGATGCATGCATAGCGACAAACCCGCGCAAGCCGGGCCGCAAAGATATCGAGGCGCTTTATGAAAAGGCATTCTGAGATTCCCATTGACTGGGATGCACAGCGCGCCAAGATCATAGGCCTTGGCGAAAATTCGATTCAAAAAAGCTACTATCCCGAGCTCCAGCGGCGACTGGCCGATTTAGAGCTCTTCAGGGCCTTGCTGGATCAAAGCAATGACAGCATATTCATCGCCCGGGCACCATCGTTTATCCTTATAGACGTCAATGAACCGTCTTGCCGCCAACTGGAATATACACGCGGAGAAATGCTCTCCCTGTCATTCATGGATTTGATACCCCCGTCAGAATCTCAGCGGATCAAAGCGTTATTGGCCGCCCCTGAGATTGCACAGCGGGGAGTACAAGTGACGGTTACGCTTCGAAAACGTGGCGGCGCTACCGTACCGGTGGAAATGAATATCCGGTTTGTGGAGATGGGGGATGCCGTGTATCTCGTAGCCGTCGTACGTGATATCACGGAACGGAAAAGGGCTGAAGAAGAGCTGTATAAGTATAGGGAGCAGTTGGAAGAACTCGTAACAGACCGGACAAGGGAGCTGGAAGAGAAGAACAGGAAGCTGGGCGAGGAAATCATTGAGCGCCGGAAGACGGAAGAAGAAAAGAGAAAAGTCGAGGCGCAACTATCCCAGGCCCAGAAGATCGAAGCCCTTGGCAGCTTTGCCGGCGGGATAGCCCATGACCTGAACAACATCCTCTACCCTGTCATCATCAACACCGAGATCCTCCTGGAAGACACAGAGATGGGAACGAATTGCCATGAGATGCTGAATCAGACCCTGCAGGCTGCATACCGCCAGAGAGACCTGGTGAAGCAGATCCTTTCCTTCAGCAGGCAGGGTGTGCAGAAATTTACCCCGATACAGATAGCGCCGCTGCTGAACAGTACGCTCGACTTCATCCGGTCCACCTTGCCAAGCACTATCGAGATACGGCGCTCCATCGATGCCGCGTCCGACGTGATCATGGGCGATCCCATACAGATCCAGCAGGTCATTATGAACCTCTGTAAAAATGCTGCAGATGCCCTGGCGTCACAGAGAGGGTTTATAGAAGTGAGCCTCTCGGATAAACACCTGGATCCTGATCCTGCCCGGCCGGATATCAGGGCAGGCGAATATCTCGAGATTGCGGTGAGAGATACAGGGCACGGAATACCGCCGGATGTAGTGAGCCGGATTTTTGATCCGTTCTTCACGACAAAAGGCTTCGGCAAAGGCAGCGGCATGGGGCTTTCGGTTGTCCACGGGGTTTTGAAGAGGCATGGCGCATCCATTCGGGTAGAAAGCGAGGAAGGGAAAGGGTCACGGTTTGCCGTGCACCTTCCCCTCTACGATCAGAAAACAAATAAAGGTCTATCAGGCCGGAAGGGTCAGGAGAAGGGCAGCGTACAAATCATGCTGGTCGATGACGAGAGAATCATCCTCTCCAGCCTGAAGCATTTGCTCCAGAGGCTCGGCTACAAAGTGACCACGGCGGAAAACGGTCTGGAGGCATTGGAATCGTTCCGCAAAGCGCCTGACGAGTTCGATCTCGTCGTCACCGACATGGTCATGCCGGAGATAACGGGCATAGAACTCGGCAGAAGACTCCTGGACATACGGCCCGATGTCCCGGTTATCCTGTGCACCGGCTATAGCGATACCATTGATGATCATGAGGTGAAAGGCCTGGGCTTTCACGGGCTGCTCATGAAGCCCGTCGGCACCAGCGAGCTCAAGAAGGCCATCTCCCTGGCCCTCGGGGCAGGCGTCTCCGGCGGTGAAGTGGCCCGCACAAAGGCATCCCCTCTGACGAAACGAAACGATCTCATGATTTCGAAGAAATTTCCCGATCATTCCCATAGCTCCGGAGTAGTCCTGGAGATGGGTAACGACGAGATGGTGACGGATAAAAAAGACACCGATTTCGAGCGTTACTGATACTTTCATGTGAAAAAGGAGCACGCGATGAGTGTACAAGGAATAACAGAGGTGACGCAGTATCTGTCGTTTCACCTGGACGAAGAAGAGTATGCGCTGGAGATCTCCCGGGTCCGGGAGGTGCTCGACTTCACGAAGATCACGAAGGTGCCCCAGTCGCCCGATTTCATGCGGGGGGTGATCAACCTGAGGGGCTCGGTGGTCCCGGTGGTGGACCTCAAGCACAAGTTCGGCATCGGCAGGACGGAGAAGACCGTCCTTACCCGTATCATCATCTGCGAGATCGACATCGACGACGGCATGACCGTCATCGGGGCCCTGGCAGACTCTGTCCACGAGGTCATGGATATCGAGCCGGAGAATATCGAGCCTGCCCCGAAGATCGGGACCCGCCTGAACACCGAATTTCTGAAGGGCATGGGCAAGAGGGACGAAGAATTCATCATGATCCTCGATATCGACAAGGTCTTCTCAGCAGAAGAGCTCCTGCTCGTAAATCAATCGGGCCGGGATTCGTACGGCTCGTCCAGAGGGGAGCAATCCCCGGTAGTGGAAGCATCGTTGTAATAAATGCCTGTAAGGCTATCTCCCTTCCCCACGGGAGATAGCCTGAAATATCCATTGGGAAGAAACCCTGAATCGATGCGGCATGCTTGTACACAGCACGCATCTATCCTCATTCAGTCTTTTGAATCTTTTTCTCCGTTCATTCATCTCTATTTGAGTATGTTCCGCACGAAAAATTCATTCTCCATGCTATAAACCAAAGGCTCAACCGGCATGACTGAAAAAAACAACAGCACGAAGTATTCAAAGGATCTGTTCCGGGCTATCGTAGGGGTAGCCGTCGCTTTCGCCGTACTTCTGGCCGCTAAGCTTCTCCTCTTCAGAGAGCCCGCGCCTGTGCTTGCCGCCGTCACCTGGTTTATCCCCGCCATAAGCCTGTTCCAGGCGCTCACCCTTTTCTCCGTGGGCTTCCTGGCGCTCGGACGCTACCATGTGTTGCGGGACCTTCCATCCTTCTGGATTGGAATGGGCACTACAGGCTTCGGAACAGCACTCGTGTTTTACGCGCTCACCTGGCCAGGCCTGTTGCCGGACGGCGGACCCGTCATCGCAAGCCTTCCCGGGACCCCGGCGTGGTTTGTGCAACTCGGCATCACCGTTTTCAGCACATTCCTGCTGGCAGCCGTTCTGTCTCGCCGTCCGAGAGGTGGGAAACCGGCGGGCGGGCATTTACCGGCTTTGATGACTGCCTGGATAGTATTCCTAGCCGTCGCGTTCACACTTGTCGTTCACGCCGAGCAGTATCTGCCCGTGCTGGTCACCGCCACAGGGGTCTTCGCCATGCCTCTCCTGGTATGGAATGCCGCGGTGGCGGTCCTTTTTGCGGCAGGCGCCGCGCTCTCGACCCGCCGCTATCTGCAGACCGGGAATGCCCTCTTGGGATATATTGTCTTTGCCCAGATGGGATTTGCTTTCGCCATATTCATTACCGTAGGCGGAATGACGCGTTACGATCTCTGGTGGTATCTGCTGCGTGTCATTCTCACGGGCAGCTCTCTGATCGTCCTGTTCGGCCTTCTCTATGAGTATGTGCAGCTGTACCGCCGCGAGAGAGAAAGGACAGCCCAGTTGCTCGAGGCCGAAAACGAGCTCATCGTTGCCAGGGATGAGGCTGAGAGAAACTATCTCCAGCTGCATGCAATCATTGAAAACATGGGTGAAGGCGTTGTCGCAGCCGATGCCCGGGGAGATATATTCCTGATCAACAGGGCCATGCTCGCCATTGCCGGCCTGGAAGACGCTCCCAAAGAACACTTGAGCCGGTATGTCGGCAGGACGGAGATACGGGATGTCGACGGGAGAAAGGTCTCCCCGGAACAGTGGCCCGTTGCGCGGGCGCTCCGCGGCGAGAGCGTGCGCGATGTCGAGTTCTTTGTCCGGCGCCTGGATACGGGCAAGTGCTACACCGCCCTGTACAACGCGGCACCGGTGCCGGATAAGGACGGCAGGATCCTGATGGCGATCGGAATCGTAAGGGACATCACCAGCCGGAAAAAGGCCGAGGAGAAGGTGCGAAAGCTCAACGAGGAGCTCGAAGGAAAGGTGCGGGAACGCACACATGTTCTGGCTCGGACGGTGGAGCGGCTGGAGAGCCAGCGGGAGGTCTTGCAGACCGTCATCGACAATATTCCGGTAATGCTGGTTCTTTATGACGCACAGGGCAACATAAAGCTGGTGAACCGCGAGTTCCAGAGGCTGCTGGGATGGTCTCTGAAAGAGGCCCGGAACATGGATCTCATGGCTTCCGTCTATCCCGATCCCCATTATCGCAGGGAGGTATGGGAATACATGAAAGAAGCGCAGCCTGCCTGGAAGGACTTCGAGGTCACCACCCGTTCGGGAAGCATCTTTTCAAGCTCCTGGACCAATGTGCGGCTCTCGGACGGCGCTCAGATCGGCATCGGCATCGACGTGAGCGAGCGCAGAAGGATGGAGCAGGACATGGAGCGCCTCGCCAAAGCCGTCGGGCAGGCAGGCGAAGGCATCGTGGTCTTCGACCGCGAGTGGAACATCGAATACATCAATCCGGCGTATGAAAACTTGACCGGATATACCCGGGACGAGCTGGTCGGGAGGAGAATCACTTCTCTGACCGGCTACCTCGACGAAAACGACTATAAAGAGATCATCGAGTACGTTACCGAACATGGAAAAGAATGGATCGGCCGGCAGAAGAGAACGAGGAAGACCGGAGAGGTTTTCGATGTCAGCCTGACGGTCACGCCGGTATACACTCAGGAAGGCGCGGTCACGAGCTACATTTCTGTCGTCCGGGACATCACCGGCGAGGTGAGGCTGCAGGAACAGCTCGCGCAGAACCAGAAGCTCGAGTCCATCGGCACGCTGGCAGGGGGGATCGCGCATGATCTGAAGAACATCCTCACGCCCATCGTGATCAACTCGGAGATTGCCCTGATGGACGTGGCGGAGGACCATCCGGTCCACGAGATGCTTGAGGAGATCAAACAGGCGGCCAGGATGGGCACGGACGTGGTGAACCAGATCGTGACCTTCAGCCGCAGAAACATACTGGAGAAGAAGCCGGTGGCCATCGAACCGGTGGTGAAAGAGGCAGTGGACTTTCTGAGGACTGCGCTTCCCTCTACCATCGATATCCGTCAGAAGCTCTCCGGGCAAGGGTCTCTGGTGATGGCCGATGCCACACGGATAAAGCAGGTGATGATAAACCTGGGCATCAATGCGGGCCATGCCATGAAAGACAGGGGCGGGCTGCTGGAGGTGAAGCTGACCAGAGAGTGGCTGAGCGAGGATGAGGCGGGCAGTTTGTCTCCGGATCTTCCGGCGGGACCGTACGTGCTTATCATGGTGAGAGATTCGGGAGTCGGGATGGACGAGCAGACGATGCAGCGGATCTTCGAGCCTTTTTTCACCACCAAGAAGCACGGCGAGGGCACCGGCATGGGCCTGGCGGTGGTGCACGGCATCGTCAAGGATCACAAGGGCGCGGTCACGGTCTGGAGCAGGCCGGGCAGAGGCTCATCCTTCTGCATACTGCTGCCGGTTCTCAAAAATGAATCCGAGAAGAACAGTGCCGTATCCTGTTAGGCGATAAGGCCCCGTGCAAGCTCTTCCACATCGCCGACATACTCGAGGCCGGCGTTTATCCCCGTGCCCGAGAATATCACCTCCCTGCCCTTCTTCCGGTAAAAGACGAGCGCTATCTCCGAATCCAGCGTCTCGTCGATCTTTACCGTCATCTCGCCCATCTTCGGCGCAACGAGGCGCGCACCCCCGGCCCTGTGCCCTGTTATGTCGAGGGCGCACCGGGCGTCTTCGACAGTGAAGGCGACCCGCTCGCCGTCAAGGGAGAGATTCTTTATCCGCGCGCCCGTATAGGTGGTGAACCGGTAGACGCGCTTCTTCAGATAGAACCCGAACAGAAAGCCGGTAAAAGAGCCGCCCAGCCACGGGATCTTTGCGATGGACCCGAACAGAGAGGCATCGGGCTCGCCGAAGTGGTTGGTCTGCATCCATATCCAGGAATGGGGCATGGATACGCCCCAGTCTTTCTCGATATACCCTTTGCCCCCGGTGAAATCTGTCCTGACCCCATCCACCTCGATGGCTCCCTCAAGGGTGTGGTTAAAGCTCAGGACGTCATGGTAGCATTCCATCTTGGGCACAAACGCATACCATCCCATGGCCCCGGGGGACAGCAGGGAAACCGGCCAGGGGTGCGTGCAGGTATAACGCATATCCGCCAGGACCCTCACCTCTTCCCTGTCGATATCGAGCTGCATGTGGCTGAGGGTGAAAGAATTCTTGTGGATCTTTATCTCGAACGCCTTCTCCTCCCACCGGAAATCGTCGAGAGGATACTTCAGGTAATGCGACCTGCCCCTCCTCGCGTCGAAGAACTGGATAAAGCAATGGGCCAGGCCTTTGTCTCTGGTAAGCGATACGCCCGGTATCACCGCATACGCGGTCTTGTTGTCCGGGCTCACGTGCTTGAAGTACCAGCCTTCAAAATAGCCCGACTTCTGCAGGTTGCCCTGAAAAACGGCCGGGTTCCAGAGTTTCAGCATACATACGCCTCACAATGATAATCTACTATACATTAATAGGAGTATTGTCCGACTTCATAACCCGTGTATGCACGCATCTCTCTTTCCTTAAATACCCATGATTTGTTTACGTATGCATTAACTTATGGATTTAACGATCAACAATTGATATCATGGTAATCAGTTATTGTTATACTACGAAATGGATTAATGGCTGAAATTTATTGATGCTCACGATGGATAAAAGGGGGCTAGAGTTGTATCCATACCACCTTCAACGCACGGAGTCTGCCATTCTTACGAATTGGGAAAATATCAGGCTAGGAGATGCATGGATTATATGCTTTCCATGATATATCTTGATAAAGGCAATAGATGGAAAATATCGGGTACTATTTTCCATGTTTTATTGTTTAATATGAGAATAGATGGAAAATTTTCCATCTATTAAAACTGTTGGCATGAATACATTGTTAGGAGATTTTAATGAAGCCAAGTCACAGTATATTTGAATCTTTTTTAAGATACGCTACGATCATTCTTGCTCCAATAGCCCTGATGCTTGCTTTGGATTCAATACACAATCAAATACCGAAGCTATCACAATCTTTTGATAAGGATGTAAAAACAATAGACTCCTTAAATAAGGAACTCCTTTTATTGCAATCTGATCAGAAGAAACTTAAATCTTCACTTTCTCACTTTCTTCAATCTTCACAGCAAATACAAAATCCCGATCAAGTTATGGTTGCACTAGCTGGTTTACGAACACAAGTTGATCAAATCAATGAGCAAACAATTGGCCTTAGGCAAGCATTGAATCCCATGAAACCTGAGGAAGTATTAACGATTGCAAGACTTACAGATATTATAAGCAACTTGAATTCAAGGATTGATCAGGTAGAAAAAGAGATGGATGAAAAACATAGGATTTTTAGGGAATCTGTTATTCGAGAACTTGAAGCATCTAATAAGGCTACCACTTGGCTGTTTGTTGTTATTATCCCTCTTGTTTTAAACCTTCTATACTCGATCTGGAAAGATCGCCGAGAGTATAAACATCTAAAAAGTGTTGATGCAGATAAACAAGAAATAAATTTTCACCCCCCACTTGTGTTAAAGGAATGAGTGAACGGGGAGATAGGTAACAGAATATTCTGGGTACATGGGTAACACTTATACACAGTAACATAGACACAGGAGGAAGTGTCTATGGGCTGGAAAGGGGTTACCATCATGGACCAGAGGGTAAGTTTCATTGGCGAGTATTTAAGAGGTTACTATCCTTTCAGTGATCTTTGTCTTCGATTTGGAATCAGCAGGAAGACCGGCTACAAGTGGATTGAGCGTTACGAGCAGGAAGGCCCTGGGGGGTTGGCAGATAGATCCAGGAGACCTCACGGCTGTCCTCATGTCACTGACGAAGCGATCATTGAAGCACTTGTACGAGCACGAGAGAAACACCCCTCCTGGGGACCAAAGAAGCTGCTCGAGATTCTTGCTCCTCGGTTCTCTGAGCTGCCTGCCATATCGACCGCAGCCGACATTCTCAAACGCAAAGGACTTATTTATGGCAGCAAGAGAAGATATCGCAGGAAGCATCCCGGGTGCCCGAAGACTATAGCGAATGAGCCCAATGATATCTGGACTGCCGATTACAAGGGACACTTCAAGATGAGGAACGGCCTGTATTGTTATCCTTTGACCGTCTGTGACATGAAGACCCGCTATCTCCTCGGTTGTAATGCCCATAGTGCTATATCCCTTGAAGCTACAAAAGCTCACTTCACGAGGCTCTTCTGTGAATACGGCCTTCCTCAGAGAATACGCACCGACAACGGCGTGCCCTTTGCCTCGAACGCCCTGGCCAGGTTATCGACGCTGTCTGTCTGGTGGACCAAGCTCGGCATTTATCCTGAGCAGATCGAACCTGGCAAGCCGCAGCAGAACGGCAAGCATGAAAGAATGCATCGCACGCTGAAAAAAGAGGCAACCATCCCTCCTGAGAAAGACTTGAAGAGCCAGCAGAAACGCTTCGATGCATTCCGCAAAGAATACAATACCGAGAGGCCTCACGAGGCTCTCGGGCAAAAGACACCTTCCTCATTCTATGTTCCTTCTTTTAAGAGCATGCCAAAGAAGCTCTCGCACTATGATTATCCTTACCATTTTGAAGTAAGACGGGTATCAAAGAACTCAGGCATTCGGTGGAAGGCCCGCTGGGTTCAGGTAAGTGTTACCCTTGCAGAAGAATATATTGGCTTCGAAGAAATCGAAGATGGTATATTCGATGTATATTTTTGTGATCTGCTCATTGGCAGATTCGTTGAAAAAAAGATGAAAATAGAGGACGTTATCAAGCGGGTTCCTATTCGACAAACCATCGTCGAATGTGGCAACCCAAAAACTCGTAGAAAAGTGTCACCTATGTGCCTGGAATAAAGTGTTACCTATGTACCCGGATCATACCGAAAATCAAGGCCAACAAGTCAATCCAGCTGACCCGGCGCAAGCGCCGGGCAGTTGATCTCACAGTTAGAGCGCAAATAAACCAGCACCAAAACCATATTTAGTGTTTTTCGAGAGAATCGCATGGAAGATCAAGACAACAAAGGAACAGAAAACGATTCGTCTGGGAGTAATGCGCCCCTGAAAGTGCTTGCACTCGATGGAGGTGGAGCTAAAGGTTTCTATACTATTGGCGTCTTGCGCGAGCTTGAAGCGATGCTTGATAGCCCGCTATATAAGAATTTTGACCTTGTGTTTGGAACAAGCACAGGCGCAATAATCGCAGCACTAATAGCTCTCGGTTATACGGTAGATCAAATCCACAATCTATATAAAGAACACGTTCCATCTATTATGGGGAAGAAGTCTCCTCAGGATAGAACTCAGGCACTTCGAAAATTGGCCAATGAGGTGTTTAAAGATAGTACCTTTGAACAAGTAAAGACTGGTATTGGAATTGTGGCCACTAAATGGATTATAGAACGGCCAATGATTTTCAAGGCATCTGTTGATCAAGCTCATGGACGAAAAGGCACATTCACTCCGGGGTTTGGTGTCAGCATTGCTGATGCTGTAGAAGCTTCATGTTCAGCATACCCGTTTTTTGAACGAAAAACAGTAACAACCTTCGTGGGCGATAAAGTAGAGCTTATAGACGGCGGTTACTGTGCAAACAACCCGACGTTGTATGCAATCGCCGACGCCAAGGCCGCTCTCAACATAGAATCCCAGAATATGCGAATTCTTAACGTGGGAGTAGGCGTATATCCGGAACCAAAACCCGGTTTCAAAATGTGGTTTGCCAAGAAGTATTTAGTCAGCGTTCAACTGCTACAAAAAACGCTTGAAATAAACACACAGTCGATGGATCAGTTGCGCAGCATACTATTTAAGGAAGTTCCCACAATCCGCATAAGCGATACTTTTGAGAGGCCCGAGATGGCAACAGATTTGATGGAGTCAAATCTTGACAAGCTAAATTTATTGCATCAACGCGGGCGAGAATCCTTCGCTTCAAGAGAAGGAGAGCTAAGAAAGTTCTTAATGTAAGTGAGGGCTATTTATATGACTATTCCTGAATCACAACTAGAAACGTGGTCCCACCAAGGTTCGATTAAGCAGTCTAGCTCGACTTACAATACGGTCAAAAACGTCCTTGAGTCCAAGGGCACGCCTTACGAAAATAAAGATTTTTCCATATTTCTTCAAGGGTCGTATGGGAATAACACAAACATTTATGCGGAGAGCGATGTTGATATAGTAGTAAAGCTTAACGACTGCTTCCGAAGCGATTTAAGCTCACTCTCCAAAGAAGAAAAAGAAAAATACCAAGAATACTTCAATGACGCTACTTACACGCACTCGGATTTCAAGCGTGATGTCTTGAAAGTCTTAAGGGACGCCTATGGTAGCGACGTCAAAGTTGGGAGCAAGGCAATAGCGATTAATGCTAATGGTAATAGGCGCAAATCCGATGTGATCGCGGCCATCCAGTATCGGCGATACTACAAATTTAATGGCGCATATGATCAGTCATATGACGAAGGGATATGTTTTTATGATTCTGCGGGAGACAAAATCGCGAATTATCCAAAGCAACATTGTGAAAATCTTACTCGCAAACACCAAGATACCGACCAGTGGCTCAAGCCGATGGCTCGTATTTTAAAGAACATGCGAGGGAAATTGGTGAGTGATGGAATCCTCGAATCCAGTATTGCACCGTCATATTATTTAGAAGGATTGCTATATAACATACCCAGTGATCTGTTCGGTTCAAGTTATCAGGATTGCTTTGTTAATTCTATAAACTGGATTCAGAACGATGCGGATAAAGACAAACTAGTATGCGCTAATGAGCAATATTACCTTTTGAGAGACAATGCGCATAATTGCTGGCCGAAAGCAGACTGCGAAGCATTCTTAGCAGCTGCAATCGATTTGTGGAATAGCTGGTGAATGATGATCTAACAATGCCATACACAAGGACGCCAAACTCTCCGCTGCGCTACGAGTTTGCCGCCTGTGATTGCTAGCGTTCCCACGGGAAAGAGTAATATTAAAAACTAACTGAGAGTATCACCTGTGATAATGATGAAGGTGAGGATAAAAACCTCGCCTTTTTTATTTCTATATCCAAAAGATCTGCATAGAATGCACTGTAGGCCTAATTTCCAGGCGTTGTCACGTTATCTTTGACTTCTCCTAATATTAAAACGAAGCGGGATGCCCGTTCAGAAGGGCATCCCGCCGAATAATTTATTTTGCTTATCGTCACCAGTCATTCAGGATGCGCTCTTAAAAAGCATCACGCCCCCGCATGAAACAAGCCCTCAAGCTCTTCCCTGTCGATCTTTTCCTTGTCGAGCAGGAGCTGGGAACCTTTTACGAGCAGGTCCTTCTTGTTGCTGAGGATGTTCAGCGCGATCTCGTACTGGTCCTGGATGATCTGCCTGATTTCGTCGTCCACTTCCCTGGCGGTCTCCTCGCTGTAGTCGTGGGGCTCGTTCACGCCCGTGTCGATGAACTGGGCGCGCTTGTCGGGCGCGAGGTAGATCTGGCCGAGCTTTTCGCTCATGCCGTATTCCCTGACCATGCTCTTGGCGATGTCGGTCGCCCGGGAGAGGTCGTTGTGGGCGCCCGTGGAGATGTCGCCGAAGATGATCTCCTCGGCGGCCCTGCCCCCGAGGAAGGAGGCGATCCTGTTGAGCAGTTCCGACCGGCTCAGGAGGAAGCGGTCCTGGGTCGGCACCTGCATGGTGTAGCCCAGCGCCGCAACGCCTCTCGGGATGATGGAGATCTTGTGCACCGGGTCCGTGCCCGGCAGAGAGAGGGCAACGATGGCATGGCCCATCTCGTGGTGGGCCACGATCTCGCGCTCCTTGACGTTGATGACCCGGTTTTTCTTCTCCAGGCCCGCGACGACCCGCTCGATCGCTTCTTCAAACTCGGGCATCCCCACTGTCTGGCGCCCGTGCCTGACGGTGAGAAGCGCCGACTCGTTCACGAGGTTGGCGAGGTCCGCGCCTACCATGCCCGGCGTCATGCCGGCGATCTTTTCCGCATCGACCGTCTCATCCGCCTTGATGCTTTTGAGGTGCACCTCGAGGATCGCCTTTCGCCCGGCCTTGTCCGGCCTGTCGACGAGGACGTGGCGGTCGAATCTCCCCGGCCGCAACAAGGCAGGATCGAGGATCTCGGGCCGGTTGGTCGCGGCCATGAGGATCACGCCCACCTTGGCGTCGAAGCCGTCCATCTCGGTGAGGAGCTGGTTCAGGGTCTGCTCCCGCTCGTCGTGGCCGCCCGTGTTTCCGAGCCCCCTGGCCTTGCCCAGGGCATCGAGCTCATCGATGAAGATGATGCACGGCGCCTTCTGCTTGGCCTGCGTAAAGAGGTCGCGCACCCGGGACGCGCCCAGCCCCACGAACATCTCGACAAAGTCGGACCCGCTCATGCTGAAGAACGGCACCCCGCTCTCGCCTGCCACGGCCTTTGCGAGCATGGTCTTTCCGGTGCCCGGAGGGCCCACCAGCAGAACGCCCTTGGGGATCCTGCCGCCGACCTCGACGAACTTGGACGAGTTCTTGAGGAAGTCGATGATCTCCACCAGCTCCTGCTTCGCCTCCTCGACGCCCGCCACGTCGTCGAATTTTATGTTGAGCTCGTCATCCATGTAGATCTTGGCCTTGTTCTTCCCGAGCGACATGAACCCGGGCTGGTTGCCCGACATGCGCGTCACGATGAAGAACCAGATGCCGACGAAGAGCACCAGCGGCACCACCCAGGACAGGACGCCCTGCACCATGGCGGACTGCTCCTCTCCCTTGAACGTTACCTTATAGTTTGCGAGCATGTCCGAGATCTCCGGGTCCACCCGGACGGTCTTGAACTTCTGCTCTTTTCCTGCATTGCCTATGAGCTTGCCGTGAATCTCATTCTGCGTGACAGAGATCTCCGTCACCTTATTTGTCTTCACGAGATTAAGAAAATTGCTGTACGGGATGGTTTCCACCACGAACATCGATGAGATATAACTTTGGGCGATCAAGACCACCCAGATCCCTATCAGTACGTACCATAGGGAAAATTTGTAGCGTTTTTCCACGTAGATAATCCTCCTGGAGCGGTTTTCCTCCACGTTTTGGCGTGAGTTGCGTCTGAAGAACCGTATCAGGGTGCGATTCGTTTTTCAAGCACTATAATTTAGCCCTTTCCCATCGGCAGGGCCTTGTTTTCCAGGCCGCAGGCAGGCCGGCCCCAAGGGCTTTATATCGTTGAATCTCTCGGAGGTTTTTCCGCGTCTAACCTATAAAAGCGGCTGTACTAAAAAGGAGACCGTCATGATCGGACGCGGAATACCCCGGCTTCTCATTCCTCTATTTCTGTTCTCTTCCGGGCAGGCAGCAGCATCGAGCCTGAAAGTCGAAAAGGCGACCCTGGCCGGCGGATGCTTCTGGTGCATCGAGTCGGTATTCGACCACACGGAAGGCGTGATCGAAGCCGTATCCGGATACACGGGCGGCCGAACCGAAAACCCCACCTATGAAGAAGTATCCTCGGGCACGACCGGCCACCTCGAAGCGGTGGAAGTGACCTACGACCCCTCCAGGATAAGCTATCCGGAGATCCTCCGGATATTCTGGGAGCAGATCGACCCCACCGATGGCGGAGGCCAGTTCGTGGACAGGGGTTCCCAGTACCGGAGCGCAATCTTTTATCACAACGAAGAGCAAAGGCGCATCGCGGAAGAGTCTAAAAAAGCGCTGGACAAATCGGGAAGCTTCGGCAAGCCCATCGCCACCGAGATCAGGAAAGCTTCGGCCTTTTACCGGGCAGAGGAATACCATCAGGACTACTACAAAAAGAGCGCGCAGCGCTACGAGTTCTATCGCAGCCGCTCGGGCCGCGACCGGTATGTCAGCCCGTGCGCCAGGGGATTGTGCCCGGTGCCGGGGGCAGGAAAAAACGAAGAGAAGAGATCCGAACAAGACCTGAAAATCCGCCTGAACCCCCTTCAGTACCACGTCACCCAGGAGTGCGGAACGGAAAAGCCCTTTGATAACGAGTACTGGAACAACAAGCGCGAGGGCATCTACGTAGACGTGGTTTCGGGAGAAGTCCTTTTCAGCTCCTCGGACAAGTACGACTCGGGCACCGGCTGGCCGAGCTTTACAAAACCCCTGGAGCCCGGAAACATCGAAGAGAAAACCGATAAGAGCCATTTCATGGTCAGGGTGGAGGCCAGGAGCAAAAAGGGGAAGTCGCATCTGGGGCATGTATTCGATGACGGCCCTGCGCCCGCCGGCAAACGCTACTGCATGAATTCGGCAGCCCTGCGCTTCATCCCCAGGGAGGACCTTGAGAAGGAAGGATACGGCCGGTATTTACAATATTTTGAAAAGTGAGGACACACCCCTCGCCGGTCCAACCGCCTGCCGGAAAAGACAAAATTGTCCAACGCGGGCTTCCTCATCCAAATTTGGCCCATAAAGATTTTTCTGCGTGATCGTCCCTCCCCTTGGGGTTTTTCCATGTCATCCCGCAACCTGTTTTAATTACATATACTATTCATTGAATCCCCCTTGCTTTCCCGTCGCCCGTATCCTTGTAGAAAAGTGGAAGGCCCTTTGCAAAGGATACTCGCATACCGCGTGCCCTCTCACCGGCCATGCGGGATTTCCAGCGATTTTTTCGGAGAAGCGCGATGTGCGGTATTGCAGGGGTTTATAATCATCGTTCGGGCGATTTTCGCGATTCGGCCATGGAGGAAGCGCTTTCCCTCATGGACTACCGGGGCCCCGACGGCTCGGGCATATATGGAGACGACGACATCATCCTGGGCCACAGGCGCCTCGCCATCATCGACCTGAAGACCGGCGACCAGCCCATGGCGAACGAGGACAGATCCGTCTGGGTGGTGTGCAACGGCGAGATTTTCAACTATGTGGAGCTGCGTGAGGGGCTTAAGCGGCGGGGCCACGTCTTCTCCACGACCTGCGACATCGAGGTCCTCGTGCATCTCTACGAGGAGCACGGGCCGGATTTTCTCCCGCTGCTCAACGGCCAGTTCGCCTTTGCCCTGTGGGACGTGCGGAAGAAACGGCTCATGCTGGCGCGGGACAGGTTCGGGATAGCCCCCCTCTTCTATGCCTCCCGCGGGAAGAGCCTCATCTTCGCCTCTGCAGTCAAGGCGCTGCTTCCGTTTACGGGCGCGCCCCGGATAGACCCGAAAGGCCTCTGCCAGGTCTTTACCTTCTGGAACACCCTTGCCCCCCGCACCGCGTTCGAAGGGATCTCCCAGCTGAAGCCGGGCGAGTGCATCATCCACGAGAGAGGCGGCGGCAGGTCTTTTCTCTACTGGGATATCTCCTTCCCCTGCAACGGCGAACACGATATCGTCCGGCAGGAGGACGCCGTGGAAGGCATCCGCGAGATCCTCGACGACTCGACGGCCCTGCGGCTGCGCTCCGATGTCCCGGTGGGCGCATACTTAAGCGGGGGGCTGGATTCGAGCATCCTCACCTCCCTGATCACGCGCCACACCCCGACCATGGAAACCTTTTCCGTGAGCTTTCAGGACCCCGACTACGACGAGTCGGCCTTTCAGCTTGCCATGGGAGCAAAGCTCGGCACCACCCACCATGTCACGAAGGTGTCCTCCGGCGACATCGCTTCCGTGTTCGGCGACGTCATCCGGCACACCGAGACGCCGGTATTGCGGACCGCGCCGTCGCCCATGTACATGCTCTCCAAGCTGGCGCGCAGCCACGGGATCAAGGTGGTGCTCACCGGGGAGGGCGCCGATGAGATCTTCGGGGGCTACGACATCTTCAAGGAGGCCAGGATCCGCAGGTTCTGGTCGAAGCTGCCGGATTCAAAGCTGCGGCCGCTCCTTCTCTCCAGGCTCTATCCGTACTCGCCCGTTCAGATGAAGCGCTCGGGCAGGCTCCTGGTCTCGTTCTACAGAAACGACCTCGCGGCAACGGATCACTTCGGATACTCCCACCTCCCCACCTGGAGAAACACCTCTTCCATCAGGGAGTATTTCCATAAAGATATCCGGGAGAGCATAAAAGATTACGACCCGATCGAGGAACTCCGGCCGCACCTGAGCCCGGACTTTTCCTCCTGGCACCCCCTGAACCAGGCCCAGTACCTGGAGATGAAGCTGCTGCTGGCAGGGTACCTCCTCTCCTCCCAGGGAGAGCGCATGGCAATGGCCAACAGCGTGGAGGGCAGGTATCCGTTTCTGGATCACCGCCTCGCCGAGTATGCCGCCCGCATTCATCCGTCGCTCAAGCTTAAGGGCCTCAAAGAGAAGTTCATTCTCAAAAAAGCCTTCATGGACAGGCTTCCTCCCGAGATCTTTACCCGGATAAAACAGCCCTACGGAGCGCCGAACAAGGAGCCATTCTTTGCGGACGGCACGCTGAAAGATCCCTTCGCACGGTATCTGTCCGAAAATGCCCTGAATACCGCGGGCGTCTTCCATCACGGCGCCGTGGCCAGGCTCGTGGATAAGTGCGGAGCGGCACCGGGCCGCCTGGGTTTCCGCGACAACAGCGCACTGGTGGGCATCCTCTCGACGCAGATCCTCTGCCGGCACTTCTGCCCGTAAAAAGACAGCGCGACCATCGGCCTGGGCGGCATTGACGGGCCTGCCCTCCCCTGTCAGGAGTATACATCGATTTTGGTGTTTCCAATGCCGGTGTTTTATGTTACTATTCATAGAAACAACGGCAGAGGCATCCCCCCTGCATTTTCAATGACGCGGCTTTGGGAGGATGCGAAAGGATGAGAGCCCATGATTATCGTTCTGAAACCGGGATCGACGAAACAGCAGGCCGAAGAGATACTTCAGATGATCGAATCCGTAGGCCTGAAGCCCCTCTTCATGCCCGGCACCGAGCGCACGGTGCTTGGCGCCATCGGGGATGAGCGCAAGCTGGGAGGGCTCCACCTGGAAAGCCATCCGATCGTGGAGAGGATAACACCGATTCTCACCCCGTATAAGCTCGTGAGCAGGGACATACGGCCCTCGGGCACGATTGTGGAAATCGGGGGCGCAGCGGTGGGCGGCGGCCGGTTCACGGTCATCGCCGGGCCGTGCGCGGTGGAGAGCCGCGAGCAGATGCGCGACACGGCCATGGCCGTGAAAAAGGCGGGGGCTCACTGCCTCAGAGGCGGCGCCTACAAGCCCAGGTCGAGCCCGTACAGCTTCCAGGGTCTGGGTGAAGAAGGCCTGAAAATCCTCCACGAGGTTTCAAGCGAAACCGGGATGCCCGCAGTGACCGAGGTCGTGGAGACACAGGATGTGCCGCTCGTGGAGCAGTATGCCTCGGCGTTCCAGGTCGGCGCCCGCAACATGCAGAACTTCCGGCTGCTCAAGGCCTTGGGCAAAAGCGAAAAGCCCGTCATCCTCAAGCGCGGCATGTCCGCGACGCTCGAAGACCTGCTCCTGGCGGCCGAGTACATCGTCTCGGAAGGGAACCCGAACGTGATCCTGTGCGAGCGGGGCATCCGCACCTTCGAGACCGCGATGCGCAACACGCTGGACCTCGGCGCCATCCCCTTTATCAAGCAGCACAGCCACCTGCCGGTCATCGTGGACCCTTCCCACGGCACCGGGGTAAGGGAATATGTGGGCCCCATGGCAAAGGCGGCAGCAGCGTGCGGGGCGGATGGAATAATACTCGAAGTCCACTGCGACCCCACGCATGCCCTGTCCGACGGCCAGCAGTCGCTGTACCCCGATCAGTTCGAGCGCCTCATGGCCGAGCTCAAGCCCTTCGTGGAGGCAGCCGGAAGGAAGCTCTGATCCATAAAGGATGTCGAAGTGCCGGTCAGGCCGTCCCGGCAAGCCGGGAACCGGCCATTCCCGCAAGCGCGGCGAAGTTGTCTCCCAGGAGCTTTCTCCTGACGCTCTCCTGGGGGAAGAGCCTTTCGATCCTCCGCTTGATGAAGCCGTAGTCGTACCTGCCGTGCTCGTCGTGGAACCCGTACGGGCCGTCGGTCCCGAAGAGGAGCCTGTCGGGGCCGAGGTATGCGACGATGTCCCGGGTGGCCTTCTCGCTGACGTACGAGGTCTGGGAAAGGTCGAAGTACACGTTCGGGATTGACAATGCTTCCCTCCACATGTCCGAGTAGTCCGGAAACCCGGTGTGGGCGAGGATGAGCTTCAAGCCCGGCGCTGCGCGCAGCAGCCCGCCGATCTCCCCCTCTTCGCCGAAGCCCCGGTGGATGAGCAGGGGCTTGCCCATCCCGGCAAGTACCTTGGCCACGGGCAGGAGCTCTATCGGGGCAAAATGATGCCAGAACGGGTGAGCCTTTACGCCAATAAAGCCCGGCATGTCCCTGTACCTGTTCAGCTCTTCCACCGGATTCTTCTTCCCCTTCGGGTTGACGAACGCCCAGCCGAGAAAGCGGTCGGGGTTTTCGCTCACCGCATCGAAGACCGGCCCGTTCTCGGGGTCCCTCACGATCTGATACGGCTTGCCCAGAATCTTGACCTCACCCTTGGGGGTGAAATTGGATATGAGGCGCCTTCCCAGCCCCCTCAGGCTTCTGCTCTCAAGAAACTTCTGAAGGATCCCCAGCATGAACTTCGGCGGCTCCGCGAAAGGCTCGATCATGGAGCCCATGAGTGCGGTCTTCTCCACCCCGGCGCGATCCATTTCCTTCAAGAAATCCGCTTTGGTGAACACCCTCTCTTCGAGATGGTAGTGGCAATCGATTATCATTGCATCCCTCCAAAGGATAAAATTGCTACCGGATAATATAATCACGAGGGAGTAAAGAGGAAGCCCTCTGTGACGTTACACCCACGCCCTCAAGGTCTGATCTCTATCGGCTTATAACGTACGCTCAATGTATTCTATCATATTGTTGTGTTAAGAGTAATTATGGCTTTGAAAATAAAGGCGGAATCATCATCTACCAGACACCGGAAGGCAAGACCGAACTGGAAGTCAAGCTGGAACGGGAAACCCTCTGGCTGAACCAGTACCAACTGGCGGATCTCTTTGAGACGGACCGGACCTCGATTCTCAAACATATTAAAAACATCTATGAAACGGATGAACTGTCTGAAAGCTCAACTTGTGCAAAATTTGCACAAGTTCGAAAAGAAGGCGGAAGGTCGGTCACAAGGCAGGTCCTGCACTACAGCCTCGACATGATCCTGTCCGTCGGGTACCGCGTCAACTCGAAGCGCGGCACGCAGTTCCGCATCTGGGCGAACAGGGTCTTGAAAGAATACCTGATAAAGGGCTACGCCCTCAATGAAAAGAAGCTCTTCGAGCGGGAGAAGGAGCTGCGGGCGCTGAAGACGGGCATCCAACTGCTGGAGCGCAGCATCCTCAACCAGGCCCGCGGGCTGGACCAGGCGCAGTCACTTGCCCGGATCATAGCGGATTTTTCCCAGGGCTTAAGCATCCTGGACGATTATGACAACCAGCGCCTGGACGCGACCGGCCGTACGGAAAAAGAGGCGGCCTCCATTTCCTATGAGGAGTGCAAGGAAGTCATCGGGCAGATAACGGATGAGTTCAACTCCGCACTGTTCGGGCATGAAAAGGACGAAAGCTTTCACAGCTCCATCGGACAGATTTATCAGAGCTTTTCAGGCAAAGACCTCTATCCCTCGCTGGAAGAAAAAGCGGCGGTCCTTCTGTATCTCATCGTGAAGAACCACTCCTTCGTGGACGGCAACAAGCGGATAGCAGCCGCTATTTTCCTCTACTTTCTCGACAAGAACGGCATGCTGTACCGTGAGGACAGGACCACGCTCATCGACGGGAACACCCTGGCATCGCTCACACTGATGATCGCCGAAAGCAATCCCAAGGAGATGGAGACCGTGAAGAGGATCATCATGAGCATACTGAACAGGAGCAGGTAACTGTGAGCAGCGCGACGACGGCGTGAGCTACGGCGATTTTCTTGAGCAGCTCACCTGCCTGCTGTTCCTGAAATGGCGGACGAGTACGGCGACCGCCTCGTACCGGCCGGCTGCGCTCCCTTTCAGCCCCTTTTCCTCGGCAGCAGGGCATAAGTCCATGAACACATAATGCGCAGGCTCCTCCGGGATCAGAACAGTGCGCCTATGTATAGATACGCCGCGTTGTCGCCCCCCTCGGCATGGCCGAATCCAAGGTATACGGGTCCGATGATCGAGTCCGCACCAAGGAAGAGACTTCCTGCCTTGATGAGGTCACGGGAGCTTACATCGGAGCGTCTGTCCCAGACATTGCCTGCTTCGTATGTCGCTCCTACATAGAGGTCGTTGCCGAACACTTTTCTTTTGAGGAGCTTGAAGAAACAGATCACTTCCCCGAATACCAGTTGCCTGCCATGAAGCTGATTAGGGGCCAGGCCGGACAGATCGAACAATCCCCCGAGGAAGAATGGATTGTTGAATTCCTGAACGCTGCTTAGAACCGAATCCCATCTGGCCTTGAAGAGGAGCGTGCTCCTGTCCAAGGCAATCGGCTTCAGGAAGGTCGTTTTAACGAGATTGTACTTCTCGTCGGCCCCCAGCGAGGTTCTCCCGGCTAAGAATATGGAATTGAGCAGCACACCGCTCCGGGGGAAGCTCGTGTTGTCGATCCGGTCGATAACGAATGCCGCCTTGTAGGCTCCGTTATCGAATGTATTCTCGGGAAGGGTCTGCTCGCCCACATCGAGCTTGTTCCTGAACTCGCCCTTGAGCGCCCCGAGCCTGACCTCTCCGTATTCCTTGAGCTGCAACCCGAGATCGAGCCCGCCGGTGCGCTCGATTATCCGGTACTCTGCTCTCTTGTCGGAATCCTCGAACAGGAAAACCGAAACCGAATCGTATCGGAGATAGGGTGCGAGAAAATAGCGCCATCCCGAGGTATTCAAAGGCTGGTAGAACTCGGTAAAAACCTGCCGCTGATTCCCGAGCCGGAAGGTGTTTTTCCACTCCGCGTCCAGGTAGTTGATCTGAGAAAGGTAATAATCGATGAGTATATCGTATGAGGTGTTGCCCTTCATGTCATTGTTCAGCTGCAACCCCAGCTCGAAGTGATGCTGGACGTTCGCCTTTTCCACCGGGTCCAGCTCGATCCCGGGCTTTCCATCCCTTTCGATGAGCCTGAAATCGATGTCCTTGAACTCTGCCCTGTTGTAGATCTCGAATACTTCCCCGGCAAGGACATCAGGCTCCAGAGGCTTGTCCAGTGTCTCCTTGAGGCGGCCGGGCAGGAATGCGGTTTTCAGGAATTTCTCCTGCTTGGCATCTACGAAATAAATCTCGCCGACCCGGGTTGATCGTTTCAGCTGCCGGGCTCTGATCTCCTGGTAGAGATCCTCGCTCACCGCGTACCTGCTCAGCTCGGCAGCCGCTTCTCTGGCCGCCTTTCTCCCCACTTGGACGGCATCGGCCATCCGGGTGAAGCTGGCGGTAGTGATGTCGCCGAGATCAGGGGTGATGAGCAGGTCGCCATCTTTGAGGGTGCGGATCTGCGCGTGCGTGTTCCTGTTTATGAGAAAGCCGTTTGTCTGGCCAGCGATGGCAAAGAAGGTATCAAGCTCTTCTCGCTTGCTCAAGGGAGTGCCGATATTGATCGCGATGACAACATCGGCTCCCATCGCGCGCACCACGTCCACGGGAAGATTTCTGACCACTCCTCCGTCGACCAGCAGTCTGCCGTCTATTTCCACCGGGTAAAAAGCACCGGGAATCGCCATGCTCGCCCGCATGGAATCTGCGAGGTCTCCCTTTGAAAGCACCACCATCTCGCCGTTTTCGATATCCGCCGCCACTGCCCGGTAGGGTATGGGGAACTGATCGAAATCACTGCCTGCACCCAGTGACAGCGACCTTAAGGTCAGATCGAGCTTTTTGCCTGTCAGGAGTCCCGGAGGGAGCGTCAACCCTTTTTGTGAATCCACGTCCACGCGCAGGAGATAGTTTTCCTTTCCCCCTTTTCTCCGGTAGTACTGCTTCTGACGGGGGATGCTGTCGGAAAAGATAGCCTCCCAGTCGATCTTCGTGGTGAGCTTTTCAATATCCTCAGCCGGCGTGCCCATGGCATAGAGGCCGCCGATGATGGAGCCCATGCTCGTGCCTGCGATATAATCGACCGGGATGTGCTGCTCTTCAAGCACCTGCAGTACGCCTATATGGGCCGCCCCCCTCGCCCCGCCGCCGCTCAGGACCAGTCCGATCTTCGGCCTTGGTTTCCCCTGTTCGGCGGCAGCACCGGTGAGCGGCAGAGACAAAGCCGCCAGGAACCCGATAATGAAGAACCACGGCCATTGACATGACCAGAGCTTCATCATGTTAACCTCCCGTAAATCTATTTCACTTGAAAAACATGAGAGCCGGCGACCGGCAGAAAAGGTCTGCCTCTCATTAATAAATATTTTTGACTGAGGACGAACTCAATCTTACTTCGGCTTTACTCCGTGTGCCTGGTCCAGAAATGCCCTGATCCTCCCGGCCCAGAACTTGAAGGCCTCGTCAGCGGACCCGTACTTGGAAAACCTTTCCGTGAAGGCTGCGGTCTGCTCATCTCTGGCAACAACGACCACCTCCTTGTTCGCAGTATCGATTGCCATCATTTCCATGCTCGTTGCACCCGAACCGGTCCAGGAGCCCCCGGCGCCTTTCTTTATCGTGCTGACGGCCAGTCCTACGGGCACGACCGTCGTGACGCCGCTCAAGACCGGCCTGCTCTGCTTGATCCCTGTCAGGGCGATCTTGATGCGAAGGACATCAGGGCCGGCTTCTGTTACGATCGGGTATTTGTCTTTGAGGGCATTCACAAGCTGCTTGTTGAAGGCGTCCGACAGCTCTTTCATCAGGTCGGGGTCGATGCCCTTGTCCTCTGCATCACGGGCAAAATAAAAAACGACTCCGTCAAGCATCACCTTATTGTATTTCGAGAAGTCGACTCCCGGCTTCACCCAGCGCTCCTTAGCTCCGCCTTCAGGCCCGGGCCCCAAATTTTTATAATAATCGCCCAGAAACCCTGTCTGCTTTGGAGCTGATGCGCAGGAGCTCATGGTTATTGAAAGTGCAAATACCATAAACACTTCCAGTAAGAACCTTATTGCCTTTTTCATAGGTACCTCCCTTTCCTGTGTTCAATATTCATCTTGTGACCTTCCCGGGACTGCCTCCAGGAAGGTCATCTTGATTATCCCTTCCCCCTTCCACGCTTTTTCTGGGACGAAGAAATCATAACATTGCCCTGAATCTCATCAGCCAGCCTGGTTCGAGCTCTGGTGATGTTCGGATAAAAGCAGACAGAGCCATGCTGACATGCAGTTTGCCTTTCCGGGAAAGCCAGCCGGGACCTCCTCCATGAGGGATAATCAAGCCGCAAGGTCACATGAAATGATGATGGATTTCGTTTGTGGAATGAAAAGTTTTCATGGTGCAGTTCCCGGAACATATCGGAGACACCAGTTTTGATGAAGGGTCGGCTGATTATATCATACCCTTAAGAATACTCCTCGTTCCTCTCATCACTTACAGGTAATAATGCAGTCCGAACAGGTTGACTCAACCTCGGAGATGGTTTTTTAAAATCTATGAACACCGACGCTTCCGTCAAGAGCTCCGTTCTCATGCGCGTGATGCTGTTGCCCAGGGATAGTATGGATTCCCGATAACAGCCCGGGGCATTGATTTATTAGCTGATCGCCATTATACAGAAATGAATGGTTTCATCCATGAGTGCCACAGAGAACACCTGCAGCGAGGAGAACACCGCTAGCTGTCCTGCCGGGAGGCATTTACTGCAGGCTGGCTGAAAAGATCAGATCAATTAGTATCCTATAAACAATGCGGGCAAAGTATACTCCCTTCGCTGCTTCAGCTGCTTATTTACTATGTGGTCAGACCGGGCTGAGCTCAAAAAGGAGGATGAGCTATGAGAATGGTACGATCTCATATTCTGAAGACTATGTTAACCATGGTTCTCATGGTGTCTGCTGCCGTCGTGCTGACGGCCTGTGCAACCACACATATGACGGACAAGGATTCCGCAATCGAATCATCAATCAGAGAGTCAGGTGCTTTCACAAACTATCTGATTGATGACGATATCTCGATCAATTCACAAAACGGCACAGTTACCCTGTCGGGAACCGTACCTGATGCATCCCACAAGTTTCTGGCAGAGGAGCTTGCAATGGATGTTTCCGGAGTCAAAGGTGTTGACAATAAGCTGGAACCGGCAGGTGGAAGCCCCGAAGAGGGTTCGGATGCTTGGCTTGGGGCAAAGGTGAAAGCCACCCTCATGGCGCATCCCGGTTTGGATCCGGAAATGACTGAAGTTTATGTGAGCAAAGGGACCGTAACTCTGAGGGGTCAGGTAGACAGCAAAGCACAGAGGGATCTGACAGCCGAATATTCAAAGAAAGTCAAAGGGGTAGAAGATGTGATCAATAATATAACCGTAGCTGAGCCTGCCCCGAACCAGTCGCAGGACTCTGCCCAAAAAATCGATGATGCATCCATCACGGCTCGGGTCAATACAGCGTTGGCTTCGAACAGATCAACCAGCGACCTCGATGCAACGGTACAGACGAACTACGGAATAGTATCAGTGCAGGGTATTGCCGATAACCAGGCACAGAAGGACCTGGTTACCAAGATCATTACCGATATACCCGGGGTAAAAGCCGTGAATAATGAGCTGAACATAACAGAAACCGCCCGCCAGGAAGGGACTATTTAGGAACCGGCGAGCCGGGTTTGGAAATGCTCAGCGACTCTGCCTGATCCACCCAGCCTCCTCCCATGGCCTTATAGATGTTGACGATCCCGATCAAGTTCGCTGCGCGGGCCTGTATCGTACTTAGTTCCGAAGGAAAGAGCTGCGACTGTGCATACAGGACTGTGAGAAAGGGTGCATAGCCTTCATGGTATTGAAGCCAGGACAGACGCTCGTATTCCCTGAATGCGACAACCCTCCTCTGCTCAGCCGAGAGCTGCTCTCCCAGTTTCCGGCTCGAGATGAGCGCATTCTCCATATCGGCAAATGCACTCTGAATCGTCAGCTCATATGCAGACAGTGTGGCCTGTTTTGCCCCTTCAGCCTGCTTTATCTGACCTGCAATTCTGCCTGCGGTGAAGATCGGTCCGGTGACCGTGCCGGTATAGTTCCAGGTGCGGCTTGATCCTTTGAAGAGATCTGAGAGCTCTCCGCTCGATACGCCGTAGGCTCCGGTGAGCGAGATGCTTGGGAAGTACAGAGATCTGGCAGCTCCTATCTGTGCATTTGCAGCGATCAGGTTCTGCTCGGCCTGCAATATGTCGGGACGGCGTTCGAGCAACTTCGATGGAAGGCCGGCAGGGACCACAGGAAGAGAGATCTCGGCAAGCGGTAGACCGCGGGCTATTGTCCCGGGATTGCGGCCTAAGAGGATTGAGAGTGCGTTTTCCGTCAGTGCAATCTGGGATTCGATCTGGGGTATGGCTGCTGCTGCTGTCTCGTATTGGGAACGCGCCTGTTCCACGGTCATAGCGGAAACCTGTCCGTGCTTGTGCTGAGTCTCGAATAATTTTACAGATTTTGCATATGCCTTGAGGGTGCGCTGTGCAATTATGAGCTGTTCATCCAGGGCGCGCAGCTGGAAATAGGCAGCTGCGACCTCGGAAACAAGGGAGAGGATGACCCCGCGCCTGGCCTCCCGGCTTGCCAGCAAAGAGGCTCTTGCAGACTCGGTAAGCCTCCGGTAGCGGCCCCAGAGGTCGATCTCCCAGGCAGCACCGGCCAGGACCTCAAAACTGCTGAAGGGGTTCTTATGCAGTAAGGCTCCTATACCGTTCTCAGGGAGACGCTGGCGGCTCGCAGAGCCGGTATAGTCAAGCTGCGGAAAAAGATATGAGCGTGTTGCCATGAGATTGCCTGCTGCCTGCTCGATGTTGGCTGCTGCTATATCCAGGCCCTTGTTATTCCTGAGCGCCTCTTCGATGAGCCGGTCAAGCACCGGATCGCCAAACTGCTTCCACCACTGAGTGTCGGCAGCTGCGGCCGCTTCCTTGATCTCATAGCGGAAGGATTGTGGCACTTCGACTTGAGGCCGTTTGTAATCAGGTCCCATCGTACAGCCGTAGATGATCATGATAGGAATGCAGGCGATCAGAACTCGGCGCATATCAATCCTCCTCCGGGCCCTCAGTCGGCACCCGTGCAGGGGCAACGCCCCCGACATCGCTCTTCTCAGCTTTGGCCGCACCGGAGAGCTTTGCGCTCATGGTCTGAAGGAGCAAGAAAAACATAGGCACAAAATAGATTGCAATGACCGTAGCGGCCAGACACCCTCCGATGACGCCTGTTCCAATGGAATGGCGGCTGTTGGCGGAGGCGCCTGTGGCAATGGCCAAAGGCACGCATCCAAGAATGAAAGCGAACGAGGTCATGACGATGGGACGAAGCCTTAAGCGCGCAGCCTCTGCCGCTGCGTCGAACAGGGACAGGCCTTCATGGTGTTTCTCCACCGCGAACTCCACGATGAGGATCGCGTTCTTCGCAGCAAGACCGACGAGGGTGAGCAGACCGATCTGGAAATACACGTCGTTGGTGATCTTGCGCAGGATGATCGCCACCAGTGCACCAAGGACTGCGAACGGCACGGCAAAGATGACGCTGAAGGGCAGCGTCCAGCTCTCGTACTGGGCGGCGAGAATCAGGAGCACGAAGATCAGGCCGAAGATAATGGCAATGGACGAAGTGGAGCCTGCGAGCATCTCTTCACGCGCTTCTCCGGACCATTCAAAACCGTAGTCCGGCGGCATGGTTTCCTTCGCCACCTCCTGTATCGCCGCAAGCGCCTCTCCGGAGCTGTAGCCGGGCGCAGGCGCACCGGTGATCTTGGCGGCAGGGAAGTTGTTGAACCGCGTGACGAGATCGGCGCCGGTTATGTATTTGGTGTTTACCACGGCGGACAGGGGAACCATTTTGTCTTTTTTGTTCCTGACATAGATCTGGTTGATTTTATCCGGGGTCATGCGGTAGCTCGGTTCGGCCTGGAGGATAACCTGCCAGAGCCGGGCATTTTTCGGAAACTGGCTCACGTAGAACGACCCGAAGAGTGTCTGCAGGGTGTTGTAAATGTCCTGCACCGGGATGCCCAGGGACTCTGCCTTGTCCCGATCCACATCTGCCAGCAGCTGCTGGCTGTTGGCATTGATCGTTGCGTTCACGGTCGTGAGCTCGGGCCTTTTCTTCGCCTTTTCCACGATCTGCTTCACCACTCCGGCAAGCTGGCTGTAAGACCCGCTCCCTTTTTGCTGCAACCACATCTCGAATCCTGCAGTAACACCAAGACCCGGGATGGCAGGCGGGTTCAAGGGCAGCACGGTGCCGTCCCTGATGCCGGCATATGCCTTTTTCCCCTCCTCGATTACCGCAGGGGCCTGCAACGCCGGGTCTTTACGCTCCTCGAAGTCCTTGAACGAGACAAAAAGGACGCCGGAATTGGTCTTGTTCTGCTGATCGATGAGGCTGTAGCCGTTCACCTCGGTCACGTTCGCCACTGCCTCGTGCTTGCGCATGAACCCGGCAGCCTCTTTTCCCAGAGCCTCGGTTCGGTCGAGACTCGCCCCATCCGGCAGGAGATACGGCACAAACAGGTAGCCCTGGTCTTCCTGGGGCACGAACGAGGTGGGCCAGATTGTAAACAGGAATCCCGTGCCGACGGTGATGACGGCAAAGATGATCATTGCCCATATCCATCGCCTCATGACGAACTTCACACCCCTGACGTATCCGTTTGCCAGCCGGTCGAACATGGTGTCGAACCATCTGAAAACGCGGTTCTTCGGCCCGTGCTTGGCCTTGATGAGGAGCGCAGCGAGCGCAGGCGACAGCGAAAGCGCGATTATGCCCGAAAACACGACGGATACGGCTATGGTCACGGCGAACTGCTTGTAGAGCTGCCCGGTGACACCCCCCAGAAAAGCAACGGGGAGGAAGACCGCGTTCAGCACCAGAACAATGGCGATGACCGGGCCCGTCACCTCGGCCATGGCCTTCTTGGCTGCATCTTTCGGAGACAGGCCGAACGCGGCCATGTTGCGCTCGGTATTCTCGACCACGACTATGGCGTCGTCGACCACGATACCGATGGCCAGGATCATGCCGAAGAGGGTGAGCATGTTGATGGAAAAGCCGAAAATCATCATCCCGATCATGGCGCCCAGAATCGACACCGGCACCGCCAGCGTCGGGATGATCGTGAGCCGTCCGCTGTGCAGAAAGATGAACACCACGAGCACGACCAGAATAACTGCTTCGAAGAAGGTGTGCTCGACCTCTTTGATGGATTCGGCTACGAACTTGGTCGTGTCGAGGCCGATCTCATACTCCAGGCCGTCGGGAAAGCTCTTCGACAGGTCTGCCAGCGTGGCGCGGATCTGTTTCGAGACATCCATGGCATTCGCGCCGGGCTGCTGGTACACGGCGATCAGCGTTGCCGGCCTGCCCTGATAGTTCGAGCGGATGGAGTAGTCCTTGCGGCCCAGATCCGCGTACCCCACGTCTTTCAGCCGAACAATGGCCACACCCTCGGTCGATGCCCGCAGGATGATATTTTCGAACTGCTCCGCTTCGGTGAAGAGCCCGCGCGTCGTTACCGGGAAAGTCTGTTCGACCGGGGTAGGCGTCGGCGACTGGCCGATGCGGCCCACGGCGAACTGCTTGTTCTGCTGGGATACTGCGTCCGCAATGTCCGTGGTGGTAATGCCGAGCTGAGCCATCCGGTCGGGCTTCAGCCAGAGTCGCATCGCATAATCAGGCACGCCGAAGATCGATGCCTGGTTCGCGCCGGGGATGCGCTTTATGGCGTCGAGCACATAGATATTGGTATAATTTGCAATATAGTCTGGGCTGTGACGGCCTTCCGGTGAGAAGAGCGCCAGCACCATGAGGAAGGTCTGGGTTTTCTTCTGCACCTGGAGGCCCTGCTGAGTTACTGCCTGAGGCAATTGCGGCATGGCCATGTTCACCCGGTTCTGAACGTCAACCTGAGCAAGGCTCGGGTCCGTGCCCAGATTGAAGTAGACCGTCAGCGTGTAGTTGCCTGTCGAGGCGCTGGTGGACGACATGTAGATCATATTGTCCGCTCCGTTCACCTGCTGTTCGATGGGCGCGCCTACGTTCTGGGCCACTACTTCGGCGCTGGCGCCTGGGTAGCTCGCAGTCACCTGTATCTGGACCGGTGTGATCTCCGGGTACTGGGCAATAGGGAGCTTGAGCATCACGACAAGCCCTGCGATGCAGATGATGATGGACAGGACCGCTGAAAAAATCGGCCTGTCGATAAAGAAGTTGGAGATCATGGGCGGGTCTCCTTTGTCTGGGCGGCTTCCATCGGTTTAGCCTCCTTCTGCTTCGCGGCAATGGGGACAATCTTGACCGGTGCTCCGGCTGAAAGCTTCATGAAGCCGTCCACCACCACCCTCTCCCCCTTTGCCAAGCCACTGTCTATGAACCACTGGTCCCCATGCCAGTCGCCCGGCTGCACATTCCGGATCTGCGCACGGCCGTTTCTGTCCACGATCCAGACGAAGTGCCCCTGGGCGCCCTGGAGCACCGCCTGCTGGGGCACGAGGATAGCATCCAGCCGGACAGCGCCTAAGAGCTGTACACGGACGAACTGGCCGGGCCGAAGCAGATTTTCCGGATTGGGAAGGTTGCTGCGGACGAGGAAAGTGCCTGATTCCGGGTTGTACTCGGCGTCGGCAAAAGTAACCCGGCCCCTCTCGGGGAAGGTGGAGCCGTCGGCAAGGATGACCTCCACCTCGAACTCCGTCTTCCCTGGCAAGCGGATCTGCCCGCTCTCCTGTTCTCCCCGGTATTTGAGCACATCGTTCTCCGACAGGCTGAAGTTGACCCAGATAGGATTTGTCTTGGAAACATAGGTGAGGAGACTGTTCTGAGCATTGATGTATGATCCTTCCTGCACGCGGGAATAACTGGAGAGTCCTGATACCGGAGATTTGATGGTAGTGTATCCGAGGTTGAGCCGGGCCTCCTCCACCGCTGCTTTGGCCGACTCCACTGCTGCTGCCGCTTCCTGCTCCTGGCCTATGGCGTCATCGAGGTCCTTCTGCGACAGCGCATCCTGCTGAGTAAGAGGCCTGACACGTGCAAGGTTTGCCCTTGCGGTCTTGTGCCGGGCCTTCTGTTCCGCAAGCGCACCCTGCGCAGCTTTCAGTTGTGCCTGAAACGGTTTCGGGTCCATCTTGAACATTACTTCGCCTTCCTTGACGCGACTCCCTTCCGTATACAGGCGTTTGTCAAGGAACCCATCTACCCGGGCCCGGATCTCCACCTGGTGCGAGCTTTCGGTCTGCCCTACGAACTCTACGGACACCGGTGTATCCTCAGGTTCGACCGTAATCACCGACACCTTGGTCACTACTGCCCCGCCCTGAGGAGGAGGAGCTTCTTCCTGGCCGGCAGATACGATTGCCAGAAGGGAGAATAAAAGCACGAGGATTGTGCAGCTCCAGGAAGAGTATCTTAATAAATACTTCTTAAATGAATATTTTCTATTCATATTGATTTCTCCATTTCTGCTAAGAGCCGACCGTACTCCTGGTGCTCTCTATCCTGATGTGACCGGGTTAGGCCAACTCGTATTTTGAGGTATCCCTCCTCCGGAAAAAAAGGGTGCTGATTTTCCTCTCACCCAGCACCCGTCCCAATTCTCTGACCCCGAAAAAGGGTATAAAGGCGAAAAAGACCACAAGGGCGCCGGCGAGCCATTCGTAGGTGAACATGCTCATGAACTCATCAATGGCTCCCATAGTACCTTCCCCCTTGAAAAAGCCTCGGATTATCGACTCGAGAACAGTGAAGAGCGCCACAAAAACAGTAAAGAGAAATGCCTTGTATACGGTCGGAAAAATTAATGGCTTGTCTTCAAATCCCCGGCCAAGGCGCACGCTTTCCGCAACCAGAATGACTTTTGCCAATATCAGCGCCTTGATCAGGCTGACCCCGTAATCCTCATAGCTGATCTGATAGTGTGCAAGAATCAATCTTCGATAATTGGTAAAGACACTAATAAAAAGGGTTATGTAGAGGACATTTATCCAATACGTTGCCATCTCATGAAGTATTTTATCCTTCCAGCGCTTCCAACCCTTCCTGTCCTCGTGTGCACTGTTCATGCCCGTATTCTCCTAACTGCTTGTCCAACCGGAGGATCACAGGCCGGTTCTTCTTTAATACAAAAACAATTTCATGAAGGAGGCTTCACAAAGAAGACGGTGCATGTGAACGTGATGCGTGGATTCAATTACTGCTTGGCTGTCTAAAGATTTTAATAAGGTCAGGGATACCCATCTCAATGAATCCTCAATGAATCGGATTGCCCACTAGCCTCGAAGGTAAGCTTTTTTGAACACTTATTTGTTTCTGAAACCACCGGCTGCGGGTGCATAATGCCGCTGCCAGATTACCTGGAGAAGCGAAAAGAGCACGGCCGTGCTCCATCCGCACAGGATGATGCCGTTCAGCGCCTCTATTCCGCATAAGAGACGCCAATCCGTTTTAAGCGTGATGTCGCCGTACCCGAGTGTAGTGAAGGTAACAAACGAGAAATACAACGAGTCGTCGAAAGCAATTATTCCTGCCGTGTCGGGTAAGATGAAATAGGCAGCGGCCCAGAAAACGATCTCGCATACATGCAGCATGATGAGGGCAACAACCGTCTGCGTGAAAACAGGCAGTGACCGTTTCAGATGCCATACGTCGTTTGAACGGCTGAATCTTTGTATGATGTGCCTGAGCCACAACAGGGTCCCCCATGCATGAAATACAACCGTTCCTCCGACAAGCACAATACCGCACAGCACCGGTTTCCACATAAGGCAGGCGATAACCCTCCTTATAAGGATAGTACCCCTAGAGTTTCCGAACTTCAGTAAGCCATTCAATCGTCTCCTCATAATTGAGGAAAACCTTATACCGATACTCTTTTATTACCATGCATGCTTCCAGAACTTTGCCATAGAGATCCGCTCCTCATCATTCGGGACAATATTTGCAATCTTGTTCTCGAAGGCACCCAGTTGTTCAATGAATTCCAGCACTATCTCGAAGACAGTGATCATGGTGCTTCCGGAGACTGTCGTGTCACGCAAATCAAGGAGAATATTGTGCTCGAGGTGCAGCGATGACACTGCTGCAAGGTTTCCAATGAGCTCTTTTGATTTTTTTACATCGATAGCTCCTGACATGTTTTTCCGGATGAGATCTTTTATGGTGTATATCTTCACATCCAATGCCATGGCACTCCTCATTATAATAAAGAAATACTCCTTGAGCAGACGCTATCAACAAAGCCTGGTTTGAGATTGTTTTCTTCCTCATTATTTTTCTCTCTGTACTCCTCCAATTCCTTCCATGGGCAAAGGAGCACGCTATGCTGATCCTCGTCGTCTTCCTTCTGCTGATATTTTTCGTCAGTCTGATATCGAACCGGCTGGAGGGAAGCATCATCACCATGCCCATAATCTTCACGACAGCGGGTATAATTCTCGAGCTTGCCACATCGGCAACCTCTCAGCCGATCATGGGCCGGACAACCTTTCTCAGGCTTTCCGAACTGGCCCTTGTGCTGATCCTCTTCACCGATTCCGCCCGGATCAGACTGCAGCCATTGTTTTTTAGCTCCAGCCTGCCCACGCGCCTCTTGTCCATCGGCATGCCATTGACCATTCTCCTGGGTGCACTCCCGGCATTGCTCCTGATTCCCGGTCTCTCTTTGTGGGAAGCCTGCATACTGGCAGCTGTCCTTGCGCCGACAGATGCCGGTCTGGGCAGGATCATCGTGACAAGCCCTAAGGTCCCGGTCCGAATCCGCCAGGGCCTGAACGTTGAAGCCGGCCTCAACGACGGCTTGTCCGTGCCCTTCCTCATGCTCTTCATCGCCGTTGCAATGAGCGGAGTGAAAGGGGCCGGTCGGATTCTGATCCAGAATGCCTTCGAACAGATCATTCTCGGTGCGCTCATCGGCATCGGGATCGGCCTGGTTGGAGGGTGGCTCCTGGGACAGGCCGAGAGACGGAAATATCTGAATAAAGACTTCGGCCAGTTCGGATTGCTGTCCGTCCCCATGCTCTGCCTGATCGCTGCCGAACCCATCCATGCAAGCCCGTTCATTGCGGCATTTGTCGGCGGGCTCTCGGTGCAGATCGGCTTCAAGGATGCTTCCCTCCATGCTCTCGATTTCTCCGAGCAATGGGGACAACTGCTCAACCTCCTGGTGTTCTTCATTTTCGGCATCCTGATCCCTTCATTTGTGAGTCAAATGAGCATATCCTACTGGATCTACGCCCTTGCCAGCCTGACGGTCATCCGCATGCTGCCTACGGCGCTGGCACTGGCCGGTACGCATCTGAAGCCGGCCACGGTGCTGTTCATGGGCTGGTTCGGACCGAGGGGCTTGGCATCCCTGGTGCTCGGCCTGGTATTTCTTGAAAAGGAGTCGAAGCTCGCAGGCGAACCGTATATTCGATCGGCAATCATCGCTACCGTGCTGCTCAGCGTTTTCGCCCACGGGCTCAGTGCCAAACCCGGAATCGCCCTTTATTCACGTATGACCGGCGGGCTTGGATTCGATGCACCTGAGAGAAAAGAGTCGGATTGATTACCTGGTCCTTTTTTAAGAAATACTTCAAGGGCGTTGCTATTCAACCAGCGGGATCCGCTTTGCTGCCTCGTAATTGATAACGGCCTGGATCTTGTTCTCTATCTGGTAATAACGCATGACCTTCATGTAAGGTAAAGCCTTTGCAAATTTGGAAAGGTATGACTGCCTGAGCTTCTGCCTGTCATTTTCAATGGCAAGATAATCCTTCACGATCTTTTTTGCGAGATCATCGGTCATCTTGTCGGCATTGGCCGCATATCCATCGATATTCCTGAGGGCTCGATCGTTCAATGCCATGAGCTCCTTCTGATATTTGTCGTACACGGGCCAGAACTCCTTGGCTTCATTTTCCGTAAGATTCAGGTTCGTTGCAACCAGCAGCTTCTTGTCCGCATGGATCTTTTCCCGCAGGATCTGCATGTTGTCGGACGGTTCATCTCCCTGCTGGGCCGAGGTCACACCTGCAAGGAACAATACCGCTATTGAAATGAACATGATCTGGACGATATTATTTCTCTTCATGTCTTTCCTCCATTTCGCATATTCATACCGGGCGACAGCGATCACCCACCGGGGAACAGGAAGAACAGGATGGCGAAAATCAGGTAGACTGTCAGCAGCTGTACTCCCTTGTACCAGTTCGACCGCCCGCCCGAGGCAACCACCGTGCCGATCAGCACGGCCATGAACAGCAGCAGGAGCTCTCCACGGCTGAATGCAAGGTTGAAGGGGGCCGGCGCCATGACCAGGCTCATCAGAACCAGTACCGGTGCTACGAACAGGGCAATCTGAATGCTGCTCCCCACTGTTTCTGTTCTATCTGAGCAAATTAAACAAGCAGACCGGGGTAATCACCCCGATTTTTTCTTTCCATGAAGTAAGATTAGAAGTTGATCTGCCACTTGGCCCCGGCATAGGATATCTTGCCCTGCTTGTTGTCGGAAAAGTCCTGCATGTAGTCGAACAGGCCGACTTCGGGAACCACAAAGAACGATACTGTCTTCAGGTAAGTCTGGGCTATGGGTATATTGGCATTCAGGTAGTAGCTGCGGGCTTTGTTCTTAGCATTCAGCCCGAGGCTGTTCCCATCCTTGTCTGCAGAAACATATCCGTAGCCCGCCTCGATAGCCACGGTGACGATCTTCACACCGCCGATGAGGGCATAGCCCATGTCCGTTTCATCTATCAGCGAGTAATCCGTATCGAACATGGCGCCCATGAGATATGTATTGGTGAGGATGTCCTGGGCCGACGTCGCGGAATAAGCCTGATGCAGGCTCATCTGTCTGCCGTTCTGAGCTCTCCATATCATTGCCTTCGCATAGACCGGCTGAGGAGTCACGCCTCCGCCGATGCCGTATGCATAACCTGTGACCGCCTTGTCTATATCGTTGCTGTCAGCCTTGACCTTGTAGGTGGTATATCCTCCGAAGATATCTCCGAAGAACAGGTCCGTCTTCAGACCGTATCTTGCCTGCAGCACCGGGAAAAGGACTTCCTCTTTCGGATTCGTGGCTGCCAATTGCGGAAGAGCGGGACTGGGAGCGGTGGAAGAGGATACAAGATTCAAAGCGCTTGCAACCTTGTTCTGCACGAGCGCGATCTGCAGCCCCTTCCAGGTCATCTTGACCTGAGGGAGCCGTTTCCCCTCGACATCCAGTATACCCCAGCCCAAGAGGTTGTTGTCCGCACTGAACACCTGGTTGCTGTATTCCCAGTCTGAAAGAGGGGTATAGTCCTGACCGAAGAGAAAAACGACGTCGTCCAGACTATAGGTGCCGTACCCTTCCCGGAGAGAGACCGTGTTTTCTCCCCTGAATCCGATCTCCACCTTTCCGCCGATCCCTTCTCCTCGACTGAAATCGACGCCGAACCGTGAATTGCTGGCCAGGCCCCATTCAGTGGTTTGCTGGTCCGGAAGGGTAATCGTCGGTGTGGAACCGTTCAGCTTCGTGACGGCGTCACTGTCGGAACTCAGGTTCCTATCTGACTCCACATAGAACGTATGGAACCGGAGACTCCCGTAAAACGACAATCCTGTTATGACATCTTCCAACGCCTTGATGCGGGCCTCGGGTGTTTGCTCAGAAGCTGGAACAGGGGTAGACAGAACGAGAATGCAGCCGTACACCAGGAGTGATACCCATAACCTCCTCATAGAACCCTCCACCTAATATTTAATAAATGTGATTATTATCAATCTGCTAACTTCAAGGCGAGTATCTCCTTGGTGAGGCATGCGTTAAAAGTGATCTTGTTGATACAATTCTCGACGATCTCCGGTGCGGAGATAGACAGATTTGACATCGAGGGTGGAGCGCTCTCCCAGATGCTTGTAGTTCTCCTCGAGCCAGGCATCGGTGATGCTGTACCCTATGTCATGCAGGTGCGTCAGAAACTCCCACTCCACATTGTACTTGCTGGACACGCTCAAGGGCTCGAGTTCGACATCCGCATTGATGCGGTGAAAGAGAGCATCCGATAAGCGTTTTTCATCCACGTTGCCCATCTGGACACACTGTTTCACAAGCTCCAGGGCGAGTATCTCCTTGGTAAGGCATGCGTTGAAAGTGATCTCGTTGATACGATTCCCGATCGCCGGTGCGGTCATAGGGATCTCGTCACGGAATAAGGGGTCTATCTGCACGATCACAAGATCTTTTGCCTCGCATTCCCTGATCAGGGGGAACAGGGCGGGATTGCCCATGTAGCCTCCGTCCCAGTAGGACTCTCCATCGATTTCAACCGCCTGGAAGGCGTTTGGCAGACAGGCGGATGCCATAACCATGTCGGCCGTCATTTCTTCCCGGGTGAATACCTTCAGCTTGCCGGTGCGCACGTTCGTGGCGGCGACGAAGAGCTTGATTCCCTTGGCATCGCGGACGTTCTCGAAGTTGACCAGTTCGGCGATGAGATCCCGAAGCGGGTTTATGCCCAAAGGGTTGAGCTGGTACGGTGAGGCTAACAGCGAGAGAAATTGGGAGAATATAAACCCGGGAGAGTAGTCAAGGGTCCATCGGCCCATCAGCCGGTCCATGAGCGTGCGTTGGAAAGGTGAGAATCTCCCGGCCTCGCTCACCCCTGCCCAGAAATTCCTCAAGGCCTCCCGCGCACCTTCCTTGCCCTTGCGGTCGAGGCCGTCAGCCACTACTACGGCGTTCATAGCACCTGCGCTCGTACCGCAGATCCCTTCTATCCTGACCCGGTCATCTTCGAGAAGACGATCCAACACACCCCAGGTGAAAGAACCGTGGGAGCCTCCTCCCTGGAGCGCCAGCTCGATCAATTTCGGTTTAGCCATAATAAATATGATATAAGATTCAGAATGCATTCCTCCAGAATACAGAGCAGCAGAGCATGCAGGAAACATTTACAGGGACAGATATAATTTGAATTTCTGGGTCTTCCGCTCACGACGAGAGTATCGATTTGAATTTGAATCTCTATCGCTTATTTAATTGTCTTAAAAGACAGATAGTAAAGAAACTCTCAATAAACCAACAAGCACTTCATCTGATTGTTATTATTCCATCGACATGGAGGTGATAGCACATGCGTATTCCATTGACATCAATGGAGCAGTTGGTGCCGTTTCCCACGGCACAGGAGATGGTTGAGAAAACACAAGAACCCGTACTGTCGGTGCCGCCGAGTAAAACGGTGCTCGATGCACTGAAGCTCATGGCGGAAAAAGACGTCAGGTTCTTGCCCGTCATCGAAAACGGTACCCTGGCCGGGGTGATCTCGGAACGCGATTGCGCCCGGCGGGTGATACTCGGCAAGCTTGCAGCAGACAAGACCCCGGTGCGTGATATCATGGCAAAGGACGTCAGCACGGTGACGCCTGAAACCAAGATACCGGAATGCATCAGGCTCATGTACCAGAAGGACGTAGGTTACCTGCCCGTGATGCGCGGCAATGAGGTCATCGGCGTGCTCAACATCCGTGACGTCATGCACGCGCTCATCGTGCGTCACGAGAGGCTGCTGCGGAAGCTTGGGGAGGAGCGCCTGAGCGTGCTGCATACCAATCCGAGCAGCTATTAAATCAAATTTATTATCCAAGGTTATCAAGGAGGACCTATGAGCTTACTCATCGTCATCCTAGCACTGGTATTGCTTATGTACGTCGCATATAAGGGCTTCAGCGTGATCCTGTTCGCGCCCATCTGCGCGCTGCTGGCCGTGCTGCTTACCGATCCCAGCCTCATTCTTCCAATGTACAATGGTATTTTCCTGGAAAAGATGGTGGGGTTTATCAAATCCTATTTCCCGGTGTTCCTGCTTGGTGCGGTATTCGGCAAGGTGATCGAGCTCTCGGGTTTTTCGCAATCAATCGTGTCCTCAGTGATCAAGCTGTTGGGGCGGGAGCGGAGCATGCTGTCCATTGTGCTCGTCTGCGCCCTGCTCACCTATGGCGGCGTATCCCTTTTTGTCGTGGTCTTCGCCGTATATCCATTCGCGGCGGAGATGTTCAGGCAGGGTAATATCCCGAAGCGGCTGATTCCAGGGACCATTGCCCTGGGTGCATTCTCGTTCACCATGGACTCGATGCCCGGCACCCCCCAGATCCAGAACATCATTCCCACCACGTTTTTCAATACTAATACGTGGGCCGCCCCCTGGCTGGGCATCATCGGATCTCTCTTCATTCTCATCGTGGGCCTTGCATATCTGAGCTGGAGGAGAAGAACAGCCGCTGCCAAGGGCGAGGGCTACGGCACCGAACTCCGGAACGAACCGGAGCCCTACTCCGGGGGTGCCCTGCCGAATCCATGGATCGCCATTCTGCCTCTGGTCGTGGTGGGCGTGGGGAACAAGGTGCTCACAACACTCATTCCGAGATTATACGGCCCTGAGCATACAGTCGCACTGCAGGGCATGGCTCACCCTGTCACCACCCAGATATCTTCTGTGGCCGCAGTCTGGGCCGTAGTTTGCGCCCTTATTCTCGGGATTCTGACAGTAATTGTGTTTGCCTTCAAACCGGTCATGGAAAACTTCGTCGAAGGCAGCAAGACCGCCATCTCCGGTGCGCTCCTCTCGGTCACGAACACTGCTTCGGAATATGGTTTTGGCGGTATCATAGCCGCTCTGCCAGGCTTCCTGATCGTCTCTGATGTGCTGAAAAAGATCCCCGGGGTTCTCTTCAACGAGGCGGTGTCAGTGAATGCACTCGCCGGCATCACCGGATCTGCATCGGGCGGCTTGAGCATCGCGCTCGCCACCATGTCGGATACCTTCATCGCTGCCGCAAACGCCGCCAACATTCCGCTCGAGGTTCTGCACCGCATTGCTTCCATGGCCAGCGGCGGCATGGACACATTGCCGCATAACGGCGCGGTTATCACGCTGCTGGCGGTAACGGGCTTGACCCACAAGCAAGCCTACGGCGACATCTTTGCAGTCACCGTACTGAAGTTCATCGCGGTATTTGTGGCCATCGCGGTGTATACTTTTACAGGCATTTATTGATGTCAGTACCGATCCGCTCCTGCCGGACACTGAACGTGTCGAATGTGGAAGCCGATCTCAACGACGGCTTGTCTGTGCCCTTTCGTATACGCTTCATCACCATGGCAATGAGATGAGATCAGACTCCTCCGACGTTCTCCTTGTGACCCTGAAAGTCCTGTTCATCGGGCTGTTTATCACGGCCACCTACTGGATCATGCGGCCGTTCCTCATTCCTCTCATCTGGGCAGCGCTGATCGTCATAGCCACATGGCCATACCTGCTGAAACTGCAGAGCCGGCTCAGAGGCAGACGCGGGCTTGCCGTGACGGTGATGACTCTCGCAATGCTGCTCATTGTTTTCATCCCGGTCACCCTGGCCGTGCTTTCCATCGTGGACAATGTCGACGATGTCGTGGCTCGGGTGAAATCGCTCGTTTCGACGTTCCCTCCTGTCCCGCCGGAATGGGTCGAGCGGATTCCCGCCCTGGGCAATAAGCTCGCCGCGCGGTGGAAGGATTTCGCCGCACTCAGTCCTGAAGAACGCACAGCGATAACGGCCCCATATGCACGAAAGGCTCTGCTGTGGTTCGTCTCGCAGGTCGGAAGCATCGGCATGACCCTGGTGCAGTTTCTGCTGGCCGCGATTATCACGGCGATCCTGTATGCGAATGGAGAGACCGTCAGGTCAGGGTGCCTGCGTTTTTCCCGGCGTCTGGCAGGACAGAGGGGAGAGGCTGCTTTCATCCTTGCAGCGCATGCCGTCCGGGGCGTGGCGCTCGGGGTTGTGCTGACAGCGCTCATACAGACAGCCATCGGGGCCGCCGGACTGCTCGTCACAGGTGTCCCGGCAACAGCGATCCTCACCGCCGTGATGTTCATGCTCTGCCTGGCAGCGATCGGCCCGGCCCTGATCCTGATCCCTGTGGTGATCTGGCTGTTCTGGACGGGCCAGATCCTGTCAGGGACAATCCTCATCATTTTCACGGCCCCGGCTATTGTCCTGGACAATATCATCCGGCCCATCCTTATCAAGAAGGGAGCAGACCTGCCTTTGCTGCTGGTGTTTGCCGGTGTGATCGGCGGCCTCATTGCCTTCGGCGTCATCGGGCTCTTCATAGGACCTGTGGTGCTTGCGCTCACCTACACGATGCTCAAGGCCTGGGTTTTAAGCGAGGTCGAAGGTGATGAGGGAGAGACCTTGGCCGATCAGTGACTCACCCCTGGGAGAAGTCGATCATACATGAACTTTATATCATGATTATTCGTCTGCGGGCTGTCGGTTCAGGTGGGATTCAAGGATGCTTCAGTCCATGTCCTTGAGTTCTCCGATCAATGGGGACAGCTGCTCAACCTCCTGGTGTTCTTCATTTTCGGCATCCTGATTCCGGTTTTTGCGAGCAAATAAACCTCTCTACCTCGATCTACGCTGTTGCCAGCCTGACTCTCATACGCATGCTGAAAATCAGGTAGACCGTCAGCAGCTGCACCCCTTTGTACCAGTTCGACTTCCCGACGGAAGCAACCACCGTTCCGATCAGCACGGTCATGAACAGCAGCAGGAGCTCTCCACGGCTGAATGCAAGGTTGAAGGGGGCCGGCGCCATGACCAGGCTCATCAGGACCAGTACCGGCGCCACAAACAGGGAGATCTGTATGCTGCTCCCCACCGCGATTCCTATGGCAAGGTCCATCCGGTCCTTGCGGCCCATGGCCACTGCCGAGCCGCCGGAGAGTGTCGTGCACCCCCATGCTCTCTCGTCATGAGCCTCGGAACAAGCGTTGCAAGGTCTATCGGCTTGCCGTTGCACCTGCGACGGAGCTTTCATGGAAACATACCCCGGGGGCATCTTCATCGGGAACGTTCTAAAACCGATTATGATGTCTTGTTATTGATAATAATGCTTGATGATCCGGCTCCATCAATCACCGGTTTCTCTGTTCCTGAAGATCTCGTAGTACATGAGCGGCACGATGATGAGGGTGAGCGCGGTGGATGCAACTGCCCCGAACATCATGGCGATGGCGAGGCCCTGGAAGATCGGATCGAACAGCATGACGAACGACCCCACCACCACGGCGGCGGCGGTGAGCACGATGGGCCGGAAGCGCACCTCGGCCGCCCGGACCACGGCCCGCCTCAAGTCTCCTTTGTCGCGCCACTCCATCTCGATGAAGTCCACGAGCAAAACCGAGTTGCGCACCACGATGCCTGCCAGGGCGATGAACCCGATCATGGAGGTGGCGGTGAAAAAGGCCCCGAAGATCCAGTGGCCGGGCAGGATGCCCACAAGCGTGAGCGGGATCGGGGCCATGATGACCGCGGGCGTCACGAAGCTCCGGAACCAGGCCACCACCAGGACATAGATGATGATCAGGACCGCGGCAAAGGCTCCGCCCAGATCGCGGAATACCTCATAGGTGATGTGCCACTCGCCGTCCCACTTCATGGAATAGCGGTTTTCCAGCCAGGGCTGGACAGCCGAGTACTGCTCGAACTCGTAGCCTTCGGGGAGCCTGATCTTTGAGACGGCATCCTTCATGTTCAGGATGGCATACACCGGGCTCTCATCCCCGCCCGCGACATCGGCCGTCACATACGTCACATTCTTGAGGTTCTTGTGGTAAATGGTCTTGTTCTCGAACCCATCCTTGATCCTGACCAGCTCGGAAAGCGGCACGGAATGGCCCGAGGGAGACGGAACGGCCAGGGAGGTAAGCCCGCTCAAGCTCGACCGCTGTTCGAGGGGCATGCGCAGGAATATCTCCACCGGATCCTTTTCCGTGTCCATGTGCACAAGCCCGGACGGAGCGCCGCTGAGGGCGACCTGCAGGCTCTTCGCTATTGCCTCGGTGCCGATGCCGTTCGCTTCGGCCTTGTCCCGGTCCACCGCAAACGATATCTTGCGCTGATCGTCCTCCACGAACCAGTCCACGTCCACCACGCCCTCGGTCTTCTCGAAGATATCCCTGACCTGCTTTGCGATGCCGACACGGCGGGTCGTGTCCGGGCCGTATATCTCGGCCACGAGCGTGCTCAGGACAGGCGGTCCCGGCGGGATCTCCGCCACCTTGATGCGGGCCCCGTACCTGTCCGCGATGGCCTTTAAGCCCGGCCGCAAGCGTTTCGCGATGTCGTGGCTCTGGGCGTCGCGCTTGCCCTTGGGAACGAAGTTCACCTGGATGTCGGCCACGTTGCTCCCGCTCCTCAAGAAGTAGTGGCGGACCAGGCCGTTGAAATTGTACGGCGAGGCCGTCCCGACATAAGACTGGTAATCCGTCACCTCGGGGACGGTCTTGAGGTATTCCGCCAGGCCCCTGGTCAGGGCCGCGGTCTCTTCCAGGGTGCTGCCTTCGGGCATGTCGACGATGACCTGCAGCTCGCTCTTGTTGTCGAAGGGGAGCATCTTGACCGTTACCCCTTTCAAGGGGATGAGGACAAGGGAGAGAAGGAGGAGACCGGCGATCACGGCAAACGCGGCAAAGCGTTTTTTCCGCTTATCGATGAGGGGCTTGAGCATTTTTTCGTAGAGGGCGATGATCCCCTTGGCTTCCTCATGTTCGGGCTCGAAATGCACGTTCTTCAGCACCTTGTAGGAAAGCCACGGGCTCACGATGAAGGCGACGAGGAGTGAAAACAGCATGGCGGCCGATGCACCCACCGGGATGGGACGCATGTACGGGCCCATGAGGCCGGAGACGAGCGCCATGGGCAGGAGCGCCGCGATGACCGTCCATGTCGCCAGGATCGTGGGGTTGCCCACCTCGTCCACGGCAGATACCGCTGTTTCCGGGGTAACACGCTGCAGGGAGAAATGGCGGGTGATGTTCTCCACCACGACAATGGCGTCGTCCACGAGGATGCCGATGGAGAAGATCAGCGCAAAGAGGGTGACGCGGTTCAGGGTATATCCGTAGAGGTAGTTGATCAGCAGGGTGAGTGCGAGCGTTACCGGCACGGCGACCGCAACTACGAGGGATTCTCGCCTGCCGAGGGCAAGCGCGATGAGGATGATGACCGAGATCGTGGCGATGAGCATGTGCTCCAGGAGCTCATTGGATTTCTCTTTTGCCGTTTCTCCGTAGTCGCGGGTGACCGTGACCCGGACGTCCGAAGGGACGATCTGCCCGCGGAGCGCCTCCACCTTCTTCAACGCGTCCTCTGCCACGGTGCTGGCATTGGCGCCCTTCTTTTTGGAAAGGGCGATGGTGACCGCCTCGTACTGGCCGGCCGCGCTCCCTTTCAGCCCCTTTTCCCCGGCAGCAGGGCCTAAGCCCATGAAGACATAGTTAGCAGGCTCCTCCGGGCCGTCCGTTATCTGTGCCACGTCACGCAAGTACACCGGGCGGCCATCATTCACACGGACGACGAGCGAGGCTACGTCCCCGGCACTCGCGAGGAAACCCCCTGTCTCCACGACCGTTTCCCGGTTGTTGGAAGAAAAGGTCCCCGACCTGATCGCGACGTTGGCCCGTGAAAGGGTCTGCATGATCTCGAAGGAGGAAGTTCCGTAGGCCTCCAGGCGCTTCGGGTCCAGCGTTATCCTCACCTGGCGCTTCTGCCCGCCGATCACCGAGACCTCCGATACGTCGGGGCCTTTCTTGATCTCGTTTCCCAGCTCCATGGCGACGCGGCGGAGCTCGTAGCCGGAATAGTGCGGGCTTTCGCTCCAGAGAGTCAGCGTGAGGATGGGGACGTCGTCGATGGACTTCGCCTTGACCAGGGGCTGGGAGACTCCGGGCGGGATGATGTCATAGTTCGACATGAGCTTGTTGTAGAGTTTGACCAGGCTGTCTTCCGCATCTTCGCCCACGTAGAAGCGGACGATGGTCAGGTTCGATCCGGGGCTGACGATGGAATAGATGTACTCCACGCCCTTAATTTCCCAGAGCAGCTTTTCCATGGGGGTGGTGACGCGCTCCTCGACCTCCTTGGGCGTTGCGCCGGGATAGCTCACCAGTACGTCCACCATGGGGACCACGATCTGGGGCTCTTCTTCCCGCGGGGTGACGAGCACGGCGAAAGCCCCCAGGAGGAGAGCGGCGATGACCAGAAGCGGCGTAAGCTTCGACAGGATAAAGGCCCTGGCAATTCTGCCGGAGATGCCCAGCTTTTTCATCACCTCGCCTCTGCGCCGATGATGCCGCCGTCAATGGCGCGCTCTACATTGCCGGTGATTACTCTCTCATGGGCGGAAAGTCCGGACAGGATCTCGGTGCCGTCCGGAAAACGCTTGCCCGCCCTGATGAGCCGGTAAGTGACCAGGCCCCGGCCGTCAACGACGTACACCCCGGTGAGCTGTCCTTTGGAGACGATTGCCTTATCCGGGACCAGGAGGGCGGGCCTCTTGCTCAAGGGGATGCGGACGCGGGCGAAGAGGCCGCTTTTCAAGCCTTTGTCCTGTACCGGCACTTTCACGATAAAGGTCCGCGAAAGCGGGTCGACTGCCGGGACGACCTCCCGGACCGTTCCGGAGAGATCCTTTCCCAGGGAAGGCACCGTCACCTCGGCGGACATTCCGCTCTGAATCGTCCCGGTGAGGCTTTCATCGACAGCCGCCTCGACGTAAATGTCCCCGCTTCCTTCTATGGTCAGGAGAGGCATACCCGGTGCGGCCATGCTTCCTACGTCGATCAGCTTCGACGTTATGCGGCCGGAAATCGGGGCCGTGATCCGGGTGAAACCCAGGTTGGTTTTCGCCTCCTCGGCCATGGCCGCTGCTCGGGAATACTCGGCCTCGGCGGTCTTTTTCTGCGCCTCGACCCGATCCATCTCCTGGCGTGATATGACCTTCTGCTCGAAGAGGGCACGGTAGCGCCGCCAGGTCTTATCCGAGAGATCGCGGTTCTGCCGCGCAGCCTCTACCGACATGGCAGCAGCCCGGACACGCTCGGCAGCGTCCCGGTCGTCGATGGTCATGAGCAGCCGGCCGGATTCGACATGGTCCCCTTCCCTGACCTTCAGCGAGGTGACCGCCCCCATCACGCGGCTCGATATGGTGCTGAAGCTGTCGGACTTGGTCGTGCCTGCCGCCTCGTACACGTCATCGACCGGAACCGGGGCCACTGATTCAACCCTGACGCCGGAGACCGCAGGCCTCTGCAACGTCGGGTCTTCCGTCTCTGCCCGGCACGAGACCAGCGCCGCCATGAAGAGGAGGGCGCATGCAGCCCTGCAGATTCTCCCTGCAGGAGCTGCCGGGAGGCTGTTCTTTATATAATTATCGATTGCCCGGATGGGAAAAGAACTCTCAGACGCCATGAAGCAATCCCCCTAGAAAAATAAGCCGTTATATTCGAATTCACTGTATAGATACTGTTATAATCCTATCATCCGATACCGGCAACATCTTCAGCGGTATTTTTGTGAGTATAAGGGGGACCGGCCGGCCCCCCGGAAATTTTAAAGCCTATGATTCCTTGCCGCCTTTTGGCGGATTCTTTTCGCCGTCCTCGACCGGACAGCCCGGACTCATTCAGGTTTTCACCCCGAATCTGGGCAGGAGCCAGGTCTGGAGAAAAAACCAGATTCCTATGATGGCAAGAAAGATCAGTATGTCGTGCATTCGGTTTTCTCCTTTATTTTTCAGACGCACACGCATCTTGTACTTTATACAGCCTAAGAGAGGTTTTTGTCGATGAGCCCGGTGAGGTGCTCTTTCGACCTGAACCCGATCTCTGTGCCCCGGACCTCTCCGTCTTTGATCAGCAGGAGGGTCGGGATGCTCCTGACCATGTATTTCTGTGCAACGGCAGGGTTCTCATCGACATTGACCTTTACCACGTTCACCTTCCCGCCGTATGCCTTTGCAATGTCTTCGAGCACCGGCCCGACTGCCCGGCAGGGGCCGCACCAGGGTGCCCAGAAATCGAGAAGCGTGGGTTTATCCGCTTTGAGAACCATGGTCTCGAAGTTTTTGTCGTCCGCATGCTTCACCAAGCTCGTCGTATCCATATCATCCCTCCTGAAAAATTATTGATCTCTTTCTCAATATACAAAAAGAGTCGCTTTGTTTATTTAGACAAGGATAATGCCTTTTTGGATGCTTATCCCCATTGATATGGATCAACGGATCGCAATTTTGCCTGCCTGAGGAAAAATGCCGGGGAAAGGATTTTACAAGTTCTGCCGCATATGCGAGCAGCCCCGGGAGCTCAACAAGGGTCGAAGATGAGCCTTGCGCCGCCTTCAAAGGCGAAGATATCTCTTCCCTTTACACGGGTAAAGCATTTTTGCTAAGGATTCTTACGGTACCGCGATGATTGATAAACAGAGGCCAGACTGGAATGCAACCATACAGGGGATGTTCAGCCGCATCTCCCGGCACTACGACCTTCTCAATACCCTGATGAGCCTCGGCCGGGACAGGCACTGGCGGAAGTTCGTGCTGAAATATGCAGCCGTCCCCCCGGATGGAAGCCTCCTGGACGTGGGCGCAGGCACCGGGAAGATCGCGTTGGAGGCGAAATCGACGTATCAGGACATCCGGGTGACGGCGCTCGACCTCACCCCTGACATGATGAAGGTGGGAAAGGCCCAGGCGGGCGGCGGGGACATCCTGTGGATAAACGGCGACGCGCTTGAGCTCCCCTTCCGTGACCAATCCTTCGATGCGGTCACCTCGGGATTTCTGATGCGCAACGCCCCGGACGTGAAAAAGGCCTTCCAGGAGCAATTCAGGGTCGTGCAGCCGGGCGGAAGGGTGATCTGCCTGGATACCTGCCCGCCGAAATACCATGTCATGAAGCCGCTCATATACCTTTATTTTAAAATCGGCATTACCTTCCTGGGCGGGATGGTGAGCAGGCAGTGGGATGCATACCGGTACCTCCCCGAATCCATCCAGGCGTTCAAGACGCCTCAGGAGCTGGCCGGAGTCATGGAATCGGCGGGCTTTGCCAACGTCACATACCGCCGGTTCATGTTCGATACCGTGGCGATCGTCATCGGCGAGCGTCCTCCGGCCGCCTGAGATCCCTCCCATCGTCCGCCGAGGCCAAGGCATTCTACCCCGTTCATCAGAATTGGGTGCCGGGCCGGTGCCAAAGTCCAAAAGAAAGTGATGCAGTATAGATATCCTCTGCTATCTTCAAAGCATGAAAACTTTTGATGCCCTTATGCAATCGTCGGTTTTTCAGATCAGCGGGATATTATGAATGCGTGCCAGAAGCATAAGTCTGATTTTTCTTCCAAAAGTATAGCTATGGAATGGAGATCATAGGTTTGAGAACTCTATAAAGTTGCTGTCCTGTACAGGTATCGTAAGTCTCAAGATCCACTTATCTCCCTGTCCTAATTCCCGGGACCACTACTCTCCGGGAAAAACCTACATAACTTCTAGTGTCAAAACCCGAAAAACAAAACTACACCTTGAATCATGGACTATTTACATATGAATGGTTAAGGTTTAGTATTCAATCACAAATTGCATATAACCAATAATATGTGGGGAGAAAGGCATGAAAAAGTATATCCCGGTCATGATTGCATTGTTCATCGTTTTCGCACTCGCATCTAATGCTACAGGCGCGCCAAGGAAAGTAACGGTAAATCCCAAACAAACCATTCAGGTGTCAGGAACGATCACGCAAATCGATTCGGCTGCAGGCAAGCTTTTTATCAAGGAGCAAAGCGGTTCGATCAAGGAATGTCAGATATCTCCTCAAGGCGTCGACCTCGGTGCGTACAAGGTTGGGGACCCTGTTACAGCGACGGTGACAACGGACCCGACCACAGGCGGTATAATGCTGATGGAATGTACCAGGAAACGATAATCCATTATTTATTCAGGGGCGATCATTTCTTTCGCTCCTGAATACCCTTTATCCGAAAGGCAGGCCGTATGGATCTGCTTTTATGATTCTCATCGCATTCAGATGCCTGACAAAGGATATTCCCCAAAATGCATCTATGCAATCCTTCACCCGTGTTTAATCACATGCCGGTAAACTGCCAATACCTGTTGCAATAAAAAAACTCATACTGATAGAATCTTTAAAGGGCTGTCAAAATGTTAAGAAAATATATTCTGGAATTTATTGTTTTTATTTCCGGTGCTGTCGTAATGATTTATGAATTGGTAGGGGCGAGATTGATTTCGCCTTATGTAGGTACCTCGATATATGTATGGACGAGTTTAATCGGGGTGATTCTTGGCAGCCTTAGTTTGGGTTACCATGTAGGGGGAAAACTAGCTGATAAAAAAACCGGATGGCATTTGTTTTCAGCGATTATTTTTTCCGCCGGCATCTTTATAAGCATAACGGTCTTTACAAAAAACATCATCTTAGATTCCATCGAGTCATTTAATCTTCATTCAGAATACACAGCCCTGATAGCTTCACTATTTTTATTCTCTCCCGCGAGCGTTTTACTGGGTATGATAACGCCCTATTCAGTTAAATTAAGAATGACAAATCTCGAAAACTCCGCATCTACAGTCGGAAACTTATATGCTGTTTCAACCATCGGGAGTATTGCCGGCACTTTTACCGCAGGCTTTTTCCTGATTCCTTTCTTCGGTACGACTAAGCTCTTACTCTTCTTGTCGATCACTCTGCTTGCTCTCTCGATACTGGCATGCCATAAAATGTATCCTAAACCAAAAATAATTCTTATCGTTTTATTTTCATCCCTTACCTTATTCGAACCTACGAAATATATTCTCGAGAAAAAAGATGTTATTGAAATAGATACCCCTTACAATAAGGTTTGGATAAAGTATGCGTTCGAGCCAAAGAGTAAAAACGTAGCGGTCTTCTTGTCTACGGATGTTTTCGCGTTTCAGTCTGCCATGTTTTTACATGATGATGAGCTGGTATTTGAATATACAAAATATTTTCGCTTGGCTAAACATTTTAACCTGAATATACGGAGAGCCTTGATGATCGGAGGCTGTGGATATTCTTACCCAAAGGATTTTTTAAACAAATTCCCAGGCGCAACAATGGATGTAGTAGAAATCGATCCCGGCATGACACGAATCGCCCAGAAATATTTTAATTTAACTCATAATAATCGACTGAACATTTATCATGAAGACGCAAGGGTGTTTTTAAATAAGACAGAAAATAAATATGACGTTATTTTTGGTGACGCCTTTAACGCTTCTTTTTCAGTTCCCTATCAGCTGTCCACCAAGGAAGCCATTGAAAAAATGTATAAGGCTCTGAATAACGATGGCCTGGTAATACAAAATATCGATTCGGCAATTGACGGGCAGAAGGGGGAATTCTTACGGGCAGAAATTGCCACGTATAAACAATACTTCCCGCATGTTTATGTCTTCAAAGTTTACAATGAAGATAGTCATGAAGCACAAACTATTATCTTGATCGCCCTTAAGAATAGTAAAACGCCTGCGTTCGAATCGGATGATAAGGAGCTCAGTGCATACTTACAAACTTTATGGAAAAAAGAAATACCTATGGATATGCCGGTAATAACGGATGAGTATGCTCCGGTGGAGTATTATAGGTATAGAAGTATTTAAGCTGTTGTTGATGCGTTTCTGCTTGGCCTTTGGGAATAAGGGGTCTGCTACTATTAAAGTAATTTTGAGATTTCCCATGAAAAATATGCTGAAATCAAGCGAGTTTTTAAGGTGATGATTCCAAGTATCAAGCTTGAGAATGGAAGCTGAGCGAACGAGAACATAGGTAAAAGAATATCCTGGGTACATGGATAACAATAAAAAGGCAGAATTTATCACCCTGCCTTTTTATTTCCATTTCTTTCGCATATCTCAATAAGCGGAAGGCTCATTAAAAGTTATGCTTTCTATAAGAACTGACAACTCCTGCCGGAATACAGGTATCTGCAATTCATCAACGGTTTTGAACATACCTTGGAACTTATGGTATCCTGAAGGGAGTATAAGCTTTAAAATACTTCAAATTTGGCCCAAGTTCGTTACCATTATCTTTTGCCTCATTGCCAATTTCTTTTAGACCTCTGGCAGCCGGATTGAATCCCTTCCCTTCTTTGTGTATACACGTATATTAGTAATAAAATTGTCCCTGTAAGCTTAATAAACGGAGCACTCATGCCGGCCAATCTCACACCGCAATATATGGAGGCGGACAAAAGATACCGGGAGGCCAAGACGGGTGAGGAGAAGACCGCCGCCCTGGAGGAGATGCTCGCCATCATCCCCAAGCACAAGCGAACGGACAGGCTCCAGGCAGATATCAAGCGCAGGCTCTCCAAGCACAGGGAAGAATCGCACAAGAAAAAAGGCGCGGTCGTCCAGAAGAGCATTTTCCAGGTAGGCAAAGAGGGAGCGGCGCAGGTGGTGATAGTCGGTCCGACATCGTGGAGATCCATGTCTGAGCCTTCGACGATAGACCGCCAGGGACGATGATCGGGAGAAAGGAGGCACCATGGCCGAGGAGTTCGAAATAACCTTGCGGATCGATTCGGAAAACCCGGAAGCCGTTTTCCGGAAAATATCGGCGCTGAAGTCAGTCGGCCCGTACACGCTCCTCCCCCGTGGAGACCTGGTGATGCACGATCGGTATTACGATACGCCGGATGCGGGCTTGAGGAAAAAGCGCTATGCCTTGCGTCTGAGGACGCACGGCAGGGACCGGATGCTGTGCCTCAAGGGCAAGGAAAAGGTAAACGCATGGGGAGGGATTCGCCGCCTCGAGATCGAGGGCCCATGGTCGGAAGAAATCCTGGAACAGGTCATCCGCCAGGCAGGCGTGCTTCATCACAAAGAAGGCGCTTTCCGCGAGGACGACCCTGCCGGCACGCTTGAGGGGTTGTCCCTCATGGTGATCCAGTCGCGGCAAACCGGAAGGACGCTGATCGATATTGCCGCTGCAAACGGGGACGATTCCACCCCGATAGGCGAAATGGCCCTGGACAGGGTATCTTACGAGATAGCGGGAAACAGGTTCCTTCACTACGAGCTGGAGGTCGAGGCAAAAGGGGGCGGGAAGGATGACGCCCTGAAAGGATTTGTCACCTGCCTTCAAGAAACGCTCCCCGGTGTGCTCAAACGCTGGGAGTACAACAAGCTCATTACCGGGCACGCCCTTGAAGCGCTCGTCAAGGAGGGAGGGCTTTCTCCCGGGGAAAGGCCGGATGACCTCATACCACAGTCCTGGTACGATTCCATCGAGCGCCGGATACAATCCGACAGGAAGGCCGATCCGGAGAAGTGACAGGGGCCTGCGGCAAAGCGTCGGGGTCGAAGCCCGCCCGGCCCGTGGCTGACCTGTCAGTCCCTTACGGCAGGCTCCAGCAGACTGACTACTTCGCCGAACATGCCCTTCATTTCGTCGAGCTTTTCCGCGATGAGCATGAAAAGGATGTCCAGCCGGACGCGCGGGTCCAGCGTCGTGCTCATGAGCCTGTCGATCTCGTCCTGGGTTGCCCGCAGCTGCGGGTGATCGGAGATGAGCTTATTCTTCAGGTCGATAAGCTCCTGGATTTCGGGATTTTCCCGGGCTTCTCTCTTTGCCTCATGCGTGGTAAAATCATCATAAAACATGGTACCATCCTGTTTATTCATTGTGTTTCAAGCTGCCTGTCCTGGGAGGGAATAAAACATAACCTCTTGTGCAGCAATCCATATGCCACATTATTTGATAAATTATTTCTAGATGTTATGCCTGTCGCTGCTATTCTCTGCTACAATGAATGTAACCTATTTTACCCATCAAAGGTATTTTTGTTCTCTTTCCGTCCTGATATGTGCATGATGTCCAGCCCTTCAGAGGCGCCAGCCGATCGATCCATACGAAGTCTTTTCGCAGCCTCCTCTGTCAGGGCTGCGAGATGAAGCGATATGTATATCAATACCTTCCCTTGCCGGGGTTTCAATATGGACATTGACAACGGGGTTCCAATTACCCATTATAACTCATTGAAATGAGGAGGGCGTAGGGTATGGAAATACCGATTTATCAGGTCGATGCATTCACGGGCCGCGTGTTCTCGGGAAACCCCGCAGCAGTATGTCCCCTGAAGGGATGGCTGCCCGATGATCTCCTGCAGGCAATTGCAGCCGAGAACAATCTTTCGGAGACCGCCTTCTTTGTGCCCGAGGGCGATGCCTATCCGATCCGGTGGTTCACGCCTGCGGCGGAAGTCGACCTGTGCGGCCATGCAACCCTTGCGTCCGCCTACGTCTTCTTTTCCTTCCTCGACAAGACCGCGCGCCGGGTGCGCTTTTCCTCAAGGAGCGGCCCCCTCGGCGTGGCCCGCAGCAGCGATATGCTCGCCATGGATTTTCCCTCCCAGCCTCCCGTTCCCTGCAAGGCTCCTCCCGCGCTCCTTTCAAGCCTCGGCGGAAACCCCGCGGAGATCCTGTGTTCGGAAGATTATTTTGTCGTCTACGAAAACGAGGAAGATATCAGGAATCTGACTCCTGATATGGCAGGCCTGGCATCCCTCGACTTGCGGGGCGTCATCGCGACCGCGCCGGGCGGCCCTGCGGATTTTGTCTCCCGTTTCTTTGCGCCGGCCCTGGGCATCCCCGAAGACCCGGTTACGGGCTCGGCCCATTGTGCGCTTACCCCCTACTGGGCGAAAAGGCTCGGCAAAGACGACCTCTATGCCCGTCAGATCTCCGGGCGGGGAGGCGAACTGTACTGCCGCAATCTGGGCGAACGGGTCGCAATCTCAGGCCGGGCAGTGCTCTACATGAAGGGAATCATCGAAGTAAACGATTGAAGAGCTTACACAAGAGAAAGCCTGACCAGGAAAGGGAGGTCTCATGAAGGAATCGAATACCAGGCCCTTTGCGGGAGCGCGGCACGGCCGACATGGCCGGCTGCTGAGCCGGATGACCGTGTGCACCTTCCTTATCGCGGCCGTTCTCCTTTCCGGGGGGTGCACGCGTCTGCTCACCTCCCATTACTCTGACACCCTTCCCCAAACAGAAGGCAGGCTGTCGATAAAGGGCCTGCACAGCCGGGTCACCATACGCCGCGACGAGATGTCTATCCCCTTTATCGAGGCTTCCGATATGCAGGACCTTGCCATGGCCATAGGCTACGTCAATGCTTCGGACAGGCTTACCCAGATGATCGGGACCAAGCTCCTCTCGCAGGGGAGGCTCTCGGAGATGGCAGGGGAACCCGCCCTCGATATCGATATCTTCATGCGCACCGTCAGCATCACAAAGGCGGCCCGCATCCTTTACGAAGGGCTGTCCCCGGAAAACAAAGTCTTCCTTGACCGGTATGCGGAAGGGGTGAACGCCTATATCGAGCAGTACCGCGACAAGCTCCCGCCCGAGCTCGCCATGAGCGGGTACACACCCGGCAAGTGGGAACCTCTGGATTCCATGAGCATCCTTGCCCTCGTGAACTTTGCCCTGTCGTTCAACCTGCATGAAGAAGCCGAAGCCCTTGTCCTGGCCCAGGCCGTGGGGCACGAAAAGGCGGCCTGGCTCATGCCCGTCCATCCGGATGAGCCTCTGCCCATGGGCGAAGGGAACAAGCTCAGCGGAATCAACCTTAAAGGAACGCTCGCCGGCCTCAAAAAAGTTGCTGCTGCGGGGGAAACGCTCGCCTCTCTGGGGTTCACCGGCATCGCGGCATCGAACAACTGGGCCATCTCAAAGGATCTGACCGAACGCAAGGCAAGCATCTTCGCCAACGACACCCACCTTCAGCTGATGCTCCCTTCGTTGTGGAACATGATGCATATCCGCTGCAAGGGCATCGACGCGGCAGGGGTGTGTGCAGCCGGGCTGCCCGGCATCGTGGCGGGATACAACGGGCATATCGCCTGGGGAATGACCATGGTCATGGCCGACAACCAGGACCTGTTTCTCGAAAAGCTTAAGGTCCAGGACGGCGAATTGAGCTACCTCCATAAAGGATCCTGGCTGCCCGTTACCCGGAGGGAAGAGACTTTTCACATCCGCGGTCACGAGCCCGTGCGCATCACCGTCCGGGAGACCATCCACGGGCCTCTGCTCAATGATGCCGTGAAACTCCCGCCCAAGAATCTCTTCATGCCGAATCCTGTGGAGCTTCCCTATGGCATTGCCCTTTCCTGGGCGGCGTTCGAGCCCGAAGACAAAAGCCTGGACGCCTTCTTCTCGCTTTTGGCCGCAACGTCTGTCGATGAGGCCGTTCCCATCCTGAAGCGCATACGGGTCATGGCGCTGAACATGGTCGTCGCGGACAGGGAGAACATCGCCTGGCAGGTCACGGGCCGCTACCCCGTCCGTAAAAGCGGGCGCGGGCTCGTCCCCTCCCCGGGCTGGACAGGAGAGTACGACTGGGACGGATTCCTCGACGTCGACAAGTATCCCTCCTCTCTGAATCCCCCGGAAGGATACATCGCCACGGCCAATAACAAAACCGTCTCTGCGGGCTATCCCCATATCCTTTCATCATCCTGGTACTGGCCGGACCGGATAAACCGCATCGTCGAAATGATACAGGCAACCAGAGGCCATACCGCACAGACTTCCCGGGACATTCAGCTCGATACGCACACATCGTCCCTCCCCGGCATCAGGAAAGTCCTGCTGGAGGGAGACTCCTCCCGCGCGATCGCCTCTGAAATCGCCGCCTGGCAGGACGAGAGCATGAAAGAGAATGCCCGCGAGGCCCTCGCCATGTTCAGGGAGTTCGATGGGGATCTGAACGTCCTTTCCCGGAATGCGGTCATTATGGGGGCATTCATGAACGCACTGACCGGGGAGATTTTTCTCGACGAACTGGGACCGTCCGGCTCTCCCGCCTGGAAGGCCTTCATATCGTCAAATTCCATGAGCTACAACGCCACGTCTGACCACCTCATCGTCCGGGGCGATGAAAGCCCGTTCTGGGATGATGCCAAGACACCCGCACGGGAGACCAAGGCCCTGATCATCGCCCGGTCTCTGGCGAAATCCATCGTGCTCATCGAAGAAAGCCTGGGGAAAGACCGCACCGCCTGGACCTGGGGAAAGCTCCACACGTACGGGTTCGTGACCGAATCGAGCAGGATGGCTCCGCACCTGGAGTTCGCTCAGAGGGCAGGCCTGTCTCTTTTGAGCTCCTACTTCAACCGGGGCCCCTTCCCTGCACCGGGTGATTTCACCACGCCGAATATCTCCGCGTACATGATCGGCCGGGACTTCGACACCTGGCTGATCCCGGCCATGCGCCTGGTAGTGGATTTCAGCCTGGAAGAGCCTGTTTTTATCATAAACAGCACGGGCCAGAGCGACAACCCCTCGAGCCCCCACTACGACGACGGGATCCATGCATGGCTCGAAGGCAGATACCGGGGCTTTCCCTTTGCAAACGCCGCGATTGAGAAACAGTACGGAAAAGTTCTGCTCCTGGAACCTGAATAGAGGGTGAAAAAAGACAGATTTTCCTCTTTTCCTTATCCTTTTTCTCAGGTAAAAATAGATACTTCCCCACGCCGGGGAGGCGGCGCCGGATGCGCCGTGATCACTTTGGCCCTGGAGGCAGGATTGATCCGCACACGGCAACTATATATCACGTAAGGAGCACCGCCATGATACACAAGAATGTAGTCACCGATTTCTGTCAGAAAGAATGCACACCGGCTATCGACCCCAGCGCGTATATCCACCCTCTGTCGGCAGTCATCGGCAACGTGTCGGTCGGCAAACGGGTTATGGTATCGCCGTTCGCTTCCATCCGCGGCGACGAGGGGCAGCCCATATGCGTGGCAGACGAGGCCAATGTCCAAGACGGCGTAATCCTCCACGCCCTCGAGACAGAGCATAACGGCCATGCGATAGACGCGAATCTCGTCGAAGTCCAGGGCAAAAAATACTCGGTTTATGTCGGTAAAAGGGTATCGCTCGCCCACCAGGTCCAGATCCACGGCCCCGCGTCTGTCGGAGACGATTCGTTCGTCGGCATGCAGTCGCTGGTGTTCAAGGCGCACGTGGGAAGCGGGTGCGTGATCGAGCCCGGCTGCATCGTCATGGGCGTACGCGTGGCGGACGGACGGATCGTGCCTGCCGGGACCGTGCTCAAAAAACAGGAAGACGCGGACAAGCTCCCGGTCATCACCGGCGACTATCCGCTCAAGGACCTGAACAAGGACGTGGTGCATGTGAATACCTCGCTGGCCGACGGATATAACAAGATCACCCTGTAACCGGTCTTCACGGGTAAGGAGACATCTTATGCTGTTCAACGATATAGGCCTTCTCGCGCCTGAAATCCTGCTGCCCCGCGAGGGCACGGACCTCACGAGATGGGCCGTGGTTGCATGCGACCAGTACACCTCCCAGCCTGAGTACTGGGAGCGGGTCAGGGACTTCGTCGGACGGAGCCCTTCCACCTTCCACATCATCCTCCCCGAAGCCTATCTCGAGGAATGCGATTCGGAAGAAGCTGCCCGGAAGATCAACCGTACCATGACGGAGTACCTGGATAAGGACGTCCTCGTGCCGTGCAGCCCGGGCTTTATCCTCGTGGACCGTGCCACTGCCCATAAGAGCTCGCGCAAAGGGCTGGTAGTGGCCCTCGACCTCGAGCACTACGATTTCCATGAAGGCTCCACGAGCCTTATCAGGGCAACCGAAGGCACCGTCATCGACAGGCTGCCTCCGAGGATAAAGATCAGGCAGGAGGCGCCCATCGAGTCTCCGCACATCATGGTGCTCATCGACGACCCTGGCAGGACCGTGATCGAGCCGCTGTTCAAGAAGGATCTCCGGAAGGTCTATGACTTCGACCTCATGGAAGGCAGCGGGCATATCCGGGGATATCTCGTGAGCGGCGAGCAGACGCTCGCCGAGGTTGCCGAGGCCCTGTCCAAGCTTGCCGATCCGGACGCGTTCCAGGAAAAGTACGGCGTGAAAGACCGCAATGTCCTTCTCTATGCCATGGGAGACGGAAACCACTCTCTGGCCACGGCAAAGGAGATCTGGGAAAAGCTCAAAAAGGATGCGCCGGACCCCGCCGGCGTCATGGGGCACCCGGCGCGGTTTGCGCTCGTGGAACTGGTCAACCTCCACAACGAAGCGCTTACCTTCGAGCCCATCGACCGCGTGGTATTCAACTGCCCGGTGAACGACATGCTCAAGCGCATGGAATCGTATTATACCGCCCAGGGGTCGAGCTTTTCCGTGGACATGTGCGATACGCGGGATGCGTTCCGGACGATTCCTCCGAGGCTCCCCGATACCCACAGGGTTTCGTTCGTCACCTCCGGCTCCTGCGGCATGATTTCCATCCGGAACCCCAGGCTCACCCTGGAGGTGGGTACGCTCCAGTCGTTCCTCGACGAGTATATCAAGGACACGGGGATCAAGATCGACTATATCCACGGGGAGAAGATCGTCAACGAGCTTGCCTCGCGGCCGGATACCGTCGGCTTCTTCCTGCCGGCGATCTCCAAGTTCGACTTTTTCCGGACCATCGTCAAAGACGGGGTGCTGCCGCGCAAGACCTTCTCCATGGGCCATGCGGACGAGAAAAGGTTCTACCTGGAGTGCAGAAAGATCCTTCCGGGTTGATGTTTCCCTGGAGTCAGGCTAAGCTTGAGCGAGAGAAAGCTATTCGCGCGTTTCCTTCAGGAGGGATATCATGGGACTGCACCTCAGTAACCGCCAGGAATGGGTTGCCCAGTCGGAGATCAGGAACATGTCCATCGAGTGCGAACGTCTCGGCGGCATCAACCTGGCACAGGGGGTGTGCGATCTCGAGGTACCGTTCGAGGTCAGGCAGGGCGCACACGACGCGATCGAAAGCGGGATAAACGTCTACACACGGTTCGACGGGCTCCGGGAGCTGAGGGAAGCCATTGCGAAAAAACACGAAGCTTCCACCGGAATCGCAGTGGACCCGGAAAACGAGGTCGTGGCGAGCGCAGGCACCACCGGCGCATTCTACTGCGCGGCCCTGGCCCTGCTGAATCCGGGAGACGAGGTCATCGTCTTCGAGCCCTTTTACAGCTATCACATCTCGACCCTGCGGGCTGCCGGCGCCGTCCCTGTCTATGTCAGGATGAGCCCGCCGGAGTGGTCCATCGATGAGCAGGAGCTCGAGCGGGCCGTCACGAAGCGCTGCAGGGCAATTATCCTCAATACCCCGTCCAATCCTTCGGGCAAGGTCTTCTCCCTGGGCGAGATCGAAGCCGTAGCGCGGCTCGCCGAACGCCATGACCTCTTCGTGTTCACCGACGAGATCTACGAGAACTTCGTCTATGGCGGGGTCACGCACATCCCCCCGGTCACGGTCGAGGGGATGCGAACGCGCACCATCACGATCTCCGGCTTTTCCAAGATCTTCAGCATCACGGGCTGGCGCGTCGGCTACTGCATCTGCGACAAAAAATGGGCCGGGAGCATCGGCTATTTCAACGACTTCATCTACGTATGCGCCCCTGCCCCGCTTCAGATGGGAGTCGTTCAGGGACTGAACGATCTCGGGCCGGGCTATTATGAGGCGGTCGCCCGTGAGTACCTCTATAAGCGGGATCTCCTCTGCGCCTCACTGCGTAAGGCCGGGCTCGAGCCCTACGTGCCCTCGGGCGCCTACTATGTGCTCACGGACATGAGCTCCGTCCCCGGGAAAGGGAGCAAGGAGAAGGCCATGCACTTCCTTCGAAGCACCGGCATTGCGTGTGTCCCGGGCAAGGCGTTCTATCACGACGATGCAGGTGAGAACCTGGCCAGGTTCTGCTTTGCAAAGGAAGACGGCATCCTGGAGAAGGCCTGCAGAAGTATCGAGGCATTCCGTCCTTAATACAAAAATACCGCAGACACCCTGAACCCGTAAACTCGCCTTACCAGTGCTGCGCTCATGCAGTACGAGGTCCGGATGCAAAGAACGCACACGGGAATAAGCAGGCCCATTTCTCTCTCAATTTTCTCATCCGAACAACCGAAATATTAAGAGATCGCGTAGAGACTAACTGCATAGAAACGGAGGAACGCATGAAAGAATCCCCTTACCTGAAAGGACGGGACGATCTCATCGAGACATTGAAGAAGGTCCCCTTTCTTAATTCCTATGCAGACAAATTCTTAAGAAAAATTCTAGAGCTGAGCAAACTCCGGAGATACCAGGCCGACGAGGTCATCACCAGGCAGGGAGAGTACGACTGCTGGCTGTATGTGATCCTTGCAGGCGAGGTGAAGGTGGTCAAGAACGAAGAGGAGATCGCCAGGCTCGACGCCCAGGGCGGAACGTTCGGAGAACTTTCCGTTATCGACGGAGAAGCGCGGTCTGCATCTGTCTTTGCGGTATCGGACAACACCACCTGCCTTGCCATAGACGGCGCCTTCCTCGACCGGCTGGAGAACGACGACCGGACCGAGTTCGAGGCGGTTTATTACCGGCTTATTGCAGAGATCCTGGCTCACCGCCTGCGGACGACGAGCACCGAGTTTTCACGACTGAAACAGGCATTGGAGTTCCTCAATAAAATCTGAGCGGAGGTTTTTAAAGAAAATGATCCCGTCTCCGGATAATATGAAAAAGGCAGCGCTTAAGGCTTTCTCGTTTTTTATCGTGGCTTCAACCCTGGCTTTCAGTGCGGCAGGCCTCTCACCCTCCCCTGCCCTGGCGGCAGAAACTGCGGACCCGGGCCTGAGAGACCAGGCAAAGGGACACTTCGAAAACAGGGAGTTCGATAAGGCGTTTGAAACATATTTTGAGCTCTTCCGGCAAAGCCCGGGGGACCCGGATGTCAATTTCAACCTCGGCAGGGCGGCCTTTGAGGCCGGGGATTACGAATCTGCGATCATGGCCTTCGAGCGTGTACTGATAAGCAGGCCCGATGCCGCACGGGCAAAGCTCGAGATCGCCAGAACATATTACAAGCTCGGATCGCTCGAATCGGCCGAACAGTATTTCCAGGAAGTGCTCGCCATCAACCCCCCGGAGAATGTGCAATCCAACATCAAGCAGTATATAACGGCCATCAGGGCATCGAAGAAAGAACACTTCCTTTCCGGCAAGATAGCTGTGGGCATGGATTTCGATGACAACGTGAATGCTGCTCCCACGAGCTCGGACATAGAAATCAACACCACGCTGGGCGGATTGATGACCGTGACCGTTGACCGGCCGGATAAAGACCAGATCTACACGAGCATGGCGAATTTGAATTATCTGTACCGGCCCCTGGACAGTGCAGTATCGTGGAAGTTTTCAGGGATGAATTACAATGCGGTCTACCGGGATTCGAAGGACCTCGATGTAAACCTGTTCGATATCAAATCCGGCGTCAGCATCGGAAGGGACAGGGCTGTATGGGACATCTACGGGCTCACGAACCACCTGAATCTGGATAACAGCCAGTATCTTCGCTCCTATGGCCTGGGAACCACCCTGGGATACACGGTGAACCCCTTCTTCCTGATAAGCATGGACAGTAAATACAAGGCAAAGAGCTATTTCGACAACAACGACAAGGATGCGAAAAACGTCAGCGTGTCCCTGTCCCCGGTATTTGTTTACGGCCGCCACCGCCTGTCGTTGAGCCTTGGCTGGGAGTATGAAAACGCCAGAGAGGATGTTTATACCTATACAAAGCTCAGCAGCATCGCAAGCTACGAGATACGGCTGCCGTACGATGCGACTGTGTATGTAAGCTACTGGTACCAGGGTACGGGTTACAAGGATGTCTATCCCCTGTTCAGCAAAAAACGTGACGATGACGTGCAGTACATCTCGGCAGGCCTCGCCAAGACGGTCTCTGTCTGGAAATCCGAGCCCCTTGATTACAGGATGGATGTAAACCTCAATTACACCTACACCAAATCCGATTCCAGCATCGACCTTTATGCCTACACGAAGAATGTGATCTCTGCAAACCTGTCGATCGGGTTTTAAGAAGGGAGAGACCCATGATAAAAAACATAATCCTTCTTCTGTTCGCCTTTTCATCCCTGCTTATCACCGATGCGTCGGTTGCCCTGGCACAGGCCGGCGAGCAGGTAGGATCTGTGATCGCTGTCCGCGGAAAGGTTATTGCCTTCGATACGAAGGGGGTAACGAGGGATCTCTCTCTTAAAAGCCCCATATTCGGGAAGGATACGATCAAGACCGGCCCCCAGGGAAGGATACAGGTCCTTTTTTCGGACAACACGATCATTAGTCTCGGCAAGGAAAGCCGGATGGAGATCACCGAGCATTTCTGGAAGCCCGACCAGAAGACCGGGGCCATGAAGACAAAGGTAAAAGAAGGCGTTTTCCGCGTCATGGGCGGCGCCATAGCAAAAGACAGTCCCGAATCCTTCACCACGGAGACCCCGGCCGCAACCATCGGGATCAGAGGATCCATGTACGCCGGCAGGGTCGGCCAGGGAACGCTCGATGTAGTATTTGAAGGCGGAAAGGGCATCTATGTCATGAACGATGCAGGACAGGTATCTATCAACCGTCCAGGTTTCGGTACACACATCCGGAGCGTGGGAAACCCGCCCGAGAAACCGAAACGGATCAGCACCCAGGTTGTATCCGGCCTCAATAATGACCTGTCTGTAAGCGATCAGGCGGAAGAAGAGGAAACTACTGCTCCGGCCCAGGAGGGTGGGGATGAAACAACTGCCCCTGCCCAGGAAGGTGACGATGGAGCATCCTCGCCTGCACAGGAGGGTGAAATTGCTCCTGCCGACCAAGACCAGACCGATGAGAGCAGCACTGGAGATCAACCATCCGAAAACAATGATCAGACTTCCTCGGATGCCGGAACCGGCTCCGGCGAACAGAACCAGACGGGTCAGGAAGGGGATACAGGCGCCGGTTTGTCAACTTTTAGTTCAATAAATGCTTCCCCGACAGACTACACTGCTGCTCCGATCGAAGCTCCGATCGAGCCGTTTCCCATCACGACCCCTTATCTTGATCCGAAAGAGGTAATCCCTGTCCCTGACCCGATTCAGGAGATTCCTGGGATTCCGGAGATCCCTGGGATTTCCATGTCCGGCGAGAGCATGAGTGCGCTTGCCGACATGGATGACTACTGGAATTCCAACAACAATGTTTTTTATTCAGAGAGCCTGACCGCAACTTCCAGCGCAGGCCTCATCGAATGTTCTTTGACTGCACCGGACAGCACGGTACATACCTTCACCTTTTCAATCGCTTCGTACAATCCCGGTGGAACCTACTCACCTTCCGCGGTCCAGGTATCCTCCGGGCCCTATACGATAAACCTCCTGGGCGCCGACCGGACGTTTACCTGGAAGATATCATCGGACCCGCTCGGGGAGTTTGCATTTTACGAAACGCTGGGCAGTTTCACTCAGACAGCGACATATGAGTATGCAGAGCTTGGATATATGGGTGTGCCGTCGACATCGACTCCCCTTACCGACGGGATAGATTTCTATAAGGGACGGGGGCTGGGATTCGAGATCATCGGACCTGTTCCAAGCACCGCACGCAAAGACTTCGGTGCAGGAAACGCAGCCATGGAGGTCAACTGGCTCAACGGAAAGGCCATCGGCGTGATGGACTTCGACAGCGACGGGGCATCGGACCCGGCCATGAGCGATTCAAAGGGCCTTTTATATTTCTTCGGCACTGTCGACAGGACGACCGGAGCCCTGACAGATGTCCGGTTCCTCGGTGACAGGGGCCCCGAGGAAGCCGATCCCACCGGCCCGGTGGCATGGATCGAAGGAAGCACGTTCTCCGGTCAATTCTACGGATCCGATAATCAGGGATTCGGATTCATGGGCACCGGAAATGACTATGACGTCAACTCGGCCATGACTACGAGGGTCGGCACCTCACGCCTTGAAGGAGCGATGTTCAGGGATGTCCAGGATCCTACGGACGCGACCTCGCCCACGGGATCCGCAACGTTTTCCGGGTTCGTGGTCGGAGTTGCCGAACGGATGAGCAACCTCACAATTGCCCGCAGGAGATTCATGAACACCGATGCAAACGATTTCGGTCTGAGCATTAATCGGGAGATGGGAACCGTCGCCGGGACGCTCTCGGCATTTGATGCCATGTATCCGCCCGATATATTCCTTTCCAATATCGAAATAGGCAGCAGCCATGGGTCGGCCTATGTTCTGGATGACAATTTCGCCGCCCTTCTCGGGGATACGGGAAACGATTCCGTAAACGTCTTCGCTACAGCGGGCGGGCTAAAGCCCTATGCGAGCTACCTCGTCACAGCGAAGCCCGACGAACAGATTAACGAATACGTAACCTGGGGATACTGGGAAATCGCGTATTTCGATCCTACCTCTCCGGATCCCTCGAATCCCGAGAGCTATCACGTCCACCAGCCCGGCGCCTTCTGGATCGCAGGCGAACGCACGAGCCCGACGGTTATACAGAGCATGGTGACCAACAGCTTCACCGGTCAGTACATCGGCACAGCACATGGTGTTCAGTTCACCTCGACCACCCCGCTGCAGCCTCTGACCAACGGCATGACGAACATCACGGTCGACTTCGATCTTTCAGCCACGAACCCTGTCTCGGGAACCATCCAGTTTGACCAGGTCACATTCAATCTGCTGGGTGGGAACGTCTACAGCACGAGCTCGCAGTTCTTTGCCGATACCTTTATCGGGGCAATTGACGCAGGAGATGCTCATGGCGCCTTCTATGGACCCAACGCGAATGCCGTGGGAGGCAACTTCAAGGCAGAGGACGGCGGCGTCACGTACATGGGTGTTTTCGGTGGAGCCAGGCTGCCGTAGGTGAAGCAGATACTTCACATATGAAGGACAAGCTCATCACCCTTATCAGGCCCTCGCCCTTCAAGATGGGGTGCCTTCTCATCCTGGCCTCGTGCATGCTGTTCTACTCCTTCGGCAAGATCAAGCCCGAACTGCTTTCTTCCATGGACAATCAGATTACGAGCGCGATGTTCCGCTGGCGAGGGTCTGCCGAGACAACAAACAAAGTCGTCATCGTGGATATCGACGAGAAGAGCCTGAAGAAGATCGGCCAATGGCCCTGGCCCCGGGACGTTGTAGCCCGGCTTGTCAGATCCCTTCATACCTCAGGCGCAAAGGTCATCGGGTTCGATATCGTTTTTGCTGAAAAAGACAGGACCTCCATTGTCGAGTATCTCGACGATTTTTCGAGGCTCATACCCGATGAAAAGGTCGCAAAAGAGCTCGAACGCATCAGGCTCAGGGAAGATCTCAATCATGATATCGAACTGGGAAGGGCCGTTTCAGAAGCCCCTGTCGTTCTGGGATACGTATTTCAGCTCCAGGACGATGGTCTGGGAGATGAAAACGAAACCCCCTTTCCTTCTTCCTCCATCAGAATATCCCCATCCGGCCTCGGGCACAACGACCTGAGCCTCATTTCCGGCTATCGCTCAATACTCAACATTGAAGAAATTGCCCAGGCCCCGACAGAAGGTTTCCTCAACGTGTTTCCCGATTCATCGGGCATGGTTCGCAAGGTGCCGCTCTTCATGGAATTAAAAGGCATCCCCTATCCCTCTGTTGCGCTTGAGATGGTCAGGACGGCCTTGAGCGAGCAGGAGATCGTCATTCATGCATCCAGCCAGAAGTCGGGAGACAAAAACGCCGTCATGGGGGTTTCGGTCGGGAATATTTTTATCCCGACCGATGACAAAGGGCAGGCCATGGTCAATTTCCGCGGCCCGGTGAAAACCTTTGAATACATCTCTGCAGCGGACGTCATTGACGGGCTGCATACGGACCGTATCAAAGATAAATACGTACTCGTGGGGACTTCGGCTTCAGGCCTGCTCGATTTTCACGCGATTCCTTTCTCCGGTGTTTTCCCCGGAGTGGAAATTCAGGCCACCATCATCGATAATATCGTAACAGAATCTCTCTTCACATATGATATCTTTACCGAGATCGGGCTCACCTATTCCATAATCATTGCAGAGGGCATACTGCTCACCGCCCTGCTCGCCTATACAGGGGCAGTCACGGGCGGCCTGGCCGGGCTCCTGTGCATCGTCTGCATGGTTACCGGGAATTATTACCTGTTCTTTCTCAAGGGGAAGCTCCTGGGGATTACCTATCCCCTCGCCACGATAATAACGCTCTTCCTCATCGTGACACTGTTCAACTACTTTTCCGAGTTTCGAAAAAAGCAGTTTATCCAGGGTGCTTTCAACCGATACGTTTCCCCCGTGGTGGTGAACGAGCTCATGAGACAGCCCGAGAAGCTCACCCTCTCGGGAGAAGTTAAAACCCTTACCATCCTCTTCAGCGACATCAGGGACTTTACCTCCATATCGGAGGGCATGGACCCGAAGAGGCTCGGCACGTTCATGAATGTCTATCTCACCGCCATGAGCGACGTCATCATGGAGAACCGCGGGATGGTAGATAAATACATAGGCGACGCAATCGTTGCCATCTGGGGCGCCCCGCTTGACAATACAGACCATGCCCGCCACGGTGTGCTCGCAGCTCTCCGGATGAAACACACATTACAAACCCTGCGGCAAAAATGGCAGCGGCAGGGCCTTCCCATGGTCGATATCGGGATCGGCATCAATACCGGGCTCACCAGCGTAGGAAATTTCGGCAGCGAGAGCCGGTTCGAATACACGGTACTCGGCGACAACGTCAACGTCGCCTCACGGCTGGAGGGGCTGAATAAAATCTATGGAACGACCATCATAATCTCCCAGTTCACCAGAGATGCCTTAAACGGTGAGTTTTTCTGCCGGAAGATCGATACCGTGCAGGTCAAAGGAAAGAGCGTTCCCATAGAGATCTCCGAGCCCCTTGTCGAGGGCCGGCCGGATCCTCTTCTGAAAGAGGAAGTAGAGCTTTTTGAAAAAGCCCTGGGACTCTATCGGGAGCGTTATTTCGCTCAAGCACTTAATATTATTCAAGATCTGCAGGTCAAGAATCCCTGCCGCCTTTACGAGCTTTATCTGGAACGGATCGGGAATTATCTCGCCTGCCCTCCCCCGCCTGACTGGCATGGGGTCCATGCGTTTGAGACAAAATAGCAGACAGGGACAGCCCCTTGCGAGACAGTCAACAGCTGTGAATCAGGATAATAAAACGCCGCCCCGGTCTAAAACCGGGGCGGCGTTCTTTGTTGCCTTAGATTAGCCTTGTACTACTTCACGCCGGTGATGCGCATGCTGTAGAAGGAGCGGTACACGAAGATCAGCGCGATGCCGAAGAATGCTACGGCAAGGCCGGTCCTGAGACCTGTGTTCGTCATGGTAACCGCGATCTCGGTTGCGAGCAGGCCGAACAGGGTGGTGAACTTGATGACCGGGTTCATGGATACCGAAGACGTATCTTTGAACGGGTCGCCGACCGTGTCACCAACGACTGATGCCTCGTGGAGAGGGGTGTTCTTCTCTTTGAGGTCGACCTCGACGATCTTCTTGGCATTGTCCCATGCGCCGCCTGCATTGGCCATGAAGATAGCCTGGAACAGACCGAAGAACGCCAGGGAAATGAGGTAACCGACGAAGAAGTAGGGGTTGAAGAACGAGAGCCCGAGAGCCATGAAGAAGATCACGATGAAGATGTTGATCATACCCTTCTGGGCGTACTGCGTACAGATCTTGACAACCTCTTTGGAATCTTCGATGGAAGCGGATGCCTTACTCAGGTCGATGTTATTCTTGATGTATACAACCGCGCTGTAGGAACCGGCAACAACGGCCTGGATGGAAGCGCCGGTGAACCAGTAGATCACGCAGCCGCCCATGAGCAGGCCGATGATGATCTCGGGCTGCACAAGGCTCAGCTTTGCCTGGACGTCGCCGAAGAGACGCTCGAGCAGGATGATGATGCCGAACACCATGGTGGTTGCACCCACGACTGCCGTACCGATAAGAACCGGCTTGGCCGTTGCCTTGAAGGTGTTGCCCGCGCCATCGCAGGACTCGAGGTAGTGCTTGCTGGTCTCGAAGTCGGGATCGAAGCCGAACTCACCCTTGATCTCGGCTGCAATGTTCGGAACCTTCTCGATCATGGAAAGCTCATAGATGGACTGGGCATTGTCGGAAACCGGGCCGAAGCTGTCGACAGCGATCGTAACCGGACCCATGCCCAGGAAGCCGAATGCCACCAGACCGAATGCGAACACCGGTGCGGCGAACAGGAACTCGGCAGGCATGATGTTGAGGATACTGGCGTTCTTGGAAACGAGATAAGCGACCAGCATGAGTATGAGGATCGCAAGGCCTTCCCAGAATGCGGAGAAGTTGCCTGCAACCAGTCCGGAGAGGATGTTCAGCGAAGGACCGCCCTGGCGGGAAGAATTCACGACTTCTTCGCAATGGCGGCTATTGGTGCTTGTGAAAACCTTGGTGAGCTCGGGGATCAGAGCTCCGGCAATCGTACCGCAGCTGATGATTATCGAGAGCGCCCACCAGAGGTCTTTGTATCTGATCGGATCGAGGTCGGAAAGGAGCACGTAGCTGGCAAAGAATGTCACGGCGATGGATATGATCGAGGTGATCCATACCAGATTGGTCAGCGGATGCTCGAAGTCGAACTCCTTCTTGCCGGACCACATCGAGTTGCTGATTATATCGTTGACGAAATAAGATACTAACGAGGTGAGGATCATGAGGATACGCATTGCGAAGATCCACACGATCAGAATGCCGCCCATCTCCTGGTTGTCGAAGAGCGCGAGGGCCAGGAAGGCGATGAGTGCAACGCCGGTTACGCCGTAGGTTTCGAAACCGTCAGCGGTAGGACCAACGCTGTCGCCGGCATTGTCACCGGTGCAGTCGGCGATAACGCCGGGGTTCTTCGGGTCGTCCTCAGGGAGGTGGAACACGATCTTCATGAGGTCGGAACCGATGTCGGCGATCTTGGTGAAGATACCGCCGCAGATTCTCAGGGCGCTGGCGCCGAGAGATTCGCCGATGGCGAAGCCGATGAAGCAGGGACCTGCAAGCTCTTTGGGGATGTAAGCCAGGATGAGGATCATGAAGAAGAGCTCAACGCTTACGAGCAGGAGGCCGACGCTCATACCGGAGCGCAGGCAGATGTTCACGATGTCCAGCGGGTTGGCCTTCAAGGATGCGAAGGCTGCCCTGGAGTTCGCCACCGTGTTGATCCGGATGCCGAACCATGCAACACCGTAGGAGCCCAGGATGCCCAGGATCGAGGCAAGAAGGATAACGATGACGCCACCCATGGGCATGTGACCTAAGCCTTTGAAGTAATAAATGATACAAAGTGCGATCAGAACCCACAACGCTGCGAGGAACTTACCCTGCTGGGTGACGTACGTCTTACAGGTCTCCCAGATGGTGTTTGAAACGGCAAGCATGGACTTGTGAGCCGGCAGGTTCTTCGTCTGGATATACTGCATATATCCGAACAGCAGGCCGACTACGCAAATCAGCAAGCCGAAGTTGAGAATGGCTATACCGCTGATTGAGCTGCCCAAGATGGTAAACGCCACGGTGGACAGATCAGGGAGCTGGATATCCGCTTCTCCCGCAAACGCTACAGGTGCCATGCCGAAGAGCATGACGCCCGCAGACAACAAAATGGACCATAAACTCAGTTTTGCTTTACCCATCATTTCAATCTCCTTGTTTATTGGTCGATTGATACATTAGTGCCTGTCCCAAAGGCTTAAAAAAACGCCTATGGCACAAGCAACGACTAGTATCTTACCTTCCAAATTTTTATTCCGCCCTGGAGCAGGCTTGAGCAAGGAACGGTATAACCTCGCTCTCGAAATTCACTCTAAGTGCACTCAATAAAACCATCCGCATGCCCACATAAAAGAGTAAAGTATACTTAGTTTATGACTCATGAGTGAATCATCATTCAGCCCATGAAACCATACAATAGCTCCCTACCAGTGTCAAGATTTTTTATAGCGGAAATCGCCGAAAATATAGTGATTCTCATCGTGAGAGCAAACGATTCACGGCAGGAATTTCTCATGGTTCCAAGAGAATAAAACCGGAGAATATTTGAGGCAAAAAGCGTTTAAGGCCGATTTGTTTACTGAACGAAGAGAAGAGAAGGCTGGATTCCGAGCCGTGAGAAATGGATTCCGCCTACTATGCTTTTCCGGGAAAAGGTGTCGTCATTGTCCTGCGTCGCGAGGTTGAAAGCTTCACCTTTCTCCAGGCCGCCTTTGCCATCGTCCTTGAGGAGAACGATCACCGGGAGACTCTTTTCAGATTCATCCGGATATTCCATCACCAGACCGATTTCTCCGGTATTCAGCTCTACGATCGAGCCGATGGGGTAGATTCCCATCATATTGATAAAGCTTTTCAGAAGGAGCGTGTCAAAGCTTTTGCCCCGCTCGCTCCACATTCTCCGCAACGCCTCGTCGGGGGTGAAGGCCCTGGGACGATAGACGCGTTCGGAAGTCAGGGCCTCGTACACATCAGCAATCCGCAGGATCTTACCGAGAAGGCTCAGTTTTTTCATGAAATGCGTCTTGGGATATCCGGTCATATCAACATTGAGATGATGTTCGAACGGGCCGAGAATTATCCGTGACCGCAGGGAATGCGGTGCGTTCAATCTGAGAATCTTCCTCACGCCGATAAGCGGGTGCCTCCTCATCTTGTCCCATTCATCGGCGCTCAGTTGGCCACGTTTCAGGAGTATCTCCTTTGATACCCCGACCTTTCCCAGATCATGAAAGAGTCCGCAGACCGTCAAATGTTCGAGAAAGACCTGGGACAGACCTACGTATCTCCCCAGGCACGTGGCAAGCAGGGCTACGTTCACGGAATGGGTATAGGTATAATCGTCGTAGTCTCGGATGGTTGAAAGTCCCAGCAGGAGTGAATTGTCTTCCTCCACCAGGTCCACGATGGTCTGGGCCAGGCGCCTTGCCTTGCGGACTCCCGCAATCCCTTTCGATGCCTTTTCCGCCACTTCTTTAACGGTGTTCAGGGCGTGAAAGTAAGCATGCCTGGCCTTTTCTTTCCTCCGCATGTCCGGACTCTGCTCGGTATCCTCCTGTTTCAGGTACAGCTCTACCCAGGAGAATTCATTTGCTTTCAGTTGAGCGTTCAGCCATTCATAGGCATTATCGTGTCGGATCGAATCGTTGAGGAGCCGGACAAAGGTCACGATGTCCTCGGGCGAAACGCCTTTCACGGAAACGAGGAAATTGACGCCGTCGAGATTCCTGTTCGAGAAGTACTCAACCATTTCATTGATGATACTGAATATCTCTCGCTGATAAAGGATCTTTTCACCCTGGACATGGAATCTCCCCCGCCAGACCTGGACAGGCACATCACTGTTACCCTCAGACAGGCTGGAAAGAATATCGTGGAATTGAGCGACGCTTTCCTTGACCAGCTGGTTGTTATCCTGGTGAATCCTTGCCGTATTGACGATCTGATAGAAGGCCTTGATTAATCTTCCTCCCAGAAGTTCGGGCTGGATTCTCTGGTTCGACACAGGTGCGCCTCCTTTTAGTACCCATTCGTGTTAAATATCTTTGAGCAGCCGCCGCACAACCGGATTAAGAGATCGGCGGGCTTCTTCAAGTACCTGCTGCGCTTCTTTGCTGGCCAGCTTACTCAATGCAACAGCAGCGCCTTTTCTCTGCGGGGAAACGCTGAATGAAGGCATCCGTCCCATATTGAACAGGGTATTCTTCAAGAAAGGGATGGAGGAAGACGACCCGCATTGGCCCAGAGTAGTGAAGCAGGCGACGATGTGCTCGCTGTCGGCGTTCGTGTACTTCCCTTGTTCGAGATAGTCGAGAAGGAGACTTTCGGCAACAGGGCTGCGGGACTGTCCCAACTGCTTCAGGATAAGGCGGCGGATAGATTCGTCCCTGTCGTTGATCAGGCTGAAAACATCCTTTATATGATCGGGTCCCTTTTGCAACAGTCCCTTTACCGCTTCCTGCCGAACATAGGTTGATTTATGCCTGATCAGTTTCATCAGAATCCTGGAAGACCTTTCGCCTCCCAGGTTGATAATTACATGAACAAGCTTTTCCATAAGCTTTTCATCAGGATTTTTCAGCAGGGCTTCCAATGGACGGAAGTCCCGGACGCTCAACGAGCTTATCACCTCTACAAGCATTTGCCGCATTTTTACCGGTTGATTCTTCGACAAAAGGGTCCCCAGGGTATGAACCGCTTCAGGTTGAAGCAGCAGGATTATCTGCCTGAGTTTTTCGATCTGGTCCGGTTCTATTTCCGGCCATACATCCTGTAAAGGATTCAACGACGGCGAACTGGATACCGTAAGGAAAAAGTCCTCGATGACCGGACCGGTCCAGGGTATCTCGTCCGTGCACGAGCTGACGACATACTTCAGGCTCTGAAGGATCTTTATGGAAATGTCGAAATCCCTTCGCGCCAGCGAATTCACGAACTCTTCTTCCAGCACCTCAAGAATGACTTTGAAGTTTTCTTGTTCCCGGTGCTGGAGCAGGCTGTCGAGCAACGCGTCCAGATATGCGGTCGGATCTCCGTCTTCCTCTATGCAGACCATCTCCTGGATCGTTATCGCTTCTTCCGGGGCAACCAGAATGTCCTCTTTGAGAATCGGCGGATCGGCCAGAGGCTTCCAGTCAGCGAGCTTGCTTTCTCTCAGTAACGCGGAGACCGTGTTTTCGGTCTCCTGGGGGGGGGCAAGCTCTACATCCTGTTCCACTCCCCAGAAGAAATCGGAAACTTCGTACTTAATATGGGGAAGCCGGTTCTCCCAGAATGCAGTGACGATATCGCCCTCGGGCTCGTCGGACAGTATACTGTACTTATTGATGATTCTCAGGAATTCTTTTATCTCGTCAGCCTTTATCCCTTCCGTGAATTCCAGCCATCGTATCCCGTCACGAAAAAGAGTGAACGCCAGCGTCCCTTCTTCAGGGGGTTCCGAAAGGATTGTTTCTCCCTGGGAAAGAAGCTGGTCTCTTTCAATATCAAGTCTCAGATTTCCGAAGTTGGTCAGGTATTTCTTCAGCTGCGAATGAAACTGTTCAAGGGAATTAGAGCAGACGGTGTGGCCTTCGGGGTATAACGAGTAATTCTTTCTTACAAGTTGGAGACTTGCGACAACCTTCTTCGCAGCCTGGAGTTCCTCTTCCGTAGGCCCGTTGTTCAGGGGCTGTGAATTTATGTCATGAGAATCGGTCACCTAACCATCCCTCTCTCTCATATTCCCCAATAGATGCAGTCAATATTCCAATGGTTAATCTTCACAATATATTTCGGTACGTTCTTCTCGAAACTATAATAACGATGCTCATTTCCGTTTCCCTGACTAAAAGGGCTTCTTTCCGGCTCGGTCTTGTCCCGCCGGATCTTTCCCTTTATAAGAATAAAAGGAGGATATTTTATCATGGCCTACCGGGAATGTTCCGCTCTCCGCTCAAACGGGTTTAAACGAGCCCGGTCATCGGTCCTCTTGCCGGCCGTCTTTGCCGTCTTTCTTCTGTCTGCAGGCTGCGCCACGGTCGGCCGAGATTTTCCTGATGAGCTTGTATCACGCATAACAGCCCACGAAACCACCCGGGAACAGATCCGCTCGATGTTCGGACCGCCCTGGCGTGTAGGGCTCGAAGACGGGCAGCGGACGTGGACTTACGGCAGATACCGATACAGTATTTTCAAGGATGCGAGCACCAAGGACCTGGTAATCCGTTTCGACAGGAAGGGGGTCGTCTCTTCCTACACATTCAATACAACCGAACACCGGGAATAGCCTGATCTCCCGGGCGGCGCCCCGCGGGCAGTTCCCAAAAACGGCAGGAAGAGAGACGGCAGAGGGTATGACTCCCTGCTCCGCCCCATCTGCCAGGGTGACCGGGGGAAACGGTATTTACAGGATCTTGGTATAAATGATCTTACTGTCGTTTCGTGCGTAGAAATCTTCGAGTACGGCTTCCCGTGTATAGCCCGATCTCTCATAGAACGCCTGCGTCGGCTGGTAAAGGCCCCGGGATGAAGTCTCGATGTAGATGCGGGAACCGTCCATCGCCCTGACGGCGGTCTCGGAGGAGACAAGCAGCCCGCGGCCGATTCCCTGTCCCTGGTACCGCCGGTGAACGGCTATCCAGTACAGGTCAAAGCTCGATGCCGTACCCGGGATGTGCCCGAAGCAGGTGTATCCCAGCACGTGAGAGCCTTCCTCTTCGCAGAACAGGAAATGATAGCCGCTTTGAAGCCCTTTGCTCAAACGTTCGTCCACGAGCTCGACGGCGATACCCTGTTCCTCCGGATTGAAGAAACCCGTAGACTCGATAATGACCTTTACCGTCTCCCTGTCAGCCGGAGAAACAAGGTCGCGATAGGAGAGCTTCATAATCAGCCCCTTTCCAGCGTATCTTCGAGGATGCATGCAATCATCCCCGGATAGCTCATCCCTGCCTTCTGAGATGCTGCCACAAAGCCGCTGTCGGGTGAGATACAGGGATTGGCGTTGATCTCGAGCACCCACGGCTTCCGCTCTCCGTCAACCCGAAAATCGACCCGGGCGTAGCCTCTTAAGTCAAAGGCTTTCCAGCACGCCTGCGCTGTCTGCCGTAGATCGGTAAGGAGGTCTGCATCCTTCTCCCCGAACTCAAAGGTCCGGAGCGTGGATTTGTACTCAATGGAATCCTCATCCCACTTCGCCTTGTAATCGACGATCCCGGGCCTTCCGTCGGGAAAAGAAAACGTGATCTCTGCAGGCGGCAGCACCTTCGCCCCGTGAGCTCCGCCGAGGACCGAGAGGTTGAACTCCCTTCCGTCTATGAAACGCTCGGCAAAGCACTTTTTTCCCAGAATACGCTCCCTCTTCTCGAGGGAATCTATCAGATCCGGAAGATCTTTCGCCTCTTTCACCGACTCGGAGTCTATCCCGATGGATGCCTCCTCCCAGAGCGTCTTCACGATATACCGGGAAGGAAACGGAAGATCGCACTCTTGAGGGCTGCCCGGCACGATCCACTCGGGTGTCGGTATACCCGATCTGAACATCCATTTTTTTGCCAGCACCTTGTTCGAGGTGAGAAACATTGCCTCGGTGCAGGCGCCGGTATACGGGATGTCGAGATGGTCCAGGATCGAGCAGGCCAGGTGGATGAGCCTGCCGTCGTTATCCAGAGATTCCACGATATTGAAGATGCACAGGGGCTTGATACGGTTGAGCCGTGCCGCGAATGCACGGATGTCCGGTTCGAAAGGGACCGTTACGGCCCGGTAACCGAGGCTCGTCAGTGCATCGGATACCGCCGCCGCCTGGGTGAGCACATCCTGGTCGTCCGGCGAGGCATCAAGGGGAAGATTCTGATGGATGATGACGACGGACTTGCTCACAAGGGCTTTTCAGCTGATCCTCTTCAAAGTGCTCAGGAGGATGCGCTCGACAAGGTTCTGAAAAGAGATGCCGTTGAGCCTGCACAGGATCGGCAGATCGGAATGAACAGGATTAAGCCCTGCCAGGGGATTCACCTCGATGAAATTGGGCAAGCCCTGAGCATCCATCCGGATGTCTACCCGGCCGCCGTCCCTGCATCCAAGGACCTTCCACGAGGCAAGGGCAAGCTCGGAGCATGAATGGATCACTTCCTGTTCCGGGACGGAGTAGACGATCATCTCCTCGTAGTTCGCTTTGGTATGATAAGAGTAAATCATCTCGCCGTCCTGCTTATCGCGGAACAGCACCTCCATGATACCGATGACCTGGGCCTCTCTTCCGGTGCCCACGACTCCTGCGGTGAACTCCCTGCCGGGAAGGTAGGTCTCCACGAGCACGGGCTGACGGAATTCTTCCAGCAGACGCTCGCAGATCGAGCGAAGCTCTTCAGGGGAAGATATCCTGGAGATGTTGGAAATACCCTTGCCCGTGCCTTCTGCAACGGGTTTTGCAAACAGGGGATACGGCAGCCGGACTGCATCGGCCTCATCGACCGAGCCTACCAGGGCGAAGTCGGCGGTAAGGAGCCCGGCCTCGCGTATGACTGACTTGGTCATGCCCTTGTGCAGGGTCAGCGCGAGCACGAAGGGGTCCGAAAAGGTATAGGGAATCCGGTACGCATCGAGGAGCGCAGGCACCAGCGCCTCCCGTCCGACCCCGTGCATGCCTTCGGCGATATTGAAAACCAGGTCCCACTTGTGGCCTGCACAGAGCCTTGACACGAGCTGCTTTACGTTTCCGATCCGGTCGGTGGTATGGCCGAGTGCGGTTAAGGCCTCATCGATGGCATCGATGGTGTCGGCCCGGTCGAACTCGGCGGTCTCCTCGTAGCTGTACCCTTCTTTCAGGTAATCGTCTCTGAGATCATAGGTAATACCTACTTTCATCTCATACGCCTGAAGGGCACTGAGCATCATACTCAGGGTAGCGGAAGATCTTCTTCTCGTAATTCCTCAAGATGACCTGCCCGTCGGAGCGGCCCTGGAAGTAATCGGGCAGGAGCGGTATCTTGCCTCCGCCGCCGGGGGCGTCGACGACATAATGGGGAATCGCATAGCCCGAGGTATGGCCGCGCAGGCCTTCGATCATCTCGATGCCCTTCTCCACGGTGGTCCTGAAATGGGAAGAGCCGGAGATAGGGTCGCACTGGTACAGGTAGTACGGACGAACCCTGGCCTTGAGAAGCTCATGGAAAAGAGATTTGAGCGTATCTACGTTATCGTTGATGCCCTTGAGGAGTACGGTCTGGCTCCCAAGGGGGATGCCGGAGTCTGCGAGCAGATTGCATGCCGCTTTCGTTTCCGGGGTGAGCTCATCGGGATGGGTGAAATGAATGCTCATGAAAAGAGGCTGATATTTTTTCAGGATTCTCATGAGCTTTGGGGTTATCCTCTGAGGCAGTACCGCAGGCACCTTGGTGCCGATGCGGACGATCTCCACATGGGGGATGCGCCTGATACTGGACAGGAGGTAGTCCAGATGACTGTCCGGCATGGTCAGGGGGTCTCCTCCGGAGAGGAGGACGTCCCGCACCTGGGGGTTGGCCTCGATATATGCAATGGCCTGCTGCCACTGGGTGATGCTGCTGCGGAACTTGCAGTTGTTGCCGACCATGCGCGACCTGGTGCAGTAGCGGCAATACGTGGAGCAGAAGCCCGTCGTCAGAAACAATACACGGTCGGGATACCGGTGGACAAGTCCCGGGACCGGGCTGTGGTGTTCTTCGGACAGCGGGTCCTGCGCTTCTCCGGGACTTAAGGCATACTCATCGGCCACCGGCACTACGGATCGCCGGACAGCCTGTGACGGGTCCGTCGCGCTCATCAGGCTTGCATAGTATGGGGTGATTCTGAAAGGCAGCGCAGTGCACCGCTGAATGGCATCGAGTTCATTAGGCGTCAGCCCGATGATTCTCTGGATCTGCTCAGGGGTGGTGATGCTGTTGCGGATCTGCCAGTTCCAGCTTGCCCATTCTGTCTCGGTTGCGTGAGGATAAAACTCCCTCAAGAACTGGCGGGAACGTTGACTGATGGGAATACGGCCGGCTAAAGAGAATCTCCGTGCGGGCGGGGCTGCAAACAGCAAATCCTGGGTCAAGGCCGAGGGTATCGATGGAGGCTCCTCGGGGGCCTCGGTACCCAGGGGGTCCGGGTCTTCGGGTGAAACAGACACTGCAGGACCGTTGTTCTTCATCTCAAGTCTCCTCCTTGCGTCAGATATCGGCATGTATTATTCCTGTGTTGAGCATAAAATCTTTTATATTGATTATATCTATGGGGAGGGATGAGGTGGATGAAGGGGGGGAGTGTCATCTAAAGGTATTCAATACCGTGCGGCATCACTGATGGATGCCATGATGATATGAATTGTACGCCTTGTCACTGTTTCACGATCTCCCTAAACCTGCTGTGTCCCAGAGCCTTTCTCTCGCATCCGGGAGCGGGCTTCTTTTGATTTCCTAATAATCCTTCCTGAAAAAATTGCAAGCGATAATTACGCACGCACACATTTTTCTCCAGAACTTCAGCCCGACCGCTGTTCCCGGGTACCTGACGACAACCTTTGAGATTGCCTCGTCCAGGATGACATGGTAAAAATCCTTTCATGGGGATCTTTAAAAGATGCATATAGAAAACGTATCCTTTCATCCTGAAGCCTATCCGGTGCAGGACGCCTATCCCTTCAATCTGGACATATTCCGCCATACCGGAAAACTGTCGTTCCCGACAGACATCACCTTCTTCATCGGCGAGAACGGCTCGGGCAAATCGACGCTTCTGAAGGCCATTGCCAGGCGATGCAGCGTCTATATCTGGGAGGAGGACAGGGGCAGGTTCGGAGGCAATCCCCACGAGGAGAAGCTGTTCAGGTACATCGATGTGGCCTGGAAAGATCAGAGAAAGTCCGGGGCTTTTTTTTCCTCCGAAAGATACCAGCACCTCTCAAAGGTCATCGACGAGATTGCCTGCTCGGATCCTCACCTTCTCGATTACTTCGGGGGCAAATCCCTCCTCTCGCAATCTCACGGCGAATCCTTCATGTCGTTCTTCAAGGCGCGCTATGCAATCGAAGGGGTGTACTTTCTCGACGAGCCCGAGACCGCTCTGTCCCCGAGACGGCAGATCGAATTCGTCCGTCTCCTCAGGCAGCAGAGCCGGGGCGGCAATGCCCAGTTCATCATCGCCACCCATTCTCCCATACTCCTGAGCTGCCCCGGGGCCGCGATCATCTCTTTCGAAGACGGTGCGCTCACCGAAGTGACGTATGAAGAGACCGACTATTACCTGATATATAAGGACTTTCTCCTGAACCGCGAGAAATACCTGGACGAAGAAGCATAAAAGGAATGCCTGCCCGGAGCAAGGCATACCAGGGGCTGGCAGCGCTGATATTCGATCAGATCGAGGAACCGGGGATCATGAGGATCTTCGTATCGACTTCGGTTTCCACTGCGCCCGGGTATAAGGCTACCAGTTTCGCGTCGATCGTGTTGTTCTGTGACCAGTTTGAAACCACGATCCGATATTCTCCCTTGGTCAGATTCAGCTCATAGGCGTCGACGCCATAGGTAAATGTTCCGCCTTCCCGGCCCAGTTCGACGAATCTCACCTCTTTCTCCTCATCCCGCTGCCTCAAGGATATGCTTATGAGCTTAGCCCTGCCCGGCAACTCGGGTGAGACATCGACGACCTCAAGGCCGATACTGATGAGGCCGGGATATTCTACGGTGATATCGTAATAAAGCGAATAGGAATCGTGCTGGCGGGGTGCAGGATACAGCTTGACGGGCTCGGCGAATGCGAGGCGCTGCTCTGCATGTGCTGCTGCAGACAGCCCGAGAATCATGAAAGCTGCGGCGATGAAAACGACAATCCTTCTTCTCCGTGTCATACTACCCTCCTTTGATACGTAAGAACCATGGTTCACGGCCTTCCCTCCAACCTGATCAAGCACTGCAGGGGTATTGATGGCACCTAGATATTTGAATAATATCCATCGCACATATACCAAGGCACCGGGGACAGCTCCGGGTTTACAAAAGAGAGCAAAGGTTCGTTTTTTCTTGACAAGCTCTTCTCCCGATGATCATCAATGAGCTGTCATGCGAAAGGAGATCTTGCGCACATGGAACAGGCAGCTTATGAAAGATTGAAAAAATTCTTCTCCCCCGCTCACGTTGCAGTAGTCGGTGCCTCGACAAAGAACCACTGGTTCGCCAACATGGCCAGGTATGCACGCCAGGCCGGCCCGGATATGCGCATATATCCCGTAAACCCCAATGCTCCGGAGGTTTGCGGCATCAGAGCGTACCCTTCTATCGCGCATCTCCCCGAAGGCGTCATCGACTTTGCCGTGATCATGGTAAAAAGCACCCGGGTACTGGAGTCCCTCAAGGAGCTTCTCCGGAAGGGGGTCAAGGATGTGCTCCTCATCTCCTCGGGCTATGCCGAAATGGGCGGTTCAGGGGTATCGGATCAGGAGGAGCTCACCCGTTTCTGCCGGGAGCATGATATCCTGCTCATGGGACCGAACTGCCTCGGTTATATGAATCTGTCCGACAAGGTCAGCGTCTTTACCGGGGGCTCCGTCGAGGGAGAGCTGATGGCCGGCTCGGTTGCGCTGCTCGGCCAGAGCGGAGCCAGCAGCGAGATGATTGCATCCAAGCTTCTGAAAAAGTCGCTGGGTATTTCTCTGTATGCAGCCACGGGAAACGAGGCCATTATTACCACTGAGGACTGCATGGAATACCTCGTGCACGATAGCCGCACTCGCGTGATCACCGCCTTTATGGAAGGGTTCAGGGATATCCCAAGGATGAAGGATATCGCGAAGGCTGCAGCGCGGAAGCAGATCCCCATTATCCTCATAAAAGTCGGACGATCCGAGAAAGGCCTGCAGGCAGCGCGCTCTCATACCGGCGCCATGGCAGGCAACGATGCGGCCATGGAGGGTTTTTTCCGACAGTACGGCATCGTCCGCGTCGACACCATCGAAGAGCTCGTGGAAACTGCCGCCATCTTCTCCCGATGCCGCTTGCCCCAGGGTAACGGCCTCGGCATATGCACTCTTTCCGGAGGGCTCTGCGGACTCTATGCGGATTTATGCAGCCGCTTGAATATCGAGCTGCCCAGGCTCTCGGAGAAGACGGTCTCCAGGCTGAACAGCGTCCTCCCCGATTTCGCCCAGCCCGACAATCCTCTTGACGTGACCGGATCGGGTTTCTCACAAGGCATGGAACAAATCCTCAAAATCCTGCTCGACGATGAGAAACTCGACGTGATCGCCTGCCTGTCGTTTGCGCCCGCAGGAGACGACGACGTCATGCCGAAGCTTTTCAACGATACGGTCTTCCCCCTTGCCCGCATGACGGATAAGCCGGTCATCGCCCTGTCCTTCCGGGAGATCAATGATTATGCAAGGAGGTATTATCACGACCAGGGGGTGCACTACATCGAACATCCTGAAGACAGTTTCAAGGCAATCTCCCATTTCATGCGGTATGCGCAATTTCAGCGGAAATTCGAGAACAGACCTGAATCCTGAGCAACAGCCGCCGCCGGACCCGGACCGGCGGCGGCCAGAATCTCCCCGATAAACCCCTTAACCTTTTTCATCGTATATTCAATTACATACCTGCGATTCCCAGGCCGGTGTTTACTTGAGGACGCCCCTCCCTGCTGTATTATTAATGCAATGAAGGCAGGGTGCGCCTATGCCTTCATCTTATAAAAAAAGCAATAAAGGAGGGACTCATGGCCTTCAATCCTTTGGAAGAAAAAGGCATGCCCATGGAAAAGCAGTTCAAGAGCTGGGTAGAGGTGAATACAAAGCCTTATAACAAAGATACGGTTCATCCATACACGAGAACGCGCGGAATCCTCATGAACGGCATAGAGGTCGAAGCGGCGCTGTTTCTGCATGATTTCGCACGCCACACGAGCGATCTCGAGCTGAAAAAGACGCTGGCCCTTTCACGCAGGGTCGAGCAGCAGCAGCAGAAAGCGGTGAACTGGATGATCCCCGGCAATGAATCGACCCTGGAGGTAACGCTGGGATACGAACAGGTCGCTGTAGACCTGACCGCATTCCTGGCACAGACCGAGCCGGACGGGTATGTGAAGCAGGCTTTGGATTTTGCACTGCTCGAGGATTTCGATCACCTGTACCGGTATGCGAACTATATGAAGATGACCGAGGGCAAAGACCCGTCTTCGGTCACAAAGCAGTACACCGAGATCACGGTGGGACGGCCCACGGCACTGGAGCACCGCCACCCGCTCGATGAGATACGCAATTTCGTCGACTGCAAAAAGGCGGACCCTGTCACGAACCTCCATATCTATACCATCGTAGCTGCCGAGCAGCAGACGATGAATTATTACATGAACGTCGGCAACCGGTTCACCGACATGCTCGGCCGGGGATTGTACCAGGAAATAGGCCAGATGGAGGAGCAGCATGTATCGCACTATGAATCGCTTATGGATCCGAACTTGACCTGGTTCGAGATGCTCCTCTGGCACGAGTACAACGAGTGCTGGCTCTATTATTCCCTCATGCAGGAGGAGCCGTTGGCGGAAGCCCGTGCCGTGTGGGAGCAGAACCTCTCGATGGAGATCGAGCACTTGAGGGTCGCATGCGAACTGATGAGAAAATATGAAAAGAAAGACCCGCTCTCACTCCTGCCTGAAAGCATGCCGCAGATATTCAAGTTCCAGTCCAACATCGATTACATCCGTGAGATCCTGGGCACACAGATGGAGCTCACCGGATATGGAACCGACTATATTCCCGTGGACGAGCTGCCGAAGGACAACCGGTATGTCATGTTCCAGTCACAGGTCAATGCCACGGGTTCTCCCAGCGAGGCGGTAATCGATACCCTGATCCAGAAGTCCGGCAATGATTACCGGAATGAGATATCAGGCCCTCATCCGTGGGCCCCCTACCGGAGGACGGAAGCGGTTCCTGCCGTGAAAAGAAGACTGGAGGCATCGGCATAAGCAATATCGGGCACTGCCGGGAATCGTGAAGCCTTCCCGGCAGCTTGTCCGGGTTTCTTCCAGAAAACCCCGGGGAAGTGTTTCAAAGAAACAGGCTCTCGGCAAGGAGGGGTGTATGGCCTTCAATCCCTTGAGAGAAAAAGGTATCCCTCTTGACAAGCAGTTTAAAAATTGGGACGAGCTGAACACGAAACCATACGACAAGGATCGTGTTCATCCTTATACCAGGGCCCGCATCATCCTCATGAACAGCATCGAGGCGACCGCCGCATTGTTCCTGCATGAATTTGCCCGCCACACCGGAGATCTCGACCTCAAACGGATGCTCGGGCTTGCCCGGCGGGTCGAGCAGCAACAGCAGAAAACGGTGAACTGGATGATCCCCGGCAACGAGTCCGACCTCGAATTGACGCTGGGTTACGAGCAGACAGCCGTTGATGCTACGGCCTATCTGGCACAGATCGAACCGGACATTTACTTCAAGCAGACCTTTGATTTCTCCCTGCTCGATGATTTCGATCATCTCTACCGTTTTGCAAATTACCTGAAGGTTGCCGAGGGCAAGGATGCCGCACCGATCACGAAACAATATACCGAGATAACGGTCGGGCGACCCACCGCGCTCCAGCACCGCCACCCGTTCGATGATGTCGTGTACAATTCGAACGTACAGGCTCATATGCCCGCCTCTCTGCTCCATCTCTACACGATCATCGCCCTCGAGCAGCAGGCGATGAACTTTTATATGAACATCGGCAACCGGCCGAAAGATAAACTTGGCCGGGCGCTGTACATCGAGATCGCCCAGATGAAAGAGCAGCATGTCTCCCGGTATGAATCGCTCACGGACCCTCACTTATCCTGGTACGGCATGTTCCTTCTTCACGAGTTCAACGAGTGCTGGCTCTATTATTCCTTTATCCATGACGAAACCGACCCGGCCGTCCGCTCCGTGTGGGAACAGCATCTCATGATCGAGATCGAGCACTTGAGAGTCGCTTCCAGGCTGGTGGAAAGGTATGACGGGAGAGACCCGGCAGAGCTCCTTCCTGCGAAAATGACCCACCTGTTCAAGTTCCGGTCCAATATCGACTACATCCGCGAAATCCTTACCTCTCAGATCGATCTGACCGCAGACGGCACTATCCTTGTACCCATAGACGAGCTGCCGGGAGACCACCTCTATTTAAGCTATCAGGAGCAGGTGAACGCAAACGGATCACCCAGCGAGACGGTAGTCGACGCCCTGATCCTGAAGACGGGCAACGACTACCGGTATGAGATCATCGGACCGCATCCGGTGAATATGTACCGCAGGCAGGAAGCGGTCGCCGCAGTGCGCAAGAGAATACCGCGGCGGACCTGACCGTTTGGAACCTTGTATTTTCGTCACCCTCCGATATTGGAAAGATAGGTGAAAACGGCTTCACGCTTTTTGGAATCCGACAGGAACGCCGTCCCTTCCCTGCCTTCCTGTTGACACATTCGGGGAAGCGGATTATCAAAAGAGAAATGTGAGGAGGTAGTTAAATGATATCGTTGATGAGAAATCGCGTTCTGGTAACCTTTGTCACCGTCTACATGATCGGGCTTACGGCATCGCCCGCATGGGCAGCCATGATTCCGTCCCGGGGCTCAACGGGAGCTGACGGCCCGGCCCAGCTCCAGGAAGAGATCAACACGATCCAGCTCGCCCTTGAAAACAAGCTCGTGCAGGAAAAGCTCGAATCCTACGGGCTCACGCCGGATGAAGTTAGGGCCAAGCTCTCCGAAATGAGCCCTGCCCAGATTCATCTGCTCGCCCAGGCATCCGACGATGTCCTCGCGGGCGGGGACGCGGTCGGAGCCGTTGTCGGCATCCTGATCATCGTCATTCTCGTCATAATCATTCTGAAACTGCTCAACCATGACATCATCATCAAGTTCTCCCTTGAAACTACTGATTCTCCTGCTTGCGCTCGCATCGGGTAGCGCTTTTGCCTCCGAAATAGCGGGGGTGCCGTTCGTGAAGCAGGAATCCGGCTTCTGCGGGCCTGCTTCGCTCTCTTCGGTCATGTCGTTCTACGGCGCTGAAATCGATCAGAAGGCCATCGGAGAAGCGGTATACAACGAAAGGCTCAAGGGCTCGCTCATCACCGACCTCGAGAATTTCGCAAAGGCAAAAGGTTTCCAAACCAGGCTCGGACAGGGCGGCATCGAGGACCTCAAGCGTTTCATCGAACAGGGGAAACCGGTCATTGTGCTTGTGGATATGGGCTTCTGGGTGATATCCAGACCACACTATCTCGTGGTCACGGGGTGTGCGGACAATACCGTCATCGCGCATACAGGCTATGAGGCATCCAAACGTTTCACCAATGAGGATTTTGTACGTATATGGAAAAAGAAGGGCTCGGCATACCTCGTCATACATCCCTGATCGGGGCGCTTTTTCTCGTTCTCTTCGTCAGCGCCTGTTCTGCTCCCCGCATCATCATTGTGAAGGACCCTCTGACCGCGACCGAGCACAACGACCTCGGAGTGGTCTACGAGCAGAAAGGCATGCTCGACCTCGCCGAGAAGGAGTACTTCCAGGCCCTCGAAAAGGAGAATGACTGGTGGCTCCCCTATTTCAACCTCGGGAACCTCTTTTATAAAAAGGGCGATCTCCTGGTAGCCGAGATATATTACCGGCGAGCCCTCGATTATGAAGGTGCGAATGCCGACGTAATGAACAACCTCGCCAATCTCCTGCATGAACGCAAGCGGGACGCCGAGGCGGTAGAGCTCATCACGAAAGCGCTGTTCATGGAGCGCAAGCCCGAATACCTCGACACCTACAGAAAGGTTACAGGACTCCCTGAAGGAGAAACCCGGGAGGCGGTGTCCCCTCCGTCGAACTGAGTCGAGAGCGTACCGGCGCTCGCCGTCGAGACCCTTCATTTTTCTGTACCGGTCCGGTGTACAACCCCGGAGCAAGGTTCCCCTGTTCGGGAAAGTCCCTCCTGGAATCGACGGATATGATAAAAATATTCATTGACTCATTGATCGGTTTTGAGGTTACCTATCTCTACACAATACATCCTTTAATCTATTCTTTGTGTACAGTGCCCGTTCTCCGGCACGAGGAGGTATGATGGCGAAAAAGACGGAAGAAAGCTTCGGTAGAAGGGTCCGCACGCTGCGGGAGGAAAAAGGACTCACCCTGGAGGCGCTCTCACGGGAGACCGGCTATCCTGCAGACGTACTCGAAGACGTCGAAGAAGGAAAAGTGGCCCCGCCTGTGGCGCTGGTGCTTCAGCTCGGCAGGACCTTCAAGATGGATATCGAGCAGGTCGAGAGCGGCCAGGGCAAAGAGGCAACCAGGAAGCGGGCAAAAAGTCATAAAAAGAGGGTCGCTTCCTATGCCTACACCCCGCTTACCCGTCCCGGAGAAGAAAAGCACCTCCGGGCGTACCTCGTGACCATCGATCCTGAAACCGAACATAAGGGCGTCGAGTATCACCATGAGGGGGAAGAGTTCGTGTTTGTCTTAAGCGGAGGCCTCAAGATCCAGGTCGGTCAGAATACCACCGTCCTGAAGAAAGGCGGCTCCATCACCTTCGATTCTTCGCTCCATCATGCGCTGAGCAACCCCACCAGGGAAAAGGCCGAGCTCATGGTTGTCATTTACATACCCTAAGGAGGCTTCTATGGGTTTCACCTTAAGCGCCGAACAAAAGATGATCGGCCTCATGGCCAGAGACTTTGCGAAAAAAGAGATAGAACCGTTTGCATCGAAGTGGGAGCGGGAGGAGACCTTCCCGCTTGAGGCTGTGAGGAAGATGGGGGAACTGGGACTCCTGGGAATGATGGTCCCGGCTGAATACGGAGGCTCCGGCGCAGGGGCGGTGAGCTATTGCCTCGCGCTCCAGGAGATCGCCTATGCCTGCGCATCCACTGCGGTGACCATGTCTGTCGCTAATCTTTCCACAGAGCCCCTGCTCAAGTTCGGCAGCCCCGGCCAGAAGGAAAAATTCCTGACCCGCCTCGCAAGCGGCGAAATGCTCGGATGCTTTGCCCTGACCGAGCCCTCTGCCGGATCGGACCCCGGCGGGCTGCAGATCCGGGCGTTGGACAAAGGCGACCACTATCTCATAAACGGGACCAAGATCTTTATTACCCACGGCGGATATGCGGACGTGGTCAACCTCATCGCCAGGACCGATCCGGAAAAGGGAAACAACGGTTTGTCGGCCATCCTCGTGGAGAAAGGCACCCCTGGTTTTTCGGTGGGATCGAAAGAAGACAAGATGGGATTGCGGGCGTCCAATACCGTGGAGCTCATTTTCGAAGACTGCCGCGTGCCCAAGGAGAACCTCCTGGGAAGGTCCGGCCAGGGCTTCAAGATCGCCATGACCGCACTGGACAGCGGCCGCATCGGCATCGCCTCGCAGGCCATCGGGATCGCACGGGCATGCATGAGCGAAGCGGTGCGGTATGCCAAGGACCGCAAGCAGTTCGGCAGGTCCATCAGCTCGTTCCAGGCCATCCAGTGGATGATCGCCGATATGGCCACGGGCATCGAGGCTGCCCACCTGCTCACCCTGTCTGCGGCGGACAGGAAGGACCAGGGGCTCCCCTTCACCACGGAGGCGTCCATGGCCAAGCTGTTCGCCTCCGAGGTGGCCAACAGGACCGCCTATCACGCGCTTCAGATTCACGGAGGCTACGGATATACGAAAGAGTTCAAGATTGAGCGGCTCTCCCGCGATGCGCGGGCAACGACGATCTATGAGGGAACTTCCGAAATCCAGCGGATCGTTATCGCGCGAAACATCCTGAAGGATTGACCTGCCTCCCTCCGGCCTCTTAACGCGGCTCCCTTGCCTGGGAGTCGAAAAGCCTCCGGCTCAGCTCGTCCCCGGCAATATTTTGTCCGGAAAAACGATGTCTCGAACCAGTAGCTATAAAATTAAATTTATGTTTATAACTACTTTTACAAAATCTGGGTTCAACAAATAGATAGGGGAGGGACTATGGTTCAATTTCAGCTAGATAAACCCGACAATCTGGTAGAGCTCTTCGAAAACAGCGTAAAGCGATTTCCCGACAGGCCGTTTCTGGGCACCAAGAACAAACAGGGGGTGTACGAGTGGGTCACCTATCGTGAAGTAGGCCGTCGCGTCGATAATCTGCGGGCAGGACTGGCCGGCCTCGGCGTCAAGAGGGGCGATGCAGTGGGCATCGTTTCCAACAACAGCACCGACTGGGCTGTCGGCCATTACGCCACCGTGGGACTCGGGGCTTTTTATGTTCCCATGTACGAAGCGGAGCTTACCCATGTGTGGGAATACATCATCAAGGACAGCGGCATCAAGGTACTCTTTGTCTCAAAGCCCGAGATCCTGGCGAAGATCAAGGATTTCCCCTCGCGCATCCCGACTCTGGAGAAGATAATCCTGATCCCTGGCGAAGGCAAGGACACGATGTCGGAGCTGGAAAAGGCCGGTGAGAAGAACCCGGTCAAACCCATTTATCCCGGTCCCGAGGAAGTAGCGGTCCTTGTCTATACCTCCGGCACGACGGGAGATCCGAAGGGCGTCCTTCTCATGCACATGAACTGGACCAGCAACCACCATGCCCGGGCAAAGGCGTATCCCGATTTCAACGAAAACGACCGGTCACTCTCGCTGTTGCCCTGGGCGCACTGTTTCGGCCTGGGAGAGCTCCATACCTTTACGGCGCTGGGCGGGTCCTTAGGCTTTATGGAGAGCACGAACACGGTCGTTCAGGATATGGCTCTGATCAGACCGACCTTCCTCATCGCAGTGCCCCGCATTTTCAACAAGGTGTACGACACGATCGTCACCAAGGTGAAAGACGCCGGCGGGTTCAAGAAAAAGCTCTTCGACATGGGCGTAGAGGCCGGCAAAGAAAGGCGCCGGCTGGCGGCACAGGGCCGGTCGAGCTTCCTGGTGGACCTCAAATTCAAGCTCGTTGACAAAATAGTGTTCCAGAAGATCCGCGACCTCTTCGGCGGCAGGCTCAAAGGCTCAATGACCGGCAGCGCAGCCATGAACCCGGATATATCCTATTTCTTCTATGACATAGGCATCCCGCTCTACGATGCGTACGGCATGACAGAAACCACACCGGGCATCACCATGAACTGCCCGTCGAATTTCAGAATCGGAAGCGTGGGCCCGGTAATGGACAAGATCAAAGTCGTCATCGACCAGTCCGTGGTGGAGCCGGGGGCAAAAGACGGAGAGATCGTCTGTTACGGCCCCAACGTCATGAAGGGATATCATAACAAGCCCGAGGCGACCAAAGAGATCATGACCCCGGACGGCGGGGTGAGGACCGGCGACCGCGGCCGCCTCGACGAAGACGGGTTTCTGTGGATCACGGGCCGGATCAAGGAGCAGTTCAAGCTCGAAAACGGCAAGTACGTGTTCCCCGCAGCCCTGGAGGAGGATATCTGCCTGAACCACTTCGTGCAGAACGCCCTGATCTATGGTGCAAACCGGCCGTACAATGTCTGCATGATCGTGCCCGACCCTGTTGCCCTGGACGGTTACGCACAAAAGAATAACCTGCCGAAGGACTATGCGGCCCTCACGGCCAACGAGGACGTCCAGAAAATGATCACCCGTGAAATCCTCGATGCGCTGAAGGCCAAGTACGGCAGCTACGAGATCCCGAAAAAGTTCATTTTCATCTCCGAGCCGTTCACCCTGGAAAACGGGATGCTGACCCAGACCATGAAACTCAAGCGGAAGAACATCACGGAAAGGTACAGCGGCAAGATCGAATCGCTCTACAAAGAAGGCGAATAACCGCACACGTAAAAAGGCCTCCTCTCTTCTTTTTCAAGACACGGGAGGAGGCCTTTGATTATATACACTTACCTTGAAATCCGTTTTCCCGTTTCCGATTCTCTCCCGCACCAGGCAGACAAAATCGTCATTGACAACACCCGTTAGGGGAAGATGGGGTGGTTCTCCACCGGGCACACCTTTATGAATCCCGGCTGCATTCTCTCCGTACGAACTTTCTTCCGGGCATTCTTCTTGATTTTTTCCGCAGAGGCGGCCCGCTCCGTTTCCAGTTTCCGCGCCCTTTCCGCTACCTCGATCATTTCCTTCTGATCGGAAAGCCTCTGGTAGTACTTCCCCGTCTTTTCCCTATCTCCCTTCTCCAGATAGAAGTTATACAGGGCTTCAAGGCCGTAGACGCTGTAATTCTCATCCAGAGCGATGACCCGTTCGATGTATGATGCGCCGGTTTCGTCGCCTTTTGCCAACGCTATCCTTCCCGCCGCACAGAGCGCCGGAACACAATTTGGCCGGAACTTCAGGATGCGGTGGAACAAAGGCAGCGCCTTCTCGCTCCCTGAAAGGTCCTCGGTCATATACGCAAGGTCCAGCGCTTCTTCTACGCTCAACGGTTTGTACCTGGCCTTTGAAGACAATTCTTCGATCCTCGTTCTCATCTTCTGCACATAGGCATATCTTTCGTGCCAGTGGCCCCTGATAAAAGATCGCCACTCGTCGTCGAAAACCTTCCTGAACGAATCGAGATCCGAAAAATAGTATTGTGCAGCGCTGATTGCCGTCGAGTTCTGAAAAACCGGTGCTTCTCTGATCGCGCTCAGCCGTTTTCTCAGGTCCGGGTGGAGGTCGGCGGGGCCGGACTCTTTCTGAAGCGACCTGTCGAGCCATTCTTTTGCCTGGCCCGAGTCAATGCCCTGCTGGAATTTGGCCTGCATGAGTCCGTAAACCGATGAAACGGGTTCGGGCTGGGTATCCATCATATCGGTTACCAGTGACCAGAACGACTCCTGCAGATAGATTTCCAGAACTCTCGTACGCACCAGGGCGGCAGCGGTTTCACTCTCTCCCGCAAAGGCGGCGGAGCATCTGTCCGCGGCATACTCCTGGGCCTTTGCCAGGGGCAAGGTGTAGGAATGGAAATACGGGGCATACCACCGGAAGAACGGTGCGATGATGATCCGGCTCCAGTGTTTTTTGCTTTCCAGTCTTTTCATGACCTCCATCCACGTCTGCCTGAGCCGGTAAATCCAGGAATCAAACCAGCCCTGCTCTCCCGAGAGATGGCTGTATTCATGTGCAAGGAGCGCGAGCGTCTGGGTTACGGAAAGGCCCTGAAGGAGCGGCAGACCCAGGACAAGGCAGTTCTTGTGCCACCCCAGAATCCCGAGACGGGGACCTCTCACGATACGTATGCTGAAATCACCGGTAAGCACTACCCTGTGTATTTTTGGGCCATGAAGCCGTTCGCCTAAGTGATTTATCGTCTCGAAAAGCTCCGGTGCATCTTCACCGTCGATCTCAACGCCTTTCGGCTGCTCAATGCGGAGGCGGACCGACTTGAGCAAGGCTCCCAGGAAAACCGTGACGACGAACAGAACCGGCAGGCTCAAGGCAAGAATGCTATACGGGCGGGAAGGAGCCAGAGCAAAACCGACAAGATGGTACACGAGAGAGGCAAGCCCGCAAAACATCCCGAATATATAGGCGTATCCGGCTATTGCAAGACCCAGAACCTTCAGTTTGTATTTCGTCCGGATTTCCGGCCCGTGTGCGGGAATGTGTTCCGTCATGTCCTGGGGAAGCGCATACCCCAGCGCAAGGTAATCTTTTTCATTATCGTTTTGAAGCTCCAATCTCTCCCACGGGTCTTGTCCGTCTCCACGATCGACTCTTCTCATCATGGAATGGATGCTGTAGGTAAAGAACCCCGCTAGGGAGAAAAAGATGATGACTGCTTTTGCAATGTTCCTTCCTTCCGCGGTCTTCGACCAGAAAAAGAAGTCATAGACAAAAAGAAGGACCATGATGAAACAGAAAAACATTATTCCCTTGCCTATCAGGAGACAAAGCTTCCTCATCGAATTCCTCCCTCGGATTTCAAAGGTTCACCGTAAAGACGTTTCTTGACCTCTATCCTCACCAGCGCGAACAGGAGACTGCTTCCATACCCTTTATGAAACGATGACCTTTGCTTTCTTTCCATGCATGTTCTTTTTTGCAAGACTCATTCCACTGAATATGTTCGAAAATGCCGCCAACCCGGCTTATCGAGGCGTTGCCGGGATGGAATAATTTTTTGGCATCGCCCGTATGCGGGTCCCCATGTGCAAGGGAAGCTTCTTTAAGGGAAATACGTAACCTTTTTGCCATGGCGGTTTCAAAAGTGTCCATGCCGGGCCTTCACCGGTGTTGGGGCCATCATAAAATTTCTTGACATAAAAGCAGAGGTCTATATCCTGCTGGAGAGACAAAATAGATCCGGCAACACGGAAGAGGAGGCATTTTCATGAAAAAAACGGGCATTCTGATAGCGGCATTGTACCTGTCCATGGCAGCTTCATCTGCATGGGCCGATGCTACGGTTGAATCGTTCACCAAGTTCGGCGGTTTAAAAGGCAACGGGGCATATGAAGGGACCCTGGTCTCCCGGATTCAGGGGGACAAACAGTTCGAATCGTCATCGATCAAGTTCACCGGGGCCATTTTATCCTGGGCGGCCGGCGGCAGCGAGCAGGCAACGATAACCCGGATCGACAAGGGCATCGTGTGGGTCCTTGACCCGAAAAACAAGACCTATACGGAAGAACCCATCGCGACCTTCAAGCCTGAAGATCCTTCAGCCAAAGAAGACGCGGGGAAAGAAGACGCGGGCGAGAACCCCAATGTGCGGGTGACGAAGAGCGAATTCACGGTCAAGAAAACCGGCAAATCCGAGACGATCAACGGATTCGCCTGCGAGGAGTACCTTGTGACCTGGCTCATCGAGATAGAGAACCTGGATACAAAGGCAAAAACCAGAAACACCATGACCACCAATCTCTGGACAACCCCTGAAACCGCTTCGATCAAGAAGCTGCAGGCCGAAGAAAAGGCCTTCACAAAGGCATACATGAAGAAGATTGGTATGGACATGTCTTCCGAAGAGATGAAGCAGTACGGCATGAGCGTTTTCTCAATGATGAGCGGTGCTTCGGAGAAGGATCTGGAAAAAGGATTCAAAGGCCTCAAGAAAGAGATGGCAAAGGTCAAAGGCTACCCGATCCGTACCGCCGTCAACTGGAGGATCGAGGACGATCAGAAGCCCGCAGCCAGGAACGACCAGACGGGGTCGTCCGGGGGCATCGATATCTCCGGCGGCTGGAGCGGCATCCTCTCGGGCGTGCTCTCGCAGAAAGCGGCGGAAAGCGTGAAGGCCGACGAGAACGCCCCGTTCTTCTCGAGCACGACCGAAGTCAAGTCGATCAAAGTCGACTCCCTGGCGGCGGATACCTTCAATGTCCCTTCAGGATATAAGCTGAAATCCAAGTAACACCTGAGCCGGACCTCAAAAATCAAAGGGAGAGCAGGAGGGCCAACGGCCGTCCTGCTCCGTCCCGGCCCTTCGGACATCTCCTTGAGATAGGCTGGCGGACCGCTATCCCCGCTCTGCAACGAACCGGTATCCTTCCCCGTATATCGAATCGATCAGCTCGACATCGGGCATCAGGACCGCGATCTTTTTTCGCAGATTTTTAATATGGGAATCGATGGTACGGTCATATCCTTCGAACTCGTACCCCTGGACGAGGTTGACCAGTTCGTTGCGGGAGAACACCTTGTTCGGATGAGACATCAGCGCTTTCAGCAACCTGAACTCGGTCGGGGTCACCTTTATCTGTGTCCCCAGAACGGTTACCTGACGTGTTTCTTCATCGAGCGTAATGCCGCCCGATGAAATCACGCGCACTTCCTGCTGAGGATGTGTCCGGCGCAGCACAGCCTTTACCCTGGCCACCACCTCCCGGGGGCTGAACGGTTTGCAGATATAATCGTCAGCCCCGATCTCGAGGCCGATAAGCCGGTCGATCTCCTCCACCTTCGCTGTGACCATGATGATCGGCACCTGCGAGAACTTCCTGACCTCCTTGCACACCTCCATTCCATCGAGCCCCGGAAGCATGATATCCAGCAGGATAAGGTCAACATGGCTGCTTTTGAGAAAAGGCACCACTTCGTTTCCCCAGGCGAGGAGCGTTACGCGATATCCCGATTTCCCAAGGTAATCCCTGAGAACCGATGCGATCTTGTCTTCATCCTCAACGATCAGGATATGCTCTTCTTTCATGCTGCCACAGTCCCCTTCCCGCTCCGATCAAGGGGCAGCGTAATCTCTATTCCCAGGCCTCCGAATCCTGAATGGTAAGCCCGGATGCCGCCACCGAGCGCTTCCACGATGCTCCTGCAGATGGCGAGCCCCAGCCCTGTGCCTCCGATCCTGCGCGACCGTGATTCATCTACCCGGTAGAGCCGGTCGAATATCTTTTCGAGGGATTCGCCGGGGACACCGGGCTTCGAGTCTTCGAAACAGACATAGATGCGGTCTGCGGCCCGTTGCAAGCGAACCTTGAGGAGCCCTCCGGGCTCGGTATACCGCACGCTGTTTTCGAGAAGGTTGGAGAATACCTGGAACAGCCGTCCGCGGTCTGCGGTGATTATGGCTTCTTCATCGAGACGGAGATCATGCTCAACCGTGATCCCGGCCTGGGAAAACCTGGGAGCGAAGAGCGCCAGCGCTTCCTGTAAAAGGCTCAGGACATCAAGGGGTTCATTCTTTACGGGCAGATCGCCGCTGTCCGCCAGGGACAACTCGTGGAGATCATCCACCATGGAGCTCATGCGTATGATCTCGGCATGGAGGGATTCGAGATTTTCCGCATTTGTTTCACGGACGCCGTCCTGGATCGCCTCGATCTCCGCCCGCAGGATGGCGAGCGGGGTACGCAGCTCGTGAGAGATGTCCGAGATCCACTGGCGCCTCAAAAGCTCGTAGCGTTCCAGGGTCTGCGCCATGCGGTTGAAATTATCGGCAAGCCGGCCCAATTCGTCGCCCGTTTCCACGGTTATCCTCGTATCGAACTTCCTGTCCGCCAGGGAATCCGCGCCCCTGGTGAGCGCATCAACCGGCCTGAGGAGGTGGCGAGAGAGAAGGAACGACACAAGGCCGGACAACACCAGCGCCACGAAGCCGGTAATGACGAACGTGCGGGTCTGCCGGTAAAGGAAACCTGCCTCCAGCGGCTCGGTAAGATCCTTCCTCTCACGGAGGCCGAGCCATCCCACGGTCCTCCCGTCAACCGTTATCTCCTTGAGGATATGGTTTTCCGGAGACAGGGCCCTCCCCGCCACAGGCCGTTTACGGTCGTCAAAAAGCGAGATCCTGAAGCTTTCACCGGGGCCGTATCCCCTGCGGCCCATCCCCATGGACGGCCTTGCATTCATTCCCCCGGGAGGGCCGAACGCCGGACGTTCGGGGCGGATCATCCGGATGAAAATCCTCGGATCCTGTCTGAGGAACTCCCAGCTCCCGTGCTCCATGTAGGCGCTCCGGAGCTTCTGATCGAGCTCGCTGAGCCTTTCCATGTCCATCCTGTTTACAAAGTTCTCAAAGTTCCGCTGGCCGATGTAACGCATGATCCCGGTCATGAGCATGATCACGACCATGCTCGTGAGGAAAAACGCCAGGAAAATCTTGAACACGAGCCTTATTCGCATACTTTTACCGATAACGGCCGGTTATTGAAGATACCGTTCACCATACCCCATACCACTAATATACATCCGCCTTCATTACAAACCGTTTTCGCTATTTACATAGTCTTTCCATCTTCCATCCATCGTTTCTCCACAATTAAATGCTAATCTTGCGGGCATGAACGGTTGACCACCGGGGACATTCCCCAGGCAGGACAGCCGGTTCATCCGACAAACGAAAGGAGACGATCATGAAAAAACGTTTTTCCCTACAATTGGCCCTTGCAGGTATAATGGCGATCCTCGTGATTCCTGTTGTCATCCATGCGGCAGGCTATCAGAAACCATGGAACTGCCCGACCAGAGTTCCCATGTCCTTTGCCGGACAGTATGATGCCGACAAGGACGGCACGCTCTCCGCTGCCGAAGAAAAATCGGCACAGGAAGCATTCATGAAGCTTTATGACACGGACAAAGACGGAGCACTGTCCCGGGAAGAGCGCCAGGCCGCCCGTGTAGACGCCCATAAAGCTGCTTTTGACCGCATCGATACGAACAATGACGGCGTATTGTCCCGTGAAGAGCACGACTCGGCCTGGCAGAACAGACCGAGAGGATTCGACGGCCCGGGAAGAGCTTTCATGGGCAGAGGGCAAAGACCCTGCCGGTAATACTTTCAGAGTCGTGCATCCCTGCAAAGTAACATACGTGTTTTGCGCAAAGCGCTTGAAAACTGCCGGAGATACGGCCTTTGGCCGGCTCCGGCTTTCACAGTTAGCGTTGACGAAGAGCGTCTCGATCGAGCATATAACATACAGGAAGAAAATAGTGAGATGGATTTGTCCATGGATAACGACCATGTGAAAGGTCAGCCCCAGCGGATTGCGGTCTTTCAGCAAAACGGAAGCGGAGAAAATAAAATCAGGGGGATCGGTCAATTCGGAGGGGACAGGTTCATCATTGAGACCTATGATATCGATGCCCCCCTGCCCGATCTCATCGAACACAGTGGCGGCTATCTCCCGGAAACCATTTCCGCGGACATAGTCCTTGATTATCTCAAACACCCCGACCTGTCCAACGACCTCTGGCTTTTGTGCGAAAAGCTCCGAATCCCTGTAGTGGCGTCAAACAAAAAGAGCCTGGTGAAATGGCCAATCACGCCGCGGGTCTGTTGCGCACTGCCTCGGAGAGAAGACTTGGGTGAGTACGGCAAGCTCTTCGGCACTCCGGAATTCCGGGTAACGGTCATTGACGGGAGGATTGCGGAGATTTCCGTGCTGCACGGCGCTCCCTGCGGGGCGACCTGGGAAGCGGCAAAGAGGACGATCGGGATTCGAATCGAGGAGGCGCCTGTGCATATCGGCCTGGAAACGCAGTATCATTGCACGGCCGATCCCGCAGGCTGGGATGTGATGTTTGGGAAAAGCCCTGTGCATTTTTCGGCGGAGCTCCACAAATCCGCCATGAAAAACGCCATGGACCGTTTAAAGATAAGAAAATGAATACGCCTTATGTTGGTCTAATGGTTATGCTCTCCACACCCGTCGTGGGCAGCGCATGACGAACCGGAGTCGTTCAGGGAGCCTTTGAGCCAGTCCTCGACGACTTTCTTCACGTCACCGCTGCACCCGCGTACAACCTCTATCCCATGAGAGTTCAGCACATTGACCGCACCGGCGCCCATGTTCCCGGCGAGCATCACCTTTACCCCCATGTTCGCGAGAGTGCCCACTATGTTGGACTTGCAGCCGCAACCCGCAGGCGGCTGCACATTTTCCCGGCTCACGATATTTTTCTGATCGTCGAGAGTGAAAACGGTAAAACACTCACAATGTCCGAAATGTCCGTCAACCATGTTCCCGTTCGAAGGCAGTGCAATCTTCATGTCATTCTCCATTCATGTGTGTGTTGCCCCCATATGACGATCCCTCTTCCTGATAATCTTCACCGGGGTCATCGGGGCATCCGGTTTTGTTGACTCATAATAGCATGCATACCTGGTTCCTGCACCCATAACCTAAAAAGCCTTACGTAATCAATCCCCACTTTTTAGGCTGTTTCCGGAAGTCCCGAAAGGGCACGCAGGCTTTTTCAGCCCTCAGCGTCCGTTCAGGCCCGCGATATGCCGTACCTGAGCCGACAGGTTGGTTATGTAGGCATTGCGCTCCTGCTTGATAGTCCCTTTTTCGTCATATTCCTTCCTCGTTATCGACTCTACGGCCTTTTCAATATCTCCGCCCGTGGTGTCGAGGTAGCGTTCGATGAGCTTCCGGTACTCGAATGTCTCGGCATGGGACTTCCTGAGGTAAGCAGAGACATCCTCGCCGGTAAAGACCCAGCCGTGGCCCAGGCAGAGAATCTCGGGCTCAAGAAAGATCATCTTTTCCAGCGATGAGAGATAATCGTCATATGAGGCGAGGAACTCCACCTGAAGATCGTCCGCATCCTCCCCCTGGGGCACTCCTGCCGCTTCGCCGGAAAACAGGGCACGAATCTCGGGTATGAAAAACGCCAACGAATCCCTTGTGTGACCCGGCACCTCGTACACGCGGCACGTAATCCCTCCCAGATCGATCTCGTCCCCTTCTTTCAGGGAAATATCTATCTCCATGGGCCGGATGCAAAGGTCTTCCTCACCCGCGATATCCTGAAACAGCACCCGCTGGATGTCACTCAGCCGGTTCATCATCGCCAGGACGGATTCCTTCCGGAGCAAAGGGGCCACCCGTTCGTGAGCGCCGGTCACAAGCCCGGGGATATGGCGCTTGAGATAATGCGCGGCGCCCAGGTGATCATAATGGGAGTGGGTGATGAAGAGATAGTCGAGCAGATCGCGGCTGCCCAGAACTTCTTCCACAGATGCGCAGTAGAGCGGCCCCAGAAGATTCAGGCCAGCCTCTATCATTAGATTCTTCCGGCCGCCCCTGATCAGGTAGCCGGGATAATACGCGTTGCCCGCCACGGATATGAACTCGTTAATGGTCCCTGCCGCGAGCTGCTTCATGAAAGACTCCCTTCGTGTTCCAACTACTTTTTTTGTTCCGTATCTTGCCCCCGGCCTGATGAAATATGCAAATGCATTTTTATAAAAATTACCCGGCACCCCCCATTGACTCTGAAAGGAGCCCATCCCTACAGTAAAATCAACTTCCGGGGATGTATTTTAAAAGACCAGGGGAGTGAAGGTAATGAACACCAGGCAAATTATACATGAACGGCGTTCCAAGACAGACGAAAGACTTCCTCAAACGGGATTATGGGCAATCAGAGAATGCTGACAGGCTTTATTCTCCATTTTCCCTGTCCCAAGGCGTGGTGAAGAAGCGATTGTGAAGGCGAAGCCATTGGATAGGGAGACCGGAATTAAAATCCAATAATGGGAAGGAGATTCACCATGATAAGAAGAGAAGAGTTCTTGAAGAATCACCCGAATGTAAAAGGTGATATGGTTGCGTATACCCGCGACGGGGAAAAGTTGGGAAAGGTGACGGCCCTCAACGAAGACAGCATCAATATCGAAAAGGGGTTTTTCTTCCCCAGAGATTTTCTTGTCCACTACGACAATGTCGTTGATATCAACGGCAATGAGTTGATTATCGACCGGCAGGGGAGAGAATTGAGTGATTGGAAAAGTGAGGAGTATGAGGGATGGAACAAGAGCGAAGCCCTCGGCACCGGAGGGGATATAGACATTCCTCTTTATGGGGAAGAGATCCAGGCACGCAAAACAACCCATAAGGCCGGTGAAGTTCGGCTGAACAAGGTGGTGCATACGGAAGTTCAGTCCTTTACCATCCCCGTGACCAAGGAAGAGGTTGTCATTGAGCATACAAAGGGCGGCACGGCCATGGATTCGCCCATTGATGAACGTGCCTTTACCGAACAGAGCGCTTCCATCCCGCTCATGGAAGAGGAAGTAGAGATTTCCAAACGCCCGATATTGAAAGAAACGGTGCACGCAAAGAAAGTAGCCCACACTGAGCAGCGCGAGGTGAGCGGCGAAGTGAGAAGCGAAGATCTGGAGGTGAAAACCGAAGGAGAATCCGGCACCTTGAAAAAGTGAGGACCGGACGGCATGGCGCCTGTTCAGCATTGAACTTTGGGAATTCGGGTGAACGCAAGAGCCGGTCGTGAGACCGGCTCTTAAGGTATCCCGGTCATGAAGCGATGGAGAAGGATCGTGTCCCGCCTCCGTCCTCCGTTTCGCGGAAAAGCTGTTCGCGGGATTGGAGAAATTTTCTTTGTGCAGGTTCCCAGGTATATGTTTTCACGGTGATCTCCGGCCGGGCGATGCGGATGAGATTGAATGAGTTCATCTCACCTCTTCCGCGGGTTGAGATGACGGTGCCTGCAGCGATCACCAGAGCGGAAAATCCCGGTATGCGATATCTGGCGGTGTTTCCTGTCCGGGCCAGATGAAGATGGCCGGAGAGGAACAGATCGACCCCGCACCGGGCAAATTCTTTCATTGCCATGCGGGAACGGCCCACGAGATTGATGTTTGAAAAGCCTTCCGGGAGATCGAACGGATGGTGCGTGACTACGATCTTTAGCTGTCCTTTGTTCAGCAGGGAAAATCTCCGGCAGATGTCGCCCACCTGCCTGATGTTGATGCGGCCGCCCTTGGCCACCAGCGAGCGGGTGGTGTCGGCGCCCAGTACCGCTATTTCGTCATCTGCATACAACGGCGACAGATCGGACGAAATGTATCTCGCAAACCTTGAAAGCGGAAGCAGAAAGCGGAAGAAAGGATTATAGAGCGGGACATCGTGGTTTCCGGGCACGATGACCTGCGGCCCCGGCAGCAGGTCCAGAAACACCCGCGCCTCCCTGAATTCGCTCACCCGCGCCCGCTGGGTGAGATCACCGGATATCGCCACCAGATCCGGCGTTACCTCCCATACGGCTGAGGCAAGTGGCCCGAGCATGGTATGATCCACGCGGCCGAAATGGAGGTCGGATAGATGAACGATATCCCGCATGCCCTACTGTACGGCCGCAGGGGCGATTACCCGTAACGCCTTGGGAAGTATATGGTAATGGAGCGGGACGTCCATATGCTCGACTTCACCGTCAAGGGTGATTTCCAGGCGGCGGTGCGCGGATTCTATCCGGAAATCCTTTGCAAGAATGATGTCGAGGTCGCCGGCCCTGTGCTCCCGTCCGAGCAATGCGATGAGCGAGAACCAAAACAGCCCCAGCCGCCCCCTGGAATGGGGTATGACCAGGCTCAGATGTCCGGCGTCGAGCCTGGACCTGGAGCCTGCTTCCAGTCCTGCCATGGTATAATGGTTGTTCCCCACAAAGACGATGGGCGTCTCCCGTATGATCTGCTGTCCGCTCACGACAACATTGACCGTGAAGAGCCGGTACTCCTCCAATGCCTTTACCAGAGCAGACAACGCTGCCATCCGCTTTGACTGCCCCTCTCCCTGCTTTCTTTCACGATGGCGCACGATCGCCGCATAGAGCCCCAGGCTGGAATTGTTGATGAATGTCCGTTTGTTGACCTGCCCGACATCGACCTCCGTTACCACGCCTGTCGCCAGGGTCTGGACTGCAGCCTCGAGGTCGACGGGGATTCCGAGATCTTTTGCAAAATGATTGAACGTTCCGAGCGGCAGAACTCCCAGGACAGCACCTGATCCGGCCAGAACGGATGCAATGGAGCCGACCGTGCCGTCCCCTCCACCGGCAACGATCACCTTAAACCCCTGCTCGAACGCCTTCTTCGCAAGATCTGCCGGATCCGAACCCTTCTCGGTGAACGTTACCGTGGCACCGGCGCAAGACTCCTCGATCAATCGGGTGAGCCTCTGGCGCATTTCCGGATCGTCCATTCCACCCGTCGCACCGTTTACGATTACCGCAGCGGGAGCATCCATAGCGGGAATCCTTTTACATGGGCCGGGAAAACGGTATTATCAAAAAACCTGTTTCGTTCTCCTGCCCGGATATCGATATAAAAGAAGCATCTGTCCTGAGCACGATAAGAATCCGTTGATAAGAACAAAAATAGCCTTCCTGCGGGAAAAAACAATTCGCATGCGCCGGAGAGCCTCGTGCTCTTTCAGACCTCTTCGATGCTTCTGACTATCTGCTTCACGACCTCGGCATCGGTCTTGGGATTGAAGAACACGGCCTTCCAGGCAGGCATGGCAATCCCGCGCGGCTGGTAGCCCATGCGCGTGGTGAAACTGAGCCTGGCGTCGTTCCTGGGGTCCATCGCATTTTTTCGCTTCTCGAAGAGGCGGTGGATCTCCGAGAAATACCGCCGGTACTCTTCCTCCGAGACCCTTCCCCGGATAAAATCATCGTAGATCCGCTTGGCATCCCTGCCCTTCGGCAGAACCCACCAGACGGCGCTGGGGCCCAAGCATTTCATGTTGAGCACCTTGCAGTAGTCGAGCTTTTCGATATGTTTCTTGGTCAGGAGCGTCATTTCCAGGGCATGGGCCACGAGCATCTGATATCCCTGGAGCCCGATCCCGTTTAAAGATGCCATGACAGAGTACGGGCCTATGCCCGGCCGCGAAGTTTCCAGGGTGAAGAGGGCCGGATCGTGCCGGTAATCCGCTTCCGAAAAATACGGGACCTGCTCCATGCTCCGGAAAAGCAGGCCGATGTCTTCCTTGTTCGAGACGATAAAGGCGCTCGACGGATAGTGGCCCCACCCCATCTTGTGGAAATCAATGGTCACCGAGTCTGCATGCCGGATGCTCATTGCCCTGGGTTGGAGCTCTTCCACCATGGCGAGCACATCCTTATTGAGCTTGAACGTGTTCTTTTTCACGTTGTACTCGTTGAGAAAGCTCATCTGCCACCCTGCAGCCGCATCGACATGAAGCTGCGGGGCAGGCATGGAATGCTTTTTCGCCTGTGCGTCGATGATCCTGCGGATGCCTGCGATGTCGTCTATGCCGGATGCGTCGGTGCTCCCGAAGGTGGCGATGACGAATGCCACAAGCGTTCCTTCGGCATAGAGCCTTTCCATCTCGGCTTCGAACAGGTTCAGATCCATGCTGCAGGCATCGTCCGTGGGGATCGCGATGAGGTTATCCGTCCCGATGCCGAGCCACCCGGCAACGGTCTCATTGGAATAATGGGCCGCCTGGGAGACGATGCCCGTAAGCCTCCTCCCCGCAAGGCCCTTCTTCATGGCGCCGGGCAGCACCTTTTCGATGCCGAGCTTGCCCCCGTAGAGGTTGGATATGGTTCCTCCCATGGTGAATACGCCCCAGGGGCTTTCGGTGTGGTAGAAGACGAGATTCGCCAGCGTCGTGATGGCCTTTATCTCCAGCTCGTTGGACCTCTGGCTGTAGGTATCCACGCACAGGTTCGGGTTTTTCAGCAGGCAGGCGAAAGAACCGATCAGAGAGGCATAGTTGGCCGGCCCCTTGACGTTTTCCAGATGGAATCGCGAGTTCCACCCGTCCGTTCCCCAGTAATACGGGAAGATGGCATCGCGGGCGTCCTTGAGGTTTCCGGGGATGATATGGATTTCCGGGTTGGACTGGGCGGTGTCATAGTTCCTGCTCATGGGCTCGACCGCGGTCAGGGTTTCCTCTGCCACCAGGGTATCCAGAAACTCGTTGAAGATCTGCAGGACTTCCTTTTTATCACAGGTAAAGAAGGTATCTATCAAACGCTTCAAGTCTTTGCTTTCCATGGTATCTCCATTATCTAAAAAACAGACTTCAAGGATCGGCCGGCTTTTATTGCGAGGCTGCCGGCCTCGTTTCAGTGGTCACACCCCGTACTCGGCCCTCCCGATGAGCTCGAGCTGCTGGGATCTGTTGAGCGCGACGAAGTAGGCGTTGTATCCTGATATCCTCACGATGAGGTCGCGGTAGTTTTCCGGGTTTGAATACGCGTCCTTGAGCGTCCGGGAATCGACCACGTTGAACTGCATCTGCATGCCACCCAGGCTGCAGTAGGCCTTCACATAGCCGGCCATGGCCCCGACGATCTTCTCTCTGGTGTCATGGGATGAAGGCGAGAGCTTGACGTTGAAGGCCATGTTGTTGTCCATGTTCTCAGGGTCGAGCCGTGCGACATCCGAGATGAAATCGAGGTAGCTCCTGCTCGCATGGGGCTCAGGCGTGAGGCCCGGGGTGAACGGCTTTCCGGCGAGCCTTCCCGAAGGCAACGTGCCCGAAAGATTTCCATAGGCCGTATGCTGGGACATGGACCAGAATCCGCTCGTGTACCTGCCTCCGCGGAAGTTACGGCGGGATGCATATATACCGTGGATTAGAGAAGCCACGCGGTTGGCCATGGCAAGGGCTTCGGCGTTCCCCGAGCCGAACAGAGGCACCTTGTTCTGCACCAGCGCCCTGACGCCCGGCGCGTCCCGGAAATCGGAATCCACGGCACGTTTAAGCTCATGGAAGCTGAGCCTCTTATCGTCGAACACGAGTTTCCTGATCGCCATGAGGCTGTCGGTGACGTCCGCCAGACCGATGTTCGCCGTGCCCGTGGTGTTGTACCGGGCGCCGCCTCGGGTCATGTCGCAGGCATTTTCGATGCAGCCCTCGATGGTCGAGCTCAAGAACGGCGTGGGCCTCATCCGCGCATGCACGTCGGCGAACAGGTCGTTCAGGCTCACGGCCTGATCGATGAGAAAACAGAGCTGGAGGCTGTAGGCCTCGAAGAACTCCTCGAAGGTGCGGAAATCTTCAACGTTTCCGGTCCTGGGGCCCAGGTCCCACTTCATGAGCGGGTGATACCCGTTATGGAGGGCCATCTCCATGGCGGCGACCAGATTGACGAGGATGGCGCCGGTATGGCCGTTGTGGCGTCCGGATACGGTGGGCTCGACGCAGCCCGTTGCGCTCCAGTCTCGGATATGCTCCTCCGGATAGCCATGCTGCCGCAACGACGCGAAGACCGCGGCATCGTTGTGCAGGGAGGGTGTGGCAGAGGTGGTGTAGTTCACCTCGCAGAGCCTCCGGATATAGGTATCGCTGTTCTTTTCGGTATTGATGCGGGCGTTGATGTTCGGGTCCGGCAGGCCCAGCATCTCCGTGACCTTGAGGAAGATGTAGGTCATGTCGTTCACGCCGTCATCGCCCTCGGGCGTTACGCCGCCCAGGGTGATGGCCTGGTTGGGCGGGGACGTGCCGAAGAGTATGTTGCCGATATCCGGAGAAAGAGGCATGTGGTCGGATATCCGTAAAAAGAGGCAGCCGATTAGCTCGATCGCCCTTCGGATATAGCTTTCACGTTCTTCTTCCGAACCCGTCTTTTCCATATCCGCCAGAAAGTACGGCTGCAGCCACTGGTCGAGCCTTCCCAGGGAAAGCCCGGCATTGGTGTTCTCCATGTGCATGCCGATCCAGACCGTGCAGATGGCCTGGACCGCTTCGTCCAGGGTTTCGGCGGGCAGCCGCGGGACATGCCCGCATACTTCGGCCATGCGGAGAAGCTCCCCTGCCCGGGTCGTGCCCGCAGTCCCTGCCGCCTTGAGTCTCGCCTCGGCTGCCAGGTGATCCGCATAGGCCTCCAGGCCTTTCAAGGAATGGATCATCCCCTCCAGCACGGCACGGCCCTCATCATCCGGGCCGTCTTCGAAGAGCCTCTCGCGTATGTCCTCGATGATGCCGGAAGTGCCCTTTTCCAGGACCGTCTTGAGGCCCGGGACCGTGTGCGAAACGCAGAGGGCCTTGGAGCACACGATGGCCACCAGACGCTCGGTGAGCCTCAAGGAAAGCGGCCTGCCGTATTCCCTGTTCACCCGTTCGTGGAAGGTACGTTTCGTCCAGAAGGGGAAGATGTCGTTTAAGGTTTCTTTTGTTTCGTCGGTGATATCGTACGGGTTGAGGAGCCGTTTATCCACCGAGTTCAGCTCGCCCCAGATCATGGTGGCCTGTGCGTCCGGGTACACGATGACCCCGCAGACCGGATTGGCGGTGGTCGATCCGGCCAGAAGCTGGGAATCCGCGATAACCGGTTTTTTATGCCTCATCAGGTGTTCGAAGGCCAGTCCCTGCCGCAGCACCGGCTGCCATGGCCTGCCCGGGCTCACCTCCTCGAACCCGTTTCTGCGGTACCAGTCGGTGAGAAGCTTCGGGCGCTCCGCGCACAGCTCCGGTCTGGCGGCCCGGTGCCTGTTCAGCAGTGCGGCGAGGCGGGGGAAATCCTCAAGGTCATACGCCGAAAGATACGGGTCGCCCAAGTGCACGACCTTCCTGTCTTCAGACTTGTCGGCCTTCAGGTGCTCTCTGCGGCGGTTGTTCAGATCCGGGGCCAGGTTGGGGGTATCTGCGCAGGATTCCTGTTTGCGGGATTCGATGTCTTTCCTGCGGGCCTTTTCAAGCATCCGGCCGTGCAGGCCGCCTGAAAAGAGCGTAAGGTAATAGGTGAAGAGCTGCAGGTATGAGACGTTGCCCTCGATTGTAAGCCTGCTCCGGAGCATCATGTTGAGCACCTCGCTCGGCGGGGCGGAGACGAGTTCCTTGAGGACGGCGTCGTCCGCCGCTTCGAGCACGACATCCGCGCCGCAGCCGATGCCGCCCGAGACCCTGACCCGGCCGTCCCGGAAGCTGACGGTCTGGGCCACTCTGCCGTTTCCCGTCCGGATGCCCACGGAAAAATTGATCCAGCCGTCCGTGTTCTTCATCCTGCGCTTCAACGACGGAGAATGGTTGAACGCAAAAGCCATGGCACCCAGAAGGGTGCGGGTGATCATATTGACTGGATTGATCCTGCCCGGTAGTTTCATATCTATCTTACAATAGTATAAGTTAGATAAAATCAACTTGCAATTGCCGGACGGCGCGGACCCATGGAGAGAAAGCGGAGGTGACTTCACCACCACCGCGCGCACATAGTCAACCTGGCCCGGAGGACACGGCGACAGTGCTCAGGGGCATGGCTGACTTTGAGGCAAGGCCCCCGTTATACCTGCATCTGCAGGGTCGGGGGCAATAGAGTCAGGCGCGATCAGGCTTGGGATATACGCCTGTCCCCGCGCGACCGGAGATTCCCGGAATGACGTGCTGCAGGACGAGCCTGGCGGGGAGCCTGGCGGGGAGCCTGCTGACGGGGACGCTGTGTCGCCGGCTGGGCCGGCCTGTCATCCTGCTTGTTGTAATCGAAGCCGGCCAGGGTTCTTCGCGCCAGTCTCTCGCCGATAACCTTTTCAATGGTCCGGACCATCTCTGCATCGTCCCGCGTGACAAAGGTGAAGGCATCGCCGGTTTTTTCCGCTCTGCCCGTACGGCCGATGCGGTGTGTATAGGCATCAGCGGTATCCGGCATATCGAAGTTTATGACGTGGGAGATGGCCGAAACATCGATGCCGCGCGCGGCGATATCCGTGGCGACGAGTATCTGGAACGATCCTTTGCGGAATCCTTCGATGGCCTTCTCGCGCTTGCTCTGCGAAAGATCGCCTTGGAGCGACGTCGCACGGAAGCCGGCTTGTGAAAGCTGGCGGGCAAGACGCTCGGCGCGATGCTTCGTGCGGGTGAACACAAGGACTGAATCCGTATCGGTGGTCTTCAGAAGCTCCCTCAGCAGTGCCGTCTTAAGGTGGTGCTCCACCGGGTAAAGCGCGTGGGATACCGTTTCGATGGGCTTGGTATGGCTGATCTGCACGGTGACCGCATCATTGAGCATATCATCGGCCAGGTGGCGGATATCGTCGGGCATGGTGGCGGAGAAGAGCAGTGTCTGCCGTTTCCGGGGAAGATTGCCGGCGATGCGGCGGATGTCCGGAAGGAAGCCCATATCGAACATGCGGTCCGCCTCGTCGATTACGAGGGTTTCGAGCCGGGAAAAATCAACCCTTTTTTGCGAAATATGGTCGAGCAGACGGCCCGGACAGGCCACCACAATCTCGACGCCGCGCTTGAGGGCCTCGATCTGGGGGCTCATGCCCACTCCTCCGTAGATGACCACACTTCTCAGGCCCGTGCCTTTGCTGAAAACCCGTACGGTTTCATTTATCTGTGCGGCCAGCTCACGCGTAGGGGCGAGAATCAGGGCGCGTATGCACCTGCGGTGCCCTTCCATGAGCTGATGTATGATCGGCAGCACGAACGCTGCGGTCTTCCCGGTTCCGGTTTGTGCAAGGCCTAAGAGATCGCGGCCTGTCAGTATGGATGGAATGGCCTTTGCCTGAATGGGCGTCGGCGCTTCGTAACCGTTGAGTGCAACTGCCCTGATAATGTCCTGGTGAAGCTCAAATGCATCAAAATTCATTACTGCTCCTTTGTTTTTACCTTGTGATTTTTCGTAGGTTTTCCTTTGCCGGATATTTTCCGGATCAAAGGGCTTTGTCGGATTTCTAAGGTGCTATTCTTCCGGCTCGACGTCCGTCTGGGGGCCCGGTTGGATGCCTGCAATGTCAGGGTCTATTTCTTCGCCCCCTTCATTTAGAGCGGATTTACGGTCCTTGGCTTCCTGTTTTCTGTCAAGCTTTTCCTTTTTCTTCTTCTGACGGATCTTTTCGCGCTCAGATTTCTGAAAAGAATAATTCGTTTTTCTTGCCATATGTTTTATCCTTTACTCGCGTAAGCCTGATAAATCGGCTTTCGGCGCCGATCGACTCTGGCTTATCACTTTTCTATCGGTTATCCGGCCGGCTGTAATGAGGCAAATATGCAGGTTTATTCTCAAAAGGTGCGTTTTCCGATCCATGACGCTCTTCGGTGCTCAATGCCGTATACTTTCTCCATGCCGGTCGCTTTTCTCAAACTGTCTGAAAAACAAAAAGAAGTATCAACGGCAAGCCCGATAAGGCTATCTGATATCAATGTAGATAAAAGACCCGGTAAGACCCAATCGCAATTCAGATGGTGCCCATCCTTATGCAATAAGTACGGATAAGTCAAGCATAAAGACCCGGCGAAAAGAATCGCGCCAAATGCCGGGCGGATACGGAGCAATGCCGGGCACCGGCCTCCCGGCAAATCGGCGGAAGGCACTTGAATCGTCACTGCACAGCTGCATCTATAATTAAAAGATAACAGTTCCGCCGCAGAAAGGAGACAATACCATGACTCTGCCAATGTCTAAGATATCAGAATGCGATGTCTTGAGCTGCTCGTACAATATCGACAATAAGTGTCATACGATTGCCATAACAGTGGGTGATCCGTCCTGCCCGATGTGCGATACGTTCTTCGAGTCTGAAGGTAAGGGTGGTGATATGGACGTCCTCGGAGGCATCGGGGCGTGCAGGACCTCCGACTGCAGGTTCAATAAATCCTTGGAATGCCGGGCCGGCGACATCCATGTCGGGGTACATTCCGGCCATGCTGACTGTAAAACCTATACCCCCAGATAATCAATCCCTTGCCTGACGGCGCAAAAACAATACAGCGGGCGGATCGGCCGGCGTAAATATTTCGAGGCAGCATCTTTTATACGTAGATGCCTTCGACTTCTTTATACCAGAATACGTATATCCAGTTATTCGTCTCGTCGATAATCACCGGAAGAGGATCGGATAGATGTATCACGGCCCCGACACTGCTGGAAACCTCATGAACCGTGAATCCCACCCCCCTGAAATCGTCGGTGGCGAACTCGGTCTCGCTTTCCGTGAATCCGTACGCGCCACAGGAGCATCTCATGAACCAGCTCTCGACATCTTCTCTATCCAGGAGGTGACGTGTTCCGCAAAAGATGCATCTTACGAGTAAAGATTCCATACGATTTTTTATGGGGATGAATGTACGGAATGTCAACGCATGAAATGAAAATCGCAGGTATTACCGGGCAGATGGAATCGAATATGGGCCGGTCGCACCGTAGCGAGCCCACCATACTTTAATACGTTCTCTATTGCCTCGCCAAGAAGGGATATTTATTGCTTTATGCTCATACGTCTGATGATCTCCGCCGCACAGGCCTCAAGGGTTTTATCCGTCATGTCTATTATGTGGAATCCGCCTTTCCGGAACACCTTTCCGGCAGCGCGGAGCTCTTCTTCAACCGTGGCCGGATCCGCATAATGCATCCGGTCCGATACTCCGTAGGGGGCGATCCTCTGCGACCGGATCTTCAACAGCCGTTCCGGATCGATGACCAGTCCGAAGACCCGCTCAGGATCCAGCCCGAAAAGCTCGTCAGGAACGGAAACCTTCGGCACCACCGGACAATTGGCAGTCTTGAAGCCCAGAACGGACAAGTAGACACTGAGCGGGGTCTTCCCGCTGCGGGATACCCCGACCAGCACGATATCCGCCTTGTTCCATTCTTCAGGCTTCTGCCCGTCGTCATGGTCCAGGGTATACTCGATGGCGGCAATACGCATGAAATACGGCTCATGGAGTTTGCGATACAGGCCGGGCCTGCCGAGAGGCTCACGGTTGAGAACGAGCTTGAGACGGTGCATGAGCGGCCCCATGAGGTCCACCTCCGCGACATTATGGTCATGCGCCAGGGCTGTCAGTGTGTCCCTGAGACGTTCATCTACCAGGGTGTGGACGATTGTGCCGCCTGTCTGCCCTGCCTGTGCGACTATGTTTTCGATCTGACCCCGAACGTACACGCTCCCCACGATAATCACGGGGACCTTGATCTCCTGGAACTGGGCAAGGACCGTATTCACGACCTGCTCGCCGCTCGATCCCGTACCCCCGGACACGACATATACGGGGGGAATAGCTCCGGCTTTAATCGCCTTCTTCCTTGCCACAGACCTCCCCCTTTTTCCCCTAAGGCGCTCCCGGCTCTGCTGACATCAGGGTGAGTGCTCCGGAAAAAACCACGGCCGTATTACGGCAGATGCCAGCGGGCCATGTGCTCAGCATGCGTCTTCAGGTATGCCCCCGGCTCGAAGAACCTGTCATAGAAGTCCAGATCGAGATGATGGGCCTGAAGATAGGTGATTACGAAGATCGAGGGGACGGTGCCGGGGAACTTGCCGAAGGTGTCGAACATATATTGCGCCTGCAGGGCTACACATTCCCGGAATTCTTCATCGTGCACGGTGGCCGATGAACGCACCTTCCGCGAGTCCTTCCACGGGCCGGGGGTGTCCGGATGAAACGGCCCGCCCGGTCCGAACTTACGATGGCACAGAGCCTCGACCGCCGAGCGCATATCAGGGAAATGGGGAGGGCAGAAGCCTTCCATGACCCCTTCGAGCCCGGTGGAGTTGGGGTACGGCCACCTGTCGCTCGTGTCGTACCGGAAGCCCAGGCCCTGCACATCGCTGTTGCCGCCGGCGCCGAGCATGCCGAAAGGATCGATGCCGTCGAACATCCACCCGCCCAGCCCCATGGCCTGAAGCATGAGCGTGCCCGCAAAACAGCTCGCGGCCAGCTCTACCGCTACTTCTGCAAGTGACCACTGGTCCAGGAACGTCAGAGGAACGGCGTTATCCACATCGGCCAGGTGCCGGTACCGCCTTATCCCCGGGATGGGCCTGCGGTTGATGTCGTCAAAGAACACGGTACCGTTCTGCAGGTAGTAGCAGAGACCTGCCAGGACATGCTGGGCAAGGTCTCCCACTGGAATGACCAGCAGCGTACCCGGATGATTGACCACCCAGGTATTGTGCGCCTCGACGTACGGCACCTCCGGCGGAAGGGATAACCGTGCGTCGCCTATCTTTCTGATGCTTTCCCTTACCGCATCCAGGGCTTGCTCCAGGTCCAGGCAGCCTTCGGGATCGCGGTCGCCAAAGGCAGGAGCATCACGGGAATCAAGAATATATACCCCCTTATCGTCGGTGAAGAATGTCTTGCTCGTATGGAAACCGGCAGAAGAAGGGAACGTTCGGCCGCCTGCCGCACATGCGTAGTTGGAGAGGTTAGGCGCATATCGTGCTGCGCGGTAGATCATGTGGTGCCAGCTCGTGTTGCCCCCGCAGGCCGCGACCACAAGGAGCTTTTCCAGTTCGGACAAAGGTACCGGATCATGCCGGGACGTGTAGGCGAAAACCCCGTCCGGGAGCTCGGCCCCCATGAAAAAGCGCCGTGAGCGGCGGCCGAGGAGGGCATCGACAAGACCGAATTTCATCATTTCCCCAAAACCCGGGGGCACGTGTCGTTCTTCCATGAAACACCTCTCTTTGTGCTTCCTGGTACATTTCACGGGCTGCCCGCATATAACATGACCGCAGGCATCTGCTTCAAGAGCTCCCTGGGAGTGTAACCCGTCTCTAAAGATACATATATACCCCGCATCCTCTCCATCAAGGAGAGGATGCGGGAGAGCTGCTTTGCAGACAAAGGATAAAAGGAAATCGGATTAATAGCCGTCAGGCTTCCGGTATGCTGACGCCACCTTGTCGAGCTGTGCAGCGACAGAGAGCAGTTCCATGTCGCGCCAGCGCTTCCCGACGATCTGGACCCCGATGGGAAGGCCGTCCTTCGTATATCCGATGGGAATCACCACCACAGGGCTTCCGGTGAGGTTGAAGATGCTGGTGTAGGACATGTTCGCCACCAGGTATTTCACCGGCTTGCCGTCGATGAGCATCGGGTCTTTGTATACCGGGAACGGGCCGAAGTGCTTCCATGGGGTGATATGGACGAAGGCGGGGGTCGAGGTCACCGGACAGAGCAGGACATCCCTTTCCGAGAGGAACTCATCCATTGCGGAGACGAAGCTGTCTCTTTGTGTCATGGTCCTGAGATACTTTTCATAGCTGTGGGGATAGGCCATGGCAATCATGGGCGCGCCTTTTCGGTACCACCATCCCGTAAGGTAACTCACAAACCGGAACAAGGACGGCTGATATTCCCCTAGCTCGAAATCCATCAGACGGCCGTAGGTTGTCCATGCCGACTGGAAATCCATGGCAGGGATCTCTGAAGTTTTCACCCCGTAGAGATCCTGCCACTCCTTACCCACAGACTGCAGGTGGGGATCGAAAAAGTTCCCCTTGAACCTCTCGACTTTACAGCCCCTTGCTTCGAGCTTTTTGACAAACGCTTTCAGTGCCGCCCTGGTCTCCTCCGATACCGGGACTCCATCGAAATCATCAGTCCACGTGATGCGAAGATCATTCATGCCTCTGTCCTGGGCCTGGTGCAGATCTACCCAGGGCACGTCGGGGTTCCTTGTATCCGGCCCGGCTATGACGGAGAGCCCCAGCTTCAAATCTTCGATGGAACGCGCCAGGGGACCGCTGCAGGTCAGATGTCGGACCGCCCGGATGCCGTAGGACTTTGTCCCCGGCGAGACACCGAAGGTGGAGGTGAAATTCTCGGTCGGCTTGATGCCGTAGATGCCGCAGAAGTGCGAAGGGATGCGGATGGAACCGCCGATATCGTTGCCGAAACCGAGCGCCGTGAGTCCGGCGGCCACGGCGGCGGCTTCCCCTCCGGAAGAGCCTCCGGTGGTCCGTTTGAGATCCCACGGGTTGTTCGTGATGCCGAAGACCCTGCTGCTGGTCTGCAGGTCCATGCCCAGGGCAGGGAGGTTTGTCTTGCCCAGGATGACCGCACCCGCCTTCTTCAGCCGCGTCACGATCGTGGCATCATAGTTCGGGACATACCCTGCCAGATCCGGCATGCTGCTGGTGGTCTTTATTCCCTTGGTGGCAATATTGTCCTTGATGGTTATGGGAACGCCGTGGAGCGGACCCCAGATCTCACCCCGGCGCAGCGCATCATCTGCTTCTTTTGCCCGCTTCCGTGCTCCGTCGGCATCAAGGGTGACAATGGCGTTCAGGCTGGGATTGAACGTGTTGATACGGTCCAGGTATGCCTCCACAACCTCGCTTGACGTGACCGTTCCGGCACGGATCATCCCGGCGAGCTTGTGTGCAGGCAGGAATACGAGATCCTGCCTTGGTACAGCCTCAACTGCAGTTCCACCGGCAAATACTGCGACAAACAGACCTGTGACAAAAATATTACCTATCACGAAACAGACTGTCAGAAATGACTTTCCCGCTGAAAAAATCCGGCACCGCTCTTTCATATCGCCTCCCCTACTTCAGACCAATATTTACTGGCAGATAATTGAATAAGAAAACTAATTTGCAGTTAATTTATAATAAAACCCCGGCATTTCTTCCATTCAACAAGGAAGGGACTGCGAATCATCCAGGCATCAGGCTCCCAGTGCCTGTTGAATTGCCGATCTCAGATCATTTGTCGGTGCAGGCTTCATGAGCAGCCGCTGAAAACCCAGCTTTTTCGCCTGCTCTTCATCCATGACATCGTTGTACCCGGTACAGAGGATTACCGGGATGTCCCGCCGAATATCCATAAGCTTCTTCCCGAGAGCGAGACCGGTCATGTGCGGCATTGTCAGGTCTGTGATGACGAGATCGAATCTTTGAGGATTCATTTTAAAGAGCTCGAACGCCTCTGTAGGGTCCTGCTCTGTGGTGACGTCATAGCCCAGGCGCTGCATTGCACGCTCCAGGCTCGAGAGGATGATCTCCTCGTCATCGACCAGCAGGATCTTTCCTTTGTCCTTCCCCTTGCCTTTTCCCTCGGCTGCCGAAGAAACCGAATCCTGTCGAATGAGGGGGAGGTATACGGTGAACATGGACCCTTTCCCCTCCTCACTCTCGAACGTGATATGGCCGCCGTGCTTCTTCAGGATGCCGTGGACTACCGACAATCCCATGCCGCTGCCTTTGCCTACGGTTTTTGTCGTGAAAAACGGATCGAAGATGCGGGCCATGGTTTCCGGAGACATCCCATGCCCGGTATCCTTTACGGTAAGCCTGATATATTCTCCCGGCTTCATCTCCGGGAGGGCCGGATGTCCTTCCACGCAGACTCCTGCGAGGTTCACCTCGATGATCCCCTGCTGCATCTCCAGGGAATCCGCCGCATTCTTGCAGAGGTTCATGATGACCTGCTGGATCTGAATGGAATCGCCCAGGACAATATCGCTCGGGGCATCAACCGACTGCCTGATCTCTATGGTGCTCGGGAGCGTCGACCGGATGAAGCCCAAGGTCTTTTCCAGCAGAGGAGTCATGTGAACGGGGGTAAGTTTCTGCACGCCCTGCCTGCTGAAGGACAGGATCTGTTTCACGAGGTCTCTCTGCCGGTATGCGGCCTGAAGGGTTTGTTCGAGCATCTCATGAAAAGCGTCGCCGGGATCTGTTTCTTCGAGGAGCGTCTCGGTATTGATGATAATGGGGTAGAGGATATTGTTGAGGTCGTGGGCAATGCCGCCGGCGAAGCTTCCCAGGGCCTCTATCTTCTGCGACTGAAGCAACTGGGCCTCCATTCTGTTTTTCTCCTCTTCAGTCTTCTTCCTCTGCTGTATCTCCTCCGCAAGCTTTCTGTTCTTTTCTTCAAGGTCCAATGTCCGCTCCCTGACGAGCTCTTCGAGATGTTCGCGGTACTTTTGCAGCTCATCTTGCGACTTCTTCAGGCCGGTGATGTCATTGCCGACGGCAAGAAGCTCCACGACCTCATTGTTTTCGTTCATGACCGCCCTGTTCGCCCATGCCACCCAGCATGTTTCCCCGCCTTTGCGCATGTTTTGGTTGACGCCATGGGCGTATTCCTCTGGATGGACGAAGATATCTTTTATCAGGGCTTCGAGATTGCGCCCCGTGCCTTCTTCGTTCCTCGGGACAATGGTCATGATATCCTGTCCGATCAGCTCAGCGCGGGCATACCCAAAAAACTCCAACCCGAATTCATTCATGAATAAGATCCTGCCGTTTCTGTCCCAGCGGATGATAATACTGTTTGCTGTCTCGACGAGGTCCCGGTACTTTTTTTCATTCGCCCGTATCGCCTCTTCAGCAAGCTTGCGCTTCGTTATATCCTTGATGACCACCACCGTTCGGAGGGGCTTGCCCGAAGTATCCCGGACAAGACTGACCGTAACCAGGGCCCAGATGATGTCGCCGTTCTTGCGCAGGTATCTTTTCTCGGCAGCGAAAATGCCGATTTCCCCGCGCACGAGACGGGAAACCCCTTCCAAGTTGCTTTTACGGTCGTCCGGGTGCGTCACTTCAGAAAATGGGATACCGGTCAGCTCCGCAACGGAAAAGCCGAGCATGTGTGCAAAGGTTTCGTTCACATGCAGAAGCTTCCCCGTGTAAGGGTCGCCCTGGGCCATCCCCACATTCGTCGAGTCGAACATGGCTCGGAACTGCTCATTGCTCTCCCGCAGGGCGTCCTCGTCCTGCTTGCGCCGCGAAATATCCCGGATGACCCCCACGGCACGCCGGTTCCCTCCGCTGTCCAGGAAGAAAATGGTGGAGAGCTCCCCCAGAAAGGTCGTTCCGTCTTTGCGTTTGTACCGGACGGTCGCAGTCGCTTGTCCGGATTTTTCGCGCCGCTGCAGCATGTCCCTGACACCGGGATCACCCGTATCGAGCAACGCTTCACGGTCGAGACCCAGAAACTCCTGCTCGGTATAGCCGAACATGCGGCATGCCGCAGGGTTCACCGAAAGGACCTTTCCTTTTCCTGAAGGGTCTGTCACGACGATTGCGTCCATCGTGCTCATGAACACCGCCCGGAAGCGCTCCTCGCTCTCCCGAAGCTCTTTCTCCATATCCTTGCGGCCGGTGACCTCTTCGACCGTGACGTTGACTGCACGCACCCGGCCGCTTTCTTCCTTGATGGGGAACATGCGAACGTCCCAGAAACGCTGCCCTGCCCGCCCGGAAACGAAAGGACCGGCTATTTCTCTTTCGTAAACCGGCTCGCCGGTTTCCAGTACCTTACGGGCCAGGAACTGGATCGGGAGGGAGATTGGAGAAGGAACGACTTCGCTTAAGGTCCTGCCCAGGTGTTCGGCCTCGGGTACGCCGTTGATCTCGGCCAGCCGGCTGTTTACCCTGATATACCTCAACTCTGCGTCAAGTACGCAAAGCCCTATGGGTGCCGAATCATAGACTGCGGTCAGCTCTTCGAGTTCCTGCCTCATCCTTGTTTCGTTATGGGTTGACGGACTCTCGTCATTCACTTTTTCATGCTCTCAACGGGCTGTACTCTCTGTGTGAAACGGAGGCGCCGGCTTTCACGTACGGGGTATGGGATACTGTTCTCACGATAAAAAAGGCCTGTGATCATACCACATAATATAATGATGTAGCTGAGAAAGTATAGATTCATAAAAATTGCGAGAGCACTTTTTCCTGTGATGACCTACCCTTTCCGCTGTAGTTATTCCCGGCTTGGCCAATGTAAGTCGAGCAGCGCTTCTCGCTCGCCAGGTATGCCTTGACTTTCCCCATATGCCGGTCCATCGTTTTTTTATAAAAAAGCCTTAAAATGGAGGGAGCATGAACGTCTTCATCGACTATCCCAAACGCCTCCGGAAGATTCGTGAAGAGATGAAGCTGAGCGGCCTCGATCTCTTCATCGGGACGCGCACCGTGAGCTTAAGCTTTGTCGCAGGGGCCTTCATCCCCTGGAGAAGCACGGTCATCGTCTCTCAGGACGGGTACGCAACGCTGACCACCCTGCTGATCGACCTTGAACGGATGAAGCACGAATCGTGGCTGGAAACCATCCACGGATACGCCCCGCTTCCTGGCATGGATCTCTGGGACCTGGCCGTGCACCAGGTAAAATCTCTCGGGCTCGAAAAGGCACGGATCGGCCTGGAGATCGGCCATTCCCCCCGCGGCAATACCGGCTATCTCTTTTCCACGGAGCTCGATTTCCTCAAACAGGCCTTGCCGGATGCCGTCTTTCAGCCTGCGAACAACATCGTGGACCGGGCCTCGTATATCAAGGAGCCGGGAGAGATACAGCTCATGAGACAGGCGGCCGCCATGGCGGATGCCGCTATCGAGCGCGTGAAGGAGTCTCTGTATGTGGGCATGTCAGAGGCCGAGATCGCAGGCATCGGGGAGATGGAGCTGCGGCGCCTCGGCAGCTCCTACCACTGGGCAGTGACAGGCTCGTCCGAAGTCGCCTCCGGCTACCGGGCCAGCTGGGCCATGAACGGCACCACGCCTCCGAGCACGAAGCTCATCGCACGGGGCGAAAATATCATCGCCGATTTTCACCCCTGCTGCAGCCTCTACTATTCCGATTTGGCCCATAACTTCATCATCGGGAAGCCGAACACCGAACAGGCCAGGCTCGCTGATGCTTTCCGCACGACGGCGGACACGCTCGTGGGAGCCTTGAAGGAAGGCAATACGGTCGGAGGGGTGTTCCGCACCGTGTACGACAAGCTGATGGAGCTGGGGTATGCAGGCTATACGATCCCGTCTTTCGGCCACGGCCTGGGCATCATGGGGCATGAGTGGTATCCGGCCATCGTGGATAACGACGAGTTCCGCGATGTCGTTCTGGAAGAGAACGCCGTGGAAGTGGCGTTCCTGTCCATGGCCGTCCCCGGAGTATGCGGCATGCGCCTCGAAACCCCGGTGCTCGTGACGAAAAGCGGCGGAGAGATGCTCTGCGCAACAAGGCCGGTGCTCACGGTCGTGGATGACTGATCCGGCTTCACTTCTTGCCCTGCTTCTTCATTGCCTTTTCTTGAGCTTTGAGGGCCTTCTTTGCGACCTTCTCACCGTTCCTTTTCGAGCCGTCCTGCCCCGGTTCGATTTCCTCGCCCGGGTGGGGCCGGGCGGGCGGCCGGGGAAGATATCCGGAAGCTTTTGATGGAGCAGGCACATCATCTCTGCCCTTTCGAAGGACCGAGAGGATGGCCTTGCCGAGGGACTTTCCAAAAAAGCCTATGAATCCGGCCGCAAAGACAAGTACAGCCCATTTAACGGCTTCTGACGCGCTCACCTGGTCGAACATACAGGTATTGTAACGGAGAAGCACAGGGTATGCAATGCAGTCTTATCGGAAGATAAGATCGACAAAATCGGTATCCCTGACCTGCAGGCGGCAATCGATTTATGGCTCGTTTTCGTGTATCATTTTCTCATGATGAATTTAAGCGATAAGGAGTTCGCCAGGATCGCCGCCCGCGTGCTCGACCGGATACCCGATGAGATCATGCAGCAGGTAAGCAATGTCGCCATTACCGTGGAGGACAGGCCGTGGCCCGAGCTGCTCGAAGACATGGGCCTGCCTGAAGACGAGCCTCTCCTCGGCCTTTACACCGGCACATCGCTCCCCGACCGGTCGATCACCTGGCCTTCGGTGTATCCCGACACTATCATCCTGTTCAAGGAGCCCCTTCTTGAGATGTGCAGCGATGTGACCGAGCTCGAGGAGGAGATCGAGATAACGATCGTGCACGAGATCGCCCACTACTTCGGCATCGGCGAGGAAAGGCTCGTCGAGCTGGGATATGGATGAGCTAAGGCAGGCCGTTTGACAGGGCAAGAGGCGAACCCCCTTTTTTTAGTGATAAATCAGCAATCAAGACCGCTTACATATAATCATGCCCTCTCCTTCTTGAATATTTCCCGATAAACCCTACAAGAACTCTACCTTCTATCACCCAATGACAGGAGAAGATCATCAAGGAGGTCAGACCATGTCGAAGATATTTAAAGAGATCTCAATAGATATGGATGTCAGATCCAGAACCGAAGTAGGAACGGAAAGGGATATCCGGACGGACAGCTATGAGATGGAAACCAAGGATTTTTCCGGAGGATATGAACTGGAGTCGCAGGACGTTATCGGGCAGGATATGGAAGAACTGAGCAGCAGCACCGATTCTTTACTCGAGCTCCCCTACCCGCCTCTGGAGATAGCCGATTATTTAAGCCACTATATTCCCCCCGCGTGAATGCTGTAAGGCGGCGGTTGAACGGGATGGATCAGGTCCTGCTGTTTTTGACTGATCACCTGGATGATGCTACACGCAAGGCCTGATCCGGACCAGAAGAGTTGTACGTGTTACAGCTCTTTTTCTGAATCCTCGACCCAGTGGCCGTTGTCGAAATACACCCAATGGCCGTTTCTGACCGTGAAGTACCTGTTGTCGAGACGGCTCTTCCGGATGACCCTCGTAGGAGACTGAACGGCGACCGAATGGGGCGGCATATCATCGTACACCACAGCGTTTGCCCCGATACGGCAGTTGTCGCCGACCTGAATATTGCCGATGATCCTGGCGCCCGTACCGATATAGACATTGTCACCGATCGTGGGGCTGCCCTCATCCCCGCTTCCCGGCAATGAATCCGATCCGATGGTGGTGTGCTGGAAGATCACGGGGTTGCGGCCGATCTTCGAGCCGCCGGAAATAAAGACACCATACGGTCCGTGGGGGAAGCACGGCTCCCCGGCAAACTGCGACTGCAGGCCGACATAGCTCCCATACCAGGCAAAGTACTCGTCATACAGATACAGGAGCAGCCCTGAGGATCGTGCCTGGCACTGAAGGTGCCTCTTAAGATTCCATATTCCGCCATGCTTCTTCAGATAATACGCGAGAAAAACCGGCGAGCTCACTTTCAGCAGCATTCTCTTGATCATAACAAGCCTCTGCCGATACTGTTCGGAGAAATCCTGGGCAAACTGGAATCGATGAGTGATCCTCTCCCTTGCCTGCTCGAATTTCCCCTGTCATTGACACAGCCGGCGTTATTTGCTAGCTCGCATTTACATATTGACATATTCTGAAGGTCTTCGGGGCAGATACCCGGCACTCCAGGATGGCAGGGGCGGACCAGTGGCAGGGACACAGAATTCGAACCACACCAGTAGCGTGTTAAAAGGCTGGCTCATCATGACTCGCCCGCCCTTCCAGACCGTGGGCATCATGCCCTTTACCCTCGGTGCCGTACTCGCGTTGAAGACCACCGGCACGATTGACCTGCCCGTTTTCTGTTTGAGCCTTGCTGCCATCTGCCTCATCATGCTGACGACCTACGCGTCGGGGGAGTACTACGACCTCGAGGGCGACGTTCTATCGGCCGGTCTTGAAAGAAACCAGTTCTCCGGAGGGACCCAGGCCATTGTGCGAGGAATGCTCCCGCCACGGGTCGCGCTCGTTACCAGCTACCTCGCAGCAGGCGCTGCGATCGTCATCGGGCTCGTCCTCCAGTTCGGCTATCATACGGGGCCCTGGACCATCCCGCTCGGCGCCATAGGCCTGTTCTTCGGATTCTTCTATTCCACCAGGCCCATACGCATAGTGGAGCGCGGCTTCGGCGAGGTCGTCATCGGGTTCTGCTACGGATGGCTGCCGGTGGCAACCGCCTATTATCTCCAGACCTCCCGCTGCGACCCGATGGTTCACTGGATGAGCATCCCCATTGCGATCACCATCTTCAACGTGATCCTCATCAACGAGTTCCCCGACTACCCGGCGGATATCGCAACGGCAAAGAGAAACCTTGTGGTGCGCTTCGGCAAAAAGCCCATGTCCCTTCTCTTTGCGCTGGCGCAAATGGGCGCGGTGCTCTGCTTCCCCCTTCCCATGCTGGCGGGTGCTCCGCCGATCATCTGGGCCTTCTTTCCCTTCGTAGCCCTCATCGGTCTGTATCCGGCCCGGGGAATGGCAACGGAGGGGTATAAGGACAGGACCAAGCTCGAACGGATGTGCGCAGCGACCATAGCAACGAACCTCATCATCCCTGCCTTCTATATCGCAGGGCTTGTGCTGAAGGGATGACAACATGAAAATCAGCGAGATGGCAAACTGGCCCCTGAAACAGATCTTCTGGCCGCCCAGCCTGGTGATGCGCCAACTGGGCAGCGCCCTGCTCTTTTCCCACATGATCAAGTGGAAGCAGTTCCCCAAATGGATGTACCGGCACGGGCTCAACTCTCTGCCCATCGCGGCAGGCTCCATCGGCATGGGCTGCATCGGGTTCCCGGCCCACCCGGCATGGGAGGTCACCTCGGCCTGCAACCTGAAGTGCATCCACTGCCATGCCGTGGCGAACACGCCCGGCAAGGACGAGCTCAATACCGATGAGGCCAAGAAATTCATCGATGAGCTCGCCCGGGTGGACGAGTTCCGCATGCTGGTCTACACCGGCGGCGAGCCCCTGGTCCGTTCCGACATCTTCGAACTCATGGAGCATGCGAAAAAGGCCGGACTGATCAACGTCATCGCCACCAACGGCACCCTGATCACCGAAGAGGTGGCCTGCCGGCTCAAGGAGGTAGGCCTTGCCACGGCAGCGGTGAGCCTCGACTCCTGGCGCGAAGAGGTGCACGACTATGTGCGCAACAAGCCCAATGCCTTTGAGCTCGCCATGCGGGGCATCCGGGCCTTGAAAAAGGCGGGCATCCCGCTTCAGATAAACTGCACGGCAATGCAGTACAACATCCACGACTTAAGCGAACTCGTGGATCTCGCCGACGACCTGGGCTCGGGCATCATGCTCATGTACCAGCTCGTGCCCGTAGGCAGGGGCGAGACCATCAAGGACGCCACGCTCAAGATCAACGAGAACGAGCGCCTGCTCAAATTCCTCGCGAAAAAGCAGCAGGACGTCTCCACCATCATCGAGCCGGTGGCAGGCCCCCAGTACTGGCCCTACCTCATGGAGCTCTCGGGCAAGACAGGCGGCATCTGGATGAGGATGGCAAAAGAGGTCTTCCACGGCTGCTCGGCGGGCAGAGGGTTCGTCTACATCAAGTCGAACGGCGACGTGTGGCCCTGCCCCTTCGTGGAGGTCAATGCGGGCAACGTCCGCAACCGCCCCTTTGACGAAATATGGCGGAACAGTTCGGTGTTCGAGAACCTGCGCAACCGCGAAAGCACGCTCAAGGGCAAGTGCGGCGAATGCGACTACAGGACTATCTGCGGCGGCTGCCGAGGACGTTCCATGGCCTATTCAGGAGATTACTTAAGCGAAGACCCGTCGTGCTTCCTCCGCACCGAATCCGAAATCCTGCGCCCCTGCGAGATGCCCGACCAAAAGATTGCCGCCACGGGATAGTCGAGGCGGTAGCCCTGCGCATCGCCTCAAGCGGTCAGGTTTGGGAGAGAGTTCTTCTCGTGAGGCGTGCTAGGAGTGCCTCAGACTTTTCGTGAATCTGATGCCCGTGTCGCGATAGCCGTTACGGCGGTAGAACTCGTGAGACCCTTTCCGGTGACTGCTGCTGGTGAGGACGATCATCAAGGCACCCTGCTGCGCCAGCCAGGTTTCCATCTTGTCGATCAGCAGCTTTCCGATCCTCTGTCCGCGCCACTTTTCATCCACCACGAGCGCCGTGACCCTTCCGTATATCCCGGAGGTTTCCAGTGAATATCCCATATAGGCGCCGACCAGCCCCACGACATCACCATCGATCTCTGCGACAAAGGTCCTGTACTGGGGCAACGAGGACAGGGTCCTGACCCTCCCCGACATCTCTTCGGGTGAAGCCGGGTATCCCATCTGGGAAATGAGCGAGGCAAGGGCAGATGCATCGTGGTCCCCTGCCTCTCGTATGATATATCCGTTTTCAGCCGTCATGTCGTCCAGTCTGCTTGATTATCTACATAATGAATAATGCCGTGCTGAAGGGGTAAATCAAATCATAAAACAACAGCCTGGGAGTCTTGCCTTGTACACGTCCGGCCAATACAAGGATATTTTCGACGTACCGACAACGAAAAAGGATATACACCTCACCCTGCCCGATGCCCTGTCCGGACAGAAATCACCGGGCGGATAAACAGGGTGAATACGCTGATTCCGGGGCAGCCAATGCCATCAACTCGGGCGGGCTTCCAGTCTCCTGACCTTTGTCCGGATCGAACCGCTGAGCACGCTTTCCATAAAGTCATCTGCCAGCCTCTTCCCCATTGAGGTCGATTCCTTCCAGAAGGTTATCCGCTCGCTATCGCGCCCGTCAAAAGTTTTGAAATCGGCCCTGTCCGGGATGCGGCCGAATGGGAGACGCGAGACGAATTCCGGCGACGGAACCAGCATGAGCATGTCCTTCATGTGCTCTGGGTCGGCACTGCGCCTGCGGATATTCTTGTCGAACCATCCGGGGATGAGCCTGGTTGCAAAATGCGGGTAGAGGATGACGCCCTTCTCATTCTTCGGGGAGAACGATGCGGGATGGTAGTCGAGGATGCCGCCGTCCCGGTAGACACCGGCCACTGCTCCCGCTATGTCGCGTATCCCCCCCATGACCAGAGGGATAGAGCTGGTGGCAAGCAGGGCATGACGGAAGTTTTCGTCATCCAGAGGCACTCTCTGGATGGGAAACTCGCTTTTCTGAAAAAAGTCCGGATTCTCCCGCGGATCGTAGAAGAACGCCCGCTCGAAAAATATCGAGAGAAACTTGCGGCTGACCCTGTTGAGCAGAAACGCCATGGCGAGCCCGAGGAACTGGACCGAGATCTTTTCCGACCCGGTAACGCCTCTGCATCTCACCGCGGTCAGATTGAAGCGCATCACGGGATGGTTGAGAATTTCCGCTATACGATCCTTGGGGAAACATGCATCCAGTATCTTGCGGCATTCCTCCCTCACCCTCTTCGGGGTGACGCGGCCGTTGTACTGCTGGTGTATGTATGCATTTGCAAGGGCGTCGATCGCCGATACCGGGTCGCTCAAGGTAGCGGAGGCAAGCTTCCATGAACCGATGGAGGTGCCGTACAAAAGCAGCGGTTTTACGCGGTCTTTAAACCACTGGCTGAAGATGATCTTGTCGAGCTCGGAGATAACCAGCCACTTGGCCGCCCCTGCGGCGCCTGCCACCACCGAGACATCCTCGGGCGAGAGCCCTCCGTCGCGAATCCGCTCAAACGCGTTTTTCCCGGCAAGAAACAACAGATCATCGTTCATTACCCTCTATCCTCCAACCGTAGTTTCAAGAAGTGGCTTGCACAGACCCGCCCTCTCAACATCCGTCCAGAGTACTCCGTTCGGATTGGCGAACGCCCCGGCAATCATGATGACACTGGTCAGCATGCGGTTCTCTATATCCTATTTCGCGGACATCCTGAGTAAAACATTTGTAAAAAAAGGTGATTGCAGCATAAGGCGGTCTTTGACATATTTTCTCGATAAACCTGACTTGCCGGTTATGAATTGATATTTTCCCTGAAAGCTACTAAGCTACTGCCCCAGGTTCACAACAGCTTACCACATCCGGGAGGTACAACATGATAAGCAGAAGGCCTGTGCATCCTTTTGCAAAGGCGTTATTCTTCGTTCTCTTTCTGGCCTTCTCCGCCGCATCCTATGGCATCGACCAGGGCGTCCATGCACCGGTAGTAAGAACGGACCGGCCCATGTTAAACGCACCGTCGAAGGTCACACCGAACACGCCTGGCATGGTGCCTCCCGGGCCTGTCCGCCCCTCATCAGGGCTGGGATGCATCATGGAATCGGTCTCACCGGCGGCAGCAGAAACGGGCGATGCGGTGACCATAACGGGGAGAGGGCTCGGCACCGGGTGTTCGGTATTTTTTAATAATCCGTCTGGTGGAGCGTATGCGACCAATGTCCAGATCATCGACTCCCTGCACATGAGAGTCGTTGTGCCTGTCATGCCTTCCGGGAAAGGGACCGTTGCGATACGAGACAGGAGCAATCCCATGGTGAACAACAACTCCACGGCAAGCATCCTGCCCTTTGAAGTGAAAGCCTCAGTCGCTGTCCTGCAGAGCGTTACACCCGGTCAGTCCACGCCAGGCCCGAAGATCATGCTGATCGGTTCGAACCTTCGACAGGGCGAGCCATACAAGGCCCATTTCATCACGTCACAAGGCAAAAGGATCGAGGCGCCTCTCGAATGGGTAAACATAACGACTTTCAGGGTCACCGTGCCTGACCCGGCCAAGGTAACGGGATATCAGGACACGATGCAGAACGCCAACACGTTCTATGTGACCCGGGGAAGCACACCGAGCAACCGGCTGCCCTTCAAGATCCTACCGGCGCAAAAATGTGCGGTGAAAAGCATCTACCCGTCCATAGGCAATGCAAAAGAGCATGTCTGGTTATCCGGCGACAGCCTGAGCCCCGCCTGTGAGGTGACGTTCTACACTGCAACCGGCCAGCCCTATCCGTGCACGCAAAAGTATCAGAGTTCCAGCGGCAAGCTCGAGGTGGTCATACCCGACATGCCGGGAAGCAAAGGCTCGGTCTCGACGAGAGAGGCAGGTTCACCCCAGGCGGCTGCCACGATTCCTTACGAGGTAAGGGGCACGGCTCCTCTCCTGGCAACCAGGGTAGATGTGAGTTACCTTCAGGGAACAGGGACGAAAATCATGGGTTCTGCCTATGCCAAGACATACATCGGTACCGGACCCACATCGGCCCCCGCACAGTATCCTTTCCAGTGCCTGGGAAGTTGGTCTGTCTGCAAGAATGGCGATGTGTACACCTACGAATATACCATCTGGATGACCGAGTTCGTTACCACGGTGAGGGTTCTGAACCGGATACGCCTCATATGGCCCGACCTCGATAATCCGGCCCTGAAGTATGGGACCGTGAGCACCTCGGCAAAACTTACCCCCGAACTCGCGCACAAGGTCGTCACTACGTCCGAGCACAGGCTGGAGATAGATTTCTGGACGAACCGGGGAGGCTTAAGCACAAAGACGATGTCTGTTTATCTTCAATCGAAGAAACCGCCGGTGACGGGATCTGTGGAAACATTCGATAATTACGGCCAGGCCTGCATCATGAACGACGCCATGGTCCCTGCGCCGTAAGAGGAGAGGGAATATCTAAAGATTCAATCAACCCGGCTTTGTTTTTCGCCTGAACAGCTTTTTCTGAGCCTGTCCCATTCTTCCCTTTTCGGGAGAGGGCGGTACTTTCCGAAGGGCTTATCGCCAGAATCAGCCAGCTGTCTCAATTTGAGGGTCCGCTGTCTCATGTCGGGGTGCGTAGAGACATATTGCAGTATCCCGGGTGCAGTATTCTCGTCTTCGATCGTCTCGAAGAAACGGATCATTCCGCCGGGATCGACCCCTGCGGAAAGAATCATACGCATGCCTTCCCTGTCGGCCTCTTCTTCATCCTGGCGGCTGTAGCGAAGCCGCGCCAGCATGTGTGCAATCTTTACCCCGTAAACCATAGCGCCGGTAACGTCTCCTGTTACGGCGCTGATCATCAGACCGGTGGAAGAATCCTCGATTATCCTTTTCAGGGCGTGACGCTTCGTGATGTGCTGGATCTCATGAGCAATGACCCCGGCGAGTTCCTCAGGCGACCCGGTTCTTTCCAGGAGGCCGCTGAATATGATGATGTTCCCTCCCGGAAGCGCCACGGCATTCACCATGTCCGACTCCACAACATACACCCTGAATGGATAGGCTGCCGGCGTCCCCGCGGTAAGGACCTCCGTAATCCGGCTTATGGTTTCATTGAGCTCGGCGTCTTTGCATCGCGCTTCTTCAGGCGCTAATGCCGAGAGGGTCGATTGGCCGAGGTTCCGTTCCCATTCCATCGGGATACGCGGGGCGACAAGGGCCGCCGCGAACGGAATCCCCCAGAAATAAAGGCAGAAGCCTGCGCCAAGGATGCCTGCGGCAGCATAGACGGTAAGCCTCCTGCGGAGGGAGCGGGTCGTCGGGTTGTGAAAATGCCGGGTAATGTCAGGTGATAGCTCATGGAGGCTGTTCAGGAATTCCGGATCGTCGATGATAAGCACCTCGGGCATTTTGCCGCCGTGCTCCAGCCGCACAGGCTCCCTGCCATAGAAGCCCTGGGCTTGCCGGATCTCATGGTAAGGCCATACGAGATTTATGCCGCCGGCTGTACGGATCATCAGGCTGTCGTTCGTCAGCTCGACTGCTGCCGGTTTCTTTCCGGCGGTCTTCCCGTCCAGGTAATGTCCTTCCCACTTGAGCCTGATCAAGATGATTCTCCTCTTCAGCCGAGGTCGAAATCCATATCCAGAAAGTCCCCGATCTCTTCGGCTGTTGCCGTTTCTTCCCGGGCATCCTGGATTATTCCATTAAAATCGAGATATCCGGTGAGGGTCAAATTTCCAAGATAATATCTGAGAAACCTGACCTTCACCCAGGGAGCGCATATGCCGAGGGTGAAGATGAGCAGAGGGACGCTGGAAACGATAAGCCAGAGAAGCCCTCCGAACGTGATGTCCGAACGGAAGCGCGCCCCTTGAAAGGTCGTGTGGTTCCAGAGGTACCGCGTTTTCAGGCTGCTGTACCAGATCATGGATATGAATACCGTGGGGAGAGCCAGGAGAAGGGCGACGATATATTTTCCCAGCAGGTCGGAACCCTTGCCGTCAAAGCCGAACCTGCTGTTGCCGTAACAGGTGTTGTCAAAGAAGAATGCCGCTTTCCGGACATCGTAGTACGGTGAATACAGGCTCAGGGTGATAAGGTTCAGCAGCATGGAGCTGCAGAATATCCGTGCGAAGTCCCGCCATCTCCCCCGGAATGAGAACCGGACGCCCCGCAGGGAAGTCCTGCTGTACCGATACCGTCTCATCCCGACGACAGCAATGGGGATGAAGGCGGAAATCAGGATCAGCGAAAGGAGCCCCCCGATCAAAACAATGAAAATGTGCGCTCCGAACATTCCCGGAGCATTCTGGAGCAGGATGAAAGGGATGCCGAAAATGAGGGCTGCCTTGAGCCACCCCCAAAGCGCCTCTTTTGGCGTCCCGTGATAACTGAGCCTGTCCCCGTCCATATCGACCTGCCCCCAAAGGTATTTCCTCACCTTTACCTTGGCCCAGAAGTAATAGATCCCCAGGGTAATGATTATAAGGAAAAGGTTCACGATCTGGATGCCGAAAAGCGTGCCGCCGCTGCCATGGAAAGAGAACGCAAACGCTTTCGTCTCTTCCGGGCTTCTGAACTCGGTCTCCTGCAGTCTGTATGATTGTGTCTGCATGGGTACTCCTCCTCGTCATAAGATAAATACAAACGGTAAGAACATTCACATAATCGGCATAAGAGACGGTATATTCAAGCTTAAAATCATCACAGCTCCGGTTCGGAATAAGAGACCCGCATCAGCATCATCGGATATGGGTCTCGGTTTGAGAACCGCTATACAATATTTCAATTTACTATATATGTTTAATAGTTTAAATATCCGTGTATATTAACAGGTTTGAACGATATCCACCCCCCGGAGGGCCTTTCATGAGACGCATTAATTTGAAAACCGTTATCCGTACGTTTCTGTGGTTTGTCAATTTCAGGACCATGATCAAGCTCACCATGTCGTGGTTGTGGCTTCGGCGCGGCCGGACTTTCTTCATCTTCGAAGGCAGGCAGTACACCTACGGAGAGGTATACCGGCAGGCGCAGCGATACGCCGACTTCTTCCTCGCCGAGCGCAGCAGACTCCTCCGGAGCGGGAAGCTGAAAAACGGCGAGCGCCTTGCACTGGGGATCTACATGGAGAACGCCCCGGAGTTCATCTTCGCCTCTCTCGGTGCGGGCTTGAGCAATTCGATCCTCTTTGCCATCAACACCGGCTTTCGCGGGGAAACACTGGCAAAGGTCATCGATCAGGCGAACATCACCCGCCTGATCGTAAATAAAAGTTCGGCCCCTGAAGTGGAAAGCGCCCTGCCAATGGTCACCGTGCTCGGACGCGGGGATATCCTCTTTGCAGGGAGCGCTGTGGATATCGCCGGCAGGGGCTACCGGGTGCTCGAGCAGGCCATCGAGCAGTCCCTGCCCGCTGCGGCAGATACAAGCATGGTGCCCATCGACAACTTCAGCCCGGTGCTCATCATCTACACCTCCGGCACGACCAGCCTGCCCAAAGCGGTGCCCTGCACGCACATCAAGCTCGTGGGAGCAGGGTTCGTGGTCGAGTCCGACGTCCGACTCACCAAAAAGGACCGCGGCTACATCTCCATGCCGCTCTTCCACTCGAACGCCTGGTACATCGGCATCCTGCCGCAGATGATCGCGGGCAGCTCCTTCGTGCTCAAACCGAAATTCAGCGCGAGGGCCTTCGAGGAGGACATGCTGGAACACGGCGTAACCTTCCTGAACTATGTCGGCCAGCCGCTGCACTACATCATCGATGCCCTGGAAAAAAAATACGGCAGCCCCGATGCCGTCGAGGAAGCCCTGGCGAATCATCCGAGAAACCGCTTCCGGCGAGCCTACGGCAACGGGGCCTCGGCCGTGGACCGCAAAAAACTGATGCGATACCTCAATATGGATCATATCTTCGAGATCTACGGCTCCACCGAGGCGGTCATCACCACGGCCAACCGGCCGGGCGACCCCATCGATTCCGTCGGCAAGGCGCCGAACTCGGTCGTGATTCTCGATGAGCAGTGCCGTGAGTGCGCCCCCGGGCTCGTGGATGCGAAAGGGCAGCTCACGAACTACGATCAGGCCGTGGGAGAGATCTGCAGTCAGGTGGACAGCGACAATTTACGGTTCGAGGGCTACCTCGGCGACTCCAAGGCAACAAACCAGAAGTTCAGAGACGGGATCTACCATTCGGGAGACCTGGGCCATGTCCGGTTGATCGGCCGCAAGCGCTACCTCTACTTCAACGGCCGCACCGACGACTGGATACGCAAGGACGGCGAGAACTTCTCTGCCGATAGCGTCCTGCGGTATGCCCAGGAGATGCCAGGAGTGGATTGCGCCGTTGCTTACGGTGCGCCGTGCGACGTGGCGGACGAAAAGGTCATGGTGGCGGTCCAGCTCAAGAAAGGCGCAATATTCGACCCTGCAGCGGTTCATACCTGGCTCGTCCGGCAGCAGAAGGAAGGCGGCATGGACCCGAAGTGGATGCCCGACTTTATCCGGGTCATCGACAGCTTTCCCGTGACCGACACGCACAAGATCGTGGTCCGTCCCTACAAGCGTGATCATTACAACATCGAGAGCAATCCCGATATGGTGGTGTACTACCGGATAAAGGGGGACGAGACATACAACGTCCTGACCCCGGAAAAATACCGTGACCTGAAGGCGTGCTTCATCCGAAACGGCCGCGAATGCATGCTGGGATAGGTTTCCCCGGAGCCTGAAGAGAGCAGATAAAACCAGCGTAAAGGCGCTCTTGCGGATGGCGGTCGTCTGGAACATACCCATTGCCTGCAACCGGGCATCTGCCGATTTCATGATTACCAAAAAGGTCGGCGTTATCCGGCAAGGATTTCCTTCACCCGTCCCACTTCGCCGCTCACAAGGCGCACCTTTATCCCGTGCGGGTGGGTCGGCGAGTTTGTCAGGATGTCTTTCACTGTTCCCTCTGTCAGTCTTCCGGATTGCTGGTCCTGCTTCAGTACTATTCGTACACGCGATCCCGGTTTGATATCGGTACGGTTCCTTCCGTCCATAAAAATCTCCTCTTCTGCAAGTATGCCCGGGAGGCGCCGGGCGGTCGGCCAATAAAATGCTACTCCTCCGAATCGTTCTTGGACCTGCCCAGGCTCCGCTGGATGCGGCTCTGGATCTTCTGCTGGAAGAGCCTCCTCAGGACATAGCTGCGGAACAGGTTGGCCGCCCGTGTGAGGTCCGCGGTTATCCGCGCATTGCCTTTAGCTGACATGCCGCTGGTGATCTTCCTGCGGAGCAACACCTCATGCTCGGTGATCTCCCTGGCAAGGCGGACATAGAACTCCAGATCCCTGGGGTCGAGGCCGTACCGGTAGACCTGCCGGACAGCGTCCCGGGCTATGGTGACGTCTTCCTGGTTGTAGAGGGCCTGCTTTTTCTCCCGTAAGTAGGGCATGACGAGGCCGATGGTCTCTACCTCGTCAAGCTGGTCTGAGGTAAGCCCTGTTACCCGCAGAAACTCGGACCGGTCCACCAGATCCGTCTCGCCGCCGGCCATGGGGGAAAACACGGCATTCTCCACTTCTTCGGACTCTTCCAGGCTGAAGCCGTCATCCATGCGGCGGAGGATGTTCCTGATCACGGAGAGGGGGTAGAACTTCCTGTCCTGGAGTTGCTGGATCGCTTCGAGCTTCCCTATGCAGGCCTCGTCATAGTAGGCCATCTTTTTATTGACCCTCTCCGGGGATGGGAGGAGCCCCTCCTTCACGTAATACCGGATCGTGGAGGCCGGGACCCCGCTTTTCTTCGCAATTTCACCTATCTTGAAACCCATGACTTCTTACGTCCTATCTTGATATTTCTTGCCGGGAGATCATGAAAAGATGCCGGCCATCCGCTTCTCCACGGCTTGAGCCTCGCGGACCATGCGATCGATCAGCTCTTTGACCGTGGGTTCGTCCTTGATCAGGCCTGTGCACTGTCCCACCGGGAGGATACCCTTCTCGGTGTTGCCTTCTTTCGTAGCCAACTGGAACGCCTTGGAGGCGTTGGCCAGATACGCGAGCTGTATGGAGTTTTTCCATCCGGACAGAAGCACTCCGATGAACAGCTTTACAAAGGGCAGATGCAGCGACCTGGCAATGTCCTGCGCATTGAAGAATGCCGCGGGCAGGTTCAGGCCCTTTTTCTTCTGACGCTCCGCAGCATCTGTCTTGAGGACGCGGCACCAGAGACCGTCGATGCGCTTGGAATAGAGCGTGTCCGTCGTTTCCCTGGTCAGGGAGAGGTCTTTGTAGTTCTGGTGCAGCGGGCTCTCCTTGGTCGTCATAAGCCGGGTGCCCATGGCCACGCCCTCTGCGCCCAGCGCGAGCGCTGCCGCAAGGCCTCTGCCGTCCGCGATGCCGCCTGCGGCGATCACCGGGATCGAAAGCGCGTTTACCAGGCTCGGCACCAAGCAGAACGTGGTGACGAATTCGCCGTGAGCAGCTGCCTCGTTGCCTGTGGCAATGACGGCGTCGCAGCCGTACTCCTGCGCGCGCTTTGCGTGCCGGGGGCTGACCACGGTGGCGATGACCTTGCCGCCGTATTTATGCGCCTCCTCCACGATCCAGTCACCCTTGCCCAGGGCGAAGTTGATGACCGGAACCTGCTCTTCCAGAAGGACTTTCGCCGAGTCCTTGGCCCCGGGGAAAAGGAGCGAGGCATTGGCCCCGAAGGGTTTGTCCGTGAGCTTGCGGATCAGGCGGATCGCTGCCCTGGTCTCCTCCTTTTCCAGAGGGCCGGTCGCGAGTATGCCCAGGCCGCCGGCGTTCGAAACGGCAGCCACCATCTCGGGTATGCTGATCCAGCTCATGCCGGAAAGAAAGATCGGGTACTGAATGCCCATCATTTCGGTGATTCTTGTCTTCATAATGCCCTCCAGGGGTGTTTTGTTATGAACATTAAAGTTTAACTTTAATGTTCATAACGGAAAGTAACATGCTTTTCAAGAGGAAATTTCAAAAGACCGGATGTATACTTCTGCTTGAAATGCATGAAGATTTAAAGGATGATTTATCCTGCGGCTTGTGCTCAATAATGACGTGACGACACCACGGAAACAAATGGCTAAAAGGAGGCTGACAACGATGAGGATTATCAATCACGGACTGTGCTTCGTTTTTCTGATCATTGCAATGGCGCTCAACGGAGCCCCGCAGGCGCACGCTGCCGGACAGTATGATCTTGCAATAACAGCGTTCAGGGCTGCTCCTGCCGGGGGGACGATCAGCACCAGCTTCGTCTACTATGTGACCATCAGGAACATGGGAAGTACGCCGGCCCTTCTGAAGGATCTCGGGATCGAGCGGAACGACGATGTCATGCAGAGCGCCACCACCCGGCCGTGGGGGTCGCAGACCGTAACTTTAAGCCCGGGGCAGACGTATGACTGCAGCGTCAGCCGCTTGTTCGGGTCCGGTACCGGCACTCTGCCGGCAGGAAGACATATAATGAAGGCAACGATAAATCATTTCAATCTCGCCGAAGACCAGAATCCGGCGAACAATTCTTTTTATGTGCCCGTGGAAGTGATTGATCCGTCCGCGGGGGATCCGGGGTGGCCCGATCTGTACATACGGGACGTCTACACAATGTGTGACGGGAAAATGGCAACGGGGCTGAATAGAGAAGTGCCGTCAGGCAGACCGGTAACGATCGCCCTGCATCCCATGGAAAATATCGGTAAACAGCCGGCCTTTCTGCCGAAGGGGCTGCTCCTTATGCAGGCAACCGAGAATGGACAGCCTGTCGGCTCGATGGTGGTGGACAAAACCCATATCATGAAGGCCGGCAAAGGTTTCCATTACGAATTCGAGATCCCTGCTGCAAAGCTGATCCGTCCGGGAGCTCACGAAATCAGGATAACGGCGGACCCCCACAACGCAGTAAGAGAGAGCAATGACAACAACAACCTCTGGGCTTTTTTCATCACCGTGAAAGGCTCTGACCTGGCGGTGACCGGCGTGACGGCCGCACCGTCCGACCCGAGCACCCGGCATAACATCACATTGTCCGTGACCGTAAAGAACATGAGCACAGGACAAGCGGTTTATTCTCCGCAGGGGGTACCCTTCCTGTCCTACGGTTCTCCGAACAAGACCTACCAAATGGCCGCCCCGGCAAACCTTACCCTGGCGGCAGGTCAGGAATACCGCACTACCCTGACCGTACCGGCATTTGCCCCCAATGCAGGCAGCTACAATCTTACCGTTGCAGTGGACAAGACAGGGGACCCGAACCCGGCGAACAATACCTTTACCCTGCCCGTTACGCTGCGCAACCCCCGCCCTTCGGAGATGACCGGCACTTCTTCCAAGGGCGTCGCGCCGCCTCCCGGCAGCATAGTTCAACCCATGCAGCAGCCGATCAATCAGCTGCCCAATACCGCCCCTCCCAAAGTCACTACGCCCGGGGCGATCAGGTAAAGACCGGGCAAAGGCCGGATTACCGGCCGTCATCCTCTCCGGGGGTCATGCCATGAACACCGCCCAGAAGATAAGGGCGGTCAGCCCGAGGCCGAGCAGTACGCTGGCAATGCCGAACAGCCCGGCAAAAAGCTGTATTCCGGTACCCGGGCCTGCGCACTTGATCTCTTCGAGCCGGTTTTCCTCGAGAATGCGCTCATATTCCATGGGCCGCTCGCTCTTGAGTGCCTCCAGGGCATATCTGCCCGTGAAGATGTTTTTCTCCAGGGGGAACTTGTCCGGCACCAGGTGGGTGTTGAAGAAGTGGACCGTAAAAATGAACACCGCCGCGAGGAAGGCCTCTTCGGAATGGGCCAGGTGGGTGATGTTTATCATCCACCCGGGCATTACGTACGACGACAGCTCGGGTATCCACATGACGACGCCTGAGAGCCCGATGACAAACATGCCCCAGAAGACCGCCATGAAATCGAATTTCTCCCAGTAGGTCCACCGGTCGAACTGCGGCCTCTCTCCCCTGTTGAAGAACCACTTGAACATACCTATGCAGTCCTGCACGTCCTTGATCCGCGGGAACAGGGAGTCAGGCCCGAAGAGCCGGCCCATCCATCCCCGGACACGGAAGCCCGGGAAAAGGAACTTCATGGACAGCCACCAGACGTAGAGGAACAGGATGCACATGGCCGCCGCGCCGATGCGGTGAAGGACCGCAGCGCCTTCTACCCCTCCCATCAGGGATATGAAGATCCTGGCCCACGAGGCTTCGGCATACTTGATCGGGAACCCCGAGATCACCACGCTGAAGAAAGAGAGGATAAGGATCACGTGCATGATCCGGTCACGAAGGGTGAATCTCCTGACATACTGCCGGCCCTCCTCTTCGCTCAGCTCGGCCTTGACCTTAAGCCCGGCCTTTACCAGACGGGTCTTCTCCGCATAGGCCTTGCGCCACCAGAGCAGGGAATGGAGCCAGAAGAAGGCGAACACCCCTGCCAGCAGGGCGATCATGAATTTCTCGGTCAGGTACAGCCCGAGGAACCCTTTCGGGTCGTGCGGGTCCGGATGCGGCACATAAGACACGAAGCGCGGGTGGAAGCCGTCATGGCACTTCCCGCAGGTCGTTACCAGCGCCTCGGGATTCAAGCCGGATGCGGGGTCCTCCGGACTCAGGATATTGTGGGCTGTATGGCAGTCGGCACAGCCGGCCACCTTGTCGAGATAGCCCAGTTTCTTGGCCTTGCCGTGGTACGTCTCGCCATAGGCTTTCACCGCCCCAGCGAAAACACCGTAACCCTTGGCCGTGCCGCCTTCCCGGTGGCACGAGGCGCAGACCGCGGTATAGTACTCCCGCTTGTCGGCGTTTCCCTTGTCCGTCGAGGCAAAGACCCGCATATCGTGCGTGCCGTGGCAGTCGCTGCACGAAGCGGCATCTTTGTTCCCTGCAAGGACCTTGGCCGCATGCCCCTTGTTCACGTACGTATCCTTGTCGCTGTGGCACTTCAGGCAGGTCGCAATTTCCGCCGCCTTGTCATTCTTCTCTTCGGCGGGCCGGTCCGAATGGATATCGGTGTGGCACTGGAGGCACGAGAGCTTTGCCTCGACAGCGTGGTAGCTTTTTGCATACTTCTTCTCGATGTCCCGGTGGCAGGCGGCGCAGGACGCCGTCTCCGGTTTTTCCACCTTCTTCATGTGCCCGGCCATGTCGGTTACGCCCCGGTGGCAGGTGTTGCAGCTCAAACTCCCGTGGGCGGACTGGGAAAAATGCTTATCATACGTAAGGCCTGAATGGCAGGATTTGCACTCGTCGAGCGCTGGGGCCGGAGCCTGAGTTGCAGCGTTCATCACAGCCGGGGCCTTGGCCTTTTTCGGAACAGGAGCCTCGCGGGGATGGATGCCCGAGTGGCACTGGGAGCAGGAAAATTTCTTCACGGTCGTGTGGAACCCCTGCTTCCGGACGCCATCGTGACAGGTGAGGCACGATGCCGTCTCGATCGTTTGCCTGCCCTGCATGTGCTTTGGAATGTCGGTCACTCCCTTGTGGCAGACGGAGCATTCAAGTTTCCCGTGCTTTGTCTGGGAAAAATGCTTGCCGTACTCGGGTTTGTTATGGCACGCCGTGCAGCTCGGGGCAGGGGCTGATGCTTTTGCAGGCAAGGCCTTGCCGGAAACCTTGGGAGACGGCTTCTTTCCGTCCTCTTTCTTGAGGGAGGCCTCCGGAGCCTTGGTGCCGGTCGAACCGCCGGAGAGCATCTGCTCGTGGCTTGCGAGAAACTTGGCGGACAAAGGAATCTTCCCCTCACCATGGCACGCCGTGCACTGCTGCATCATCATGGCCTTTGTATCCGGATGCGTTTCCGAAAGGACCTTCTTGTCCGCATGGCATGCAGCACAGTCGCCCGGCTGGGCATTGGCCGGACTCTCGGGCGCACCTTCCCGGGCCTGGGGCATGCCGGTCAAGACCAGCATCCCAACGGCTGCAAGAGCGAGGATGCGCAGTGTTACCTTGAATATTGACCGGGATTCCTGGGTCTTATCCACGTACCGCCTCCTGGTGAGCGAATGAATTCTTCACGAACTACAGCAAAAGATCCGACGCAGGAGCATGAGTCCTAAAAACGTCCATCATGTCTCCTGCCCGGAAATCCAGTTTTTACCGGGTGCGTTTCCCCTTTACACGAGATGTGCCGGATTCGAAAACAGGGCCGTCATCACCTTGGCAATGCTCTGGTAAAAGCTCGTTTTGGCATGTTTGCCGAGATTGCCGGCAACGCTCAGGGCGAACTTGCACAGATGCTCATCCAGGGTCCTGTTCTGGAGCAGAATGGCGTACTCAGTGATCTTGCTGTCGCCCGCCTTGATTCCCTCCATTTCCTTGAAGCACAGGAATGCCATGAATTCGAGCTCAACGGCGATGTGATCGGGGGGCAGCCTGAAGTCGTCTCCAATCTTCAGCCCGGCCTCGTAATAAAGGCGTGCGATCTGGAAGGTCGACTCGTCGAACAGCTTGCCTTCGTTGTATACCGACTCGAAGAGATAGACCAGGCGGCGGGGCTTCGAAGCATAGCACATCCACGTGTAGTCCTTTTCTATTTCCAGGAGCAGGTCTTCGGGGGCGGATTTTGAATCCGTATATTCTTTCTGAAGTGCTTTCAGGGGGTCTTCCAGGCCTTTGATTCCCAGAATATTCAGGGCGTCTTGGGTTTCTCCCACGTGATCGCCTCGGCAGAGGCTCTCTACGAGCTCTTTGTCCGGATAGTTGAGAGCATGGGCAAGAAGGGAATAAAGAGCCGCTCTTGCTGCCGCGGCGTTGAGTCTAGCTCCGGGTTCTGTCATGTTTTTACCATTCTTTCTGTTATGCCTGCCTCTTGAAAGGCAAAGGCATCACGTTTGATTAAAAAAAGGAAGAATCCGGGCAGAACGGCAAAGACGCCGCTCTGCCCGACCTTTACGTTTTTTCCTTGCTCTTATTTCTTCGGTTCTTTGTCCTTTTCCTCAGCTTCCACCAGGGCCCGTCTCTCGCTGAGTTTCTTGAGCCCTCCGATGGCCACTGCGGCTATTGCCATGGGCATGGCGGGGAGATCGCCCATGGAGACACCCTTCTTGATATCCTTTGCCGGGACCTTCGGGTAGCCGAAGGTGGCCGGATCGACCTTTGCCAGGACGAAAAGGTGGGTGCCGCCATTCTGGACCATGCCGTAAATCTTCAAGTTGTTCTTGACTGCCATGTCCTTCGCTTTCGCTCGAATTTCCTGATACTCGCCGAACTGCAGGGCGCCTGTAGAGCAGACCTCAACGCAGGCAGGCAATTTGCCCTGTCCCGTCCTGTGAGCGCACATGCTGCACTTGACGATCTTCTTGGTGATTTCGTCGAACAGGGGGATGCCGAACTTGCACGACCTCACGCAGGTCTGGCAGCCGATGCACTTTTTCGCGTCATAGAGGACCTGGCCGGATTCAGACTTGGTCAAGGCCTTGACGGGGCAGTTGGCGACGCAGTCCGGCTCGATGCAGTGCATGCACCGCTTGTGATACAGGCCGTCGTCGTTGATCTGGACAAAGGTCCTAAAAAGACCCTTGGCCGCCTGGTCGTGATATCTGAACTCCTGGATGCACCGGTATGCACAGGAATTGCAGCCCGTGCAGTACGTGGTGTCCAGTAATATTGCATATTCTTTCATAATTCATCACCTCATGATGTCTTTTTGATGCTGACGTAAACATCCTCAACCCATCCCATACCGGTCGGATCGTGCTTCTTCGACATGGCAGGATTTTTCTGCGGGATGAGGTCGCCGTCACGATATCCGTAATTGGCGCCCACTTTCAGGTTCTTGGCCCGGTGCCCGATACCGTGGAAGAGCAGCACACAATCCTCTCTGGCGATACGTGTGGTCAGGTGGATCTTTGCCTTTACCGGCCTGGGAAGATCCTTCATGTATTTCGGATCGTTCTCCAGGAGCACCTCTTCTCCTTCCTTCACGCCCAGCTTGGCAGCTGCCTTGGGATTGATCCACACCGTATCCATATGGCTCCGGGTGTTGATCTCCTTCATGACCGGGTTGTTGACGAAGTTGGGGTCGGCGTGCATGATCCAGGGCGCCCGGGTGATGAGCAGGGAGAACTTGAACTTCCCGGTGCTCTCATGCCAGCGCGGAGCCCAGATGGGAAGCGGGCTGTGGCCAACTTCGGCAAACTCGTCGACGTACATGCGGACCCTTCCATTGGGCTTGCCGTAGCCGATCTGAGCGAGGTGCTTGTAGTTCTCATACGGCTTCTTGTCGACCCAGAGACCGCCATTCTTCATGAACTCGGCGGCGTTTTCAGCGACGCCTGCCTGCTTGACAGCCACATCGCCGATATTCGTGGGGATCTTCTTGTCCGGGTTGCCGCTTCCGTCCGTGGTCCAGTACTTCGGAGCCAGGGCCATTCCTATTTTCATGGCGAATCCACCCCAGCCGATCTGATCGCCCGGCGCCTTCTGAACCGGCGTTCCGCCTGCATAGGCAGGGTACTTCGGGTAATAGAGGCGTATGTCGAGCTTGGCTTCCTCGAACTGGTGGGGGGCCGGAATGACGTAGTCACAGAAATAGCCCAGGTCGTCGAGATAAAGATTCCAGTCGATGATGAGATCCAGCTTATCAGCGGCTGCTTCCATCATCTGGGGCTGAATCATGGCATGGAGTCCTCTGTGCGGGTTTCTGAAGAACACGGCCTTTGCACGGGTGGTCTTGTAGAGGCCCCAGCCGATCATGCCGTAGTGTCCGGGCGCCGAGAAATCCTTGTTCCGGTAGATATTGTTCGTCACGGGGAACTCCTCCCGGAAATCGGCATGTTTTGCCGGCTTCGGAGGATAGGGAACCACGGGCGGGTTCATATCGTCGAGCCAGGGCAGCTTGACACCGTGAAGTAACAGGATGCCGCCGTCGTGGTCGATGGACCCTACCAGGGAGTTGAGGATATTGATGGCGTGGCGGAGCCTCCAGCTGTTTGCATAGTTGGGGCCGGCCGCATCGCGTTTGTATGTGGGAATCATCGAGTATGGGGCTGCGGCGGCGAACTCCAGGGCGATTCTCCTGATGTCCTTTGCCGGGACTTCGCTGATCTTGGCAGCCCACTCGGGCGTATTGGATTTCGTTGCCTCCTTCAGGAGCTGCATGACCGGCTTTGCATTGACACCGTTCACCTTGAAGGGTCCACCTTCCAGGGCCGGTGAGTCGCACTCGTCGATGGCCTCGGCCTTCTTGTTCTTGGTGCTCCAGGCAAGGAAACTGCCGTCAGCCGTTTTGAGAGCCGCCTTGGTCTTCACGTCCACCAGGGCTGCCGCGTCGCTGTACTTGTCGACAAAGGATTTGTTGTACTTCTTGTCCTTGATAATCACGTTGATCATGGCCAGGGCCACTGCCAGGTCGGTACCCGGCTTGATGGGATAGAACTCGCCCGCGAAGGCGTCCGTCATGGGTGTCCTGACCGGGTTGAGCATGACGATCTTGCAGCCGTTCCTCTTTCCCGCGGCCCAGTGGTTGAGCATGCCCGCCTTGCCGCACTTGGAGAAGGAGTCGAACCCGAACCATACCTGGTACTTGGAGGTATCGTAGTCGTACCCGCACACGTGGTGGCTGGGGGTGTACGAGCTCGAGTAGAACATGTTCGGCGGGTTGGTCGTGGTCAGACAGTTGATGTAGTAATGCGTGCCGAAGCACTCGGTGCGCTGGTCGCTCCGGGTGCAGCCGAGAGACATACAGAGTCTGTTCGTGTAGGGATCGCCGGGCGATGCGAACACGATGTCCTCGCGCCTGAAGGTTTTCAGCTTGCCGATGATCTCGTTCACCGCGTCGTCGGTCTTCATGATGACCCAGCCGGGATCCACATCGATTCCCTTCTTCTTGTTGGTTCTCTTGAGAGAGACCATCAGCCGGTCAGGGTCGTACATGGAGTCGACGAAGCCCATGGCCTTGATGCAGAATTTGCCGTTGGATACCGGGTCTTCCGGCCTTCCTTCGACGGTGATGGCACGCTCGACGCCGGTGGCCGGGTCCACGCCGACAACGATGGTGTAGGCGCAGTCGCATTCGCATGCGCGGGCGCACACCTGCGGGACCTTCTTGGTGATCCTGTAGGGAAGCTGCTCCTGCGGATGGTCGCCGAACGCCCATGCCGACTTTAGATTCCGGAACGGGAAAGCTGAACCGGCCAGCGCAGCACCGGCTGCACCTGCAAATTGAAGAAATCGCCTTCGTGAAACTTTATTCTTTTTTTCCATTTTTTAACCTCTCACATCGTTTGTTAGAAAATGATGTTTTGCACTTTGGTCTACCTGTTCTTTTCCTCACAAACTATCCTGATCCCTTAGTCCACCTGCCTTTCCCAGGGTGGCACCTGGCTGCTTAATTATACCTGAAGAAGCATATATACGCTATAATTTCTGTTCACCCGCCCATTTAGCATGAGCCGTGCCAGGAATTGATATCCCGGAATAATGAGTCCAATAGGCCTGTTGTGTGATCTGCCGGGACACCGGGCAGTATTTGGGCTCCCAGATATTTGCAAATTTGATAAGAAACATGTATAAAATGATAAAAAATACATGACGGGCTTTTTGAACCTGTCTCATCTTGCAGCGGAAGGTGCGGCGATTCATGCGGAATTGCAATACGTCTCAAGAGAACAGTCAGGTCATTCCTGAATATCTTATATCTTGTTTTCTAAAAAGATTTGATATCTTATAGAGGGCAATCCGAACATCTACCAACAGAGAAAGGCCTGCATATAAGCAGGTATGCTGGAAAGGATGCCGATCGATGGTACATGCATTACATCCGGAAAGAAGAGCTTTTGACTGCAGGGGTGCCGCCTGATGCGCGGGAAACCTTCCTGTGACGAATCATTGATACAAGCCGGGGAGCTGGAAGCCGGAGACGAAGCGCGACGGGACGATACCTGCACCGGCTGCGTAAACGGCGGGACTCTCGGAAAGGGCGACCAGTATTTCCGTGACCTGGTGGAAAATTCGCCAACCGGCATTTCTATTATCCAGGACGACAAGGTCGTATACAGAAACCCTGAGCAGCAGAGCATTTTCGGCCCCGTAGCACAAGGATGCTGTCCGGTGATCTATGATAGGGTACATCCTGACGACAAAGATAAGCTCTTCGAGATGATCCGATCGACGCTTTCCGGGCATGCCCCGCGTGCGGGCATCGAGTTCAGATTCATCCACCTCTCGGGGGAGACCGTGGGCGAACTCGAAATGAAATGGTTCTACTGCCGCTCAAACCTCATCGAGTATGAGGGAAAGCCGGCGGTACTCATCAATATGATGGATGTGACCAGGGAAAAGGAGACGCAGCGTCTCCTGAACATTAAAGACCGGATGTCATCCCTGGGGCACGTTGCTGCAGGCATTTCCCACGAGATCCGCAACCCGCTTTCAGTAATCAACGTCTATCTCGACAACGCGGAAGGGCTTCTGGAAAGATGCGAGGACAGCGAGGGCATGCGGGAGATCCTGGAAAACATTCAAACCGCTTCATCCAAGATAGAATCGGTTATCAGGAGGGTCATGGATTTCTCCAAGCCTTCGGAGCCCAACCTCTTGCGCATCGATATCAACAAACCCGTTGAAGATGCCCTGGCGCTTTCCTTTGTCACACTCAAAAAGAGCGGGATCGAGATATCTACGGATCTTGCAGACGGCCCCCTTCCCTGCCTCGGGGATTCCCAGCTCATCACGCAGGTGATCCTCAACCTCGTTACGAACGCGGCTGAAGCCATGAAGAGCATGGACGCCGGCAAAAAGATAAGGGTCGCCTCATCCCGCAAAGGGGGGAGTGTTGTGGTGTCCGTAGCCGATTCCGGACCCGGGATTCAGTCGAGCCTTGCGAAAAAGATCTTCGAGCCGTTCTTTACGACCAAGACAGACTCGACAGGCATCGGCTTAAGTCTCTGCCAGCGGATAATCAACGATCACGGCGGGGCCTTGAGCGTGTCGCCCAGCACCCTGGGCGGGGCTGAATTTACCCTCACCATACCGGTGAATACATGATGGGAGGAAGGATGGTCAGGTTTTCTCTTTTCCTCATCGAAGATGAAAAGTCGATCAGGGATGGAATCAGCATGGCACTGAAATCCGAATATGACGTCCGCGCCTTTGCCGCTGCCGAGGAAGCCCTCGATGAGATCCGGACCGCCCCCCCCGACCTTGTCCTGCTCGATATCGGGCTTCCGGGAATGAACGGCATCGAGGCCCTGTCCAGGATCAAAGACCTTTATCCGGATATGCTCGTCATCATGACCACCGCGTTCGAGGACATCAAAACCGTCATATCGGCAATGAAGCTCGGGGCCTATGACTATGTATTGAAGCCCATCGTCATGGGCGGCTTGAGGGTCGCCATACAAAACGCCCTGGAGACCATCCGCCTCCGGAAGGAAGTGAGGCTGCTCCAGGAAAACTATCTGAAGGAAAATCTGCCCTACTTCATTGCGCAGAGCAACGAGATCCAGGGGATCATGGAATTCATCACGCGGGCGGCACAGAGTGCGGACGCCCCCATACTCATCCTGGGCGAGACCGGTACGGGCAAGGAGCTTATCGCGCAGGCCATCCACTACCGGAGCCCGAACTTCAAGGGCCCTTTCCAGACGCTCAACTGTGCAGCCATCCCCAAGGAACTTATCGAAAGCGAGCTGTTCGGGTATGAAAAGGGGGCGTTCAGCGGTGCAGAGCCTCTGGGCAAACGGGGTTTCATCGAGGAGGCCGCGGACGGGACTCTCTTTCTCGACGAAGTAGGGGACTTGAGTCTTCAGGCCCAGGCAAAGCTCCTGCGCTTCCTGGAAAACGGGGAGTTTTATCGTGTCGGCTCTCCCCGAAAGCTCCATATCCGTACACGGATCGTGTCGGCGACGAACAAGGACGTAAAGGCGATGATGGACGAGGGGTCGTTCAGGCACGACCTGTATTTCAGGCTGGGCGTGGTGACTGTCCATGTCCCCTCCCTGAACGAGCGCAGGGAGGACGTCATTCCCCTGGCAGAGCATTTCCTCATTCTGTACGGCACCAAGTATCATAAAAAATTCACGAAGATATCGAAGTCAGCCCTGAAGGCCCTTCAGGAGCATCACTGGGTGGGCAATGTCCGCGAGCTGAAAAATCTCATCGAGCGGGGCGTGCTCATCGGAAAAGGCCCTGAGCTGAAACTTGAAGATATGGGCATGGGCATGCCGGGCAGGGAAGATATCAAAGGCCTTGCTCCCGAGGCATTCCTCCCGAATGAAGAACCGGTTATCCCTCCCGAAGGCATCGACCTCGCACAGGCCGTCGAGGAATTCGAACGGCGTTTCATCAAAACCGCTCTGAAATACGCCGAAGGGAACGAGAGCAGGGCCGCCAGGCTTCTCGGCATGAACAACTGCACCTTCCGCTACCAGAGGAAAAAGCTTCTCTAGCCCCTTGCCGGCCTGCCATAACAATTTTATTTCTCATGAAATGTATGTATTATTAAAGGACAAGGGGGTAGGCTATGAACCGAAGAAAATTCCTGAAACTGGCAGCCGGCGCGTCTGCAATGGCGGCATGGCCGCTGGACAGAGAGGCTCGTGCGTCTTCACAAGCCACGAGAGAGCGCAAACCGCTTGCGCCTGGACCAAAGGCAAACGTCTTCCTTTCAGGGGTGAATAAAGATCCTTCCGAGCAGGCCCAGAAATCAGCGGTCCGCGCCTGTGCGGAAGCGGCCACTGACTTTTCCTGGCTGTCCAGGGGCGATACGGTTTTCATCAAGCCGGTCGTCAACTCCGGCAATCCCTACCCTTCCACCACCAGCCCGGCTGCTGTTGCCGCCATGGTCGAGCTCCTCATAGAGAAAGGAGCAGGCAGGGTGATTGTCGGAGACATGTCCGGGGTGGAGCACGTGAGGTTCTCTCCAGCGGGCGTATCCGGCAGCTCCCGGAAACTCATGGAAGCCTCGGGCCTGGCTGAGGCCGCCAAGGCTGCGGGTGCCGAGCTTTACTGCTTCGAGGAAGCCGGGTGGGATGCCTTTTATGAAGACGCCCCTGCCGAAGGTTCCCATTGGAAGAAAGGCCTTATGATGCCCGATATCCTTAAAGAAGCGCAGCATATAGTGCTCATGCCCCGTTGCGCCCGCCATGTTCTGGCCGGCAGCACGCTGGGCCTGAAAGCCGCCGTGGGCTACTGGCGCCATGACACGCGCCTGGAATACCACCGGGAAGCGGGCACGCTCCACGAAAAGACGGCCGAAGGCAACACCGTGCACACTCTGCTGGCCAAGCAGAGGCTGGTGGTCACGCTGGCGGATAAGATCCTCGCCACCTTCGGCCCGGACAAAGGGTATGTCTTCCAGCCGGAAACCGGCCTGGTGATCGCATCGGAGTCGGTCGTGGCCCACGACATGGTTTCTCTCGCCTGGCTCCTGGAAAACAGGCGGATCATGCCGGAGTCGGAGAAAAACGATTTTATGGATACGAGCAGGATCGTGCCCAGGGTCGGCAACCACATGGTGGTGAGCTGGCTCGGAGGACTCGGGCAGGCCTTTGCCTCCGAGACAATGGTCAAGGGACCGCTTGATGCCGTGTGGGACGACCCGGTGCTCAACCGTGCATACGAGATTTTCGGGGGCGTTCCCGGAGTGGCTCTCAAAGCCGGAGACACGGTTTCCGAAGAACTGAAGATCCGGCTGGATGAGATGACAAAGCTGCCTGCCTGACGCGGTATTGTTTCTCCGAATTATTGTTATAGAAGCTGAATCGAGAATATTTTCTATCTCGGGGCTATCATTCCAATATGGCAGACATTATTATTTAGAATGGAAAAAATGGGATGGAATGTATTTCTCAGCAGTACCTGCCTGGATGGTTGAGGTGGCATATATGAAAAATGATGAGAGATTACAGGAGCATGATGCTGATGGATTTCGCGATACTATCAGGCGTGGTATCGAATTGGAGGAGTCGCCCTCCCGGGACGGACTGAGAGGGGCGCGGCATGCAGGGCTGAATTTTTACCAGCAGCTGCTTGATGCCATTCCCATCCCGGTATTTTACAAAGACATCGATGGAGTATACCGCGGATGCAATTGCGCATTTGAGAAGTTTATCGGTTCATCAAAGGATCAGATTGTCGGAAAGACCGTATTCGAAATGTATCCCCTTGATCTGGCGGAAGTATACCACAAGGCGGACACGGCATTGTTCAGACACCCGGAGACGCAGGTGTACGAGGCGTCCATACGACACGCCGATGGAAGCAGGCATGATGTCGTTTTCCACAAGGCGATATATGCCGGTGCCGACGGCCGGGTCGCCGGCCTTGTGGGAGGCATCCTCGACATCACCGAACACAATCGGGCCGAGGCCGCACTCAAAGAACAGAGGGATAGGCTGGAGAAGATCAATGCCTGCATCCTGGGGCTGGGAGCAGATCACATGTCGAACATCAACATGCTGACCGAACTCTGCGGCGAGACACTCGGCGCCGACTGGGCCCTGTACAACCGCATACAGGAGGACTTGCTCTTTTCCGCAGGCAGGTGGCAGACCCCTCCTGACTTCCAGGCAGAAGTCGTCCCCGAAGGGCACATCTGCGCTGACGTGATTCTCAGCGGTAACGACAAACCGGTGGTGGTCACCGATTTGCCCGGCACTCCGTATCTAAAGACCGATTCCCATGTCCGTCCGTACGGGCTGAAAACCTACTTCGGCCAGGCCGTGAAGTGCGAGGGCAAGTCTGTTGGAACCCTCTGCGTCATGTACAAGAGGGATTATCTGCCCAGCGACGATGACCGTCGCGTCCTCGGGCTTATCGCCTCGGCCATCGGAAGCGAGGACAGCCGGATGCAGAAGGAAGAGCACCTGCGCCGGAGCGAGGCAAAATACCGCCTCCTGACCGAAAAGACAAACGATGTCATGTGGACGATGGATCTGAATTTTCACCTTACTTATATCAGCCCGTCCATCGAAAAAGTCACCGGGTTCGGGGCTGAAGAGTTCATACAGAGATACCGGACCCAATCCTTGACCCCGGCGTCCATGGCCTACATCATGGACGTACTGGATGCAGAGCTCAAACGCGATCACGAACCGGGAGTCGATCCGGGGAGGACGATCAGGCTCGAGCTGGAATATTTCTGCAAGAACGGTTCAACGGTATGGATGGAGCTCCTTTGCACAGCGATCCGCGATAACAGCGGCAGGATAACCGGGGTACACGGTGTATCGCGGGACATCACCGAGCGCAGGAAAGCAGCCCTGGAAAGGGAGGACCTGGTCGAAAAACTCAAGCAGGCACTGGCGGACGTCAAGACCCTCAGGGGCATGCTCCCCATCTGCGCGAACTGCAAGAAAATCCGCGATGATACCGGGTATTGGAACCAGATCGAAAGCTATATCATAAAGCACTCCGACGCTGTTTTCACCCACAGCCTCTGCCCGGAATGCGCCAAGACCATTTATCCCGAATATCCCGATTGAAGAGAGGCCGTGTCACCCCGACCAACTCTTCAGCATTCCCACCCTGACGGCCATGACTTAATTTTAATATTGTTTACCGTTATTAACTTATTTACTTTCCTTTTAGACGGTTAGCAGTTATTATCTAAACGGTTTGAGCTTTTGGTCATTATTCTTTATTGACAGAGAGGAGAAAAGCATGGTCCTGAACCATCCGGAAGCAACGAGTCAGGCGCTGAGCATTCTAAGGTCGGGTGATCAGTTTCAGTGGTATGCGATCCCACTCATCGTCATCGTCCTGTATATCTACGGCAACGAGTATGAACGGGGCAACTACAAGGCCATAGCCGGAGGGCTCGGCCTATACATGGTCCACTGGTTCGTGGAGATAGCCAATGCCGTCATCCAGCACGTATCGGGACATGCGCTCTGGACCGTACCCACGGGAACCGCATTCTCCATCATGGTGGGGGTTGGCATCGAGATCAGCCTCATGTTCTCCATCGCGGGCATCGTCACCACGAAGCTCCTGCCCAAGGACGTGAACGCCAAAATGCTGGGGATCAACAGCAGGGTCTTCGTAGCCGTCTCCACAGCCGCGGCCGCCAGCATCATCGAGATCTTCCTCGTGAGAACGCCGACCTTTGTCTGGGTTTACCCCTTCTGGGGAGCATTCCCGGTTTTCCTGACCGTCTATGTCCCGTTCTTTGCAGCCGCGGTCTACTGCTACGATGCGCCTTTGAAAAAGAGCTTCACATTCATCGGGATTCTCGGCGCGATAAATCTTGCAGGTCTCGTGGTCTTCGGCGCACTCGGCTGGATTTAGAGTCAGTGCTTCTTTTCCCGGCCAGTCCGCTCGCTACAGGCCTACCAGGGCGGTAATCACGGCCTGGGACGCCAGGGTCCATACGGCTCGTCTTCAGGGAAATTCCCTTTCGATGCGCCGTCTCTGGGGACAGGTGTTCCCGGATACGGGTACCTCCCTGGCGATTCCTCCTTCTCGGGCTTGTAATCCGATTCGCCTTCCACCTTTACCCAAAGACGTATCTGGTTGAGCCCGTAATCGTTTATGCCTTTGACCTTTCCGAGCTCGTCTATGTCTCTGAAAGGCCCGTTTGTCTCTCGATATTCAATGGTATTCTCAGCGACTTGAACCGAATCGCCAATCCCGCTTCTCCAGAAGAACCACGCCAGCTCCTCTTTCGTTGCGGCATTCACATTGATCTTGCCTTGCGCCTCCCCATGGGCGCCATAAGCCTGACCGCCAAGGGTGAATGCGCATGCCAGCACGGCTACCGGTAGCATGAGGTATTTTTTCATGGCTCATGTCCCCCTTTGATCGCTCGACCCCCGCAGGAGCGTACTGATACTATAGGGATCGGGTTGGGGAGAGAAAAGCTCTCCGCCTGTCCGGAAGGCCCAGGGCATGTCAGTCGAGATCGAAACGACTGTTCCAGGCCAGGAATCCGGTCCAGCTCCCCTGCACCTTGATCTTGCGCAAGGCCAGCGCCTTGACCGGGCTCATGATCTTGGCGGCCATCTTGCGATAGGTGAGCGCATCGGTGACGAGCGTCGCCACCGGCTCAGGCGTCCCGGGCAGAGGATCGCCTTCGACGACCTCGGCGATGCCTCTCCTCACCGTCACGATGAACCGCTTCTTCTCGTCGGGGAATTCGAAGTATACGGCCTCGTGTACCTCCATGGCCTTTTCCGCGATGAGCCTGGAGGCCATGATCGTGAAGATTGCCTCCAGGGGGATCCTGGCCACGATGTTCTCATCGAGCTTTACAGGGGCGGGCTTTTGGATGCCGTGCCTGATCTCATGGGCTGCCTCCAGGAGGTAGCCTCGCCCGTTCAGATTATACAGGGTGGAGGCCAGCTTCTCATAGGCCAGGGCCTGCTTTTCCTTGAGCGAGTCATTCATGCCGGCCTCTGCCATGGCGCTGTCTGAGAGTTTGGCGAGCAGATGGACCGCCCAGCGGAAGTCGTTTGCCTGCAGGGCCGCGTCAGCCATCTCCAAGACCTTCCCGGGTCCTCCCATGAGAGCCACCTCCCTCCGGGACGCCTCACGGACGTTCATGGGGTAGAGCTCCTCCGGCCTGCCGTCGAACCACCCGAGGCTGCCGGTGTAGATGCCCTTGGCAGACCAGTCGATCTGCCCGTAGAATTCTTCGAGATAATGCAGCCCCGTAAGATGGGGCGGGAGGCCGATGCTCGAAGCCAGGGTCGGAAGGTCCTCTCCCTTGTTCGCCTTCCGGATGACCTCATCCCTGACCCACTGGATGGCATCGCGGTAATTGGTGAGAATGGTATTGATCTCCTGCTCGCCCTCTATGGGGACGGTGTGGCAGGGAACGAGCCGCTCGGGCTTTAAGCGCCTGATCTTATCGATGCTCCTGATCCAGTCGTCCACAGGCCTCGGGCTCGTGCCGCGAATCGTGTAGAGGTTCGGGAAAGCCCAGTAGAAGTTGTCGGCGGCGACCACGGTCCTGTCCTGGGGGACCCAGACAATGAGCTGGTCGTGGGTTTCACCGTGGGCCTCGATCATTTCGATCGTGACTCCGCCGAAGGTCAACCGCTGCGAACCGGAAAAGGTATGTGTGGGGAGGCGGATGCCGGCTCCCTCCTGGGCTGCACGTATATCCGTTCGGCGGCCGATGCCGTTGCAGGGGAGATCCTCCAGAGCGGCGTGATCGCCGAACTGGCGCCTGCCCCGGATCGTCTCGATGGGGAGGAAGACCTGGTACTGCTTATAGAGGTGACCGACGAAGCTCTCCGTTGCCCAGATCTGCGGACTGTCGTCCATCCAGATAGAGGCCCCCCCGATATGGTCGATATGACTGTGGGTGTAGATAATCGCCTTCACAGGCCCTTCCGGCGCATTCAACAGAAGGTCCCTTCTTGCGGCTTCCCCGCGTTTGGGGCTCATGAGCGGATCGATGATAACGTTGCCCTCCGGGGTGTGGATGAGAATCTCGTTTGCCAGGTCATAGCCGATGGCAGCCCACACATGCTCGGAAACCTTCACCACCCGGGGCGGGCCGATAAGCTCGCAGTGCCTTTTCATGAGCTCGGGGCTCGGCAGGGGTTGTTTGGCCTGACGCATGGTGTCCGCACAGCCGGCGCAGAAAACCAGCAACAAGAAGGCGGTCCAGCGGATTGTGATGCCCCTTGGTTCTTTCATATCGATCCCTCCTTTTGTAATACCTCTAAAAATAATCCGGCATCTCCCATTGTCCTGACCTCTGCGTTCAAGCCGCAGCAGGTGTAACGCGCGTGCCGTCCTCGATGGTGTCGTCCGGATGCGCGATCACCGTCTCCCCTTCCTTGAGGCCGGAGACTATCTCTGTGGAGAGACCGTTGCTGCGGCCTGCCCGGACTGCGCGAAGCCTGGCCCGGTTGTCCTCCACAACGAAGACCGCCCACCCCTTGCCCGAGCGGAAGGCTGCGCCGGCGGGAACCTGGAGCACATCCTTGCCTTCCCAGGTGATGAAGCTTGCATCGAGACGGTACGCGTCGCCGAGGCTTTCCCATACTTCGCGGGGAGTGGTAAAGTCCACGAGGACCACGACGCGCTGCTCTTCGACGCCAAGGCTGGAGACCTTCGTAAACCCGCCGGGCTCGACCACCCTCACGACACCGGAAAGAGGCACTCCTCCTCCCCAGTGCTCGAAGAGCACCCGCGTTCCCTTTCCGATCTTCACGGCATCGGAGGAGAGGACTTCCACCCGCACCTCGAGATTACCCGGGTTGCCGACTTCCATGATCGGCTCGCCTGCACCGATCGCGCCCTCGCTCTCCCGGAGCAGGCGCAGCACCCTGCCCTGCACGGGCGACTGCACCGCCACGATGTCGCGGGAAGAAACCGCCCGTCCGGCGCCGTAGTTCTCCAGCACTCTCTCCGCCCTGGCAAGCTCTGCCCCGGCGGCGTTTGCCTGGGCAGCGGCCGAGCTGTGGACGGCGCGGGCCCGTTTTGATTCGGAAGCCGCCTGGTCGAGGGTGTCCTTCGCAATCGATCGTCTCTCGTAGAGTGACTTGAACCGCTCAAGCCTGTCCGTAGCGTAGTCCGCATCGGCCTTTGCCGCGTGCTCCTGCTGCCGGGCCGCGTTCAGGTTCGCCCTCGCAGAGGCGACCGCCTCTTCCGCTTCTGCCCGGCTCCGGGGATCGAGGGCCTGAGACCTGGCCGGTTCGATAAAGGCAACCTGCATTCCCTGCTCGACCGGATCGGCGGCTTTGAGCTCGATGCGGCGCAAGAAGCCGGAGACAGGGGCCGAGATCACGTATCTGTCTTTCACGCTCGTCTTGCCCTGCTCCTCGACCGTAACCCGGAGCAGGCCCCTGGCCGCCGGGACCACGTCCACGGGTACGGGTTTTGGCATGAACCCGTATGCAACGGCCAGAACGACGATGAGAGCAACGGCCGCTATACCGATGCGCCTTTTTTTCTGGATATCCATGATCTCACTCCTTGGTTTTCAAAACCTCGACAAGGTTCAGGCGGTCGAGCCTGCGGCGTACGACCAGCGAAGAGAATACGGCCGACACGAGGACCACGGTCGCGGCCAGCGAATAGGTGCCGGGCTCTATCACGACCGGGACACGGAACAGATCGGAGCCCAGCGCCCGGGCGATATAGATGCACAGCCCCTTGCCCATGGCGAACCCCAGCGGGATGGCCGCCAGGGTAAGCAGCCCGAGCTCGCCCAGGAGGATATACGAGATCTCTCCCCGCGTATAGCCCAGCACCCTCAGGCTCGACAGCTCGCGGCTCCTTTCGGAGAGCGCGATGCGCATGCTGTTGTACACGACGCCGAAGGCGATGGCCCCGGACATCAGCATGGCGATAAAGGTGAAGAAGAGCATGGCCCGGGCCTGGGTTTCGTAGAAATTCTTCACCTCGTCCCTGCGCACGACCGTGCCAGCGACACGGGGCATCTCGATGAACTCGCGGTAGAGCCGGTCCATGGACATCGGGTCTACCGTGACATATGCGCCCGAGACGGCGCTGCCTTCCTGCATCATGCGGTTCAGGGATTTCCGGTCCATGTAGCCCACGAGGCCGATGTACTGCTGGACGAATCCGACCACCGGCACCCGGCGGATCGGCTTGCTTCCCTCAAGGATCTCGACCGTAAGCATATCGCCGGTTTTTATATCCAGGACTTCCCGGAAATAGTCCGTGAGAATGATGCCTTCGGCAGGCACAGGGTGGGCTTTGAGGTTCACGTCCAGGATATGGCGCAGGCGGCTGCCGCTTTCGATGCCGGTGATCACGGTCTTGTAGGTGCGGTTGCCGTTTCGGAAGCGGACCGGCACCACCCGGTATCCTTCGGCGTAACGAACCCCGCGCACGCCCATGAGGTCATACACCGCCCTGCCCGAAGTAGGCTCGGTGAACGAAACGGACAGGTCTTCCTTCTGGGAGAACACGAACTGGACGTTGACGATGTATTTCACCGCATCCTGAAAGAATCCGCTCGTGAGCATGGTGGCGCAGGCTGTGGCGATGCCTAAGGCCGTAAAGAAAGACCTTAAGGGCTTGCGCTCGATGTTGCGCACGATGATCTTTGTAGGCTGGGTGAGAAAGCGGGCAAGAGGGGTATTCTCGATGAGGGATTTCCGGTACCGGGCAGGAGGCTCGGGCCTTAGGGCCTCTGCTGGCGGCTGGCTCGCCGCCTTCCATACCGCGTGTATGGTGCCGAGCAGGGCCGAGGCAAGGGTGATCAGCGCCGCAGAGCCTGCCACGATGAAGCGCAGCCGGTAGATCAGGAAAGGGAAGCGGTAGACCGACATGTAGACGTTCCCCAGGGCCTTGCCCATCCAGATGCCCAGGCCGGTGCCGATGACTACCCCCACCAGGGTGATGAGGATCACGAGCTGGGCATAGTGGACGCCCACCTGGAAATTGCTGTAGCCGAAGGCCTTCAGTGCTGCGATCTGCTCGCGCTGCGTGCTCACGATGCGGCTGATGACCACGTTGAGGAGAAAGGCCGAGACTGCAATGAAGATCGTGGGAAAGATCTCGGCGCTCCTTTTCAGCTGGCGGAACTCGTCGGTCATGATCCGGTGCGAGAGCTGGTCCTCCCTGGCATAGGCGCCCAGGCTGCCGTAGCGGTCCAGCAGGTTGTCGAGCCGGGTGATGACCTCGTCGACGTCTGCATGGGGGGATACGGTGAGGACCACATCGTTGAAGGCGCCATCCATGTCATAGGCCTGGCTTAAGGCGTCACGCGCCATCCAGAGGACTCCGTAGCGCTTGAAATCGGGGCTCACGGCATCGGGCCGCATCTGCAGGACAAACTCGGGCGAAAGCGCCACGCCTACGATGCGGAGCGTCTTCCACCTGCCGTTGATTATCGCGCCGAAGCTGTCGCCGATCCTGAAATCGTGGGCGCTTGCAAAGGTCTCGCTGATCACGACCTCGTTGTCCTTGGCAGGGTCCACGAGCCTGCCCTTGCGGATATACAGCCCGTTCAGGAGAGGTTTGCCGTTGTCCGGGATGGAGACCAGCTTTCCGATTACCGGCTCGGAGAACCCGGGGATGTCGAGCTTGACCTCTGCGGAAACGCGGGTTTCGACGACATTGACGCCCGGGATCTCGGCTATCCGGCTCTTCAGGCTCTCGGGGGCCCGCTTCAGGTTCACGAAAACGTCCGAGAAATTGAAGTCGCGGTAGTACTTCTGGCGGGTGAGGTTCAGCGAGTCCATGGTGCTGATGAACATGATGAAGGTGGCCACGCCGGTCATGACCACCAGGGTGATGGCGAATGCCTGGCCTTTGAGGCTCCAGAGATCCCGCAGGAGCTTGCGGTTCAGGGCCTTCATGTTTTCACCAGGTAATATCCCTCGGAGACTTCTTCACCTCGTTTTGCGAGACATCGGTAATATGGCCGTTGCTCAGGTGCACGACACGGTCGGCCATGCCCGCGATATCGGCGTTATGCGTGATGATCGCCGTAGCGGTCCCCAGGGTGCGGTTGACGTTGTCGAGGGCCTCAAGCACCATGACGCCGGTTTCCGAGTCCAGCGCGCCGGTGGGCTCGTCGCACAAGAGCACGGACGGATTCTTGGAGATGGCCCTGGCTATGGCTACGCGCTGTTGTTCGCCGCCCGAGAGCTGGGAGGGAAAATGGTCGAGACGGGTGGAAAGACCCACCAGCGCGAGCGCATCTCCGGGATCCATAGGGCTCACCGCGATCTCGGTCACCACCGCGACATTCTCCAGTGCCGTCAGGCTGGGGATGAGGTTGTAAAACTGGAACACGAATCCCACGTGGTAGCGCCGGTATTCGGTCAGCTCCTTCTCGTTTGCTCTTGTAAGGTCCTTGCCGCGGTAGGAGACATGGCCGTCCGACGCCGTGTCCAGGCCTCCCAGGATGTTGAGCAGCGTGGATTTCCCGCTCCCCGAAGGCCCGAGCAGGACGACCAGCTCTCCGGGGTAGAGCTCCATGTCCACGCCACGCAGCGCATGCACCTCCACCTCGCCCATCCGGTAAACCTTTGTCAGCCCTCTGACCTGAAAGACGATGTCGTCCCGGTTAGCCATAGTATTCATTTAATATTATTTCACTCATTATGCAAACGCAGGTAAGCATGAGGACATACGAATCCGGTATGCGCAAGGTTAGTCGCCCGAGACCCGGGGAGCCTTCCGTACTTATTTTCTCCGGGAATAGTTCAGGATCTCCGAAACCAGTTCATGCCTGTCGAAATAAACCTCGTTGCGTCTGATCTTTCCCCGTCCGTCGAACTGAACGAAGCAGACGCCGATGCATTCAATGGTCTTATGCCCGACCGGGATCTTTGCATGCCATTTGTTCAGGAAGCCGTCTTCCATGGGAATGGGCTCGATCTGCGTCCACACCCATCCGGGGTTGGCGGCAAGAAGCTTTTCGAAATATTTCAGCAAGCCTTCCTTTCCCCTGACACCGCCGGGTATCGACGGGTCGAGATAGAGCGCGTCATCGGAATAGAATGAAGCCAGCTTTTCAGGGTTGTTGCCCGTCCAGGCAGGCAGCCATCGGGAAGCGAATTCCCTGGCCTGATCATGAGTCATCATCATGGGGTTGCCCTCTCTTTGCCTTAAGCATTTTTACAGGTTGGTCTTCGCGGCTTTATTGGCAGCGGCGGCTGCCCGGTGGGCCAGGTCGATGGACCGGCCCAGGGTGTTCATGACCTGATCGGGATTGTGGAAGCCCATGCTGTTTTCCGCAGCCACCATATCCCAGAACCATTGGGCCTTTCGGACCAGCTCCCTTGCCTGCTCCAGCCCGGCCTTGTCGGCATTGCCCACGGCTGCGGCCCTGGCGATGGCCTCATGCGCCCGGGCAACCGCCTGTCCTGCGGTATGCTGCAGCTGCCAGACATTGTTTTGCTCTGTCCTGACCCTCTCCAGAAGCCAGTCCAGCCCCTGAGTATGGCAGACCCCGCAAGATTCCTCCGCGCTTTTCATGGGGCTGGTCACCTGGTGCGACGAATACTTCTGCCCCTTGCTGCGCATGAACGGCATATGACAGTCTGCGCATGATACGCCCGATTTGCCGTGGACGCCTCCGGCCCATGTCTCGAAATCAGGGTGCTGGGCTTTCAGCATTTTGGCCTGCGAATCGGGATGTATCCAGTCGTGCTCGAAACCTGCGGGTTTCTCTTCATAGTAGGCATACATTTCTCCGGGGAGGTACCCCTTGTCCCATGGGAATACGACCTTCTTCGATTTTGGCTCGAAATAGTATTCGGCATGGCACTGGCCGCAGACATAGCTGCGCATTTCCTCCCGGGAAGCCTTGTCTATGTCGACGCCCTTTCTCTGCATGGCTTCTTTGAAGGCGGGGTTGGCAATTTTAAGCTTCATGGTGGCAGGGTTATGGCAGTTCGCACAGGAGACGGGGTGCTTCATTTCCCGGTATAACTCGGCGAGAGGCAGCTTTGCATAATCCCAGCCCTTTTCCTCATAGACATCTATGATATTGGCTGTCTTGCATGTCATACAGGAGCCGACGGTTGCCGATGTGACGCGCTTCGATTCCTTGAGATCTTCGATGGCATAAGGATGGCCGCGGTCTTCGGTGTAGTCTATGCTGAAGGGCATGCCTTTAAAGTTCATCAGGATTTCCGGCTCCTTCTCTGACTTCTGCACCTTTTCACTGCCGCCGAACCCCGCGGGAGAAGGAGCCATCTCGAGGTTTTTCCTGTAGCTGCTGTATTGCAGGGGGTAATACCTGCCCCAGACAGCGGGATCATACTCGCCTGCAGGCAGCTTGGCCAGCTTCATCGTATTTGCAGGCTTGATGAGGAAAGGCTGCAATACTACTGCTGCCAGGATTACTCCTAAGAATCCCGCTCCCACGAGCATGAACCTTTTCTTGTTATTCAACGCTGATCCCTCCCGTTTCTTTTCCGGAGCCGTGAACGAGGCCGTGATGACATTTGAGGCATGTGCCTTCCCGGCCTGCCATGAAGGTGTTTTCTATTGTGGACCGGTGGCATCTCAGGCAGTTGCCTTCGGAAATCTCTCGAGCTTCGGCTGATATCTTGATCGAGGCTGGATAAGCCCTTAACGCTTCATGATAGAGATCGTTCATCCCTGCTTTGGCTTTATAGGTGACCTGCCGGACGATATTGCTGTCCGGCAGATGGCATTCAATGCATGCGAACTGCTTGTGGCGGGATTGTTGCCACTGAACGCCGACGTCTTTCATGCTGTGACAGGATATGCAGAAGGCAGGGCTTCCGGCTGCATGATACCCCCCCATGGCGAACACAGTGAGCAGGATGCCGATGAATCCTCCTGCAACGAGAATCTTTAAAGCCGGCTTACGCCGGCTGTCACGGCTGCTCAAGTCTTGAGACTCCCTTTTTGGAAATAGGTGAAAAATAATTAACACCTACAATAGATTTAACAGCCGGAAAAGGAAAGTCAAAGAAAGCTCATACATGAGCTTTCTACACCTGATGATACAGATAATACAGCCTGATGTGTGAAAAAGTTACCAGTGATACCCGAGGATCAGGGCCAGATGTGACCCTCCTGCTTCGGCATCCGAACCCAGGAAGGTGACTTCCGCATCGGAATACCCGATATTGAATCCCAGGTTTAATTTTGTATTGAGTGTCCAGTAGATCCCGCCTTCGAACCAGAATCCCAACCCTGAATCGTCAGCGCTGACTCTCTGCCCGGATGTTTCGACCTCATACTCTGCATCGACATATGCCAGGCCTGCCCCGAAAAAGGGCCTCATGGTGAGGTCAGGCTCCCAGATCTTTCTGATCCCCAGCCTTACCTCGCTGGTAGAGCCTTCTATGTCGAAGACGTCATAATCGTCTTCCTCGGCCGACGCAAGCAGACCCAAGGCAATGCTGACGGGCCAGTCACGATGGCGGAAATCGAAGCTGATGCCGATCTCGCCTTGATCGTCCACCGGGTCCCAGTCGACATCGTCCAGATATTTCATTCCCAGAGTCAGGTTTGCGTTCCCGGTCCACTGATCGGCTGCGCTGATCTCTATCGGGGCTGTTAATATGAGGCCCAGCAATACCGCTACGAAAATGGATTTTATCATGGCACCCCTCCTTGGTTTTCCCCTGTATAAGCTTTTAATATTGGCAAGACGCCGATTGTGCAAAACTCGGAAGAATATTTTTCCTTCCCTCGGAGCCCGGATGGTCGATGAAATGCGAAAAGGACATAAAACATTCACGGTGCATGTGTCTGAATGAAGGTGACTTATAGAGAAATATACTTTATACTGTAGTTTCTTATGGAGTGATTCCGGGAAAAACGTTTTCGTTGCGTGTACCCCTGTTGTCGGCCGCCGGGTCGAACGACAGCTATTCACGGTTTGGTTTCATAACAGCTATTTGAGAGGAGAGTGCTTTATGAAGAGAGGAAACTGGTTTGCATTGCTGGCCATGGTTCTCCTGGTCCTGTCAACCGGCGGCTGCCGCCTGGGAACTGTATCCTTCACCATTCTGCAGACATCCGACGTGCACCACCATGCAAGCGGTTACGGGCCGTTTCTCGACTACACCCCGCTGAACACCGCAGACAACGATCAGATCAAGGGCGGCTATGCCAGGCTCGCGACATTGATCAACGGCATACGCAATGAACAGGCTGCCAAGAACATACCGACCCTGGTCTTCGATTCGGGCGATTTCTTCATGGGAACGGTGTACGACATGACCGCCGCCGACCCCATTGCCCTGAAGTTTTTCAGTCAGGTGAAGTATGATGCAGTCACTCTGGGCAACCACGAGTTCGACTGGTCGCCGACCGGACTGGCCATGCTCCTTTCCAACGGCGCCGCCGGCGGCTTCAACGTGCCGGTTGTAGCCTCCAACATGGTTGTCCCCGCGGGCAATCCCCTGCAGTATCTCAAGAACAACGGCGTTATCGTGGACAAAAAAATCTTCGAATACCCTTACGGATTAAAGGTGGGAGTCCTGGGCCTCATGGGCCCGGATGCCGACACCAAGGCGCCGGTGGCCAAGCCGGTTACCTTCAACCATGACTATGCCTTCATCCAGGGGCAGGTCGATGACCTGAGAACGAACCAGGGCGTACAGCTCGTGATCGTGCTGTCCCACGGGGGCCTCGAAAACGACGGCACCGGCGATGACGCTGACCTGGCGAAAAACGTAAAAGGCATCGACATCATCGCCTCCGGACATTTCCACACCGCAACAAGCAACACGGCGGCAAAGTGCTCAGACACGATCATCTTCTCTCCCGGTGAATACGGCGAATTCCTGAGCCGGCTGGACATCAACTACAACACCATCCTGGGCAAAATCGTATCGTACAAATTCAGCAACATCCCGGTCGATGACACCGTACAAGGCGATCCCGCGATACAGGCCATGGTCGACGCCTATCATACAGCCATAAACGCCGGCCTGGCTGCGCTCGGCGTTACGATCGACGCACCTGTCTCCCGGACATCCTTCCCCATCGAACTCGCATCGCTGCAGGAAACCGGCCTTGGAGACCTCGCGGCGGATTCTGTCCGCGCGGCAGCCACCTCGCTTGCCCCGATCAACGACGGCAATGCATTCGACTTCAGCGTAGTGGCGAGCGGGGTCATACGTGACAACATATGCCCGGGCAATACCGGCCTGATATCGTTCGCCGACATCTACAACGTGCTGCCCCTGGGCATCTCGCCGGACACCACGCAGCCGGCGCCTGGCTATCCCCTCATGTCGCTGTACGTGACCGCGGGCGACCTCCGTAATATCTGCGAGGCGGCGCTGACCATAGCACCCGCCATCGGCTCGGATTACTACCTGAACTTCTCCGGCATCCAGGTCGATTATAACCCGTTGTATGCACCGTACTATGCCGGAGTCCAGGGCGTCTCGCTCTACGATCCGTCCGATGCCTTCTGCATGGGCGAGGCCGAGCCGCTCGACCTCTCCGACACGACCACGGTTTACCATTGCGTCGTGGACCTCTATGCCCTCCAGATGATGGGGGTCGTGACCTCCATGGGCCTCCAGATCATCCCTCGCGATGAGTCGGGCAACATCATCGATCCGGCTGCATATATGGCGTACCGCATCGATGCGAGCCCGTATCCGGGCATCCAGGAGCTCAAGGAATGGATGGCCCTGCTGAACTTCCTCGGAGGCGTTTTCCCGGCAAGCGGCGCAGGCATCCCCGAAGCAATTTACGGAACGGAAGGCGCTGCGCTGGGCAGGATCAATATCCTCAACTAAAGAGCATCAGCGATAAAACGAACTGAACCCTTGCCCCGGGCATCCAAGCAGGTGCCTGGGGCAAGGGAGATTTCCCGGAGCGGATACTATCTTCCGCTTCCATGAAGACCTTGTACCTTTCTGCAGCATAAAGATATCTCCCGGGTCCCTTGCTTATTCCCAGCAGGAGGTTTATTTTCTATTCTAGAAATTCATCATACGAATACCTGCACGATAATCCTTGAACTCATGAAGTGAAAGGAGACACCCGGTGGAAAAGGCCGGCTCTTATCACGGCAAGGGTTGTATCCGGTTTCTTATCCTCTCCCTCGCCTTTTGCCTGGGGGGATGTACACACCTGGAGAGGCCGAAAGAGATCGTGGGCAGCTCGGACACCTACATCGACTGGGGAAAAAACCCGCCCGGACCGGCCGACAGAGCAAAGCATACGATCGTCGGCAAGAGGCCGTTCGAATGGTGGTACTTCGACGGCCACCTCGACAACGGGCAGACCTTTGTCGGCGTGTTCCTCGACCCGAGCTTCACGAACGGCAAGCCTGGCGTGACGTTCTCCCTCTATAACAAGGACTGGTCAAAGGAGACCCGCTTGCTGAGCCTTGAAGGCGGGGAGATGAAGGCGTCCAAAGACGACGTTGCCGTCGAATGCCCTGTGGGGTTTGTCCGGCGCCTCGATGACAACACCTATCATGTCCTCTGGGACATGGAGGGAATACGTGCCGATTTCCGGCTTTTCACCACCGCTCCCGGCTGGAGGCCGCAGGGGGGCGACGGGGTGAACGAGGACAACCTCGACTTCTTCTGGACAGTACACCAGGCACGGAACCGGATCGAAGGGACGCTGACCGTAGGCGGCGTTGCCGAACACGTGACAGGCACCGGCTATGCCGACCACAACTGGGGCAGAAAACCTCTCAACGAGATCACCCGGAAATGGATCTGGGGCCGCATCCTTGCGGGCGAGTACACCATCATCTATGCGGACGTCGATTACTACGACCCGGCCATCAGGTCCAGGCCCCTGTATATCGCCAGGAACGATACGGTCCTTGTGGGCTCGGGGAGCCCGACGATCCGCCAGACGGATTTCGCCACACATCCCGTGCTGAAGCGCCACTACCCCCGGCAGGTGGAAATCAGTTTCAGCGAAGGAGATGTCCGGGCGGACATACGCATCAGGCAAAAGGCCCTTATCGAGGAGGTCGACCTCCTTACGGTGTCGGACCTGAGCAGGTTCACCCAGTGGATCGCCCGCACCTTTGTAGCCCGGCCTACGTACTTCAGGGTGATGGCCGATTACGAGGGCTCGATCACCCAGGGGGGGAAAAGGGATAAGATCTCAGGAGAATGCATGTACGAGATCATGGGATTCGAATGATACTTCCGGGGCCGATCCACGTACCCTTTGTCAACGCGAACAGGCATTGACAAAAGGCCCTACATCTAATACGACACCAAACGAGGAAAGTATATGAAGGACATTCGTAATTTCAGCATCATTGCACACATCGACCACGGAAAATCCACGCTTGCCGATCGCCTTATCATGCGGACCGGCGTCTGCGACACAAGAACCTATAAAGACCAGATGCTCGACAACATGGATATCGAGCGGGAACGGGGGATTACGATCAAGAGCCAGGCCGTATCGCTCCCCTATACAGCCAAGGACGGCAAGACCTACTGCCTGAACCTCATCGATACGCCCGGCCATGTGGATTTCTCGTACGAGGTATCCCGTTCGCTGGCATCGTGCGAAGGAGTGCTGCTGCTCATCGATGCGGCCCAGGGAGTTCAGGCGCAGACGCTCGCCAACCTCTACCTCGCCCTGGAGCACAACCTGGAGATCATCCCGGTCATCAACAAGATCGACCTCCCTTCGGCGGACATCGAGCGCGTCATCGAGCAGATTGATTCCGAACTGGGCCTCGACCCCGATACCCATCTGAAATGCTCGGCCAAGGACGGGACCGGGATCGACGAGATCCTGGAGGCCGTCGTCGAGCGTGTGCCGCCGCCCAAGGGCGACGCGGACGCGCCCCTGGCAGCGCTCATCTTCGATGCTCACTATGATGCCTACCGGGGCACCGTCATCAACTGCCGCGTCTTCGACGGCACCGTGAAGGCGGGCGACAATATCCGGTTCATGTTCAACGATTCGGTTTACCGGGTGGAAGAAGTGGGATATTTCCGGCTTATCCGTGAGAAACGCGACAGCCTTTCCGCCGGCGAGGTTGGCTACATCATCGCCGGCATCAAGACTGTTTCCAGCGTGAGCATCGGCGATACCATCACGCTTGACAACAGGCCCTGCGCCAAGCCCCTGCCCGGCTTCAAGGAAGCAAAACCCGTTGTGTTCGCCTCGATCTACCCCATTGCCTCTGATGACTATGAAGAGCTCATGGATGCCGTGGAAAAATACAAGCTCAACGATGCCGCCTTCGTTTACGAGAAGGACTCCTCGGCCGCCCTGGGACAGGGCTTCCGGTGCGGCTTCCTCGGACTGCTGCACCTGGATATCGTGCAGGAGCGCCTGGAGCGGGAATACGACCTGAACATCATCCTCTCCGTGCCGAGCGTGCGCTACCGGTTCACCCTGAAAAACGGGGAAACCATCTATGTGGACAACCCGGTTCATTACCCGGGCCCCATGGCCATAGAAAAGGGCGAAGAGCCGTACATCCGCGCGTCGATGATGATGCCGGACAGGTATCTTGGCGCGGTGATGACCTTGTGCATCGAAAAGCGCGGCGTAAACTCCAACATGCACTATCCGAGCACCGGCAGGGTGGAGCTCACCTATGAGATGCCGCTCGCCGAGGTGATCTTCGATTTCTACGACCGCTTCAAATCCGTGACGCAGGGCTACGGCTCGTTCGACTACGACCTTATCGACTACCGGGAGAGCAATCTGGTGCTCCTGGATATCCTGGTCAACGGCGAGAAGGTCGACGCCCTGTCCCAGATCGTGCACCGCGACCGGGCCCGCACCCGGGGCGTGCTGGCGTGCGACCGCCTGAGGGACGAGATCCCCCGGCAGATGTTCAAGATCGCCATCCAGGGGGCAATCGGCGGCGAAATCATCTCCCGCTCCACGGTCTCGGCCTTCCGCAAGGACGTCACCGCAAAGTGCTACGGCGGAGACATCACCCGGAAGCGCAAGCTCCTGGAAAAGCAGAAAGAGGGCAAGAAGCGCATGAAGATGGTCGGCTCCGTCAGCATCCCGCAGAGCGCTTTCCTGGCGGTCCTGAAATCCGATACCGATTCGTGATGGCAGGCGAAAAGCAGGTCCCCGGGCTGTACGTCCACATCCCATTCTGCAAGACCAAATGCGGGTACTGCGACTTTTATTCGATGGCGGATACCGGGCTCATCGACGATTACCTTGGTGCCCTGTTCAGAGAAATCGACAGCTACCGGCACGAATTCACGGAGTTCGACACAATCTACCTCGGAGGAGGAACCCCGTCGCTTCTGAGCCTCGGGCAGATCGAGAACCTGCTGGGCAGGATCCGTAAGGCCTTCAACATCCTGCCCTCCTCCGAGATCACCATCGAGGCCAACCCGGCGGACCTCGGCCAGGACGACCTGAGTGCTCTGCACGATATGGGAGTAAACCGGATCAACATCGGCGTCCAGTCATTCGACGATTCCGAGCTGGCTTTCCTGGGGAGAAGGCACAACAGCCTGCAGGCGATGAATACCCTGGGGTCGGCCCGGCTGGCCGGTTTCGACAATATCGGACTGGACCTCATCTACAGCCTGCCCGGCCAGAGGATCGAGAAGTGGAAGGCCTCCCTCGCAAAGGCCCTCGCCTTCGGGCCCGAGCACATATCCTGCTACGAGCTGGAGCTGAAAGCCGGCACGCCTATCGGTCTGCGGTACGGTCAGCGTAAATCAGGTCCCGGCACGGAAGAAAGGCGCCGCACCTTTTTCATGAAAACCTCCGAGATCCTGGAAGACGCGGGATACATCCATTATGAGATCTCGAACTTTGCCCTGCCCATGAACAAAGCATCCCGGCACAACCAGAAATACTGGGATCACACCCCCTATCTCGGCCTCGGCCCGTCCGCCCATTCTTTCAGAGAAAGGAGGCGGTGGTGGAACCACGAATCGCTTCATGACTACCTCCGCGATTTAAAGGAGGGCCGACTGCCTGTAGGCAGCTCCGAAGAGCTCGGCATTGAGGAGCTTGCCATGGAAGCACTGTTCCTCGGCCTGCGGATGAGAAAGGGGATCGACCTCGAAAGGTATGAACTGACCTATGGCCGCAATCTGATGAAGCACGAGGGGAAGTTGTTTCAGGAGTGGGTCAGAGAAGGCCTCGTCCGGTTGGAGGGAAGCGTCCTCCGTCCTACCCGGGCGGGCATGGCCGTAGCGGACGGGCTGGCGTTGCTGTAGTGGCTGTCGGACGAACGGGTAGATGCAGATAAAAAAGCAAAAGGCCCGGAAGATTCTTCCGGGCCTTATTATGACCGGTAATAAATAGACTTATTTTATCTTCTTCCTGAATCCTGCCAGACCGAGGAGGCCGCTGCCCAGCAGCATAAGGGTTGCGGGCTCGGGGACCGGTGCTGCTCCACCAACTCCGTCGATATGACTGACCTTCGAGATGTTTTCAATATCTACACCAAGTACCGAAAGGTCGATTACTCCCCAGTATAAACTATCGAGGTTTGTGTACAAGAAGTGGTTATTGCCCCCCAGGCATCCTTCCCCGGTTTTAATCACAAAATAATCGAACTCTTCCGCAAAATTAAATCCCCATACCGTATGCTGAGTCGCGGTATCGATGCCCTCACCCCAGCTACCGGCATTCACCTGGGTTTTATCTTCTTCCACCATGGTGATGCCCGCCCCGAGTATGCTGCTGACCCATGCTACTTCGGCATCGAACCCCTCGTATCCATTGTATGACGAGGTAAAATATGCCATTGCAGTGGGTGAATATAATGTATCTACTGACCCGGCCTCATAAGAACCTGTGCTCGTTGTAATTACGAGCGACCAAGCCGAACTGGCAAATAACATCAGGAAGATGGATAAGATTAAAGTCTTCTTCATTTGTCTCTCCTTTTGCACTACCTTTCGTGTTTGCGCCTTCTCGTTAATAATAGAAGCAATATTAATACCAATTTAATTTTAGATTGTTATATCCTGATGTTAACGGATTACCAGATTATTCATCCCTCTTGGTCGTAAATTAATTCGACGGCATCCCCGTCAAGGGCTAGCTCAAATGCACCGGCTTCCCGGCTTATTACAGTGTTTAACGAATGGTATTTACTGTATTATTTAGTTAATATCGAACGTTGTGGTGTAATTTACCCAGCCCTGAACACTGTAAAGCATACCGACATGACCATGAATCGTTGAGCAAAGTGGGCTGATTCTTTTCCCGGCCCGGTCCACCGAGCCCTTTCGTTGCACCCCTTCGACCCGGGATGAATGAAAGTTCCAGGATACTCCGGGAAAGTTATCCGTCTCTCCTGACGATAAGCGCAACCGCCTCTCCGCCTCCGAGGCACAGCGAGGCAAGCCCGGTCTTGCTGTCCCGCCTGATCATCTCGTACAGAAGGGTCGTGAGCACGCGTGCGCCGCTTGCTCCGATGGGATGCCCGAGGGCTATCGATCCGCCGTTTACGTTGACTTTTTCGACGTCGAGGCCGAGCTCCCTGATCACGGCGACCGTAGAGCCTGCAAACGCCTCGTTGATCTCGAAAAGATCGATGTCTTTGGTGCTCAATCCCTCCTTTTTCAGAACCTTGGGGATTGCGAGTGTCGGAGCGACAAGGATGAACTTCATATCGATGCCTGCACTTGCCTGCGATCTTACGGTTGCCAGCACCGGGCACCCCAGTTCCTGTGCCTTAGTGCGGGACATGATCACCACTGCAGAGGCTCCGTCGGCTATCCCCGATGCATTGCCCGCAGTGGTCTTGCCTCCCTTCTTGAAAGCCGGCTGCAGCTTGGAGAGGGCTTCGAAGGTGGTTTCCCGGGGATGCTCGTCGACCTCGAAGATCTTCGGCTCCCCCTTTTTCTGGGGGACTTGCACAGGTACGGTCTCTTCTTTGAAACGGCCTTCCCTTATTGCCTGCAGCGCCCTGTCCTGGCTTCTGAGGGCATAGATGTCCTGGTCCTCCCTGCTGACCGTATATTTGTCGATGACGAGCTCATTGGAGGCGCCCATGTGAAAATCGTGAACGATATCCCACAGGCCGTCGTGCATCATGTGATCGTTGATCTTTCCCGGCCCGAGACGATAGCCGAAACGGGCCTTATCGAGGTAATACGGAGCCTGGCTCATATTTTCCATGCCGCCTGCCACGATGATATCCGCGTCCCCTGTCTGGATGGCCTGTGCTCCGAGCATGACCGACTTCAGACCCGAGCCGCATACCTTGTTTACGGTGAGACACTGCACCTCCCAGGGCATTCCTGCCTGGACAGACGCCTGCCTGGCCGGGTTCTGGCCTCTTCCGCACGGCAGAACCATGCCCATGATGATCTCATCCACGTCTTCCTTCTTAATCCCCGAACGGGTTATGGCGCTCTCTATGACGATCGCGCCGAGCTTATTGGCATCGATATTCGAGAGGCTTCCGTTGAAGCTCCCGATGGCTGTCCTGACAGCGCTGGTTATCACTACTTCTCTCATGCTTCCCTCCTGCCTTTTTTCAACAATGGGCTTTAGACGTTTCCCCTGTGCAGCTCCCCTCCGGCATCAGCGAACTTCGCCGGGATCCGTTACACAAAGAGAATATTCCCGGGGAATAACGGGGACCTATTGCACAGCGGCTCGGAAAATATTTTGAGATGCTTTGTCGTAAATATCGTATGAACAGGCGCTGCTATTTCTGTCCTTCGGCGGCATCCTCGACGTTCTCGCCGGCCTCTTCCAATTGCTCTCCACCTTGCTCTACGGCCTCATCCACCTGCTTGCCCGCTTGCTCTGCCGGTCCTTCCTGCCTTGGACAGGCAGATACTGCGGCGACAAAAAGCACTACTGCCATGACAGCGATAATATGCTTGAGCATCTTCTTCATTCCGTCCTCCCTCTGTGCAAGACAAATCCTGCTTTGTTCCCCAGGGGATTACCCCATTCTCTGTTCACGTTCGCAGTTGCCCTAGATATATAAGTAACCCCTTTGTGCATTATCGGTACCGGACCTATGTAAAAAATGTAGGGACGCAGGAGTATTGCACCCGGGAAATGGGATAATATCCCCTTCGGGGGTCTTGCAAGAAGACCTCCCGGAGCTTATAGTGTATGTGCAATTGTAAGAGAAAGACTGTCTTTTCACCACTTGAGATACCGGTACGATGAGGGAGGAGTGTGTATGAATCAGGGTACGATCAGCGAAAAAGACAAATCGATGGCAAAAAAGTGCATAGAATGTCCGGTTTGCAGGAGTGCCAGGGCGAAACAGAGCGGCTTTGCCTTCTGGTTCGTCAAGACTATCGAGGACGGCGTTTGCCCCTACTGCAAGGCCTACGAGCGGGTTTACGGAAAAAAAGCCCACGAACCGCGATAAGGAAGCTCAGGTCATTGAGGTATCGCCCTTAGCTTTTTTGCCAGCTCTTTTGTGGCCTCCTGAAGGTCGGTGGCCGTTATTCCGTGCCGCAGGAGAAAGCTTTTGTAGAGAATGCCTGCGCCGGGTTCGATCCCCGGGATGGTGTGCTCCGGTATCTTTCTGACCAGATCGAAAACCCCGTCAGCCCTGAGGGCGATGGTCCCCTCGTCCAGTGCCGCGACCATGTCGGACGCTTCGAGATCATCGAGCCTGTGCGATATGTGGATAATCGTCTTGTTCAGGTCTTTATTCATTTCGCGGACAGTCTCGATAAGGATCTTCCGATTGACCGGGTCGAGCATGATCGTGCCTTCGTCCAGGACGAGCACATCGGTATCCAGGGCAAGCTGGCCGGCAAAGACCACCTTTGCCAGCTCTCCGCCTGACAGCGCGGTGGTGAGAGACTGTCTGAGGTAGTTTCCGTGGACAAGTCCGAGGGCCGCATCTATCCGCCTGTTGATCTCCTCGCTCGGCAGCATGAGATTCTCGGGGCCGAAAGCCACGTCCTCTTCCACCACAAGGCTCACCACCTGGTTTGCCGGGTTTGCAAGCACAAGGCCTACGCGGTTGCCGTGAAGGTCGATCGAACCTGAGGAAGGAGCGAGGATTCCTGCGATGAGATATGCGAGAGTGGTCTTGCCGCTCCCGTTTGGACCGACAATCCCAAAATAAGAACCGCGGGGTATCGCTAGATCGATACCCCGCAGTACGTGCCTATTCTGATAGGAAAAGCTGACCTGTGATACGCTTACAGCCCTGATCAAATCTCTCCTTTGGAAGTCATGCTTTTAGGCTTCTGCTGCAGCCTTCTTCGCGGGAGCCTTTTTCCGGGCAGGCTTCTTTTCGGCAGCAGTCTTTTCCTTCTTCTCCACCGGCTTCTTGGCGGCGGCTTTCTTCTTCTCGGCAGGAGGTTCGGCAGCCACTGCAGCTGCAGCCGATTCCACCCACTCGATTATCGCGGTGGGTGCACCGTCGCCTTTGCGGTTCCGGTACTTCAGGACCCTGGTGTATCCGCCGTTGCGGCTGGTGAACCGAGGGGCCAGCTCTTTAAAGAGCTTCCCGACAGCTTCTTTGGTCTGTATACTCTTCAAAGCGAGCCTGACCGCTGCCGTGTCACCCTTCTTACCCAGGGTGATCATCTTGTCGGCGAGCATCTTGAGCTCTTTTGCCTTGGCCACAGTCGTTTCGAGCCTCTCGTGAACGATCAGAGAGGTGACGAGGTTCTTCATCAAAGCATTTTTATGGTCTGCTTTACGCCCGAGTTTTCTACCTGCAATACGATGATACATCAGTGCCCCCTACTTGCTTTCCTCTTCTTCCATCCTCTTTCTTCTCTCTTCGATCTCGTCGGGAGAAGGCAGATTCGGTATTTTCATGCCGATGTGGAGACCCATCTTCGCGAGCTTTTCCTTGATCTCTTCCAAGGACTTGCGGCCGAAATTCTTGGTCTTCAACAGCTCTGCTTCGCTCTTCTGCACAAGCTCATAGATGTAAGTCATATTGGCGTTCTTGAGGCAGTTGGCCGACCTGACGGAGAGCTCGAGCTCTTCGACGGTTCTGAACAGGTTGTTGTTCAGCTCCCGGTCGTCTTCCTCGCTGATGCCCTGGCGTTCGATCTCTTCCTCGTGGAAGTTGATGAAGGCCTCCATATACTCCTTGTTGATCTTCGCCGCATACGCCAATGCATCGTCGGGAGCCACCACACCGTTGGTCCAGACCTCAAGCGAGAGCCTGTCATAGTCGGTTCTTCTTCCCACGATGGTAGGAGTCACGTTGAAGGATACCCTCCGCACCGGTGAAAAGATAGCGTCTATGGCTATCCATCCATGGGTGTCGATCTTTTCCTTGTTGATTTCGGCAGGCACATATCCCCTGCCCCAATCCACTCTCATGTCCATCTTCAGCGTCATGCCGTTTTCGATGGTCGCGATATGCTGATCCGGGTTGATCACGTCGATGTTCCCGCCTGTTGCGATATCCCCTGCCACGACCTCGCACGGCCCTGTCTTATCGAGGGATACGATCTGGGGCTTATCGGTATGCATCTTGAGGACAACCTTCTTCAGATTGAGAATTATATCGGTTACATCCTCATAAATGCCGGAGATGCTCGAGAACTCGTGGAGAACACCCAGAGATTCTTCGAATTTTACCCCGATAATGGCAGATCCGTAGAGGGATGACAGGAGAATCCTTCTGAGCGAGTTGCCTATGGTAACACCGAAACCGCGCTCGAGAGGCTGCGCATTGAAACGCGCATACGAGTTGGTAAACGTACCCTCTACTATCTCCAGCTTGCCGGGTTTTATGATTTCTTTCCAGTTCTTCTCAATCATTCTATTCCCTTGTTTTTAGTTTATTTTGAATAGAACTCAACGATCAATGTTTCCTCAACTGCCATGGGCATGTCTTTCCTCTCAGGCAGTGTCATAACAGTAGCGGACTTCGCATCCTTGTTCACCTCAATCCAGTTCACAAGGCCGCGCTGCTCCCTCAATTCGAGAGACTGGTTGATCGATTCGATAGTCTTGCTCTTGTCTTTCACTTTGATCTCATCGCCTGCCTTCACGAGGAACGACGGCACATCGGACTTTCTTCCGTTTACAACGATGTGTCCGTGGTCCACCAGCTGGCGCGCCTCAGCGCGGGATGCAGCGAACCCGCTGCGGTAAACGATATTGTCGAGTCTTCTTTCGAGCAGGATCAGGAGGTTCTCACCCGTTGCACCACGCTGGGTCTTTGCCATATCGTAGTACTTCCGGAACTGCGACTCCGAAACTCCATATGTCCTGCGAACTTTCTGCTTCTCTCTCAAATGAGTGCGGTATTCACTGGCGCGCACCCTCCCCTGGCCATGCTGCCCCGGAGGATACTCACGCGTTATAACGGCGCACTTATCGGTATAGCAACGCTGTCCTTTCAGAAAGAGCTTTACTCCCTCTCTGCGACAAATTTTACAAACAGGGCCTGTATATCTCGCCAAGACTATTCCTCCTTATACCCTTCGTTTCTTTGGTGGCCTGCAGCCGTTATGCGGAATCGGTGTTACGTCCTTTATACCGGTGATACGGATTCCGCTGGCATTAATGGCTCTCAGTGCCGATTCACGACCGCTTCCCGGCCCCTTTATATAGGCGAATGCGCTCTTCAAGCCCTGCTCCTGGGCTTTCTTGCAAGCCTCGGTAGCCGCCATCTGCGCTGCAAAAGGAGTTGACTTCCTGGAACCTTTGAAACCCTGTGCACCGGCCGTAGACCATGAGAGGGTGTTCCCCTGTAAATCGGTGATGGTTATGATGGTATTGTTGAATGTAGCCTGGATATGGACAACACCGTCATTGATGTCTCTCTTTAGTTTCTTCTTGCCGGTTTTAACTCTCGCTTTTGCCATGTGAAGCTTCTCCTCGTGTTATTTCTTCTTGCCCACTACCAGTCTACGGGGACCTTTGCGCGTTCTTGCATTGTTGTGCGTATGCTGACCGCGGCTCGGCAAACCTTTCCGGTGGCGTAACCCCCGGTAACTTGCGATATCCATGAGCCTTCTGATATTCATGGTCGTTTCGCGCCTCAAGTCACCTTCGACGGTAATATTCTTGTCGATGTAATCCCTGATAGCGGCAATCTCCTGCTCGCTCAAATCATCGCTCTTCTTTGCGGGGTCTAGCTCCAGCGACGCCACGATCTCGGAAGCCCGTGTATGTCCGACTCCGAATATATAGGTCAGAGCGATATCGATACGCTTGTTTCTCGGTAAATCTACTCCTGCGATTCTGGCCACAGCTTAGCCTCCTTACCCTTGCTTCTGATTATGTCGCGGATTCTTGCAGATGACACGGATATGTCCATGCCTCTTGATGACTTTGCAGTCCCGGCAACGTTTTTTGACTGATGCATTCACTTTCATGTCTAGTCCTCTAAATTATTTTGATCTGTACACTATCCTACCCTTGGTCAAATCATAGGGTGATATTTCCACCTGAACCTTGTCACCTGGCAGAATCCGTATGTAATGCATTCTCATCTTACCGGAGATGTGGGCAAGAATCTCATGCCCGTTCTCGAGCTGTACCTTGAACATGGCATTGGGAAGGGGCTCTACGACCACCCCTTCTGTTTCGATAACATCCTTCGCCATAAGCGCCTTAAGCCCCTATCGCCTTGGTGATCGATTTCTGCACATCTTCCATACTCTTTGTCCCGTCGATCTTCCGCACGATGCTCTGCTTGCCATAGTACTCAATAAGCGGGGAGGTCTGATCATGATAGGTCTTCAGCCTCTGGCGGATTGTCGCCTCCTGGTCGTCATCCCTCTGGTAAAGCTCGGCTCCGCACTTGTCGCATACGCCGTTCTTTTTCGGGGGATCGAACTTCACATGATGCATATAGTTGCAACCCTTGCAGGTCCTTCTGCCTGTGAGCCTCTCGACGAGATAGTCGTCCGGTACTTCGATGACCACGACGTGATCGAGCTTGGTACCCATCTTCGTGAGGATCTCATCCAGCGATTTGGCCTGGTCAAGCGTCCTGGGGAATCCGTCGAGGATGAATCCCTTGGCGCAATCAGGCTTTGCAAATCTCTCGTCCACCATGCCGCAGACAACTTCGTCGGGAACCAGGGCGCCCTTGTCCATGCACTCCTTGGCCTTGAGTCCCATGGCGGTGCATTCCTTTACCGCAGCCCTGAACATGTCTCCGGTCGAGATCTGGGGAACGCCCAAGCGGTCGATCATTCTCTTCGCCTGTGTCCCTTTTCCTGCACCCGGTGGTCCTATGAGAATAATATTCATATAATTCCCCTTTCTATATTTTTATGATGTTATCGCCTCGACTTGATGCGGCCGGTTTTCAGCAGGCCGTCATACTGACGGGAGATGAGATGGGACTCGATTTGCGACATCGTATCCAGTGAAACGCCGATAACGATCAGCAGGGATGTGCCGCCGAAATAGAACGGAACATTGATTTCCGACATGAGGATCACGGGAAGCACGCATACCACGCTCAGGTAGATCGCACCTACAAACGTGAGGCGCGAGAGCACCTTATCGAGGTATTCCGCCGTCGTTTTCCCTGGCCTGATACCGGGCACATAGCCGCCGTGCTTCTTCAGATTCTCCGACACGTCAACCGGGTTGAACACGACCGCGGTGTAGAAGTAGGTGAAGAACACGATGCCGATAATATAAATGAGGTTATACAGCCATCCGCCGGGATTCATCGCATCCGCCACCATCTTCATGGCGGCAACGTTCGGGAAAAACTGTGCGATCGTGGCCGGGAACACGATGATGGACGACGCGAAAATCGGCGGGATAACACCCGAGATATTGATCTTCAAGGGAAGATGGGTGGTCTGGCCGCCATAGACGCGCCTGCCCCTGATCTGCTTGGGGTACTGGATCGGGATCCTGCGCTGGGCCGTCTCCATGTAGACGATCCCGGCGATTACCGCGAGCATGAACACCACCAGGAAGATCAGCGCAAGCAGCGGAAGCTCGCCCGTCCTGGTAAGGCGGACACTGTTATAAATCGCCACCGGCAGGTTTGCAACGATACCGGCAAAGATGATCAGGGATATGCCGTTGCCGATCCCGCGCTCGGTGATCTGCTCTCCCAACCACATGAGGAAGCAGGTACCGGTCGTCATGGTGATCATGGCTATGAGCCTGAAGGACAACCCGGCGCTCAGCACGACGGGTTCGCCGGCAGGACCGCTCATCTGCTCGACGCCGTATGCCATGAAGTAGCTCTGAATCAGACAGAGGAATACGGTGAGGTAGCGCGTGTACTGGGTAAGCTTGTGCTTTCCCGCCGCGCCTTCCTTCTGGAGCTGCTCGAACGTGGGATGGATCATCCCGAGCAGCTGAACGATAATGGAGGCGCTGATGTACGGCATGATGCCGAGGGCAAAGATGGAAAGGGTCCGTAATCCTCCGCCGGTAAACATGTCGAACATGCCGAGCAGGGTCCCTTTCTGCTGCTCGAACCATTCGGCCATGATGGCGGAATCGATTCCCGGTGTCGGGATGTGGATGCCGATCCTGTACACGAGAAGCATCAGAAGCGTGAATATGATCCGCTTCTGGAGTTCGGGAACCTTTGTTACATTGTCAATACCGTACGCCACGTATCACCCCTTATATCGTTTCAAAAGTGCCGCCGGCCTGTTTGATCTTTTCCATGGCGGACTGGGATGCCTTGTCGAGCTTTACATTCAGGGCTACCGCGATGTCGCCCTGGGCCAGGAGTTTCACAGCCGTGTCCGCAGCTCTGACCTTGCCTTTAACCTTCAATGCTGCCAGGTCGACTATGCTGCCCTGCTCGAAATCAGCCAGGTCTTTGATATTGATGACCGCGTATTCCTTCCGGAAGGGGTTCTTGAACCCTCTCTTGGGAAGTCTGCGGTAAATGGGCATCTGGCCGCCTTCAAACCGTGCGGGAACCTTACCGCCGGACCTGGCCTTCTGGCCCTTATGTCCGCGTCCGGCCGTGCCGCCCTGGCCGGATGCATTACCACGGCCTACGCGTGTAATTTTCTTTCTCGAGCCGGGGGACGGCGTCAAGTTCGACAGATCGATCATAGCTATATCTCCTCCCAGGTCAGCAGGTGGGAAATCTTTTTAATCGCCCCCTTGGTTGCATCACTATTGGGCAGAACCCTGGACCTTCCGCGACGTGAAATCCCCAGAGCCTTCACAATGGCCTTCTGACCCTTGGTGCTGCCGATCACGGACCGATTGAGCGTTACTTTTATTTTGTCAGCCAACGTACTTCCCTCGCTTCTCTCTAGTGTTTAGCTCGCCTGATCGAGAGAAAGGCCTCTCTTCATCTCAACGTGCTCTTTTGTTTCCATATTAATCAGGGCATCGAATGTGGCGCGGATAACATTGTTATGGTTTCTTGATCCGAGCGTCTTGGCAACGACATTGCGCAAACCCGCGGCTTCAAGGACTGCACGCACCGCATTTCCTGCGATGATGCCGGTTCCCGGGGCGGCCGGTTTGAGGACAACCCTCGATGAGCCGAAAGCGCCTACGATCGGGTGGGGCACCGTACCTTCAATGATCGAGACAGGCACCATGGACTTCTTCGCGACTTCGTAGCCCTTGCGTATGCTGATGGCTACTTCCTTTGCCTTGCCGATTCCGTGGCCGACACGGCCGTTTCCGTCTCCCACAACCACGAGTGCGCTGAAACGGAATCTCTTGCCGCCTTTCACAACCTTGGCGACACGGTTGATGTACACCACCTTATCGATTAACTGCTCAGTATCTTCAAAGTTATCTCTGTCAAACCTTGCCAACGTTCGTCTCCTTGTTTAAAACTTCAGTCCGCCGGACCTGGCGCCTTCGGAAAGCGCTTTAATCTTGCCATGATACCTGTAGCCGCCGCGGTCGAAAACCACATTCTCTATACCGGCCGCTTTTGCCTTCTGAGCCAGAAGCTCGCCAACCATCTTAGCGGTCTCGACGGTAAAACCCTTGACTTTCCCTTTCACCTCAGGACTCTGAGACGATGCGGCTACAAGGGTTACGCCCTTCGTGTCATCGATAATCTGGCTGTAAATATTGGTGTTGCCTCTATACACACTCAACCGGAGCCTGTCAGGCGTACCTGCAACCTTTTTGCGGATCCGGTCCTTCCTATATTGCCGAGCTTCTTTGGAGCTTTTCTTAGCCACGGTACATCTCCTCCATTATTTATCCGGTATCCTAACCCTTCGAAGCGCTCTTACCCGGCTTGATCCGTACCACTTCATCGATGTAACGGATACCTTTGCCCTTGTAGGAATCAGGCTTTCTGATCCTGCGGATCTTTGCGCAGACATCTCCCAGCTCTTCCTTGTCGATGCCGGTAAGCTCGATGACGCCGTCTTTGGAGACAGTGCCGCCGATCCCCTTGGGAAGGTTGTATTCCTTTGGCTTGGAATAGCCTACATTGAGCACGAGAGTATTGCCTTTCATTTCGCCCCTGTAGCCGACGCCGACAATCTTGAGCTTCCGGATGAAGCCTTCGGTGACGCCGACCACCATATTGTTCACAAGGGTGCGAACCAGGCCGTGGAATGCCTTTGTCCGATTCGAGTCATCCTTGGGAACGAAATGCAGGGTGTTGTCTTCTTTTCTGATCTCGATATTTTCCACGAGCTTCCTTGAAAGTTCCCCCTTGGGGCCTTTCACCTGGATGCCGCCGTCTCCGATGCTGACGGTGACGCCCTTGGGCAGCGCTACGGGCATTTTTCCTATTCTAGACATCTCGTTTAAGCTCCTTACCAGACCCTTATTAATTCCTCGCCGCCCACATGATTGGCTCTCGCCTTGAGGTCGGTCATTAATCCCTTACTGGTACTTACAATGGTAATACCAAGTCCTTTTCTCACCTGCAGAATATCATCCGATTTCTTGTATACCCTGCGGCCGGGCTTAGAGACCCGCTGAATACCGGTAATCACGTGGCGTGAGTTCAAGTATTTCAGGTTAACCCTGATCAATCCCTGTTTTCCGTCTTCGATGACCTTGTATCCCTTGATGTATCCTTCTTTGTAAAGGATCTCAGCGATATTCATTTTCACCTTGGACGCCGGAATGTCGACGCTTTCCTTAAAAGCCTGTGCGCCGTTCCTTATCCTTGTTATCATGTCTGATATCGGATCAGTGTGCATCCTTCGTACTCCTCTACCAACTCGATTTTTTCACGCCGGGGATCTCGCCCTTCATGGCGTAGTTCCTCAGGCATATCCTGCAGATGCCGAACTTGCGGTAATACGCGTGCGGGCGTCCGCACAGCGAGCAACGATTATAATTCCTGACCTTGAATTTCTTCGGCCTCTGCTGCTTTACGATCATCGATTTTTTTGCCATAGCTTCTCCCGCCTTATTTCCTGAAAGGCATACCGAACGCGGTCAAAAGACTTCTTCCTTCGTCGTCCGAGCCTGCGGTGGTGACCACCGTTATATTCATTCCCCTCAACTTGTCAATGGCATCGTATTCTATCTCCGGGAAAACAGACTGATCATTCAAGCCCAGCGTATAGTTGCCGCGTCCGTCGAACCCTTTCGGAGAGATGCCGCGAAAGTCTCTTACACGGGGGAGAACCGCATTTATCAGCCTGTCCAGGAACTCATACATGCGGGCGCCGCGCAAAGTAACCGTGCACCCGATCGGCATGCCCTCTCTGAGCTTGAACGATGCGATGGATTTTCTGGCCTTGGTAATGACCGGCTTCTGCCCAGCGATAAGGGTAAGCTCTGCAGCAGCCTTATCGATGATCTTCACATCCTGTACCGCTTCACCCAGCCCCATGTTGACAACTACCTTCGTTACCTTGGGGATCTCATGGATGTTCTTGTACCCGAACTCTTTTACAAGAGCCGGAACGATTTCTTTCTGATAATATTCCTTCAGCCTTGCCATCATCATTACCTCATTTATCCAGCTCTTCTCCGCACTTCTTGCAAACTCTTACCTTGGTGCCGTCATCATGGAGCTTGACGCCTATCCGCACGCCCTTTTTGCACTTTCCGCATACCGGGGCAAGGTTGGAGGCATTGATGCTCGCCTCTTTCTCCACGATCCCTCCCTGGGATGTCTGGGTCGGCTTCTGGTGTCTCTTGATCATGTTGACCCGCTCGACGAGCACCCGTCCTTTTTTGTTCAATACCCGCAACACCTGACCCTGCTTCCCGCGGTTTTTGCCGGTCAGCACCTCAACGGTATCGCCTTTCTTTATCCTGTCCATTGCACGCTTTTCCATATTCACACCTCTACAAGACTTCCGGGGCAAGAGACGCTATCTTCATGAAGTTCTTAGCCCTGAGTTCCCGTGCAACCGGGCCGAATATACGGGTACCGACAGGTTCATTCTGATTGTTCAGGATGACTGCCGAGTTCTCATCAAACCGTATGGACGATCCGTCGCCACGCTTATGTGTTCTCTTGGTCCGAACGACAACGGCCTTGACGACATCGCCCTTCTTCACCTTTGACCTGGGTATGGCTTCCTTCACGCTGCAGACGATGATGTCTCCCAGCGATGCATAACGCCTCTTGGAGCCTCCCAGCACCTTGATGCACATGAGTTCTTTCGCTCCAGAGTTGTCTGCAACCTTGAGCCTAGTCTGTTGCTGAATCATTGCTCGCCTCCACTAATATCAGCCTATTCCTGTCTCTCCAGGATGCTCACGACTCTCCAGCACTTATCCTTGCTTAAGGGCCTGCACTCCCGTATCAGAACCTTGTCACCCACTTTGCACTCGTTCTTCTCGTCATGGGCCTTGAACCTGGACCTTCTGCGAATATATTTCTGAAAAACAGGATGCTTCTCCAGCCTTTCAACGGTCACTATCACCGTCTTATCCATCTTATCGCTGCTGATCGTCCCTGTTAATTCGTTTTTTCTGGCCTTTTCCGTCATGACACCTTCTCCCGGAGGATGGTATTGATCCTTGCAACGTCCCGGCGCATCTTCTTGATCAGACTCTGGTTCTCGAACTGCCCGAGGGCGTTCTTGAACCGTGCATTCATGAGATCGCGGGCGAGCTTTACTTTTAATTCGCCCAGTTCGCCGGCATTTTTATCACGTAATTCCTTAACCTTCATGGAGCCCCTCCCGAACAACAAAGCCAGTCTTTACCGGCAGCTTGTGCGCTGCGAGACGAAAAGCTTCCTTGGCCAGCTCCTCGGTTACCCCGTCGAGCTCGAACATGATCCTGCCGGGCTTCAGCACGGCTACCCACTCTTCAGGCGCTCCCTTGCCTTTCCCCATTCTCGTTTCCGCTGCCTTCTTGGTGATGGGCTTATCGGGGAAAATCCTGATCCAGACCTTTCCGCCGCGCTTGATATGCCTTGTGATGGCGATACGCGCCGCCTCTATCTGCCGCGAGGTTACCCACTTGGGCTCCAGGCACTGAAGGCCGAAGGTTCCGAAGGAAACCCTTGAACCCTTCTCCGGGCTGCCCTTCATGCGACCCCGCATCTGCTTCCTGTGTTTGACTTTATTTGGCTGCAACATGGCTCATAATCTCCCTTACGCTGTCGCCTCTTCCTGCTTTCTCGCTACGATCTCGCCATGGAACACCCAGACTTTTACGCCGATGACCCCGTAGATGGTGTATGCCTGAGAGAATCCATAGTCCACGTCGCTCCTTAAGGTATGAAGAGGAACCCTGCCCTCGCGATACCATTCGCGGCGTGCGATTTCCGCCCCGGCAAGACGGCCTGCGCAGGCAACCTTGATCCCCTGTGCGCCCATCCTCATTGCCTGGGTGACGGCGCGCTTCATGGCCCTTCTGTAGGCAACGCGGCGCTCCAGCTGGTTTGAGATTCCATCCGCAATGATCTGGGCATCGGTTTCGGGTCTCCGCACTTCCTTGATCTCGAGCATGATCTCTTTGTCCACGAACTTGGCGAGGTCGTTCTTCAGCTGCTCGGCGCCCTGGCCTTTCCTTCCGATAACGAGCCCGGGCCGGCCGGTAAAGATCACCAGCTTCACCTTGTTCGCCGCACGCTCGATGATGACGTTCGAGATGCCGGCATGGCTCAGGTTTTTACTCACGAATTCGCGGATCTTTCTGTCTTCGACCAACAGGGCGCCGAAATTCTTTTCAGCATACCATTTGGCCTTCCAGTCCTTGGTTATTCCAAGCCGAAACCCATACGGATGAATCTTCTGTCCCACTTAAGATACCCCTTTCCTACAGCTCATCAAGCACAACTGAGATGTGGCTTGTACGTTTTAGTATTTTTGTAGCTCTCCCCTGAGCGCGGGGCATGAACCGTTTCAGCACGACCCCGCCATCGACCTGTATGGACTTCACATAGAGGTTGTCCACATCCACGAGCCCGGTCTGCATGGCATTCGCTACCGCTGAGTTCAAAACCTTGGCGATGGTGCGCGCCCGCTTTGTCCCTAAGAGGTTGAGCATCCGTAAGGCATCGGCAATAGGTTTGCTGCGTACCATATCGGCGATGAGCCTTGCCTTCTGAGGAGAAACCCTCGTATGTCGTAAGATAGCTTTTGCTTCCATCCTAGTGCCCCTTCTTCTGAGACTTCCTGTCCCCGGCGTGTCCGAAGAACGTCCGGGTCGGGGAGAACTCACCAAGCTTATGACCGATCATTTCCTCGGTCACGTACACCGGGACGAACTTCTTTCCATTATGTACCGCAAACGTGAGCCCGACAAATTCCGGAAGTATGGTGGACCTGCGGGACCACGTCTTAATCACCTTCCGGCTGCCTGTGTCCTGGGCCCCGAGTACTTTCTTTAAAAGGTGATCGTCTACAAAAGGTCCTTTTTTCAGTGAACGGGCCACGATTACTTCCTCCTCTTCACGATATAATTACTCGAGCTCTTCTTATGCTTCCTGGTCTTGTGCCCCTTGGTGGAGATACCCCAGGGGGTAACCGGGTGGTTTCCCTTGACCCGTCCTTCGCCGCCGCCGTGCGGATGGTCGACCGGGTTCATGGCGACGCCTCGCACCGTGGGCCTGATGCCCATCCAGCGCTTTCTGCCCGCCTTGCCGATGGTGATATTGGAATGGCTGGAATTCCCTACCTGACCGATCGTTGCCTTGCACTCTGCAAAGATCTTTCTCACTTCGCCGGAAGGCATCTTGAGCTGTACATAGGTGCCTTCCTTGGCCAGGACCTGGGCAAAGGTTCCGGCGGACCTGATGAGCTGCCCGCCCTTGCCGGGCCTGAACTCGACGTTGTGGACGAATGTGCCGAGCGGCATGTTCTTCAAGGACAGGACATTGCCCGGCCTGATGTCGGCATCTTCCGCCGCCATGATTGTGGTTCCTACCGCAAGCCCGTCGGGCCAGATGATATAGCGTTTCTCGCCGTCTGCGTACTGGATAAGAGAAATCCTGGCGGAACGGTTCGGATCGTATTCGATGGAAACGACCTTGCCGGGTATGCCGGTCTTGTCGCGCTTGAAATCGATGATACGGTACAGTCTCTTGTTTCCGCCGCCCTGATGCCTGACTGTCACGCGGCCGAGGTTGTTGCGGCCGCTGCTCTTCTTCAGGATAGTCGTGAGCGAGCGCTCGGGAGTGTCCGTCGTTATCTCTTCAAAAGTCGAAACGGTCATGGACCGTTTCCCTGCGGATGTTGGCTTGAAGCTCCGTATGCTCATTTCCTATACCCCTTCGTAGAACTCAACGGTATCGCCGGCTTTCAGCTTCACGATGGCTTTTTTCCAGTCCGAGCGCGTATACTTGTGCTGTCCGTAGCGCTTTGACTTGCCGTTCATGTTCATGGTCTTTACGTCCTCGACATGCACATTGAAGAGCTCTTCCACTGCTTTCTTGATCTCGATCTTGTTTGCATCCTTGCTGACGGCCAGAACGATCTGGTTCGCTTCCTGCCGGAGCATGGTGCCTTTCTCGGTAACGATAGGCCGCTGGATGATCTGTGTGTAGTCCTTCATTATTTCAGCCTCTCTTCGATATACTGAACCGCTTCGAGATCCAGGATCAGGCCCTTGTATTTGAGGATGTCATACACATTCAGGCCCCGGACGTCGAGCATCTTCGAACTCTTGTGGTTTCTCGATGCCAGAGACATGTCCGTATTCATGTTCCCCATGACGACGAGCGTGTTCTCCATGCCCAAGGTACCCAGCGCATTGGCATAAAGCTTGGTCTTCGGACTTTCGAGCGTGACCGTCTCGACAACCTTCATCACGTTCTCGGAAAGTTTCATGCTCAAAGCGCTGCGCAGAGCCTGTTCTCTGACCTTTTTTGGCAGCTTGCTGTTATATGTTCTTCCATTCGGCCCGAAGCTTACGCCGCCGTGCCTCCATAAGGGAGAACGGTTCGACCCTGCGCGGGCTCTGCCTGTGCCTTTCTGTTTAAAGGGCTTGGCGCCGCCGCCGGAAACTTCCCTGCGGGTCTTTGTCTTCGCCGTAGCAGCCCTTCTGTTCGCCAGCTGCCAGACAACGACATCGTGGAGCAGGTAGGGCTTCACCTCGCCGGCAAAAACCTTATCGCTCAAGTCGATATCTTTGACCTTCACTCCTGCCATGTTGTACACTTCAACCGTAGGCATCACTACACCCCTTGCTTCTTCAGTACGACGAGCTGGCCTTTTGCACCGGGCACAGCACCTTTGATTACGATGAGATTTTCATCTGCGAGAACATCGACCACTTCGAGGTTTCCTACCGTGACCCGCTCATCACCCATATGCCCGGCCATGCGTTTGCCTTTCATGACCTCGCCGGGATCTGTCGCGCTGCCGATGGACCCGGTCTCTCTCTGGATCAGAGAACCGTGAGAACCCGGAAGGCCGCCGAAGCCGTGCCTTTTGACAACGCCCGCGAATCCCTTGCCTTTGGACGTGCCGGTGACATCGATGATTTCACCCTTCGCGAACACACCGTCCACCTTTATTTCCTGGCCCACATCCAGTGCGCTGATATCGTCGCAGGGAACTTCTCTCATAAAATAGAAGTATCCGGCGCCCGCTTTGCTCTGATGGCCCTTCAGGGGTTTGTTTACCCGGCTTTCCTTCTTGGGTGCGAACCCGAGCTGGATTGCTTCATACCCATCCCTGTCCTTGATCTTCTTCTGAATGACATAACAGGGGCCGGCCTGAATCAGGGTGACGGGAATCCACTCGCCCTTTTCATTATAGACCTGGGTCATTCCGAGCTTTTTGCCTAAGATCGCTTTAACCATTGTCAACTCCCACGTTCCTTACAGCTTAATCTCTACATCAACACCTGCAGAGAGATCCAATTTCATGAGCGAATCAACCGTCTGCTGGGTCGGATCAAGGATGTCGAGAAGCCTTTTGAAGGTCCGGATCTCGAACTGATCCCTGGATTTCTTGTCAACATGCGGAGACCGCAGAACCGTAAATTTCTCGATTTTGGTCGGAAGCGGAATCGGGCCTGCCACTCGTGCACCTGTCCTTCGTGCTGCGTCAACTATTTCCTGTACAGACTGATCGATCAGCTTGTGATCATAGCCTTTCAACCGTATGCGTATTCTCTGGGTCTCCATGTTCCTTACTCCTGTTTTCCTACTCGATAACTTTAACGATAAC
>DIXF01000009.1 GCA_002448235.1 Syntrophaceae bacterium UBA6087
CCATTACCTCACCAACTAGCTAATCTAACGCGGGCCCATCCAAGAGCGATAGCATGCAAGCAGAGGCCATCTTTCCCCAACAGACTTACGCCTGCTGGTCGTATGCGGGATTAGTCAGCCTTTCGGCTGGTTATCCCCCACTCCAGGGTAGGTTACCCACGCGTTACTCNNGCATGTGTTAGGCACGCCGCCAGCGTTCATTCTGAGCCGGGATCAAACTCTTGTGTTTTATCCTGCTTTATTAACGCTGTGTTTCTGCGTAAATAGCTTACCTTTTGTTTTTCGCCTTCCACTATTCAGTTTTCAAAGATCAATCATCGCCGTGCAAACTAGTCGTTTAAGCACGCCTGTTCGTTATCTGTCAACGTTTTCTTGATTCAAAGAGCTTTGTTGATGTCCAACGCGGTTTGCTTTGTATTAAAGATCAGCTGCGTTGTCAAGAGGGTTTTTAAATCTTTTTTATTTCTTTTTTCTTCCCTCTTTGCCTCTGGTGTTTCCCTCAAGGCCTGCCCTTTCTATGTTAATTCATATCCCGTGTCAAGGGGCAAATTAATAAATTAATTTTTTTTTCAAAGAACGTCTTACACCAATGATTTAGATGCGTTTCCGGTGAAATGGATTCATATAATATCGGCCGTTCCGACGAGTTTAATGATAACATTTTTTCAAGACATCTCAATCCGGACGCTCTATATTTACGGCATGGGCGTCATAAAGGATTCATAAATTATCAAAGAAAACGTATTTATCTTTGTTGATGCAATAGCCGGCGTTCAGAGAGTTTTCTATGATAGCCTTGGAACAGGCTCGGGGTGGAAGGTGCGCCGCCGGAGAGTACGGGGACAGCGCCTGGGCCGGTCCCCGTATGCAAATGCGCCTTATTCTATACCAACCCTGGCAAAGCGTCTCTTCCCTACCTTTATAATATAGGAACCTTTCGCCAGGACCAGCTCGCTGTCCGCGATCTTCTCGTCGTCGATGCTTACCGCGCCCTGAGCCACGAGACGCTTGGCCTCGGATGTGCTGCCCACTAGACCCGCTTCCTTGAGCACAGAGCCGATCCACGGCTTTCCCAGATTGAGCGTTACCTCGGGCATGTCTTCCGGCAGGGCCTTGTCTTTAAAGACCCTGGTAAACGTCTCCCGGGCGTGATCGGCTTCCTGCCTCCCGTGATATCGCTCAACGATCTCGTGACCGAAGTTCATCTTTGCCTCCATAGGATGGAGTGTGCCGCCTGCGACCTTTTCCTTCAAACCGGTGATCTCGTCGAGAGACCGCGAGCTTAAGAGTTCATAATACTTCCACATGAGTTCGTCTGATATGGACATGACCTTGCCGAACATATCCGCAGGGGCATCGTCCACTCCTATGTAATTGTTGTACGACTTGCTCATCTTCAGCACGCCGTCGGTGCCTTCCAGCAACGGCAGGGTCATAACCACCTGCTGTTCCTGTCCGTACGCCTTCTGGACGTCTCTGCCCATGAAGAGATTGAAAATCTGGTCGGTCCCGCCCAGCTCCACATCGGCCTTCAAGGCCACTGAATCATACCCCTGGACAAAGGGGTAAAGAAACTCATGGATGCTGATGGGGTGCTGCTGCTGGAACCTCTTCTTGAAATCGTCCCGTTCGAGCATCCTGGCAACAGTCTGTATGGACGCCAGCTTGATGAAATCGGAAACGACCATGGAATCCATCCACTCGGAATTATACGCCATAATGGTCTTGTCAGGGTCGAGGATCTTCTTCACCTGTTCCTGGTAGGTCTTGGCATTCTCCAAAACCTCCTGCCTCGTCAGCGGCGGCCTTGTCGAACTCCTGCCGCTCGGATCGCCGATCATGCCGGTAAAGTCACCGATAAGGCAGATAACGTCATGACCGGCTTCCTGAAACTGCCGCATCTTCTGGAGAACAACCGTATGGCCCAGGTGGATGTCGGGGGCAGTGGGGTCGAAGCCGACCTTTATCCGTAAGGGTCTTCCCTTTTTCAGCTTGGCTATGAGCTCCTCTTCCGAAACAATATCCACGATCCCCCGTTTGAGTTCCTTTAACTGCTCCTCGATGGTCTTCATGACGTCTCCTGTTATTTGGCGTACCGTACGGCGCGGGTCTCCCGGATAACCACGACGCGGATCTGCCCCGGATAGGTCAGCTTCGCTTCGATATCCTTGGTGAGCTGTTTTGCCAGGAGATCGGCCTCTTCGTCATTGATCTTATCCACGTCCACCATGACCCGCACTTCTCTGCCCGCCTGTACCGCAAACGCCTTGGCAACTCCCTCGTGCGTGTTTGCAATGGCCTCGAGATCCTCGAGCCTCTTTATGTAGTTTTCGAGCATCTCCCGCCTCGAGCCCGGCCGCGCCGCAGAGAGAGAGTCGGCCGCCTGGACCAGGAAGGCGTATATCGAATTCACGGGCGCCTCGTTGTGGTGGGCGGCTATGGCTTCCACGACCTTGGCCGATTCGCCGTGGCGCTTCGCTATCTCGGAGCCGATGATGGCGTGCGAGCCTTCGACTTCATGATCCACGGCCTTCCCGATATCGTGGAGGAGGCCTATCCTCTTGGCGATCTTCTGGTTGACGCCGAGCTCGGCGGCGATGATTCCGCAGAGGTGCGCAACTTCCAGGGAATGCTGGTAGACGTTCTGGGAAAAGCTCGTGCGATATTTGAGCTTCCCCACCAGCTTGATAAGCTCCGGGCTGATCCCATGCACGCCCACGTCGAAGGTGGCCTGCTGTCCGGCCTCCCAGATGCCGTCATTGACCTCTTTGGTGACCTTTTCGACGACTTCCTCGATGCGCGAAGGATGGATCCTTCCGTCGATCACCAGGGTTTCCAGAGAGAGCCTCGCGACCTCGCGCTTGATCGGGTCGAAGCTCGAGAGGATCACTGCATCGGGCGTATCGTCGATGATGAGGTCGACTCCGGTCACCGCCTCGATAGCACGGATGTTCCTTCCCTCTCTGCCGATGATCCGGCCTTTCATCTCTTCGCTCGGAAGGTTCACGACAGAGACGGTGCGGGAACTCACGACGTCAGCCGCATAGCGCTGAATTGCAGTCGAGAGGATGCTCTTGGCCTTTTTATCCGCCTCTGCTTCCGCTTCATCCGTTATCTGTTTCAGAAGCTTCGCCGCTTCATGCCTGGCCTCGCTCTCAAGGGACAGCATGAGTTCCTTCTTTGCAGTCTTCGAGTCCATGCCGCTGATTTCTTCCAGCTTGTCGATCTCCTGCTTTCGCAGTGCTTCCACTTCTGCCTTCGCGTTTTCAACGAATTTGTTCCTGTCAACGAGCGACTGCTCGCTCTTCTTGACCTCCTGCTCCCGCTTGTCCAGCATCGAGAGCTTGTTGTCGAACATCTCCTCCCTCTGGTGGATGCGTTTTTCGATAGCCGAAACTTCCCGGAGACGCTCCTTTGCCTCGGAATCGCTCTGGCTCTTTGCGGTAAAGATTATCTCTTTTGCCTCGAGCTGAGCATCGGCGATAATGTTGGATGCCTCTTTCTTTGATTCCTCGATCATCCTCTTGGAGGTTTCTTCTGCATCCTTTCCCTTCTTTTTGTTCACGAAATTATTGAACGCGTATCCACCGACAACCCCTATGAATACGGAAATAAGTATTGATACAACTTCCATTATATCACCTCGCATTTTGATTTAAAAAAACCTGTCTGCGTCACTACACCATCCACACATGCATCCCAAGGATCATCGGGCAAACGCCCTACATAAAACTCGTCAAAACACACGCCAACGGTATACACATCAGGGTTGGTCCGAATCAGCCTATCGTAATACCCCTTCCCGTAACCCACTCGATGGCCTCTCCAATCAAAGGATATGCCGGGAACGAGGATCAGATCGATATCATGAACCTGGGCAGCCTCTCCACGGGCCGGCTCCGGGATACCGAAGCCTCCGCTGAGAAAATCTTTAAGGGAATCGGCAGGATAAAAAGACAATTCATCCCGTTCCACTTTCGGGAACAGGACGGTCTTCTTTGTATCGTGCATCAGGCTCAGAAGATCCACCTCTTGCCGTATCGGATAATAGATGGCAATAAGATGAGCATTCTGATAGTGCGGGAGATTACGGATATGACCGGCTATCTGAGCTTCAAAGCGCTCCTTTTCCTCATGCGCTATCTCTTGACGCCTGACTAATATCAGTCTCCTGATGTCCGATTTGCTCTGCATCTCCACAGAGGGTGGGCGGATTATAGAGAAAGGAACGGGCGACGATGAAAACCAATCTTAAAAAAACCGTATCAAGGTATGCTTGGAAGCATTATCCGCCAATCACGCCAGCCCCTGCTTGACTGCCGTAGAACTCATACCTCGATGAAGAACTGCATCGCAAAAAAGCGCGGTAACAAATCCTTCCCTGTTTCATATTGGTTCTTATCGGGACTGTAAGGTCTGTATCTATGTAAGGGGTCTTTATTCTGATCCGGAATCTATCGTGCTTATCAGCTGGTCGACTTTTCCGGAAATCGATTCTTTATACTCCCTCAAATCTGATTGCGCCTTTGCAACTTCATCAGCCAGATCGAGCATCACAATCGCCGCCAGTTCCATGGTCGATACAGCAAAACCCTGCTGCTGCACATCGAAAACCTTTTTATTGACGTATCGTGTCAGCGATTGGATATGTTCCTCGTTACCCCCCGCTTTGACCTTATACTCCTGCCCAAATATTCTTATTGTTACTGTATCGTGCAAGTTATTAGAATGCATCTACGCACTTAATAAGGTGTGCAACCTTTTGTTTGACCAGTTCCTTTTCTCCCAAGAGATACTCCATCTCCTGCTTTAACCCGTGTACCTCTTCCTCCTTTTCTTTATATTTGACGGCCAGCTCCTCATTCTGTTTCTTGAGTGTGCCGACCAGTTCCAATAAGGCCATAATTTTCTGTTCTAATATGTCTAGTTTGTCCAAAAACATCACCTCTTTCATTAGCTTCTTGATTATACATCTATTCTACCCTGTGAAGTCAAGCCTCTTATATTGATGCATAACACTTCAGAATTCTCGTGAAAAAAACCGATAGATATAAGAAATATCCATTACGGAGGTTATCATGAACGATTCCTATCTCGATATGCTCTATACCATGGCAAAAGAGCTCAACACGGCAGAAGATGTCCCGGCCATGCTCAATGCAGTCATCAATCACCTGCCGAAAGTGCTCGGCGCCAAATACTGCTCCCTTTTTATCTGGAATCCTTCCTCCGCCGAACTCGAGATGAAAGCGCACAATCATGCAGATATCGGACAGGATCCGTTCATCCATGTAGGCTCCGAGCAGAAAAGCATCATGAATCTGGTACTCTCCCGCAAATCATCGCTGATCATCCGCGATATCGAAGAAGAGATAGGGGTTCAGAATAAAGACAAATACACGACCAAATCGTTCATGTGCATCATGATCAGGCACGGGGAAGAGATGAAAGGCGTCCTGAACCTTGCGGACAAGGCGCACAGCGGATTCACCAAGGACGATATGCTTATCACCTCAATAATCAGTGAGCTTTTTGGAGCTTTGCTTGCGCGGACCGATCTGAATACGTTATAATACATTTCATGGGATTTACCTGTGGGATCGTAGGCCTCCCCAATGCCGGGAAGTCAACCTTATTCAATCTTATCGCCAAGGCATCGGCACCGGCGGAGAACTACCCTTTCTGCACCATCGATCCCAATATCGGGATCGTGAACGTCCCTGACCCGAACCTCGATAAAATCGCCCTGATCACCCACCCGGACAAGGTCACACCCACTACCCTGAAGGTCTATGACATTGCCGGCCTGGTCAAAGGGGCCTACAAGGGCGAGGGGCTGGGAAACCAGTTTCTCGGACAGATCAGGGGAGTTGATGCGATTGTCCATGTAGTGCGGTGCTTCGAGAACTCCAATGTCGCCCACGTCTATAACGAGATAAACCCTGTCGGCGATCTGGAAGTCATCCTCACCGAGCTCGTCATGGCAGACCTCGAAATTATCGAGAAACGGAAAGAAGCCTTGTCCCGAGGTTTGAGGGTCGGAAAGAAAGATTTTGCAAAGGGTGAGCCGGAAACGCTCGATGCGGCAGAAAACGCCCTCAAGTCCGGGCGCTGTCTTATCGACACGGACCTGGATCTCGATCAGACCCTCATGAAATCCTGGGGCATCCTCACCGCAAAACCATACCTCGTGGTTGCGAATATCGGCGAGGACGATATCAGTACCGATTCCCCGGTACTCAAGGAACTCCGGATATGGGGCGATCAGCACGGGAAAAAGGTCCTGCCCATCTCAACGAAATTCGAGCTGGAAGCATCGGAGCTCAGCGAAGAGGAGCGCGGGGAATTCCTCTCCTCCATCGGAATTGAACGCTCCGGCACAGAGATTCTCATCAGGGCGTGCTATGATCTCCTCGACCTGATCACCTTCTACACCCCTGTGGGCAAAGAGCTCAGGGCCTGGACGCTCAAAAAAGGCTCCACCCTCCATGAAGCGGCAGGACTCATCCATACCGACATCCAGGAAGGATTCATCAAGGCAGATGTAGTGAACCTGGCGGACCTTCTGGAACACAAGAGCGTTCACGGGGCGCGCGAGGCGGGCGCAGCCCTCATCGAAGGAAGAGAATTCGTTGTCCGGGACGAGGACGTCGTGGTCATCCATTTCCGCTGAGCCACAAGACGCCGCTGAACGACTCACCGGTACATCGAGGAAAACAAGGGCCGAGTAAATCGCGCCCGGCCCCTATACCGCTATCTGGTGAAAAAATCCGACCTTCCCTTCTCCACCTCTTCGGAAGAGAAATGCCGGACAGGGTTATTGTTCCCGTCGAAGACCGTCACTCCTCCCGAAACGTCTTCGACCGAGGTAAAGAGCACCTCCCCCTGCTCATTCATGGCTGTTACCCCGTTATCTGTTTTGCTGAACACCAGAGTTTTGGCTGGGTCGGATGGAGACGTGACCTCGATATTTTGTGTAACCGCATCGTATTTCATCTTAATTGCTCCCTGGTCGTTCTGCGCAATAGCTCCATCGGGCCTCTGGATGCCTGCTGTCATGGGATTCTCGCCGGTCCAGAACTCGATAGAGTTGAAGACGACGGCATCGACAATGGTGCTTGCACCATATACCGGCACTATGACAAATGCGAGGAAGAGGATTTCATCCACCCACTTATCCTTCGGTGCGGTCTGAAAATCATATACCTTTTTGGTCAGCTGAAACGTTCCCGTGCATCCGGTTGCAATAATCGTTATCAGAGTGAATAATATCGCAAATTTTTTCATATGGTTTCTCCTTCCCGGTTAGATTATTCCACCCTATGAATTATGAATAAGCCATGGGGCAGGGAACACAAACCTCATGGGAAGAAGGGTATCCGGGCGGGAACAGCTGATATGGAAAAGGGCAGCCTGTTACGGGCTGCCCTTTGGTTTACCATTTAAGAATGGATCGGTATCAGTATTCTTTTGTGAGATTGTCGAGCTCGGCCAGCGAGAACACCGGGCCGTCCTTGCATACGTACTTGTGACCCACGTTGCAGCGGCCGCACTTGCCGATGCCGCACTTCATCCTCATCTCCAGCGAAGTGATGATGTTCTCCTTCGAGAATTTGAGGTCGAAGAATACCGGCAAAGTGAACCGGATCATGATGGGCGGCCCGCAGATGACCGCGACCGCATTGTCAGAACTCGGCGCCACCTCTTTGCAGACCGCAGGCACGAAGCCTTCCCTGCCCTTCCAGGACGGATCGCCCTTGTCCACGGTGACGTTTAAGTTCAGGTCTTTGCGCTTGCCCCACTCCTCAAGCTCGTCCTTATAGATGAGAAGCCCGGGGTTCCTGGCGCCGTAGATGACGGTGATATCGCCGAAGCGTTTGCGGTTGTCTTCGTGGAGCATGTAGTTGATGAGCGAGCGCAAGGTGGTGAATGCGAACCCGCCTCCAACGACCACGATGTTCTTGCCCTCCAGAAATTCCAGGGGCCACGAATTACCCAGAGGACCGCGGACACCCATGGGCGTTCCCTCTTCCATCTCGTGGAGGAACGAGGTTACCTGCCCGGCCTTCTGGACCGTGAACTCGATGTAGCCTTTCTGGGTGGGCGATGAGGCGATGCCGATGGGCGACTCGCCCTTGCCGAAAATCGAGAGCTCGGCGAACTGACCCGGGATGTATTTGAAGTTCTCTTCATCCTCTTTGTTCACGAAGCTGAGCCGGAAGGTCTTGATGTCCTTCGTATCGACTTCCGTGATGATCTTTGAGACCACGACAGGGATCGGTACATATGGGTTCTGCATTACTGTCTCCCTCACAGTTTGGAAATATCTGCGACGATTTTTCTGATATCGATGTTCACGGGGCAGGACATGACGCACCGTCCGCAGCCCACGCATGCGATCGGGCCGAACATATCAACATAGTAGCGGAACTTGTGCATGAAACGCTGGCGCCACCGCTCCTTCTGTGACGGCCTGGGATTGTGTCCGCTGGTTTCCTTGGTGAAGAGCGGGAACATGCAGGAATCCCAGTTCCGTACGCGCTTGCCGTCTGCCGCCTTGACCTCGTCCTGGATGTCGAAGCAGTGGCAGGTCGGGCACATGAAGGTGCAGGTACCGCAGGCCAGACACTTCTTATGGATCGTATCCCAGAAGGGATGCTCGAAGTTCGCATCCAGGAATCCCTTGATCTCTTTAGCCGGGATACTGGTCTTTATTTCTTTTTCCGCTGAAGCGGCGATCTCTTCCTTTTTCTTGTCTGCCTGTGCGTCGGCGGTCTTGTCGCCGAAATATTTCAGGAGACCCTTCCCTTTATCGGTCAGGAATTCGGCCAGAAACTCGTCGCCCAGATCCGTCAGCAGGACATCCGAACCGTCCGTCGAGGTCGGGCTACCGCCCACCGAGGTACAGAAACAGGTGGCATAGGGCACCTTCGCGCAGCTCATGGCTACGACCGTGGTCTTGTTTCTCTTCTCGATATAGTAAGGATCCTTGTACTTGTCCTGATCAAAAAGCAGGTCAAGGATGGCGAAGCTCCGTGCATCGCACGGACGGACGCCGAAGAGCACCCTTTCGCCCTGCTCGTCTTTTTCCAGCCCGGCAAACTCCATGCCCTTTTGCTTCCGGATATAGCGCATCAGTGTCTCTGAACGGGGGAAGAAAAAGCTCTTGGGTGCGTTCTTGGTATTTTTGAAATCCGGGAGCGCCGTTACGCCATCTTTTACCAACTCAAAGAGGACGTTATCCTCTTCTTTGACCGGCGCCAGTAGGCTCATGTCGCCCGCTATCCTGCCAACGATCCCAGCCAGCTCGCCTTTTTTTATCAACCTTTTTTCCATGGCCATCTCTTTCGTTCTTCCTTGTTTTATAGGAGACCAAGTCCAGACATCAGGGGTGCCGCATCGATGTTGTGCATCTTCAGCCAGTCTCTGGGACCCTGAAGACCCATTGCAATCCCGATGAGTTCGGTGAAGTAGAACACCGGGATTCTCACGTTCGCAGAGGCCCTCATTTCGAGGTTCGCCATACACAGCGGACACGCAACCACGATGCAGTTGGCATCCGCCTCACGCGCCATGGTCATGAACTTGTCCGCCATCTTCTTCACAATAGCGGTCCTGCTGATGGAGAGGCTCCCGCCGCAGCAGTCGGTCTTGTACGACCACTGCTTTGGCTCAGCGCCGATTGCAGTCATCATCTTGTCCAGAAGCACCGGATTCTCGAAGTCGTCGAACTGGCAGACCTCAGGCGGGCGGAGCAGCAGGCAGCCGTAGTAAGCTACGGGTTTCAGGCCTTTCAATGGCTTTTTTACCTTGCTCTTCAAGGTATCGAGCCCGATATCGTTTGCGTAGATATCGATCGGGTTGCGTACAGCAACCGAACCGTTATAGGGCTTGCCCACGACTTTTTCGATCTCTTTCTTGAGCTCCGGATCCTCTTTGAGCTGATGCTGTGCGCTCTTGAACCGGTTGAAACATGCTGCACAGGGCACCATGACGTCCATCGCGTCCTTTTCAGCAGAGATCAGATCGCGTGCGGGCAATGCCACGGAGAGTTTATAGTTGGTGCTGTGGGCCGCCGTTGCACCGCAGCATGACCAGTCTTCCACTTCCTTGAGCTCGATCCCCAGGGCAGCGCTCACCGCCTTGACCGACTGGTCGTATTCCTTGGCCGTGGCATGGAGTGAACATCCGGGGTAATATGAAACTTTCAACTCGTGCCTCCTTTATCCGTCAGGACTGCTTGGTATCTCTGAAAATCTTCTTCACCGAGGCCATATCTTTTGTCTTGGGTGAAATGATGGAGATCTTGCCCTTGAGGAACATGCTCAAGCCCATATCCAGATCAGAGAAGAAATCCTTCGAGAGGAGCTTGTAATGTGCCAGCATGATCGGCTCGTTGACCCTTCCGAACATACGGATGCTCGCCAGGAAGGCCTTGTGCAGATCCAGTACGTTCTTCTGCGGTATGGAGATGCCGTTCTCGATGGCCATCTCCCTTAAGACGTCCATCATGCGGGCGATGTCCACGTTGTTCGGGCACCGGGAGATGCAGGTCTCGCAGGATGCGCACAGCCAGATTGCCGAGCTGTTCAGCACCTCGTTCTTCATGCCCATCTGGATCATCTTGATGATCTTGTTCGGGTTATACTCCATCTCCGAGGCCATAGGGCAACCCGCAGTGCACTTCCGGCAGTGGTAACACCTCTGGATTGGTACGCCGCCGATCCTGTCATTCACTTCTTGCAGAAACTGTGTCATACAAGCTCCGTATCCATATTATGGATTGTAGATAAAATCTTCCTTGTCATTTTCCCGGTACGTGCTTAAGGGCGGCACGTCTTCCATGGAGGCTCCCGCCCTGTGCTCGAAGAGCTCGAGGGCATCCTTGTCGAGTTTCTTGAGGAAGTTTCTCAAGTCCACGCCCATGGGGCAGACCGATACGCACGATCCGCAATCCACACAGCGGCCGACCATATGGAAGGTCCTTAAGAGCTGGAAGATCTGGGTGTCCGTCTGCTCTGCGCTCGTACCAACGAACTGCGGCATGGTCTGTTCCACGAAGCATACCTTGCAGTAGCACGAAGGGCAGGCGTTCCGGCAGGCGTAGCAGCGGATGCACTTGCTCATTTCCTTGGTGAAGTATGCCCAGCGTTCTTCGGTGGAGAGCTTTTCAAAGGCATCGACCTTCTCGTACTCTTTATCAGCGGCCTTGGCGGGGGCTTTGTCTCCAATCACCACATCGGAGATCACCGGATTGTTGAACCGGCAGGTTATGCAGTTGTCTGCGAGTACGTCTTTCAGAGCAAACTTCTTTTCTCCGGCAAGGGTTTTCACCGCTATCTGATCGCCGTTTACAGAGCCTTCTGCTGCCTGTTCTCCGTCCAGGGCCAGATTGAATTTCTTGGGATCGATATATCCGTCGCAGGGAACGCCCAGGATGACGATGCTTTCTCTGTCATACTGCCGCTCCTGAAGCTGGATTACCAGAGACCGGGTCGTGCAGCCGCGGGCTACTACGCCTACGACCTTGTTCTTCCTGTCCTCAGGCTTCACCTTCTTCTGAGCTTCACGATGTGCGGATATGATGTCATGAGCGTACTTTGCAAGGTTCTGTACGCAGGTGGCATCGTACACGAGTTTTTCCGCATCGCCGGCGTCCGTGATGAAGACCGGTGTAGCGGTGAGCGGCAGGGTCCCGCGCTCATAGCCTATGACCACGTCCACCTTTTTGTCAGCAAGCAGCTTTTTAGCCTCTTCCTGTAATTTCTTCTCAACGTTTTCCACGGCTCATCCTTTATAATGTTTTCACGAGTTTCTTGGCAGGACCGAGTTCTCTGACCTTTTCGGTAACGCCCTTGATGACTTTCGCGAAGCGCTCTCCCTCGGAAGCCGAGCACCAGGTGAACATGGCTCGGTCTGCTTCTATGCCGACATAGGAAAGGTAGCGTTTCAGCATGCTGAACTTTCTCCGGGCAGAGTAGTTTCCCGAGAGGTAGTGGCATTCACCAGGATGGCAGCCCGAGACGAGCACCCCGTCCGCACCTTCCTGAAGGGCCTTCATGATATAGAACGGGTTAATGCGCCCCGTACAAGGGAGCCGCACCAACCGCACGTTCGGCGGATACTGGATCCTGCTGATCCCCGCAAGGTCGGCTCCGGCATAGGTGCACCAGTTGCACACGATAGCGACAATCTTCGGTTCCCATCCATCGGTTGCCTTTACATCAGCCATACAATCTCCATTCGCTTGACTATTTCATCCCCGGTTTGCGTTCACAACCGAGGGGTTGTTATCCGGCTAATGCCGCGATCTGTACCAGGACCTCTTCGTTCGTGAAACCGTTTAAGTCTACTGCATTCATACGACAGGATGCCGTACACACGCCGCAGCCTTTGCAGAGGACCGTGTTCACCGCAGCCGCACCTTCTTTGGCATCCACTGCGATAGCGCCGAACGGGCAATTCTCTTCGCACAGGCCGCATGCAGCGCAGCGGTCTTTGTTGACGAAGGCGGTCTTGCCTTCCGCCTCGATGAAGTCTTTTGTCAGGATCGTGCAGGCCCTGGATACCGCCGCATTGGCCTGGACCACGGTGTCTTCACTCAGCTTGGGCGCATGGGACATGCCACACATGAACACGCCGTCCGTTGCAAAGTCGACCGGGCGAAGCTTTACGTGTGCCTCGAGGAAGAATCCGTCCTGGTTGGTCGGGACTTTGAGCATCTTGCCGATATCTTCGTTCTCAGGGTTCGGCACTGTGCCGACGCTCAAGGCCAGCACATCTGCATCGATGGTGACCGGTGCGTTCATGATCGGGTCAAAGACCTTGATGCTGAGCTTGCCGCCGTTGTCGATGACCTCGGGTTTCCGGTCTTCGTCGTAGCGGACGAACTTCACGTTCAGCTCTCTGGCCTTCTTGTAGTAATCCTCTTTGAGACCGAAGGTCCGGACGTCGCGGTAGATGACAGTGACATCCTTGTTCGGATCCATCTCTTTGATCTTCAGCGCATTCTTCATGGCCTCTGAGCAGCAGTAGCGGCTGCAGTACGGGCGCTCCTTTGTGCGGGAACCCACGCACTGAATCATGACCACGGACTCCGCCTTGGCGACCTTTGCGTCTTTCTTTGCAAGGAGGTCTTCCAGATCGCGCTGGGTAATGACCTTCTCCGATTTGCCGTGAAGGTATTCATCCGTCTGAAGCTCGTATGCGCCGGTGGCGACGATAACAACGCCGTGCTCGAACTTGGCCTCGCCGGCATTGCCTTTTACGGTCGTCTTGTAGTTTCCGATGAAGCCCTCGATCTTCTCGATCTCGGAGCCGGTGTATACGTGGATCAGATTGTTCGCCTTTACCTCGCTCAGGAGCTTCGCGAGGTGGGCTTTCGTATCGAGCCCTTCAAGTGTGTAGTACAGCTTGGCATAATTTCCGCCCAAGGTTTCCTGCCGTTCGACGATATGCGACTCAAAACCCTGGTTTGCCAGAGACAGGGCCGCGGTAATACCGGCCAGACCGCCGCCGATGATGAGCGCGGCATGATTTACGCTGAGCTGACCGGGTTTGAGCGGCTTGAGGTACTCGGCCTTGGCGATTGCCATGCGCACGAGGTCCTTGGCTTTATCGGTTGCCGCCTTGGGCTCGTTCATATGAACCCAGGAGGCCTGGTCGCGGATATTGGCCATCTCGAAGAGGTAGCGGTTGAGCCCGGCCTTCTCGCAGTTTTCCTGGAACAGGCCTTCGTGCGTCCTCGGGGAGCACGATGCAACGACCACCCGGGTGAGATTCTGTTCTTTGATGACTTCTCCCATCTTCACCGCGGTGTCCTGCGAGCAGGTGAAGAGGTTATCCGTCGCAAACACGACGTTCGGGAGCGTTTTGGCATAATCGACGACAGCCGGTACATCCACGACGCCGCCGATGTTGATGCCGCAGTGACAGACGAACACGCCGGTACGGGGGCCGATGCCCTTGATATCTTTCTCGAGCGGCACCTCGACCTCGGTGATCATGGTGCCCCTCTTGGCTGCCAGGAGACCCGATGCGCATGCCGCTGCACCGCTTGCCTCCATGACCGTCTCGGGGATGTCCTTGGGACCGCCGAATGCGCCGCAGACGAAAACGCCGTCGCGGGTTGTCATGACCGGATTCTCGATAGACGTCCTGCAGAATCCGTGCTCTTCGAGATCGATCCCTAAGGCCTTTGCCAACGGACCTGCTTCCTTGGGCGGCGTAAGGCCGACAGAGAGCACGACCATATCGTATTCTTCTTCAATCAAAGACCCGTCTTCCAGCACATAAGTGAGGAGCAGGTTCTTGGACTGCTGGAGCTCTTTGACCGCTGACGGCATGGAACGGATGTAGCGGATTCCGTACTCGTTCTTTGCGCGGTTTACGAACCGGTCGAAGTCCTTGCCGTGGGCGCGGATATCCATGTAGAAAATGGTCGGTTCCATGTTTTTTGCATGCTCTTTGCCGATGATCGCCTCCTTGGTGGCGTACATGCAGCAGACGGAAGAGCACCATGAGTTTCCGCAGTTGGTGTCGCGGGAACCCACGCACTGGATGAATGCGACCTTCTTCGGTTCTTTATGGTCCGAGAGCCTCTGGACATGGCCGAAATACGGGCCGGATGCCGAGAGGATGCGTTCGAACTGGATAGAGGTGACCACGTTTGCATAGGTACCGAACCCGAACTCGCCGCGTATTTTCGCGTCGAAGGTCTCGAAACCGGGTGCCGCGATGACGGCGCCTACTTCTACGGTCTCCATGTCATAGGTATCGTCGTGATTGATGGCCTTTGCGATACAGGCATCGACGCACTGATAGCATTCAGAGCAGATGCCGCAGCTCAGGCAGCGGTCCGCCTCTTTCTTGGCATCTTCCTCGCTCATGCCGTTTATGACTTCGCTGAAGTGGGTCCTTCTCACATTGGGGTCGAGGTGCTTCATATGGACCCGGGGCGCCTTCTCGACGTCCACAAGGTCTTTCTCGTCTTTTTCCGCGAGCCGGATGTGCAGCTTGGAAGCGGCAACTCCGCCCAACTCATCGGATACGCCGGTGATGTCTTTGTCGGCGAGGCCCTTGGTCCAGTATTTTACCCTGCCCTCTTTCACGTCCACGTTCGAGAGGTAGCGATTAATGGAGATGGCAGCCTCTTTGCCGGCGTTGACCGCTTCAACGACCGTAGCAGCGCCCGTCATGGCGTCGCCGCCTGCGAATACGCCGGGCATGCCTGTTGCGAAGGTGAACGGCTCTACGTCGATCGTGCGCCACTTGCTGATCGTGATGCCGCTGTCTTTCGGCAGGAATGCGAGGTCCGCCGACTGGCCGATGGCCGGAACGATCGAGTCGCACTCGATGACGAACTCCGAGCCCTTCACGGGAACCGGGCGGCGTCTGCCGGATGCATCCGGCTCACCGAGCTCCATGCGCTGGCACTCGATGCCCTTGACCTTGCCATTCTCGCCGACAACGCGCACCGGAGCGACCAGGAAATGCATCTTGATTCCTTCTTCCTCGGCCTCAACGATCTCCTCTTTTGCAGCAGGCATTTCTGCACGCGAGCGGCGATACAGGATGAATACGTCTTTCGAGCCCGTCCGGACTGCAGTCCTTACCGCGTCCATGGCAACGTTTCCGCCGCCTATGACTGCGACCTTGTCGCCGAGGAAGATCTTCTCTCCGAGGTTCATCCGCTTGAGATAATCGATGCCGTGGATGACGCCCTGCATGTCTTCGCCCGGGATATCGAGCTTGGTGCTGATATGGGTTCCGCAGCCCAGGAACACTGCGTCGTGCTTCTTACGCAAATCTTCGAAGGATATGTCCTTGCCGATCATGGTGTTGCAGACGATCTTCACACCAAGGTCTTCGATGACCTTGATCTCGGCCCTGATGATATCGCGGGGCAGACGGTATTCGGGAATGCCCAGGGTGAGCCAGCCGCCGGGGATCGGGGCCGCTTCGTACACCGTGACATCGTAGCCCTCTGCGGCAAGGTAGTACGCGGCGGTCAAGCCTGCCGGGCCCGCACCTACAACACCTACGGTCTTGCCCTTGCTTTCCTTCTTTTCCGGTACGTAGCGGGTCTCGGCGTTGAGGTCGAGATCTGCCACGAAGCGTTTCAGATGCATGATGTCGACGGGCTCGTCAACCTTGGCGCGCTGGCATGCGGTCTCGCAGGGATGATTGCATACGCGTCCGCATACAGCCGGGAAGGGATTATCTTTCTTGATGAGCTTCAAGGCATCCTGGTACTTGCCCGTCTGGATCAGGGCAACGTAACCCTGCACGCTGATGTGCGTGGGACAGGCTGCCTTACAGGGAGAGGTGCCGATCTTGTCGATGGCGAACCCGCTCGGGATGGCCTGGGGGAAGTGGCGGTAGGTCGCCTTGCGGTCGCCCAGATTCTCGTTGAAATCCGACTTGACGGTGACGGGGCAGACATTCGCACAGTCGCCGCAGCCCGTACACTTGCTCAGGTCGACGTACCGGGGGGCCTTGAGAAGCTTGACCTTGAACCTGCCCGGCTCGCCCTCCACAGACTGCACGGTCCGGCGGGTGAGGATCTCGACATTAGGATGCCGCCCGACTTCCACGAGCTTCGGAGAAAGGATACAGGCCGAACAGTCGTTCGTGGGGAATGTCTTGTCGAGCTGGGCCATGACGCCGCCGATACTGATCCCGTTATCCACGAGATAGACTTTCATGCCGGAGTTTGCCAGATCGAGTGATGCCTGGATTCCTGCGATACCCGAACCGACTACCATTATTGCGCCGATCTTTTCGCTGTCTTTAATCACTTGGCACACCTTATTTTTGAATGAAGACTCATTTTTTGTAAATTTTGTATAACATAGCTCCGGTTACAGGTCAATATCTAGTTGCTGAAATCTTTCATTAATATAATCATAAATGCCGGGACTGTGATATTCAGGAAACCGGCTTCTGTCTTTGCATTGCGACCAAACCGAAAAATAATATTTTGTGGACTACTGTTTGGACGGATAATTTACTTTGCAGTCCTAGCCCGGTTCATCCGGTAGACGAAAGCGAGGATCTCGGCAACGACACGATAGAGCTCTTCGGGTATTTCTTCATTGATATCGAGTTTGTAGAGAGCATCAAGGAGCGTTTTATCCTTCTGGATAGGGATATTGTGCGCCTTCGCAATGGCGAGTATCTTCTCGGCGACGGCCCCGGCGCCTTTAGCTGCAACCTTCGGCGCGGTGTCTTTGCCCCGCTCGTACTTCAGTGCAACGGCCTTATCGCGCTCCTTCTTCATACGAGGACGTCGACCTCCTTTCGGAGAGCATTGCTCAGGCGGTCACGCACCACTTCGACAGAACGGACCCCGAAGGGCTCCAGACTTTCTTTCAACTCAAAGATGCCGCTTTTGAGATAATCGGCGATTTCCTCTGACGGGGTCCTGATATCCACATCGATTCTGTTGCCTTTATCCATACGCGCCCTGCATTCTATACTTCCCAGGTTATCGGTATCGATATCGAAGTTCAGGATATAGGCGTCACCTTCCCTTTCTATGGAAACTTTCGCACCGGAGCCGGAATCTCCATCCACCAGCGGTATAATGAGGTATGCGATAGCCTGGGGATGCTGAGTTATCTGATCGAGTACGGAAGCGACGAACTGAGCCGACGGTCCGTCATCTCCCCCCTGTGAAGTGAGTTTGCGTGCGATTTCCTGGACCAGAAACGAACTGACCGGGGTATCTCCGAACTTGCCTGCGATTCTACCCAGCATATTGCCGAGTTCCCGTATGGGAGAATTCTTTCCTCCGACCTCCTCCGGAGAAGGTTTGAGGACGATTTTCGGGCTGACTGCGTGAACTTTCAGATTAAGCACCTGCCCCTTCTGCAGGGGCATCGTCGTTTCAACGAGCAGACGCTTCCCGAACATGGAAACAAGAACCGACCCCCCCTTTGGAGCTGAAAGCACCGTAGCGATAACGGATCTGCCCACAGAGATGGAGGGGATGCTTTCTGTTAAGATGATACTGCCCAGTCGAGCCAGTGCAGGATTTATCTGCATTATTGTTTAAGCGTTTTCCCCGTTGACTATCTTGACCATGAGCTGAATTTCGCCGACCGGGATGCCGGTGATCTGAGAGATATCGACCGGATCGAAGCCCCCTTTGTACAACCTGACCACATCCGCCTGGGTATAGTCTCTCACCTGCTTCGTATTCACCGCGGTCTTCTCCAGTCCTTCCAGCAGCAGCCTGGCTTCACGAATCTTCTCATCGAGTTCGTTCATGGCGCCTTTGACGATATCCACCTTGGTCTGGATCTGGTCACGGAAGTTGTCGGAAAGCTGCTGGGTTTCCTGCAATACGCCTTTCAGCTCATCGAGAACTGCCGTCGGGAGGGTCTTTTTCTTGTCCGCGAGGATGAAATATATGACGGCGCCTAAGAGGATTGCCTGAATGGCGAACTGAACCAGGAGCAAAATCTTTGTCGGATCAAGGGATTGAGACAGCATCGCTTAAGACCTGATCCTAAACCAAAACATCTATGATATGCCTTTTTCCAGTCTCTTGGGTGACGTTCTCAGAATTGTCGTTTCCCGCATTGTCCTGATTGGGCTTTTTCTGCTCTTTCTGCCTGCCGCGCTCGCGGTCCTTCGTGGATATTTCCTGAGACTTCTTGGATTCGTTTACTTCCCTGTTCTTCCGGAGTCTCTGCTTGGCCTCTTCTTCGGTAAGGATCTGCTTGGTCACCTCGGACTGCACGAACGGGTTCTGGGTTATCTTCTCAATCCTTCCTGCCTGAGACAGGATTGCTGATATGTCGGATGCACCAGCCATACCTTAACCTCGTATATACGTTATCGACTCAAATATATACCAACTTAAACTTGAATTTGCAACGACTGTTACCCTGAGCGGGCGCTTTGCTTCCCTTACTCCCTCCGCAGCAAGCTACCTTTATCCGCTTATGCGGGCTTTTCTCCTTTTGAAAAGTTTAAGATTCCTCACCCACCCGCTGTATCGAACCCCTCATGCCCGAAGCGAAAAGTCTCCCGCAGGATTCGAACAGGATATATTTTGTACCGAGCAGAGGTATGCCCTTTTCCTGGGCAAGTTTTACCGCTTCCGGAGAAGGCCGCTTGCCCCTAACGAAGATGATGGCCCTCAAATCGAGCGTCTCGGCTGTACGGACAACGAGCGGATTGGTGAGCCCTGTCAGAAGAATCGACCCTTCTTTTGCAAACGCGAGCACATCGCTCATCAGATCTGCGGCAAATCCGGTATTCACCTCCATGTTCAGCATGTCTTCGCAGACAATTACATCGGCATCGAGAATTTCTCTTATCTCGGCAAGGGTCATATCTTCTCCTATTGTTGTTAATTACTTGCTCATTACATACGTATGAATTGCCCTGGCTGCCTTTCTTCCTGCACCCATGGCAAGGATAACCGTTGCTGCGCCCGTAACGATGTCGCCGCCTGCAAACACGCCCTCACGGGAGGTCTGACCTGTTTCCTCGTCTGCAATGATGTAATTCCATTTGTTCGTTTCCAGCCCTGGCGTCGTGCTCTGGACCAGGGGATTCGATCCTGCACCGATCGCCACCACGGCGGTATCGATATCGATGACGAATTCGCTGCCCTTCATCGGTACCGGCCTTCTGCGCCCGGAGTCATCGGGTTCCCCCAATTCCATTTTCAGGCATTCTACACCCACAACCCACCCTTTGTCATTACCGATATAGCGGATCGGGTTCGTAAGCAGGTGAAATTGAATCCCCTCTTCCTCGGCATGGTGGATCTCTTCGGACCGGGCCGGCATCTCTGCCCGCGACCTGCGATAAATGAGGTAGACATTGTCCGCACCGAGCCTCATGGCAGTACGCGCAGCATCCATGGCCACGTTCCCGCCGCCGACGACCGCGACGTTCCTGCCCCGGACAATGGGTGTGTCATATTCGGGGAACCGGTATGCCTTCATGAGATTCGAACGGGTGAGGTACTCGTTGGCCGAGTATACACCGTTTAAGTTTTCTCCCGGTATGTTCATGAAGGTGGGCAGGCCTGCCCCGGTGCCGATGAATACCGCATCAAAGCCTTCATTCAACAGGTCATCGACCGTATCGAGCTTCCCCACGACATGGGAGGTCTCGATTTTCACGCCCATATTCTTGAGGTAGTCGACCTCTGCCGCAACGATTGCCTTGGGCAGCCTGAACTCCGGAATCCCATACACGAGCACGCCACCGGGTGCATGGAGCGCCTCGAAGATGGTCACATCGTGCCCGAGCTGAACGAGATCGCCCGCGACCGTGAGCCCGGCAGGGCCTGAGCCGACAACGGCGATCCTCTTGCCCGTCTTTGGAGGAATCTCCGGGATGGACACCTCTCCTTGGGCCCGCTCGTTATCGGCGACAAACCGTTCCATCCTGCCGATGGCTACGGGCTCGCCCTTTTTGCCGCGAACGCACCTCGCCTCGCACTGGGCTTCCTGGGGGCATACGCGACCGCATACTGCGGGCAACGCATTCGTCTCCTTGATCTTCTTCGCTGCCTCAATGAATTTGCCTTCAGCGACAAGTGCGATGAACGCAGGGATATCGACCTCTACGGGACATCCTTCGACGCACGGACGGTTCTTGCACTGAATGCAGCGTGACGCTTCGATCTTTGCCGTATCGGGCGTGTACCCGAGGGGGACCTCGTCGAAATTCCGCGCACGGACCTTTGGTGCCTGCTCCGGCATCGGCTGCCGGAGAATCTTGAGCCTGTCTTTCATTTCCATGATGCTTATCCTGTAACCTGCCGCGTACACGAGCAGTAATGATCGATGCTTTGTTTTTCGTCGCCGAGATAAATGCAAAGCCTGTCCATGAGCCCTTTAAAATCCACCTGATGCCCATCGAATTCCGGACCGTCCACGCAGACGAACTGCGTCTTCCCGCCGACGCTTACCCTGCACGCCCCGCACATTCCCGTCGCGTCCACCATGATCGAGTTCAGAGACACGACCGTGTGAACATTATATTTTTTCGTAACTTCCGACACAGACCTCATCATGGGTACCGGCCCGATGGCCACTGCGAGGTCGATCTTCTTTCCGGGCAGCAGATACTTCTCTTCAAGGGCCTGGCTGACGAACCCTTTGAATCCGTAGGACCCGTCGTCCGTGGTTATGACCATCTCGTCCGATACGGCCTTCATCTCGTCTTCCAGAATGATGACTTCTTTTGACCGTGCGCCGATGATCGATATGACATGGTTGCCGGCGGCCTTCATTGCCTGGGTTATCGGATAGAGCGGCGCTATCCCGATCCCGCCGCCTATGCAGGCGACGGTCCCGAAATTTTCGACATGCGTGGGTTTCCCCAGAGGCCCGACGAGGTCGAGGATCGTATCGCCGACATTAAGGTCGGCAAGGTGCCTCGTGGTTTTCCCGACCATCTGGAATATGATGGTGATAGTGCCTTTGTCCGGGTCGGCATCTGCGATGGTGAGCGGAATCCTCTCACCCTGTTCGTGTATCCGTATCACGACGAACTGGCCGGCTTTCCGCTTCTCTGCGATCTTCGGTCCGGAAAGGACCATTTTGAACACACCTTTGGACAGCTGTTGTTTATCTAAGATCTCCGCAATCATAATCTCTCCGATTCAATATAATTAAAAAATATTTGTCAATGCATTATCTCTTTTTCAAGGAATTTACTACTGCGGTGAGCGCGCCGTACGTGAGGAAAGCGCCGGGAGGAAGTATCATGACGAGGATAGGGATGTAGCTGCTGCCCAGAAGATTGTATCCGAAGAGCGATCCGTTCCCCAGAAGCTCTCTGACACTGCCGATCATAAGCAGGGCCAGGGTAAATCCCCCTCCCATTCCTATCCCGTCGGCAATAGACATGGTGATCGAATTCCTCGATGCAAAGGCCTCTGCCCTTCCCAGGATAATACAGTTCACCACGATCAAAGGAATGAAGATCCCCAAAGCATTATAGAGAGTTCTGAAATAGGCGCTCATGACGAGGTCCACGATTGTCACGAAAGAAGCGATAATCACGATATATACGGCGATCCTCACCGTTGACGGCACGAACTTCCTTATCATGGAAACGACGATATTCGAGCATACGAGCACGAAGGTTGCCGCGAGGCCCATACCGATGCCGTTTTCCATGCTGGTGGAAACTGCCAGGGCAGGACAGGTGCCCAGAACAATCACGAATAGTGGGTTTTCTTTCCAGACTCCCTTGATCAACTCGCTATTGAACGACATTGCTGCCTCCCAGTATCTGCTCCTTGTTCTTCAGGTATGCTTCCAGCCCGCTCTTCACTGCAGCTGTAACGGCCCTTGGGGAAATCGTGGCACCGGAGATCTGGTCAAAATCGCCCCCATCTTTCTTTACCTTCCATTGAGCATTGTCGAGTGACTTCCCCTTGTACTGATCGGTAAACCACCCTTCCGCGATCTTCGAGCCGAGCCCTGGGGTTTCTTTCTGATCGATAATTCCTACCGATAGGATTTCTCCGCCAGATTTGATGCCGACCATAACCCTGATCATTCCGGAATAGCCCTTATCGGATGAGGCCTCGAAAGCGATCCCGTTGACGCCGCTGCCCATCTTCGAAATATAATACGTCGTACCGTCTACCGTAACGGAGTCTTTGTCCGGCTGGTTGTCATGTTGGGGGAGCACCATGTTGAGCGAACTGAGCAGTTTCAATCTATCCTGGTACGCCCTCGGCTCTTTGGTCTTTTCGTTCACATATGCAAGCGACAGCCCGGCCAGAACACATACGGTCGTCAGGACTCCCACGAGTCTGATAATTTCCTTCATTGCACCGCTCCGAATTTCACGGGCCTTGTCCCCCTGTTTATCAGCGGGACAAGGGCGTTCATGATAAGTATGGCGAACGACACACCTTCGGGATACCCTCCCCAGACGCGGATAACGACCGTGACGATCCCGCACCCGATGCCGAAAACAAGCTTGCCTGTATTGGTAATAGGCGAGGTCACCATGTCGGTAGCCATGAAGAAGGCTCCCAGCATCAATCCGCCGGTTACCATATGGAATGAAGGATTCGCATGAACATCAGGATTGACGCCCCAGAGAATCCCCGTGAACAGGGCGACGCTCCCCAGATAGGAAACCGGGATATGCCAGGTGATGATCTTCCGGATGATGAGATAAATCCCGCCCAGGATCAGTGCGAGCGCTGAGATCTCACCCAGCGATCCCCCGATGTTTCCGAGGAAGGGATCCATGAAATTGAGGTGCGGCGCAGCCGTCACCGAGTGATGCTCGAAGACGGCCGTCTTCAGTGCCCCGAGCGGTGTAGCGCCCGTCACCGCATCGGTCGGCTCGGCAAAGAACGACCTCGGTTGGGGCCATGTCGTCATGGCGACCGGGAACGAGATCAGGAGGAACACCCGGGCTACGAGGGCGGGGTTGAAGGGATTATTTCCAAGACCGCCGTACACCTGCTTGCCGAATATGATTGCCACGGCCGACCCGATCACGGCCAGCCACCAGGGGGCACCGGAAGGAAGGTTCATTGCGAGAAGAAGGCCGGTCAGGGCTGCGGACCAGTCGTTTATTGATAATTTCCGCTTCGAGACCTTCTGCCATAGCGCCTCAAAGCCGATGCACGAAACCATGCATACGGCAATGACCTTTATGGCGGGAAACCCGAAAAAATATATCCCGATCAAAGCACCCGGCATCAGTGCATAGATGACCTGGCGCATGATCCAGGGAATGTCCTCCGGCGAATGGACATGCGGAGAGCTTGAAACGTACATATCCTTCATCTCATGCCCCTTTGCTCTTGGCGCCCGCCGACCGGGAGAGCGCCTTCAGATGTTTAATAAAGTGGACGATGGGCCTTCTTGCAGGACACACATAGGTGCAGCATCCACATTCAATGCAATCCATCAGATTATTCTCGGCGGCCTTCTGCCACTGACCCTTCTCACCGAGTTTGCTCAATGTCGAAGGAATGAGCCCCATGGGGCAGGCTTCAACACATCTTCCGCACGAGATGCAGGCGGAGTATTCGGAAATGTTCGTGTCTTTTTCAGTAAGAACCAGGACCCCTGAGGTCCCTTTCATGATCGGGATCTCACTCGTGAACTGGGCAATGCCCATCATGGGACCGCCGAATATGAGCTTGGCGGCGTCTTTGACCCCGCCGCAGAAGTCGATGACCTCTTTCAGCAGCGTCCCTACCCTCACCCGGACGTTTTTGGGCTGGACAATCCCGCGCCCGGTTATGGAGGTGATGCGCTCGATGAGCGGAATGCCTGCAGCACAGGCGTCCCAGATCGCCGCACAGGTGCCCGCGTTCTGAACGACCGCTCCCACGTCCATGGGCAGGCCCCCCGAAGGAACTTCGCGGTCGGTCAGAGCCTTGATAAGCTGTTTTTCTGCACCCTGGGGATACTTCACCTTCAGGGATACGACCTGAATCTCGGGCGGCGCCTTCTGCTCCATGACACGGATCGCATCCGGCTTGTTGGCCTCGATCGCAAGGTATGCCTTTTCAAGACCGAGAATCTTCATGGCGACTCTTGCTCCGTTCAGCACCCGGTCAGGTTCTTCCAGCATGAGACGGTGGTCCGAGGAGAGGTAGGGCTCGCACTCGACGCCGTTGACGATAAAGGTATCGATAGTCTTTCCTTTCGGCGGAGAGAGCTTCACGTGGGTGGGAAAGGTCGCGCCCCCCATTCCCACGACCCCGGCAGACCGGACAGCTTCCATGAGATCGTCGTGTGTCATGGTAAACGGATCTCGCACGGCAGGCAGACCTTCGAGCCATTCGTCCTTCCCGTCCGCGTCGATAATGATACAGGGTCCGAGGAGACCGGTCACCGGGTGGACCATCCGGGTGATCTCCTTGACCGTTCCGGAGGTCGGTGCATGAACGGGAGCGGACACGAAACCCATGGGCTCGGAGAGAGTCTGCCCCTTCTTCACGTTTTCGCCGGATTTGACGATCGCCCGTGACGGTGCGCCCAGGTGCTGCTGAAGCAGCACATAGTACCGGGAGCTTAAAGGGAAGTCGACGACCGGACTGTCTTTGACAAGGCCCTTTTCTTCAGGGGGATGGACACCACCTTTGAATGATGATCTCATGAGGGCTTCCTTTCTATGGCGTCCGCAGGGCATTTATCGATGCACAGACCGCATCCGATGCATTTCCCCTCGTTGACGACAAACGGCTCTTTGAGTTTGCCGGTGACAGCCTCGGCCGGACATACCTGCTCGCAGATTCCGCACCCTTTGCATTTATCGGGTACGATCCGGACCTTGTCCGGCTTCCGCCGGGAATCGATGACGCCTGTAGGGCAAACGCTTACGCACAATCCGCACCGGCGGCACTTGTCCTGGTTTATCTCCGCTGCTTTGTCTTTTGATACGGTGATCGCTTCAAAGGGACAGACATCCGCACAGATTCCGCATTTGATGCATCCGACGCCGCAGGATTTCTTCATATCCTTTGCCGCGTCTTTGGAAATGCACCCTACATGATAATTACCGGATTTCGGAACAAGCGTAATAATCATCCGGGGGCATGCATCGACGCATTTTCCGCATCCTGTGCATTTATCGGCGTTGACATGGGGAAGGCCGTCCTCGCCCATGCTTATTGCATCGAAGGGGCATACCGTCACGCAACTGCCGAGGCCGAGGCACCCGTACTGGCACCCCTTGGACCCGCCCGCGATAAGCTGGGCCGTACGGCAATCCCTGGGTCCGACATAGGTATACCGGGTCGAGGCCTCTTCAATTCCGCCTTTGCACCGCACGCAGGCAATGACCTGGGAGACGCCGCCGAGCTCTCTGCCGAGGACCTCGATAATCGATTGCAGGGCTGCGGCATTGACCGCCGGGCAGGCCATCGGCGCATCCGCGTTCGAGGTGAGCTCATGGGCGAACGCTGCGCAGCCGGCATATCCGCATGCACCGCAGTTCGCACCGGGAAGCCTGTCCATGACTTCCTTTTCCCGCGGGTCCATCTTGACCGCAAAGGTTACCAGTGATATTCCGAGGATCAGGGCGCATATTGCCCCTATTCCACCTATTACCAACGCTGCTGTAATCATAATTATTTCACCAGACCAGAAAATCCCATGAATGCCAGAGAAAGGATGCCCGCGGTTATAAGTGCAATGGGCGTCCCATGGAAAGCCGTGGGTATGTTGTTGAGATCCATCTCTTCGCGCATGCCGGCAAAGATAATCAAAGCGAGTCCGAACCCGGCGGCAGAACCTACTCCGAAAATAACCGCCTGCAGCAGATTGTACTGAAGATTTATATTCAGGATGGCAACGCCGAGAACTGCGCAGTTTGTCGTGATCAAGGGCAGATAGATGCCGAGCGCCTGGTAGAGCGGCATGCTCACCTTCTGCACGACCATTTCAACGAGCTGGACCAGCGAAGCGATGACAAGGATGAATACGATAGTCTGGAGGTACTGCAGCCCGTAGGGCACCAGCAGAGTATGACTGATCAGCCAGGTGACAAGGGATGCCAACGCAATGACGAACACTACCGCCATGCTCATGCCGATCGCCGTATCCGTGCTTTTCGATACCCCGATAAACGGACAGATTCCTAAAAAGCGGGAGAGCACGAAGTTGTTCACAAGCGCTGCGCTTATAATAAGTAGTATGTAGTCCATGAACTGCGGCCTCCGTAAGACTATTAAGCTGATGTACTTAATCAGAATTTTATAATCATGTCAATAATAGGGACCAGGGGCAACCTGAGTATAACCTCTTAATATTATATTTGAAACTAGGGGATAGGGACTTATCAGCCCCGGTCAGCTAAGCCGGCATGCCGGCGTATCGGAATAAAAAGGGTGGCGGCCATCAGGACCGCCACCCTTTTGGAGTTGCAGCGTTTTACATGTTGACTGTCTTCGCTAGTCTTCGTCGTCCTTGCGAGGCCTTGACTCCTCAGCACGCCGTGCGCTCTGGATGGATCTGTAGAGTCCTCTTGCAAGTATCAGTGCTATGGCGAAGAGGAGGATGAGCGATACGAATACCACAACGATACTGGATTTCTGCCATCTCTGGACCTTGTCCTGGATCTCTTTGACCTTTTCCTGGCTCAAGTGATGGTACTTGTCGATGTCCACAATCATGCCTACCCACCCGAATCCCTGCGGCTTTGTAAAACCGTTGCCGAAGAAGGGAATAGGTGCATATGCCGTGAAGATCCGTTTCTCATCGATTGTATACGTTAACGATCCGGCCTTGCCTTCAGCTGCGAGCGAATGAATCTTGGGAAGGTTCTCGTCGAGGAATCCCATCTTTAATACATTCATGCCGCCTTCGCCGGCCTGGGAAAGCTCTTTGTAATTCTGCTCATCCATAACAGGAACCGGATTCATATTCTGGTCCTGCCCCGGGATAAGGTAATCGCTGGGATGAGCAATTATGTTTCCGTTCCGATCAACCATGAACGAATAATCCATATTTTCCGGATTCACCTGGGCATACACCATCCCGGGCTCCGTAGGTATGATATGATCTGTAAATTCGCTTAAATGTACCACGTTCAAAGCAAGCTCGACAACTCCTGCAAACCCCTGAGAATCGAACACCGGGGCAGCCATACGGATAATGCCGTCAAATCTCTTACCGCCTTCGAATTCGGCCTTGTTCACGTGGCGACCGACCACCGGACCCATGTAGAATTCACCGGGGACCATGGCCTTGGCCATCTGAAAGTAGTCTTCAGTTCCATACTCTCCGTTTGCCGGAGCGGACATGTCCCGTAAATTCTCTTTCGGGACTACGCCTTCGGCGGTAACTTTAAGAACTTCCATTCCTGCTTTGTTCAGGAAGGCGATCTCGCGGTATACGGGGACGGGTATTTTCACGATCCCAACATTGGACGCGTTGACGACTCCCCTGGTATTGGATCTGAGAAAAGTGGTATATGCGTTCTCTTCCCGAGGAAGTATCGAAGCTATCCGGATGTCCTTCTCCGTGTCGGTGAGGAACTGAGCGACTGCATCTGCAATATTCTGAGCACGCCCTCCTATCGACAGTTTCTGACTATCGTCGAGAATGCGCAAGTTTGCCTGTGTCGCCTCCTCGCCCACCTTTACCACCCCTTTGCTGATGATGACTCCGGTGATAGTAAGGGGAAGCACGATGAGGATGAAAAAGCTTACGGCAATACTGGCAAAACTAAAATTAGTTTTTGCTTCCTGGTCCATATCAATCTCCTGAACGTCTTATGCAACCGCTTTTGTATCGATAACCCACCATGGTTCTTCTTATCACCTAAGAAAAACTATTCATCTGCAATCCCAAAGCTTTTTTGACGTCCGACACCCCCACGTGTTCCGTTCCGCTTGCACGGAACGGTTTTCTAACGTTTGTCGGCTCCTTTGAGATCATCGATACCGCTTTTCTTAACCCATTATAATTGCTTTGAAGGGGTTTGCGTAGAGGATGATAAGGGTTACAACGAGGGCATAGATTGCAATGGACTCTGTCATAGCAAGACCAACCATCATGGTAAGCATAATTTTGCCCTGAGCTTCAGGATTACGGCCGACTGCCTCACTTGCACCTGCAGTTGCCTGACCCATTCCGAGGCCTGGTCCTACGGTTCCGAGACCCATGCAAAGGCCTGCTGCGATAACTGATACTGCGACGAAGATTACCTTAGCCCAATCGGTATACCCTGCTGCTGCACCATCGGCAGCAAAAGCAACGCTGGATACTGCGAACACCATAAAGGCAACAGAAACAAAGGTCATTAATCTGCTCATCCCACACTCCTTAGAGTTTTTTATTATGAATTCAGAGAATTATTCTGAATCACGGTTCATTAAATACACTATTGGAATTTGCTATGCAAGCAAAAATTTGCGGTGAATGAGCCCTCGTTTCTGGCTGTTTACGAATGCAATCTCAATCTGTTACCGGCCGAGGTAAGCCCTTATCACATCTTGGTTTATCCAGGCTTCGGCCTTGAGGGAATCCTCGCTTATCAGGCCTTTTTTTACCGACCGCGCAAGGCTCTCTTCGATAGGGAAATACTCGCCGCGCAACGATGGCGCCTGGCCTTTGATGTAGTACACCTTGTCGTCTCTGATATACTTCTGGATTCTCGGCGTAGCGATGAGATGCTCCCAAGCCAGGATCCTCTTTTTCGAACTCTTGGACCATACGAGCCTTTGCGCAAAAGCTGCAAGAAGCGAGCGGGAGAAGAGAGTCTTCATGTAATCGTCCGAGAACATCGTTATAATCTGCTCTATGGCGCTGAACACATCGATTGCAGAAAGCCCCACAATCACAAGGATCCCCTTCTGGGCCGCAAGGACGGCGGCTTCTATCATAAACTTCTCTTTGATGCTGGATATCACGAGCACATCCGGGTCGTGATTGGTGATGCGATTGAACACTTCCTCGAGTTTCTGGTCGGTGTCCCTCCCCATCTCGCGCTGGTTTACATTCGACAGCTTGTGGTGGTGGATGTACTCGATGGGATCTTCAAAGGTGATGATGTTTAAGCTTTTTGTGGAATTGATATGGTCGATCAGCGCGGCGATGGTCGTATCCTTTCCTTGCCCCCGCGCAGAGCTCACCATAATGAGGCCTTTCCGGTCCACCAGTGAGGTGAGGGATTCCGGCAGACCCAGTGTCACGGCAGACGGGATGTCTTCCACAAGTTTTTTTATCGCAACCGCGATCTCGCCGCCTTTTTGATAATATATGTTCACGCGGTATCTGCCTATGCCCGGCTTCAAGTAGGTGAACTCAACCTGCTTCTTGTCTTCGAGTTCCTGCATGTGCTCCTCGGGGAGCACCTCTTTGACGAACTCATACATCATGCTGGGAGTTAAGATAGGCAGATTGCTGCGGTTGAACACGCCGCCGGACCTGACGGCAGGGGCGGTTCCCAAAGAGAGGTGAAGGTCCGTGCTTCCGGGGTCGTCCAGAAGCCTTATCATACTGGACGGTTTCATCTCGTTGACCGTGATGGTTGGAATGCTCCTCCTGACCGTCGAGAGGGAAAGCTGCTTCGTCCCGTAACCGAACCGGTCCAAATGATCGAGGATATCCTCAATCTGGAACTGAGTAGCCAGCACCGGCACGATGTCTCTATTGATGATGAACTTGACGTTCTCGACCGCCATATAATTAAGGGGATCGACAAAGGCCACCGTAGCGACCTTGTCCTTCACCTCGATCGGCATAGCTTTCATCGCCCTCATCCTATCCGGGGGCATTATCGTCTGGGCTTCTTTTTTTATTACGGTCTGCCTCATATCGAGCGTCGGAACGCTTGTCAGATTTTTCAGAATATCCAGGACCTGGTCTTCTCCGAGATAGGCCAACCGGATGAGAGTTTCTCCAAGCTTCAGCCCGTCACGCTTCGCGGTTTCCAATGCATGTCTGAGTCTGTATTCATCGATGAGACCGAGCTCTACCAGAATTTCTCCCATCAGCCTTTTGTCAACCATGCACTCCCCCTGTTCGATTATAATACTTTGATATCCGTTATCGGCTGCCGGGCTATGATATCTTGAATAATTATGACTCATTCTCTTCCTCAAACGCGCGTTTATAATCCTTTCGGCATTCGAGAGAGAACGACATCCCTGCTCCCTGTTCCCGAAAATCCTTTACCGGCGGCATTGTCTTCAGTCTGCCAATGGGAAATTCCATGAGGAGGTCTTGACTTAAGCGCTGTTCATCAATTAGAGAGAGGGAGCATCTTTACACTCGGGAGCGTAAAATGGCAAAGACACTCGTACAGAAGATAATCGAAGCGCACCTGGTCGAACAGAACGACCGGGAGTACGCACTGAAGATAGACCAGACCCTTACCCAGGACGCGACCGGGACCATGGCATACCTGGAATTCGAGGCCATCGGCATAGACCGCGTGAAGACGGAGCTTTCCGTGAGCTATGTCGATCACAACACGCTGCAGGCCGGATTCGAGAATGCCGACGACCACAGGTTTCTCCAGGACGTGGCCCGCAGGTACGGCATTTACTTTTCGCGGCCGGGCAACGGCATCTGCCACCAGGTGCACCTGGAAAGGTTCGGCGTACCCGGCAAGACCCTGCTCGGATCGGACAGCCATACCCCTACTGCGGGCGGCCTCGGGATGCTGGCCATCGGCGCGGGCGGCCTCGACGTCGCTTCAGCCATGGCAGGCATGCCCTTTTCCATCCCCAGACCAAGGGTTGTAGGGGTCGTCCTTTCCTCCCGGCTCCGGGAGTGGGTGAGCGCCAAGGATATTATCCTCGAAGTCTTAAGGAGGGTAACGGTCAAGGGCGGGGTTGGAAGGATATTCGAGTATACGGGCGATGGAGTGAAGAGCTTGAGCGTGCCCGAGCGGGCTACGATCACCAACATGGGAGCCGAGCTCGGCGCAACGACATCAATCTTCCCGAGCGACGGGATCACGAAGAGTTTTCTGGCGGCCCAGGGAAGGAAAGGCGACTGGAAGCGAGTCTTCGCGGACAAAAATGCCGTCTACGACGAGATTATCGAGATCGATCTTTCGACGGTCGAGCCTCTGGCTGCCTGCCCGCACAGTCCGGACAGCGTGGTCCCGGTGCGCGAACTGGCAGGCAGGAAGGTCGACCAGGTGCTCATCGGCTCCTGCACCAACTCCTCGCTCAAGGATCTCATGACGGTAGCCGCAGTGCTCAAAGGGAAAAAGATTCATCCGGACGTAAGCTTCGGCATCGCTCCGGGGTCCCGCCAGGTGCTCTCCATGCTCGCCGATAACGGAGCGCTGACCGACATCATCGCATCCGGCGCCCGGATACTGGAGAGCGCGTGCGGCCCCTGCATCGGTATGGGGCAGGCGCCCAGGACCGATGCAGTCTCCGTTCGCACCTTCAACCGGAACTTCTTCGGCAGGTCCGGCACCGAGAGCGCGGGCGTTTACCTCACCTCGCCGGAAGTCGCCGTTGCGTGTGCGCTGAAAGGCGGATTTGTAAGCCCGGAAGAGCTGGGCCCCTACCCTCAGGTAAAGCTACCGAAAAAGTTTTCTCTCGACGACTCCATGATCATCCCTCCCGATTCCGACGGAGCGGACACGGCGATCGTCAGGGGCCCGAACATCAAACCCCTTCCCAAGCGGGGAGCAATGGAAGATACCCTTGAGCTCGATGTCCTGCTCAAGCTTCAGGACAACATCACCACGGACGACATCATGCCCGCGGGGGCCAAGATCCTTCCCTTGCGGTCGAACATCGAGGCCATTTCCCGCTATGTGTTCTTCGGGCTGGATCCCGATTTCTCAGCTCATGCCAAAAAGGCAGGAGACGGGTGTATACTTGCGCGGGAGAATTACGGCCAGGGTTCATCGAGAGAGCACGCCGCGCTGGCGCCCATGTACCTGGGCATCAAGGCCGTGCTCGCAAAGTCCTTTGCACGGATCCACCGGTCGAATCTCATCAACTTCGGGATACTGCCCATTATTATCAGTGATGAGGCCTATACATTCCTGGAAAAGGGAGCACGGATAAAAATCTCCGGCATCCATAAATCACTGGAAGGAAAAGCACCGATCGAGGTGCAGGAGAAAGGGACCGGGGTCAAGCTCGATTGCCGGCTCCAGGTTTCGGACAGGGAGCAGGAGATCCTGATGGAAGGCGGCCTGCTCAATTACATCAAATCCACGGTACAGAGGAAGACATGACAAAAAACGTAAGAACGCGGTTCGCCCCTTCACCCACCGGGTACCTCCATATCGGCGGGGCCCGTACGGCCCTCTTCGCCTGGCTCTATGCCAGGCACACGGGCGGCACTTTTATCCTGAGAGTCGAGGATACCGATGCCCAGCGCTCAACGGACGCATCGAGCCGCCAGATTCTCGATGCCATGGAGTGGCTCGGCCTCGACTGGGACGAAGGGCCTTTCTATCAGTCGCAGCGGCTGGACCTCTACAAGTCCTATGTGGACAAGCTTCTTGAAGAAGGCAAGGCATACTGGTGCGAGTGCAGTCCCGAGGAGCTTGAGGAGCGGAGAAAAATCGCGCTCGAAAAAGGCGGAAAGCCGAAATACGACGGCGCCTGCAGGACCAAGGGCCTCGGCCCCGGCCCGGGAAGGGTGGTGCGCTTCAACCTTCCCCAGTCGGGTATCACCTCGTTCGACGACATGATCAAAGGCAAGATAACGGTGGATAATTCCGAGCTCGACGATCTCGTCCTCATCCGCTCGGACGGCATGCCCACGTACAACCTGACCGTGGTCATCGACGACGCCCTCATGAACGTCACCCATGTCATCAGGGGAGACGACCACGTGAACAATACCCCGAGGCAGGTCCTGCTCTATACCGCGCTCGGGTTCGACCTCCCGGTCTTCGCCCATGTGCCCATGATCCTGGGAGCGGACAAGACACGCCTTTCCAAGCGCCACGGCGCCACCTCGGTCACGGCGTACAAGGACATGGGATACCTCCCCGAGGCACTGGTCAATTACCTGGTCAGGCTTTCCTGGTCGCACGGAGATCAGGAGATCTTCAGCAGGGAGGAGCTCATATCGTTTTTCGATATCCAGGATGTGGGCAGGAGCGCCGCGGTCTTCAATCCGGAAAAGCTCATATGGCTCAATCACCACTATATCAAAACCGGGGATCCTCACCGGATCGCAGGGCTTCTCCCGGATTTCATCAAAGCCAGAGGCTATTCGGTGCCCGATCGGACCTACCTGGACAGGATCGTCCAGGACGTCAGGGAGCGGACAAAAACCTTAGAAGAGATCGTCGATTTCGGCGACTTCTATTTCAGCGAGAAAGAACCTCCGGAGGGTCTCAAGGCGGACTTCTTCAAGCCGGAGCTGGCAGGAGTTTTCCGGTCGCTCGTTGCGCGTTTTGAAAAGATCGACCTGTCGGTAAAAGAGCAGGCAGAGGAGTCGGTCAAGGGTCTGCTTGAAGAAACGGGAATGAAATTCAAGGTCCTTGCCCAGCCCATGAGGATTGCCCTGACCGGCAAGACCGTGTCCCCCGGCATTTTCGAGATCATCGCGACTCTGGGCAATGAACGGGTCATCCCTCGGCTGAAAAAAGCCCTTGCGTACATGGAGGGGCAAGAGTGAAGATTCGCGATTTTGCGCTCCTGGCGCTGTTCATCGCGCTTGTTGCCGTCTCCACCATGATCGTGCGCGTCCCCGTCCCCCAGACGAACGGGTATCTGAACCTCGGCGACAGCATGGTGCTGCTGGCCGCCCTCTTTTTCGGACCTGTCGGCGGATTCATCGCAGGGGGCATTGGATCGGCCCTGGCGGATATCCTGGGGGGCTATCCCCAGTGGGCCTTGTGGACCCTTTTTATCAAGGGAATCGAGGCCCTCATCGTAGCGGCCATGGCGGGCATCCTCCTTGTGCGCCGCGACAGGATAACGATCAAGCTCGTCTTGTGCTTCATTGTAGCCACGGCATGGATGGTGCTTGGCTACTTCACGGCCGAGACGATCATGTACGACCAGAAAGCCGCCCTCGCAGAACTGCCTGCAAACATCCTCCAGGCGGCGGGAAGCACGGTGCTCGCAACGCTTCTGATGCCGGTGTTCCATAGGATCATCTCGTCGACCAGGGATGAAAAGAGACTTTCATAGCGTGCTGGATATCCGTCAGATCGCAACCCCGTCGTTTGCCCTGCTGAGCTATATCGTTACGGACAGCGAGTCCGGAGAATGTTTCGTCATCGACCCTCCTGCCGACATCCGCTCCCACGTCGACATCGGGGAGCTGAACATCAAGGCGGTCATCAACACCCACATCCATCCTGACCATACCATGGGCAACCACCTGTTCTCCGCCCGGGTACCCATCCTTGCCCATACGGACGAGGGAGGGCTCTTTCAGCGGATCGTCAATTCTTCGCTCGCCGCAGTCTTCACCGCATGTGTCCCCCCGAAGATCTCCTTTTCAATCACCGAAGAAGAAGGGCTTGAGCTCGGCAGCACACCCATCGGGGTGATCCATACCCCCGGCCACTCTCCCGGGTCCATCTGCCTCTCCTGGCCCGGCAACCTCATAACCGGCGATACGGTATTCATTGGAGGGATCGGACGGACGGATCTCCCGGGCGGGAATACCGAGGCCATCAAAAAAAGTATAGAGCGGATATTGACGTTTCCCGGAGATACGACCGTCTGGCCGGGGCATTCGTACGGGGGGAAGCACCACGCCGCACTGCAAGAGATCAGCCCTTTCCTGAAACAGATCCTCGAATCTATCTGACAGACCGTTTCCCGCTGCGCTCCCCACGGCGAAAATCTCCGGCTCCAATGAATTCCTGGTGGAACTTTAAGCATTTAGGTCTGGTAAATTGATCGGAAACCCGGTAATCTTGTATGACAACCTTGTAATTAACTGAGGAGGTCATCATGCGTAGCAGGGTCTGCATGTTTTTCGCGCTGTGCATAATCGTGTCATTGTGCGGATGCACCGGTTTCAAAAAGTCTCTTTTCGACTCGGGTATTTCCCTGGAGAGGAAGCTCTCAAAGCTCGAACAGAAGACCGTTCAGGTAGGCAAGCTCAGCGTCCCCTATCTCGAACGGCCGGGATCGGGAGAAACCATTGTAATGCTGCACGGCATTACCGCAGATAAAGACAACTGGGTCCGGTTTGCACGGTACATTCCCAAAGAGTACCGCATCATCGCCGTCGATCTCCCCGGTCACGGCGATAATGTCAGGGACTTCCAAACAACCTACACGATAGAATATATCACCGAAGGTTTTGCCGATACGGTGAAAGCCCTTGGACTGGACCGCTTCCACCTGGTGGGGAATTCCATGGGCGGATATGTGAGCACTATCTACAGCTCCGACAACCCCGGGAAAGTGCTGTCGCTCTGCCTCATCGATCCTGCAGGCGCCAAATCCCCCCAACTGAGCGACCGGGAGCTGGCATTGACGCGCGGTGTTAACACCCTTATTCCCAAGACAAAGGCCGAATTTGACGAGCTGCTGGCATACGGCTTTCACAAGCAGCCGTTCATGCCCTGGCCTGCACGCTCCGTACTGGCAGAGAAGTATATCGAGCGCAGCGAGTTCAATCAGAAATTGTGGAATGATGTCTGGGACAACAGGGTTGACGTAGAAAGCTACTTCGGGAATATCACCATGCCGGTTCTGCTCCTCTGGGGCGATAAGGACAGAATCATTCATGTCTCGACCGTCAGCGTCTTTGAAAAAGGCATTCCCCAGACCAAAACCGTTATTTTCCGTGACTGTGGGCATATGCCCATGCTTGAGATACCGAAAGAATCGGCCCTTATCTATACTTCTTTCCTGCAGGGGACGTTTAAAGACCCCAAATCCGATTCCAAAACCCATTAATCTCAAACCGAAACAACAAAGCTTACTCTCCAGCCGCCTGAAATAACCAGGCGGCTGTTTCATAAATCTTCCCGTTATCCCGGTCTCCAGCAGGCAGAGCTTCTGCAGGAAAGCGGAGAAGTTGTTCCTTCTCTTCCTTTTTTATGTGAACTAATTAACTTTTTGTTCATTTTTTCATTGTTATCAGGAGTACGATATGGTATTTATAAGTATAAATCGGAGGCGTTTCCGGCGACCTGCCGTTTGACGCGAACGAATCATGAAGAAAGAGGAGGGAGCGATGTCAGAAAAGTTTATGTACCTGAGCCCAGCATGGCGTGACGAGGTGGAAAAGCGCCTGAAAGAATCGTTGAGCCCCGAAAAGATGAAGTTCATCACCACTTCGGTTTCGTTCAACTATCTGAACTGCCCGGACGGCAAAGACCGCTGCCTCTATTTTCAATGCGAGGAGGGGATCATCTCCGAGGTGGCCGTAGGCGATGCAGGCTCGCGCCAGGCGGAATTCGTCATCAGCGGAAACTACGATCTCTTCTCTCAGGTAACCCGGGGAACCATGTCATCCCAGAGGGCGCTGATGAGCGGCAGGCTTAAACTCAAGGGCAATATGGTAAAGGCTCTCAAACTTGCGTCCCTGGCCGACCGGATCAACAAGGTCATGGCCGGGATCCCGACGGATTATTGAACAGGAGGACAGAGATGATGACAATAAATGCCATGCAAGACCCCTACAGCATTGATTGCCCCGGAAGGGTCTCACAGATCCAGGCCGTTATGGCCCGGGAAAATATCGACGTATACCTGGGATCGAGGCTGCGAACCCTGTCATGGGTTACGGACGCCTTCTGCCCCTGGAGGTCGTACGTCGTGATCCCTGCTCAAGGCCTTCCTACCGTATTCACCTTTGTCATCGATGCAGCCCGGGTGGCGGACGATTCCTGGCTCGATGAAGATCACGTCCTGGGGTATGCACCCTTGGGCGGGATGGATCAGATAACCCAGATAGCCGACTTCATAACTGAAACGCTTCGGCTCAAAAAAGGACGCGTCGGTTTCGAAAGCGGCATGTCCAACTATCTTCCCGAAGGCAACCTCACCCTGTATGAATATGAGAGCTTCCGGTCGGTGTTACCGGAGTTCGAATTCGTCAACAGCCACCATATCGTCGACCGCCTGTCCCTGATCAAGGATCAGGGCACCATCAACCGGTTCAGGGAGGCTTCCCGGATCGTGGACTGCGGCCATAAGGCGGTGAAAGAAGCCATATCGGGCGGCGGATGGAAAGGCATGACCGAGACGGAGATCGCAGGGATTGCAGCTCTGGCCATGCGGAAAGAGGGCAGTGTCTGGGAATGGTCTTTTACCGGCGGCAACGAGATCGCATCCGGGTACCGGACAGGCCTGGCCGGCGGAGCCTGCACACCCGCAACCACACGAAAGCTCAGCCAGGGCGAACCTCTCATGGTGGATATCCACGCCATGTTCAAGCTCTGCCTGGGGGATCATGCACACAATTACCTCCTCGGCCGCGCAACAGACCTCCAGCTCCTGCACGCCCGGAACTTCATCGATATCGTATCGCAAACCCTCAAAACGTATTCCGCGGGGATTTCGCCCGTGGCTATAGCGGAGCGGATGATGGAGCTGGCGGAGACGAAAGGCTTTGCGGAACATATGGTGCCGGGGTTCGAGCACGGCATCGGAATGATGGGGGACGAGTGGAGGATCGGCATGAATGACGGACCGCTCCCCTACTGGACCAATCCGGAGCACGCCTACCGGGAGAACGAGGTCGTCATCTGCGCACTCCAGTATGCCTGTCCCCAGGACGACATAGGATTCCGGTACGAAAACCCGATTCTCATCACGAAAGACGGATGCGAGCCTCTGTCGAAATTCGCCCTGGGTGTCGAGATCGTTGAATAAGGAAGAGAAGGCGCCTCTTTTCCGGGCGCCTTACACGTGACGGCCCTTTTCCTCCGGCGGGTTCTCAACCGTCAGCGGGATGGAAACCGCCCGGCTTTCTCCTGCTTCATCGATGTACGTATACCAATACCTGAGCAGGGGAAACTTGTTCCCTCTTCTCAAATACGTAATGTTTTCGGATAGCTCTCCGTTTTCGATGATGATGAGGTCGTGCCAGATTTTTCCGTTGTAAGAATACTGCAGCTTATACTTGTGATATGGAGAAGATAACGATGGTGCGTCGGATTGAGCGATCCGCGCTTCACTTTCCTGGGTCGTAATGAAAAACAGGGTAACGGCCACGATACCGATAACCGTAGCGACCCCAAAAATCGGTGTCTTCATACTTCCTCCTGTTACGTAACGAATACAATTTATAGGCAAATCTCTAAGAGGTAAACGTGCTTAAAAGATACAAGAGCCATGCCAAAGGAAATATTCGGATGCATTTCCTTTCATATTGCATATGTATAATGTATGCTATGAAAATACCAAGCGGCCATTCCCATCAGTTATGTGAATTCTTTTTCACATTTTATGGAGATTTTTGCCCTTTTTTAAAGAAACTTAAGAGAGATGATTATTTTTATCACCCCCGATGCTTACCTTTCTCTTTCTTCAGCCTGATTCTCCCGAATTGACCGGCAGAGCCCGGCCCGGACCCCATTGTCACGGGGCCATCCGGTTTGCGCCCCTTACTGCAGGGGATTACACCCTGCACAGGGCATACGACCAAGGACCATTCACGAATAGAAATCGGGCAAATATGAAATGAACTCCCTTTCGAAGAAATTTTCTCTTGAAACCACTCAATAACCCCCTATAAACAAGAATACTGAATAAATCGCATGAGGAGGAGTATCATGGCTACGACTGCTCCGGGCAGAGAAGAAGCGCTCAAGCTGTTGAAGGAGTATACGGAAACCGACCAGTTGCTCAAACACGCATACGCCGTAGAAGCGGTAATGCGCTACTTTGCCCGCAAGTACGGCGAGGATGAGGAGAAGTGGGGAGTCATCGGCCTTGTCCATGATCTCGATTACGAAAAGTATCCGGACCAGCACTGCTCGAAGACAAAAGAGATCCTCGAAGCCAACGGATGGCCCGACGAGTATGTCCGCGCAGTCATCTCACACGGCTTCGGGATGTGCTCGGATGTCGAACCGCAAAGCAGGCTCGAGAAAACCCTTTATGCCATCGACGAGCTGACCGGCCTCGTAGCGGCGAGCGCCCTTGTCCGCCCCTCGAAGAGTGTGCTCGACCTCAATGCGAAATCGGTCATGAAGAAATGGAAATCTCCCGCCTTTGCTGCGGGCGTCGACCGTTCGGTCATCGTGAAAGGCTCCGAGATGCTCGGAGTCGATGTCCCTGCCCTGGTAGAAGACACCATCATGGGAATGCGCGAAGCAGCCAAGGAGATCGGCCTGAAAGGGCAGGTATAGGCCGGCCGTATGGTTACTTGCAATAAGACATTACGGGGACACGTCGCTTGAGCAGGCAAAAAGCGCACGGACGTCCCCGGGAAGGATATTGGATGCTGGTCAAAGTATTTGACGGACTTACCGCGTTTATCTGGGAAGATTACACGCAGAACAACTGCAACTCGTTCTTTATCGATTCATCGAAAAAGATCCTCATCGATCCGGGGCATGCCCACCTCTTCGGCCACGTCAAGAAGGGGCTGGATATGCTCGGAACGGCTCCCGACGGGATCGATATCGCGCTGGTGACCCACGGGCATCCCGACCACCTCGAGGCGGTGTCGCTCCTGAAGAGCCCTACCCGGTTCACCATGAGCCTCGTGGATTACGACTATATCGTGGAGCTTGCCGGCAAGTACTACAAGATCCCGGAGCCGGACTTCTTCCTCAAGGCCGGAGAGCTCGTCTTAGGCGACGATCGTTTTGAGGTCATCGAAACGCCGGGCCACACCCCGGGCTCGATCAGCCTGTACTGGCCGGAGAAAAAGGCCCTGTTTACCGGAGACCTCGTCTTCCCGCAGGGAATCGGCCGTACGGATCTGCCCGGAGGAAGTGGGGAGCAGCTCAAGCAGAGCATAAAAAAGATCATGGATCTCGATGTCGAGTATGTCTTAAGCGGTCATGGCGGAGTTATTGCCGGTGCCGAGGCTGTCAGGGAGAACTATCGGCTCATCGAGAGCCACTGGTTCAGGTATCTATAAAAGGGATTCCAGCTCGAGGGTCAGGTTATGCCGGGCCTGCATGGCCTTATCCTGCCACGACTTGCTCCTGGCCAGGTTGGGAACGACCGAGCTGCCTCCGATACCCTTCTGTTCCAGTTCTTCCCTCAAGGCGGCTATCTCGCCGGCGGCCTCGCCCTGCAGTTTTCCCCGCTGGTCATCGATGCGCCGCAAGATCTGTTCCGGGCCGATGCCCCAGAGCAGACGCAGCACATCCAGAACCACGGTGTTTTCTTCTTCGAGCCGGATCTCCCGGATAAATTCGCCCTTCAGCAGCTTCAGCAGCTCCGGCCGGTCTTCCCCGGCATCCTTGAGCTTTGCCTTCACGTTATCCAGGGTCATCTTATTGTCGAGATACTTGCTCGCCAAGGCCTTTGCCGAGTCGGCGAGCTCCTTGTGCTTGAGCGCGCTCTTCTCTTCCTCGGTCAGCGCGAGATTCCTCGTCCGATCCATGACGATATCCAGAGTACTGCGTATCTTTCCCATGGCTCATTCCTTTTTTGTCTTCTCGTTTTCCTTTTCACTAGATAGGGGAAATTTTCCGCTGAATCAAGGCTTCCCGTCACGCGTGGGCCTTTTGGTCTGCGCATGTTCGGCAATGACATCGATGACCTCTCTCCAGACAACAGGCGGCATGGCATGCCCCATCCCCGGGATGATCTTGAGTCTGGAACCGGGGATGCTCCTGGCGACGTCGATGCCGCATTCGAGAGGAAGCAGAGGATCTCTTTCCCCGTGAATGACGAGCGTCGGGGCCTGGATTGAGGCAAGACTCTCCTTCCTGCTCCCCGATGCAAGGATCGCGGCAAACTGGCGCGCACTGGCCACGGGTGACACCCCGCGCTCGAATGTGCGTTCCGCCAGCTCCATCAGGCGCTCGTCGTCCATGGGCAGCTCATTGCCGTTTAAGATCTTCCACATCCTGATGAAGTGATCGATATAGTCGTCTCTCTGAGTGGGGAAAGGCAGGAACAGGTATTGAACGGCCTCGGGCTTTGGAGGAGGAAGGAGGGGGTTGCCCGTGGAAGACATGATGATCGTGAGCGTGCGCACCCGCTCCGGTTTCTCGGTGGCGAGTATCTGTGCGATCATGCCCCCCATGGAAGCGCCGACGATATGGGCAGACTCGATATCGAGCGCATCCAGCAGGCCGGTGGTGTCTTCAGCCATATCGTCCAGGGTATACGGCATGCCGGTCTGCACCCCATTGAGAATATCTCTGAACCTCGGCATTCCCATCACATCGAGCCTCGTGGAGTTCCCCACGTCCCGGTTGTCGAACCTGATGACCCAGAATCCCTTTGCTGCAAGCCTGGAACAGAAGTCGTCTTCCCAGATGATCATCTGAGAGCTCAATCCCATGATAAGGACCATCGGCGTGCAATCCCTGTCTCCGAAGGTGTCAAACGCAATGTCTATTCCGTTGGCCCGCACTGTTGACTCGCTCGTCTGCATCCGCACTATCCCTCCATCCTTTGCTCCGGCCTGGGATCAGGCTGTTTGTGGGGTTACCCCTTAAAGCATCCGGTTTTTGCTTTACCGTTTCCATAGCAGAAAAAGGGCTCCTCATAAACAGGCTCTTACCCGGTTCCTGTGATATGCCCAGAAGGCACTTGAATATTCGTGGCCTCTGTCATAAAAGAATCATATCACTGCATTGATTTACCTCAAGAGAAGAGAACACGGATACACCTGCAGAACAGTATCCCGTAAAGGGTAAACTCATGGACCCGACGAATGATGTGCGGTCGATTTTTTTCAAAGCCCTGGAACGTGTCGACCCCTATTCGATGATCAGACACGCCGTGAAGATAGATGGCGATATCCTTACCATCGACTCGGCGCAAGGCATGCTGCGGGAGGATCTGAAGCCCTATCGAAAGATCGTGGTGCTCGGCATGGGAAAGGCCTCGTCAAAAATGGCGAGAGCCGTGGAGGAGATCTTCAAAGAAAGGATCACGGCCGGTGCCGTCATCACCAAGTACGGTCAGGCCGAAGACCTGGAACTGGTCAGGGTGCTCGAGGCGGGACACCCGATCCCCGACGAAGGGAGCATCCGCAGCGCGCAGACCCTCTTTACGCTCGCTACCGAAGCCGACGAGAACACCCTTATCATCACGCTTGTCTCCGGTGGAGGATCAGCCCTCTTCAGCCTGCCCAGGGAAGGCATCTCCCTGGCGGACCTGGAGAAAACGACCTGGGCCCTCCTCGAATGTGGTGCAACCATCCGGGAAATCAACAGCATAAGAAAACATATTTCCCGGATCAAGGGCGGGCAGTTTGCACGTATCGCCTATCCGGCACGGATGATCAGCCTCATCCTGTCGGATGTGGTAGGAGACCGGCTCGATACGATTGCGTCGGGCATCACCGCTCCCGACGACACGACCTATGCCCAGGCCATGCGCACCATAGAGAGGTACGCCATCAGGGACTGGCTTCCCCGGTCCGTCATATCCCTGATCGAGTCCGGAAGAGACGGGAGCGTCCCCGAGACACCCAAAAGGGGTGATCCGGTGTTTGAAAAGGTAACGAACGTCATTCTGGGAAACAACGCCCTGGCATGCAGGGCGGCCAGAGATTATGCGGAGAGCCTCGGCTACCATGCGTACTTTATTACCTCTTCTCTTACCGGGGAGGCCCGCGAAGTCGCCAAACTGTTCAGTGCCCTTGCAAAGGATATGCTCCACAACGACTCGGACTTTTCCAGGCCGGCCCTCATAGTGGCCGGGGGAGAGACGACCGTAACCGTCAGGGGCAAGGGCCTGGGAGGGAGGAACCAGGAGATGGCGTTGTCGTTCCTCATCGACTTCCTGGAAAACGCCTCCATGGACCGGGTGTGCTTTCTTTCAGCAGGAACAGACGGAAACGACGGCCCTACGGATGCGGCCGGCGTGATCGTAGATCCTTTCGTATACCGGGCTGCAGTCGAATCCGGCCTGGATGCAGGGGAATATCTCACCGAGAACAATTCCTACGGTTTCTTCGAGAAGACAGGCGGCCTCTTCAGGACCGGCCCAACCAACACGAATGTCTGCGATATCCAGCTTTTGGCCGTGATCTGAGTCGTGCAGCAGAGGTGAGGCGTGGAAATTCATGCAAGATGACGGAGGTGACGAATGATTCATCCGATCGAGATCGTTCCCGGTATATCCTGGATAGGCGTCAACGACCGTGAGACAGACCTTTTCGAGGCCATGTGGCCGCTGCCCGAAGGGATCTCGTATAACTCCTACCTGATCACGGACGAAAAGACAGCGCTGGTCGACACCGTAAAGAAGACCCACCTTTCCCAGTACGTTGAAAATATCCGCAAGGCGCTGCCTGCGGGCAGGGGTATCGATTACCTCATCATCAACCACATCGAGCCCGACCACTCGGGTGCCATACCCGTACTGAAAGGCCTCTTTCCCGGCATGAAGATCGTGGGGAACAAAAAGACCCTGGAATTCTTAAAGGATTTCTATGGCATCACGTCGGATACCACGGTCGTCTCCGACGGCGACACCTTATCGCTGGGGAGCCGCACCCTGTCGTTCATCATCACCCCCATGGTCCACTGGCCCGAGACCATGATGACCTATGAGCCTGCATCCAGGATGCTCTTTTCCGGCGACGCCTTCGGCGGTTTCAAAACGCTGGACGGCGGCCTGTTCGATGACGAGATCGCCATATCGGACTTCGACAGCGAGCTCCTGCGGTATTTTTCCAACATCATCGGAAAGTTCAGCCCCATGGTGCAGAAGGCGATCACCAAGATCAAGGACCTCGATATCGGCATCATCGCCACCACCCACGGCCCCGTCTGGAGAAAGGCCCCGGGATACGTCATCGGCAAGTACGATCTCTGGAGCAGGTATACCGCCGAGCCGGGCATTGTCCTCGTCTATGCCTCCATGTACGGAAACACCCTGAAAATGGCCGAGGCGGTCGCCCGCGGTCTTGCGCTTCAGGGGACAAAAACCGTCCGCATGTACGATGTCGCACGTACCAGTCCTTCCTACATCATCAGGGATGCCTGGCAGTACAAGGGGATCATACTCGGAAGCTGCACCTACGAGCTCGGCCTCTTCCCGCCCATGAGGTATCTCGTTGAGCTTTTCGAGGAAAAAGGGCTGAGAGACCGGAAGCTGGGGATATTCGGCTCGTACGGGTGGACCGGGGGCGCGGTGAAACACTTGCGCGCCTTTGCGGAGAAGACCTCATGGGAGCTTATCGAGCCCGTGGTCGAGGTAAAGTGCTCTGCCGATGCGGATGGCCTCGACCAGTGCATCCAACTCGGGAGAAGCATGGCGAAGGCGCTGACGCTGCCCGGATAGTTTCTTAGTTCCGAGAAGCCCTCAGGCAACTCTGGGTATATCGCCGGGTGAGTTCCAGGCATCCTGCTCCAGCGGGGGCAATCCCCAGGCTGCCCTGGCCTTGTCGCACCGTTCATTCGGCAAGCCTTTTATCCACGATGCATCGAAGTCCCGGCAGACGGACGAGCGGTTTTCATAGATGGTGCACCGGACCTTTTCCCCGATGTTCCCCTCCAAAGCGATGCACCTGGGCGTGCTGCCGTCCATCCCGATCATCATTCTCCTGAAATCGTTGAGCTTTCTGGTCAGCAGGACGGGAACACCTCCGGGCGTCGCGTCATCGGCCTCGGCCCAGTAAAATGATGCCCGGTAAAATGCGCAACATGCCCCGCATGTCAGACACGGGTTCGGGTTTTCCACTGATGCCCCTCCTTCGATGCGCCGCCCGTTCTTCAGGGACGGTCTTCTGTTTGTCTCTTACCCTTGAACCGATGATGCACTATATCGAGCAAAAACGGGAATAAATCAACAGAATATTCATACCTGTATCGCCCCGGCACGGTAATGGGTAAAATGTCCAGACGTGAGAAATGCTTGCGCATCGTAACCGGTTCAAACCGGTATGCTTAGAGCCGCCCCTTTGTATGGCAATTACTGAGTGATCAGGGAGCTTTTGTGTCGTGGCAGGGAAACAGGCGATAAAACGCTCTCCCGCCTGTTTCCCTGAGCTGAAATCATCTCTTGGCTCGTAAGCCTTCTTTCTTACCCTTCTTCAGGAGCCGTATAAATCACGGCCGACCTCGCTCAAGCCAAGCTCTTCGAGCTTTTCACGCGCCGGCATGCCGGTTTCCCAGTCCCATTTGCGGTAGGCGTAGTAGTCATGCAGCAGGAGGTCCATGTCAGGCGATGTTCCCGCCGTGCTGCCTTCCTTTAAAGGTTCCAGGCAGATCTTCGGGATCTTGTCCTGGTCCCGGGTGAGGCCGAGCTTGTTGCTGATGGCCCTTTTCAGGTTGATGGAACGGTCTCCGGTGGTGAGGATCTCGTCGGGCGTGACGTCCCAGCCGGTAATCGCCTTCATGATACGGCCGAGCTGCGTGGCGGTCAGCGGCGAGAACTTGCACAGCGCGAACGAGTCGTAGAGGTCTTTGAAGCTCTGGTACTTGGCGGCGCTCTCGCCCTTGCCCACGGAGGACAGGCGGTCGCCGGGCAGAATCATGTATTCCATAACCGGCGTTCCGAGATCCACGGAGTAGTAGTCTCCCTTCAGGTGACAGGCCCCCCTGGGACCGGTCGCATAAGATACGGCCATGCCGTGGAATGCCCGGGGATCGTGCATCGGGAATTCCATGCCCTTGACCTGCGCCGCCTCTCCCTCGTCGCGTCCGAGCTCCCTGGCCATGGCAAGCGTGCCCCGGGAAAGCAGCTTTCCGATCCCCTCGCCGTTGATGATCATCTCCACGAGCTTCACGATAGCTTCGGCATCTCCCCACCCGATCTCCATGCCTGCCATCTCTTTCGTAATCGCGCCTCTTTCATAGAGGTACATGGCATATGCAATGGAGACACCCGCGGCGATGGTGTCGATGCCGTGGGTGTTGCAGAGATGGTTGCATGCAAGGATGGAGTCGAGGTCGAAGTTCATGCACAGAGGCCCGAAGGCCATGGTGGTCTCGTACTCGGGACCGTCGACGGTCTTGCCGGTCTTGAGGTCGGTCACTTCCCTGCCGCATCCTATGGGGCAGCCTGCGCAGGCATAGTTCTCCACCAGGTACTTCTGCCGGAGCGTCTGGCCCGTGACCTTTTCCACCGGGAACACGCTCTTGGTGAAATACTTGGCCGGGACATCGGCAAGCGTCATGGCCATGTCCGAATACAGGAGCGTGCCGTATTCTTTGTAGGCAATGGTGATGAAATTCTGCTTGATGGTTGCATGCGCCTCTTTGGCGAGCTCGGTCACCCGGGTGGGCTCGGCGAGCTCGGTCCGCATATTGCCCGATGCGACCACAGCCTTGAGGTTTTTCGAACCCATCAGCGCACCCAGGCCGCAGCGGCCCGCAGACCGGCCTGCATCGTTCTGGATGGCTGCGGTCTTCACCATATTCTCGCCGGCCGTCCCGATGCTCGCCATGCCGAGCCCGGTCAGGCCGAGCTCCTCTTTGAGCAGCGCCTGGACCTCGTAGGTATCCTTGCCCCAGATTGAAGCGGCATCCCTGATCTCTGCTGTGCCTTTGTCGATAAAGAGATACACCGGTTTGTCCGAGCGGCCGGTGATGAAGATGCCGTCATACCCCGCCCCCTTGAGCTTGAAGGGGAAGGCGCCGCCGCTCGTGGCCTCTCCCCACCAGCCCGTGAGCGGCGATATGCCTGCAACGGCATACCTGCTCACCATGGGGATGGAGGTGAGGGCGAACGGCCCGGTGGCGAAGACCAGCGGGCTCGAAGGGGCAAGCGGGTCCATGCCCTTTTTTACATGGGGATAGATGAGATGGGCGGCCAGGGTCGCCCCGCCGATATATTTCCGGTATATATTCTCGGAGATGGGCATGTCCTCAGTCGTATGGGTGTCCAGATCTACTTTGAGAAAACGTCCGTGGTATCCGTACATATCTTGTACCCTCCCTTTAAAAATCAACGTCCTGCCCGTGATACGCACACTGCAGGATCTTCTGGCTCTCAGCCCTGGTTATCGGCCGGGGGCTGAAGAAGGTATCGATGTCCTCGATGGCGAACGTCACCATCTCTTCCATCCTGTTATTGAAGTCATCCTCTGGAATGCCCAGGTCCTTGAACGAGCAGGGCGCATCGAGCTCTTTGAGGATCCCTTTCATGGCCCCTATGAGCCCGGCAAACTGCTCGTCCGCCGATGATCCCCGGAGTTTCAGCACCTCGCAGATGTCCAGAAACTTCTCCGTGACGGGACGATAAAACTGAAGGGCATACGGAATGAGGATGCCCACGGACAAGCCGTGGTGGATGCCGAAGAGGCCGCCAACGGCATGGCCGAACCCGTGGGTGAGCGCGCAGCTGTTCTGGCCGAAGCAGGCTCCTGCCATGGTTGCAGCGATGTGCATCCGTAAGCGCGACTCGCGGTCCTTGCCGTTGCGAAACGCACGCGGCAGATACCGGAAGATGAGCTTTATGGCGCGCAGTCCCATGGCATCAGTGATGTCGTTGGAGGCTGGGGTCATGATCCCGTCAACGGCGTGTGCAAGGGCGTCGAGTCCGGTCCCTGCCGTGAGCTTCGGCGGCATGGATACCGTGAACTCCGGGTCCAGGATGGCGAGATCCGGAAACAAATCGCCGTTGGCGATGGGGATTTTGCGATGGGTTTCAGGATCGTGGAGCACGGCGGCCATGGTGCACTCCGAGCCTGTCCCGCTCGTGGTAGGGATGACCGTGAGCCCTGCTTTCTTGCGAAGCCCCAGCAGCCCCAGCGGGTGGACCTGCCCGAGATCGGTGATATCGGGCCGCTCATAGAGCACCCATGCAGCCTTGGCGGTGTCGATGACCGATCCTCCGCCCACGGCAAAGATCATGTCGGGTTCGAACGTGGTCATCTCGGCGCCGCATTCCTTGACATTGTCGATGGGTGCCTCCGGCTGGGCCTTGTTCCAGATGTGCGTGGTGAACCCCGCGCCTTCGAGCACCCTGGCGGCCTTCAGCGCAAACTTCTCGCTGAACTCGTCGGTGACGAAGAAGCTCCTCTTCGTGGTGCAGCGCGTGGTGAAAATGTCGATGATCGACGGCTGGGGCATGAACGCCTCTGCCAGGGAGTTCGCCCCGATCACCAGAGCCGGCATGTTGAAAAAAGAGGCAAGGCCCTTGATGGATGTGGATGTGGCGAGCGGAAGCAGGGACTTGATCCCCGGATCCTGAAACCAGTATGTCATACGTTCATCCTCCTCTTTTAAAATTTCTTCATCTCTTAATGATAACTCCTGTTATACCAAAAGGAATGCATGCCGCAGGAAAATCGATCCGTGGCAGGTCTCCATGGCCGTGAAGCGTTCTAGGGTTCCATGAGGAACCTTCCCACGGCTTCACTGGAGAGCTCATAGCCTTTCTGGGAAAGACGTTTACAGAACCACTGCACCCATGCTTCCGGCCCGACGGGAATCACGGAGCGGTTGTTCCTCACCGCACTCAGCACCGCAGAGGCGACCCGTTCGGGAGGCCAACCAAATCTTTTGTAGAAATCCGCCACACCCTGATTGCCGGCCCGTGCGTCCTTTTTCAATTTCATGCGGCCATCGGCGACTATGCGTGTATCAATGATGCCAGGGCATATGGTGGATACCCCGATTCCATACTTTTTCATCTCCGCCCGAAGCGATTCGCCGAGTCCGGCTATCGCAAACTTCGTGGAGCAATAGGCTGCCATCCCCGGTGTGGCGCACAGGCCTGAGACGCTCGATGTGTTTACGACATGGCCGAATTTCCTGGAGATCATATGAGGCAGGAAGGCCTTTACACTGAAGAGCACTCCCCAGAAATTGACGGAGAAGATCCACTGAAAATCCTCTATAGTCGTATCTTCGAAACTCGAACCGATGGCCACCCCTGCGTTGTTGAACAGGATATCCACATGGCCCCGCTCCCTGATCGCAGCCTCTGCGAACTCATCCACCTGAGCCCTGTCCGATATATCCACTCTCCTTGCAAGAACCCGCGCACCGTATCCGGTTATCTTTCCCGCGACCTCTTTAAGCCTTTCTTCATGGATATCCGCGATGACCAGGTCCGAGCCTTCTTTCGCGAATGCCAGGGCTGTTGCCCTTCCAATGCCTGAACCGGCTCCCGTGATGACCGTGACCTTGCCCTTGAAATCTTTTATGCCCGGCATGCACGCCTCCTTTTAAGAATTTTTATATATCAGGACACCCGGATAAGAACTCCTCTTCCGGACAAATGAACCTCCTTCACCGCGCCTGAGCGGAAACGATGTGGACGAACCGGGAAAAGAAGTCCGCTCCCTTGGCGAATATGCCCGGATACACATGCAGCTTTCCTTTTCTGATCCCCTGGATGGATTCCGCAACCACCTTCCTGGGATCGTTCATCAGGAATCGGGGCAGAGGCCTGAGCTTTGCGTTTCCATACCCGGGCGACTTGAGCAGCTCGGTTTTCACCCACCAGGGATAGATGTTCGTGACAAGGACGCCTTTACCTTTAAGCTCTCCGGAGAGCGCCATCCCGAAGCCCCGGATTCCGAACTTGGAGCAGGAGTACGGCACACCAAAGGCAGTGGCGGAAAAGCCTGCAACGGACGACAGGAACACGATGTGGCCGTTCCCCCGCTCAACCATGCCGGGGAGAAACCGGTAGGTGAGGTCCATGGGAGCAAGGAGGTTCACCCCCATGAGCGTCTTCCATCTTTCTTCGGGGAGCTCGTGGAAATACCCGTAATTGATCAGCCCCGCATTATTGATGAGCATATCCGGCGTCCCGCAGAGAGACATACACCCGTTGTACAGGGCAACGCACCCGCTCACCTCGGAGATATCAGATACGATAAAGCCCAGCACGCGGCCGTGGCCGTTTCTGAATGCCGTATCCAGCTCCCTTGCCGCGTTTTCGAGCCGTTCCTCCTGAGAATCCGCAAGCACGACCATCGCCCCGAGCCGAAGCAGCTGCCGGGCAAACTCCTGTCCCAATCCCCCTGCCGCACCGGTGATCAGGATCGTTTTTCCCACAAGATCTTTCATATGTGCACCTCGGACATGCAAGCCCCTCTTTCAAAAAAAAGACTGAGAATCTATCGATTCTGCCCAAAAGGTTACAGCTGGAGCGTGGCGGTGTCGCCCCGGATTATAATCTCGAACGAAAAAATCGTCCGATATCGTATACCTGAACACTTTCATGCAGGGAATCGAGACCTGAGGGATTCTCGAAAAGAAATTATTGGAAAAAAAAGGGGCTCCCTTCAGCAGACGGAAACGTAATCGCCTGACCAATGAATCGTTGAGGGTAAGATCCCGAACGACACCTCATGCGGCCAGGCGTACGCACCGTAAAAAAGACTCGTGGCGGCTCAAAACCTACGATGCGCCTTTATCGGTAAATACTTACACCTCCGTGGATGTGGAGCTCGCCGCCGGCAGGTAGAAACGCTCGGTATAGTCCTTGACCATGCGGTCCGCGATGAAACGCCATCCCAGGGTCTTCATGGCGTGCTTCATCCGCTCGACCCACAAGGCGGGTATGCCCTGGCTGTCCCGCTTGTAATACAGCGGGATCACTTCCTCTTCGAGGGCCTTGTAGAGGTATTCCGCGTCCCGCTTGTACTGGACATCGGGATTGTTGTGCATGCCGCCGTGACCGATGGCGAAGCCGTTCTTTCCGTCATAGGCCTCGTTCCACCAGCCGTCGAGGACCGAAAGGTTCAGTCCGCCGTTCAAGACGACCTTCTGGCCGCTCGTCCCGCAGGCCTCCAGAGGTCTCCTGGGGTTGTTCAGCCAGACGTCCACGCCCTGCACGAGATGGCGGGCCACATTGTAGTCGTAGTCTTCCACGAAAACGAGCCTGCGCCTGAGCTTCTTGTCGCAGCTGAACCGCGCGATGCGCTGCAGCAGCGCCTTGCCCTGATCGTCCCGCGGGTGGGCCTTGCCGGCGAAGATAATCTGGATGGGTCTTTTGGGATCGTTGATGAGCTTTATTATCCGTTCGGGCTGTGAGAGGATGAGATCGCTCCTCTTGTACGTCGCAAACCTCCGGGCGCATCCGATGGTGAGGATGTCCGGGTCGAGTATCTTTTCGATCTGCTTGACGCTTTCCCGCTTCCCGATACGCTCGGCCTGCAGGTTCAGCCGCCTGCGCACGAAACGGATGAGCCGCATCTTCAGACTCTGGTGGGTCTCCCACAGCTCGCCGTCGTCGATCTCATCCATATCCTCCCATATATCGGCGTGCACCATCCGGGTAGGCCAGTCCTGGCCCAAACGGGTCTGGAAAAGCTGGTGCATCTGGGGAGCAAGCCAGGAGAGGACATGGACGCCGTTCGTGATGTGGCCGATGGGCACTTCCGCCTCCGCCCTGCCGGGCCAGAGATTCTTCCACATGAGGCGGCTCACGCCCCCGTGGATCGAGGACACGCCGTTGGCCCTGCGGGAGCCCTTGAGCGCAAGCACCGTCATGCAGAACGTCTCGGTATTGTCGTGCGGGTTGACCCTGCCCAGGGCCATGAAGTCCTCATGGCTCACGCCGAGCCTCTCCCGGAAAACGCCGAGCTGCTCTTCCACCAGTCCGCCCGGGAACCGGTCATGACCCGCCTCCACCGGGGTGTGGGTGGTGAATACGGTATAAAGCGATATGCGCCGGAGCGCCCGATGAAACGGGATATCGTCGTACTCCATGACGCGCCTGATCTCTTCGAGAATGGCGAATGCGCTGTGCCCCTCGTTCAGGTGCAGCACGCCGGGATAGATGTTCAGCGCCTGCAGGACCCTTGCCCCGCCTATGCCCAAGAGCAGCTCCTGCCGGATCCGGAGCTTGATGTCGCCGCCGTAGAGGCGGGAGGTAAGCTCTCGGTCTTCGGTTGAATTGCCTTCCACGTTCGCGTCGAGAAGCATCAGCCGGACACGGCCTACCTGGAGCTCCCAGACTTGCGCGAGCAGGGGCGTCGTTCGGGTGTCGATCCGGATAATCAGAGGTTTGCCGTCCGGGCGTGAAACCGGCCTGAGCGGCTGGTTGTCGATGTCGAGGTTCTTGTAGTCCTCTTCCTGCCAGCCCTCGCTGTTCAGGCGCTGGCTGAAATAGCCCTGCCGGTAGAGAAGCCCGATGCCGATAAGCGGCACGCCCAAGTCCGATGCGCTCTTCAGGTGGTCGCCCGCAAGGATGCCCAGCCCTCCCGAATAGATGGGCAGAGATTCGTGGAGACCGAACTCGGCAGAGAAATAGGCGACCGGCCGGTTGTTCAGGTTGCCGCCATGGACGCTGCCCCAGGTCTTTTCCGGCTCCATGTACTCACCCAGCCGTCTGAAGGCATAGTTGATGCGGCTGTGGAGCACCAGCTCGGAAGCCCGGTCTTCTATCTGCTCCGGGGAGATCCGGTTGAGAAAGGCGATGGGGTTGTGCTCGACCTGCCTCCAGAGATGCGGATCCAGGTCGGTCAGGAAGCTGATGAGCTCGGGATGCCATGTCCACCACAGATTATATGCAAGGGCGCGAAGACGTTCATGGAGATGGTTTTCAGTTCCTGCCATGTAAGGAAACCTCCTCTAGCGTTAAACGATCAAGATTGAGAACTCAATAATATCAAACCGATTCTTGTATTCATATATCACGAAACAACACTCTGGAACACGTGAAAAGACACTCCCTCCGGGCCAAGGCTGTGCCGCACCGTCGGGCAGGCCTTCGACCCTCTTTAAAACAGCGGGACGATGTTGGCCTTGCTTCCGTTGAGCTTCGCGGCAATGAACAACGCAGCGGAGCTCAGCATGTCCGCTTTCGAAAGCATGAACGGAATGATTCCCATCTGCCTGCACAGGCCGTGGACCGTCTGCGCCAGGTCGTTGCAGCCCGGGCTCATGGTCACGTTGCGCTTGCCCAGACGGTTCTGGAGGGCAACTCCGTGCTCCTGGATTGCACAGCTCCCGGCGATATGCACCCTGCCCTGGATTCGGTCCACCTCACAGCGGTCGATGCCCTTGCCCATGAGAATCGTAAAGTCGCCTTTCCCGCCATGATCGCGATAGAGCATCTCCACCACGGTCTCGGTATTGCTGCGGCATCCCTCGCTGCAGCACCGCTCCTTGCCCCTCAGGAAGGTAAGCTCCGGCGGATAGTCGTCGAGGAGCTTTGAGGTGAGGCGCTTTCTGCGCTCTTCGAAGAGGGGGGAGTTGACGATGTCGATGCGCGCCAGATCGCCGTTTCCGATCCCCGTAGCCCGGCAGAGATCAAGGTGCTTGACCTCCCTGATATCGAAGCCGATGAGGGAGGCGGCCACTACATCGGTCGCCAGCGGGTCGGGGCCGCCCACGAGGAGGTCCATGGGCACCACGCACTTGCCGGCATTGTACACCGTGGGGTAGTGGCCGTGGGTGGTGGCGATAAGCCCGTCGATGAGGGCGAAATGAGGCCTCACCACACGGTAGATATCCGCGAATTTCTGGTGGAGGCGGTAGTTGTGGTTTGAGATCCGGCTCTGCTGGTGTACGAGGCCGAACTGGTTTTTGATGGACAGGGTCACCTGGGACATGGAGTGGGTCTTGAGCTTGGGCAGAGAGAGGTAGAAGTTTTCATCGCCCTGCTCGATGATCCGCTCGACCACAAAGCGCGAGACATCGACGAACTCTTCGACCCCCTCCAGGAATACCGGGACCGCCGGCGTCTCGTCCAGATAGACCGGGATGGCGCCCGTTTCCCTGCAGACCTTGAGATATCCGGTAGCCTGGAATACCAGTCGGGTGAAATTGGCCTGGGTGCAGTTCTCCATGACATAGACCGTACGCGCACCGCACCTCTTAAAGTAGAGGACCGTTTGCCTGAGAACCTCCGGATCGGTATAGACATGGGCCTCGGGGCCCACTCCGTTCACCTTGATGTAGACGTCCCTGCTGGACCGAAGGAGCTTCTCCCCGCCGCCGAAATGCTCGAAGACCTCGCTCACGGCGTTACCGATGCCCTGCTTCGTGTCTGCCAGAATGACTTCAGCCCTTTCGTTGCCCATATTCGCCTCCTTGTTTTTTACCGGCTATGGTAACCCCCCGCCTCCCTCGTGCGGGCTTTCCGTACTTCTGAACTCACTGGGAGACATGCCCGTATGCTTCTTGAACACGGTGTTGAAGGTGGATTTGGAGTTGAACCCCACGTCGAAGCAGATATTCAGAATACCCTCTTCAGGATGGGAAAGAAGGGCCTTCTTGGCTTCTTCCACCCGGTGGAAATTGATAAAGTTCCGGAAATCCAGGTTGAGGTGCTCGTTCAGGAACTGGCTGAGCTGGTGAGGGGTGATGGACATCCTCCCGGCAAGCGCTGCCAGGCTGATCTCCATATCCCGGTATACCTCTTCTTCCTTTATGAGCTCCATGAGCCGGGTATGGATGAGTTCGGTGTTGAGCCCGACGAGCAGCGATTTTTCGTACCGCTTTTTCTTGATCTCTTTCTTGATCCTCTGGAAAAAGAGCGGATAGCGGCTACGGGCGAGGAAGACGGCCACATGGATGCCGGTAAGGAGCAGGCCTCCGGCGATCAGAAAGTTCCTCTCCCGCATCAGCAGTCCTGCCACAAGGCAGGCCACCGAGAGCTTCGCAACCAGGTTTATCCCGACCATGAGCCGTACCTCTGTCTTTATCTCCGAGCTGTTCCAGAGCGAGAGCTCGATCTTCGACAGGAAGGAAAGGTAGAAAAAAACGAGCAGGCTTCCCATGAGGACGACATAGGTAAACGGGCTTTGGAGAGGTTCCATGAACATCTGTGCAACAAATCCCTCCCCGCCTCCCAGAAGCTGAAGGTGAATGATGACTTCGGCGGTGAACACCACCACGGCGGGGAGAATAAGAAACCTGGTCTTATACGGGATGGGGCTCCCGGAATCGAGCAGCGACTGGTAATAAAAGAGATTCAGCGGCCCGACACTGTACACCGAGGTAAGGAACCCGAAGGTCGCCAGGGGATAGCGTACCTGCACCATGTCGACGGCGAAGCCTATCTGCAGGGTTATGATGCCGTTGCACAGAAGGAGCAGAATGGAGAGGATGTTCTGGGTATCCCGGTCCCTGCCCGATATCTGCTCCAGGGCCATGAGAAAGCTCAGGCCTGCGCCGAAGAAGATGACCACCGTTGCTGCATGGACGAAAGCGTGCATATACTACCCAGTAATCCGAAGATATTTTATCCGGCATAGTAATATCACAAAGGAAGATTATCAAAGAAATTATTACTACTCCCCGTCTCCGCTCTTCCTTTTCAGGCGCGCAAGACGATAAACCAGGCTTTCGCGCTCGTCCCGGGACAAAGCCTTGCTGCCCGAAAGAACCGCCGTCACGATGCCGACTGCCCGGGAATAATCGTACGCCCGGTGTTCCAGCCACTTTGCAAGCTCTACGGCCGCAAAGATGTCGTGAGGATCGCGTGTCAGCATTTCCTCCCACAGGCTCACCGCTTGTTCCCACATGCCTTTGCGCTTATGCGCCAGCGAGGTGACGACCCGTGCATCGCGGGCGATGAGCGGATCGGGAGAGGTCATGAGATACTTCAGCATGTCGAGGCCGGAATCATGGCTGCCCTGATTGAGATGGAGCCTCGCGGCGGCCAGAAGATCGGCATGGTGGAGATCCTCCCTGTCGCACCCGCCGGTCAGGAGGACCGAAAGATGCGTCACGAGCGCCGCCATGGACACGATATCGAGCCGGTTGTGCTCGAACACGTCTTCCAGAAGCGATGCATCCAGGCTCCTCAGCCAGTCGAAATACCGCCTGGGAATCTCGAAGCCCGGAACGTCTCCGGTTCGGACGAAGTTTAAGACCTCGCTTTCGAGGGTGACGAGCCTGCTGTTTTCGAGCCGGTGGCCGAGGATGCGCCTGCTGGGAAAGAGGAGGTCGAGGTGGGGCATGTCGATGAAAGGATTCTCGAGCCGGTTGAGGATGTATCTTGCCGAAAGCAGCGTAATGTCGAAGGCCCGCCCGTTGAAGGTCACCAGGAATCGCTTGTCCTGTGCAATCTCCCGGAGCAGGGCCAGCATCGCGGCCTCTTCATGGTAGTCCCGGGCAAAGAGCTGGCATACGACGAAGTCCTCGCCCTCGAACCACCCGAGCCCGATGAGGAAGGCAAAGGTGCCGGTCCCTCCGGCAAGCCCGGTTGTCTCGGTGTCCAGAAACAGGGCGTCTCCCATCTTCATGGAGCCTATCCCGGCATGCCCGGCCAGTATGGCGGCGGCCTCCATATCGGCAGGCGCGAGGTCGGCGATCCGGTAGCAGCCGTGGCTGGACTCGGAATGGTAGACTGTCCGGCTGAAAAAGCACTTTCCGTGCCCGTTGGCTGCCTCTTCTCCGGTGATCGCTTCAAGGAGGGTGCGTACGGGCTTCGCCTGGTACGTTACCGTGCGCTGGGGATAGGACGCCCTGCGGGTCATGATGGTGTCGATTTTTTTCCGCAGCTCGCTGATGACCTCTTGCCGGGAAGCTTCCTGCAGAGGCTGTGTCCCCTCCCCTGTCAGGCGATTTAATCTGTCTTTTAGGCTCATGCTCACTTTATTGAAGAATAATTGAAATAAACAATGATCGAGCAGTGACTGCCTGTCAAGCCCTTCTTTGACTTCTCTGCCTTTGCGGGGGGCCGTCCCTCCTGACGAAAACCGGGCTCCTAAATAAAATCGTTGAATATTGAAGGTCTCTATAGAATAATCCGAAAGGTGTTGCACGGAATGCACGTACTTTTTGCGTGATCAGCAGGAAAGGGCAGAGAATAGGCAGCGGATGACTAAGGGCACACATACAGCTCCCCCGGCGAAAGGCGAACATGCGGCTTAAGGGAAAGGTACTCATCATCCTGGTCTCCGTAGTACTTGCAGTGACGCTTACGTACTATGTCGTCTTCCGTCTCGTGGTGCTCCAGAGCTTCATCGACCTCGACCGGATGGGCGCCGAGAAGGATATGAACCGCTGCACTGCGGCCCTGAACCGCGAGCTGGGCCTCCTGAACCGGTTCGTCCACGACTGGGCCGCATGGGATGACACCTACCGGTTCGTCCGGGATCGGAATCCGGAATTCGCGGAAGACAACCTCCAGGGAGAGGTATTCAGAGACCAGAACCTCAACATTATCCACATCTACAATAGACAAGGCAAGCTCGTGGGAGGGAAAACCTTTGATCTGAAAACCGGCAGGGAGCTTCCCCTCAACCTGTCCGTCGAGCTCAAACCGGCAGTTTTCTCAAAGCTCGTCTCTCAGCATGACGGGAAAGGATCGACCACGGGGATCATACAAACCTCATACGGTCCCCTTATGGTTTCTTCGAACCCGATCCTGACCTCTGCCGTTCAGGGACCGAGCCGGGGGGCCATTCTCATGGGGAGGTTCCTCAACCAGGATCTGATCGCTCAGATTGCGGAACAGGTAAACATAGAGCTCAGCGGATGCAGAACGGACTCGGGTCAATACGGCGCGCCCCGCTCCTGTACCGTTATACCTCCCGCCGGAGAGGTAATCCTCGAAGAAGAAGGGATCGGCAAGATCGTTGCCTACTCGCTCATTGAAGACATCGGAGGCAGCCCGGCACTGGTGCTCAAGGCATCCATTCCCCGCGTGATCATGGCGAAAGGCGCCCGGGCCTATGCCTACGGGCTCATGTTTATCCTCGGCGGAGGAATCGCTTTTCTGATAGTAGTCGGCGGGCTGCTGCAGTTCCTGGTTTTGCGGCCCATGACGAAGCTTTCCGAGAACATCCTCGCCATCGGCAAGGGGGCTGACCGGGTCGAAAAAGACCTGATCGTCCGAAACGATGAATTCGGCACCCTTTCCCGGGAGTTCAACTCCCTCATCGGAAAGCTCGTCGAACGGGAGCACACCCTCAAAGAGTCCCAGCAGAGGATGTCCGACATCATCGATTTCCTTCCGGATCCTACCTTTGCCGTCGACCCTCTGGGGAAAGTCATCGCCTGGAACCATGCCATCGAGGACATGACCGGCATCCGGAAGGAAGACATGATCGGGAAAGGAGACTACGCGTATGCCGTCCCCTTTCATGGCGAACCGCGGCCGATCCTCCTCGATCTGCTATTTTCGCCGCAGGAAGATATGTTCAGGAAGTACGACTTGATCCACAAGATCGGCGACAAGCTTTTTGTGGAGACCTTTGCCCCGAAGCTCTACGGGAACAAAGGGGCCCATATCTGGGCAGTAGCCACAAAGCTCTATGACAGTGCAGGCAACATTGCCGGTGCGATCGAATGTATCCGGGATATCACCGAGCGGAAAAAGTCCGAAGAAATGCTCCTGCTCCAGAGCGAGACCATCGAGCAGTCGCACGACGGCATCGCCATGGCGGAACTCGACGGGACGGTCACCTATTCAAATCCTGCCTGGGCCGGAATGCACGGATATTCACCCAAAGAGCTCAAGGGAAAGCACCTGAGCGTCTTTCATACCGAAGTCCAGTATCAGGACGAGATTGCCCCTTTCATCGGCCAGGTGAGGCTGCTCGGGGGAAATACCGGGAAGCTCGGGCACATGAGAAAAGACGGCACGGTGTTCACGGCGCTGACGACAGCCTTTATCCTGAAGGACCGCAAGAGCAACCCGGTTGCGCTCATCGGCATAGCCCGGGACATCTCGGACGAGATCAGGATGGAAGCCCAGCTGAGGCACGCGCAGAAGATGGAGGTCATCGGACAGCTTGCAGGAGGCGTAGCCCACGATCTCAACAACATGCTCGCCCCCATCCTCGGCTATGCGGAGATGATGCTTCACAGCATGGAAGCAAACGATCCGCATCATCACGGCCTATCCCAGATCCTTTCCGCTGCAGACAGGGCCAGGAACCTTACGAAACAGCTCCTCGCCTTCGGAAGCAAGCAGGTGCTCGATATGAAGACCGTGGATATGAACGAGGTTATCGAGAGCTATGGCAAGATGATCAGGAGCATCATCAGGGAGGATATCGATATCAGGATCGTGAAAGGCAAGGCCGAATCCGGCGTTCAGGTCGACACCTCCCAGATCGGCCAGATCATCCTGAACCTTGCCCTGAATGCCCAGGATGCGATGCCGGCCGGCGGTGTCATCACCGTCGAAACCTCTGTTGTCGTCCTCGACAGGACATGCTCAGAGGTGCATCAGGGGGCAAAGCCCGGAGAATACGTTCTCATGTGCTTAAGCGATACCGGCACCGGCATTGATAAAAAAATCCTCGACCATATCTTCGAGCCTTTCTTCACCACCAAGGGCCAGGGCAAAGGCACGGGTCTGGGCCTTGCCACGGTGTACGGGATCGTGCTTCAGCATAAAGGCCATATCACGGTTTACAGCGAGTCCGGCATGGGCTCCACCTTCAAGGTCTATCTCCCCAGGGCCGGAGGCGAGATCGAGAGCATCCCCGAGACGGCCGAGGTCGGCGGAGGCAAACGGGGCAAGGAAACCATCATCGTGGCAGAGGATGACGAGGGAGTAAGAGAACTCACCTGCGAGATCCTCCAGAAGCACGGATATGAGGTCATTACTGCAGAGAACGCAGAAGAATTCATTGCCGTCCTCAAGCGCCATGACGGCGCCATCCATCTCATGCTCACCGATGTCATCATGCCCGGCATGAACGGCAAAGAGCTCTACGAGCGCATCAGAGAACATTACCCGGAGATGAAGGTCCTCTTCATGTCGGGATACACCGGAAACGTGATCGCTCACCACGGCATCCTCGACAAAGGTGTACACTTCATCCAGAAGCCGTTCTCTATTCAGGGCCTGACCGAAAAGATCAGATACGTGCTCGATGCAGAAAAATAAAAGAGCGGATTTTCATCCGCCCTTGCTTACCGGATACATCTATGTTGTTTATCTGAAAACATCAAAAAGAGAGAACCTGATTTACGATATTATCCTCAGGGTGAAAGGATAGCGGTAGGGTACGTTGTCGCTTGTGCGTATCGTGGCGACAATCGTCAGGATGATATCGGCGACGACGATGATCCCCACTACCGGGTAGAGAAGGAAGCCGATCAGGACCGGCGTGAGGGTTATGGCAAGGATGAGGGCGACTACGGCATAGATCGTCATGGATATCTGAAAGTTCATCGATTGCCTGCCCTGCCTGTCCACAGCAGGGTATTCGTTTTTCTTGAAGAGCCATATGATGAACGGGCCGAGAATGTTCCCGAACGGTATACCCAGAAGCACGACCAGTGCAGAAATATGGCAGAGCATGCTCCACGTGCGCTCCCTGTTCCGGATTGTTTCATCCATGGTCCTTCTCCTTTACCGATGGGATGCATTACAGGTATCAATATAGCATTCCGGCCGCCGAATGCCAATAACCGGAGCCGTTCTTGCTTCTTGTAAGGAAAATAGCTGTACAGGGTATCGCGGCTCGTATATAGTGAAAGTATAACTTTAAGCTTTCTGTCCAGGCAACGTCCCGGGACGCATTATGAATATGCTTTTACTCACGGAGGTGCATGCATGAGCGACGAAATATACCGGCAGCTGGCAAAGGTCCTCGACACCCTGCCCAACGGATTCCCTTCAACGGAAAGCGGCATCGAGATCAGGATTCTCAAAAAAATCTTCGAACCGGACGAGGCCGAGCTTTTCTGCGACATGAGGATGGCCTTCGAGACCGCAGGCCAGGTTGCGAAGCGCACGGGCAGGCCGCTGGAAGGCCTTGAGCACAAGCTCATCTCCATGGGCAAAAAGGGGCAGCTCTTCGCCATCCAGCTGGGTGAAACATGGCTCTTCAAGATGCTGCCCTGGGTCTTCGGGGTCTTCGAGTTCCAGCTCGGCCGTATCGACAAAGAGCTTGCGGAGATGAACGAAGAATACGGGCCGCATTTCGCCCGGGGTTTTTTCACCCGGAAACCCCAGCTCATGCAGACGCTCCCCATCGAAGAGACCATCTCGGTCCGGCAGGAGACCCTGCCTTTCGAGCGGGTCTCGGCCCTCATCGAGCAGAACGTGTCGTTCCTGCTGAACGAATGCATCTGCAAGAAAGAGGGCGCTCTTGTGGGCAAGCCATGCGACAGGCCGCTTGAGGTCTGTATGGCCATGGCCCCGGTGCCCGGCGTCTTCGACCGTTCTCCCGTCGGCCGGGTGATCACGAAGGAGGAGGCGTACAGCCTGCTCAAAAAGACCGAGGAGCTGGGGCTTGTACACCTCACGAGCAACGTCCAGAACGGCCAGTTTTATATCTGCAACTGCTGCAAGTGCTGCTGCGGAGTGCTGCGCTCCATCAACGATCTGGGCATCCCGGCGGGAGACGTGATCAACTCCCACTACTATGCCGAGATCGACTCCGAGCTGTGCATGGGCTGCGGCCTCTGCGCGGACGAGCGCTGCCAGGTGGGCGCCGTTACCGAGGCCAACGGCGCTTACACGGTGACCCGGAAGCAGTGCATCGGGTGCGGCCTGTGCATCACGACCTGCCCCACCGAAGCCATCCGGCTCGTCCGTAAGAGCCCGGAAGAGCTGGTGATCCCGCCGGTCACGGAAAACGACTGGTCCGATGAGCGTGCCCGCATGAGGGGCGTGGACTACAGTAAGTATAAATAGAATGTACTATCATACTCTATAAGGAGCTTTACGCATGAAGAGGAAAAAGAACGTCCTGGTCCTCCTGGGCAGCCCGAGGAAAAACGGAAACAGCGCACTTCTGGCAGAGCAGATCGCCAAGGGCGCAAGGTCTGAGGGTGCTTCAGTGACGACCGTCTTTCTCCACGGCATGAACATCGCGCCCTGCAGATCGTGCTATGCATGCCAGGGGCCGGGCAGTGAAGGGTGCGCCGTAGACGACGAGATGCAGGACCTCTACCCGAAGATGATCGAGGCCGACGCCTGGGTCATCGCAAGCCCTGTCTACTGGTTCACCATGTCCGCCCAGACCAAGCTCTGGATGGACCGCTCCTTTGCCTTTCCGGCCTATGCGGAAGACCCTTTCTCCAACAAGAGGATCGCCATCGCCATGTCCTACGGCGGGGAAGACCCGTTCGATTCCGGCTGTGTCAATGCCTTGAGGACCTTTCAGGATGCCTTTCGCTACGTAGGCTCCAGGATCGTGGGATTCGTCTACGGCAGCGCCATGAAGGCAGGCGAGATCGCAAACAATACCACGGTCATGGAAGCGGCGGAAGAGCTTGGCAGGAAGCTCGTCAGGGATTGAAGCAGGAGTATTCCGTCTGACGGGGAAGGCTTGCTTTCCATAGCCTGGTTCGGCGCCGGAGATCCCGTCGCCGGTATATTCCACGCAAGCAATCCCTCAGTGTAGCAAGCGCTTCGGGAGAGAGCCTGCCCGAACGGAAGCCGCTACTTCTTCTCGATCCAGCTCAGCCATTCGAGGGCAAAGGCGCGGGCGGCCTGCACCGGTTCACGGCCCGCACGGTAACACTGCTTCCACTGGCTCGGTTTGGCTTCGTACCGGGGATCGGCGAACTTCATCTTGCCGTACCCGTTCGGCACCAGCTTGGCTTGAAAAGGAATGTCCTTGGTCAGCTCGAGGAATTGATTGAGCCGTTCGGCTATCAGCACCCGTGAGTCTGAGGGATACTTCTTCTCCCATGCAGCCAGGCGATTCTCATAGTCCTTCTGCTCGGAAGCGGCGGACATCCCGTAGCCCTGCTTCATCATCGCAGCCATCTGCGGGTTCCCGGCCGACTGCTCGGCATTCGCCTCCATCTGCTTTACCGCTTCCAGCATCTGCTTCTGCATATCCGGGGGCATCTTTGCGGCTTCCTTCTTCATGTTCTCGATGCCCTTGCGCTGTTCGGCAAGATACTTGGCGTACTGCTCATCCGGAGACCCTTTTGATTTCGGCGGAGACGGTTTGGCAGACTTGCGCTTCTTTTCGTAATCGGCTTTGAAAGCGGCTGATTCCGTATAAGCTTGTATCCATCCCAGGGTGTTTTTGACAAACGCGGCCTGAACCGAAGGCGAGGCCGCCTTGAACAGCTTCTTGTCGGGATAGGCGGGAACGTTTCCATACGCCAGGGAGTCGACGATCCCCGCCTTCAGATCGCTCTCTTCCAGGCCGAAATCGGCCATAGAGCTTTGAGCAGCAGCCACAGCCGCCCCGGCCCCGAGCATGACCAGACAGAATAACAAGAAAACCAGCCTGAGACGCAGTGTCATAAATCCTCACCCCTTCCCGGAAGAATAATTATGCCCCGGGCCCTTTCAATATTTTCAATCGCTACTCTACAGCAACAAGCACGAGAGCAAGTATGATCCTTAAAAGCATGACACTTCCTCGCGTGAAGCCTAAGAACCCTCTTATACTACTTTTAAGCCTCTTTTTCCTGCATGAAATTGTGGCCGGGTTCGTGAAGGAATGTGGCGAGCTGATAAAAAGCCAGCGGGACCACATCCAACGTAAGCGGCCTGGAGATGAGAGCGTCCGAGGGCATGGTGATGCCGAGTCATATCACTACAGGGTCGAAATACAGCATCATCTCGCAAACCCGGGTTGACTGAAGCCCTGCCCCGGGAATGCCCAAGCTGTTTAGGGTGCAGCGCCTTGCCCGTGTTATGGGTGATATTTGTTAAGTACAGGTATTATCATTCTATTCCATCACTTCTGCTACACCAAAAGAAATATAGTTCCCAATAAGAGAATATAATTACCCACCTCACCTCACAGTATGCTTGTCTTACAAGACCGGCGCTCTTTATGTGCTGTATTTTCAGGGAGTAATCCACCGATCATCTATCCTTGCCCCTGGCATGAATCTTGTTTGAAAAACTGAGGCCTGCATATGCTCACTTGAATCACTATGTATGGCTTTAGTTATCCTACAAGTTTCCACAGAAAGGATGTTCCAATGGGAAATGTTCCGAAAGAGCCGGGGCTGGTGCTGGTACGCAAGGCAGCCGAAACCGGGAGTCATATCGTCATAACCCCGCTCATCATGAAAAAGATCTATTCCATCGGGAGTCTTAAGAATCTCGATAATGGCGTTTCCTTTGCCATGAAGAACCCCATGAAGGACGCCTTCATCGTCGGGCTGGAGGGCCTCTCCATCAACGGCCTCGAAATTCTTTCATCAAACGTTGTCATGCAGAGCGGCGGGGTATGCCTGAAGGCTGACGAAATCAGCCCGGTCCGCCCACTTCCCTTCCCCATGGGTAAGGATATCGAGTTTCATGTGCAGTTGATTTCTCTGGCGAAAAACACTGAGCACAGGATTGCCATTTCCGTGAGCACCGACCTGTACGGTACTCTGGATCTGGAGGCTGTCGACTCGGTCATCGAAACAAGGGAGAACCGGAAAAAGCTGCCCTACGACAAGCAGAACAACTACACCATGGACATCGTCCGGCAGCGCCAGGAGTTCGTGGAGGAATATACCGGCTCGCTTCTTACCCATGTGAAGCAGCACTCCTTCGACCCCGCCGTCACCAAGGGCAATATCGAGAACTTCACCGGCGTGGCGCAGATCCCTCTGGGTTTTGCCGGTCCGCTCCTGGTGGACGGCGAGCATGCAAAAGGCGAGTTCCTCATCCCCATGTGCACGAGCGAAGGGACCCTGGTGGCATCCTACAACCGGGGCATGAAGCTCATCAACATGTGCGGGGGCGTCAAGGTCACCGTGATCGAGGATCGCATGCAGCGCTCTCCGGCCTTTGCCTTTGACTCGGCCCGTGAAGGCCGGGACTTCATACTCTGGATCGACGAGCATATGGACGAGATACGGCGGCACGCCGAGTCCGCCTCCAAGGTGGCAAAGCTCCTCAGCATCGACCGGTACATGGCGAGCAGGCTCGTCTATTTGCGATTCAACTACTTCACGGGCGATGCCGCGGGTCAGAACATGGTGAGCATGTGCACCTACACGGCCTGCAACTGGATCCTCTCCCAGGTGGACACGGTCCGGCACTTCTACATGGACGGCAACATCTCCACCGACAAGAAGGCCTCCTTCATCAACAACCTCACCACCCGAGGCAAGCGGGTCATAGGCGAGATCCGCATCCCGCGGGAGGTCATGATACAGCATATGCGGGTGGACCCGGTAACGCTCGACTACCTTTGCAGGGCGTGCCAGCTCGGCGCCTTCATGGGTGGGGCCGTGAGCAACGGCCTCCATGCGGCCAACGCCCTGGCAGCCATTTTCATGGCAACCGGCCAGGACGTGGCCAACGTGTCCGAGTCTTCTTCCGGCATGGTCTGCACTGAGGTTACCCCCGAGGGAGACTTCTACGGGTCATTGACGCTCCCGGCTCTGATCATTGCGACGTACGGAGGAGGCACCGGGCTTCCCACCCAGCGGGAATGTCTTGAATCCCTGGGGTGCTACGGCCATGGCAAGGCCCTGAAGTTCGCCGAGATCGTAACCGCTGCGGCAACGGCGGGAGAGATCTCATTGGCCGGCGCCATCGCTTCGCTTGACTGGGTCACGAGCCACGAGCGCCTGGGGAAGAACCGTTAAATCTTAAGAAATGAACTCTTAAGGAAGGAAGTGCGCATAATGGGTACGATTGCATGTCTGAAATCACTCGTCGAAACACCGGATAATGTTGTTTCCATCGACCCTTACCTCTCCAGGACCAGGGGAGGAATTGATCTTTTTACCCTGGAAGAGCGTCTCGCGTTCCTGCGCAAGTACGGGAGCCACTGCATGTCGTTCTCGACGCTCCAGCCCGACATGCACTACTTCGACGTCCCGGACATCGGGTTCATCGCCTTCAGGGAAAAATGGGGCAAAAGGCTCACCATCGCCGATCCGGTGTGCGATGTGAAGGACCGGGAGTTTCTGCTCAGGAATCTCCTCAGGGACCACAAGCACACGACCTTCGTTCAGATCTCCCAGGACGTGGCCGAGCTGATTCACAAGCGCTTCGGTCTCTATGCCACCCAGTTCGGGATCGAGATCATGCTGGACCTGGAAAAATGGGACCTCAAGGGCAAGAAGAAGCAGATCTTAAGGACATCGGTGAACCATGCCCGGAAGGAAGGCGTCGTCATCAGCGAGAAGTGCACCCACGAAGAGTGCAGGCGCCTGACGCACGAGTGGCTGAAGACGCGCAAGGTCAGGAACCGCGAGATCGGATTCCTGATCCGGCCCATGGACATGGAGTATCAGGAGGAGACGAGGAAGTTTTCCGCGCACCTAAACGGCGAGCTCATGGGATTCATCTATTTCGATCCCATCTATGCGGACAACCGGATAACCGGCTACGTGCCCAACATCTCCCGCTTCAGCACCAGATTCAAACCGGGCATCTTCTATCCGCTCATGGCCCACGCCATGGAGGTGTTCAAGCAGGAAGGCGTGAAGAACCTGAACATCGGGCTGTGCCCCCTGAAGGTGGACGACCGCGACATGTCCTGCGAGTCGTTTCTCCAGAAGAAAATCAACCGCCTGCTTTTCAAGTACGGCAACTGGATATTCAATTTCCAGGGCCTGTACTTCACCAAGTCGCGCTTCGGAGGCACCGAGATCAAGACCTTCGGCGCCCACCGGGAGGTGCTCCCCACGCTGCCCTTCCTGACCATGTTCAAGCTTTCCAACTTCATGTGATACGGCGGCCGGTATATACTCTCGCCGCATGATATAAACCTTGGGCATCTCGCCCCTGGCGTACCCACCAAGCAGGTCGAGAACGGGGAAAGGGTTTCGACGCTTCCCCAGCTTCAAGGTCGATCCCATTCCGCGATCTCTGCAAAAGGATGAGAGACAGGGCGAAGATTAGGGGGCTATCCCCCCCGGATGAGATCGAGGATTGCCAGCGCCGCGTCCTTTGCCGCAGGACCCACGTCGAGGACCGGGCCTACGCACATGGGGCAGCCGTGCTCGCACCCGCAAGAGCGGATGAGGCCCTGTGCCAGGTCCAGCAACGTGGCGTGCTGGTCGAAGAGCAGCTCGGAGAAGCCCACCCCGCCGGGATACGCGTCGAAGATGAACACCGTGGGATCGTAGGCGTCCACCATGACCGTGTCGTTGCCCGCGATCTCTGCCGGGGCCGTGGTGATGATGCGCCGGTCCTTGCCATGGCGGACGTACCACTGGCCGCTCTTGTCACCGATGCAGCGGTCGAGGTCGCGGATATCCGCCATGAGGAGGATGGCGGCCAGGTGGTGCAGGCTGTAGGACAGGCCCAGAAGGCCGTCGATGATCTCTTCTCTCCTGAAATCGAGCGCGAGCAGCTTGTCCCAGGGGATGGTGAACCAGTAGCTCGTGGTGTGCATCTGGCGCTCGGGCAGGTTCACGTCGCCGTAGCCCACGTTCTCCGAGGTGTAGAACTTGATCTTCTTGTATCCCACGACCTTGCGCACCACCTGCACCTCGCCGTGCTCGGCCGTGATGCCGCCCGATTTCTTCGCCCCGAACTCGTCGAGGACGCGCACGTTGGTGTACGTCATGGCATCGGTGTAGTAGTCGGAATCGACCTTGTGCACATAGGCCTTGTTGCGCTCGAGGTCGAGCTTGTCCACGTGGTACTGCTGCGACTCCACCATGTAGATCGCGCCGTCGTGCACCGTAGTGAAAGCGCCGTCCCAGTCCACCTCGGCGATGATCCGGTGCGAGGAGGCATCCGAGGTGTCCACCACCACGACGTTCTCGGGGTTGACCGTGCGCAGGCTCACCTCGTCGGCAGGGTAGCTCTCGGCGGCCCAGTGCCAGCGGTCTTCCACCCGGTGGAGCACGCCCTTTTCTTCCAGATACCCGAGGATCTCCACGAGGTCTTCGGCGCCGAATTTCTCCCCTTTCTCGAAGGGCAGCTCGAAGGCCGCGCTCTTGATGTGGTGCAGGAGGATGAGCAGGTTGTCCGGGTTGACCCGGCAGTGCTCGGGCGAGCGCGAGAAGAAATAGTCGGTGTTCTCCACAATGAACTGGTCCATGGGCGTGCTGCGTGCGATGAGCACGGCCAGGCTGTGGCCGCTCCTCCTCCCTGCCCTGCCGGCCTGCTGCCAGGTGCTGGCGATGGAGCCCGGGTAACCTGCCATGATGCAGGCCTCGAGCGCGCCGATGTCGATGCCCAGCTCAAGGGCATTCGTGCTCACCACGCCCATTACCTCGCGCTCGCGCAGGCCCCGCTCGATGTCACGGCGGAGCTTCGGCAGGTAGCCGCCCCGGTAGCCGGTGACGAAATGGTCGTCCACGGGTTTGCCGCCCTTGAACATGTCCTTCAGGTACTTGGTGACCACCTCGACGTTGAGCCTGCTCGTGGTGAACACGATGGTCTGGATACGGTTTTTGATGAGCTCGCCCGCGATGTTCCTCACCGGCGTCAGCGCGGACTGGCGGATGCCCAGCTCGCGGTTGACGATAGGCGGGTTGTAGAGGATAAAGGTCTTTTCCCCTGTCGGCGCCCCGCTCTTGTCGATGAGCGTCATGGGTTTTTCCAGGAGCTTTTCCGCGTGCTCTCTGGGGTTGGCGACCGTGGCCGAGCAGCAGATGAAGACCGGGTTCGCGCCATAGAAGCTGCAGATCCGTTTCAGCCGCCTGAGCACGTTCGTCAGGTGACTGCCGAACACGCCCCGGTAGACGTGCAGCTCGTCGATCACGATGTAGGCGAGGTTGCTGAAAAGCTTCTGCCACTTGGTATGGTGCGGCAGAATGCCCGCGTGGAGCATGTCCGGGTTGGTGATGACCACATGCCCCTGCTTGCGGATGGCCTGACGGGCGTCGTCCGGCGTGTCTCCGTCATAGGTGAAGGTCTTGATGTCGGCTTTAAGGTCGGTGATCAGCGAGTGCACCTCGTGCATCTGATCCTGGGCGAGCGCCTTGGTGGGGAACATGTAGAGCGCCCGGTTCTCGCCGTCCTCCAGGATCCTCTGGAGCACGGGCAGGTTGTAGCAGAGCGTCTTTCCGCTCGCGGTGGGCGTGACGAGCACCACGTCCCTGCCTTTGCGGATGAGGTCGACGGCCGAAGCCTGATGGCTGTAGAGGCTAGCCACGCCCCGCGCCCTCAACACCGCCCTGATCCGCTCGTCCACCCAGTCAGGATACGGCGCATACGAAGCCTCCCGGGCCTCGATGTGCTTCAACGCCCGGACGTTTTCAAGGAACCGCGGGTTGGCTTCCGCGCGTTTGATCCATTCGGATAAGCTCAGGTGGGCCATAAGGCGTGCTGTCCTTCTTCAGATGAAAAACAAGGGAGAGCCCCTCAACCCTCAATTCCCGGGCCCTCCCGTATTGTTATGCATGACTATAGAAAGCCCGCCGGCTTGTGTCAACCTTTAAAAATCCGCGCAGCAGTGCCCCGCCCTCAGGCCGACTTGTCTTCGATCTCCGGCCGGCGTTCGCTTAGAGGGACATAGGAGAACTCCTGCGGCAGGGAGGTGACATAGGCCGGCCGGATGAGCTTTGCCTGGATGATCTGCTCGATCCGGTGGGCGGACCACCCCGCTACCCTTGCCATGGCGAAGATAGGCGTGAAAAGGTCCAGCGGGATGCCGAGGATCTTGTAGACGAACCCGGAGTAGTAATCCACGTTGGGGGAGACGATCTGGCCTTTCCGCTCCTTGATGAGCTCGGCCGCGATCTCGGCCACGAGATCCATGAGCTGCAGTTCCTGGACCTGCTCCTTCCTCACCGCAAGCTCCAGTGCCTTGCTCTTCAGGATGTCGCACCGCGGGTCGGAGAGCGTATAGACCGCGTGACCCATGCCGTAGATCTTGCCGGCCCGGTCGTAGGCCTTTTTGTCGAGTATCTTTTCCAGGAAAGCCTTCACCTGCTTGCGGCTTTCCCAGTTTCTCACGTTCTTCTTGATGGACTGCATCATCATCATGACTGCCTCGTTGGCCCCGCCGTGGAGGTGGCCGCTTAAGGACGCAATGCCGGAGCAGATGGCCATGTAGGTGTTTGCGCCGCTGGAAGAAACGGTGCGCACGGCAAAGGTGGAGTTGTTCCCGCCGCCGTGCTCTGCATGGAGCATGAGCGAGAGGTCGAAGAGGAGCGCCTCCTCCCGCGTCGGCCTCCTTCCGTTCAGCATGTAGAGGAAGTTCTCGGCCATGGAGAGCTTCGGATCCGGCCTGACCATGACCAGGTCTTCGCCGTTGCGGTAGCGCGTGACATTGTAATTGTAGGCCACGATGGTGGGGAACTTCGCGGTGAGCGTGATGCAGTTTTCGATCACGTCTTCGATCTCGGTGGACACAGGATTCGGGTCGCACCTGCTCAGGTGCGAAATGACCGCGTGCAGGGCGAACATCTGGTTGTCGTTCTGGGCCTCCTGCATGAGGATTCCCCGTTCGAGCTTCGTGAGCGCCCTCTTCCTGGAGAGGATGCCGGTGAAGTTATCCAGGTCATCCCGCGAGGGAAGCTCGCCGGTCAGGAGAAGATATGCCACCTCTTCGAACCCGAACCGGTCTTCGGCATGGATGCTCTTTGCCAGCTCAACGGCATCGTACCCGCAGTAGATGAGCCTGCCCGGGACCGGCCTGAACTCGAACCCCTGCCCGTCTTTCCCCGGCACCCGCTCGTACCCTATGACGGTGCCTTTCGAGGTGATCCCGACCACAACGCCCGACCCGTCCGCGTTCCTCAGGCCGAGCTTGATATCCTTGGCTTTTACCAGCTCGGGAGATACCTCGTTGTGATACCTCGCAAGCGCGTTGATCTTGCTGATGATGTTTTTCATAACCCTCACCCTCCATACCGTCCGTGTGTATATAACGCAGGCTGTTTTCTAATAAATTCCACTGCCACTATACATGGATAGTCGGAGCCGGACAATAGGCAGGAGGTCGTCTCCTCACGGCGATGCGCGTCAAAAAGGAACGGAGGATATTGGCTATTTGTGTTTTTCCGTAAATTGGATTACTGAATAATGAACGGATCACAAACAAGATCTCATCGATTAAGAGGAGGCTTTGATGATGAATGCAATGAAAGGATTTGCCCTGTTCCTGGCCGTGACGCTCTGTTTCCCTGCCCTTGCCGGGGCCTTTAATGAGGAGGATGGAGCCATAATTCATAAAACCTTCACCCTCCATAAAGGGGAAAAGGGCAATCCGTTCACCCTGCACTACCCCCTTGAGCTGACCGAGCCGGGCGAAATCAATGTCTATCTCAAGGTAGAAGATATCGACCCAAAGGGAAATATCGTAAATTTCCAGCCCTTAAGGGCCATCGTGGTGGATGCGCGCGCCTTCAAAAAAATGGAGCCGAGCGAGTGGAAGCAGTTCTGCGTCAACGTCAACAAGTACAATCCCTTGGAGTGGGTCGCCGGAGATGAGATCCGCAGCTTTGTCAAAGGTGTTAAAAGCCTCTTCGGCGACAAAGAGAAACCGCCGGCCTACTTTCACGGGCAGATTGCCTTCGGCGTTGCAGGCCGGGGCGAATCCATCAAACACGCGGTGGACTCGGTCGAGCTTCAGAAGACACAGGGCCGCTACGTGGTCATCGTGCGCAATATGGTGCCGGTGAAGGCCACCGGCGGTATCCTGATCAGATATCCGGGAAAGACGTGGGATTTCGATCCGACAGTTGAACGCTATGCCCTGGTGCACCCCGACCTGGCGGTTGAAGGGGCGGCGCTCAACAGCAACGGCCGTCTTGAGGTCAAGCTGGCCAATCGCGGGCAGGGCGTCGTGAATCTGGGCCACTGGCACCGGGCGGGAGATAAGGCCGTAACCCTTGTCGCCAGGGTGGATGGCCGCAGTTATGGCGTGACCTTGCAGAGCTTTGACCGGAACCGGCAGCTCAGACTATCGGGCGGAACCTTAAGCTATGTTTTCGAAAATATCCGGATCGATAAATCGAGCAGCACGAGCGTAACCATTGACGCAGGCAACATGATCCTGGAGTCGAACGAGGGCAATAACACGCTGGAACAGCAGCTGGGCGGACCGAAGCTCACGGGTCTGGGGGTGAAGAAAATCGTCTCGACGGCAGCGAGAAAGCCGGACCTTGCAATAACGTCCATCAGGCTCAATCCGGGCAAGGTGATCGAGGTGGAAGTGCAGAACAAGGGAAACGCCGGAGTCGATCAAGCCTTCTGGACAAGCGGAAACGCCCCTCATCTCAACCTGAAGATGAACGGCAACGGCTGGGCCAATGTGTCGCTGGTGATGGTCGACCCTGCCCGGAACCTCACCCGCCCGGGCGGTACGGCCGTGTACTCGACCGGCTATGTACTCAGGCAGAACGCCGAGATTACGGCCCTCGTCGATATGGAAGGCATGATCGAGGAAACGGACGAGGAGAACAACACCCTTAAGGTCATGCTCAGGCCTTGACCTCAAGGCCCGGCATCAGGCGGCGAACTGGTGCAGGAACACGTGCTCGGCGTCATAGGTGCCGATGAGGATCAGCTCGTCATCGCTTCTCATGACGATGTCCGGCTTGGGGTTGGTCATGGTCTCGCCCTCACGCTGAACAGCGATCACGGTGCAGCCTGTCCGTTCCCTGATGCCTGAAGCGGCAAGGGTCCTTCCCACCAGCGACCTCGGGGTTTTCAGGTTGAAGATGTTCAGTCCCTCGGCCAGCAGCAGAGCATCCTCGCCCCTGAGAAAATTGAAGATGGCGTCCGCACCGAGCGACGCGTACGACATGACAAAATCGGCGCCGGCGCGGTGCAGCGTGGAGACGTTGCGGTCGTTGTTCGCGCGGGAGAGAATCTGCAGATCCGGCCGCAGGCTCCTCAGGTACTTGGTGAGGTAGATGTTCGTATCGTCGTTCCGGGTGGTGATCAGGGCCGCCGGCGCCTTCTTGACCCCGGCTTTGTGGAGGGTTTCGATGTCCGCCGCGTCTCCGATCACGTAATGCTCGTCGCCCCGGCCTTTCCTCAGGATCTTCTCGACAATGGTGTAGGGGACTTCCTTTTCGCGGAACCGCTCGGCAATGGCATGGCCGATTCGCCCTCCGCCGATTATGATCACCGGATCGCCCGCAATCTTGTAAATGTGATAGAAGGAATACACCTCGTCATAGTCCGCCACCGCCTTTTCAGACCCTGCCAGCACGAGAACGCTCGTGCGGTCGATGACCGTGTCCTGGGCAGGAAGGGTGAACTTTCCCCTTTCCCATATCCCCACGACCGTCAGCCCGAAGGCTTCCCGAAGTCTGCTTTCCGCCAGCGTCTTGCCCTCCAGGGGCGTGCCGATGGCCGGGGCCTGGACAATGACGAGGTCCTGGTAGCGGCCGATGACATTGGCCTTGCATTCACCCGTTATGGTCCACCCGGCAAGCGAGCTCCCCAGGAGCTCGTAGAGCAGAAGAACCCGCGAGCTCCCCGCCATCTCCAGGATGTCCACCGAGTAGGGAGATTCGGCGGTGGTGACGATGGGGACACGGCTGCTGCCCTCGCGCACCGTGAAGGCCGTGTTGGTGTTCACCTGGTCGCTCCTGGTCGCCACCACCAGCGAGGCCTGATCGACGCGCATCTTGCGGTAGGTTTCGGGGTCGTCGATCTTCCCTATGGCGACCCGCACGCCGAGGGTGAAAAGCTCCTGCGCACGCGCGACGTCCTCCACGATGACCCAATACTTCCGCTTATAATCCCGAAGCTTCTCTATGAGCGATGCGGTGACGGGGTCGTAGTTTGTAATGAGGACGTGGTCGCTGGTGTCCTCGGGCAGTTCGCGCGGGGTTCGGCTTCTTGCCTCGGACTCCATCCAGGGCGCAAAGAAAAACTTGATGAAGATGAACGGAAGGAGGATCAGGAGAAAGACGACCCCGGACAACAGCACAAGGATGGAGAAGGCGCGCCCGATATCCGAGGTGAAGGTGATATCCCCGAATCCCAGGGTCGACATGACCACCAGGGTCCAGTAGAGCCCCGTGATCCACGAGTGTTCCTGCCCTTCCGCTGCCATGAGATAGTGAAACGTCATACTGTATGCGGCTATCATCGCGAAAAGGACCGCGACGTATTTCAGGAGCAGGCGGACATTTGCCTCACTTACCCTTCCCTGGGCTACGGTACTGAGTATGGAAGATAAAAATTTCATCTGCCCGGCGTCTCTCCACAGGTTGGGATCCCGGGCAATATACCTGAAACCGGAGACACGCGCAACGTGACCGTTCGAGGACTACCGTTCGACTTGCCCTGGCCTGCTCACCCGTTCTCTTTGAGATGATCGAGGATGGCCTTGAACGCCTCTTCGGCATTCTCCACGGGGACCTGGCAGGTGCCTACCGCTCTATGGCCGCCGCCGCCGTAGTGCAGCATCAGCGATCCGATGTTCGTTTTGCAGGTGCGGTTGATTATGCTGTATCCGACCGTGAAGACGACGTTCTGCTTCATCCTGCCCCAGATGGCCCGGAGCGACACGTTCTGTTCCGGGTAGAGGACGTATTCGGTGAACCTGTTTCCGCTCAGTATCTCTTCCACCTCGCGCAGGTCGATGATGATTACATTGGCATCGGTCCTCGTGTAGTTTTTGATCATGGACGAGTATTCCCGCTCCTGGCTGTAGTATCGCTTGACGCGTTCTTCCACGTCCGGCAGCTCCAGGATTTCTTCCACACGCATCGTGCGGCAGTACTGGATCATGTCCTTCATCAGCTGCAGGTTGCTTATCCTGTAGTCGCGGTACCGTCCCAGGCCGGTGCGGGCATCCATGACAAAAGACAGCAGAATCCATCCCGACGGATGAAGTATCTCCTTCCTGGTCAGATCGCCAGAGTCGCTTTTATCGACAGCCTGCATCAGGCCGTTGTCATCGAATTTACTGAAGATCGCAGGACCTCCGTAATAGTCGTAGATAACCCGGGCACAGCTTGGCGCCGACCTCGATTGGCCTTCGAACGGGGTTTCGGACAGCTTCAGGCGCTCTTCCTCGCTGGAATGGTGATCGAACCACAAGGCGCATCCCGGCACATAGGGAACGTTCGCCAGAACGTCGTTGGTGGTGACTTCGACCTTTCCGTCCTGTACATCCTTGGGGTGGACAAACGTATAGGTATCGATGATCCCGGCTTCTTCCAGAAGGACGGCACAGGCAAGGCCGTCGAAATCGGAACGTGTTATCAGATTCATGCGAAAGATCTCCCTTATAATTTACTATGTCAGCGTCAAGAAAAGTATCGGCAACATGAAAGCAAATCAAAAATACGTCGGAAGAGCCGGGCCGATCAGCATCCGGCTGCACAAAAAAACGTCCCGCCTACTCTGCGTTCCCGCTTTCTTCCACCAGCACGATCAGTCGGTCGTCGCCCAGGGAGAAAGCATCTCTTACCGTACCTGACACCTTGATCTTCTGACCCTTGGCAGGCACGGGTTTATCTGTGATCACCGGGATCTCGCCGGTCTTATCCCGGACGATGAAATATTTCAGGATCACGACATTGAATGAATCCACAACGGTCCCGGAGACGGTCACCCGCTTGTCGACGTAATCCCGGGGGTTATTCAGTATCTTCTCGATGGGTGTGGAAAAAAGGCCGCTGCAGGCAGTAGCCGTCATGATGAAAAATACCAGAGCCGCCAGAAGCAAGATCCTGTGTTTCATATATCCTCCCTGTTCGAGTACAGGAGATTTCGGCCGCCTGCCTGCCGTACTCGAGCCTGAATCCTTTCATAAAAAACTATACCATATGCGGGACCATGCATCCAGCGGGATAAGCCACTTATCTCGAACCTTTTGTTGTATGCTTTGTAGTATCGGTACTCCCCTTGGCTTGTCTAATTTTTTGTGATGATGTGGTAAAAATGCTGCTAAGGTCAGCCGCCTTCATCATGAAAAAACCGGCATTCACAATATACAGGTAATGAACTTTACTTATCCTCCTTCCAGGCACGGAGCGGATTCCCGCTATGCAGCGATGCTATCCTGCTCTCACCGGCAACCGCAGAAACGCCCATAAATCCACGCAACGCTTTAGCAAGCACCCTGTACGCGCCGGTGGAATGAGGCTTTATCCCTCACCGATAATAAATTGGTACACTCTATGCTTTATTAAAATCATTGAATGACCTTGAATTGCTATGAAAATTGTAATGGGCGGCCGGGATGATTGTCACTGCTGTCGTCACGTCCCTGTCTGCTCCGGTCACTGATGCCGGGAATAACTGTCTTGCTTGTCAGGCGGTTATAACAATAGTTGATGCAGTCTCTGATGATGTAGATATGGGGGGTGTTCCATGGAAGAAGAGACTATTGCGCAGCTCAAAAGAGCGTTGTCCGATGCACACCGGCGTATCTCCAAACTGGAGAAATCTCTTTCCCCGCGCCGTCGTAGCGAAGAGGCCGTGCCGGGGAGCGAAGAACGAGACCCCGGACGGATCGAAGAGCTCGTCAGCGAGCGCACTGCAGAACTCATCAAGGCGAACGAACACCTGAAGAAAGAGCTAGCCGAGCACAAGGAAGCCGAGGACAGGTTCCGCGAAAACGAAGAGAAGTACCGCATGTATTTTTCGCTCAGCAACGACGTCATGCTCTCTTACGACAATCAGTTCAGGGTCCGGAGCGTCACCCCGAATGTCGAGCCCATTCTCGGATATACGCCCGAGGAGCTCGTCGGCAAGACCTTTCTGGATCTTAACGTGCTGCATCCCGACTGTCTGAAGGAAGCGGTCGCCAATGCCCTGAAGGTGCACTCCGGCGAGACGGTCTATTCTTCCGTTTACGAGTTCATTACGAAAGACGGGAAGAGAAAATACGGCGAGGTCAGCGGTGTGCCCCTCATACGGGACAATACTGTGGTGGGGGAAGTGACCATAGCGAGAGATATAACCGAGCGCACCATGCTACAGAAAACATTGAAGGAGAACGAGGAAAGGTATCGCATCACGCTGGAGAGCATGCCCGACGCCGTAAGCATCCTAGGCGCAGGCGGTTCAGAATATATCTATGTAAACGATGCCTTTTGCAAAATTACCGGCTACTCTCCTGAAGACACGCTCGGGAAGACGCCGTTTGAGCTGAACCTGCCCGCCGGACCGGAGAACATCGCGCAGTGCACCGAGCTTTTGCAGAACAACGAACCCGTTGACAACAAAGAGCACCGCTGCCGCAGGAAAGACGGGATCATCCTCGACACGATCGTATCCACCAGGCCGGTGCGCTATGGAGGCCAGGACTGCCTGGTCATGGTCATGACGGACGTAACCGCGCTCAAAAGGATTGCAGAAGAAAAGAAAAGGCTCGATATCAAATCCCAGAAGATGGAGGCCATAGGGACGTTAGCGAGAGGGATCGCGCATGACTTCAATAATATCCTGACGTCCATCATCGGGTATTCGAAGATGTCCATGAAAGATTTCATGGCCATAAAAAAAGAAGACAAGGACTTGAGCGCGGTTCGGAGCGACCTCACCGAAGTTCGCAACGCGGCGTATCGAGCAAGAGACCTGGTGAATCATATCCTGGCTTTCAGCCGCCATTCGGAAAAGGACTGTTCACCGATCGTGCTCAGCTCCGCAATCAGGGAGTCATTGAAACTGCTGAAGCCGTCAATGCCTGCCAACATCAGGGTCAGGACGAATCTCGCGGGCTCACATACCATTCTCGGAGACCCTGCGCAGATCCACCTGATCATGACGAATCTCCTGACCAATGCAGGCTATGCCATGGATAAAACCGGGGGAGAGCTGGACGTGAACCTCCACCCGTTTTTCGTCGACGGGGCGGCCGCCCTCGATCTCGATGTACCGGCCGGACCTTACATGAAGCTGACCGTCAGCGATACCGGGCACGGGATAACTCCGGAGATCATGGCCCGCGTCTTCGACCCGTATTTCACCACCAGATGGAAAAGCCAGGGTACGGGCATGGGCTTATCGATCGTGCACGGCATCGTCGCAAGCCACGGAGGAGCCGTCAACTGCACGAGCGTCCCGGGGCAGGGAACGACCTTCGATATCTATCTCCCGCAGTACGATTCCAGAGAAGATGAGATCCCTGCGGAAGAACAGCGGGAGGTCGTAAACGCGGACATGAGATTCCTGGATCTCGATCAGGATCTCTCTCCTGCCCCTTTAAAAAAGAACCTTGCAGGCAAGAGGTCGAGCCGGAAGAACAAGGAGCACTGATCCCGGACTATCCGCCTCACCCTGTGGTAGAAATCCCGCTTGACACACGGGTGTCCTCCTCGTATACTCTCGAAATTACCAAGGAAATTCCCATCAACCTAGAGGAGGAAATATGTCACACAAACCGGTAGAAATCATTGATTTAGCTGGCAACGCTGGGATGTATAAGGGAAATTTGGGTGCCGCCAACTTCCTTGTACGAAGCTTCATGGCAGGGCTTTTCATCGCGGTCGGCGCGGGGCTCTGTACCGTATGCGGCACAGGATTGGATACAGCGGTGAGTCCGGGGTTCAAGTCCCTCATCGCAGGTGCGGTCTTCCCTGTCGGCCTTATTGCCATCGTGCTTACCGGCATGTCTCTCTTCACCGGCGATACGATGCTTATCCCCATGGCCGTGTTTCAGAAAAAGTCCACGTGGGCCAAAGTGGGCAGCGCCTGGTTCTGGGTCTATATCGGAAACTTTGTCGGTTCTCTCTTCTGGGCGTACCTGATGGTCGTAGGCCCCTTCAGCAAAGGCGGCGGCCCTGAACTGACGGCCTTCGGAATGAATGCCATCGGTATCGCAGAGGCAAAGACTCTCCCTTACATGGCAGCCGGAACCATGGGCCTCTGGTCCGCATTCATGAAGGGCATAGCCTGTAACTTACTCGTAAACGTCGCAATACTGCTCGCTTTCTCATCAAAGGCAATGGTCGGAAAATTTTTCGGCATATGGTTCCCTATCATGGCATTCGTCTCCTCAGGTTTTGAGCACTGCGTAGCAAACATGTATTTCATTCCCGCAGGCATCATGCTGGGCGCCAATGTAACATGGGGACAATTCATCGAGTGGAACCTGGTACCGGTAACATTAGGAAACATTGTGGGCGGGTTCATCTTTATCGGCGCCGTCTATTTCTATTCCTTCAAAAAAGAGCTGTCCACGATTTCGCCGTCTTGACGATTTAGTCGACAAACCCTTACCTCGGCCTTTCTGCCGCAGGTTGACAAGCAAATTCCAAAGGAGCGATCCCCCGGCAATGCCGGGGGACGCTTCGGGTTGATCTTAAACGTCCATATCCCAAGGTTGTCCCCTGGTTTCCATTTTTCCCCTGTTGCGGATGATAAGCCCGTTGAGGAAACGCCCTAATATAAAAAATAAATCTGTCCCCTTTAATGTATTCGCATCACAGGCCCATCTTTGCACTGGCAGGGAATGCCCATAAATATATTACTGCATATATTACTTGACAATACATTTCGCATCAGTATTATTTAGATATCATCTATTAAGGATTCCATACCATGAAATCAGATCAATCTTGTGACTTCAGCTTCTTTTCCACGAATCCCGAGGACTGTCCCTACTTCCTCATCACCCGGGTCTCTCTATGCGCGACTGCCGCCTTCAAGCGCGGTTTTGCCGAAGCGGGAGTGACGGGCATGCGGCCTGCTTATCTGGGGGCACTCCTGAGCCTCTGGAAAGAGGACAGCCTGAAGGTCACCGAACTGGGAAGAAGAGCCGGCCTGGAGCCCTCCACCATGACAGGACTCATCGACCGCATGGAGAGAGACGGGCTGGTGCAGCGTGTCTTCGACCCGAGCAACCGGCGGGAGCTGAAAATACACCTTACGGATGCAGGGCGCGCCATCAAGGACACCGTGGCTTCCACGGTAGACCGTATCCTGGAAAAAATACTCACGGGATTGAGCGCAGACGAGATCGAGCAGATGAAAGGCACCCTGCGCAAGGTGCTCATGAATGTTCACGAGGAGGAAGAAAATGGGCAGACAGACAAATGAGTCCCTGGGGTATGGCTGTGCGTATACCCCTCTGGTAATGCTCCGCGCCGCCGGGTATGACCCGTACCGCGTGCTGCCCCTGACGGACAGCCACGACCAGGCAGGACTTCACCTGCACGACAATCTGTGCCCCCATGTGAAAAAGATCCTCGACAGGGCCATGGGGAACGACCTCCCCGTACTCGCCGGCATGATCTTCATGAACAGCTGCGACGCCATGAGGAGGCTGCCCGATGCCTGGAGAAAAGTCCGTGAAGGTGACAGAACGGTCCTCGTCGATCTCCCGGTCATTGCGGACGAGTCCGCGGTCAGGTTCTTTGCAGGCGAGCTCAGGCGTCTGGCCGGTGTCCTAGGGGAATGGAGCGGGAGTCCTGTTTCCGACGATCGCGTGAAGGAATGCATCCAGGAGCATAACAGGCTTGCCGACACGCTTTCCGGGCTTGCCTCGAAGGTTAATGCCGGAGCGTACAAGGGAGGGCGGAATACCCTGCAGAAAGCATATGCCGTCGCCGCAACAAAGCCTCTCCCCGAGGCGATCCGGTACGCTGAAGACGTGCTTTCTTCAGGGCTGAAGGAGAAACTTTCAGGCTCCTTACCGGCAGTCTTCCTCTTCGGGAACATCCTTCCCGATACGGAGGCCTTCGCCCTCTTCGAGGCCTCGGGCGCCCGCATTGTCGATGAAGATCTGTGTACGGGTTCCCGGCTCATCCAGCCGGTTCGTATCGAGGATGGTGAAGACCTTTACACGGGCCTGTCCCGGGCGATCCTGGGGAGAATTTCCTGCGCCCGCACCTTCAACCATGCCCGGCCCGGGGAGATCGCACAGACCGTCGTCGAAAGGGCGCGGGCATGCGATGCGAAAGGCGTGATCTTCCACACAGCCAAGTTCTGCGACCCCTACCTCGCCCGGCTTCCCTCCATCCGCGAGACGCTCCGGAAAGAGGGCATACCCATCCTCGTGCTCGAAGGGGATTGCACTACGCGGTCAATAGGTCAACACAGGACAAGAATAGAAGCATTTATCGAGATGCTGGGGTAAAGAATATGCTGATAAATTATTTTGATGATCTTGAGAAGGGAATCGTATCGTCGATCAACGACCAGGGCGGCAAGGCAAGCCCCAGAAAGCTCTACTCGCTGGAGATTGCCCGGCTGGGAAAACGGCTCTATTCGGGCTCGAACAAGGTGGCATGGTGCGGTGTCACAGCCCCTTTCGACCTCCTGCACGCCATGGGTCTGACCTCCTGCTTTGTGGAGTTCATCGGCGCCATGCTCGCTTCAACCGGAATGGCAGGCAGCATCATCGAGGAATCCGACCATGCGGGATACTCTTCGGACGCCTGCAGCTATCACCGGGCTATCATGGGCGCAGCCATGAAAGATCTCATGCCCGCGCCGGAGATCCTGGTGGGCACGACCGTTCCCTGCAGCGGCGGCTTGGCGGTAATCGAGAACCTGGCGCGGCATTTTGACAAGCCTCTCTTCATCCTGCACATACCCCAGGGAGATTCGGACAGTGATGTTGCATACCTGGCCTCGCAGATGAAAGACTTGACGGGCTTCGTCACCGAGCACACGGGCATTGCGCTCGACAGGGGCAGGCTGAAGGCGGTTATCGAAAAGACAAACGAAGCCAGGGGGATCGTGAACGAGATATTCGACCTGGCAAAGCATTGCCCCTCCCCCGCAAACAGCAAGGACCTGAACAACTTCCTGATCACCATGGCGCTCTTTCTCGGCAGCGATGAATCGGTATCCCTTGCCCGGGCATACCGGGAAGAGTTTGCACAGAGGCTGAGCGAGAACAGGAGCGGCGTACACGACGAGAAAGTACGTCTCCTGTGGATCCAGAACCGCATCCAGTTCAAGAACCCGCTGGTGGATACGCTCGAGAAGGAATACCGGGCAGTGATCGTGAGCGACGAGCTCAACAGCATCACCTGGGGGCCCATCGATCCGGACGATCCCTTTGAAGGGCTTGCCAGGAGGGCAATCTCCATTCCCTTCAACGGTGTGACTCAGCGCCGCATCGATCACCTGAAACAGCTCGCCCGGAATTATAAGATTCAGGGCGCCATCAATCCCTGCAACTGGGGATGCAGGCAGGGGACCGGTACGCGGGGGCTTGTCGAAGCCGGCTTAAGGGAAGTGGGGGTGCCCGTGCTGAATCTCGAGGTCGATTGCGTCGACGAACGCAAATTCACCGAGGGCCAGTTCCGCACCCGGATCGAGGCCTTCATGGAAATGATCCAGACCAGGCCGAACCCCTGGCAGCAGCATTGAAAGGAGATGCCATGTACTATCTTGGAATCGACATCGGAAGCCTGTCGTGTGACGCCGTACTGATAGACGAAGGAAAAAACGTCAAGGCATCGTCCGTCGTTCCCACCGGCGCGCGCAACCGCGAGTCCATTGCCCTTGCCACGGAGATCGTCATGAGCCGGGCAGGGATTACCGGCCGGGATGTGAAGGCTACCGTGTCCACCGGCTATGGCCGAGACAGGGTAGAAGAAAAGATCGCCTCGGTCACTGAGATCACCTGCCACGCCAAGGGCATGCAGGCACTCCGGGCAGGAGCGGAGGTCCTGATAGATATCGGCGGGCAGGACAGCAAATGCATCCACATGTCGGACAAAACAGCGGTCGTGAACTTCGCCATGAACGACAAATGCGCAGCAGGCACCGGCCGTTTCCTGGAGGCCATGGCCCGCGCGCTCCAGGTTGATATCGGTGAGATGGGCGGGCTCGACAAAGGCGCCCGGGGCGGTGTGACCATCAGCAGCATGTGCACGGTCTTCGCCGAGAGCGAGGTGGTCTCCCTCATCGCCGAAGGGACCGGCGTGAACGAGATCGTCAAAGGCCTGAACCGTTCGATCGCCGCCCGGACCGTCTCTTTAGTGAAGCGCGTCATCCCTGATTATCAGGGAAGGCCTGTTGCCATGTCGGGCGGCGTCGCAAAGAACGACGGAGTGGTGCGCGCCATCGAAGAGGCGCTTGGGTGCAGCGTTTTCGTTCCGGATATGCCGGATACGGTAGGTGCTTTCGGCGCAGCCCTCTTTGCCCTCGAGAGGAGCACGCAATAAGCCATGCAAAAGCGAGAATACACGGATCGCCACGGGCGGGCAGTCTTGGTTCCATGGAATTCGCGTGATCGTGCATTTACAAGCTCTCGCGGTCGACCGGTGACACCGGAGGCTGAGTCGGCCCGCACCCGTGACAACGGCCGGCATGGAGGTGAAAATCATGGGACACAACCACGGCGGAAGAGATCATCCTGACGATCGGAACAGAGACTTGTACCGGAAGCTCGGCAGAAAGATCGACGGGCTGCAGGTGAGGGTTCCCTGGCGGGAAGAATTCCATGAGTTGATCAGAGAGCTCTATTCGACCGCCGAGGCCGATGTCGTCACAAAAATGCCATACACCTTTTCCACCCTCGACCGTATCGCCATGGTTGCCGGCTATGACAGGGCGGTATTGTCGGGCATCCTGAACGGGTTGACTTCAAAAGGCCTTGTCATCGATATCTTCTTGAAAGACGAGTATTATTTCATGCCTTCGCCCCTCTATGTCGGGATATACGAGTTCACCCTGATGAAGACGGGCGGCCTGAGCACCAAAGAGAAAGCAAAATTCCTGCATGCCTACATGAAAGACAACAACGCTTTCTTCTCGGCGAACTTCGGCAACGATCAAAAGGTTTCCATCATGCGCTCGATCCCTCATGAAGAGGCTGTCAGGCCCGAAGATTACACCGAAATCCTCGATTATGAAAAGGCCGTGGCCCTTATCGAGGCTGTCGACACCTATACCCTCGGGAACTGCTCCTGCCGGGTTGAAAAGGCCAACGTGGGGGAGAAGGAATGCAAGGCCCCGCTCCGGACATGCATGGCCCTGGGAAGGGCGGCCGACTATATGATCAGGAACGGGATCGGCGTACCGGCCTCCAGGTCGGAAATGCTCGAAGCGATCGCGGTTTCAAAGGAGTACAACCTCGTGCTCAATGCGGACAATGTGCAGAGGAACCCCCGGTTCATCTGCCAGTGCTGTTACGACTGCTGCATGACGCTGACCGGCATCAGAAAATACGGTTATCCCCATACGGTGGTCACCTCGCGCTTCATCGCCGACATCGTGAACCGGCATGAATGCCTCGGGTGCGGGAAGTGCGCAAAGGCATGCCCGATCAATGCCCTGACCATGCTGGATGACGCCGGTGCGCGTTCGAAGAGCAAGAAAATCCCCAGCGTCGATAAAAACATCTGCCTCGGCTGCGGCGTATGCGCACTGAATTGCAGCACAGCCGCCCTCCGTCTGGTGAAGAGGGAGCAGAAGGTGATCCACCCGGAGACCACATTCGAGAGGATCATGATGCAGTGCCTGGAAAGAGACACGCTGCAGAACCAGATCTTCGACAATCCCGGGAGTATCACGCACAAAGCGATGCGGGCCATGATCGGCGGATTCCTGCGGCTCGATCCGGTGAAAAAGGCATTGATGAGCGATACGCTCCGGTCGACTTTCCTGGCTTCGCTGAGGCTGGGCGCCAGGGTTCAGGGCCGCGGATGGCTTCTGGACCTGTAGGGAGGGAGTGAGGCATGGATGACACGATGCTCACGGGTACTGTGAGCCGGGAGCCGGGAAACACCCCTCTGAAGAACGTCCCTACGGATTATTATCCCGCGGGCTGCGGCTTCTGGTTCGTCATCCCGGACGGGCCGGACAATGGCAAGAAGATGTTTTACCGGGACAGCTCTTTCAAAAACGGCACGCCTAAGAAAACGATCGTCCTTGTGCACGGCAACCCCGAATGCTCCTATTCTTATCGCAAGATCATCGGCCTCCTGGAAAGGGGCGCGAGGAAACCCTGCAGGATCATCGCCATGGATCATGTGGGGTTCGGCCTGTCGGACCAGGCCGACTACGAGATGGCCTGCCCCGACCATGCCGCCAACCTTCTGCATCTCATAGAGCATCTCAACCTGATCGATGTTACCCTCGTGGTGCACGACTGGGGAGGGCCCATCGGCATCGGAGCATTTCTTAAGGCCCCGGAGAGGGTAGCGAACCTTGTCATATTGAACACGACCGTTTTCCCGATACAGGGAGAGGGCTTTCAGTATCACAAGAATTATCCGGTCCCCGTAATCCCCTGGTCAAGGTTCCCTTCCGTATTTCCCGACTTTCTGTGGGGCTCCGTCGCGAGCTATACCGTATACAGAAGGCCTGCCAATGCATTCAGGCTGATAGGAGTTTTCATCGCGTATCTCATCCTCTCTCGATTCGGGATAAGAATAGGGAGAGAAAAAGAAGCCAGGCAGGTATACGAAGCCCAGTTCGGCCCGAGGACAAACGCCAGAAGCTCAAAGCGGATGGTGCGGGAGACGACTGATTGGGGGAAAAGCGACCCGCAGGCAAGGACACTGCCCGACCTGAGTAACTCTGCGGCATTTTTCAGGTTCATTCACGAAAACATCGAAGAGGCCTGGGGCCCGGAAGGCAAAGATGTCGGAGCACGTGCCCTCATCGGACGATGGGACCCGCTGGGCAAGGACGAGGTCATACGCCAGTGGATTCACCACCTCCCCCAATTACATGACAATGTACGTATCTTCAGTGAAGTCGGGCATTTCGTGAACATCGAGAAACCTGAAGAGATTGCTGATTCCATACTTGATGTCGCCGGGCTGAAATAGATATCCGGAAAGGTCTGCTTTCGGAGTAGGTCGTGTCTTATGCAGAAAAATAAATCTGTCCCCTTTTCTTGCCTTCTTGGGGGGACGCTTCGGGTTGATCTTAAACGTCCATATCCCAAGGTTGTCCCCTGGTTTCCATTTTTCCCCTGTTGCGGATGATAAGCCCGTTGAGGAAACGCCGTAAGATCTGGTCTCCGCATTCTTTGTAGTTTTTATGATCTTCTTTCCTGAACAGGGCGGACAGTTCGGCCTTGGAGATCTCAAAACCGGCAAGCTTCAGGATCTCGATGATGTCGGTGTCTTTGAGATTCAATGCGATCCTGAGCTTTTTCAGTATATCGTTATTAGTCATACGTGTCTCCCGAATGCTCTTTGTGAGAGCTGTTATCCGATGTTCCCAGCCGGCACTGCACAATCTCGGTAAACCGGCCGAGGATCTCACCCTGTATCGAGGGCTTGATCCTGGGGTTGATCCCCTGTTCGACAAAAGCGGGGTCCTGGATATTGTTCCTGCACAGCTCGAGCAGCTTGACATTGCTGAAAACATAATCGGGGGGTTTGTTGAGTTTTTTTGCAAATGAATCTCTTAAGATAAAGATCTCTTTGAACATCTTCTGCCGGTTTTTATCGAGCCGGTTATACCCTTTGGCTTTTTCATATTTCGCCAGCTTGACTTTATTGTTCTTTCCATCCTGAAGCATGAGGTTCTGGAGGATATAGGTATCCAGCAGTCCGTTGTTTTTGAGCTTGTCGAACAGCACGTCTTTGAGCCTGAATAAATATCTCACGTCGCCGACGGCATATTCGACGGCGTCTTTGTCGAGCGGTCTTCTCATCCAGTTGTACTGCTGGAACTTCTTTTTATTCACGGGGGCATTCCCCAGCTCGTCAGTCAGGACATGCGCCAGGCTCTGCTTCGGATATTCCAGCAAAGCAACCGCAGGCCTCAGGTCGAGAACGGACTGCAGCTTGATGCCGTATGCCGTATCCAGCAACGCCGCATCGCTTAATGAATCATACATGATCTTCAGCAGATCGCGTTTTTCGAAAAGCCTCTTTATGGCCTCGCCATTCTTGAATTTAAAGGGATCGATGATGATCTCGTTCTCCAGGTCAAAGATCTGGATAAGACACAAATGCTCCCCATAGCAGTGAAGGTTGCATTCGGCTTCCACATCGACGGCGATGATCTTCCGGTCGCGTTTGTCCAATGCATCCAGGTAGTCGTAAACTTCGGTGTCGGTTTTCAGCTCAATAATATTCATGTGAAGCTCTATACTTTATTTGCGATGGAATTCATACCCTGTACAATACAACCGGTTGTTATCCTGTTTCCAATGAGGCCGAAGGAATGGCTTTCGCGTGCGCCGCACCGGGGGTTATCAATGCCCGCAGTGACAATACGTTTTCAGATCGAGAATTTTCGCGGCGGCCGAGATGGTCACCCCGTAAAACACCACCGGCTTGTCCTTGCCGATAAAATCCCCGACGGTTCCGTTGACCACCGTCGATCCGGTGGCGAAAATCAGGTCGCACCAGGTGATGGCGTCCGGGGTCATTTCACGCGGCTCAATGGTCACGCCGGAAAATATTTTTCCGATGTTGTCCCGATCCAGGTCCACGGCCCGGACATCGCACAGGGAAGCCAGCTTTTCCAGAAACCTGGGCTGATGGCCGACCAGGAGCACCTTTTTTCCTGGTTCGATAATTTCGGGCAGTGCATCGGCGCACTGCTTCGGCTCTTTATCCCTGCAGTGGACGGTTTTTCCGCAGAGGCCCGAATGCCGGAATACGGCGTTTAGACCGGCGATGAAAACAGCCCGGCTTCGGGTTGTGCTGAGCTCGATCGTTAAAAGATCCTCCACCGCGAGCTCCGCGTTTTCCATTTCGTCCGTGAACGCCTGTCCCTTGCTTCCCGCAAAATCTGCTTCCATCATCACTTCCCGGCCTTTGATAATCGGGTAGTCATTGTGGTCGGGATTGCCGATGGCCTCTACCGCGGAAAGGGCCTTGCACCGGACGCTGACTTGCTTGCCCGAAAGGCGCCGCTGATGGATTTCCCTGTCCAAAGCCGTTTTCAACTGTTCGTATATATCCGCCACGGGTTTCTCTCCTTCGGGTTTTTCCCGCTATGCCGAATGATTCTCAGGGACCATGACCCCCTGATGAATATAGCGGCAGGCAATCGCAAACAGAACAAGACCGAATATCTTTTGAAGGACAGACGCGGGCAGATGGCTTGAGACCGCCACTCCGAGTACGGCGCCGATCAGGGCCGGGACAAACAGCTGCCTCACGGAATCCATATCCAGCTGCCGCAACTTCTTCTGGACCAGGGTCGCTGAAAGGGACAGGAAGAACATGGTGGAGAGGGACAGGGCAATGGCCTGATGGATGGGAAAATCGATAATGATCACATAAAACGGGACGATGAGCAGTCCGCACCCGACACCCAGATTGACGGCGATCATGCCGACCAGAACCCCGACAATCATGATCGCCGGCCACTTGCTCAGCCACAGGATGTGATCCAGCCCGAGAAAGACCAGGGCAGGAGAATCCACCATCTGCAGCATCTTCAGACTGGCCGTCAACAGGAACAGGGCAAAAGCGACCTTCAGCCACCGGTTTTCCTGTTTCGAAACAAGCCCCGCGCCAACGATCGTTCCGGCCACGCACGAAGGGATGAACGCCAGATAATACTTTAGGTCCGGGCTGTCGGGCAGCAGAATAAGATGGCTCAGGGCCCCGATGCAGGTAATGGGAAGGATAGTGGCGAGCGAGGTGGCCGCAGCCTTCTTGAATTCCAAGCCGAACACGGACACCAGCAGCGGCATCAGAATCGCCCCGCCGCCGATCCCTATGCCCGCGCTGAAAAAACCCACACACAAGCCTGCAAGGCCCAGTCCGCTCATTCCGAACACGGCTACCTCCCGAATGCGCATTGGGGAAACATACAGGTTTTGCACCCCAGACAGAATCCCCCATGGCCGTACGCCGCGAGATCGTCCCGGCAAAGGGCCTGGCCCGCCAGGAGCCGGGGAAGCAGCAGGTCAAAGCTGGTGGTCGGGAAATACAGGCCGCATGCCGGCACCCCGATAACCTGCACCTCCCCGATCCTTCCTATCAGGGTCATGGCGCCGGGCAGGATCGGCGCGCCGTAGACTATGTCCGTGCATCCCGCGTCTGTCATGCCCTGGCGGGTCACGTCATCCGGGTCCACGGAAAGCCCGGCCGTGGTCACGAGAAGGTCGATGCCCTGCCCGATCATTTTTTCGACAGCGTCGCGGATCGCCCCGCGATCGTCCGGCACGACGGCCTCCGCAACCACCTCGCATCCGTATGGCGCGACCTTTGACCGGATGATGGGGATAAACGCGTCCTGAATGTCTCCCCGGAACACTTCGGTGCCGGTCACCAGAATCCCGACCTTTGCCCGGCGCAGGGCCAGGACTCTAAACAGAGGCCCCTGAGCGAGGACAGCCATGGCCCGGGAGAAAACCGGTTGTTCCAGATAGAGGGGGATGGCCCGGGTCCCGGCCAATGGATCTCCCTTGCGCACCACGGCATGACGTTTTCTGGCTGCGCACATGACACCGTCTATCCCGTTAAAGGCCTCGAGTCTTGCCGCATCCACTTCCAGAAGGCCGTCCCCGGTCGCGGTCATGGTTATTTTGCCTTCGACGGCACGACCGGTGAAGCCCACCCCCTCCCCGCTCATGGCCACGGCAAAGGCCTCGGCGGCTTCATTTTCATGGACCCAGCCTTCGGCGACGTTTTCAGGGTCTTCCACATAGAGGGAATTCCGCCCCATTGCCTGCAGCCGGCAGATATCCCCGGCCGTGATCGTCTGTCCCTGCGTGAAGGCCGGGCCTTTTTCCCTTCCGGGAACGATCCGGGTCATGTCATGGATCACCCGTTTGCCCTCCGCCTGTTCCAGAGGAACCGTCTTGATGCGCAACTCCTTTGCGGGGTTTCCGGGGAGATCGAGGTAAGGGGAATCGCCGCGGCAGCCCCGGCAGAACGCGCCGTCCCTGGCGGGAAACGCTTCCCCGCATTCCGGGCAGGTCGCGATCCGGCCCTTGCTTTTTTTGACGAGATGATCCGGAAGGACCCTGACCTTTGCAGACGACAGCACCGAAGCGCCCGCGCTCCTGATCTCCCGGTGCAGTTTCTCGCTGTCCTGCTCCTTCTTCGGCCTGAGCTTGTAGAACCAGCAGTAATACTCCGGCCAGGGCCGCAGTTTTTCCGGGTCCAGAAACACCCGGACCCCGTCGCCGGACCGCTTGTCATAGAGGGTCACCGCGTATTTTCTCAGATCCATCACCTTCAGCCAGCTGTTTCCGATGGTGCAGAGGGTCAATACCTGGACCGCGTCCGGCAGGCAGCTGGAGGTTTCACAGATGGCGTCGAACAGGATGTTTTTCGGCAGCAGGTCCATGGCAAGGGACACCATTTTCACCCCCACCACCAGTCCCGGGGCCGGATAGCCGTGAAAAGACCCGATCAGGGCCAGCGATTCGTCATAATCGTACCCTTTGCCGGTATGATCATGGCACCACTCGGCTGCCTGACCGGATGCGGCCGCCGGATCGGTTTCTGTTTCCCGTGTCATGCGCAGGTTCCTTTCATCGTCATCTTCCGACATGCGACAAAGCCTTTCACCTTCAGGCCGCTTCGACCCGGCAGGGCACAAACCGGTGCAGCGGCGTTCCCATCGGATCACGGTGGGTGTTCTTGGTCAGGGTGTTGACGTTGATGCCGTATACCTTTCCGGCATAATTCAGCCCGAATCCATGGGGGATGAGGACCGTGCCCCGGCGGACCTGATCGGATATCTGCAGCTCGCCCACCGCGCTCCCGGCCTCGGTGGTGACCTTTACATTCCGGCCGTCTTCCAGCCCCATCGCCGCGGCGTCTTCCGGGTTCACGGAAACCGTGCAGGCCCTCCGGCCTTTATTCCACTCCGGGTTGCGCATCAGGGTGTTGATATTGTGCCTCGTGTGGCGGCCGGCGTTTAAGACCATGGGATAGTCATCCGGCAGTGCAAGGTCCTTCGCTTCATCTTCCGCGTTCAGACTTTCCGCCTCAGCGGCCAGCTCGGGGACATAGACTTCGATCTTTCCCGATGGGGTCTTAATGGCCTTGAAGTTTTCGTCCGGGTCGACCTCTCCCACCCAGATCCCTTCCGGATGGTCCAGCAGGGCCTGGAAAATGCGGTCGCCCTGATCCATACCGGGCGCGAATCCGATCCGTGCGGCGTTTTTGCGAAACGACTTGGGCGCGGTCAGGAGCAATCCCCACAGGGCGGCCAGGGCAGCGCTGTCCCAGTGCTTGCCCAGGGTTTTGGCAAGCACGAAGGGCATGGCTGACAGGGCTTTTGGCTCGTTCACGGCCCATTCCATGAGCTTCGCGCCGAAGGCCATCCGGTCTCCCCTGGCGGCCTCGACCAATGCTTCGGGAATTTCCGGAATCAGGCCGAGCTTGTCCGCCATCAGCGTAAATATCTGGGACGCTTCCAGGCACTGCCCCGGCGGCGGGACAACGGGCCGCCGCATCTGGAAAAGCACCTTGGGAAACGTCCACGGAAAGAAGGTGCCGTCCCATGACTCATAATAAGTCCGGCAGGGGAGAACATAATGGGCCAGCCGCGCGGTTTCGCTCATGACGATATCGTTGACCACCAGAAGATCCAGCGCCGCGAAGGCTTCTTCATAGGCCCTGGTGTCCGGATAAGCCCGCAGGGGATTGCAGGCGCTGACATAGACCGCCCTCAGCCGGTCCGGTCGATCGTTCAGGATTTCCTCGGGCATGACCGACGGAGGGAACGATCCGGCGGACGCCGGGGGCATGTTGGTGACGACGGTGCGCCAGGTTTTCGGGTCCCGCTCGTCCGCGTGATATCCCATGGGCACGACCATGCCGGGGATGACGTTGCCGCCGCGCACGCAGAAGATGCCGCAGATGGCCCCGAGGATGTTCATCAGGTAAGAGTTCAGGGTGCTCCGCCGCCCCATGTAGATTCCCAGGTCCGGGTGCAGGCACCAGCGTTTGGTGGTCATCAGGCGGCACAGCATAAGGACGTCGTCATAGTTCAGCTCACAGGTCTCGATGGCCGCTCTGGCATCGAAGTTTTCAAACCAGGGGCGGATCTTCTCCCACCCTTCGACATGGTCTTCGATGTATTGCCTGTTCTCCCACTGATGATCGACGATGATGGAGATCATGGCCTTGAGCAGAAGGGCATCCGAGCCGGGCCGGACAGGGAGGTGCATATCGGCGATGGCCGCGGTTTCGCTTTTTCTGGGGTCAATGATGACCAGCACGCGGTTCAGATCTTTTGAAAAGTCCATGAGCACTTTCGGGGCGCGGGGCATCTGATGGCTTTCCATGCCGTTCCAGCCCCAGCCTACGAGCATTTCGCTGGCATGTTCATCCGGGACCGCCACGTTATACTGCTTGCCCAGCATGCGGCCGAACAGCCACCAGATGCCGGAAAATTCCTGCCCGCCGGAGTTGTAAAAATACTGAGACCCCAGTGAACGTAATATGGACAGCCCGAACGCACCCTCAAAATGCCCCCCCTGGGCGCTGGCACCCATATAAGCAAGGCACCGGGGGCCATGGGTGTCGACCAGCCCCTTCATCTTTTCGGCGATCTCGCTGATTGCCTGCTCCCAGGAGATCGGCACAAATTCTTCACCCACCCGCTTCAAGGGTTCGGTGATCCGGTCTTCGGGATACTGGTGATACATGACGTTCAGCCCCTTGCGGCAGGCATATCCCTGGCTCCTGAGGTTTGATCTGTCCGGCCTCACCTTGACCATGCGGTTGTTTTCAACCAGTATTTCAAGGCCGCAGTTCTGGGCGCAGAGTACACATCCTGTCTTGTGCCACTGATCCATGGGGATCTCCTTTCAATCTTAAATATACCTTCCGGTATGATCAGGTTGCCGGACACTTGCTGTCGGCTGCCATGCGGCGGATTTCGTCCGCCAAGCGGTCCAGGGCGTTGGCCAGATAACCCTTCTTCCCGGTGAGCTTGGCAAGCATGAGGCCGCCCTCGATCAGGGCCAGGGTGGTATCCGCGAACTTCTCGGCGTCCACGCCCGCATCGATCTCTTTTGCCGCGATGCCTTGGTTTGTCAGGTCGATGAGAACGCTTTTGAACCTTTCAATTGCCCGGACCGCAAGGTCAGAGAGGTCTTTGTGGGTATCGTCCGCCTCGGTCGCGGTGTTGAGGATCGGGCAGCCGCCGTAGGCGATCATCCGATGATATAATCTGAGGTACGCGCCGGGGATGGACCGAAGCTTCCCGAGCGGCGAAGAGGCCTTGCCCAGCTCCTGCTCCATATAGCGGAACAGGTTGTCCACGCTGTATTGAAACACCGCCAGGGCCAGATCGTCCTTGTTTTTAAAATTGCCGTAAATGCTTCCCTTGGTCAGGCCCGTGGCCGAAGTCAGGTCTGACAGGGAGGTCCCCGCGATCCCTTTCTTGTTAAAGACCGGTGCGACGCTTTCAATAATGAACAGCCGGGTTCGACTGGATTTGCTGAGGAGGGTTTCTTTCATGATTTTAGAATATACCGGTCGGTATATTCTAAGTCAAGCCAATCAGCTTGATTTTTTGATTTAATTTACCGGATCTGCTGCCTGACAAGCGTTCGCCTGTACCGGCCGGTGGGTCAGCTTGTTCTGTATCTGTTATCGCTTCCCGGCAATGACTGCAAATTCTTTACTTTCCGGCGAGAATGGTGTCCCTGCCACATCCGAGTAACAACCTTCGATGGCAAAGCCACTCTCTTTGAATTCACCTTCCAGATCTTCAGGGCTGAAGTATTGCAGCCAATTATAAATCGTCCGCAATCGCTGCGCTTCGATAATCGTATATTTATCGAGAACCACTTTTTCCTTCTGGTACTTGAACGTGTTCAGAAAGCCATAGTATTTATCGGGAGACCAAAAGCCGTTTAGGAGGTTGGCTTCATAGATTGCCTTTTCCTCCCGCTCATGGAAGGCCGTCAGAGAATACACGTCAAGCAGGACAGAACCGCCGGGCTCCAGGAGCGTATGGAACCTGGACAGGATACTTCTCCTCTGGACCGGGCTGAGCGCGCAGAAATCGCACATGATCATCATGATGAGATGGAAGCGATCGTCGGTATCAAAATCCAGATAGTTCTGGTTTACATAATGAATGGATAGTCTTTCCCTGGCTGCAACTTCTTGTGCATAGCGGATCGACCTCTTCGAGAAGTCTATTCCGGTGACTTCCGCATGCCTTCGAGCCAGTCTGGTGGCATATAATCCGGGGCCGCAGCCAAAGTCGGCAACCTTCTTACCGGGTCCGATGTTGAAACAGGAACCTATCCACTCCACAGATCGATCGATGAAAGCAATGTTGCGGGATGAGACGTCGATTCCCTCATTCAAGTGGAACTTGAGCATCTGCCCGGATGTATGCTCATCCGTCCACAGGTCGGCAGCCGTATAAAACTCAAAAGGTTCTGGAGGTGTATTAACCTTTTCCAGTTGTCCAAACATCAATGCCTCCTGTTCATTTTGTTATGCAGAACATTACTGTGCTGTATAGCCTCCGTCTATGGAATGAACACTGCCTGTGACAAAGGCCGCCCTCTCGCTGAGCAAGTAGGCAACGAAGTCGGCCACTTCTTCTCTTGTTGCAAGGCGCTTCATGGGGTGTGCTGCCGCCATCCAATCTGTGACCTCCTTTCCGGAGTCCATGATCCTGGGCGTGGCAACATAACCGGGAGCAACCGCGCATACCCGGATATTGGAATCGGCCAGCTCCAGCGCAGCAGAACGGGTCAACCCGATGATGCCGTGCTTTGCTGCGGTATAGGCGGCCATACCCGCCAAGCCCACGAGCCCGTTTGCGGATGACATGTTCACTATAGCACCGGTGCCGTTCTCAAGCATCGCCGGGATTTCGTATTTCATGCAATAGAAAACACCTGACAAATCGGTTTCTATGACGTCTCGCCATATTTCGATATCAAGCTCCTGGACAGGGGTGTTTGCCGGGCCCGTGATCCCGGCATTGTTAACAGCAATATCAATCTTTCCGAATCTCTCGATTATTGATCGCATTGCCCACTGTACGGACTGAGAATCTCGAACATCGACCTCAATAGGAAATGTGCCTCTTCCCGTCGGATCGATTCTATTGCAGACTTCATGAAGCGGCGAAATCCGACGGCCAAGAAGCGCAACCGATGCGCCTCCTGCGTAGAGTCGCTCAGCAATGGACTCTCCAATGCCGGCTCCCGCGCCGGTCACGACAGCGATTTTTCCACTGAACTCGTTTTCGATGATTCTTATCTTCTGACTCATAGAGAGATCTCCTTGGGAGTATAACGCTACGTAAAAGAATCGGAACGGGGCAGGTCAATGAACTCGTGAAGACGCTGCTCACCATAGACAAGAATGTCTCTCATGGCCTCCCGCGATTGAACCGGATCTCTCCTGTTCAGATGTTCCAGAAAACGGCGGTTCAGCGCCAGGGATTTTTCCGGAGCCCCCTTGAGGGAATAAAAGAAGCCTGTAAATACGATATAGACCTGTTTCATGGAGGTAAAGATGAGGCGGATGATCATATCGTTGGAAACCAGAATGACGCGGTAGTGAAAACTGTAATCCAGCTCTGCCAGCTTTTGAGGAAACTTCAGATTTTTCTTCTTTTCCATCAGATTTTTCTTCAGGAAATCCAGGTCATCTTCCGTGATGCGCGATGCGGCAAGCTCCGCGGTGAGCGTCTCATTGACTTCGCGGAATTTCAGGATCGACTGCATGGTCTGCGGATCCACGCTTCTGTTGATCAGCATGATCTGGGCAAGCATTTCCAGTGTGCAATGGGCGTTAAAATCCCTAACATACGTCCCGCTCTGCGGCCTGGTCTCGGCAAAACCCGAGCCGGCAAGCCGGGTCATGGCCTCCCGGATGGTGGGGCGGTTTGTGCCATAAATTCCGGCCAGATCGCGCTCCGTGGGAAGTCTGCTGTCAATTTTATAGGTTCCGTTAATAATGCCGCGCCGAATGTCCTCATATATTTTTTCCGAAAGTTTCGGTGCCATGTTCTGCTCCCGCTTTTTTAAAACTTCATCTCCAAAAAGGCTAATCCCATTTTCTCAAATCAAATGTCCACTGGATTTTCGCCGCCCTGCTCCCTGCATGCCTGAAAATACGTCTTGACATAATTGGCTATACCAATTTAAATGTATACACCCTTTTGAAAAATAAGAAAGGAGAACGCCCATGAAAATATCAAAAATCGAACTTTACCACGTATCGGTTCCTCTCAAGGAAACCTTCTGGCCGACCTGGATTCCCGGATACCCGCAGACGCACAACAAATTTACCCTGATACGCCTTGTAACGGATGAAGGAATAGAGGGGTGGTCAGCCGGCTCCGCAATGGGGGTGGAACGTGAAGGACTGGGAGACCTTCTGGGCGGATACCTCCTTGGCGCCGACCCCTCCGATATCGACCGGGTTCAGGGATTGCTGAAACAGGCCGGTTTTCTCGGCTGGAGAAATTTCTGGATAGAACCCGCCTGCTGGGACATCATGGGGAAAAAGGCGGGAAAACCCGTTTACGAGCTTTTGGGCGGCAATGCCCGCCCCGTTGAAGTCTATTGCTCAACCGGGGAAATGCGTGATCCGGCCCAAAGGATTGAAGGCCTGCAGGAAATGAAAAAACAAGGATTCAAGTGCGCCAAGCTTCGTGTAAAAAGCATCAAGCTGGAGGATGACATCCGCCAGATCGAGGCCGTCCGAAAAGGCGTAGGCGATGACTTTGTGCTGGGGGTGGATGCGAATCAGGGCTGGCTTGTCACCATCGTGGACAAAATTCCGGCGTGGGACCTTGCCAGGGCGAAGACGTTTGCCGACGCCTGCGCCGCGAACGGCATTGAATGGCTTGAAGAACCTCTGGATTCAAGGGACTACGACGGCAATGCCGAACTGAAAAAATATTCCAAAGTCAAAATAGCCGGCGCCGAGCTGAACTACGGCTGGGATGAAATAAAAATCATGTTCGAAAAGGACTGCTTCCACATCTACCAGCCCGACGCCACCTTTGCCGGCGGGATCGCCCAGGTCAAAAAAGTGATCGATGAATGTAAAAAGCGCGACCGGCTCTATACGCCGCACACCTGGACCAACGGGATCGGTTTTTATGTGAACTGGAACCTGGTTCTGGCGGACCAGGACAACAAGCTCCCGCTGGAGTATCCTCTTGAATATCCGTCGTGGATTCCGGAGTTCCGGGAGGGAATCATATCCCCGATCATTCCGGATAAAAACGCCACGCTTCAGCCGTTTAAAACGCCCGGACTCGGGTTTGAAATCAACAAAAAACTCCTGGGAAAATACGGCAAACGCTTCTTTAAAATGACGGAAACCGGCCTTAAAATAAAAGTCATCCGTGAAAAAGGCCTGAGAGAAGCCCTGCGATTAAAGAAAAGGAAGGAATCATAGACCTGGAGAATTAAACAAGCACAGTTCCATTGCCAGGCCAGTCCTGATATTTAGCCAAGGCTCCAGTAAAACTCTGCCAAGATAACCAACAATAGAGCCAAGGCTGAATGTTATTGCTGTCGTTCATCATAGCACAATTACGCTATGGCAGTAGCTTCCAACTCAACAAGCACCTCTGGAAATGCAAGGCGGGTTATGCCAAGAAGCGTCTCCGCAGGCTTCACTCCCGCAGCACCGAGGCGTTTTCCCAGCACATCGAAATTCTTAATCAGGGAATCAACATCCACCGTGTATATGGTCAGGCGAACAATATTGGCAAGAGTCATACCGGCTTCTTTCAGCACACACTCAAGGTTGTCCAAAGCCAATTCAGTCTGAGCACGAATATCACCGGCATGTTGCGGAATACCATCCGCATTGACTGCTGTCTGACCCGAACAGAAAAGAATACGGGCTTGCCCTTCGATGAGTTCACCTTGGCTGAATCCATAATGAAGTGACCAAGGCCATGGGTTTATCGCAGTTCGTTTCATTGTCGTCTCCTTTTATTGTTGTCTTGGCACATAACGTGCTGATCAGCGGCGGCTGTAAGCCGTCCGCTGGATTTGCTGGTTCGGCTTTTTCAAAAAGTGTTACCCATGTACCCAGAATATTCTGTTACCTATCTCCCCGTTCGATCATGGATACATAATAAGAATTCAATGATTCTTTCCATATTCCCAATTAAGCTGATTACCTTTTAATCTTCACATGATTGCCTTGTTAAACCAAAAGATGGGCATATTTTACGAATTGGTTCTATTTGAACTTTTATCACACGATGCTCAACTGACCATTTGTTACCCTTGCTGTCATGCACAACAATTATAGTTTGTACCTTATAGTCTGGCTCCATGTATGGATAGTTCTTTCCAGTGCTCGCTGCCTGCTCAAAGTAAACTAACCCCTTTACATATTCTCCAGGACTTAGATATGTGTGAATTTTGTTATCAATTAGGTTGTTTTTTTGTTTGAGAAATGGATAGACTTTAATCTTCTCGCCTATAGGAGCGGTATAATCTTCAAGAAGAATTGTTTCATCTTTTAACCAATACCAAGAGTCAGTACATTCATCAGATTCACTTTTGTATCCTAAGTGGATATCGTCAATTTGAACTGGAATCTCACCATCATTTCTTATTTTTAGATATATAAGAAAAGCTGTCATATGAAGATTTTCATTAGATCTACCTATATCAAAACTACTGCACATAGTTGGTTGTTCGATAACACTGACCAACAGCTTTGGTTTATTTTTTCCTTTGTTTTTTAGGATTCCACAAATCCATACAACTGTGCCTACTGAAGATGTTGCAACGAAGATAAGAAGAGCGAGCAGTCCAGAATTCTCATTTGACCAATTTATTATATCAGTAATACTCATTTTTATTGTCTAACGAGCCTGTCTAAAAACTATTTTTAAATGACCCCTGGTTGTCATTTCTTAGAGAGATGTCGGAAGCATTGATACGAGACAAAGTCATGAGAATGGCCACACAACAAGATTGCTTCACAGCACTATTCATATCACTTAGCCTGGGCATACCATTGTCTACCCTTCTTTATGCAGGCGCCATCACGTAGGTCTTACCATAGTTGGTTATCTTCTCAATATTATGGACCAGGCAGTACAGCAGCCATTGGATGTTGACCTTGATCCGTCCCCGCAACGTGAACCTGTCCATTTTCTTGCACGAGCGGATGTTCCCGAAGACCGGCTCCACTATGCCTAAGCGTTTGCTGTAGGTGCGCCGACCCTCTGGCGTATCGATCTTCTGCTTCATCTCGTCGGTTATGCTGCCGGGCCTCTTCCCATAGAATATATGCACCTGCCTGGATATCGTGTCAGGAGTGCGTAAGCACTTCGAACGCAATGCGCATCCCCGGCATGCGGTCTTCGGGGCCTGATAGGCTATGGCCTTATGCCCGCCGGCAGTTATAAAATTGCGGTTCTTGATATAGAGACTATGTCCCGCAGGGCAGATCAGCTTTCCGCTCTTGTCATCCCAGGTAAAATCTTCCACGCTGAAGAACCGCTTACCCTTCGTCTTATATTTCTCATGGCGCTTGTCTACTGAACGGCGGTGACGCCCGGCATCCTCAAAACGCACATCTCTCTTACGAAACTGCGGGTCCGGAACATAAGCATCCACTTCCAGCTCCTTGCAGTCTTCCAGGTTCTTCACACTGTAATACCCGGTGTCAGCGCTTATGATCATGCCCTTTAACGGCTCTTCCCATCCGGCCGCTTCCAGCTTCTCTTTCGCCCCCTGCAGCATCGCCCCCATTGCTGTGCTGTCTTCGCCTTTTCCAAATGCCTCTCCATGCAGCACCACTTGATGCTTCTCATCCACTATCGCATTCGCATTGTACCCTTGCACTACTCCGTGAGACGTAGCCATCTTGGCCGATTCATTGTCCGTGACATTGCTCTGTATCTCTTTGCCCCCGGAGCCGGTCTTAGGCTCGTTTTCAGAGAGGAATTTCTCAATGCGGTCCGCCTTCTGTTTCAACCTCTTGATACGCTTCTCCCTGCGCTTGTGGTCGGTTTCGTGCTCGCCTTTCTCTCGCTTATCTGCCTCGCGGTGCTCGTGAATCGCTTCATGGACTTTCCGTGCTAGCGCTTCCTGCTTCTTCTTCAGGTCA
>DIXF01000015.1 GCA_002448235.1 Syntrophaceae bacterium UBA6087
GTTCGTAGAGATGGTTCCGCCGACATTGGTAAAATTATCCACGGTGAAAGAAAAACCGAATGCCTGGGAGTTTCCGTGTATATCAACAGCAGTAAACGATACTTGATATGTACTATCCGGCAATGGGGTTACCTGCGGCGTAAAGGTAAACTGGTTGTTGCCCTCTGTGACGGTTCCATCTACCACCTGGTTCTGACTGTTTGTAACGATTACGCTTGATATTACCGCCGCATCGTCGATAGGGCTATACTGGTCGGAAAGGGTGAACCTGATCTGATTGACTATCGGGATCATAGAATTATTTAACGGAGTAGTGCTTACCAGTATAGGAGCGATGTGATCGTTTATGTTCGGGAGAGTTATATAACCACTGTTGTTGGTCTCATCCTGCTCAAGAATAATCCTTTGGCTGTCTGCAAACACCTCAACGTTATGAGTTCCCGGTGTTGTGGTCCAGACCTGGCTCACCTGGACAGTTCCGTTTACCGGTAAAATCGAGTAAACCTGCTGTCTACCGATGCTCTGCCCGTCGATGCGGAAATCCACTTCAAATCCTTGGGAGGTATCGACTGCCCCGACATTCTGGATGGTTACAGTGAACGTCACCTGTTGATTCTGGTCGATGCCGGTTTCAGGGGTATGGGTTACACCCGTTACAATAAGGTCCGGCTTATCCCCGGTCTCTTCCTCGCCGCCGATGAGGTAAAAGGTTTCGAATGAATTCTGATTGTTCCATTCAGTTGCAACCCTTGTATCCGGTATTGCTTTATTCAAGAACCATATCTCACCGATCCTGCCTCTGTATCCATAAGATCCCCCGAGTATCAGGGATGCCGTCCCCATATCATATGCGTTATACGTTGCGACATCTGCCGGGATATTCCCACCCTTCTTATTCGCCCCGTCGTTTGTTGCAAATGTGTAAGACCTGTTTTTGTTTGTGGCAATGTACTTGGTCCATTGATTCAATGGAGGATTCGCAAAAGATAAGGATGATGCCCATCCATATGAGCTGGTGAGATGCCATACCTGATAAATATTTCCATTCTGGTTTCTTAAAATGTCCCATCCATAGGTCTGCTGCCCCCTTTTCCCCAATAGATAATCCCAGCCGCCGCCCGGTACTCCTGCCGAAGGATTACACCAGAGAGAAACAGTAAATTCGCTGTTGGGCTGGATTAAATTATTCAGCAGCGTTTTTTTGCCAAAATTGTTGTATTCTGACTGATCATAATTGTTGCAGAATCCGAGCTGGAAATCCTGTTTATCGATCGTGCCCGTGTCGACGGCATCATTGTCGTTGCTTGTTGCATCCAGTGGGGGTTGCTGGTTAAAATGATATACCGCCACGTAACCGTCAGATAACGGGAATGTGCTCTCTGAGCTACTCCTGTTTGCATTGGCGAGCGATCCGTACATGAGATAGATCTGCGTATCCTGGATAGAAGATATGGAAGGAATTCGTATCCACCCCTGCCACTTCCAGTTGGTAGATGATGAATAGGTAAAATTGATCTTCTCGAAAGAGATCTCGTTCCCTTCCAGGTCGGTAAAAAATATATCACTTCCGGCCGTCTTGTCTGCGAGCTCTTCGCCGATATCCGGATCGTTCGCTACCTTGAAGAACATCTGGAACGATCCATCGTAAAGAACCTTTGTATGGTCAATGGTTATTCTTCTTTTGTTGAACACATCCGGCAGCACAAACGATTCTTCTGTGCCGATACCATAGAAGGCTTCAGGTGATGTCTGATTGGCGTAGGCGGTTTGAATCCATTGTGGAGACTTAAGTTCCGAGAGAACCGCAAGCTCTCCCAGATCAAACTGGCCATGCAACCATTGATTGACGAACCGGCTACCTATTGCGTCTATCTGTCCACTGCTGTACGACCCTGACGGATGCCAGTCAGAGGGATCAGAATATGGAGTCAGAGGCACATTCTGTCCATTCACATATGCTGTATAGATCTTATTGCCATAGTCTACTCCAAGCTGGACGAACATCCATTGATCGTTGGAGATGGGAGAGGTTGCCGTTCCTACGTAGGTATCCGAATTGGGGCTGGCAGGAGTCCATTGAAAATAGAGATTGTTATTCGTTTCATCGATGTATATGCCGCCGTATCCCTGGCCTCCGTTGCCACCGGCACCGAACCTGACAGGCTGTGAAGGCTTTTTCCTGACCCAGAAAGAGTACATGAGAGCACTATCCTGCCGCATCTGTGAGTTCGTACCGAGTTCGACCCTTTCATCCGTGCCGCCAAAAGCAAGTGCTTTGCCTATTCTCCCATCGATGAGCTCTTCCGGCTCCATGTTAACGGGTGTTCCGTTTATGGTATTCGCTGTTGAATCGAGAATCGAGGCGGAACCGGACACAACCTTGTTATTGAGATGGTATACCGAGCTGAAGCCGTCGGATGTCGGGAACGTCGCTGGGCCATTCGATTTGTCGACAGGATATTTACCACCATAGACCATGTAGATCTGGGTATCTTGGGTGGATGAGATACTAGGGATCCTTACGAAGGCTTCATATTTCTTTACCCATGGAGCATATAGCAATTTATGATCCGATGTATTAGGCCCTCCTGAGTACCACATACTATAACCATTATTTTCCTGGAGAACGATCGGTGCATACAGGTAGAGACTGTCGTAATCAGTACTGGCCCCTATATCCAACCAAAGACCTTGCTTTACCCAGATTAAACCATCCTGGGATGTTGCATACATGATCCGGAAATTAGTTCCATTATAAGCCGAATACCACATCTTATATTCATTAGTGTCTTTGATTACGTATGCATAAGATGCATAGGTACTGTCATAGGATGTTGACGAGCCAATGTTGATTGCAACTCCCTGCTTCGTCCAACTTATTCCGTCTGAGGATGTGGCATAAAGGACTCGAACATTGGTTGAATCATATCCCTGGTACCACATTTTGTATGTGCTTCCGTCTTTGATGACCCTGCTAGCATGCACGTAAGTGCTGTCATACAGGCTTCCTTTTTGAAGAACAGATCCTTGCTTTGTCCAACTGATTCCATCAGGAGAAGTAGCGTAACAAATGTTATCCCAGTTTGTTCCATTATGGGCGGAGTACCACATTTTGTATACTTCTCCGTCTTTCATGACCCAGGGTTGAGAAACATGTGTCGAATCGACTTGCCCAGTAGCCCCCTTTTCAAGAATCTTACCCTGCTTTGTCCAGTTGATCCCGTTAGTTGAGGTTGCGTAGCCTATGGTCCAAGTTGTTCCGTTAGAACCACCGTACCACAATTTATAAACACCATTCTCTTTGAGTATTGATCCAGGAATTATCCGGACGCTGTCAAAGCTACCCGAGGATCCTAAGTCCAAGACGACTCCCTGCTTGACATTCCCATTGACATTATGAATACGCTCGAAGGGGAGGTCATTGCCTGACTGATCTGTGAAATAGATATCTGTGCCTTTTTTGAGAAAATCGATGTTGCTGGGGTAGTCATTTCCTTCCATCCTGTAATAGAACTGGAAGGGGCCATCGTGTGTTACCTTGGTGTGATCGATGGTTATCGGTCTTCTATAGAATGTATCTGCGTTTGAGACAGAGGGTAAAAGAGTGATCGATGAGCATATCAGCAGAAGGATGCATGCTGTTTGGTACCACTTGATTCGTCGTACTCTCCTGAAGGAGAATGCATGCAACAGGTTGTTTTTCGATACCCTTCCTCTGTAAAGGTCACGTATACTCATCAATACTCTCCTCTGTAATAATCTCTAATCACAACCCGGGCTGTGCCCGGCAGGTCAGAACGGTTCAAAACTTGTTCGCTCTCTGCCCTCTCCACTACGGCTTCCGCCGCTTCAGCAATTCAGCAATCCTTGTTCTGTCTACCCTCCGCAGGTCGGGCATTTCTGAATCTTCTGCACCCTCTTCTCCTTCGGCTCCTGCGAAAGGGCCGCGCTCTTGAGATACTGGTCGTATGCCCTGATCCCGCCTTCCAGATAGAAGACGTTCTTCAGCTCTGCCTTTGAGACAATGCGTGCGATGCTCTGATATTCCGCGCCGGTATCGTTCGCGATGAGGACGAGGCACTGCCCGCTTTTCCGGTTCTTCTCGACTGTGCCCTTCAGCCGTGAGGGTGCAAAGAGCTGAGCATCCGGATCGAAACGCACGGCATAGGGCATTGATTGCTTTCCGGCATCCTTGCCCGACGCATCGAGGACTACCCAGTGGCCGTAACCCTTTTCGAGATAAAAGGCCTCCGGGCTGATGTGGTCGAAGGTCTTAGCCATCCAGGCTTCTCCCTCCAGGGGCAGGCCTGCATGCTTCCAGGAATTCAATCCTCCGAAGAGGATCGTTACCAGGAAACCCTGTTCCGTAAGCCGCTTGCATTCGGGCTCCAGCCCAGCGTACTGATAGCCGTCAGTAACGATGACGACCGGGCTGCTTTTCAGAAGAATCTTTGTCCGGATGAAATGGACCCGGATATTGAGGGAGCCGGGTATGTGTGCCTGGGAATATTCCCCCTGGCTCCGGATATCGACCAGGGCAAGGGGTTTCTTCGTATCGAGCATCTGCTTCACCTCCTCGGCAGTGACGAAGAGCTCCTGCCGTGCCTGCTTGATGCTGCCGGAGTCCAGGCCTGAATCTGAAAGCGTGTATGCAGGGCTGATGAGGACGAACATGAGCAGAAGAGCATGAGCGAACGCCTTTTCCACAGTGCCCAAACGATCGGCCGTGATGAAGCTTCTTGCACTTTTCTTCATTCCTTACTCCACTATCCCTCTCATTGATTCGAAATGATCACCTGCCGAACCTGGTTTGCAGTAAGCACCATCTCGGTGCTCCAGCGGACTCCGGTCGAGAAGTTTGCCCTGAAGAGGTAGTTGCCCGGCGGCAGACTGGTGAGGACCTTGCCTTCGGCATTCGAGGTGCCAATGAACGCGAGGTACGCCCCTTGAGGAGTCCAGAGGTCCACTCCAATGCCGGGTGCCGGCTGCGAGTTAATCGTAACCAAGACCTCCACCTGCGCTAGCGGGATATTCACGCTTGCATCTTCCCAGGTGAAAATGTCGCTCCAGTAGGTCTGCCCCAGGTAGCTCGTCCGTGCTTTGTTGGGCAACTCTGGTACGTTGAAGGTCACCTGGCCTGATGCATTGGCTTTGTATGTCTGACCCCGCCATACTCCCTGGTCTGAGAACAAATATACATCAAGGTTGGGGATCGGCTGCGAAATCCCCTGGAAGATACCCAGGACAGAGACAGTCACGTCTTCATGCAGTATGGTGAATTCATCGTTGGTGTCGGTTACGATATCTATCGGCTGTGTCCAGAAATGGCCGCCCTGGTAATCCACCCGCACCGAGTACGTCCCTTCAGGTACATCGAAACTAGCTATGCCGTTTGTGTCCGTAGTAACAGTAATCCCGCGGTATATGTTGCCTGTTGCGTCAAAGAGGTATGCAGACAAGCCCGACAGTGGCTGTCCTGGTCCCTTGAGCACGGTCAGCTGGTAGATGCCGCCTCCGGCATCTACGAATACGCTGTTTACCCCTCCCGACGCCACGGTGTGTGCCGCGCTCCAGTAGGTATTGCCCATGTAGTTTGCCCTGAAGCTGAAACCTACTCCCACGGGCAGGTAGAAAGAGGCGACACCGTTTTCATCTGTCTTTTCGACCATGCTCCAGCATATTGTCCCCGCAGAATCGAACAGGTAAACGTCTGCTCCGGCTATTGGCCCGGTTGACTTGTCCACCATGACCTCGACCCATTGATGGTCGATTACAACACTGGCACAGGCAAGGTCCGGCACATTTACCGGGTAGCTCCAGAACACTCCTCCCATGTATCTCACGAGGAAACGATAATCGCCGTTGCCCATATTGAAGCTCACGTTGCCGTCGCTGTCGGTCAAGCCGCTCTGGCCGAGGAATACTGTCCCGTCGCTGTTGTATACCTCACACCTCACGCCCGGGAGAGGATCTCCGCTTGCCCCGCGCACTGTCAGCGGGAAGCTCCCGCCGCCGGTGGAAAGTGCAACCTGGTTTACCGTGTCCTGCGTAAGCGGGCTTGCGTTCGTCCAGTAGGTATTCCCCATATAGGTAGTCTTGAACAGATAGCTCCCCGCAGGCAGGCGGAACCTTACCTTGCCGTTTGCATCCGTGGACCCGGAAACGTTTGCTGATGTCTGCTGCAGTGTGTACCCATATACGTTTACTCCTGATATCGGCTGGGAGGCGCATGTCACCACCACCTCGGCCTCGGCCATGGGAATGTTGAGGTTCACGTCCTGCCAGATGAATGTGTCGCTCCAGTACGTCTGGCCGAGATAGCTCGTCCGGGCCTTGCTGGTGAGCTGAGGCACCACGAACGTCACCTTACCTTGAGAATTGGACTGGTATACCTGGCCACGATAGTATGTCTGGTTTTCGCCGTACAGGTATATGTTGAGGCCCGTCCACGGTGTCGCTGCACCCTGATAGACAGCTTGAGCTGTCACATCCACATACTCGTGCGGAATCACGAAGTCGATGTCCATATTCGTCGATACCTGGATGGGCTCGGTCCAGAACACCCCGCCCTGGTAGCTCACCCGCACGGAGTACGAGCCGCCCGGGACGTCGTATTGCACAAACCCGTCCGCATTCGCGGTTGCCGACAGGCCGCGGTATACGGTCTTCGTCCCGTCGTAGAGCATGGTCCCAAGGTTCGCCAGAGGAGAGTCGGGCGCCCAGCATATCCTTATGCTGAGCAGGCCGCCTCCGGTATTGACGCCCAGGGTGTTCGTCCCGCCCGATGTTACCGTATAGGCGCTGCTCCAGTATGTGCCGCCCATGTAGTTGATCCTGAACTTGAAGCTTACTCCTGCCGGCAGGCTGAATATTGCGACGCCGTTCGCATCGGTGGTGCTCACCACGTTCCATGCCATGGTCCCGGCTTCGTTGAATACGTATACGTTGGCCCCGTTGCCGACCGCGCCGGTTGTCTTGCTTACCTCGACGTTTACGGTTTCGTGATCGACTACGATGTCGGCAACGAGCGTCTCGGGCACGGTGATTACCTGGCTCCAGAAGCTGGCGCCCATATAGGACAGCCTGAACTTGTAGCTGCCGGGGGTGAAGCTCGAAGGGTTGAAGTGGGCGATGCCGTTTGCATCGGTCTTGGCGCTGGCCCCTGTTGCGGTGCCGTCCGCACGGTGGACATAGACACTCCAGTTCGCAGGGCTCGGGCTGCCCGAATCGGTCCGCGCAACCACGATGAGCTCGGACTGTACGATATAGTTCGCTGTCACGACCGCGCTCGTGTTGCCTGCTTCGTCTATTGCCATGAACTTGAGCGTGTGGTTCCCGTTGATCGGAATTGGTGCGCTGTACACCATCGAGGCGGTTGTCGGGTCGGTCCCGTCGAGGGTGTAGTGGATATCTGACGGCTCGTTCGAAGAAAGAGTGACGTTCTGCGAGGACGTATACGATCCACCGGGCGGGTTGGCGGTGACGGTGGGCGAGGTGCGGTCGATGGTGACCGGGTACGGACAGTACACTGTCTGGCTGGTCACGCCGTCCGTGATGACTGCGTAGACATAATAGGTAACGTCTCCATGGCCTGCGATGTCCCACTGGTAGCGGTCGTCGCTCGAACCGTCAGGATCCTCCGGGATGCCCGTGGCGATCAGGCTGCCGTTCGCTCCGACGTTGTCCATGTCGTAGTACAGCGAGATCGTCGCGTTGTTATCCGGGTCTGAATCCATCCATGCGATCTGCACCGTCTCGCCGTTCGTGTAGACATGCTGAGACGGCTCGGTGAAACTTATGGACGGACCGTCATTGACGCCGTTGCAGTCGATGAAGAACCGCGAGACCTGCATCCAGGAGCTTGCCAGCCCGTGGGAGTCGCTAGCCAGAACGCGCCAGTAGTACCAGACATTGTCGCTCAAGAGATTGGCAGGGAGACTCCACGCAGGCTGCGCAGAGTCGTTTGATGCCACCGCGCTGGTGAGCGCCTCATCTGCGAAGATCTCATAGGTATACGTTACCGTATCGTTGTCCGGGTCCGTGGAAGGGAACACCTCCAGAGTGGGAGTGAGCGTGTTCACCCAGGCCGCGTCGGCCGGGTTCTTCAGCACCGGGATAGCTGGTGCGTCGTTGGCTGTGTTCACGAAGAAGCTGCCAGTGGTCCACAGGCTGTCTGCCAGGCCGTCGTTGGCCTTCACCCTCCAGTAGTAGAGCGTATTGTCCGAGAGCTCTGCCGCCGTGCACGAGGTCGTACCCGTCTGTTCGGTGACCGCAGGCAGGCTCAGGTGGTTTGCGCTGTCGAACGTGTTGACCGTATCGAGCTCATAGAAGTAGCTCAGCGTATCACCTTGTGCATCCGTCGAGTTCGTCACGGTGAGGTTCACTTGAGTGGATGCAACCTCGGAACCTGTTGCAGGCGAATAAATGACAGGCGCAGTCGGCGCGGTGTTCTCCATGTGGATCAGGAACGAGGATTCTTCGGTCTCGGCCATGAGCCCATGCTCGTCGGCTACGACCACCTTCCAGTAGTAAGTGGTATTGTTGTTCAAGGCCGGGCTTACGCTCCAGGAGGTCGTGCCGTTCTGCCCTTGTGCCATACCGGTTATGGATGCTGCGAGAGTGGTAAGCGCGCTGTCCGTGTATACCCTGAAAGAATAGGTGAGGATATCACCGTCAGCATCGTGGCTGTTCGTTACCTGAAGCACCGGCGTGCGCGTGTCGAACTCGGAGGAACTGCTCGGCTGCGGCACTGTGGGCGCGTCGTTCTGCTGGTTGACGAAGAACCTTCCGTATGCCCAGTTCGTCAGAGCATACCCGTCGCTTGCCTGGGCGCGCCAGTAGTACCAGGTGTTGTCGGTCAGAGCCGACGGCACCGCCCATGTGGTGGTCTCGATGCCCTGCGCCCTTCCCACCAGGCTGGTCATGCCCTCGTCCGCGTACAGCTCGAAGGTGTATATCACCGGGTCGCTGTCCGGGTCCGTGCTGGGCTCTACGCTCAAGCTCGCCTGCAGGTTTGCGATCTCGGTGTTGTTCGCAGGCGACTGGACCACAGGGATCGTCGGCGCCTGGTTCGGGGTCAGCGGGTCGCTGCCGCGCAGGTACTCGTCAAGGTCCGAGATGCCGTCGCCGTCTGCATCGCCCGTGCCGTCACGGTCGAGGGTTCCGAAATGCTGCATCTCCCAGTCGTCGGGTATGCCGTCGCCGTCCGAATCGCCGGCAGGCGTTACCCTGATGGTGGCCTTCTTGGTATCCTGCAGGGCACCGTCGGATGCGATAAAGGTGACAGGATAGGTCCCGGCCTGGCCGACTGCAGGGGTCCAGTCGAAGATGCCCGTGCCGTCCGCCTGTTCGCTGAAGCTTGCCCCTGCAGGCAGGCTCGAAGCGGTCAGTGCCGGTATCGTACCGTCCTGGTCGGTCGCCTCGACGATGAACGAAAGCTGGTGTCCTTCCTGCACCGTCCTATCCGGAATAAACTGCAGAACCGGCGGATGAGGCTGGTTTGCCGCCTCTACGTACCGTACCGTGTACGAGCCGGTGGAATCCGTGTCGAAGACGTTGATGTGATGAATCCATACGTGGTCCTCGCCCCGGGTCTTAGACAGCCAGACGTTCTCCGTCTTCATGGCCTTGCCGTCCGAGCGGGTGATCTCTCCCAGGCCGCTTGAGCCCGCCATGGGATCGGGCAGGCGGACGTACATGAAGCCCGCGGTCTGCGGCGCAGCAAGCGCGTAATCTCCGCCGGACGCGGCGATGCTCGAAGAGGAAGACTGATCGGTCACCACCGTGTCGATGTTCTGTGACTCGTAGAGGCGGTACGTGTCTCCGTCCTTTGCCAGGAAATCGGGTATCGTGTCCTTGCCGCCACTATCCGCCAGCACTTCATGCACGAGGAAGTGGGTATTTGCCGCCTCCAGCAGGGAGGTCAGCTCGCCGCCCAGTTCGTCTGAATGGGAAAAATCGGCCGTGAATTCAACAAACCTACCCGAAAGGCTGCAGGTCATGATCCAGCTTGCTACCTTTGCCGAGTTGCCCGCAACGTCGCCGAAGTCTGCCATCAGGCTCGGGGTGACTTCTCCGCCGTTTACCTTGCAGGCCTCGATGTTGAAGCCGATAAGCAGGCCCAGTTCGTTCTCGGTGATCTTGGGCTGGGCGGAATCGATCTTCAGCGACCGGGCCGTGCCCGATCCGTTGTTCGCCACCCGAACTCCCAGGCTGAAAGGCACCGGGGGCTCGATTTCAGGGGTAAAGGCGTCGTCCCCGTAGACGTCGGCTGTCAGGAAATAGTCCATGGTGATCATGGGCATGGGCTTGACGTAGATATAATCGGGCGTTACCTCGGTGACGTGCTCTTCCCCGCCGATCGTATAGCGCAGAGTCGCCCCGACGTAATACAGCGTGCCCGAGGGCACCCCGTTCGCGGCGCCCGGGGCCGGGATGATGAGCCAGTGGATATCGGCCGAGGTCGAGGGGGATACCGTTCCCGAGCCTTCGATGTCACTGATATTATCCATGGTGTCGACCTTGATGAAGAACAGTGCCGTGGTATCGTTGGGATCGGAGGTGGCGAGGATGCTGTTTCCGGCTTCGTCGGCAAAGCTCACGTCGATGTCCACATTCTCAAGCGTGATGTGGGAAAGCCCGTTGTTGATGCGCATATAGGCATCGAAGGCCTGGCGCTCGAGGGTAAGCTCCTGCTGAATCTCGATCTTGACCCGCGCGCAGACCGAATCGTCTGCTGCAGACAACAAGGCAGGGAATGTCAGGATGGATGGATGGACCATGAGCATAAGAGCCCACAACGCCATGAGACCGTGCCGTCTTTCGCCATTTATTGCCCTGAACAATGGAAACCTCCCCCGGACTGATCCAAAACGATCAATCACGCAAACGTATTCTCTCCGGCAATAATGATGGGAAACCGTGCTGGGAAAACTCTCTTATGCCATGTTAATTCATTGTTACTTTCAATCCCTTTCCAATAAAATGAAGCCGGTGGAAATCCGTTTCGGGATCTCCCTGTGAAACTCGAAATATTCTCATAACAATATAATTATGCTGGTCTTGCATGAACTTTCTATTCGAAGGGTCTGCCACCCGCCATGCCCCATCGTGATGGAACTCTGCCCAGCTGTGAAACATGCCCGGCTTGAGCACTATGCTCTCCTCGCAGATATATCCTTCAAGGCAGCGGGCCGGGATGCTGTTTGCCCGGCATAAAGCGGCGAATAGATACATATACTCCGTGCAGTCGCCCTGCCTCTGGCTCAAGGCCCAGAGCGCGCCGTAATCTGCTCCCGTGTAGCCGGAGTACTTCACGTTCTCGGGTATCCAGCGGGCAATGCTGCGGGCTGTCTGTAAGGAGCCCTTTGCAGCAAGCTCTTTTGCCTTCTTCCGGACAGCCGGGGCGTCTTTCTCGATAAACCGCTCTGCCTTCAGGTAGGCGGTAAGGTCTTTCCCCTTCTCTTTCGCCGGCTCTTTGGAGAGCAGCAGGTCGGCTTCGATCGTGACGATCTTCACCGCATAGGCGGGAAATTCCTGAAAATCGAATTGGAGGATCCGGTTCCCGGCTTTGTCGGTTATCGTCTTATAGGGATGGGAGGCGGCGATCCTGGTGCATTTCTGGGTGGGGGTCTGTTTTACCGGTGCATAGGTCCGGAATTGGGCATCCTTTATTGTCTCGCCCGATTCATTCTGCAGGGTGTAAGAATACGCTATGTGACGTTGGATGGCGGAGGCAGCCTGTGCATTCCCTCTGCCGGAAAGGATAAGAACCGTGACGACGAGGATGCACACCCCCGGCGTAAGAATGCATATAGTGGTGAACCGTGTTCTGACCGCTGCCGATATCATTAATGCCCTCTCATATTTCCATTACACAATGAATCAGAAAAAATATTACTACACATAATTACTGCTTATATCAATATAGTATTTTAGTAATTACCCAGGCAAGGCTCTCTGCCATGGTTTTGGGCATCTTCCGCCGCACCTGTAACCGGCAGGAGGAATCCCAACATTGAACTTTACAGAACCGGCCCTCCGCACTTACAGTATGCAGCAATTATACTTCTTATGCGGGGGCGTGTGAATCGGGCCGGGCTTGAATCGAAGAGGTGGCGGATCGCAGGGGCTGCGGTGGTGATGCAGCTCTGCCTCGGCTCGGTGTATGCCTGGTCCATTTTCAAGAAGCCCCTGATGAGCGCCCATGGATGGACGGATACGCAGACGCAGGGTGCGTTCATGATCTATGCCCTCATGTTCGCCGTTTCCGTGGCCATAGGCGGGGCAGTGGTGGACAGAAAAGGCCCCCGTTTCGTGGGCATCCTGGGCGGTGTCCTCTTCAGCGCCGGGCTGATGCTGGCAGGGTATGCGAACACAGCCGGGAATATCCTCCTGCTCTACTGCGCATACGGTGTTATCGCAGGACTCGGAGGCGGGTTCGGATACGTCACTCCCATCACCACGCTCATCCGCTGGTTCCCGGACAAGCGGGGGCTGGTGACCGGACTGGCGGTCATGGGCTACGGGTTCGGCTCCTTTATCATGGGCAACGTCGGCCCGCACCTGATCATATCGTTCGGCATCTCGCCCACCTTCTCGCTCTGGGGGACGGCAAGCCTTGTGCTGGTGCTCGGCTCGGTGCTCTTTTTCAGGAATCCGCCGCAGGGCTGGGCGCCGGCAGGGGCCGGCACGGGAGAAAATGCAGGGGCGGGGACTTTAGCCCCGTCGTTCACCTTTTTCGAGGCGGTCCGGACCGTGCAGTTCTGGAACCTGTGGGGCATGGTGTTTTTCCTGGTCACCGCGGGCCTGGGCATCATCTCGCAGCTTTCCCCCATGGCCCAGGACGTGATGCTCTCGCGCATCGCGGGCGCCGTAACCGAAGAACGCATGAAGGCCGTTGCCATTGCCTCGGGGAAGATCGTTGCAGTCGCGGCGGTGTTCAACGGCCTCGGCAGGCTCCTGTGGGCATGGGCCTCCGACGCGGTCGGGAGGCAGCGGGTGTTCGCCGGCCTGTTCCTTACCGGCGCGCTCGGGTGCCTGCTCCTGGCCCGGAGCTCCGATGTCGCGGTATTCGCGGTCCTGGTGTGCTACCTCCTCGCGTGCTACGGCGGCGGCCTTGCCTGCATGCCCGCCTTCACCGCCGACGAGTTCGGCCACGCCCATATCGGGAAGATCTACGGCGTCATCTTCAGCGCGTGCGGGATCGCCGGCATCGTGGGCCCCTATATCTTCGCTTCGGTCAAGGAGATGACCGGCAGCTTTGCGGCCGCCCTCTCCATCGAGTCGGCGCTCCTGTCCGCAGGGTTCCTCCTCACCGTCACGTTCCGGAGCCCGCATCGGAGCAAAGGAGTAAGCGATCCTCCCGCCGGCTGATATATTGCATATTCCCCGGCATAGGGAATTCATGTATATATGCAACGAAACACGCATGAAAAAGGTTCCTCCCGATGAGACACCGCGGGAACCCGGCCGGGAAAAAGGGAATACCTGCCCCGGCCGACAAAAACAACGGGAAAGGATGGTCACATGGCAAGAGTAGCGTTTATCGGTTGGCGGGGCATGGTCGGATCGGTCCTCATGGACCGGATGACCTCAGAGAAGGATTTCAAAGGCTTCGAGCCCGTGTTCTTCACTACCTCACAGGTAGGGCAGAAAGGCCCGAAGATCGGGCTGGATACGCCTGTGCTCAAGGATGCGTACGACATCAAGGAGCTCAAAACCGCCGATATCATCGTCACGTGCCAGGGAAGCGACCATACCAAGAAGGTCTATCCCCAGCTCAGAAAGGCCCGCTGGAACGGCTACTGGATCGACGCCTCCTCGGCCATGCGCATGCAGGACGACAGCATCATCGTGCTCGACCCCGTGAACCGTGGCGTGATCGACAAGGGCCTGAAGAAAGGCGTAAAGAATTATATCGGCGGCAACTGCACGGTGAGCCTCATGCTCATGGGCCTGGGCGGGCTCTTCGAGAAGGGGCTGGTCGAGTGGATCACCTCCATGACCTACCAGGCGGCATCGGGCGCAGGAGCGAAAAACATGCGCGAACTCATCGAGCAGATGGCCTGCATAGGCAAGTCGTCGAAAAAGCTCCTGGACAACCCGGCGTCGGCCGCGCTGGACCTCGACAAGAAGGTGCTCGCCGCCATGCACGATGACTCGTTCCCCACGGATAATTTCGGGTTCCCCCTTGCGGGCAACGTGCTTCCCTGGATCGATTCCGCCCTGGAGAACGGCCAGAGCAGGGAGGAGTGGAAGGGATACGCCGAGACGAACAAGATCCTCGGCACCAGGAAGCCCATCCCGGTGGACGGCCTCTGCGTGCGGGTGAGCGCTATGCGCTGCCACTCCCAGGCGCTGACCATAAAGCTGAAGAAGGACGTGCCGCTGGACGAGATCACGGACATCATCGCTCATGCCAACGACTGGGTAAGAGTGATCCCCAATACCAAGGAAAAGACCCTGAAAAGCCTCACCCCCTCGGCCGTAACCGGCGGGCTCGAAGTTCCGGTGGGCAGGATCAGGAAGCTCAACATGGGGCCGAAGTACCTTACCTGCTTCACCGTAGGCGACCAGCTGCTCTGGGGAGCCGCAGAGCCCATCCGGAGGATCTTAAAGATCGTGCTGGAGCATATTTCCTGATATCCGGCTGAAAATAAAAATGCCCCCGTAAAAGGGGGCATGATCGGGCCTTCCCTGGTCGGCCCACATATATAAGCTCCTTTACTTTTTAAAACGCCATGGAGAACAGTGTTGCGAGCCAGTTCGGCTTTCTTTCCTCCGCCGACCTGATAACCTTGAGATCTTCTTCCAGAGCGGCTGCCGGGATATAGCCGATAGCGCCTTCCGTCCTCTCGATGAAATCGATGATCCCGTCCGAGGTCGAAAATGCCTTCGGGGTCCTGGCCCTGCCGGTGAACACCAGCTTATCCCAATACAGGTCGAACTGCATCGCCGTCTTTCTCACGAACGTGTCCAGGAATGCCTCATGGGCATGCCCGTCTTTCATGGTAACGAACTTGATCTTCTGCCCGTCATCCCACACGGTCTTCCTGCCGAGAAAGATGTCCCTGACATCGTCCTGGCTCAAAGAGCTCGCCGTGACCGACTTGTTGCAGACGATGACGACATCTTCCGCATACGCAAGCCCGCCCGAGATGATGAAAAGAAGGACGAGTATTACGAAAACACCTATGACCGTTCGTTCTTTTCCGTTTTCCATGGCATCCGTGCTCCTTACAAGTATGTATTCAAATCCATTTGATTCCAAGTCCAGGGAACTAGGAATAATATCGGGGAACGGAAAATGAAACTTTAGGGTTTCTTCGCATATCGTGATGGATCGATGCAGCAGTCTTGCCGGAAGGCCGCGGGAATACCGCTGCCGGATGAAATAATTCCGCTCCCGGGAGCTACTGCTGAACCGGCGCGTATCCTTTTTTCTGCAGAAGGGTTGTCACCCCCTGATTTCCCACCAGATGGCCGGCGCCCACGATTATGAGGCTGTCCCCGTCCTTTTTCATCAGTTCTTCGATACGGGAAACCCAGCGGGTATTCCTCCCGGTAAAGAGCGCCTTTTTGATCTCGGGATATTCATCGAGGCTGATATTCACCAGTGACTCCATCTTCGCGGCATCGCCCTCCTCCCAGGCTTTCATCATCGCGGCCGACTGCCCGGCGATGACGTCCAGCTCCTTCAAGGCCTGCTTCAGAAGATCTTCCTGCCTGTCTTTGAGCGTCTGCGAGAGGAGATCGATCTGATACCGGGCGGTTTCGAGAAAGATCGTCTCCTTGCCGTCCTTTTTTGCCCTGGCTGAGAAATGGGCGTCGATGCCCCATTTCGCCTCATACCCCAGGCGCTTCAGCTCCATGCCGCTCAAGCTCACCGCACACAGCCAGGGCCGGTACGATGCAAACCGCGAGGCGGGTATCCCTGCCTCCTGAAGCCTTTGTTTGAGAAGATCGTTGGTGTTTTTCGAGATATGGTCTTTCAGCGTTGTCTTGTCCGGATACATCCCCTGCGAGACCAGTTGCCGCTGCACCTGTTCGCTGCGCGCTTCTTCGAGGTCGGCTTCGAAAACCACCCTTTTGCTTTGCCTGTACGCACGCTCTATGCGGCCGTCCAGCGGGTAGGCATCCGGCTTGAGCACGTGGATCGAGCCCAGCAGGTGCACCGTGCCTTTCGGCCCTTTCACCGACCAGAGGAACACGGGGTTTTTCTCGGACGCGTGCGCCGTGCCGGTCAAAACCACTGCGAAGCAGAAAAGCGCAAGGATGCCGGCCGGGAGGAATCTTGTTTTTTTACTCCGATGCATGGTTTGAACAGGCGCCTTCGTCACTGGGAGATCATGATCACCGGTTCCGACTGCCTGCCCTGTATGACGCGCATGCCGGGAGGGACGTCGCTGGTCAGCCAGACGTTTCCGCCGATGACGGCGCCTTTGCCGATGCGGACCCGGCCGAGGATCGTAGTGCCCGAGTAGATGATCACGTCATCCTCGACCAGAGGATGCCTCGGGATGCCCTTGACGAGCTTGCCCGACCCGTCCTTGGGAAAGCTTACGGCGCCCAGCGTCACTCCCTGGTAGAGCCGGACGTTGCGCCCGATCTCGCACGTTTCGCCGATGACCGTGCCTGTCCCGTGGTCGATGAAGAACCGCTCCTGAATCGCGGCGCCCGGATGGATATCGATGCCGGTCTGTGAATGGGCCATCTCGGAGATGATCCGGGGCAGCATCTCGACGCCCAGCGTATGCAGCTCGTGGGCGATGCGGTAATTCGTCACGGCCTTGATGCTCGGGTAGCAGAAGATGGCCTCTCCCGGGCTTTTCGCCGCAGGGTCGCCCTCGTAGGCGGCGGCCACGTCGGAGGCCAGCAGCTTTCGTATTTGGGGGATGGTGGCTATAAACTGCCGCGACAAGCTCCGGGCACGCTCTTCACACTCGATGGAAGCCTGCCAGTACGTCATCCCGCGGGAAAAGCCGATCCCCCTTTTGATCTGTTCGAAAAGAAGCCGCTCCACCTTCTCGAGGTGGTTCCCGATGATATAGGGCATGGACTCGAGCGACATCTCCGAATCGCTGAAATACGCGGGGAATATGACCATTCTCAGCCGCTCGACGATCTCGGTCAGCGCATCGAGGGAAGGCATCACCCTCTCCTCGGTGGGCTTGTGGTAGACTTCCTCGTATGATTCGGGCTTGCAGAGCTCGTCGACCACCTTATGGATGGTCCTCTCTGTCCGGCACATGCCGATCTTTCTTTCATCCGCCATTACGATATCTCCGGCATTAAGGCCGTTTCCTGAAAAAACCCTGCTGATGAGCAAAGCAGGCCCGGCTAGCCGATTTCTCTCCCCCCGGGAGGAAGCGGTGTGACGGGCTGAGACGGGTCCTTTCTCTTGTCCCTGTCACGTTTGCGCTCCTGGAGAAGAAACAGGAGGGCTTCAGTGTTGGTCTTTATATGAACAAAGATGCTCTCCATGCCTTCGTATTTGCCATGATTGTCCAGGTTGAACTGCAGTTCTTCAATAAGCTTCCTGAGAGTCTCCTCATGGAGCTCATGCTTTCTCTTGATAAATACCTTTTTGGCCTCAAGTTCCTGTTCGGAGTCCATGATTATCCTCCTATTTGTTTTTATCATCTTATAGTGGGAAAAAATTATACTATATCCATGCATTGGTCAACGGATATCAACATTGACATAACGTACTATTCAGGATAGTACTAATTAGTACTAATGATAGGTACCGGGAGTTCACTGAAAAGGAGGCTATCATGAGACGTTACGGGGCCTTTCTCATCGCACAGATGCACCAGGTCTCCGGACGCATCTTTTCCCGGATGCTCAAAAATCACGATATCGAGACCATCAGCCCGGCCCAGGGGAGGATCCTGTTTGCCCTGTGGAGCAGCGACGACATCCCTATCCATGAGCTTGCAGAAAAGACTTCGTTGAAAAAAACCACCCTCACCACGATGCTGGACGCCCTCCAGGCTTCCGGACACATAATCCGTGTCCCGTCCGGTGCAGACCGAAGGAAGATCCACATCCGCCTCACCGATAAAGACAAACAGCTCAGGGAAACCTACAGCCAGGTGTCTGCGGCGATGGCATCGCTCTGCTACGAAGGCTTTTCTGAAGAAGAGATCGAGCTCTTCGAGGGTTCCCTGAAGAAGATCCTTGCAAACCTGAAACGCTTCGAATCCGGGAAAGACGCCCCCGCCCGGTCTCGAAGGGGGAAAACACAATGATCAAGATTCGTACGTACGGAGAAGTGACCGCCTTCTGCATGGGGCGCAGCATCGGCCCCCTGGTGCCGTATCGCGTGTACGCCTTTCTCATGGGAAATACCCTCATCGATACCGGAACCGCGTATGCACGCGATGAGTTCATGGCCGCGCTCAGAACGAAGCGGGTCTCCACCGTTATCAACACGCACCAGCACGAAGATCATATCGGAAACAACACGGTTGTCCACGATGCCTTCGGGGCAGCCGTCTACGCCCATGAAGACTGCCTCCCGTATATGGCGGACCCGGCGGCATTAAAGCTCAAGGCCTATCAGCGATTCGTGTGGGGCCTGCCCGAAAGGTGTTCGGGCTCCCCTCTGGGAAAGAGTATCTCCTGTGATGGAACCACGCTTCAGGTTATCCCGAGCCCGGGCCATTCAGTGGGCCACGTCTGCTTGTACGAAGAAAAGACAGGCGGGCTGTTCACCGGGGATATCTTCTGCGGCAGGGCTGTTCGGTACCTGAGACGCGATGAGGATTTCGAGGAGATCCTCTCCTCCCTGAAAAACCTTGCCCGCCTTGATATCTCAACAATCTTCTGCAGCCTGAAAGGCATCGTAAATGACGGTAGCGCAGCGATCGCCGCAAAGATCGCCTGCATGGAGGACCTCAAAAGGCAGGTCCGGGAACTGGCAGACACGGGCTTGTCCCCGCGGGAGATACGGATCCGCATCCTCGGGTATGAAGACGCCATGCATTACCTGACAGCCGCCCATTTCTCCAAGCAGCATGTTATCGACTCCATTCTTGCCGGGAGAGCAGAAACGCCCTGTTTGTAAGAGAATTGCCCGAGACATTGCATCTGCCTGCCTGGAACTTATTATTCACATAACTCCATTTTCATCTCGGAATGTGACTCGAGGCCTGCCGGTGGAAGCGCTGGAATTTTTAAAACGCCGTCACGCCCTTCCGGGCAGGAGAATGTCCCGCAGGCTGAACCTTCGGACAGAACCCAGTAAATAGCGCTTCCCGTCGGCGATCGCCCTTGCCGCGAGTATGCCGCTGCGTACGGCCGGCCCGATGCCCTCGCCCATATCAACGGTTGCGAGGCCTGCTGCGTCCCCGACGAGATACGCGGTATTCAGATCGGCCGGCCCGGTATCCTGCCTGGTATAATATGCGTATCCTCTCGGGGCAGAGCATTCCCTGGAGTCGATCGAGAGATTTTCGAGCTTCTCGGTGAGAGAATCCCAATGGCTCCTGATGCTCATATGTTTCTTTTTCATGCCGGAATAGCTCCCTCCCACCCCTGCGTTGACGCATCCGCCTTCCTTGGGCACGCACCAGGCATATCCGGGAAGGCCGTGCTCGAAAAACCACAGACGGCTCAGATTGTCTTTCGTGCTGCACGGTATTTCTTTTTCCATGGCCAGGACGAGCGATTCCGGTGCCCGGGGCCTTATATCCTTAAAAAGGGCCGTATAGACGGGGCAGAAGGTCCCCCCTGCGCCGACGAGGTATTTGCAGGAAAAGGCGTCGTCGATAATATAGCTGCCGTCTCGTTTATGAATTTTTCGGGCCTGGTGGGTGAATACGGTGACGCCGGTTCGCCCGAGAAGCCATGAGTCGAATTCGTCTCTCCGGATGGAATACTGTCTGGTGGGAAGGGTGAATCGCCTTCCGAATACGTTGATCTGAAGCCTCTTCATCGTGAGCATGCCGTAGGGGTAATCCTGGGGCTGTATGGCGAGATCTCTTAACACTGCAGGCGTGATCCAGCCCGCGCACAGCTTCGACCTCGGGAAAGCTTCCTTGTCGAGGATAACGGCCTGCCTGCCTCTGGATTTGAGCTCCAACGCACAACTGGCCCCGGCCGGGCCTCCGCCTATGATGATGGTTTCTGACTTAATCACTAAAGCCGCCCTCAGGCCAGCCGGCATTCAGGCTGCGGCATACCCGGCTTGGTCATCACCACCTGCCACAGCTGTATGTTGCGGGAACGGAATGCCCCGGCAGAGCTGAGGAGGTAAAACCGCCACATCCGGCGGAAATTTTCTCCATACCTGCTTTTCAGATTTACCCAGCTTTTTTCGAATCTTTCATGCCATGCCATCAGTGTCCTGTCATAGTCCGGCCCGAAATTGTGCCAGTCTTCCATGACGAACAATCCTTCCATCGCCTTTCCGATCTGAGCGATGGAAGGGATCTGGCCGTTGGGAAAGATATATTTGGCATACCACGGGTTGGTAATCTTCATGCTCTCATTCGTACCGATGGTATGGAAAAACCCGATGCCGTCGGGTTTCAACGTCCGGTCGACCAGTTCCATGTAGGTCCGGTAGTTTTTATACCCCACATGCTCCATGATCCCGATGGAGATCACCCTGTCATACGCCCCCTTGACGTCCCGGTAGTCCTGCAGTCTGATATCGACCGGAAGGCCACGGCAGAGCTCTCTTCCCAGCCGAACCTGCTCTTTCGAAACCGTGACGCCCGTGACGGATGCCCCATAGCGCTCCGCTGCATGCCTGGCAAAGGCGCCCCAGCCGCAACCGAGGTCCAGAACCTTCATCCCGGGCTCTATCCCGACCTTGCGGCACACCAGATCCATCTTTGCAGCCTGGGCGTCATCAAGGTTATCCGCATTCCTCCAGTAGCCGCAGGTATACACCATCTTGGAATCGAGCATGGATCGATAGAGATCGTTGCCGATATCATAGTGTCTTTTTCCCACCTCATATGCCCTGCCGGCGCTCTGAAGATTAAAGACCCATGCCTTGATCCTTTCCCAGACGAATCTGAAGTCCCCTTTCGCGGTATTCTCCATGCCGGAACGCAGGGTGCGGTCAAAGAACTGATCGAGACAGGGGCAGTCCCACCATCCGTCCATGTATGACTCACCCAGGCCGAGAACCCCGTCACGAAGGACGCGTTCATAGAACTCTTCGCGATGTACGGTTATGTCCCACGGGTTGTCGCCGTTGACGCGTATGCCCGAAGACGACAGCAGGTCTTGGATGAGGCGGTCTGCTCCCTGCTTCGGCATGATCCCCCCTTACTTGTCTATAGGCTTGCTTAAGTTCATGATAGGGAAGGCAGGCTGTTTCTCAAGGCGGGCAAAAAAAAGAGAATACATAATTCACCCGTTATATCTTGATACTATGCACCCATAAGCGATCTTGACATTATAATAAATAGATTTGGTTGGATATATTACTATGTGACCGGGCTTTATGCACCGGTTCTGCAGGGAACGTCTTTGGCTTCGCCTTATAGATAGGCGGCCCTGAAACGGATTACCAGTCGATGGCCCAATGCCTCATCGGTCGACATATACTCAATCTGCTCGCTGACATCAAACGGCCAGGTTATCCTTACCATATTCGCATCGACAGCCTGAATCCCCGCATACGCTCCGTCCGCCGGAGGTTCGGTATCCGATGAGCCGCCGGGGATCAATGCATCATACCTTACTTCATATCCCTGGAGATAGGTGTGCTCCTGGACAAACTCGCACTCCCAGGTCCACTGGGAAGCGCTGCCTGACGCCAGGACCTTGCTGAATGCACTGGCGGCGTCAAAGGTTGCCGAATCGCCTTCAGGGCTTATAACGGCGGGTATTCCTGTCCGGACAAAGGTTGCATGCCGGTCGATCACCGCGAGAAGGCCGGTCGATCTCCGGGTGACGGTCAGATTGTAATAGTAGCACGAGTCCACGTTCCCCCCGATCACATTGCCGTCGCCTACAAGGCAATCGCCTGAGGTAAAAAGAGCGGGGTCGGTAGTATCGGTGGGGATACTGGAGTCCAGTGTCTGGGTATCTGTTGTATTGATAGAGACGACATAGGTACTGAAATGCATTGTGTCCACGATCGCCAGGTTCGCGTCTTCATCCCTTCCGCTTACATTCAGTTTCTCCCACCTGCCTGTCCGTTCATTGTAATAGAGGACGCTTACTCTGGTTTCATGGACTGCCTTGCCGTCTACGATCCCGTCGTTGTTCACGTCCGTATAGGGAAGATAGAGCTTTACGGGCTGCTTGAAGACGGCTCCGTCCGGGCTGAAGCTGATGCACCGGCCTGCCGCCCTATACCCGTTCGGAAGGGCACGCGGAAGCTCGGTCGATGCAAGGCTGATGTTCTGACTGCTCTCCAGGGCATTGCGGGGAATGTATACCTGAGCTCCCGACAACCCGCTCCCTTGTTCGGACGTTGCGACAATCCCGCCTTCCGGACCTATGGCAACCGCGGATATTCCGTCCGCGCCATCGCTCGAACCCGACTGTTTGCATGCAGCCTGAGACGTAAGGATGAGGCAGAGACAGATGAGAAAAATACGGTATCCGGATCTCATGAACGATTGTTTCACCTCCGTGTGCCTATCGTCCGTGCATCGAGGGGTTTTTGTGCGTTTATACCCTTATCGTCATAAGCACATTATATATGAAATCCTTGAATATTGGTGATCTCTTCCGGCTATGAGCGTGGGAGATCCGGGAGGAGTGAAGGGAAAGGTTGTAACCGGGGGAGAAAGAAGGGGCAGGATCACTGCCCCTCGGCAAAAGGGGTAGCGTGCTATTCAATAGGCGGGAGGGCGTCGCGGGCGCCCCTGTCTCTTCCTTTCCTGTCGTGATACTCCCGTGCGCTCGTCATAAGCTTCTGATAGCGCTCATACCCCAGGATCTTCCGCACTTCGAGGAGATACCGGAAGCGCTCCATCGAAAGCTTTCCCCTGCTCCGGTCCACTTTCTTGAACTGCTCGATTGCCGCGCGGTCCTTGGTATCTTTCTTATCGAGCATGGTATCCAGCTCGAACCGCTCCTTTTCGAGTTCATTCTTCGTTTCCATCAGCGCTCTGCGGCTCTGGACGTAAAGGGTATCGAGGGCATCCTTTTCCGCCTGGCTCAAACCAAGATTGTCGGAGATTTTGGGCAGGTGCCACCACCTCCCCGGAGGGGTATCGCTTCGGGCAGAGGCCGCAACCGGACAGAGAAGCAGCGCAATGACAACGGCATACAACCAGGCTTTATTTTTCATGATCTCTTGCCTCCTTTTTTCTTTTCGCTGTACATCATACCTTTATCTCGTCGACGGGCACGATGAAATCCAGGGTGTCGTCGAGACCGCTTGTCGCCTCTTCCGGTGATATCTTCCGGTAATCCTCGAGCAGAGGATCTTCTTCCAGGGAACTGACCCCGGCCATGAGCCTTTCGTCTTCCTCCATCTCCTGCGCGATGCTCATCTGATCCGGTCCCCTGAAACGCCCGTTGTCGAGCGTCAGCGAGAAGGTGATCAGAAGAAGGGCGCATGCGGCCGCAGCCCCGAAGGCAAGCTGCCATCCGAACGTCCGTGCGGGGCGCCTGTCCGTTTCCATGGCGGGCAGAACCACCTTGCGGGACGGCTCGGGCGCATACCTTTTTGCAAGCGTTCCGACAAGACCGAGCTGCTCTACTATGAGCTGTCTTTCTCTCCGGCATACCGTGCATGCCTGGAGATGTTCCCTGCTGTTCCTGTCCAGGTCCTGCTCGGCGATGACAGAGAGGTTCAGCTCTTCCGTGCCCAAGTGGCCTCTGTCATTCGTACTCATAATTTTCCCCCTTGAGGAATCCTTGCACGTCCTGCTCTTTGCGGAATTTATCCACGGCGCGGTACAGGTGGGTCTTGACCGTGCTCTCGTTCTTCCCCAGCACCTCGGTAATTTCCCGTATGCTTAAATCGTCGAGATACTTCAGCCTGAATACCTCCCGCTCGGAAGCGGACAGCCGGGACATGAACCGGTCGAGGCCGTCCCAGAACTCCTTCCTCTCCAGACGATCCTGCCCATGTTCCTGCCCGGAGTCCTTATCCGGCACGTGCTCCTCATTATGCTCGCGGGAAAACAAGGTGAAGATGGACCGCACCCGTTTCTTCCGGTAGTAGTCGCGCACGCCGTTGAGCGCGATACGGTACAGCCACGACCTGAACATTCCAGGGTCTTTGAGGGAATGCACGCCCCGGAAGGCATTGATGAATACTTCCTGGGTAATGTCTTCCGCATCCATACGCGATGATGTCCGGTAATAGACCATCCTGAATATCTCCCCCTGGAAACGTTCGATGAGCCCTTCAAAGGCGCACCTGTCACCTGCTGCGGCCATACGCACGGCAGCCGTCAGGGAAGAGTGATCGTCCGTATCAGCCGTTCGATCTGCCTGCTGCAAAGATCCGTTCATCTCTTGCCGGCCCTTTTTTTAGGATTTTTTGTTCTTTTATCCGCAGCATCAAGCCCCGTCAGTGTTTCATCGCATACGGACGATTGCCCTTTTCTCACCACCGTTCCCTGAAACTAACCATTAAGATGCCCGGACATGGGGTTTTGTCTACATGAAATGTTGTACGGGATGCTCACGGTCATGAATCGTCCCGTCCCGGCACCGGGATCACCAGGGGATGGTGGCCGGTGAGCTCGAGAAACCGCATGACATCATCCATCGAGATCACCAGCGTGCTCGTGTTCACGAGGGGATGGCATTGCATGGCGCTGCAATCCTTGAGGTCGCGGTCCACGATCACCTCGACGCAGCACTCCCGGTCGTTGACGACGCCCAGAAGGGTGACGGAACCCGGGCTCACCCCCAGATACTTCTCCATCCTCCCGGCAGAGGCGAAGCTTAAGGACTTTGCACTGATGGTTTCCTCGAGCGCCCTGATATCCACGGCCTTGCCGGCTCCCACCGTTACCAGGATGTGCCTTCGCCCCTTCCTGTCCCGGAGAAAAAGGTTCTTGGTCTTGGCGGATCCGCCCGGTATATCGAGCCGGTCCGCCTCTTCACAGGTATAGACCGGCTCGTGATCATACCTCGTATAGGGTATTGCATGGAGATTCAGAAATTCATAGATGTCCATCCGCGCTCCTGTGAGGCTGCCGGAAATGCCGGGGCCTGCCTGCCGAATCCCGTGGCCTCATCTGAGATCATGCTTGTCCGTCTTCACCGGATCTCATCTCCTCGGGAGGAGGTCCCTGATCCGGATAATCCAGAATCCGATAAAATACGCCAGGAGGATTACCACTCCTATGAAGAAAAATCGCTTGAATTGCTCTTTTGCAAGCCTTTCGGGCTCGTAATCGGCATTTGGCGAAGACCTCCCGACCTTCCACCCGGGAAGGCCGGCAAGGCCTCCGTACCGGGCTTTCCAATCCGGGACGTACTGCGCCCCGGGGATCTGAGCGGACCCGTAACAAACCACATAGGACCTGCCCGGCTGAGGAACGAACAGCAGGTACCTGCGGGCCCACCTGATGGAGACCCGGCCGACGGCGAGAGGGGACGCGTTTTTGTTCATGATGCGTATCCGCAAAAGGTGCGCTTTTGCAACATCGGCTCTAATTACATCGCTGCCGAGATCAAGCCGGGGGATCCTGTAAACGGCCCCTGAGCCTCTGCTCCGATACAATGGTTCTCCGGGACTGTCGGTCGCATGAATCTCGACCTCCCGGTAAAAGCACCCGTCTGCAGCCCGGATAGATACCTCCTCTACCGGCAACCCCACTCTCCCGACGTCGATGACCGTATCCCCCTGATCGTCCCGACTGCACGGGAGCCCCTCAAAAACCTCCTCGTCAAGACCCGGGCCGGTGCCTTTGCCCTGGAGCACGGCAAACCCGCGTATGCCGCTTAAAGGGTTGAGTTCCTGCAGGGCGTCATCAAAAGGGCTGCATGCCGTGGGCCCCGGTCCTTTCTCTACGGCAGGCCTTTTCAGGATTACCTTGAGCTGTGCGGCAAGCGTTTCCGGAAAATCGATGCCCATCCGGTAGGCGTTGTATGACGGCCGTAAATCCGCCACCTTGCCTTTTGCGATGAGCCTCCAGGGTGTCGCGGCGGCGTAGACCTCGATATCGGCAAGGCATGGCCTACGGTCGGCAATGATCTGAAGATTGTTCACGAAACCCGCACCCTCCGGATTGCCGAGGAGAAAGGCCGCCCCTTCTTTCATGTCCTGAGACCGCACGATATCCCACCGGGAAAACTGCCTTCCGGGCTCGCGGACGGTGTCGATGAGAAAGGGGACTTCTTTCCCCAAGTCATCGTATACCCTTACGTTTGCAGTCCCCGGGCCGCAACGGGACAGAATCTCCGAGGGAAGGGCGACCTTTACCGGGCTTAGCCCCGGTCGTCCCTCAAGGGGCGCAGAAAAGGGGAAGTCATCCGCGTTTACCGGGCGTGCTTCAGCCTGACCGCAGAGCATCATCCCCACGCCCACGAGGACGCCATACCGCAGTAGGGCCCCGATCTTCATTGCCATATGCGCGCGCACGTCTGTTCACGAAAGGATGACATCATCCAGCCTGCGCTTGGGGACGTGGTGTACGCCCTCCTCATCCCGCCAGTATTCGATTGTATCATCCGGGCCGGCCTCCTCGATTTTCACCTTTTCCAAAGGTTTGCCCAGGGCAATGACGAGGAGGATCTCGTATTTCTTGTGGATATCGAGGGCATCCCTCAGCCGGTTGCGCTTGATCGATGCGATCATGCATCCGCCCAGGCCTCTCTCGGCCGCCCCGAGAAGGATGCTCTGGCTTGCGATCCCGTGGTCGCATCCAAAAGCTTTGGTGACCGTTGTATCCCCCAGGACGACGATGTATGCGGAAGGCCGCCGGCCTGACTCGGGCCCCGGCCAGTCTTTCAGATATCCCGCCCACCCGAGGTGGGGAAAGATGAGATTGTTCTTCTTCGGAGTGCACGAGATGATAAACCGCAGGGGCTGGAGGTTCGCTGCCGACGCAGACAGCCGGGCAAGGTCGACCAGCTCTCTCAATACAACCATCTCAACAGGCGTATCCTCGTGAAACCTCCGGTACGACCTGTTTTTTTCCACGAGCTCCCGTATCATACACGCACCTCCTAAAATCATGTTTCATCCTGCTCGGGTCGATCCTGCAGGCAAAAGTCCTGCGGTATCCTTTTATCACCACAGCAGGCGTAATTCAAAACCAGAAATACCCGTGACGCCCGCTTTTATGTGCTCCGCATGGAAACATCGGCCCTGGCTTTCTTCAGGTTCCGCAGGAAAGGCTTGAAGAGGAAACTCGTCTCGTCAAGGCTGCAGAGCTGCTCGAACATGGGTTTCGTGACGGTAAAGGCGAGGATCTGCGGGGGGAGATACTGCCGCATGGCGATGTCCGTTGCACCGATGATGGCCTGGGGCCTGTTCAGATCATCGAACAGGGGCAGGAGCTCCATGCACCCCGAACCGAAGGGCGAGATTACGGCAGGAGGGTCGCCGGGGACGCTCCGGTAGTTGGCCCCGATGATGAGCATGCTCAGCTGGTCTGGGTTGGCGAAGAACGTGACCGTCTTCAAGTATTCATATTTATCGGGCTTCAGAGGCCCGATGAGGAGATAGGGATGCTCCATCCGGTATGCCTTCCTCTTGTCGAACCACTGTTCCATGATACTGCGCGAGGCCTTGAGGCCCTCCCCTTCATAGAGGAACTTCACGTAATCCTCCCGTGAGCGGGTCTGCACATCGCACAGGCAGCTGCCTGCTCCTCCGCAGCCGAAATTCTCCCGGGTGATGACCAGGGTTTCGCCCTTTCTGAAATTCTCATAAAAGCAGTAGATGCACATGTGCTTCCCTGCTTCCGGACTTACGAGCGGCTCGAATCCGGCGGTATCGGGGGCGTCATACAGCCCGACCAGGGGAATGCTGAGGTCGATCTGCATGGTCAGTCTCTTTTGATCAGACATTATGGGCATCTCCTTTTTCATGAAATATTTACGCTCATCGAATATATTCTCTTTCACCCTCTCCAGCCAAGCGCAACATGAATGTTCGCCTCTTATGCGATAACCGGGGCGGGATCGAAAAGTCCGGCAGCCTCCTCGAATGTTGCGGGGACCCAGTTCGGGCGGTCGTCCTTGTCGATGAGCCTCGCCCTCACCCCCTCGCGGAAATCATGCCGGGAGGTGAGATAGCGCGAGGCTTTCATATCGGTTCTGAAAACTTCTGCAAGGTCACGCCCTTCGTTATACCGCAGCAAGGCGAGCGTCCAAACCGTGGCCGAGGGGGAACGCTCCGACAGGCGCAGGAAGACCCCACTGCAGAGATCGTGCTCGAGGGTGCACTGCTTTAAACCGGAAAGGATGCCGGGGACGGAGCTTTTGCCCGAGAAGTATTCCCATATCCATGCATCCATTTCCGGCTTGACCGGGATCTCGTGATTCAGCAAGGGCTTGATCAGGTCTGATATGGTTCGCACAGAGTCGCCCTTTTCACACACGAGCTTTCCAGCGTTGTCTTCAATGAGCTTTACCATTGGGCCAATATTGCCGGAAGGAACGAGGTGTGTTGCCAGACCTAACCGGACGCACTCGGCGCCTATCGCGTCATACCCGGTGAGGGCGAGGAATTCAGGGTATCCGGGAGGACATTTCGAGAACAGCCATCCGGTAGCCCCCACATCAGGGAAAAAGCCGATCCGCGTCTCGGGCATAGCCATACGCGAAAACTCGGTGGCGATCACGAGATCTGCCCCGGCAGAGATTCCCAATCCACCGCCCATGGTGATCCCGTCTGCAATGACGACAACCGGCTTGGGAAAACGGTGAATGCGCAAGTCGAGGCGGTACTCATCCTCGAAAAACCTCATCGCCTCATCCCGTGCGTCATCGGCCACCGCATGTGCAATGAGTTTGATGTCGCCGCCTGCACAGAAACCTTTCTCCCCCGAACCGGAGAAGAGAACAAGCCTCACCTCTTCCAGGGCTTTCGCTTCGTCAAGCGCGCGATCGATCAGGTGAAGCATGTGCAGGTTCAGGCTGTTCAGAACCTTCGGACGGTTGAGCACGATGTGCATCACGGAAGCCTTTCTTTCGACGATTACCCCTTCGTTCAATGAATCATCGGCCATTCGCTCTCCCTATGCGCTGTAGAGCCACTCGATAAACAACCGCCCTGCGCACCTTATCTTAAAAATAAGGTGCTGCCGCACACACGTCCAGAGGATATATATTTTCCGGAAGAGAGAACGGTTTATAAAGAATCCCGGACCGGGCAGGGAGAGCCCCTTGCAGAAAGGAATGAGGCCTTATTCGATGTACTGCCGGGTACTCTCCATCTGCTCTTGAACATGTGCCTTGATCGAGGCGATCTTTCCGGCGTCCATATTGAGCAGGACGGCGGTCTCGGCGGTCTCCAGATCAACTTCAAACGGTTCGGTCCGGCCGAAGCCCATATGCTTGACGAGCAGGTTCGAGAAATGCACGACCTGAAGCTCTTTCGTGATGTTTTCTGAGCTCGGGAGGGAATGGTGGTGATCGGAGACCAGGATGTATCTCTCCGAGAATCCCCATTTTTTCAGGAGTATGCTGCCTGTCTTCCCATGATATGCATCCAGCGCGTTGAACATCTCCAGGACCTCATCTTCGTTTGCCGCCTGGGTCCTTTTTTCCGCCTCTCCCACCACCTGGATCAGGATCAGTTTCCCGATATCATGGAGGAGCCCGAGCGTGAATGGATCTTCTTCGAGCCTCACCCGGGCTGTGCTTGCCGTAACCTGAGAGGCATAGGCGCACGAGAGCGAATGAAGCCAGAGATTCTCAACGATCTGCGCATATTTTTTGTTGTTGGTCGTGTACATCTTGCGGTTGGCGATTGCGCTCACGGTCTGCTTCGTGGTCTCCAGCCCGAGCCGCGAGATGGCGCTTTCAAGGGTTTTATTCTCCACCAGGCCGCGATAATAGGAAGAGTTGGAGATATTGATGAGCTTTGTCGTGATGGCGGCGTCCTGCCTGAGGAGCTCGGCGATATTCTGTAATGTCGCTCCTTTGTCCACCAGTTCCTTGAATCTCGCATGGATCCGGGGCATCGAGGGGAGATCTATCTCACCCCGCTTGAAGCGGTTGATGATGCTCTCGATGAACTCGCCCTTTTTCTCGATCCCTTTCTTTTCTTTTACCGGCTCTTCCGGTTTGTCGCCTTCCGGAGGCATGCCCTCGACCTTGAATCCTTTGTTGATGAGTTTTTTCGTAACGGTCTCGCGGTTGAAGGGTTTGGTGATGAAATCATCGCAGCCTGCCCTGATGCAGCTGATGATCGTATCCTTTTCCGACTGGGAGGTTACCATGAAGATACTGACCTTCTTGTCCTTGGGTATCTTTCTTTCCTCTTCTATCTTTCTTATTTCGTTGAGCACCTCGGTCCCATCCATGTCGGGCATTACGATATCGAGGGTGATCAGATCGAAAGGCACCCATGATTCCCAGGCCTGCCTGAAGGCATTCAAGGCCTCTGTGCCGTTTTCCACAGCGAGGCATTCGCCGATGCCTTCCATGATCATCTGCATCTTTTTCCTGCTCACGAGTTCGTCATCTACTACGAGAATTTTCATGGCAGTTTCTCAGCGGATACGAAAACTATCCATCTTTTTTCCGTTATCATCCTGATATCGGGAAGCATACGCTTAAAAAACCTCACAGCTCGGTCTTGTAGAACACATCCAGACGGAGGTATTCCCGCTCCATCCTCTGGAGCAGTTCCAGACCGCTGTCGACTTTCCCGGACTTGCCCAAAAGCTCCATTTCAAGGGCTTCCTTTGCAAGATCGTCGGCGCAGATGTTCGCAGCGCCTCCCTTGATGGAGTGAGCCTCCTTGCGTACCGTTTCCGCATCGCCCTGCCCTACGGCCTCTCGTATAATTTCTATCTGCCTGCCTACATTCTGCAGGAATCCACCCAGGATCTCTCTCAGAAAATCCCTGTCGGCGTCGAATTCATTCATAACCCTTTCCAGATCTATGGGACACACTTTCTTCTCCATGTGCAGATCTCCCTTCCCTTCCTCCTGCCGCCTCTCTCCGACAGGTTCGCCTTGTTTTGCGTCTGTCTTCTTAATCCACCTCTCCACCGTTTCAATCAACTCTTCTCTCCGGAGAGGCTTTGCCAGGTAATCGTCCATACCTGCTTCGATGCATTTATCGCGATATCCGGTAATTGCATGTGCGGTCATGGCTATGATCGGGGTTCTCTTCCGATGCTCGGCCGATCCCGGCGGCAACTCGGATATGAGCTTCTCTTCCCACAGCCTGATCTGCTTTGTTGCTTCGTACCCGTCCATGATCGGCATCTGGATATCCATGAGGATGAGGTCGTAGCGTTTTCGCTTGAAGGCCGCAACCGCCTGCTGGCCGTTCTCGGCAACCTCGGCCTGGTACCCTGCCTTGAAGAGATGTCTCATGGCAACCTGCTGGTTGGTGGGATAATCTTCCGCAAGCAGGATCTGGATATCGCCCCGGTAATCCTCCACGACGGTGTGCCGGGTAATGAGTTTGGAGGCCTCTTCGGTTTCTTCTGCCTTGGAAATGCCCAGAACGGACAAAATGGCCTTCTTGAGATCGTCCCTGCGCATCGGCTTGGGCAGATACCCCTGTATGCCGATATCCCTGCAATGCTTCCCGTCGCCGAGATCTCCAAGCGATGTCAGGATAATGATGGGTATCTTCTTCAGCGATTTCACCGCCCGTATCTTTCCTGCCAGCTCGAAACCGTCCAGGCCGGGCATGTTGAAATCCATGAGGATCAGATCAAAGGGCTCATTGACGGTAATCCCTGCCCTGAGCACGGACACCGTCTCCGGCCCTCCGGGATAGTCAACCGGTATGCAGCCCCATGTTTTGAGGTACTCCATGAGGATGAACCGGTTTGTCTCGTTGTCGTCCACCACGAGCACGCGCATGCCCTTGATATCAACATCGTCAAGCAAGGGGTAAATTCTCTGCTCCTTCTGCTTCGGGAAAACGGCCGTGAAGAAAAAGGTGCTCCCCTTGCCAACTCTGCTGCGGACGCCGATCTTCCCTCCCATCATCTCAACGATCTTCTTCGAGATCGCAAGCCCGAGGCCGGTGCCTCCATACTTCCTCGTGGTGGATCCGTCCGCCTGGGTAAAACTCTCGAAGATCCTCTGCTGCTTTTCCCTGGGAATGCCGATGCCCGTATCCCGTACACTGAACTTCAGGGCTACCTTATGTTTGTATTCCCTCTGTTTTTCAACCTTGATAAAGATTTCGCCCTTGTCGGTGAATTTCAGGGAATTGCCCGCCAGATTGGCAATCACCTGGCGCAGTCTCCCCGGGTCTCCCATGAGGCGCGCCGGGACGTCCGGAGAAAGGAAAGAAATGAATTCCAGCCCCTTCTTTTCCGATCTCATGGCAAAGCTGTGGGCCAGATCCTCGATCAGCACCCTCAGATCGAAGGGTATTACCTCGAGCTCATACCGGTCGGCCTCGATCTTGGAGAAATCCAGAATATCGTTGATGAGATTCAGCAGGATCTCCGATTCTCTGTTGATGACGCGGACAATATCCCTCTGGTTTTCATCCAGGCTGGTATCCATGGCAAGTTCCGTCATCCCGATTATGCCGTTCAACGGGGTGCGGATCTCATGGCTCATATTGGCCAGGAATTCGCTCTTTGCCCTGTTCTCGGTCTCGGCCTTGAGCTTTGCGGCCTTGAATTCCTCTGCCTGAATCCGTTCGGATACATCCCGTATCAGGCCCCGGAAACCCACAGGCTTGCCGTTCGAATCCCTGATGAGGAGAATCGATGCTTCCGTAAGGACCCTGCTGCCGTCCTTCCGGATCAGCTCCCAGCCGAACGCCTTTTCCGCCTTGCCGGTTTCGAACACACGTTTGAATGTCTGGAAGACCGTGCGCGCACCATCCTCGTCCATGAATATCCTGTAGCTCCGGCCCTTCATTTCTTCAGCCGTGAAGCCCATATTCCGTCCCAGAGAATCATTGAAAAAGGTCAGGTTGCCCGCGAGGTCGGTTTCATAATACCCTTCCTCGATGCTCTCGAGGATTGAGCGGTACTTGGCTTCGTTCTTCCTGATCTCCTCGTCGGCGGTTATCCGGTCGGTGATGTCTCTTGTGATGCCGACAAAACCAACAGGCTTGCCGTTTTCATCGATCTGGATAGACGCAATGGTGTCGGCCCAGAACATGGTGCCGTCACCGCGGCTGTGCTCGAATTCGAATCTTTTCACAATACGGGAGACATCCTCTCCCTGACCGGCGCGTGTCATAATCTCGCCGAGCTCGGAAACAACTCTCTTAAAGAGATCCCGGCTCATGACATGACGGACGTTCAGCTTCAGAGTTTCCTCGGGCGTTGTTCTGGCGACCTGCTTCACCGAAGGGCTGACATAGGTGAAATTGAAATCGAGATCCGCCGTCCAGATGATATCATTGACGTTTTCGGCAAGAAGACGATACCGGTGTTCGCTTTCCATGAGGGCGCGCTCAGCCTGTACCCGTTTCGTGACGTCCCTGACCACGCCCCGGAACCCGGTACACTCGCCGTCTTGCAAGAGTATGCGGGAAACCGATACCTCGCAGTTGATCCTTTCACCGTTTTTCTTGATAAAATCCCACGAAACCGGCGCAAGATCCCTGCCCGTCTCATAAACCTCGTGGAACGCCGCATAGATGACCTGTGCACTTTTCTTATCCGCCATGCGCCGGTAACTCATCCCCACGAACTCTTCCCGGCTGCAGTCCGTAATCCTGCACATCGCGCCGTTGCAGAAGGTGAACGTCCCCTTCAGATCGACCTCGTAGTACCCCTCCTCGATACTCTCGAGGATGGTGCGGTACCTTTCCTCGCTTTCCTTCAGGGCCCGCTCTGCATGGACACGGCGCGTGACATCCCGGCCCATTCCCCGGAAGCCCATTATCTCACCTGTCTTGGAAAGGATCCGTGATACCGAGACCTCGATGAAGATTTGTTCGCCGTCGTTCTTCCTGAAAAACTCCCATTGAGTGGAGCCCAGGTCCCTGCCGGTCTTGTATACCATGTTGAAGGTTTTGAATATGGCGTCGGCCGTATCCCCCTTCACGTAACTGCTGTAGTTCGTTCCGTTGAACTCCTGGGTGGTGCACCCGAAGATCCGGCACATGGAATCGTTGGAGAAGGTGATTCTGCCGCTTAAGTCCACCTCGTAATACCCCTCCTCGATGCTCTCGAGGATGGTGCGGTATCTTTCTTCGCTGTCCTTTAACGCGTGTTCGGCCTTTACGCGTTTTGTGACATCCCGGACAATGCCCCGGAAACCTCTCAGTTCACCGTTTTTGGCAAGGGCTCTCGATACCGACACCTCGATGAAGATCTGCTCCCCGTCGCTTTTCCTGAAGAATTCCCAGTCGGCGGATTCCACATCGCCGCCGGTCGTGAACACGTGATTGAAGGTGTTGTAGATGCCCCGCGCAGTGTCTTCGCCCACGAAAGAGCTGTAGCTCGTGCCGATAAGCTCTTCGTACGTACATCCGAGGATCCGGCACAGGGACTCGTTAAAGAACGAGAAGTTCCCCTTGAGGTCCACCTCATAATACCCTTCTTCAATGCTCTCCAGGATGGACCGGTACTTTTCCTCGCTCCTCCTGAGCAGCCTCTGGGCCTGGATCCTGTCGGTCACATCCCGTGCAGACCCTTGCACGCCTACAGGCACGCCGTTCTTGGAAACCAGGAGGTTCTTGTACTCCAGGATGTGCTCTTTTCCGTCATCCGCAAAAATTACCGTGAGCAGGCCTTCGTCCAGATCTTTTTCCTTGATGCGTTTCAGGTATTCCCCGAAGAGCGGCTTGTGGCGTTCCGGAATCAGCTCGATGAGGTTCATGCGGCGATTATTCTTATCCCGATATCCCCACGCCTCCTTGGCCTGCTCGTTTGTTTCTTCGAAATCGAAATACCCCTCAAGGTCGTGGGAGTAGAGAAAGTCGGACACGTTGTTAAAGATATTCCGGTATCGCTCCTCGCTCTCGATGAGGGCGCGCTCGGACTGGACCCGGTGCGTAATATCCCTGATCATCCCGCGGAACCCGGTACAACTGCCGTCCTTGGCCAGGATGCGCGAAACCGAGCCCTCCAGATAGATCTTCCGGCCGTCTTTCTTCCTGATGAACTCCCACTCGGCCGCGGGATTGTCTTTCCCGGACTCGAACACCTCGTGAAAGCTTTTATAAATATTCCGTGCCACTCCGTCATCCATGAACGCGTGATAGCTCACGCCGGATAAATCGGAACTGGTGGTCCCGAGGATCCGGTACAGGGGATCGTTTGCGAAGGTGAATCTGCCCTTGAGATCCACCTCGTAGTATCCTTCCTCAATGCTTTCGAGGATGGTCCGGTACTTTTCTTCGCTTTTCTTGAGTTGCTTTTCGGCATGTACCCGGTCCGTGATATCACGGGCGGAACCGCGTACGCCGGACGGATTGCCGTCCTTATCGTATATCAGGGCATTCCGGTATTCGAGGATACGCTCCGCTCCGTCTTTATCAATAATGCATAAAGGGCCCTCGTCCTGCCCTTTCCGTATGATCGCCTTAAGGTATTGATCCAACTGGCCGCGAAAGCGCTCGGGCATGATATCGCGAAGATTCGTCCTGCCCTGGCCGTTTCCCATGTCTTTCCAGTTGTTTCTGACCGTGTTGTTGCATTCCTCGTATTGGAAGTAGCCTTCCAGATCGTGAAAGTAGAGATAGTCGGATACATTGTTGAAGATATCCCGGTAACGCTGCTCGCTCCGTCTGAGCTGTTTCTCGCTCCTGATCCTGTTTGTGATGTCGCTCGCAATCCCCCGGACGCCCACCGTGACACCATCCTCGCAAATGAGGGAATTCCGGTATTCAAGGATATGTTCGCTGCCGTCGGCATTGATTACGGAGATGAGCCCGGTGTCTTTACCTTTCTCCTTTATCCTTCTGAGATACTCGGGGAACTGGGACTTGTATTTATCGGGTATGAAATCCCTGATATTCCGGTACCGGTTTTCTTCACCTTTGTATCCCCATGACTTTCTCACGGTGTCATTGGCTTCTTCGAAGTCGAAATTCCCCTCAAGGTCGTGGGTAAAAACAAAATCAGAGATGCTGTTGAAAAGGTCGCGGTACTTTTCTTCGCTCTTTACCAGGGCCTCTCTGGCGGTGAACCGCTCGGTAATATCCCGTGCAAGCCCCCGGGCGCCCACCGGGCCGCTTTCCCCGTAGACGATGAAGGCCTTGTATTCGAATATCCGCTCTCCCCCTCTCCTGCTCAGGATTCGGATGATGCCCTCGGCCTTGCCGTCCGACCTGATTTTCTCGACGTACTCATCGAATTCATTTCTCACCCTTGCAGGGATGAGGTCTTTGAGGTTCAGCCGGAGCAGGTCGTTCTCGGTATAGCCTTCCACTTCCTCATCTACCAGCTTCATTTCCTTGATAAAACCGTCCATGTCGTGAAAGAACATGAAATCGGACGTGTTCTCGAATACGAAGCGGTACTTATCCTGGAGCTCTCTGATTTCCCGCCTGAACCCCTCGCCTCTTACCAGCCCTTCCAGGCAGTCTCTCACGGCCACGTGCATCAATCCCTGCTCATCCGCACCCCCTGAGGGAACGAAATAGGTGTTGTCGATGAGCTTTTCTCCGATGATAACGCGGGGATGAATTGAAAGGGAGTCCATCATCGCGTTCGGAGAGACCTTCTCCCTGCCGTAGATACAAAGAATGATGCATGATTCCGACCTGTTCAGAGAAAGAAGCTTGTCCATGAAGGCCCTGAACGATCCATTGGACAAGAGTTGCGCGGGCAGGCTGCCGATATCGAGGCAGATGCGCACGCCTTTCCATACGCTTCCCAGGGCTTTGTTTACTTCCGCACCAAGAAAGGCGATAAAGGCGTCCCCATCGGCAGGGATGTCTTTGCAGAGAAAACGGGATGTGCCGGTGATGTGGGAGGATGTCGGCCGGGCTTCCCCCTGCGGGTCTGATTGAGGATTATCCGTCGGCTCCCATCCGTCGGCGATAATTATTACCTTGTGGCCTTTGTGCAGGGCGTTTGCTGCAAAGCCGTCAATTACGGCTTTACATTCTTCGTCGCTCGCATAGTAACATCCGAGGCAATCTCCGTCCCTTACATCTTTCAGCTCCGAGATAATCTGTCTTCGTCTCTCGGGCATATGGCCTCACCTCTCTGCCTTGTCTCATGCATAATAAGGAAGGTGGCGGGGAAAACGCTGCATGCTTGAGCTGATCCGTTCCGAGGGAAGATGTTGGAACCGAGTGCCGTGCCGGCCGATATCACTGTCGGGCCAATGGTCGTGCTTAATCCTCCCGAACGATTCACATCAGATAATTTGGACCCCGCCCTCATCAGAGCAATACCCCCCCACCTGATCTATCTCACCATATGATCGGGCTTTTGGAATAAAATAATTAAATTTATGGATGGACCAGGCAAACAGGCACCTGGTATGCAGCTGGCGGATAAAAAAGAAAACAATCCCCTTGGGGAAAAACATGTGCGTGCAGAAACAGGAAAGACCCTACAACACCCTTTTGTCCATTATCCCCCGCCACAGTATAGGAATGACTGCTGCGAGAATCATTCCCGCGTAGCCGGTCGGAAGCTGGGGGCTTTCGTCAAAGTGCCTGAGAATCGGATACCGCCGGCCGGGATCGAAATGGTGGTCGGAATGTCTCTGCAGATTGAACAGGAAACGGTTCGTCAGGTAGTTGCTCGAATTCCACGAATGGGTAACCTGTACCGGCTCGTATCTCCCGTTGATCGTTTTTCTCAGCAGACCATAATGCTCGATGTAATTCACGACCTCGAGCAGCGTGACGGCTGTCAGTGCCTGAACAATGAAATACAGGGCCGCCTGCACACCCAGAAAGATTCCGAACACGGCGACGAGGACCATCTCGGCAAGCCCGTATCTGATCATGCGGTTATTTTTTCCCCATTGAGCAAGCCCCTTCTTTTGCAGCCTCAGGCTTTCGATACGCCAGGCGCTTCTGAAACCGCCGATTACCGTCCTCGGCAGGAAGGCGTAAAAAGATTCTCCGAGGCGCGCCGTGGCAGGATCAAGCGGAGTGGCCACATTCCGGTGATGGCCTGCCACGTGCTCGATAGCCCAGTGCATGTACCCGACGGTCCACAGCATGAATCTGGAAAGAATTGGCTCAAACCCGCTGTTCACCCTGTGCTGCAGCTCATGGGAAACATTGATGCCCATTATTCCCGACGAAACGCCCATGGAAACAGTGAAGCCCGCACTTTCGAGAGGAGTCAACGCCCCATAGGCGATAACAAAGCCTCCCCAGAATACGAGCGCGATCTGAACCGGCACACAAAGCCAGGTAATGAGCTTGAATGACAGGGAATCTTTCAGTCGGGCTTCCGCTTCGGAATCCGGATTCTTTTGCGATACCCCGACGGCGATGTCCAGAACCGGCACAACGCCGAACACGAACAACGGCGTGAGGAAGGTGAACAGACCGCCGATGCCGTACCCCAGGATGACGCTCAAAGGCACCAGGAAGATGAGATAGTAGGACAGACTGCTCATGGAATCCACCCTCCTTGCAACGCCCCCGGACGGTAACCGATTTTACTCTTTCAAGAGTATGAATAATCTCGTCAAATGAAGAACTCAACTCTGACCATGGGACAAGCGTAGCGGGACGAATCCGTTTTTATGGATGCAGGGCGTGGATTTCAGGCGCCGAGGGCTTAACCGCTATTTCCTGTACTTGGTAAAGGTGATGGCTTTCTTTCTCGACTCGATAAAGAGCTTCTTTGCGTTCTCCTGATCTTCGGGTGTGGCCTCGCCCTTTATCCATTCCCTGCAGGAAAACGAATCATCCATGTCCATGAGGTCTTCGAAATAGTACATACTCAGCCGGGTGTCGTTTCCTGCCCCAGCCCTTGTGCCGAAGGCCTCGACCAGAAAGCACTTGGGTATGACAAAACCGCTGTAGGCCAGCTTGTCGCCCCGCATCACGGGTCTGACGTTTTTCATGCCTTCCTTGATGACATAATCCATTTCGTCCTTGGAGAAGATATCCGAGCGCACGGCCAGAAAATGTTCGTACCGGTCCGTGTTGATGTCTTCATAGTCGGAGACCAGCTTGTTCTTCACATCGGCGAACATATCCGTATCCCAGTAGCTCTTGCTTATCTTGTCCACCCTTATGATGACGCCTTTCCTAAGCACGTTGTCGTCTCCCACATCTGCAAAGAGATAAGAATTGTAGCTCACAAGCAGCCCGCGGGTTCCATGTACGCTCTGATGATGGCTTGAGCTGTTGATCTGACCGATATACCGGAATTGAGGGTTCACCTGGATCTGCACCTTCGGGTCTGCCATCGAGGTGAAGGTGTTGTTTTCGACCTTTCTCTCAAAGGTTATGGCGGAGCAGCCGGTAAATACCACGAAACAAGCAGCCGAAATCACGAACCATTTCATCATATTCTCCCCCCTGAACCCGTACAAGCATCACACATCATGATGGAAGTATGGTGGTGTCTCATTTACAATCGACTGAAATCATATCACAGTTGATACTTTTTCACCAGAAGGTGAATCATTATTGAAAAACTGCCGGTTTTACCTGTACCAATTAAATTTATTTTTCATTTTGGACTTGATTTTATTATTTTCGGCGTTAATTAAAAATGCTAATAGGGATAGTATTACATTATTACTATGATACAGTCATAACCTTTCCTGAAATGTACTTCACTTGGTGGTTTCAAGCTTTTTGCTTCACTAAACAGAATCACCGACCATCATGCCGGTGAACTGTAACAGCTATACAAAGAGGAGGTGTTATGAGACTAGTCAGAGTTTTATTGGTAATCGGTGCATTAACAGGATTGACCCTGGCAACGACCGGATGTTCTATGGATTTTAATAATCCCACCCCATCGGAATGGGACGTCCAGATTGTCGGGGATTCGGTTTTCGATCTGTCCGGTGATATCCAGAAGGTTCTGAAGACCTTATCCGGCGATACGTACAAAGACAGATCGGTGAGCGGCGCCAAGATCGCGGCGATCCAGAGCCAGCTGAACACGGCACTGGGCAGGACGACACTGAAGACGGTCATTGCAGACGGCGGAGCCAATGATATCCTTCAGGGGACCGCAGACTGCGATTCCGACCCGCTGACCACGGGATGCGTCGACGTACTCAATTATGTCGGCGACAAGATGGAAGCCATGATCAGCGCCATGTATGCGAAATCGCCCAACGACTGCGCCTGGCTCGGCTACTATCATGTGAAAGGAGACGAGATCGAGAAGAACGAAGCCATCGACTACACGTACGACTGGCTCTATCCGGGTATTTTCCCCTCGTACCTCTCCTCGTATCCTGCTGTCTTCCTGGGCACGGATTACAAGGCGCTCCTCATAGACCCGAGGCCGAACATCCAGCCGGTGCATATCAAATCCGACGACATCCACCCCACGTATGACGGCTCGGTAATCCTTGCCAATCTGATCTGGGATGCAATGGTCAGCGGATCGATGTATCGCTGATTGAGCAGTATGGCGTGATGGTGAAGCGGCGGTTCCCCGTGGAACCGCCGCTTATCAAGCCTTCCTGAGCCTTTTTTAGATCGGGCCGGCGTTCGGCTGCGCTTGTGCTGTTTGGCGGGGATCGGAATATTTTTATCTATTCCAACGGTTAATTACTCGTTATAAGCTTGAGGAGAATCCGCCTTATTGCCTGGCATGAATAATTTTTTATCAAACGAGCTGATGCTATGAATAAAAAGAATGCGGCACTCATCCTGATCGGAATTCTCCTTCTGGCCTGCGGTACGTATTTCTTTTTCGCCGAAGAGAGCCCCCCTATTCCATCCCCGGAGGCCCTGCCTGATCTGTCGGCAGCCGGGCAGGAGGTACCTCCTTTCCCTGAGGAAGGTCTTGAGACTGAGGATCGGGCTGAAGCCCCGCATACTGAAAAACAGCCCGCTGCCGCAGCTTACCATCCGAAAGATATCGAGGAGATCAAGAAACAGATCTATGACCTCGAGATTGAGTATGTAGAAGATATTCCGCTGCTCGACAGTGTCGTTCAGACGGGGAACGCGCCCACGAAGGATTTCTGGAAAGGCGGCTGGACGAGCGTGGACGATTCGAAAGAGGAGTTCAACGGCTTCAAGCTCGAGCCGCAGGATGACGGCACCTTCATATTCTACCCGGACGAAGCTACATCCCGGACCTATACCTTTTTCGAGACGCCCAAGACGTACACGTATAACCCGGAGAAAAAGGAGTTTTTCTGGGAGATCGATTATTACGGCAAGACCATCTCCCACAGGGCACGTTTCATAAACGACAATGTCGTTGCCATGATGCTGATCAGCGGCAGAAAAGTGGCGCTGGATATCTACCAGAAGCAACCGGAGAAGAACGAATAATCATCAGTCGGTCAGCTTTCCCTGCACGCGGATGATGAATTGCGGCCTCTCCGGATTGTCGGTCTGTATATAGATCGTGTCACGAATGACACCGACTTCTTTCCTCGTATTCTTTGCCCAGACAACGTAGCCCTTTTTGCCCTCCTGGGTTATCTCCCGATATCCATACGTGATGAAGATCCCCCTTTTGGCCTTGAGGGAAATTATCTTGAACGGGTACTCCGGGGCAGGAATGACCACCGATGAGCCCTCTATTGGATTGCGCCAGGAACCGCTCAGCATGATCGTATCGGCGGAGATGTCGGCAAATTTTTTCACGAAGCAGGATATGAGAATCGTCCACTCAGGATGCTTCGGGTCGTTGGTCCGGGCCCGGATGGTGCCCCGGATCTCTTCACCGCCGCGTCGGTCGGTCAGGAGCACTACCTTGATAACACCTTCCTTCCCTGCGGGTATCTGGGGGCTGAAGGCTTCCACCAGGCTGCCGCAGCAGCCCGACACCTTCTTCAGCTCCAGCATGCGATCTGATGTATTCCTGACGATGAAGTCGTGCTTGACCAGATCGAACTGCAGAACAGGGTCGAATACATGGGTGCTCTTCGGAGAATCCACAACGGATTTTGAATGGACAGGTTTTACCGGAATGCCGAAATAGAAGGGCGCTTCAGTCTTTTTTACATCCCGAGGTGCGTCCTTTATCGAACACCAGCCCCATGAGATGACGACAATCCCGATCAAACCCAGCAAAAGGCCTATACAGAATACCCTTTTCTTCATGACGCCCCCTTCCGGTCAATTCAATCCGTTCTCATGAAAAGCCTCGGCCTTGAGACAAAAAGTATGCTCCGATGCTTCACCGGTAATATTGATAGTTAATATAACATACATATATCCGGTTAAAAAAGCCGGTAATATTGGATAATCCGATTCAGAGGAAGAATGTTTTACCCTGAATTGCTACCGTGCCTCCAGAACTTCGACCCTGAGCTTGCCCATCACATTCACAAGCGGCAGCAGGGATTGCATTGTCTCGCCTTCCAAAAGCTTGATATGCGTTGCATCTGCAGGCATCTGGCTCATCGTGGGGTCTACCGCGACCCACCCGCCTTCTACAAAGCTCTCGGCCCATGCGTGGTAGAGGAAGCCCTTGAAATCTTTCGTATAAACGATGCCGTTTGCAACACGTGTCGGGATTCCCAGGCTGCGGGCAAAGGCTGCGTAGAGATAGGCATGCCCCTGGCACTCGGCTTTCTTCCGGGAGAGTACGTCGAGCGCGGTAAAGGAATCCACCGCGTCCTGCTTTATATTCTCCCTGATCCATTTCAGCAGCGCACGGATCCGATCATCAGGGGTCGATGCCCCTTTCGCCGCCTGAGCGGCAATCGCACGGATCTCTGCATTATTGCCGGGCACGGTGTAACTCGGCTTGAGATACCGATCGGACAAGGCTTTTTCCTCGGGAAGGTTCCGGGCTTTCAGGGCCGCTTCCGAGACCACCCGGCAGAAGATCCTTTCCCCCCTCTTCTCGATTTCCTGCCGGTCTCCCGAAGGGACGGGCATATCTCCCGGCAGGCCGTCCATGTATACTTCGAGATATTTTGTCGCCGGCGGGTCCGGTATGGGCCGAGAGACCCTGATGAGGCTGAAAGCGAGGAGGCTCTCGTTTTTGTTGAGACTCGATTCCACGAGATAGCGTTTTGCCTCGCGCTCGGCCTCAAGCCCCGAGACAAACGTCCCTCCCATTGCCGTTTCGAGCAACGGAAGGCCTTCCTCGTTTATCCAAGCGGTCACCTCCTGCCCCTGGTAAACCGTCTTCAATTTGAATGCACGGCCGCTGAACAGGTCGCTCTGCTGGTACGCGAGGATCTCCTGTCTGACTTCGGTTATGCATTGGGTTTCACCGTCATAAACCTGATACCGATACCTGCTCCCTATCTTCAAACCCTTAAGGAGCGGGTAGAGGTACATAACGCTCCCGGGATAGAGCTCCTCCGGCGTCCGGATAACCTCTTGAGCGTTCATCCCTGAAGAGGACCTGTCTATGGCCAGCACCCTGTCTTTTACCGCTCCGGAGAGTTCGAGTTTGTTGCCGTCTATGACATACTCGTAGGCAAAACGTACGAGGCGCAGTTCCCTGTCTACAAGGTCATACGAGGTAAGCGAAACGCTTTTATCCATCATGAGGAAGCTCAGGTGGAAGTAGGCCTGGCTCCGGATCTCAAAGAGACCGTTTTCTTCCCGTGAGGGTTCGATGACGAAATGGGTGAATCCGATCTTGCTGCCGTTGAACACGACACCTGTCCAATATTCGTTTGCCGGGAGCGAATCGAGCTCGTAGCGGGGCGGAGGGCTCAAGGGAGGGTCCGCGTCGTGGAAGTACCTGCCTGCGCACCCGGTCAAGAGAAGCGCAATGCACGCCGCAATAAACACCCGGCTCACACTTCGGCACATATCCCCTCCCCGCTCAGTCAACTGCATTCTACCATACCTTGAATGTTATGGGGAATATATCAGAGAAAAAAGGATTATTGGAACACGATCCGCACTCATCGCGGTAAACCGGGCTTAAGATACCCCTTCTTCATGATATCCTTTGCTTTCTTTCCGCAATTGAAGAGGAGATCGTAGATCGAGAGGTTGGGGATAAAATCACCCCAGAGCTGGGGATAGACGAGAACCGGAGGGTTTATGAAGGAAACGGTTATCCCTGCCTCATGAAACAGGCCTTCATCCAGGTATTTGCGTGCCGAAGAAAAGGCCAGGAACCGGTCTGCCCCGAGGTCGCGGCAGATCGCGACAAGAAGGCGGGTGCCGGAATCATGGATGCCCAGTTCGGAAAGGAGTACTACCCGGGCCGGCATATCGAGATAACCCGCGACATGGGTGATCATGTCTCTATCGATACCTGTAATCTTCCCGCTGCTGTCTGAGAATGCCTGTTGAAACGGGGGGAGATGGTCTTCGAGGTATGGCGCACGAGCATATGAGCTCCGGATGCTCTCCATGTGCTTTCTCTTCCAGTCCCCCTCGTTGCAAACCAGCACCTCGTTTATCTTCTGAAGGCCTCTGCCCTTCTTCCACACAGGCACAGCGATCCAGAAAACACCGGAATCGTTCTTGAACCGGTTGCGGGCGATCCAGGAGCCGCCCCTGGGAAACTGGACGGAATCGAGGAGAACAAAGACATCGGACAGCATGACCTTTGCAAAATACCCGGGATACGGGCAAAAATAGGGCTGATGCGCGCTTATCACCATATGGGCGGAATAATAAGCGCTTGCGGGCAAAAAACAATTCTAGAGATCGTAGAGGGTCGTATCCACCTGCGGCTTCGGCTTCTTCGCGGCTGAGGCCGACTTCTGCTCGAAGAGGAATGGGTCCTCGCCCTCCAGCAGATCGCCCATCTCCTGCTCGATCCTGTCCGGGTCTTCGCCCCGCTCCATGCGGCTCAATGCCTCCTCCATGCCGGAGCCCATCTTCAAGCCGGTTGCCTCGGAGAGCTTTCGCATGAGACGGGCCGCCTGCCGCGGGTCGTCATCATTGATCTTGTCCGCCTCGGAGGCCAGCATGGCAAAAGCCTTCTCCATCTTCGATTCGTCGATGGGCGGCATGCCGTCTTCTCCGCCCTCTTCGCCTTTATTTTTCCCGGTAATGGCGGCAAACAGAGAAACCTTGCGCTTCAAAGCCGCATCCTTGCACTTCGGGCAGTTCGGGACCTTCTCGGTATTCACCGACTTGGAGAAAAAGTTATAGATCGTATTGCAGTTCCGGCAATAAAATTCATAGATCGGCATGACACATCCTCTTTTACGCTTTCTGGGCATATATATGGTCAAAACGGCACACGAAATCAAGAGGGTATTTCATGAGGAAAAAGATCGCGGTACGATGGCGATCAGCCGATCGCGATCTTCGGTTTGACGAACTGTACAGCCGCTCTTAAGTGAAGTGCATGCCCGAACTGCACCAGGGACCTACATGACCGACATGATCTTGGTCAGCTTGGTGAGTTTGACGGGGTGGGAGAGCATGCCCTCCACCTTGAGCTCACCGCTCAAGAGCTGCTTCAGCACGGTCATGCCGGCCTCATCGAAATAGTAGGGGAGCCCGAATTTGATGCTGATGGAGTTAAGCCCGATGATCTTGTCCGAATCGGTCCTGATGATGAGATCGGGCTTTCCCACGATGCCCTGCTCGATCGTGGCCCTGCCTCCCTTGAAAAGGATCGTCACCGTGGCATCGATATCTTTGAGGTCTATTGCCACGATACTGTACAGGCTTTGAAACGTCTTGAGCTTGGCGGGGTTCTGCTTGAGGTTCGATTCAAGCAGTTCGCCCAGAACATAGGAAAATGGGACTTCTCCTGCGTTATTCTCAACCATGTCGCACATAGCGTATTCCATATCGTACTCCTTGAAAAAACCGGCAGGGGCGGTCATGAGAGCCTTGTACCCCTGCCTTTGGGGTTATTAAAACGTCTTCTGAAAGATGCCGAGCACCTCGGAAGCGTCCATAACGAGTCTCGGGTTGTTTACGATCGACCCGTCCGAAAGGCTCATATCCGCAGCCTTTTCGATGTCCGCGAGCTTTACGCTGAACTCGGAAAGCTTCTGGGGATGAGCTATCTTCCGGGTAAATTCCCGTATGCCCCGGATTGCGGCCTTTGCAGCATCCATGTCGTCCATGCCCTTCTCGCGCATTCCGATCGCTTCAGCGACCATGGCATATCCGTCCGCCGAATCCTCAAGGTTGAACTCCATGCACTCGGCCAGGAGGATGCCGTTGGCGATGCCGTGCGGGACATGGGCTACCGCCCCGATGGAGTGGGCCATGGCATGCACGATGCCGACCATGGCATTCCCGAATGCCCAGCCGGCGATAGTGGCCGCTATCTGGACCTGGCCCCGCGCATGGAGGTTCGAGCCGTCCTGCACGCAGACCGGGAGGTACCTGTACAGCAACCGTATTGCGTGGAGCGCCAGTGCGTCCGTTATGGGCTCACGCGGGATGGAATGGATGGCCTCCACCGCATGGGTCATGGCGTCCATGCCGGTGCTTGCCGTGAGAAGAGGCGGAAGCTTTTCCGTCATCTTGGGATCGAGAATCGCGAGCCTGGGGATATTGTTGTTTTCCACCAGAAGGCGCTTCTGCCCCATTTCCTTATCCATGATCACCGCTGCGTTCGTCACCTCGCTTCCGGTGCCCGCAGTGGTCGGGATCACGATATGAGGGATCTGGGGCCGGCTCAGGAGCTGCACGCCGTTATAATCCCGCAGCGTACCTCCCTCGGTGATAAGGATGCACATGCCCTTGGCGGTATCGATCACGCTTCCGCCGCCTACGCTGATCACGATATCGGCGCCGCCCTTTCTGGCAAATTCTGCCGCGGCATTGACCACCTCGACGCCCGTATCCTGGGGAATGTCGCTGAAGACACCCGCACACTTACTTCCCAGTGTTTTCACAACAGGGTCGACGAGCCCTGCCTTGATGATGCCCTTGTCGGTCACCACCACGGCTTTTGTGCCCCCGAGGGAGGCCATCTCCATCTCGACGTCCCTGGCCGACCCTACCCCGAAGACGATCTTGGTCGGGCCGAAGTAATTGAACGATAAGTCCTGATCGTATCCCATACGCATCAACCCTGCTTCACTTCATCCGGCCACTCGGTATCCACCGTGCCCAGGATATCGATGACCTTGTTGACCGTCTTGATGTTTCTGACCACATAGGGAAGATCGCCCTTCATCTTGAGCTTGCCCTGGAGCAGCCCCTTGGTGGCATCGAGCTCCTTGAACGCAATCTGCTTCCAGCGCATGTAGTCTCCGGTCATGACAAACTTGGCGCTTTCGGCCTTTTCTTTGTTGCAGATGGCGAATTCGCCCACGTCGCCGTGCCAGTAATCCATGTAGACATACACAGGATCGGGCACATTCTTCGAAGGATCCGGGTTGCAGATCAGGGCCACGCTTCCTTCCCAGTTTTTTGCAATCCCCTTGTATTCCGGATCGGCCTGGATAGCAGCCTTATATGCATCCATCCATTCCTGTGTCAGTGCGCGCTTACCCATATCGTTACCTCCTGATTAATATTTTTATTGATAGAGCCTGTCGTTGAGCTCATGAAGACCGAGATCTACAAGCTTTTCCTGCCTGGGGAATCCCCGCTCGTCGAGCCCCCTGATGGCATAGTATTCGCTGATAAGCAGGTTCACGTCGGGTATGGAACCTGCCGCGCCGCCATCTTCGAGGGCCGTCATGATCCGCTTGGGCAGGACATCGTCTTTCTTCGATACCCCGAGAAGGTTATTGAAACCGCGTTTGAGGGTCCAGTCGCGCATGCCCGACCGGAGCAGCTCATCAAACCCGAAACCGGACCCGGTGACGGCGTTGAAAGCGGCAAGAAGCGTCTCGGGCTTTATGGAATACGCCACGTAGTGGCAGATAGCCAGCGAGTTGGCCAGGATGCCGTAGTTCTCGGAATTGAAGACCAGGGCCGCCTTGCCCTCGCTGGTGGTCCCCTGGTAGTCGTCCTTCATGTCGAAGAGCTCCGGCCAGGAGGCCATCCCCTGCTCGGTTGCCAGGGTAAAGTGCTGGAGATGGCACGCGCCGCGATTGGACATCATGTAGGCCAGCCCCATGCCATGGAAGCCTCTGGGATCGTGCATGGGGGCTTCGAGACCCTTGACGTGCACCACTGCATCGATGGCGTCGCCGCCGATCTGTGTTGCAGCCTTCACCGCACCTTCTGCCAGGATATCTCCGAACCCTTCCCTGAACGCGATCTTTTTTACGAGGGCGATCACTGCATCCATGTTTCCCCAGGTGAGCTCCAGGCCGTCGAGCTGTTCCTTCGTGACCCGGCCCTTTTCATAGAGCTCCATGGCAAGGGCAATGGCGGAGCCGCAGCTGATGGTGTCCATGCCGTAGCGGTTGCAGAGCTCGTTGGCCTTTATCACGGCCGAAAGGTCTCCGTTCATCAGCATGGTTCCGAACACGGCGCAGGTCTCGTATTCCGGGCCGGGGCCTTCATCGGACCGATAGGCTCCGTCGTCGACCTTTACCACCCTCTTGCAGGCGATGGGACAGTTGGCACAGGCATGCGCCTTGGTCAGATACTTTTCGCGCATGGTGGGGCCGCTCAGGTTGTTCGAGAGATCGTACGCACCGCCCGAGGTCCAGTTTTTCACCGGGACATCCCCGGTGACCATGCCGAGGTCCATATTCGCATCCGAGCCCATCAGATGAAGCCCTTCGGCAAGGGCCGATTCCTTGATCTCCTGCATGGCTGCCTTCTGGGCCGACTTGAACTTTTCCTCATCGAACTTCTCGACCTTGCCTGTGCCTCTTACCTGGATCGCCTTGAGGTTCTTGGATCCCATGACGGCACCGAGCCCTGCCCTGCCGCTGAAATGGCCCTTGTCATTGCCGATGGCGGCTATCCGTACGAGGTTTTCACCGGCCGGGCCGATGACCAGAACCTTTAATGATTTTTCCTTGCTCTTGAGGATATCGGTCGCCTCGTAGACGTCCTTGCCCCACAGGTGAGATGCATCGAGCAGCTCGGCATGAGAATCCCCCACCGAGAGGTAGACGGGCGAGTCCGCCTTGCCCTCGATAACGATCCCGTCATACCCGGCCCTCTTGAGATCGGGGCCGAAGGTGCCACCGCAGGCCGATTCCGCCCAGATGCCCGTCTGGGGTGATTTTGCACAGATGGAAAACCGGGACGTACCCGGGAAACCGCTTCCCACCATGGGCCCTGCCATGATCATAAGCGGGTTTTCCGGAGAGAGGGGATCGACTGTCAGGGGATAGCGATCGAGAAAAATCTTTGCGGCAAGACAGCTCCCGCCGATATATTTCTTCAGATCTTCGGAACCGATTGTGAAGTCCCTGCATTCCTTTCGAGAAAGATTGACCAGTAAAAATTTCCCGGCATATCCTCCGGCCATTGACAACCTCCTTTTATACAGAACAATTCGATAGTAATGTAACGGGTACAGGGGGGTTCTTCAATCGAGAGGGAACTGAATCTTTTGTAACAGGCGTCTGCATATGCTTGTACGATAATATATTATATTTTTATAAACAGAATTCAAAGAACGAGGAAATTACAGGAAGGAAAGAACCCTCGCAGGCATTTTTCATACTTAAGTAGGATGAGAAAACTACAGTCTTCCTGAATAATATATTTTTTAAGGATACCAGCGTAAAAGAGAGGAGATGCAGATGGCCAACCTTATTTTGGATGAAAGAGACCAGAAATTCGTATTGTTCGAAATGCTCGGGGCTGAGAAGCTTTGCGATGCTCCCAAGTATGCAGAATTTTCTCAGGATATGTTCGAGATGATCTTAAGCGAAGCTCAGAAATTCGCTGTCGAAGAAGTGCTGCCAACCCTGGCGGAGTCGGACAAGGTCGGCTGCAAACTCATAGACGGCCAGGTCCATGTCCCGGAGTGTTTCCAGCGGACGTACAAGCTTTTCTGCGAGGCCGGCTGGAACTGCATGTCGTTCCCTCCCGAACATGGCGGTCAGGGGCTGCCCTTCCTCATAAGGGTGGCTGCGCACGAGTGGTTCACGCACAACTTTTCCTTCGTTTCCTACCCGGGCCTGGGCGAGGGGGCTGCGCATCTCATCGAATCCTACGGCACCGCCGGACAGAAGGATAAATTCCTCCCCGACATGATGACCGGCAAATGGGGCGGCACCATGTGCCTGACCGAGCCCGGTGCCGGCACCGACGTCGGCAACTTAAGCACCCGGGCGATCCGGCAGCCCGACGGCACGTTCCTCATCAAGGGCACAAAGATGTTCATCACCGGCGGCGACCACGACCTGGCCGAGAACATCATCCATCCCGTGCTCGCGCGCATTGAGGGCGATCCGGCCGGCACCAAGGGCATATCGATCTTCCTCGTGCCTAAGTTCCTCATCAACGAAGACGGCAGCCTCGGTGCCCGCAACGATTTCGAGATCGCCAAGATCGAGGAGAAGATGGGCATCCACGGCAGCGCCACCTGCGTCATCAACTTCGGCGACAACGGCGCATGCAAAGCCGAGCTTCTGGGGCAGGAGCGCGAGGGCATGAAGATCATGTTCCAGATGATGAACGAGGCTCGTATCTCCACGGGACTGCAGGGCCTGTGCAGTGCGAGCATCGCGTATCTGCACGCGCTGCAGTATGCCAAGGAGCGGGTTCAGGGCGCATCGCTGATGAATTTCGGCAACGCGGAAGCCCCGCGCGTAAACATCATCGAGCACCCCGATGTGCGCCGCAACCTCTTGTGGATGAAAGCCAACGTCGACAGCCTGCGTGCCCTCATGTATTACGCGACCATCTGCGGCGACAGGGCAATGGCCGCCTCGGACGATGCCGAGCTGGATAAATGGATGGGCATTTTCGAGGTGCTCACGCCGATCTGCAAGGCCTACACGACGGATATCGGGTTCAGAGTCACCGAGACAGCCATGCAGGTGTACGGCGGATACGGCTATTGCAGCGAATACCCCATAGAACAGTTCATGCGGGATGAGAAGATCGCCAGCATCTATGAAGGAACCAACGGTATCCAGTCCCTTGACCTCGTGGGGAGAAAGCTCGGCATGAAAAAAGGGACATACTTCATGCATATGCTGGGAGAAATGAACTCCACGGTTGCCAAGGCCAAGGGGAACCAGGCCGTCAAGGACCTTGCCGACGACGTCCAGGCAGGCATCACTGCCCTGACCGATATGAGCCTCTTCTTTGCATCCTGCGCCAAGGCCGGGAAGTTCCTCATTCCCGTTGGAAACGCGTATCCGTTCCTCATGATGATGGGCAAGATCATCTCTGCATGGATGCTGCTCTGGCAGGCCGACATCGCATCGTCCAAGCTGGCATCGCTGTGCTCGGAAAAAGGCGCGGATGCAGCCGATCAGGCCGCGTTGACGAACCTGGCAAAGGAGAGCAGAGAGATCGCCTTCTATGACGGCAAGGTCAAAGCCGCACGATACTTCATCAAAAACGTGCTTCCGGAGATCGAGGGAACGATCAGGGCGATCAAGAGCGAAGACCTCTCCATCGTCCATATCTCGCAGGAGAGTTTTGCCTAGGCGTAAAAATTCAGCCCTGCAGGTAAACCGGTAAATACCCGGTAAAGGCTGCTCCTTCTCTCACCGGGAGAAGGGGCAGCCTTTTTTATTTGCCTTATGAGGAAAACACTTCCCTTCAGTTCAAACCTTCTCCCTCGGTTTCTCCGGCGAATATCCACGCGTGTGTATAAATAAACAATGTTATATGATATATACTCGGGAAATATTTCCGCCCGGTGGAGTGTGGTTTTATGATCAGCAGCGTTCTCAAAACAAAGCTTGCCATCCCGCCTGCCCAGGCCGGTTGGATGAGCAGGCCCCGGTTGGTCAGGCTTCTGAACTCCGGACTGGAGCACAAGCTGATTATCGTGTCCGCACCCGCCGGTTTCGGAAAAACGACCCTCCTGGGCGAATGGGCGCTGAGCCGGAGGAAGATCTTTTCCTGGCTTTCCCTCGATGAGGTCGACAATGATTCTTTACGTTTCTGGACCCATTTCATCTCATCTCTTCAGGTGTCGCGGCCGGGGCTCGGCAGGGCCGCCCTTGAAATGCTTCAGTCTTACTCGCCCTCCCAGCTCCCGGTTGAAACGTGTCTGACCACCCTTATCAATGAGATATTCGAAGAGAACAGGGCCTTTGTCATGGTTCTTGACGATTATCACCTCATCGGCAACCCCACCATTCACGCCGACTTAAAGTTCCTCATCGATCACATGCCTCCCCAGTTCCACCTCGTCCTTTCGACCCGGATTAAAGCGCCTTTTTCCATCGGGCGCCTGAGGATCAAGAACCAGCTCACAGAGCTTGATGCCGATGACCTGCGCTTCACGTCCCAGGAAATAGCCCTCTTCGCCAAAAAAGTGATCGGCGGCAAACTTGCCGACGATGACATACCCGCGCTGGGCACCTACTCCGAAGGATGGGCCGCAGGGTTGCAGATCGCCGCCGTCGCCATAAAGAAAGACCTGCCCGGGGATGCCCCTTTGGTGTCCAAAGGGTACGAACACATGATCGAGTATTTCATGGAAGAAGTGTTTTCATCCCATCCTGACGAGGTTCAGTCTTTCCTGCTGGAAACCTCCATTCTCGATCGTCTGAGCGGAGAGCTGTGCGACGCCGTCACCGGGCAGAAAGACAGCGCAGCTACGCTTGAAGCGCTGTGCGCAGGAAACATGCTCATCGTCCCGCTCGATCACGAGCGCCGCGAATTCCGTTATCACGTCCTGTTTGCAGACACCCTGAAAAGCCGCCTCCGGAAACTCGATCCCGGCCGCGTCCGGCGCCTGCATTCACGCGCCTCACAGTGGTTCGTGGAAAACGACATGCCGGATGAGGCAATCCGGCACGCGATAGAAGCCGAAGACTGGGACCGCGCCATGAGCCTCGTCGATAAGTATGCCGGCATCGCCCTGCTGAGGGGTGAATCCTCGACTGCCCTGCGGTGGATGAAGTCTCTGCCGAGCAAGAGCATTACTTCTCATCCCGGACTTTGTACCGGATATGCCTGGGCCCTGTTCCTGAACAACCTGAGGAACAGAACGGGCATACCCTATGAGGTGATCGGACAGCTCTTGCGAGATGCGGAAAAGGCCTATCTGGAGAAGAACTGCGGCGCGGGATCGTTCTCCGTGCGCGAGCGCCAGGTCCTCGGGCACGCCAATGCCCTGCGGGTGTATCTGGCCTATGAACGGGGAGATCCGGCAAACAAGATCATCGACCTGTGCAAGCGCAGCCTCGCAGGCACGGAAGGGGACTTCCCCATCGTGCGGGCCGGTGTCTACAACATCCTGGGGATGACCTACATGAACATGGACGAGCCCGAGGCCGCTGCAAGGGCCCTTGAGGAAGCGAGAACCATCGGATTCGTCGAAGGACTCGGCTTCTCGGTCGTCACGATAGACTGCTTCCGGGCTTATCTTGCAAAGACCAGGGGGAGGCTCCGGGAATCGGAAGCCATGTGCCGGGAGTCTCTCAAGTCCATAGACGATTCGTTCATAAAAACCCGGAGGCTTCCTCCCGAAATGCTCGGGCTCATCAAGCTGGTCCTTTCCTATGTCCTAATCGAGAAAAACGATCTCAAAACCGCGGACCGGATGCTCCATGAGATCACCAGGCCCATCCGGCTGCTAAAGGAAACATTTACGGCCATCTCGTACAATGCGCTCCTCGCCCGTCTCAGGTTCAGCCAGGGCGCCGAGCTGACGGATATCTTCTCCCTGCTGACCGAAATCGGCCTCATGGAGCAGTCGTGCCCGGGAGCAGAGACGTACTCGGTTGCGCTTCGCATCCGTCACCTGCTCCAGCGCTATCGCGGCAACCTGTCGTCCATCGAATCCGCTTTCCGCCTGGCAGACCGGTACGGCCTGACATTGAGCAGCCAGGCCCGGCCATCCAGCAACCCTTTGGCGAGACAGTGGTATTTTACCGAGCGGCTCTCCCTGGTGCGGCTGTCCCTTGCCGAGTCCGGCGTACGTCCCGCTCCCCTGTGCCGCCTTCCCCTTGAAGATGCCTTGCGCTTTCTTGAAGAGATCTCCGGCAAGGCAGGCAGCGACGGCTGGGGCGAGCTGGAGCTAGAGACGCTCATGCTGACCGCGCTGGTGCATCACGCAAGGAAGGACGACGGACATGCGTTGGCCGCACTCGAAAAAACCCTGGCTCTGGCGGAGCGGGAAGGATATGTACGGATCTTTATCGAGGAGGGAACTCCCATGGCGGATTTGCTGCGCCTTGGGATCGCCGGGGGGGTGTATCCCGATTTCGCCGCCTGCCTGCTGGATATAGTCGGAGGAGAATCCGGGAGCGAACAGCACCAGCCTGCCATTCCGGACGACCTGTTCAATGCGCAGATAGAACGCTTGAGCCGGCAGGAAACCGCAATCCTCAAACTCATTGCGGACGGCCTTTCAAACCAGGAGATCGCCGACGAGCTCTGCATCGCCCTGACAACGGTCAAAACCCACAACTACAATATCTTCAGCAAGCTGAACGTAAAAAGGCGCTTCCAGGCGGTCAAAAAGGCAACACAGCTGAACCTGCTGTGATGCCGTCTTGCGGTAGAGCTGTGGTGCACAGGGAGTTCCGAACAATCTGACCGGCACCGCTGTGCTCCGCTAAAAGTTATGTTCCCTGGGTAAAAACAACAGGAGAGCGATGCTGATGTATAGTGGATCCATCAGCGAAGTGCCCATCCAGTGCTTCCTCCTATTTCCCGGCTGCGGTGATTATCCTGCCCATGCCGCCGCTGTGCTGTGTCTGGTCCCCCACCCTTGCCGCGGGTTTCCCGTCGATAAGCACGCTCGGATCGCCCGTCTTTATGACGAAGTTTGTCGGTCCGCAGCCCCCGGCATGCATGCCGGTGTCACCCGCCCTCGCAGCCGGCAGGCCATCGATGAACACGTTCGGGCTTCCCGACGAGATCGGTCCCTGAACGGGATGCGGGCAGGCAGGGCATCCCATCGCATAGTTGGGGCACTGCACCATGCCCCCCACCCGGGCATATCCCTGCGGGTCCACGGCTTCCACCGTGAAGGTTTTTTCACATACGATCTTTCCGTCCTTTTCCACATACAGGGTTATGCTGTTCGTGCCGGGCCCGTTGAAGACGGGTCTGCTCAGCCGCCCGCGGTCCGGCGTGAAGGTGCCCGTTCCTTTCCAGCGGACATTCCCGGAGTTGTCAACCTGATCCCTGGTGCCCGGGTTGACAAGGCAGCTTGCCCCGAAGACCCAGCCCTTCGTAAAGACTTTCGGGCTCTTGCCGGCCGGATGGGTGAGCGAAAGCCGAATGTTCTGCGCCAGTGGATTCGCCTTCACAACCTCCCGGTTATTACCGGTGACGGATCGATTCAGCAACTCCGCTGCAGATGCAACAGAGCCCTGCCCGATAAGGCAGATGGCGGCTATTATCAGGATTGCAGCCTTGCTTGCAAGCGGGATTGGGCCAGGATACCTCATCGCATCTCCTCTCTTCTTAAAAAGATTGTCTCAGCATCGGCTTTTTAGCTCTGCATGGTTGAACTTAAAAACCCCTGCTCTGCTGAAGAAACAATGGATCTTTGTTATACCCTCTGGAACCGGTTTATAAGCCGCAGCAGATCTCCCTTACCGATAGCCGCGCCCGATGAAGAGATGATCATTTTATCACGGAGTGAGGCAACTTCCAAGTATTGTTACGCAAAATAACCGCTTGAAAAATGCAGACCTCATGAGATGACGGACGATGTTGATTATCAGGGCGATATCTCATCTCAACAGCCCTTTGGCTGTAAGGAATAGTTGCGGCCATGATAACATCATGTCCTTCAGCGTTTCCGCAACCGCAATAAGTATTATTCTCCGTTGACATGGAGCATCAGGGCTTTTGAAGAGAGGGGGAGGGATATGCAGGGGGGACAGACTGCGATCCTTTCTCCGTTCACGCCTCAGGGCGGTGAGAAAAGGGCTTCTGCCCCCCCATGCTGCGGATCATCCTTTCAGTCCCGGGTCCTGACCGAAAGGCTCCTCATCAATCGTCCATGAGATTTCTCGGCCCGTAAAGGATGGCCTCCATGAACGGCATGTACTGGAAGAAGATCGGTTTCTTGCTCAGATCCAGATCTCTGAGCTGCAGGGCGATGCTGTGCTTGTCGCCCAGGCTCAGCTGCGCCGCGCCCGGATTCATGCTCTTGCCGAACTCGAGGGGGTTCATGTACACGTTTGCCGCGAGCGGGATGCCGTCCTTCACGGAAAACGTCTTGAACCGGTTGGTCTTTTCCGGGGAGGTCTTGAGCTTTTTCCCTTTCAGCGTGAGGATCTTTTCCCCCCCTTCGGAAAGGTTGCATGCCAGCATGGAGCCTTCCTGGGAGAACGTGATGTCTGCGAGGAACTTCGGATATCCGTAAAGTTCTACGCCGCCTTTGCGGGCCCGTTCGGTGGTTACCGGGAGCTGCCAGACGTATGCCATGAAGTATCTTTTCAGCATCATGCTCAAAACCGTGAGGCCGGGGATGACCCTCCTGCCGAAGGTGATGGGGAAGGAGATGGAGAACTCGTTATAGGGATCGATGTCCGTCTTACGGTATTCGAAGGCCGTGAAAGCGACCAGCGCCTTGCCTTTCCAGGCTTCCACCGGATGCATTTCCGGCAGGGGAAGATGCTTGCGGACCTTCTCGACAGGGGCGGTGAAAATAGCCGTCATGGCCGTATTGTCGTAGTAGAATACGGGGAGCTTGCCCTCCAGAGACAGGTCTTTAGTCATCATATCCATTTGGTAAACACCTTTGAAGAAATCTCCTTTTTTCATACATCCTCCTCGATTATTTTCATGGATACGGTTCATTTTTACGCTTCCCTTCAAGCAGGTATTGCCCGCTTGAAGGTTTTGCTCAATCCTTCTTCTGCGCGTACGCCCGCGCTACATACCTGCTGAAAAAGCCGCTCAAACTGACCGCGGTCACCGGAAAAAACCTCGTGAGAAGGTCAATGGCCTTTGCATCGGTGCCCACCAGGATGCGCCTCTTGTTTTTCTTTATCCCTGCGATGATGATCTTTGCCGCCTCATCCGCCGTGGTCCGGAAAAGCTCGTCCTCGTAGAGCCTCTGTGCCTTTTCCTTGGACAGGGCGTACATGGCCCGGTTCACGCGGGCGTTCTTTGCGATGTTGGTCTTGATCCCTCCGGGATGCACGCAGCTTATCCGTATGTTCGTGCCGTGCATTTCCTGGGCAAGGGTTTCCGTATAGCCCTTGACCGCGAACTTGGCGGAGCAGTAGGGGCCGTTGTTGGGATTGGGTATGATCCCGTTAATGCTGGAGACATTGACGATGTGCCCCTCGGGCCGCTTCTTCAGGTGGGGAAGGAATGCCATGGTGCCGTACACGACGCCCCAGAAGTTGATGCCCATCAACCATTCGAAATCTTCCAGCGGGACGGTTTCCAGGAAATCGCCCAGGGCAACGCCTGCGTTGTTTATGACGATATCTATGCCGCCGTGGTGCCTGGCTGCCTCCTCGGCATAGCCGAACACCCGGTCCCGCTTCGACACGTCCACGATATGGGTCGAAACCTTCACCCCGTTGCCGACAATTCGCGACGTCTCCTGCAGCCCTGCCTCGTCGATATCCGCGAGGGCCAGGTTGCACCCCTCGTCTGCAAGATTGACGGCAAGCATCCTGCCGATGCCCGAAGCAGCACCTGTGACGGCCGCGGTCTTATTCTTCAGATTCTTCATGGTCCTCTTTTCCTCCGGTGTATATTACCTGCCGCTCCCGGCAAGGCCTGCAAGATCGCGTATCAGATCGAGCTTCTTCATGGGCGGGCTTCCAAGGAGAGCCTGCACCTGGCGGGCATCACGGAAGCGCTTCTCCTGGCCATAATCCTTCATGTAGCCGTTTCCCCCGAGAACCTGCACCCCGTCGGTGACGGCCTCGCAAGCCAGCTCATGGACGTGCAGCCCGGCAGCGATGCAGTGAGAGCCCCAAGCTGCCCCGTCGAGATCAAGTGCCCGGCAGGCCTGGGCGACGCACATCTCCGCCACGTCGGCCTTGACGGCCATGCCGGCGAGCAGCATGCTCACCTCGGTCCATTTGATGATCTCGCGGCCGCCCTGGGAGCGTTCTTTCGCATAGGCAAGCGCCTCTGAGAGCGAGCCCTTCATGATCCCTGCGTTCATGGCCGCCGCAGCCACGTGCATCTTTAACGACGCCTGCGCGAAGTACTCCCCGCCTTTGCCCTCTTCACCGATGAGCTCCGCGCCCACTCCCCGGAAATCGACATCGATGGCAGGACATGCATGCAGTCCGATGCTGAAGATGGGATCGCTCTTTGAGATCCCTTTCGCGGAGAGGTCCGCAAGGAAAAGGGACCAGGCTCCCCCCTTGCCGTTCCGGGCCGGGATCACGGCCTTGCCCGCCAGGCCTCCAAGCACGAGGAATTCGAGCTTGCCGGTGAGTGTATAGCCTTTGCGCGACTTGGAAAAGCCGGGGATTTCATCGCTATGGGAAGGGTCTGTATAGGACGGGAAAGCGACCAGGAACTCCCGTGCGGTCGTTGCCTTGGCGAAGATGCCCTTTGCGAGCCATTCCGCATGAGCCGTGAGCAGGATCTCCTGGGCCAGGGCATTGGTGAATAATATCCCTCCCAGGGAGCTGTCGGCCCGGCAGATATTGTCCAGGATGACGCACAGCGTGCCGATGTTCCCGCCGATGCCTCCGAACTCCTCTGGAAGCATGACGCCAAGGAATCCTACCTCGTAGGCCTTGCTCAGGACGTCTTCGAAAAAATCACCGAAGGGGTAGCGATCGTATTCTTCGGTCTTTTTCGAAAGCTCTTTGGCCGCAAATGACTGCGCCAGGTCTTCAAAGGGTTTCAGGTCGCTGTTGAATGAGGTCAGCATTGGTTCCTCCTTGTATGATCAGTCTGCAAATACATCTGCCTGCGGCGCTGCCGGCGCGATGAGACACTTGAACGTGTTGAGCCGGTTGAGCTGGTTGGTTCCCTCGTAGATCTGCAGGAGCTTGATGTCACGGAGCATCTTTTCGACCCCTGCATCCTGACGCAATCCCGTGGATCCCATGAGCTCGATCGCCATCTGGCAGTTGCGTACGCCGATGTCCGTGCCCGCAAATTTCGCCAGAGAAGCCCAGCCCGAGCAGCACATCTGGTCCTTCGGCTTGACCCAGTCGTAGTAGAGCTTCCGCATGAACTTCCCGGAATATTCTTTATCGAGGGTCGGCCCGACCACTTTCTCGAAGTAGGCATTCGGCATGAGACGGAAGTAGTAGTACAGCGGCTTGAGCTGGAGGAGCCTATACATGCCGCGGAGGCTGTTGGCGTAGTTCGCCTCAACATAGGCGAGCCTTCCCAGCGCAACGTTCTTGTACATCTCGGCAAGCATGCATTGCACCCACTCGCTCTTGATGAGGGGCTTGCCGTAGACCGTAGTTTTATTTGCATAGTTGAGCGCGGCCTCGAAGGCCCCCCGTGCGACGCCCACCCCGAATGCGCACACACCCGGACGCGTGGCCGAGACCACATAGTCGATATAACGCTGGGAGAGGTCCTTCATGGGCTTCTTCGAGATCTTCTGCATCAGCTCCTCACTGAAGAGCACCTGGTCGTCCGGGATGAAGCAGTCCTCGAAGATGAGCACGCTGGCAGGGCAGACCCGCTGGCCCATCTTGTTTTCATGGGTCCCGAAGGAAAATCCCCTGGTGCCGGTCTTCACCATCATGCCCACGCCAGACACGGAAGGCTTCTTGAGATCGGAATATGCAAGGAGCACGGTCCAGGTCGACACGTGTCCCATGGAGATGAACACCTTGGTGCCGTTGACGATGTACCCGCCGGGGACTTTCTTTGCATGACAGGCGACCTTGCCCTTGTCTACGAGATCCACCTCTTCCACATCCGTTCCAGCGCCGGGTTCGGTGGTAGCCAGCGCAATGAGGCAGGGTTTGCCGGTCTTCTCGCCATGGGCCACCTCGCTGATGACCCTTTTTGCCAGGGCCGGATTGGCCGAAGCGATCAGACCGGCCACGCCGAGGTAGTGGACGCCGATGACGTTCATGATCCCGACGCAGACAGAGCTTATCTCTTCGGCAAAATACGACATGGACGGCATGCTTGCCCCCTGGCCTCCGAACATCTTTGGTATCCACTTGGTGTAGAAGCCCCATTTGTTGGCGATCTCGACGAGTTCGAACGGCATATAATCCGGATCTTCGTGGGTCTTCCGGTCAAGCTCGAGAGCCCTGGGCCTTGCCACCTCATCGTTGAACTTCCGGGCAAGGGCTATGACCTCCTGGATCTCCCTGACCATGTGCTTGGGCATGCGCGGGGCATACGGCAGACTCAAATGGGTGTCCTCGAACTTCGGAAAACGGGACAGCCCGGCTGATACTTCGGATCTGGACAGCATATTACCCTCCTCTTTGTCGGTCATTTCCAAAAACAGCGGTGAAGCCGGTTGTAGATGAAGCACTCTATATTAAACGGGGACGATCATGTCGCCGATTTCGGCCCTGCCCTTATCCGTCAGGTACATGGAGACCATTGCCTGAGTGATGGCCATGAGATTGTCGATAGCTTCGTCACGGGTGAACCGGCGATCCACCAGGTAGCTCAATCCCACCTGGTGGCACATCCCTATGATGATATGCCCCATGAGTGAGCCGTTTACCCCCTTGAGAAAGCCGAAGTCTTCCCACTTGCGGAAATCTTCTGCGATATCGGATGCAAAATCCTGGAAAAAATCCCAGAGGACGATATCCTGCTCTTCATCGACCGCGAAGCCGCCTCGCAGGATCATGAGGACCTGCTCCGGGTTCGCTTCCACATAGTCGAAGTAAGCGGCGTATGCCGGTTTCCACTGCCGGATGCGTTCGCGGGCGTCGCCGGGTTTTCTGGTTTCGCTTAAGCTTTTCAGCCTTACCCGCAGAGCTTCGAGCGTCCCGCGGGTAATCTGCTCGAACAGGTCCCGTTTATCCTTGAAATGCGCATAGACGCTGCCGGTGGATATGCCTGCCGCCTTGACGATATCCGCGATCTGGGCCTTGTGATATCCCTTTTCGCTGAATACCTTGCTGGCGGCCTGGAAGATAATCTCCCGCGTCTCGGCCTTGCGTTCTTCCAGCGGACTCGACATTCTCTCTTCCTTTGAATTTATTATATAGCATAATAACAGTGAATCAATATTTCTAAGCTATAATTAATTACACATGTTATTTTACCGAGTCAAGATAAATTATCCTGAGTTACAGGTTTTTTGATTATCTATCGGCGCCCGCCCAATCACTCTCTTGCCGGTGGAACTCCACAAAAAAAGGGAATGGGGCATTGACCCCATTCCCTTTTTCCGTTGGATTACACGCAGGAGGTTATCGTTTCTTGAAGTAGTACCGGCTGCTTTTGTACACCTGGCCGCCGGAAGTAGTGCCTTCCACATACCAGTATACGGTTCCGCCGGATGCAATCTGGTATCTCCACCAGGAAAGCGGGAAGGTGCACGATGTCCCGGTTCCGGTATAGATACTGTAGTAGTTTCTGCCGTCCTTCGAAACGAGAACCTTGTACCGCGCTAAACCGCTGCCCTTCCAGGTGAGCGTGGGCGCGGTGCTCAACACGGTACCGTTTTGCGGGGAGAGCAGCGAGATAGTGGGCGTTGTCTGCTGTGCGGGAACATAGGCGCTCACCTCGTTGGAGTAATCCGATTCATTGCCCGAGGTATCGTACGCTGTTACCGCTATGTAGTATGTTCTTCCGGTTCCCACATTGTTGAACTGATAACTCGTGACGTCGCCCACATCTACTGCCGCGCTGTACACCCCCGATTGCGTGCCGTAGTAAATTATGTACCCGTCGAGATTGCTCTCCGTGTTCGCGTTCCAGCTTACCAGGACCGATGCGGCGATTCCATAAGCCGGATAAAGGAATATGAGCGATACGACGGCCAGCACTACATTCCATGCATGTTTCATAAGGTTGCCTCCGGTAGTTCGATTAACTGCTTAAAATGCAGAAAGGCAATTGGCGAGCCAATCTGAAAAAAGTAATGATCCCGGGAAAATGAAAAAACGACCGGTTGAGAAAAACGACAGTTTCGTTAGGAACCGTGCATTTTTCGTAATTAATTTATCTTGAATATTAAGCGCAGGTCCCCGATGACTGAAGCGCAAGTGCGGCGTGCCTCAATGGACGGACCAGACCCTTTGAGATACCCCATACCTTCGAGAGCGCCCGGAGAGATCCTTAAAAGACCGGGTAATTTGACACTTCCCGTACCGGGCACTACTAAGAGATCATCAACTACCATGGGAGGTTTTCAGATGAACATCATATCAGAACGGGAAGAAACAAAAAAAGCCATCAGATGGATTTCCGAGAAACTGGAAGACAATCCCGGTCAGCCCACGCGGAAACTCATAGACCAGGCCATATTCGAATTCAACCTTTCACCTGCCGATGCTGAATTCCTCACACGTTTTTTCCATGACAGGGAAGCGGGAATGTAGCTTCCTTCAGCAAACCTGCCCCTGCTTTGTATCCCTTTTTCATACCTTAGTATGAGGTAATGGAATATCTTATGGTAGTATAAACATATTGCCAAGCCAGGAAGATCGTTTTTTAAGCTTGTGATATGGTCATGGAGGATTTCTATGGAATTTCGAGACGATACCCTCTGCGGTTTCTTTCATAAACGTGCCCGTGAAATGGATGAGAACAGGCCCTTTCTCATGGGGAGATTCGACGGGCGCGGAGACCCGACAGGTGAATTTCACACCCTTTCCTGGGGAGAAACAAGGAGGCTTTCTCTCGAACTCGCTGCCGGACTGACCGCACTCGGCGTCTGCCGGGGAGACAAGATCGCGATTTTTTCCGAGAGCCGTCCGCGCTGGATCATTGCCGACCAGGCCATCCTGGCCATAGGAGGGATCGAGGTACCGCTGTACCCTACCCTGTCGAAGGATGAGTTCTCCTACATGCTCGCCGACAGCGGCACGAAGGTGGTTTTCTGCTCCACCGCAGACAAGGCCGAAATGGCCCGCTCGGCCCGATCCGAGACCTCACTTGAGATCATCATCACCATGAGCCCGTACGAAAGTGAAGCAGCGGATAAAATCTTTCACTTCAACGATGTCCTCGAACTGGGGAGGAAAAGCTTCGACCAAGCCAAGCTCGAAGAAGGCATTGCCGCGGCAGGGCCCGAAGACCTCGTCAGCATCATCTATACCTCCGGAACAACCGGAAAGCCCAAGGGCGTGATGCTTACCCATGCGAACTGGATGGCCTCCATCGACCAGTTCAGCGACCCGACCCTCATCCGTCGCCAGGCTCTGGATCCCGATTCACGCCTGCTCTTCATGGTGCACCTGCCCATCTGCCATGTCTACGGCCGCTCCTGCGACTACCACGTAGGCGGGATAAAGCAGGGCGGCATCCTGGCCTTCGAGCCCGATTTCAGCCGGATTCCCAAAACGCTGAAAGAGCTCCGGCCCAACGTGATCATCAGCATCCCGCGGTTTTTCGAAAAGGTCTTCGACCAGATCAATGCGATCATTTCGCGGCAGCCGCCGCTGGTGGGCAAAGTTTTCGCCTGGGCCATGCGCCAGGGGCAGAAGTACACCGATGCCATGGCACAGGGGAAGCGGCTCGGGGTACTGGACCTGTGGCTCTTCTCCCAGGCCAATATCCTCGTGTTCAACAGGATACGCAGGGAAGTGGGCATCGACCGTCTCGTCATGGCAGGCTCCGGCGGAGGAAAGCTCTCCGCAGAGGTGTGCACCTTCTTCCGCTCCATGGGGGTCCAGCTCTGCGAAGGCTACGGCCTCACCGAGACTGCGGCCGTACTCAACTACAATGCACCGGAATTCTGGGGGCTGGACAGGGCCGGTCTCACCTGGTTCCAGAACAAGATGATCGACTGGACCATCGACTGCATGGTCAGGAAGCAGGCTTTGGGCTTGTCTCCCTACACGAACCCGTTGCGCTCGATCAAGCTCATGGTCGCCTACCTGTCACTTGCCTACCGACTCCAGGTCAAGGCAGGGACCGTGGGCAAGCCCGTCATCCGGACAGAGGAGAAGATCGCGGACGACGGCGAGATCCTCGCCAGGGGCCCCCAGATCTTCAAGGGCTACTGGGGCATGCCCGAGGAGAACGAAAAGACCTTTACCGCTGACGGCTGGTTCTGCACCGGCGACATCGGACGGTTCGACAAAGACGGGTTTCTGGAGATCACGGACAGGAAAAAGGAGCTCTTCGTCACTTCCGGCGGCAAGAACGTGGCCCCGCATCCCATAGAGCTCGCGGTCATATCCCGCCCCTACATCGACCAGGCCTGCCTCGTCGGCGACGGGGAAAAGTATCTGGCCGCATTGATCGTGCCGGATTTCCCCGAGCTGAACCGCTTTGCGAAGAAATCGGGTATCCCGCTTACAAGTCCCGAAGAGCTCATCAGGGATGAAAAGGTCAAAGCCCTTATCCAGAGCCAGGTGGACGAGGTAAACAGCCACCTGTCCAGGTACGAGCAGATCAAGTATTTCACCTTGCTCCCGCGGCCCTTCAGCGTGGAGGAAGGAGAGCTTACGCCGACGCTCAAGCTTAAACGGCGGATTATCAAGGAACGTTTCCAGGGAGAGATCGAGCAGATGTTCTCGGCTCAGGTGAAAGCGGGAGGAAAGAATGCGTAATCTGGCAGTATCCGGGACGTTATCTTTTAAAAAGGAGGAGTAAATGGATTTCGAAACATTGCTCATTGAAAGACATGCATACGTTGCCGTGCTTACCCTGAACCGCCCGGCGAACAATGCGGTGAGCTACACCATGCTGCAGGAGATCGACAAGGCCCTGAACGAGTTGTCAGCGGACAGCGATGTGCGGGCGCTGGTCATCACCGGCACGGGTGAAAAGAGCTTCTGCGCCGGCATGGACGTGATGGATGCGATCAACCACCCCGACGTGGGCGATGTGGGGCGTGCCTTGTGGACACGGGTGGATCTCTTCGAGAAACCCACCTTTGCAGCCATCAACGGCCATGCGCTCGGCGGAGGGTGCGAACTGGCCCTTGCCTGCCATTTCCGGTATATGGCGGACAATGCCAAGGCAAAGATCGGCTGCCCGGAGGTCAACCTGGGTATTATACCGGGATGGGGCGGTACCCAGAGGATGACACGGCTGCTGGGCAGATCCAGGGCCCTGGATCTCATGCTTAACTGCAAACGCTTAGACCCCCGGGAGGCCCTTTCCATAGGCCTTGTGGACGGCGTCTTTGCGCCTGAAGAGCTCTTGCCCAAGGTCATGGAGATGGCTGCTGCCCTTTCGGAGAAGGCGCCTCTTGCAGTACGGGCTGCCATACAGTCCTCGACCGCCTTTGAATTCAAAGGAATGGATGAAGGGCTCAAGACAGAGGCTGCGACAAGCAAGGTCTGCTCGTCATCCAAGGATGCGATCGAAGGATTTACGGCATTCATGCAGAAGCGGAAACCCGAGTTCAAGGGTGAATAAGAATATTTTCCGGAGGGTACAATGGATGTAAAGAAGATGGCAGTAATCGGCTCAGGCGCCATGGGCAACGGCATTGCCCAGGTAGGGATCATGGCCGGATATACCGTGACCATGCACGATATTGAACAGCGCTTTATAGACAAAGGCCTGAGCACCATCAAGGAAAGCCTGGCCAAGTTTGCCGGCAAGGGCAAGATCACCGGAGACCAGAAGGAGGACATGCTCTCCAGGCTGGTCGCCACGACCGACCTTCAGGCTGCGGTAAAGGACGCAGACCTCGTCATCGAGGCCGTGTTCGAGGACCTTGGCTTGAAAAAGAAGATCTTCGCACAGCTTGACTCCTTTGCGCGGCCCGACACGATCCTGGCCAGCAACACCTCGTCCATGAGCATCACCGCGATCGCCTCTGCCGCGACAAAGCCCGAGAGGGTCGTCGGGATGCATTTCTTCAATCCCGCAGTCATGCTCAAGCTTGTAGAAGTCATCTACGCGAATCAGTCATCGGATGACGCCGTCAAGACCACCTTTGACGTGGCCAAAAAAATGGGAAAAATCCCGGTCATCGTAAAGAAGGACTCGCCGGGGTTCATCTACAATCGCGTGAATGCCCCCACCGCGCTCCTGCTCCAGCTCATCCTGGATAAAGGCAGTCCCGCACCCATGCAGTTCGATGCGGCATTCAAGGCGTTCATGGCCATGACCCCCTTTGAGCTCTTCGATTATGTCGGCATCGACATCGTGCTGCACACGCAGAAGTACTATTCCGAGACTCTTTCGAAGGATTATACGCCCAGAAAGGCCCTTGTCGATCTGGTCAACTCCGGCAACCTCGGCAAGAAGACCGGCAAGGGACTGTTCGACTGGTCCGCAGGCCGGCCCGTCATCGACACCTCGAACCCCACCACCGAGTTTGATGCCACCCACATGGTGGCCCTGCAGGTGAACGAAGCCACCAAGCTCCTGGAAGAAGGCGTATCCGACAGCCCTCAGGACATCGACCTCGCCATGGCGAACGGAGGCGGAGGCATCGGCCCGTTCGCGCTGGCCAAGGGCATAGGCTACCCGACCCTGATCCTGAAATGCAACGAGCTGGCCGACAAGTTCGGCGTCGAAGTCTTCAGGCCTACGAAGACCATGCTCGAAGGCAAGGCGGGGGTGTAATCCCGCAAAGGCCGCGGCATGCTGCTCGGCCGCCCGGGCACGATAGTGCTTGTCAGGCACCTCCGTCTCAGGGTAATGCAGATTCCCATACCGGCATAACGATGGTAGGATGTAATCAGTCTGGGGGCATACCTTTGCCTTATGGCTGCCGCACGGCTGTTAAGATATGTACGGCATGGTATGATGCTGCCGGGAAGAGGAGCTGCTCTATGGCGAAGATCGACGACATCTACGATGATCAGGATATAACTCCAAAGGCAAGGGGAAGTATCCACAAAACAATACTTTCCTGGTTTTCGGAGCAACAGAAAGGAAAGGTTCTGGACGCACCTGCCGGGTTCGGTCACTTGAGCATGCGTCTGAAGGAGATCGGTTTCGATGTCGTATGCGGCGAGATCGAGCCGGAGATATTCAAGGTCAGCGGCCTTCGATGCATCTATACCGACCTGAACGAGAGGATCGAATCACCTGACGATGCGTTTGACTATGTATGCTGCGTGGACGGCCTGGAGCACATGACCAATCCATACAGAGCGGTGCAGGAATTTACCCGCGTCCTGAAGCCGGGCGGTTATGGGATTTTCAGCGTACCGAATTATTCCAACATGGAAAAACGCAGCAAATTCTTTTTTCACGGATATCTCACCAAACCGAAATCGTTTGACGACTACGCAAGGTCCGGGGGCAATCTTTTCAACTTTCACAACTCACCCGTAACCATTACATTGATCAACCTTATGTTTGAGATAAACGGCTTGGAAATCGAATGCATCCTGCGCGACAAGATAAAAACGAGGCAGTATCTCTGGCTCCCGGTCGTGCTCTTATTGAAGCTCGCCGCTCTGTTCCAATCCGAAAAGAACAGGAGAAAGTACAGATACGACCTCACGTTGAAGAACGAAGTAATTCTGGGCGGCAACACCCTGATCTTTATAACAAGGAAAAAGCATGCATCGTCGCAAGGCGCTGTGCAGGCTGCGGCAGTGCAGTGCGGGTAAAAGCTCCGCCCTCTAAGCCTAGTGCTCCTCGACCCACCTGACCGCGAAACGCACGAGTTCTGCCGCGTTCTTCAGGTGAAGCTTTTCCTTGATCCTTTCGCGGTAGGTGCTGATGGTCCGGACGCTCAAGTTCATCTGGTCCGCAATATCACCCGTGGACCTGCCTTCGCCGACCATTCTCAAGACCGTGAACTCCCGGTCGGAAAGCGTCTCTATGGGTGACTTCTCCAGGGAGCTCTGGCCGGTCCTGACCCGGTTCAGAAGATTGCCCATGATATTCTGACTGACATAGATGTTTCCCTTGAGGATATGCCGGATGGCCTTGACGATGGATTTCGAGGTCTCCTGCTTCATGATGTAGCCTTGAGCCCCTGCCTGCAGCGACCGCTCGGCATAGAGGAGCTCATCGTGCATGGACAGGACCAGGACTTTCATAGCCTTGTACGAGAGGCTTATTTCCCTGATGAGATCGATGCCGTTGCTGCTTTTCAGGGTGATGTCGATAACCGCCATGTCGGGTGCCAGGTCCCTGATCAGGTTGCGCGCCTCGCCCACATCCTCGGCCTCCCCGCAGACATACAGGTCCGGCTCGTGGTTGATGAGCTCTTTGATCCCGAGGCGGAACACCTCGTGATCCTCCACGATAAGTATCCTGACCTTGCCTGATGCGCCCATGCTCAATATCAATACCTCATCATCTCCACGGGTTCTTTCCTACCGTCGTACTTGAACGACAGGGTGACCATCGTGCCTTCGTCCGGGTTGCTCTGGATGTTCAAACCTGCGCCGATCATTTTCGCACGGAATCTCATGATCTTCAAGCCCATCCCTGAAAAGGGTTCGTGAACGTCCATGCCCGTGCCGTTGTCTTCGATGGTGAGCGTCACCACGTCATCGTCGCACAGGAGCCCGATATCGACTCTCGTTGCCTGCGCATGCCGGATGGCGTTATAGATGGCCTCGTGCACGATGTAGTAGATATGGGTGCATACGGAGATATCGTCCACCAGGATCGACTCGTGATAGCTGAACGAGCAGGTGATCCCGTATACCTCCTGGATGTTCGACGCCATCTCCTGAAGAAGCGACTCCAGCCCGTGATCGGCCAGGAACACCGGGCACAGCCCCCGGGAGAGCCTCCTGGTTTTGCGGATAGCTTCTTCGATGAGGCCTCTGATCTTTTCCACCTCCCCGGAGGAGGGGACAATGTTCTCCTGGAGCTTCTTTTTCAGGAGTTCGCTCATCACCTCGATTCCGATGAGGTGGGGGCCCAGGTCGTCGTGAAGATCCTGGCCGATCTTCTGCCGCTCCCGCTCTCCGATGGTCATGATTTCGCGCTCCAGGGTCTTCTTCTCGGTTACGTCTTCGATGGTCGCGATCATGCACGGCTCGTCCCAGAGCATGATCACCTCGGCAGAGAGCGTAACCATCCGGATGTCGCCGGAACTCGTGCAGAGCTCCGCGTCGAAACCCCTAACCTGGCCCTGGCTGCCGAGCGCATTGATCATCCGCTCATAATCATCCGATGAACGGAAAAGCCCGACGCCGTTGATTGTCTTCCCGACCACCTCTTCCCGTGCATACCCGGATATCTTGGTGAAGCTTTCGTTCACGTTGAGGAAGTACCCGCCCTCTATCTTCCATATGGCTATGCCCACAGGAGAGGAGCGGAACGCCTTGGAGAACATCTCTTCGGAATTGCGCAGGGAATGGGCCAGAACATTGACATACTGGCTGATGACGCCGATCTCGCCCTTTGTAAGCAACGGAACAGGCTCGACGTTCAAGTTTCCCTTTTCGAGCTCGGCAAGATTTTTCACCGTCATCGTGAGGCCCGAGTGGATCCCTGCATTGGATTCATAGACCGTGACGAATATCGCGGCCAGGGATAAAGACATAATGATGAAGACGTGGGTGGTCAGGTCGGTGAACCGGACCCCGTCCAAGTTCGAGAGAAAGAGAAAGTGCCCGAGGGTGACGAGCGGTATGATGAGGACGGAGACAACCGTCAGAACGGTCCTGAAGGAGACGCTGAAGAGCGTGTACATGTGCCGGGGGATGTATACGCCCCTTATCCTCTCGTCCATGAGCACGGGCGCCAGGAGGTGCTCGGTTGTGCTGTAGGAGATGACGCTGTTGATGGGGATGCACAAGAGCAGGATAAAAAAGACCGGCATCGTTTCGAACCACGAGAGCTCGACGAAGGAGCTCATCATGAGGTAGCAGCACAAAAGCCCGAAGGTCCAGCGCAACGTGATGATAGTGCTTTCCGAGCGCGGGTACGAAAGGAGCCTGAGCTTTATGGAAGAATAGTCATCCCTTTTTGTCTCCAGGTCGGAGAGGATATTGAAGAGCTTCCATATCCTGACGAACATGCCGAAGAGCGTGGCCAGCGTGGCGGAAACGATGGATGCCGCGATGAGGTAGTTGAGCTTCTCGCCCTTGTACCTGCCCGCTATGGTACCGTAGTACACGGCCAGAGGGACCACGATAAGATTGATGTAAAGCTCGAGCCGCAGCGTCAGCCTCAGGATCAATCTCCATGCCGAGATCATCTGCCCGCCCTGCCCACACGCAGCTCGTACGGAATTACGCTCCTCATGAGCGCATGTTATACTCTATATTCTCACTGCAGGGAACTCCATGAATGAATCAAAGGCCTTCTGTTTTTTCATGCAGCTTAAAAAAGCAATCACGTCAGGGTATCACGACACCGGCCCCCGGGCTCATCTTCTTCTCGATATACGAGACGATCTCCCGCAGGAATTCAGGGTTATTGGTATAGATGGGCGATGTTATGATATTCCCGTCGACCACCACGGGCACCTTGTGCTGATACGATGCCCCGGCGTTGCGGAGATCGGCTTCCAGGGTCCAGTATGCAGTGACCCTCCTGCCTTTGACGACGCCCGCGTTGATAAGCACCCACGGGCCGTGGCACATGGCTGCGATCAATTTCTTGCTCTGGTCCATCTCACTGATGAACCGGACCACATCCGGCATGATGCGGAGCTTATCGGGTGCCGCCACACCTCCGGGGATCACCGCGACATCGAATTCACCTGCATCCAGGTCCTTTACCGACATGGAAGCACGGGCAGGCACGCCATATTCTCCATACACGACTTCCCCGTCCGGCGTAGCCACTTCAACCTCGCACATGATTTCTTTCAGCCGGTAGTAGGGATATAAATACTCTTCATCCTGAAAGCCCTGGGCTGTGATGATAACGGCTCTGACCATATGGTATCCTCCTTGAGTAAAGAAACCTTACGAACGGGCAAGACCTGTATGAGGCCTTGCCCGTTCGTACACTGGTACGATGATGTCCGGGAGTACGGTCCTTACAACGATGGGGGCTCCGTGAAGAAGATTGCGTACCCGCCGTTGAGGGTAAAAGATCTTCTCGGCTCGGGGGTAAACGTTCCCTCGGCCTCCTCTTCGATCTCGGTGTGGACGAGATCGGTAAAAATCACCCCCCCGGTGTTTTCCCCTTCCGGCCCGAACCCGAAACGGGTCATGATGTCAACTCCATCCCTCTGCTCGGTCTCCTTTACAAAACCGGCCAAGTCGACCTGCCCGTCCACCAGGTCATCGATGAGCCCGGCCTCGTCATTGTCCCAGCACTGCACGAAGTCCCATCGGAAGTCGTCGCCGGTGGCGACTTCGCCGTCTCCATTGGAATCGAGCCAGGTGAGAGTGCGTGAAGCCTCTTCGGTAGAGTCGGCGGGGAATGTCCCGCAATCGAACGACACGCTGCCGCTTTCCTTCAAGGCATTGGCACGGGCATTGATGGTATCCGTGGACCTTGCCGCGAAGATGGTCTGCTCCGCGAGTCCCTCAAACACGAAATAGGCCAGGCACACCTTCTGCTGCCAGGGGTAGATATTCTCATCTAGGAGGTCTTCAAGATCGCTGAACGCATAGAAGACCGTTTCGCCCCCGTTCCTGTTCATGTTTGCGCCCACGGTGCCCTCATTGTCGACAAAGGCCACGTTGACCCTGTTCCCGTCATAGAAAAGGGTGAACGCTCCCTGTGTGGGAAAATCATCCTGGGCCCCGGGAAGGCCGTCCTGAAACATAATGGGCTCTTCAACCAGGATGCTGAAATCAGCCGTTTCTCCCCAGAAATTGCTCATGACGGCGCGGAACGTCGTGCCTTCGCTGAAAGTCACCTGTCTTGTCTGTGTATCGTAGGTGCCGGTTATGGGATTATCGCTGCTGGTCCGTATCTGCAGCGACCTGTCGCCCTCTGATTCGGGAATGGGCTGTAAAAGAGTCAGAAACGGATCGGTATCATTCACACTGAGGGTGAAATTGTAGAGAGTGAGCATTTCAGGCCCTACCTGAGGCAGGACGCTGTTGTCTCCTTCCGACGGGTTGTCATCATTGTTTGCCTGTTCATCGCGAACTTCGGGAACTCCGCCATCATGATCGCTGTCGCTGCATGCGGTGAGCACTATTGATGATGCTATGAGCACGGCAAACATCATGATTATTTTCCAAAATCTTCTCTCCATGTTTTTCTCCTTTTATAATGGTTCTGGCATGGTTTCATCTCAAAAAAGGCACCATACCGGCCCTCGAAACAGGTATGCGGGGTTTTTTGCAGCGGCAAGGAGCGGCAAGGAAGATCTCGGAAACGGGATAGATTTCCGTTGCACAGGGATATCCTGCAAAGAGATGCGAAAGACAGGCGTTACGGTCCATTGATTGAACCTCCTCTCACATGTCGTGCGCCAAAGCCCTACGTCATTTCCTTCATGCACACCGGCATCCCACAAACAGTTGATCTCTGAGATGAGTTCCAAGGATAACCAAGGGAAATCATGGGCAGTGAAGGTATAATCCTTGCCCGGTTGCGTATCTGTTCAGACATTTACCCAAGGAATACAAAGCTGGGGCCGGTGCCTTTATCCGTGATTTTTCCAATTGAAATTATAATAATAACCAGGCCTCGGGGCTCAATACCGGGAGAAGAAGATCCTTGATCATAAGGAATTATCCATCGAACGGAGAGAAGCTTCTCCCGTGATGACACAGAAAGGCCACCCGACGCGGCCGTAAAGCCTTTACGGTTCGGCGGTCAGCTGCCGGTTTTGCTGTTTTTGCCCGGGTCCAGGGCCGGAGGGGTCATCATATCCGGGTATTTTCCGGTAATGCCCGAATAAAAAGATTCGATTACCGCCATGTCTGAGTCAATATCACCCGTCGGAACCAATGTCGGGCCGATGCCGCATGTCTTTGAGGGGTAATCGATGAAGGCCAGCACAATGGGAACGCCGGCGCCTGCGGCGATATGGTAGAACCCGGTTTTCCAGTAGCCGGCCTTCTTCCGGGTGCCTTCAGGTGCAAGCGCTATGATGAGGTTCTCGTGCTCGTGAAAGACCTGGATGATCCGGTCCACCATTCTCTGCGACTTGCTCCGGTTGATGGGGATGCCGCCTATCCAGCGGAAAAATCGATCGAAAGGGGGTTTGAAGAGATTGTCTTTTCCTATCCAGTAGATCCTGATCTTCAGCACGAATGCCGTGAGGATGCCGATGACGAAATCCCAGTTCGAGGTATGGTATGCAGCAATAATTACGTATTTCGGCAGACAGGGCAGCTCCCCTTGCACACGCCATCCCATTGCCTTCAGACACACCCGGGAAACCATCCGGAAAAAAGATCCGATCACCGGTGTCTCGAATATCGTGTAGTGCATGATGTCAATGCTCCCTTCTCTCGATGCGCGTACCAGGTTTCTATCATACACGCCTGCAGTCCGGTTGTAAAACCGGCTCTTCGTCAGTGCAGGCTGCCAGGCAATATCATTTTTTCAGTAAATACCACAAGGAATTGGACTTCAGGGAAGGTTCTGTGATTTCTTTTTTTATGTGGCGCTTGCCAAAAATGTTTGTAATTCTATAGCATGTCTTTGATGAGTTTAAAAAATTTGGTCGCACTTCCGCAAGAGAATGCTCTCTTTTCAGATATCATAAGATTTGAGGCTTATTAAAAACCTTCGGTTATCGCAGATCTATCAACGTTATCAAAGAGGATGAAACTTAGGATCTCCGGATGATATTGATACCTTTTGAATGGAATCTCATGGTTATGATACTGGCACGACACAGGAAGTTTCTCTGATATCAGGATGATATACAAGGAGCTACACGGTATCTTTCGGAAAGCATAACTTTCAGGCCATCTATGAAGCTTCTATTTCCTTCAGAGACCATAGGTTTCATGAGTCTGAACGGCCCTTATAAATATATGTCATTTGTCCTTCTCAAGAATTAATTAACATCTTCATGTGATATCAATAATTCGAGGAGTTAAAAACGCTATCCTCTGAGGCACACAATCACGAGATGATTTTTCCCTTAAGGGCCTGAATTGATTGTTCAGGAAAAACCGGGCGTTTGTTACATATCAGCCAGGAGGCGTTTCGCCCAATCGGAATAGTACTTGTCATCGGATACCGATGCCTTTTGGAGGAGTTTTTTTGCCTCATTTTTGCTCCCCGTTTTCATGAGGGTCTCTGCCAGATACACCTGTCCCTCGGGATCATTGGGGAAAGCTTTCTGGAATTCCCTCAGGTACTGCAATGACAATTTCTTGTCCTGGAGCGGCCAGGGCAGGACGAACCAGAAACGTCCCAGGGCCTTAATGGGCCCGCCGTCGTTATACATTTTATTTGCCTTGTAGGCCTTCTCAAAGCTGGTCTGTGTTTTGTCCTTAAGGCCTTCCCGTAGGGCGGTGAGTACGCTAACGCTATCCGAATAGCTTGCCACCGAAAATCCATACCAGGTATTCCCTTCAACATTGTCCGGGTTAAGCACGATTGCCTTTTCACCGAATTTCATACCGAGCTTTCCATACTCCTTACAGATAGCCTTCCAGCTTGTTACGCTCTCCTTTTTGGATTCATCCGCAAAATAACGGTAAGAACGTGCCGCCTTCCATGCTGCTTCATAACTGCTTGGATTCGCATCGAGGGCTTTTACAAACATATCCCCTGATTGTTTATAGCTCTCGAAACTTGTCCTGCCTTTATCAAAGAGGGCATTGCCTTCGGCCATGAAATCCCCGGCAAACAGCGCGAGAGGTACCGCCCAGAATATGCAAAAAAAGAATGCTTGTTTGGACATGCTCCTCATATCATTTCCTCCCTATTAAGTTTCTCATGAAAGAAACCCTGCTGCTCCAGGATACTTCTGACCGCCTTCAGGCATGGAGCATCCTCGGGGATATCGGTAATAGGCCTGTCCTGCAGATCGAGCTCCGTGATTCCGGGGTCTTCCGGCATGAATCCAAGAACGTCGATACCCAGGGCCTTTGCCTTCTTTCTCATCTCATTTTCTTCGGTGCCTCGAATCCGGTTCAGGATTACCCCCTTGGAATAGTCGCCCCGAATACCATATTCACCGGCTATCCCGCGGATGCTGGATGCGGTCCGCATGCCCTTGGCGGATGTGTCCGTCACCATGAAGAGCCTGGTGATGGTGTCCAGGACACGCCGGTTGATCTGCTCCACTCCCGCTTCACAGTCCACAAGGGTGTAGTCGAACTTCCGGGAGAGCGTGCTGATTCCATACCTGAGGAGATCGTTGATCTTGCAGAAGCAGCCCGGGCCTTCGGATTTGCCCATTACCAACAGGCTGTATCCCTTGAGGGTCATGACAGCTTCCTCTGCTATGACCTCTTCCATAGGGATGTCGCTGATCCTCCTCTTCTCATCCGGATCCTCGATCATTCTTGTCCTGAGGTCGGCGATGGTCCTGTCCAGATTACTCCCGAGGGCATAGGCAAGGCTCACTGCGGGGTCCGCATCCACGGCCAGGACCGAGAATCCCTCCGAGCAGAGGATGCGGGTCATAAGGGCGGTCAGGGTAGTCTTGCCGGTCCCTCCCTTCCCGGTAACAGCGATGACCTCATTGACAGGGCTTTTGTGAGAGCTGCAGCATTCGCACATATCGTCCTCCTTGTGCACTTTTCAACTCAAGTACGCACACTCTTGGCAGCCTTTCCTCCGGTCGGACCGGCCTCCCTCTGCTGGGCCTTCTGCCATCTTTCCCGGGCGAACAGCGCTGATCCCAGGGCGCCGACGATCTGAGGGTCGACCTCACCGAGACTCACGAATTTAATACCCATGACGTCGCTGATGGCATTCACCACAGCAAAGTTTTTGGCTACCCCCCCGGTGATAGCCACTCCCTCCTTGACACCGACCCGCCTGACCAGCTTCGAAATCCTCTCAGCCATGGCATAGTTGATGCCCGCAGCGATATCGGACCGTTCGATGCCGTCACTGATCATGTACATCACCTCGATCTGCGACAGAACAGTGCACGTCTTGGTGATAGCCACACGCCCCTTGGAACACAGCGATAGAGGGGCAAGGTCCTCAAGCCCCACTCCCAGCACCTTGGCCATACTTTCAAGGAACCGCCCAGTGCCGGCAGCACACTTGTCGTTCATGACGAAGTCCATCATGTAGCCGTACTTGTCCACCCGGATGACCTTGCAGTCCTGGCCGCCGATGTCGATGATGGTCCTGACCTCCGGGCACGCCCACTGGGCTCCCCTGCCGTGACAAGAAATCTCCGAGATGCTGCTCCGGGCAAAGGGAATCTTTTCTCTGCCGTAACCGGTGCTCACGCAGTAATCGATGTCGGCAAGCGTCTTGCCTATCTTTCCAAGGGCTTTTTCCGTGACCTCCCGGGCAGTCTGCTCCGGCCGGGGCCTGACCCGGATGATCTCAGAGCTCAAGATCAGGTCATCTTCCAGTATGACCGCCTCCCCTGTCAGGGAGCCGACGTCACATCCAGCGAATATCATAGCCTGCCTCCTGTTTCATGATTGCTGTACATCCCGGGCGCACAGGGCTGCCCCGACCGCTGCGATGAGCTGGTGGTCTGCTGGTACCGATTTGACGACTTCCACCCCGAGGTGCTTCTCAAGGGCGCAGACTACCCCCCTGCTCTTGGCAACCCCCCCGGTGATCAGGATAGCAGGTATGGCGCCTAGTCTGTTGATCATGGTGGCGATCCCGCTGCCCAGGGAGTAGTTGATACCGCCTACAATGCTCTTCACTTCGATACCATCGTTGATGTGGCTCACAATCTCGCTCTCACAGAATACTGCGCACTGGGTGCTCATGTGCGCACATTCCTCGGGCGGTACCACCGTCTCACCCATCTCTTCCACCGTAAGTTCGAGGGCCTGTGCAGCAAGCTCCAGGAAGAAACCGGAGCCGGATGCGCACTTGTCGCTTGTGCGGTATTCGATAACCTTGCCTGCTCCATTCAAGGATATAATGGTGGTCGAAAGCCCGCCGAGATCCACCACTGTCCGTGCCCCGGCCAGGGCCCAGAAAGATCCCCTGGCAAGGGATTTGATGATTCCCTGGTTGGCATGTTCGATCCTGATATATTTATCTCCCATGCCTGTACCGCCACGGACCTTGATGTCATCAAGGGACAGCCCGGCCCTGGAGACGGCACTATGTATGGATGCCTCAACGAGCTCCTTCAAAGTTCCGTTGTTCCGAGTGATGTCGTGTGCGATCACGTTGCCGTTGTCCATGACTACGGTCTTGGTGAACATGGTACCCACATCGCATCCGAGTGAAAGCATGGTTATCAGTCTCCTTTGTGCGTCTTCGCGTTTCTGACTCAGAATGTAGCGAAAAAGTCGTTCATGATCCTCTTGAGCTCGGCCGGGCTCGTGAAGCGTTTGTCCATCATGTCGAACTCGAAGCGGAGTGTCGGTATTCCCGCCTTTTCCTTCACCTTGTCGGACATCAGCTTATTGAGCGCCCAGTAGTGCTTGCACGCCATGTGGCCGCCCAGGATCAGCGCATCGACCTTGAACGCCTTACATATATGCACGAAGTCGTTGATCCACACGTCCGAGAAGCTCATGGTCTGCCTGGCCATGGGCATCTGCATGGACCGCCAGGCAAGCCCCTCAATCATGGTTTCCATGTTGGTCGTGTCCACCTTGCCTACATCGGCTGGGAAATAGCTCAGGGTGTCTTCTGTATAGATTGCGCCATGCTCGTTCTCCAGCCAGTTGAAGAAGGGCAGGTCGAAGCATTCCCAGGTGTAGCCCCATGCGAGCCTCCTCTCCTTCTTTCCCTCCGGAACAACCCCTTCTCCTTTGTCTGCGCGCTTCTTGACGATCCCGTAAAGGTCTCTGAAGTACTTGGCCCCGTGGGGGGTGCCTATCTGGCACATGAAGATGGTGTCTGCCGGCCTGTGCCATCCCGTGTCGGGACAAGGGACCATCTTTTTGAGCTCCTGTATCTTCACGATATAGTCCACTGCCTCATTCCCGTACTCCACATATTCCCTGAGCCTTCCCTCATCGATCTTCTTCCCGGCGATCTTCTCGAGGTTCGCCACCAGCCTCCTCGTCTCGCCTATCATGAACCGATGCGCCCGCTCGTTGAAGTAGTAGGGTGTCTCAGTGGTGAGGAGGGGGACCTTGCACTTATGGGCTGCCCACTCATAGATTCGATTGCTTGCATCGCAGGGGTTCGCACCTTTAAGAAACATATCCGGTTTCGGGAGATATCCCTTGAGCAGGAAGCCTGCCGCACCCTTGTTGGATGAGCATAGATGGTCCGGGTAGCCCTCGCCCTCTATTGCATCGATACCTTCCTCGCAGCCGTCTGTGTAGAGCGCAGCGGTGAGCCCCGAGAGTACCTCGAAACAAATAGGTACGATATCGAGGGCCAGCATGGGTTCGATACTGTGGATGAAATAGTGGTAGCACACCTTGTTCCCGGCATCGAGGCCCTTGTGCATCTCATCTACGTAACTTCCAATATTATTCACGAAGTTTTGTGCAGTTTCCTTGTTCTTCTCCTCGAGGATGCAGTTGATAAGGTCGGTCTGGATCATGTCGAAGTTTTTCTGGAACACTTCCGGGAGGATGTCCCTCACCACTTCCTTCCCTCCCCAGTCGTCAAGGTGATTGATATCCTGGCTCAGGATATATTTTGCCAGATCCGCGGTGATCTGCCACCACGTCGTCACTGTCCTGTCTTTACGATCACTGTATTCTGCCATGGCTCTACCTCCTGGAAATCCTCTCAATGAATGCCTCGATCCTTGTCCTGAGCCTCCCCGTGTCGCTGAGCATGTGGTCCCTGTCGAGGTTCAGCACCGGGATACCCTTTGGCTCAAGCTCGTCCGCGAGCATCGTTGAATCCACGGCGTGGTTGTCGCAGAACACGATCTTCTGGAGGATGATGCCGTCCACATTGGCTTCCTTAGCTATCTTTTCGGTGTAAGCCAGCCGCTGCTCGAAATGACCCATCATGCGCGGGCACGGGTTGCTGAAGTAATAGCTGCGAGCTATAGCCTCGACGGCATTGCCGTTCTTCGGTGTGGCGGCAAGGTCCTGGAAGCTCCGGGAACCGGAGCAGAGGGTATCGGTCACGATCACCGCCCCCAGGTCCTCGATCATCTCGAAGAGCTGCGGGTTGTCAAGCTCGGAGCCGCCCACCATGACCCTGGCTTTGTAGTCCGATATACCATCGGCCTTCCGGATCTCATTAAGGGCATCCTTAAGGAGCGTGTTGAACCTTTCCCGTCGCATGATGCCTGCAGCCAGAACGATCCTCAGGGCATCCGAACCCTTGATGGGGACTTTGTCCGCCTTCCTCAGCTCATAGAGGTCTGCCACCAGTCGTTTCGACTCGTTGTAGATATCGATGGACCTGGCAAGGTCTTCGGCGGTAAGTCTCGGGGCAAAGTCGCTTCGGATCTTCTCGCTGAACCGCATAATCTCATCCAGGTACCACTCGAAGCCTGCATCATAGATCGAGTGCGGCAGGGTTACCATGTACTGGTAGTCGGTGGCGGAAATGTGCTTGTCCCATACCTCGTACATGCGTCGGATCTGCTCGCAACCGTTCAGAAAACACAGCCCGTCCAGGAAGTCGTACTTTCCGGAGAGGCCCTCCTGGAGGAGACAGCGGGAATAGGTGCAGTTGAACCGGTGGTAATACACATCCGCAAGCCCGGTCTCGGAGCACCCCCTCGCCTCCATACGGTAAGGGAATATCCCTGCTGCATGGATGATCTCGGCCGGGGCATAGTGGCATGTGTACCCGACAATGCGGCCGCCGGTTTCTTTCCATTTCGCGATGTACGGATTCTTGTCGCGTTCGGGAAGCGATTTCAGTTCTTCAAGGGCCGTCATAGAAACCTCCTTTACTGGATTATACAAAGGGAATGCCTACCCCTTTTTCTGCTTCATTATCTCCTCTTCCCTGAGCTGACGTTTGAAGATCTTCTCCGTCACGGTCAGGGGGAGATTGTCCCTGAATTCCACTGCCTTCGGCACGGCATACGGCGCAAGGTTGTTGCGGCAGTGCTCAATGATGTCCGCTTCCGTTGTCGTTTCCTTGCATGCGTCCTTCAGGACCACGAATGCCTTGATCCGCTCGCTTCCGTCACGTTCCGGGTCGGGGATTCCAATGGCCACCGCCGCGGCTACGGAAGCATGCTCGAAGAGCACCGTATCCACAAGGGTGGTATAGACCTTGTTGCCCGAGACATTGACCATGTCCTTGTCGCGATCCACGAGGTAAAAATACCCGTCCGCATCCATCCTGCAGAGATCGCCGGTCCTGAGCCAGCCGTCAATGAGACCAGAACCTGGTTCCGGCCAGTACCCCATCATCACCTGAGGCCCGCGTACATAGAGCTCTCCCACCTCTCCGGGAAGGAGGTCCTCTCCTGTGGTTTCGTCCACGACCCTGGCATCGGTATCCACGACAGGCACCCCGATAGAGCCGACCTTCTCGAAAGGCATGAAGCCCGTTATCTTTGAAAAGCTGGAAACATTGAAGTGTGTCACCGGGCTGGTTTCGGTGAGACCATACGCCTCGGTGATGGGCATGCCGGTCTCCTTCTTGAACTCGACCCTGACCTTCTCGGGAAGGGGTGCAGCACCGGAGGCAAAGGTAGTGTTCGTTCTGCCGATCTTCTTCTCCACGAGCCTCATATACTGGGTGGGGACGAGCGGCGCCATGAAGGGACGGTACTTCTTCAGGAAGAAAACTATGGTGTCGGTGTCCCTCGGGTCAGGCAGCAGGAGCATCTGGAGTCCCCAGTAGACGCAGGCCCGGATAGTCCAGTGGCCATAGGAGTGAAATGTGGGGATCCCGATGAGCATGGATGCCTTGCCGATGATCCCCTTTTCAAGCGGTTTGAGAACCCAGGGGAAAGCCTGGATCGTGTTCGTGACCAGGTTGCAGTGCGAGAGCATCACCCCTTTGGGTATGCCCGTAGCGCCTCCGGTGAACACCAGCTCGGCGAGGTCTTCCTTCGGGTTCACCGGTACCGCGGTAAGCATGGGCTCATGGTCCGCGATCACCTTCCTGAGCTGAAGAGTCCCCGGCCTCTCTGCCAATGGCTGCTCCTCGGAGGAGAAGTCGCTCACCCTCGTGATGATGATGTGCTCAAGCTTGGTCTTGCCACGTAGGGTGCTTATGAGCTCAAGTGAGTCCTCAAGGCAGATCAGGACCTTGGCACCTGACTCGCCGATCTCGTAGGCAAGTTCCCTGCTCCGGTGCAGCAGGCTGCACGGCACATGGACCGCCCCTGCCTTGAGGATGGCATAATCACTGATGATGAACTGGGGCGAAGTCGGCAGAATGGTGGCCACCCTGTCCCCCTTGGAGATGCCCAGCGCTGCGAGCCCGGCTGCAAGCCTGTCCACCAGGTTCCTGAGCTCCTCCCAGGTATATTTTTTCCCCAGGTACTCGCATGCCGACCTTTTCGCATACCTTGCAGCAGTCCCGTCAAAGACCGTGGAGAGAGACACATCGGGGTATGGCGCCATGGAATCCTCAAGTTTGAACGGTCCGAGCTTATAGTTTTTGATCCAGGGTCTCTTGTTGTTTTCACTCATCTTCATTCTCCCAGTTTATCGATTACGAAATCCAGACCGAGCTCACGAAGCTTCTCCGGGGTAGGTATCCCGGTCTGCTTGTCCCATCCCCTGTACCCGTAGTAGGCGTCCAGGAGCGGCTCCAGGTCAACGGTGAGCCCAGCTGCAGGACCGTCAGGCAGCGGATCTTCAAGAAGTCTCTTTGGCAGGGTGTCATCCTTCCTGCTCACCCCCTCCCGTACATTGAACGCACGGGCCAGGTTGAAGATCCTCTCGCCAGCCAGCCTGAACCCCGCCACATCAAGGTTCCAGCCCGTAGCGCTGTTGATCACCGGCACGATGTCTTCGGCCATGAGGGCCATGCCCATGAACTTGCAGGCGCCCAGTGCATCGAAAGTGGTCAGGGCGTCTTCCATGTTCTTGACGACCTTGGCTTCCAGGGGGTTTTCTTTCGTTACATCGTCGATGGTGTTCTCCTCCACAATGAGGAAGGGTATGTCCAGGAAGGTGGGACCCTGCACATAAGCCGTGATGTGATCGCCACCCCTGTTGGCGGTGACATATGCCAGGCCCGTGATCTTCGTGGCCCTGCAATCATAGGCGGGCAGCTCCATGCCTTTGACGTTCATGGCAAACCGCTCGCTGCCGCCGCCCAGTTGCTCCGCCATACGCCTTGTCCCCTCTGCCAGAAGGTCTCCCACACCATCCCTGGAGGCTATCCGGTGTACCAAATCGACCATGGTGTCCGTGTCTCCGAACAGGATTTCTTTGCCGCCCGTATTCTTCTTGTTCAGGATACCCTTCTCGTAGCACTCCATAGCAAATGCTATGGTGCTGCCGGCTGAAACCGTGTCGAGCCCGTAGTCGTTGCACAGGATGTGTGCATAGGTAATAGCCTCGATATCGTTGATATCGCACATGGAGCCGAAGGTGCCGATGCTCTCATACTCAGGGCCTTCCCCCTTTATGGCGTATTTCCCGGTCTTGATGTCCACAAGCCTGCCGCAGGCAATCGGGCAGGCATAACATGCCTTCCTCCCCACCAGTATCTTCTCATTGAGGGATGGAGCGTTGATCAAGTCTGCATAGGTGCAGACACCGCTCTGCCAGTTGCGTGTGGGAAGGCCTCCCTTGACATTGACGAGATCAAGCACCATGGAGGTGCCGTACACCTCAAGCGTCATTTTCAGGAGACTTTCACTGATGAAGTCTGATGCCACCTTTGCCGCCGCCCCAAATGCATCCTGGTCGAAGATGGGGATCTTCAGATCACCCTTCACCGCAATAGCCTTGAGTTTCTTGGAACCCATGACGGCTCCGAACCCGCCTCGCCCCAGAGCACGGTGGCGCTCATTCATGATTGCGGCATACCTGACCAGGTTTTCCCCGCCCGTTCCGATGCAGGCGATGCAGAACCCCTTGCCGAGCTGCTGCTCAAGTATCGTCGTAGTGTCGAAGACATTTTTACCCCAAAGCCCGGCCGCATCCTTGAAGGCTGCCTTTCCATTTTCAATAATCAGATAGACCGGTTTTTCAGAAATCCCCTCGATGATGATGCCGTCATACCCGCTCCTCTTGAGCTCTCTTCCCCACTTCCCTCCTGAACCCGACTGGCCCCAGAGACCTGTAAGCGGAGACTTGGTGACGGCGTTGTACTTCCCGGAGCTGGGAGAAAGGGTCCCGGTCAGAGGACCTGTCATGAAGATCAGTTTATTGTCGGGTCCAAGCGGCTCTATCCCCGGCTTGAGCTCCTGGTACAGGTACTTGGTGGCAAGGCCGCACCCTCCCAGGAGAAGGGAGGCGTCTCCCCTGGGAAGAGGCTCTTCCGTGACACTCCTGTTCGTCAGATCGACTCTGAGAATCTTACCCATGAAACCGGACATGTTCTTCCCCCCTTATGTAAGGTCAGTCGGACCGCATGATGGTTACCATCTTCAAAAGCTTGAGGATGTTTCCCCTCACTTTGATCCTGCCCTGGATCACTCCCTTGATGGGATTAAGCTCGCCACAGCTATAAGCGGCCACGGTGTCGAAGTCGGTCCAAAGCGCAGCAGAGGGATTCTCAACAGGGCCGTCCTTCAGCGAGATGCTGCCCTTTTCAAAGATGATGGTTATAGCCACGCCGGTGTTTTTCTCTGTCGCCACCAGGCTCCCCGAAATCCAGCGGAGCTTCTTCATTCGATCCGGGTTGTCCATGTTCTGCTCCATGATGGGAAGCAGGGTGGCGCCCAGGCCGTTGAGTTCCCCGATGATATGGATCTTATCCATGTTCGGCTCCTGATGAACGGCAAGCCCTCACTCGCCGAGGTACTCATTGGGGAAGGAGCTGATGGAATTGGCTACGGCCCTTACGAACTTGGCATTGCGCATAATCTTGCCCATGTCGCCCTTAAGCTTCAGGGCACCGCGCACGACCATCTCGATAAAATCCTTCTCGCCTTTTACGACCAGCTTGAAGTCGCCATAAGAGCCTGTTACATAGAAACCGGGGTCTAAACTGACTGCGTCATCCATCATTTTGCTCTCAAGGCATTTGCCTTCCTTGGCATCGAGAAAGATATAATGGGTCTTTTCCAGGCCGCTTCCGGGGCTTACCTCGAATACCAGGCTTCCTTTGAATCCTACACCCCAGTTCTTGCCGGACTCGGCAACCGCAGGGTCATTGTTCAATGCATCCTTCCATTTGTCACACCATTCCTGAGATGGATATAGAGCCATGCTACACCTCCTTAATATAAGTCTGCAGGCACGCTTGTGGCGGGCCTTGTCTACAGAGTCTCCAGTTCGTACCAGTACCTGGCGTTCTCCAGGTGCTTCAGGCCGAGACCTCCCATCCAGAGTCCGATCATCTTGCTGTCCCGCCAGTGCTTCTCCACATCGAACTCCCGGGAATAACCGTAGGATCCCATGTAGTCCATGGCCGTGCTGCATACCTTTTCAACGGCCTGGCTTGCGAATATAGCCAGCCCACGGCTTTTGTGCGCCATCTTGTTACTCCACGGGTCTGTACCGTAGATTTCAGGATGATCCACCTCGCGGCAGTACATGTGAATCCACGCCGATGTAGCCTCGATGGAGATAGCTATCTCTGATAGGGCTGCCGCGACCATGCTGTGTTCTTTCAGTGGTTTGCCCGCAATGATACGCTCGGTGGTCCACCGCTTGATGATCTCATAGATATTCTTCATCACGCCCAGGCACATGGCTGCCGAGGCCATGTTTCCATAGGTGATCATCTCGGTGAAGTACTTGAGATCGTCTCCCGGCCCGTGAGCGCGATAACTCTTGGGCACGTGCACATCCTCGAACCATATATCGGTGTTCATATCGGCTGCCATGCCGGCCTTCTGGTAGGGACCTCCCATGGATACGCCGGGTGCATCGGCAGGCACATAGATGAATGCAAAGTCGTTCAGGTCAGTGGATCCCTTTTTTGTAGTGCACACCACGCCATAAAGATTTGCCACATCTCCCGAATTTGTGGGCCATATCTTGTGGCCATTGATCACCCACTCATCGCCAATCAGCTTGGCTGTGGTCTGGATGGTCTTGCCGCGCATCCTGTCCATATTCTCAATGTCTGCACCGCTCGACGGCTCGGTCATGGCATTGCAACCGACATAGAGCGTCTCGCCGCAGAATTTTGGGCCGATGTCCTGAAGTAGCTCCATGTTGCGATGGGGCTTGAGGATGATCGGCAGCATGGGCCACAGCGAGCAGAGGACTGCTACCGTGAACCCCGAGTCGATGCGCCCTCCTTCCTCGGCAAGGATGCAGACCAATGTGCATGTTTCGGGTATGTCGGTCCCTCCCACCTCGGCAGGGAAGAATGCAGCGTTTATTCCGAGGTCAACGAGCACTTCCTTGAGCAGAGGCTTGACAAGCTTGTGATCTCTCCAGTCCTCGTCGATCTGTTGCCTGACAGGCATGTATTTGTCCTTGCCCCATTCCCGCAACACCTTGCCGATATCGGTTACAAAGTCCGAGACCCATTCCTTCGGCCTGATGAAATCATCTATATTCGCCATACCTTACGTTCCTCCTGTCTATGAAATTCGATCTACACCTTACAGGTTCCAGCCTAACGTGGTGCTGAGAAAACCCTTGAGCCGATCTTCATCTGCCACACCCAACAGGCGATCCTTTTCCTTGCCTTTTTCGAAGAGCAGGAAGGCGGGGCTGCCCTGAAGATCGAGCTTCTCCTTGAGTGCCGTGTGAGATTCTTCATCCACCAGGCACACCTTCAGATCTATAGGGTTGCCTTGAGCCATTCTTCCGAGCAAATTCCTGATCAGATCCGTCTGGCTGCCGAACTGGTAGTCCCTGCGGATGCACAGCATGAGCACGGGCTTGTCGTCAGAACCTATCTCACGGTCGAACTCGTTGAACTTGATGAGTTTGATTGGATATTCCCGTTTCCCTCTTCTTTTCATATCACCACACTACGGCAGAATTCTGTTCCCTATTCAAAGGCCCCTGAGGGGCGAATGCTCTCATATATTGAAAATTCCATGCCAAGAGGGACAGGGGAGAACATCTTCAGGGATTTAGGTTAGTTGCAAAAGAAGAGCAGCGGATATGCCAAAGAATATCTGTTAAACCTTTACACCTGTGTATTGTACACAAGTGTAATAAATACAGCGTAGAGAATAATGGAGACCTTTACCCGTGCTTGCGGATGCCGTACTCCTGCAGCTTCCGGTAGAGCGTGGGCCTGCTCATGGAGAGCATGCGGGCTGCCTTGGCTATGTTCCAGTCTGTCTGCGTGAGGATATCGTGGATAAGCCCTGCCTCGCTGCCGGAATGCTTTTCTTCGGCTCCCCCCCTCTGCGCTAGGCCGAGCATGTATGGGGGGAGGTGCTCCGGCAGGATGACGCGGTCGTTGCACAGCACGAACGCATGCTCTATGGCATGCTCCAGCTCCCGAACGTTTCCGGGCCAGGGATAATTGATGAATATTCTCATCACCTCCTCGGAGATGCCGCTGATGATCTTCTTGAACGAGCCCTCGAACATGGTACAGAAGTGATCCACGAGCAGGGGGATGTCCTCGATCCTCTCCCGCATGGGCGGCAGGTTTATTTCGACCACGTTGAGCCGGTAGTACAGGTCTTCCCTGAACTCACCCCTCTTGACCTTTTCCCTCAGGTCACGGTTTGTGCTGGCTATGACCCTGGCTTCGGTCTTCCGGGTGGCGGCATCCCCCACGCGCTCGTAGGTCTTCGCCTCGAGGACCCTCAGGAGCTTGGCCTGGATGCGCGGTGGGATGTCCCCGATTTCATCGAGAAGAATGGTGCCGTCCTTTGCCAGCTCGAAACGGCCCTGCTTGTCCTTGATCGCACCGGTGAACGCACCCCTGACGTGCCCGAAGAGCTCGCTTTCGAGAAGGCTTTCAGCCAAAGCCGCGCAGTTCACCTTTACAAAGGGCTTGCTGGATTTTTTCCCTGAATAATGCAGGGCGTTTGCCACGAGCTCCTTTCCGGTCCCGCTTTCACCGGTTATGAGAACCGTGGTCTCATGTTCCGAGAGTGCCTCGACCAGTTTGAAGATGTTCTGCACGTTTCTGCTTTTCCCGATGATGTTGTGAAACCGGCTCCTGTCTCTCAGCTCTTCCTCAAGATCGTGAAGCCGCGTAATATCCCTGATCACGAGAACGGCGCCCATGAAGGCTCCCTGGTCGTCCGTCAGTGGTGAGCACGAGAGCAGCACGACCTGCCGGGGCCGGTCATGGTGCTCGCACTCCATCCTCAGCTCCCGTATAGGTAGTTTATTTTTCAGGGTCTCCCTAATCACCTTGGAACAGTTGTGACTGCACTTTGTGAAACAATCGTCAAACGCCCTTCCTGTAATCTTTTGTATGGACATGCCGCTGATGGTCTCGATATGCCTGTTCGCATCGATTACGCGCATGTTCTCGTCAACCGTTATGATCGCGTCGTTCACGCTCTGGAAGATCGCCTCCAGGTTCGTGCGGTATTTCTCCTTCTCTCTCGTGATCTGCTCCTTCTCATCGATGAGAGCTTTATGGCTGATGGCCATGGAGGCGGCACGAAGCAGGTCGTCTTTCCGGACAGGCTTTATCAGAAAATCAAAGGCCCCGCGCCTGAGCGCATCGGTGGCATTGTCCAGGGTCGGGTTTCCCGTTATCATGACCACCGGATGCTTCAGATACAGCGACTTCACCTGTTTGAGCAGGTCCAGGCCCGATTCCCCGCCGAGCACGATGTCGATGAAGATGAGGTCCACCTGGGTGTGGAACAGGATCTTCCGGGCGCTTTTGAGGTCCGATGCGGTGACTACGTCATACCCCTCTTCCTTCAGGAAGTGGGAGAAGGTGAACCTGATGCTTTCCTCATCGTCAACGATGAGGATCTTTTTTTTGAGTCTCCTTTTCTCAGGCTCTGACATGATTTCCCCTTCGTTTAACGTGCCGGCAGATCAATGATAACCTTAGTGAATTCGCCGATTCTGCTGTCGAACCACAGCCTGCCGCCGTGATTCCTGATGATTCCATGGCTGATATTCAGTCCTAGCCCCGTCCCCTCGTTCAGGGGCTTTGTGGTAAAAAACGGAGAGCCGATCTTATCGAGGATCTCTTCCGGTATGCCCGTGCCATGATCGCAGACAATGATCCTCATGGCTTTCCCCTTCTTCAACCTCGCTCTCTCGGCGAGGATCTCGATGATCTTGTTCCGGTGGACTCCCCGGTATTTCTGGTTCAAAGCATACCGGGCATTGCTTATGACATTCAGAAAGACTTGCTGGAGCTGCTGGCTGTTGCAGAAGAGTTTCGGGAGCAGGCCATTCACATCTACCTTTAAGGAGATTCCGTCATTCTCGAGCTGCTTGGCGACCAGCCCGAGACAGGAACTGAGGATCTCATCCAACGATGTTGATATAAATTCATCATTTCTCACTCTGGCGAAAGAAAGAAGATTGTGGACGATCCCTGCAACACGCTCCCCTTCTTGGACAATTCTCTGCAGGATCTCATGATCTGCAGGCGTCCTTCCTGTCTCCTCCAGAAGTATCTGGGCATAGTTAAGTATCCCGTTGATCGGGTTGTTGATCTCGTGAGCCACGCCTGCGGCAAGCTCGCCGAGTGATGCAAGCTGGCCGACGCGGACGGCCTCGGCCTCATACGCCTTCTTCTCCGTGGTGTCCCTGATAAGCTCAAGTATAAGCTCGGGTGAACCATCTTCATGCCTGGTCACGATGCTCGTGGTGCTCCAGAAATCCATCTTCTTTTCGCTGCCGGGGATCATGCAGTTGCATTCCCGCTCATACGTGCCCCCTTTGTCAAAGCACTGTTCGCCGATGCACGGGTCACAGGGGAGATCACTACCGTGGATGATCTGATGGCATTTGTTGCTCATCAGCTCCGGGAAAAGGGAAAGGGCCTTTTCATTGGCCCATACCACCGAGTACGACCTGTCGATGATGATCATATAGTCTGTGACCGATCCCAGGATCGCAGAAAGCTTCTCTTCGCTCTCCCTGAGCGCTTTTTCGGCACGGACTGCATCCGAGGTGTCGATTCCCACCCCGACCTGATACATTTTACCGTCGATCTGTGTTCTCACCCCGGTGAAGTAATGAGGGGCCTCAATGCCGTCCTTGCTGACGACGATGGTGTTGGTGAACGCCTTGCCTCTGCTGAAAACTTCATGGATCTTATCTGCAATATTTGCCTTCTCCCTTTGCGGGAAGAAATCAAGGGCACGGACACTGTCCATCTCATGGGGAGAATAACCACCTACATTCTCCACGGTCTTATTCCATTTTATGAATCGGCCCGATTTATCGATCATGTAGAAGATGCAAGGCAGCGACTTGACGATGACTTCAGAGAAATTCTTCTGCTTCAGCAGATTTTTTTCCGCTTTTCTCAAATTGTCGATGACCTTCTCGAGCCTCTTGTTAGTCCGGTTCAGCTCGTAGGTCCTTTTCTGGACAAGTTCTTCGAGACGGGTTTTGTACTTGCGCAGCTCTTTTTCGGCACTCCTTGCATCCGTGACATCGCGGACGATCCCGCGGAACCCTGTCGGGACATTGGATGCATTCATCATGAGAGACACCGAGAATTCGACAAGGCGTTTTGTCTTGTCCTTTCTTATTATCTCCCACTCGAAGGCCTTGACAGGTTTGCCTGTCCTGAAAACCCGGTTGTATATTGTGAAGATCCTTTTGGTGTAGCTGGGTCCGGCGAACACTTTGTACGGCATGCCCACCATGTCTTTCTTGGAGTACCCTATGATTTTGCAGAATGCATCATTGAAGAAAATCACCCTTCCCCGGAGATCGACCTCGTAATACCCATCCTCGATCTGGTCAAGGATGGTCCTGGACTTCTCTTCAGACTTGAAAAGTGCCTCTTCCACCTCCTTGTGGGAAGTGAGGTCCTGGAGCGTTTCCACTGCGCCTATGGTAACACCGTCGAGGTCCTTCAGGGGGGAGGCCGTGCAGAAGATCCATTTCCCTTTGTTCCCGAGATGGGGGAAAAAGAGTTCTACTGCATAGGCCCCTTCTCTGCGGCTTATCCTGCGGAAGTTCTTACCGTAGTAGGCCTCTATCTGTTCCCTTGCGGTATTGTCGACTACAAGATCCGCAAGGGTCTTTTTTTTGCGTGAATAAAAAGGCGACCATTGCCTTTTCGTATGGAGAATCTCTACCCTGTCATACCCGGTAAGATGTTCGTATGCCTTATTACAGTGTGTGACGCGATGTTCCCTGTCAATGACAAAGGCTGCGATGGGGATGGATTCGATTATGTTGGAAAGTTCGCGTTCTTCCTCAAGAAGCAGCCTGATGGTGAGCTGCGTATCATGCAAGTTATCCTCAAGCCTGCAGATCCTATCCTTCTCCATGCTGATCGTGGGCCCACCCATACCCACCACCTCCAAGGTTTGTTCATACAAGGATCTTCAATCCATAAACGAATCATACAGCATTTTTAGATAAATAACTACTTGTGCAAGATGCTGATATCAAATTGATTCCTTACGGTCACATAAAGCGGCATTGCTGCCTGGCCGTATCCTCGGGAGAAATAGCCCACCTGTAGGGCGTATATATTTTGACGAGAACCGAGTCTCCTCCCCTTGACAGCAGGAGAGGAGACAGATAAACATTCACGATTGTACGAAAACATCTTGGGCAGGGGATGGACAGTCTCTCATAGATTAAGGGACGACAGCTCCGGAGGAAGCTCGCACATCGACATTGGTCGTGATTAAGAAACGGGTCGGGCTTCCCATAAGCTGTGAAGGAGTTTATATGCAGAAGATGGCATTTCAGGATTATTATCCGGATCATTTCAGCCACTGCTACGGATGCGGCAGGCTCAATGACCAGGGACTGAAGATCAGGAGCTTCTGGGATGGAGAGGAAACCGTCTGTACCTTCACCCCTGACCAGCAGCACAGCGCGATCCCCGGATTTGTCTACGGAGGGCTGCTCGCATCCTTGATCGACTGTCACAGCACCGGCTCCGCCGCGGCCTTCGCCCATCGGGATGAAGGCAGGGAACTCGGCAGTGAGCCGGCTATCCGTTTCCTCACCGCATCTCTTAACGTCGACTTTCTCAAGCCTACTCCTCTCGGGGTCCCCCTGACCTTAAGATCTCATGCCAAAGAGATCAAGGGGCGCAAGGTCATCGTTATTACCGAGCTTTCGGCAGAAGGAAATGTGTGTGTAAAGGGAGAAGTCGTTGCCGTAAGGGTTCCCGAGCATTTTCATGAATAAGTAGAAACGAATATTTACAGGAGAGCCTCTATCTGGGACAACGTGCCTGACCGGGTCGCACGGTTAGACGATGTCATAGCGGTTGCCATGGAAAAGATTAGTTCAATAGCCGAGAGGAATCTATAAAAGATTTCCTTCTTTATAAATGTGCTTATAAAGGCAATAGGTTTAGAGAAGTTGCTATTTGAGAAGTTTTCATTGCATGAGGAATCGCAAGGTACCCCTCATTGAAGATAGCATTCGGAGAGTATAACTTTCAGGCCACCTGCAAAGCTCATATCTTCTTCTGAAATCATTACTTTCTTAGCTCTGGGCAGCCTTATAGAAATCAAAGGTCAGGTAAGTTCTTTATAGGATTTCGATATTCAATAGAAATCATCACTTCTGGATTTCAATATTCCCTCACGATACCTAGCATTTCTTTTGAAGATTATTATCTCTATTAAGAAATTGAATTATGTTATATAGCTTTGAAGCTGATTACTGGGATGAAGAAAGAGTATTCTTGAAAGAGAAGGCCTTCAAGGCCATAATATTTCACTCCTTGAACAAGCATCCATCTCTCCTGGTTATCACTGACGAACAGGCCCTAATAGTGGGGATTTGTACCACTAGGGATTCGCAAGGATATGCTGCAGGAGAGCATTTGCATGATGGATGCGAGAAAGTCAGAAGATCAGCTTATCCAAGAGCTGGCAGAGGCACGGAAGAGAATTGCTGAGCTGGAAAAGTATGCAACCGAGTGCAAGTTGACAGAAGAGGCCCTGGAAATCAGCCTGAGAAGGTTCCAGGTACTCTCTGAATCAACGTTTGAGGGAGTAGTGCTCGTTGAAGGTCGGATCATAACCGACATCAATGACCAGTTGCTTCAACTGATGGGTTACTCAAGAAACGAGGCAATAGGAGCGGATATTCTGCCCTTTATACATCCTGATGACTTGTCCAAGGTGCTCCCCGGTATCCTGGCAAGCAAGGAGCAGATAACTGAACATCGAATGATCAGGAAAGACGGTTCCATCATCTTTGTGGAATCCCATGGCAAGCCATTGAATATACATGGCCACAGAGCACGCATTACCTCGATCCGGGATATCACAGAGCGCCGGAGAGTTGAAGAAGAGCGACGCAATCATCATGATAAACTTGAAGAGATGGTAAAAGCACGCACGCTTGAACTGGCCGAAAAAAATTGCCAACTGGAAAAGGAGATCGCTGAACGAAAGAGAGTGGAGGGTTTCTTCAGAGAGAGCGAAGCCCTTTACCGACTCCTGACAACCAATGCTAACGACATCATCTTTACCATGGATCTCGATCTTCGCTTCACTTTCATCAGCCCATCTGTATCGAGAATCAGAGGTTTCACCGTCGAAGAGGCCATGTCACAGACAATTTCTGAAGCCCTGACCCCCGCATCCCGGGAAGTTGCCATGAGTGTCTTGGCCGAAGAATTGGATGCCGAGTACAAGGGCTCGAAGGATACATCGATAGCTCGTACTGTTGAACTTGAGGAGACATGTAAGGATGGCTCAACGATTTGGACAGAAACCACGTTTTCCTTCTTGCGTGATGACAAGAATATTCTTGAAGGCATTCTAGGCATAACTCGCGATATCTCTGAGCGCAAAAGGGCTGAGGAGGAAAAGAAGAAGTTCGAAGCTCAGCTCGCCCAGGCCCAGAGGGTGGAAGCCATTGACCGGTTCGCAGGCGGCATTGCCCACGATCTGAACAACATCCTTTACCCCATCATCATCAACCTCGAAGAGCTCATTGATGAAGAGCGGGAGGGATCTTATCGTCATGAGATACTTACCCAGACCTTGAAGGCGGTTTACCGGCAGAGGGATCTCGTCAAGAAGATCCTCTCCTTCAGCAGGCGGAGCGAGCGGGTCAACGAGCCGGTAAGAGTCAGACCGCTGCTGGAGGAAACGCTTACATTTCTCCGAGCCTCTCTCCCCAGCACAATCAGCATACAGGAGAACATCCATGTGCAGACCGATGTCGTCATGGGCGATCCGATACAGATCCAGCAGGTGATCATGAACCTTTGCAAGAATGCCGCCGATGCGCTGGAGTCAGGGAAAGGCACCATAGAGATAGGGCTTACGAATGTCCGTATGGAGCCTTTGTATTACCTTCGGGACATGAAAGCGGGAGACTATCTGAAGCTTACGGTCAAAGATACCGGCATGGGAATGAGTCCTGAAGTGGTGGATCGTGTTTTTGAGCCGTTCTTTACGAGAAAGGATATCGGGAAAGGCACCGGTATGGGCCTTCCTGTTGTTCATGGCATAGTAAAGAGCCACGGCGGGGCCGTTACCGTCGAGAGCGAAGAGGGAAAGGGCGCTCTCTTTACGGTCTATCTCCCCATTAGCCATGAAAAGCCTCGTGAAGAAGATGCCAATGGAGAGAGTACGCCATCTGTACAGGGCAAGGAGAGCATCCTCCTTGTCGATGACGAAGAATTAATCCTTTCCAGCCTTCAGCGAACATTGAATCTGTCCGGTTATCGGGTGAAGGCGCTCAAGAATGGACAGGAAGCTCTCAAAGAGTTCAGTGAGAATCCCGATGAATTCGATCTCGTCATCACCGATCTGACCATGCCCGGTATGACCGGGCTCGAACTTACCAGAAAGATTCGGAGCGTTCGTTCTGACATCCCCATAGTCCTGTGCACTGGCTTCAATGATGTCATAAGCCAGGTAGAAGCGAAGTCTTTCGGCATCAAAGAACTGCTGCTGAAACCAGTCGGAGCTGGCGAACTCAAGAAAGTAATCCAGCAGGCGCTGGAGCAGTGATATATTTGGTAAGGCTAGAGCACATATATATAATAAGCTGCAGAATGCTTTTCATGAGATCAAGCAATTGAAAGGCATATTGCCTATTTGTGCATCCTGTAAAAAGATCCGGGATGACAAAGGCTATTGGCAGCAAGTTGAGGAATATGTCCGTGACCGTACAGATGCCGAATTCAGTCATGGCCTCTGCCCTGAATGCTCAAAGCTATTGTATCCGGAATTTTTAAAAAAAAGAATTCAGTAGTTTCGTGTTATCTGTCTTGATCTCGCAGAAATGAATATCCTGCGCATAGCTATATTTTTTGAAAAAAAATCAGACTTTCGATACTGGCACCCGATCGAAAGTTTTCACAACCTCAGAAACTTATGGTTGCATGAGGCTATCGAAGGTTACCGCATATGAAGGTAGCTTTTGGATATCGCAACAAGGCTCTTGATGACAAACTTAATTGGTAAATCCCATTATGAGTTCACGGTCTGGCCGTATATCTTAAAAAGTCCAAGAGCCGACTTTTAAGAGTCGGCTCTTGGGGTGTATGGGGGTTTAAAAACTTTATCAGTTGCTCTTGAGACCGGAAGGTCCTTATCTCTTCTCCCCTAGCTCACCAGGTTCTTTACCGCTCCGATTACCGGCGCCGTGAACATCGCCACCAGCACCGCATACAGCGCAAACGACCCAACCGCTTCGCTCAAATATATCCTCGGATACCGGTGCTTCAGCGATACGATGGTAAGCCCACCCATGATCAGACACCCAAGATGAAAGTACGGGAAGTTCCCACCGCCTGCCGCCTGTGCCGCAAATGCAAAGGTCGAGGTGATCAGTATCACGAAAAATGCTACGATTGCTGTCTGGATTGTTCTTTTCATTGTAAGGACCCTCCTTTTATTTCTCTTTTTGTTTGCTTTCCTGCCCCTCTCTATAGGAAGAAGCGTGCCAACTCACTCTACAGGGCGCATTTGTCCCTGCAATTATTTGTTTTTGCTTGCTTATTGACCGTCAGAACCCCCGGCTCCACAAGGCAGAATACCCCTGCCTGCCGACCGGAAATTAAAAGGAACGTTTAGTCCGTTCGATGAAACGTTGAATGAATACTGGATTTGTTATTCCCGCTCGAAAAGGATTCCGTACTTCTCCAGCTTCCTTTCAAAGGTCGGCCGTGAGATGCCGAGGACATCGCAGATCTCGCCTTTGTTCTTCTTCGTATCCTTCAGCACTCTGCGGATGTGCATCTCCTCGACTTCATCCAGGGTAAGGATCCTCCCCGCGGAGTCGCAGAAGACCTCCGCCTCCTGCTCTTTTGCCCGGGAAGAACGCTGATCTTCGCCCAGGTCGGGAAAGTCGGATTTTACCAGGACCTGGCCCTTGGCGACCACTGCCGCGCGGACAAGGAGATTTTCGAGCTCGCGCACATTTCCGGGCCAGCTGTACTGCCTGAAGGTCTCCAGCACCTCATCGGAAACGCCTGCGATCTGCTTGTGAAGCTCAAGGTTTATCTTTTCCAGGAGATAATCTATCAGGGGCTTTATGTCCTCTTTGCGCTCCCTCAACGGAGGAATGGTGATGGTGACGATGTTCAGCCGGTAATACAGGTCATCCCTGAACAGCCCTTCTTTTATGAGTGATTTCAAATCCTTGTTGGTCGCCGCGATGACCCTGGCGTTCACCTTGATCCGGTCCTTGCCGCCGACCCTCTCGAACTCTCTTTCCTGAAGCACGCGGAGCAGCTTGGCCTGAAGGTTCAGCGACATTTCGCTGATCTCGTCGAGAAACACCGTTCCGTAGCGGGCAAGCTCGAACTTTCCGGGTTTGCGGTTGATCGCCCCGGTGAAAGAACCCTTCTCATGCCCGAACAGCTCCGACTCGAGAAGGGTCTCTACGATCGCAGAGCAGTTTATGCCTATATACGGCTCTTCGGCAGAGGTGTTGTTGTGAATCACCTTGGCTATGAGCTCTTTGCCCGTTCCGCTTTCGCCCTGCAGAAGCACGGGCGCTTTGCTCTGGGAGACCACCCCGATCGTCTTGAATATATCCCGCATGTAGGGTCCCACGCCGATAATGTCGCCCACCTTGAAGTCTCTTGACGATTCCACCAGCAGTCCCCTGATCTTTTTCTCCATCTCGAGGGCGTGTACGGCCTTCTTTATGGCGATATCGAGCTCATTGACGTCTATCGGCTTGTGGATATAGTCGAATGCCCCTTCTTTCATGGCCTTGATGGTGGATTCCATGTCGTGATGGGCCGTGATCATGATGACCTTTACGTGCTCGTCCTCTTCGCGCAAGTCCTCCAGGATCCTGAACCCGTTCACGTCCGGGAGCTTGATGTCGAGGATCACCACGTCCGGGGAGGTCTGGGTAAACTTGTTGAGACCGTCTGTCCCTGTCGGAGCGGTCTGGACGCTGTATCCTTCTTCCATGAGGTAAAGATGGAGCGTTTCCCGGATGGAGCTGTCGTCATCGATAACGAGGATCTTTGCCATGCTTCCTGTCCTTTTTATGGTTGAATGGTCTGATCGGCCTGCACAATGCCATTATTCTCATCCGTGCGCTCCCACCTCGGGAAGGAGAGGATGAATCTGGTCCCTTCGCCGCTGCCGCTGATTATCTCGATCTTTCCTCCATGCTGGTCTACGATTTTCTTCACCTGGGTAAGGCCGAGGCCTGTCCCATAGCTTTTCCGGGAAAAGAACGGATTGAACAAATGGGGCCGGTCCTGTTCGTCGATCCCGCAGCCGTTGTCCCGGACTTCGATGGAGAGGAAATTATAGTCGCCCGTTAAAGAAATCACGAGCCTTCCCTTGTGCTCCATTGCATCGACGGCATTCTGAAAAATGTTGATGAGCGCCTGCATGATCATTGCCTGATCGACCATGATGATCATCGGATCGTCCGGGTAGTTTTTTTCGACGGCGATCTGCTTTTCAAACAGCGATTTTTCGACCAGAGCGAGCGCCTGATCGATGGCTGCCCTCATGTCGGAAGGCTCTTTTTTCGGATCAAGGGGCTTGGCATAAATGAGCACGTCGCTCACGAGCTTCTCGAGATGCTCGACCTCCCGCTGGGCGATCTTGAACCTTTTCAGATCGTTGCCTTCGGGCTGCATACGCTTTTCCAGGATCTGCAGACTCATCTTTATCGAGGAAAGGGGGTTTCTGACTTCATGGGCGATCCCGGCCGAGAGCTGGCCGATCGCAGCGAGCTTCTGGCTCTCGTAGTATTTTTCCTCAAGCTCCTTGATCTCGGTGATGTCCCGTTCAACCAGAACGAACCTGTCCGTTCCCTTGACCGGGCCAGGGGTCATCATGAGCTTTTTCTTTCTGCCGTCCCTCGCCGTCATCTCGAGTTCGTACGGGTTGAAGATCCCCCGCCTGGCGTCCTCCCACTTGGACATGGCGTATGCCCTGTGCTCGGGCGCAACGTATTCGGTAAAATGCCTGCCCTTGGGGTCGTGCTCGCTCCTGCGGTCTTTGATATGCCTGCTTACGTAGTTGATGATGCCGTCTTTGTTCAGCTCGTAGATTTTATCCGGAAGGCTGTCGAGGATGCTCTGGAGATAGTTGTAGAGTTCTTCCACCTCGTGGGCGAGCCGGATATTCTCATCGAGCTCGTTCTGAAGGGTCTCGGCATATTCAAGGAGGCTCCTGGTGAGCTCCATCTCTTTCGTCACGTCGAGGAAGGTCTCGATTGCGGCTACGATTTCTCCTTTTTCGTCGAAGATCGGCGCGGCAAGGAAATGGATGTGGCGGTCCTTTCCCCGCATGTTCTTGAAATGCCTTACCGCCTCATATGCCCCTTCGATCGATTCGGATTTGAGTACCTTGCCTTCGCCGTAATACGCATCAAATTTCTCGACGTTACGGTCGATGATAAAGTCCGCCAGGAAGGGCCGCTTTTCTTTATAGAACGGCATATAATACTTATCCGTATTGATCATCTCTTCCGAGCTCGAACCGGTGAGATCGGTACAGGCACGGTTCCATAAGATGACCTTGTGGTCGTTGTTCAACACGAACATCGGCACCGGAGAGCCTTCGATGATCCCGTCAATGGTCATCTTTTCTCTCAAGAGCTTGCTCTGCCACACCTCCCTCTCCCTGAGCCTCTTGAGCTCTTCCTTGAGGCGGGCCCGCTTGACGTCCGAGCGGGCAATGGAAACCGCCGTAATGATGACCACTGCGATAAGGCCCACAGCTCCCAGGATTATATTGAAAGACGCGCTCCGGATGGGTTTCAGGATTTTATCATGACGCGTGACGAGAACTACCCACCACTTCGTGATTCCGATGCGGACCGGCGCATAGGCAATGATGCCTTTCTCGAGCTTGCCGTCCCGGAGAACAGCCAGTTCGTTGTAGCGTTTCGATTTGTAGGAGAACATCTTAAAAGACGGATCGTTTTTCAGATTTTCGATCCTTATCTTTTTATTCCGGTGAAAGACGACACTGCCCGATTCATCGACGAGCCAGAAGTCGCTCATGTACGTCTGGTCGACAGGTATGGTCCTGCCTAGGAAGTATTCGGGGGGCAGGACGGCAATTACCGCACCACCGTACCCTCCCTGCCCGTCGAGGACAGGAAGCCCGATACAGATGGTTTTGCCCGAAGATTCTTTCCTCAGGCCCTCCATACCAGGGATGTTCCCGACTTCCCCGGTGTATCTCTGGTTCAGTTTCTTTATCGCATGGCTCATGGCAGGGTCGACATACCTCCTGCCCAGGATATTCGACACAACGTCTTCCGGGTACCCTGCCACCACGACATCGTTTTTATCGATTACAATGATCGCCCGCATGACTTTATCGAAGTCGTCATAAAGGGCAGCGACGCCGTCTTTTTTCTTTTCCGGAGCCGCCGCAGGGTCTCCCAAAAGCTTGGCGAGCGTGATCATGCCCTTTTCGCTTCCTGCAATGCTTTCTTCCATCCTCGCGGCGACCTGATCTGCAATCGATGCCTGCTGGGCGCTGAACAGCTCTACGATAGACCTTTCACGTACATAATAGACGGTCAAGCCAAGGAATATGATCAGTATGATGACGCTTAACGCAGTAAGCCAGATGGAATATCTTATGTATAGGCGGGAGGCGCTTCTCTTCATCGCAAAAGATTGCTTCTCTTCGTCCCGTCAGCGGAAAAGTCTACAAAGGACGAAGAGGACACGCTCATGTGTTGCCGTCACTTTCCTCATGTTCTGCGTATGCAATCAGGGCATATATGGCAAAGGCAAAGAGCAGCGAGAGGAAGAGCGTGACAAGCCCGCTCTTGATGCCTATTACCACCTCACAAAACAACCAGGCTATAAGATATCCCGCAATGGCGCCGATTTCTCTCATCGTTTAACCTTATATCTTTCTTCGATTTTATCAGCAGTTGTTATTGCCTATGCTTTTATGGGCTAATTGCCAATGGTTTTAGTACCATAATGCGGGGGCAAAGTCATCAATTCTCTTCAAACGCTCTGTGCACCGTAAAATCCCAATGTTGCCTGGCCGGTCTTTACTTTTCGTTC
>DIXF01000007.1 GCA_002448235.1 Syntrophaceae bacterium UBA6087
ACATTTAACACCGCTAATGACACGGGCATCGCCGCTGCGATGACCATACAGATAAACGCGATGGCGTATATTGCAAAACCTTGCGTTAAAATTTTGAGGCGTGGCCGCAGGAATCGATCAATGAATCGTGCCGGGGGCCGTAACCATTCGATCGCCTTTCCGAGCTTATCTCTCGCCACTGACCGCTTAAGCAGCCAACTCGGCAGCCAAAAGTACTTCCGACCGAATAACAATTGCACTGAAATCAAAAAGACAATAATTCCTATGATTGTCGGCATGCCCGGAAAGTCACCGATGATTGGCGCAAGCGTAATTAATCCTGCTACGAGCAGTAAAGGTCCAAACGATCTGTGGCCTACCACTTCCAGAATATTACCCAGAGAAACCCGGTCACCATCCTGTGCGGCCTCGCCGATTCGATTAATTAATTGCTCTAAATTTGTGAGTTCCTGATCTTTGCTCATCTCGTATAGAAGAATGATACGCAGAGTGTCTTTGAATTACAAAGCCCGGTCATGAGCAGCACAGCAGGACGCGCCGGACACCGAGCCGGGGATATTTGCCCCAGGGCTTGAACGAATATGGTAGGCAATGTTTTCCACTCAGACTTCTGATTCTGGATGGACTAAAAAGCTTTCTTTCATCTCAAGATGATGGAGCAATGATCTCTACGATATCTTTTCTGAGAGAATAACTTTCAGGCCATCTACAAAGCTTCTATCTTTTCTGAAATCATTACTTTCTTAGCTCTGGGCAGGCCTTATAGGAACATGTACCTTTTCGTTGTCTCCAGCTCGTTTCGATCTTTGGAAGATATCTTCAAAACCAGGCATTTATAGATATCCCCACGATATCGTAGGCTTCTAAGACCGGGAATACTATAGCTACCGTGCCAGTATCTGGACTTTCATAACGCAGGGTATTCTATCCAGATAGCTTCAGGAGATCATAAGTCTAACCATTTAGAGATATAACTGGTAATACAATTAGGCAGAAGCTTCACTCCCTAATTTCCAGGATGATAGGCTTTCTTTCCCCGTAATATAATTATATCTTCATCACCATTATCTTATTAATTATACAACATTGACATTGAATTATTATATAATTATAATATTCCTTTCATTCAATATCATGGATGAATAGGTGGCCTCCGTATTATACTTAGGTTTCCCTCCTTCACCCATGAAGTAATCTATGTGAAAAAGGACAAAAGCTTATATGAAGAGGGGGTTTATCTATGGGTATTAAACAAATGAAAAGTCTCTTCAAGTTATTTCTTATCATTTCCATCCTTGCACTCTTTGTCGGTTGCGGAGGTGGTGGAGGAGGCGGTGGAAGTGGTGATGGTGGAGTAAAGGGCGAAGATATTTACTCCATTTCTGGATCGGTAACCCTCAATGGTAGTGCACTGCAAGGGGTAACAGTAACTTTATCAGGTGCAGGATCAGAAGGGACGGCCACAACTGATGCGAGCGGCAATTATACTTTTACGGGGATATCCGATGGAATCTATTCCCTGAAACCAAGCATGGATGGTTATTCCTTTAACCCGATGAGTACATCACAGACAGTTAATGGGGGTAATATCGCTCATGTCGATTTTACAGGATCACTGAATACAAGCTTTCTTTGGATTGCAGACTTCGAAGGAAATCTTGGTTATGTCGATGTGCTTACCGGCACAGTGAAGATTATTGGGAACATGGGGGTCACAATGACAGATATAGCTTTTGACCCCCAGGGAAATCTATACGGTGTCACGTTTTCTTCATTTTATAGTATTGACAAAACGACAGCGGCAGCCACCAAGATTGGCGATCTCGGGATATCCTTAAATTCATTAACTTTTGATAGTACTGGCAAACTCTATGGTGCTACGGACAGATTATACACAGTGAATCCTTCAACTGGAGAGGCCACATTGATCGGTAATGGAGGTGTTTCCTATTCTTCTCAAGGAGACTTGGCCTTTGTTGATTCCCGCTTGTATCTCACTTCAGGCAATAGCCTTATAGAGCTTAATACTTCAACGGGTAGCGGGTCTCTTGTCGGCTCTATGGGCTTTTCATATATAATGGCCTTGGCAAGCGATTCAAAAGGTAACCTATATGGTGTTTCCGGCACTGAGATTGTAAGTTTAGACCCGAAAACAGGGGTTGGAACAGAGTTATTTGATTATGCAGGCCAGGGCCTCAATGATGCTTGGGGAGCCGCTTACAACATGGGCACTTTAAATGGCGGATCATTAAGATTTCCAGTTGAAGGCAGCGGGTGGAGTTTTACCTCTGGAAGTTATGCCCATACAGTTGATGGTGGGTATCTAAATGCTGATGACAGATATGCCTTTGATCTGAACATAGCAGACAATGCGGACAAGGATATGCCTGTTTTCCCCGTTTGCCCTGGAGAAGTAATAATTTCTGATACCTGCTGGGGATATGTCTTAATAAAACACTGTACGCCTTTGATGTTGGATGATGGCAAGATATTGAGTACTTGGTATTCGGGGTATATGCACATGGCCAACCCAATAGGGTTAGGCCATGTGGACGGCACGAGCCAAATTGGTACAGTTTCAGGTTGGGGAAGGAATATCAGTGGTGTTTGTTCTTCCACAGGATATAATGATCACCTGCATTTTGTGGCCTACACTGGCACTCCAGTAAGTGGGAGCTTGATTAGCGTCGATATTGCAAATCAATTAAGAAGGTTTGCCCAAAATATATCGATTTGGATCAATTGGTGTGGCTCAAGCGCACAACCGGCACAAGATGAACCCTGGTGGGGTGATGGAGAGTACCCATGTGACTGATCCCTATCAAAGATACACATGCTCTTGCCGTGTCATTGCAATGGAATAATATATAATAGTTATGAATGCTTATAACAGATTATGAGGGGGCTGGGTTTTCTCCAGCCCCCTTAATAAATGCAATAAAACGCTATGAGATTTATACTCGTCTATTGAGTATTAAGAGTATAACTCTGGTACGAACTGTTTAAATAATTAGCCCCCCTCAGAAAGTTATGCTTGCGTGAGATATATCTGGAATTCCAGTAGTGATGATATCTTTTGCCTATCGCAACCTGTTGAATAGACATACAAAGTACATATCTCTATAAGGCTTTGTATCTTTACAAGAAGTTATGCTCTTCAATGAAAATCATTAGCTTCGAAGTGGTGCTGAAAAGAACGGTTTATTATAGCGAGCTGTAATCCAGTAGGAGCTTTCAGTATTATCGATGCTGGACCCTGCATCCATCTCGGCTCTTCATGAGATGCCCATAATTCATCAATTAACATACCGAATAATAAATGGTAATATAACCGGATACAGGCGGCAGGAGATAACGATGGAAATCAAACAGGTCAGGCTCATCTATTTTTCACCCACTGGAACCACTCAAAAAATATTGGAAAGTATTGCGAAAGGCATAGCTGTTGAAGATGTCAAGCATATCGATCTGACTTTTCCGGCAGGAGCCCGACAAACAATTCCACCCTTTTCAGATGAACTCGCAATTATAGGAGCGCCTGTTTACGGCGGCCGTCTGCCGGTTGATGCAATCAATCGATTCAAAAGGATAAAAGCACGCAACACCGCAGCGGTTGTCATCGTCGTATATGGGAACCGGGAGTTTGAAGATGCATTGCTGGAATTGAAAAATCTGGCGATCGAGCTCGGCTTTAATCCTGTTGCCGGTGGAGCATTCATCGGAGAGCACTCTTTTGCAACAAAGGATACCCCCATAGCACATGGACGCCCGGATAGACTGGATGTTCGGAAGGCAATGGATTTGGGAGCAAGAATCAAAGACAAGATCACGGCGCTGCAATCGCCTGATGCCAGAGTGGATCTGGAAATTCCCGGCAGATTTCCCTATGAAGGTGGACCGCGATCCCTGGCTGTTTCGCCAGTGATCGACAAAGACCTCTGCACCGTTTGCGGTACGTGTGCCACGGTGTGTCCGACTGCGGCCATTTCAATGAACGAGTGCATGTCGCATAACAGCGAGCTGTGCATTCGCTGTTGTGCTTGCATTAAAATCTGTCCCGCAGGTGCACGGGTTTGGGAAGACAGCACGATGAAATACTTTGCCAACTGGCTGCATGAGAATTGCAGTGCTCGGAAAGAACCTCAAATTTTTGGGATAGATGTGTAGCGTCCACGCATGTAAATTACTCGTCCACGAACCGGCAGTTGTTCTCGGTCCTGAATGCTTATGCTTGCGTGAGGCTCTCTATAGTTGACCGTTAGTACAGATCGTATATGAATATCTCATCAATGGCTCCAGACCAATTGTTTCAGTATCTATAAGCCCGCCGCAAACTTGGCAAAGTTACGATCTCCGAAGAAGATAGAACTTCGTAGATGGCCTGAAAGTGATGCTTTCCAAAAGGTATCGTTGAGCTTATTGCACCATTATCCTGAGATCAGAGAAAAGTTTCTGCTGTCGTGCCAAGATCTGGAATTCTCTAGGTAGCGTCTTTTGATCCAGATATCTCCTGCACATCGCAACCGCCGCATATGGGGAGATAGCTTACAGCAGCGTGATGAGTTTTCATCTGAATACCTGGTAGAAATCTTATTCATTGACATAAATTGTATCAGCTTCTTATACTCTCATTATTACATCTGACTTCTTTTTATAAGAACTCGCGGCAGGAGGTACAACATGAATAAAGTCCGAAGGGCAGTGGAAGTACTCATTCTCGGGTTTGGTCTCATTGCCGTTATCCTGCATAGTCCATGTTTTGCTGATTCAATGTCGATGCAGTTCTCTCCGCCCAATCCAAAGTTCACGTACCGGTTGACCGCCGACAACAGGATCATCCTGCCGGACCCGGTTCAGGTACGGTTTTCGCGGGTTGATCAGGGAATGTTCTGCGGCAAGGTTGTCGAAGTCGGCGCGTATACGAGCGGCATGTCTCTGGTCACCAACAATGCGGCGCCCGGGACATCGGATCCCTATAAAGTGCTCTTTACCTCTCCCATCTCTGGAGGGGCAGCGCTGTGCAACTTTAACTTCAACGACAACCTTATCACACTGAAGCCATCGTACTCAACGGACAGGGGCATCTCTGACCTGTTTACACAATGGAAAAACCCGATGGCAGAGAACTATTACAAAAACCGCAGAACGCAGAGAACCATACTTTTGAACTTTACCCCGGACTACAATTTCAAGGTATTCGTCAAGGGTACCGGTGGCGGATACGAATGGAGAAACCCGACGTTCACCAGCTCAACGGTAAAAGATAAGGGCGGCTTGTATGGCATTCCGTATGAGGTGATTGTCGATCCCATCCCCAACACACCTCCGCGGATAGATAAAATAACATTATCCCCCACCCCGCTACCGGCAACCGGTGTTCCGGTCAAGATCTCGATGATCGCCAACGACGATCTCGGCGTAAAGAATGTTTCCGTAACCGCCAGCTCAGGCACTACCATCCTCAGCACATTTTCTCTCACCACTGACGGCACCCCTCTGGGAAAGACCTCTGACGGACGCCTCATAAGCCTGTGGGAAGGCACCTACACCCCATATTCTAACACGACGATATACAAGCGATATATTACGCTAACGTTCAAGGCGTCCGACGAGGAGGGTGTGATAAGCAATCCTGCCGGTGAAATCCGTCAGGTAGAGCAGCTCGGTGTACCGGATACACAGGCACCCAAGATCGACAACGTCACGATAACTCCGCAAACCTTCCCATCGACCGGGGGAAACGTGACCGTAAGCGTTCGCGCATCGGACAATGCCGGAATAGTGTCGGTCAGACTCGACCTGACCTTGCCCGACGGCCAGATCAGACCCATGGAAATGGCCTTTGCAACCGGGTCCTCTTACGCAAATGGGATATACATGAACGGCGAGTGGAAGTCTTCCTGGAATATGTGGGCCAACTCCAGCAGTAACCAGGCTGTATACAGCGTCAAGGTGACCGCCATGGACGCAAGCAAGAACACCGTGAGCAGCCAATCGTTCCCGGTCACCGTCGCTGGTGTACCGCCCACCAGCATCAGAATTCCGTCATCCGGACCGACGGGACTGATCGCTCCGACAGGGCCCTCGATCCCAACAAATCGGCTGCCTATCAGGTAACGTACTAAGGTAGCTCCCATAGGGAACGCACCCCTCGCTTATACCTGCGAGGGGTGCTCTTTTGCTGGAATGAGGAGATCGAGCCTAAAACTGAGTGAACATATCTTCCAACTATCAGCATTGCAAGGTGAGCGAGAGCATAAATATTTAAGGACACAGTACCCCTAAAAACGGGTACCGGTTCGATTGGATGAGAGAATGGCAAGCTAGTAGCGCCTTCGTCCGCCGCCTCCGAATCTTGCGTTACCGGGTCTGCTTCCGAAGCTGTTCTGACGGGGGCGCGCCTCGTTCACTTTGATAGACCGCCCTTTGAGCAGCGTTCCGTTTAATCCTGAAATGGCTTCCTGGCCGGAATCTTTTGAAGTCATCTCGACAAAGCCGAATCCGCGGGGGGAACCGGTTGCCCTATCCATGACCACATTCGCCGATGTCACGTCTCCGAATGCCTTGAATGCCTTGAGCAGATCGTCATTGGTAACTTCATACGACAAATTTCCTACATAAATGTTCATTCGATTCCTCCATTTTTTTTGGCAGAGATTAAGACTCATTGTTCTTCAACGGGATCTACAGGACATTCTTTGACATCGAGTACTGTGATTCATCCGAGGAAGGCGTCTGAGGTACATAATAGGAAGGGGACGTTATAAAACAATACGGCATACTTCCCGTCAGCCGTTCATCGTGACATGACGCTCCCGAAGCGCATGACTTCTCGCTATCCGGTGCATATGAAGGAAATCCGTGACGATCAGAGGATCATCTCGATCAGCTTCGGACCCTTTTGCTGCAAGGCTGCAGAGAGCTCCCGGGCGAGTTCTTCCGGGGTTCTTACCGCTGCCGAAGGAACGCCCATGCCTTCTGCTGTCCGCACCCAGCTCACGGTCGATAAGTCCATGAGCCGGCTGGCGGCAGGGCCCGGCTGCGAGGCGCCCAGCCTGTTAAGCTCGAGCTTGAGGATATCGTAGCTCCGGTTCGAGCAGATCAGCGTGACTATGTTCAGTCCTTCCTTTGCCTGGGTCCAGAGCGACTGGAGGGTGTACAGGGCAGCGCCGTCGGCCTGGAAGTTGATTACCTGCCTGTCCGGGCACGCGATGGCCGCGCCGACCGCACAGGCCGGGCCCTGGCCGAGAGACCCTCCTGTCAGGGTGAGCAGGGAAAAGGGCTTTGCCCCTGCCGAAAGAGGATGATAAAATAAGCTGTTGGTGATGGCCTCTTCCACGATTATCGAGCCTTCCGGCTGGAGAGAGGCGAGCACCGTACAGATCTTGTCCCCGCTTAACGGGCCTTGAGGAAGCGGCAAGTCTGAGGCTTCTGCGAGAAGCTCCCGGGGAGGCGAAGCAGGGGCGCCGAGCCTGAGCGCCAGCTTCTCCAGGACGGTGAGGATATCCGGGCCTTCATCACCGAAGATCTCCGTCTCTTGGCCCTCGTCCAGAAGCGTGCCCGGTACGTCCTTATAGCCGAAGAAGGAAACCGGCTTCCGTGCCCCGGCGAAGACAAACGCGTTATACGGCTTAAGCACGGCGATAGCCATCTCGGGCAGGTACGGGATCCTCGGGACATCCGGCAGGCCTGCGCCGCGTTCCATACGTGCCGGGAAGGTCTCGGCTATGAGGTCGCACCCGCACGCTGCCCTGATCCGTGCAGCCTTCATGAGCCCTTCCCGCCCCAGGGCTTTGCCCCCGAGCACAAGAGCTGCTTTGCCTCCGGACGTGAGCATCCGTGCCGTCGCATCTACCGACGCTTCATCCACGGGCTTTTCTCCGGCCGAGTCCGCTTCCTGGCCGCTCCCATCGACCTCTTCGAGCTGAAGGTCGTAGGGAAGGATCAAGGTCGAGATCTGACCGGACAAACTCCTGGATATTGCCTCTGCCGTATCTTTCCCGATATCGGCTGCATTCGAGACCGTCTTGTACCAGCCGGAGAACGTTCCTGCGAGCGCCTCGATATCCATGGCAAGCGGCGGGTCATACCCACGGTGCCAGGTGGCATGCTCGCCCACCACGACGAGTACGGGCGTTCGTGCCCTGCGGGCATTGTGGAGGTTCGAGATCCCGTTGGCGAGGCCCGGCCCCAGGTGCAGAAGCACCATGGCGGGCTTGCCGGTCATCCGGCCGTAGCCGTCCGCGGCGCCGGTGCAGACCCCTTCGAACAACCCGAGCACGGGCCTTATGCCGGGCACTGCATCCAGCGCCCGGACAACCGGCATCTCAGTGGTGCCGGGGTTGGCGAAACAAACCTCGATCCCTTTTTCAAAAGCCTTTCTGATCAGCAGTTCTGCGCCGTTCACTGTCCTCTCCTCCTTTAGAGCGGGTTGATGACGTAGAGCGGCTCTTCGCCCTTGAGAACCTTTGCGACGTTGCCGGTGGCCATATTGATAATCCTGCCTGCCGCCTCGTTCGATACCCCTGCGACATGCGGCGAGAGCAGCACCTTGTTTTCCGGAACCCCGAGCAGAGGGTTATCGGGAGAAACCGGCTCCCGGGAAAAGACATCGACAGCCGCACCGGCGATACGGCCGGTCCGGAGCGCCGAAGCAAGCGCCTCTTCATCCACGATCCCTCCGCGTGCCACGTTGATGATATAAGCGGAAGGCTTCATGGCATCGATCTCGTCTTTTCCTATGAGGTTCCGGGTGGCGTCGGTGAGCGGGGTATGAATGCTGATGATATCGGAGAGTTTGAGGAGCTCGGGAAACGGACGGTATTCCACGCCGTACTCCGCCTCCGTGTCGGCGTCTGCGCGGACGACATCATGGTAGAGGACCTTGCCGAGACCGAAAGGCTTGAGCCTCAAGGCAACCGCCTTGCCTATCTGCCCGAAGCCGGCCAGGCCCCAGACCTTGCCGGCAAGCTCCACCGGCTTGACGGACATCTGCTCCCACCTGCCCTCTTTCATGCTCTGCTGCGAGGCAAAGACATTCCTGAAGAGGCACAGGCCCCAGGCTATCGTGTGCTCGGCGACGCTGATGGTGTTGGCGCCCGGCGTATTCGCCACACGGACCCCGCGTGCCGAGCATGCCCCGATATCGATGTTCTGATAGCCGACGCTCGGCTGCTGGATGAGCTTGACCGAAGCGGCCCTGACCAGGGTGTCTTCATCGATCTCCTGTTTGAAGAGATAATCCCCCAGCACGACATCCGCGCCGGCAAAAGCCTCCGAAAGATCGGCCCTGCTCATCTCATGCCCGTACACGACATCGAAATCCGGAACGCCTTCCGTCTGCAGGATCAGGGCTTTCACCAGCTCGGCAGGAAGCGGAGCCAAGGATAGGACGACCTGTTTCATTCAACCTCCCTCACACAAAAAAATATTCCGGCATCTGAATAAATTATATCAGTTGAAGTGCCCGGCAGCAAGCCGGATGGCGTCAGAATGTCTTTTGATCGACAAAACGGGAGAAGGGAATCTTTTGCTGCGGTGCAGATCAGGTCTCTGGAGGGACCCGTCAGATAGCCGAATCCACGGAAGAGGCTTCAGGATCGCTGCCGGAAGCCAGCGTCCGTGCTATTACCATTGAAAGCGTCTTGAGCGAGTACGGCTTTATGATGATATCCCGGAAGCCGTGGGACCGGTAGCTGGACATGATAAGGTCATTGGAATATCCGCTCGTTGCAATAACCTTAACCTTCGGGTCCATCTCGATCAGCTTCTGCGCGGTATCCTTGCCCCCCATGGAGCCGGGGATGGTAAGATCGGTGATGACGAGGTCGTACGGACAGCCTTCAGCCATTGCATTCCGGTAGGCCATCACTGCCTCGAAGCCGTTGTGGACGCAATCCACATCGTATCCGAACGCCCTGATGAGACCGCTGATGGATTTGAGGATGAAATCCTCATCGTCCATGAAAAGGATCCGTCCGCTGCCTCGTGCTATCGCGGCATCCTGGTCGGGAACATCCAGAGGCTTCTCCTGGGTCGCAGGCAGATAGATGATGAACTCGGCCCCCTTGCCCGGGCTCGACAGGGCTTCGATATTCCCTTCGTGATTCTTGATGACCGCATGCGAACTGGCGAGGCCCAGGCCGTTCCCCTCGGGCTTGGTGGTATAAAAGGGATCGAATATCCTGCCTAAGTGTTCGGGAGGTATGCCGCATCCTTCGTCACGGATGGAAATGCGCACGTACTGCCCTTCCGGTACGCACATGTCGTCTCCGGAGGACACCACGAGGTTTACTGCCGTGACCCAGAGCTTCCCGCCTTCAGGCATGGCCTGCTTTGCATTGATCACGATGTTGCCGATGACCTGGTTCATCTGTCCTTCATCGATGGAGGCGTTCCACAGGTCTTCCTCGACGTCTGTCTCCAGCTTGACGTTTGAGCCGCTCAAGTGGAAGTTCACAACCGTTTTGAGAAGATTCTTGATGTCCGAGACAGCCTTTATCGGTGCCCCGCCCTTGGAGAAGGTCAGGAGCTGCTGGGTAAGGTCTTTTGCCCGGTATGCCGCCGATTCCGTGTCCGTAAGGATTCCCGAGATGAACTCGGGGTCTTCGTTCTTGAGCTTTGCGAGAGAGACGTTCCCGACGATTGCCGTAAGGACGTTATTGAAATCGTGGGCGATGCCTCCGGCAAGGGTGCTGATGGCATCGAGCTTCGAAGACCTGATGATCTCTTCCTCGTACTTACGCTCCTGGGTGATATCGGAAAACACGATGACGATGCCGACAATGTCATCGTGGGTATTCATGATGGGAGAGCAGTTGCAGGAAATGTTGCGCATGATATCGCCGTCGAGGACCATGAGATCTTCCCGGGAGAAGTCGACGTTTCCCTTGTTCTCGAGGATCAGCCTCATGACATCGGGAATGTCCCCGGTGCAGCTCACCGGATTGAACACCTCACGGATGTCCCTGCTCACCGCCTGGCTCACGGCATATCCGGTAATCTGCTCCGCCGCGGCATTCATCAGGAAGATCTTTCCCTGGAGGTTGGTGCTGATCACCCCGTCCGCAATACATTTCAAGGTGACGAAGAGGAGATCCCTTTCTTCATCAAGGCGGGTATTTGTTTCGACGAGTTTGTCATGGGACTCTACGATCTGCTGCCTCATGGTATTGATCCTGTCCGCAAGGCCAAGAGAAAGGAGCATGGTCTGAAGGATCGCACCGAACTGCTGGGACCAGACCGTGATGAACGTCTCGGGCAGCACGCCGAAGTTTTTGAGGATGTGCATCATGGTTCCGATGATGAACACGGTCCATGCAAGGATGTAGAAAACCGCTTCCCTGCTCCCTTTCCGCAGGGAGAGAACCCCGGCGATCATAAGCACGGGGAGAACGATCAGGCACATGGCATTGAGTATCTTCACGGAAAGCTGGTAATCGATCACCGGCGAGAGAACCATGATCAGGGCAAACAGGATGCTGTTCGCCAGGAAAACTTTATCGAGAACCGGGTAATACCGGGCGGTCTTCAGGAAAGAACGGCTGAACATGATGAAGGCGCATGCAACCATGGCGAGAAACACCGGAATGCTTACGTTTGTCCACCAGACGGAATGATCCCAGAGATACTGGCTTCCAAAGCCGTTATAGGCGAAATGGAAAAAAACGAAAGACAGGATGAAAAAGGAATAGTACAGGTAGCTGACGTCCCGGGACGAAAAATAGATAAAGCAGTTGTAGACGGCCATGATGAGCATGAGCCCGTAGAACATCCACAACAGGGGCAGTTCCCGGTTCGCATGGTCGAAAAAGGCTTCGGAGGTCCACAGGGAGAGCGGCAGGTTCATGTAGCTGGCGGTGTTCACCCTGACATAGTAGGTGTGCATCCCTTTAGGGATGGTAAGAGGAAAAACGATTGTCCGGTACTTGAGCTCCCGCGAGAAAAACGGGGTATGATCGCCGGCCGCCTTGATTTCGTACCCCTGATCCTGTGGAATGTAGAGCTCCACATGGTCGAGTATGGGGTTGCTGATATCGAGATAAAACTCCCGGGAATCGGCACCGGGGTTTTCCACCGAAAATTTGAGCCACACCGTTGCCCTGGTGAATCCGAACGCCGGCACCATCTTCTCGGACGGCGTAAAGAAGTCCTGCAGGCCTTGTGAGCGTACGGAATGGATGGTGTGTTTGCCGGAGTGGTCTTCGAAAATCTCGACATGGCGGCCCAGCCTGATCTCGCCGGCATTGCGGTCAAGGACAACCGGCCCTCCTCCTTCAGCACGGCACGGGGCAGTGCAGAGGAGAAGAAAAATACCCAGGATAAGAATACCTCCGATCCTTCGGGCTATGCCTGCATTCATCATGGCCGGCCTGCGCAATCTCCTGTTTTTTTCACTTTGCACGATCAACATCCGCCAAGTTGCTCAGTGGACAAGATATTTCAATCTTTCATTCCTATCGGCCTGACGTATAGATAATATTACTATTCTTTACCGGGTACTTCCCTTGAGGAGAGGGTACGGTTTCCCGTCGTTTATCAAGCTCTTGGATCATATCCGCAGGACTCCTCCGCTATGCCGCGAATAGATAAAAAAGAGAATATCGCAATGGAATCGATTACTGATATAATACGCATTATGAGCAATCTGCCTGACATAGACCTCATGGTCGCAGCGATGAGAGACGAGATGGTCCGCCTCCGCCGCGACTTCCATGCACACCCGGAGCTGGGGTTCAAGGAGAAGCGCACCTCCGGCATTATTGCCGGGTACCTCAAAGGGCTCGGCATGGAAGTGCGGGAGGGAATCGCAAAAACGGGAGTGACAGGCCTGCTGAAGGGAGCCTCTCCCGGGAGGACCGTGATGCTCCGGGCAGACATGGATGCCCTGCCTATCCAGGAAAAGAGCGAAGCTCCTTACCGGTCGGTCAATGCGGGCGTCATGCACGCATGCGGACACGACGGCCATATGGCGATCCTGCTGGGTGCCGCAGCCGTGTTGTCAGAACAGCGCGAGCATATCCAGGGTCAGATCAAGTTCGTGTTCCAGCCCGCAGAAGAAAGAATCGGCGGGGCCCGTTGCATGATCGAGGAAGGTGTCCTGGAAGACCCTCACGTGGACGCCGCCTTCGCCCTGCACATCTTCAGCGCCATTCCCACGGGAACCCTCTGCTGGTCCAAGGGGATCATGATGGCTGCAATGGATTCCTTTACCTTAAGGATCAAGGGGAAAGGAGGCCATTCCTCCATGCCCGAAGAAGGCGTCGACGCCATCCGTGCAGGCGCGCGGGTGGTCACCGGCCTCCAGAGCCTCAACGCCTGCGATGCGTCCCGGCCCCGGTCGTCGCTGATAAACATCGGCACCATCAGGGGAGGCGATGCAAACAACGTAATCGCCGAAGAAGTGGAGCTCACCGGCACCGTGAGAACCCTGGACTCCCATACAAGGGCCGGTTTCCCCGCAGCCATGGTGGGCGTCATCCGGAAGATCGCAGACGAAATGAAGGCAAGCTTCGAGCTCGACTACGAGCACGGCTACCCTCCCCTGGTGAACGATCCGGACATGACAGGCCTCTTGATCGAGATAGCGGGCAGCATGCCGTTGGTAACCGATCTCATCGAGATGCCCCCGGTCATGGCGAGCGAAGACATGGCCTTCTACCTCGAGCGCGTCCCGGGCTGCTTTTTCTTCCTGGGCGCAGGCAGCCCTGGCAAGGGGCTGAACAAGCTCCTCCACACCTCGGACTTCGACTTCGACGAAAACGCCATGACTGTCGGGGCGACAATCCTCTCAAAGTCGGCATTATCCTTTCTCGACAAGGAAAGCCCCAAGCAGGGAGCATCTTCCCGCCTGCATGAGATCGACGAGGCCTGATCCTCTCCTCCTGCGCGGGATCAGCCGCTGTTGAGAATTGCAACTTCTCTGGTTATTCTAGTTTTCAGGCTGGTTTTTTAAAAAATCATCATCCATGCAGTGTGTTTTCCCGGGGGTATGCGTCACCCCCTGCCGGGCAGGACTTTGTACACGTCAAAACATGACCAGCCGGTACGTATGCTATAGATCGAGGAGGTTTGCATGAAGAAATTGTTCATGGCGGTACTATGCGCCGTGTTGTCTGTTTCCTGCTTATCCGGATGCAGCGAGGATGATGAAACCTTTGTAAACAATTACTACACGGCCCTGCGGGTGATCCCCACCAGCTACGACGCTCCGACAGTGGATGTGCTCCTCGACGGCTTTCTCACCATCGACGATCTGGACTTCGGAGAAAGCTCGGGCTATGGCCCGATACTGTCGAGCACATACGATATCAGTATAGTCGAGGCCGCCGACAATACCTCTGAGCTTGTCGCTCTGGACCGCTTCGTCCTCATGCCGCTCGAGATCGTCACCATTTTTACGATGGGCGCGTTGGAAGGGATCCGGCCGGTTATCGCGGAGGATTCGCTCTATACCGTCTCTGACCGCGCGAGGGTGCGTTTTGTCCATGCCTCGCCGGATGTACCGGCCATAGATGTACGGACGGGCACCGGAGGCGGGACGCAGGTCTTCAGAAACATATCCTTTACCGGGATCTCCGGCTATGAAGAACTTGCCCCCGGGGCTTACGTCTTCGTGATCACCGCTGCCGACGATACCACTCCGATCGTATCCTTCGAAGAGATCGAGCTTGCAGCCGCAGGCGTGTATACAATAGTCGCCATGGGCACTCTGGCGGATGATGCGTACGATCTCACCGTGCGTGTCTTTACCGATACAGGCAGCGGCAACGAATTCGTAGACCTGGTTCCCGCCGCAGGCTGACTGTAGGGAATAACCGGTACGCGATCAAAAGGGCCGTGGAACTTTAACGGTCCGGATTATCCGCTGTACACCCGGCTCATGTCCCGGATGCGCGCAATATCTTCTCGACAGAGGGAAAGCGTCTGATATCGGTGTGCGGAAGGAACAGCGCGGCCATATACTGATCCATATAGCCTGCATAATTGCTCAGATCGATATAGGTCATTCTGCCCGATAATGCTTTCCGGGTTCTGCCGAACTCTTCCGAGAGCAGGCACAGTCGAGTCCCTGAGAGAGAGGCATTGCCGACATAATTGAATTTGTCCGGTGCAATGTCCGGGAGGAGGCCTATGGCTATGGCGTTCTCGATATCGAGGAATCTGCCGAACCCCCCTGCCACGTAAAAAACGGAAAGATCGACGAAGCCGAGCCCCGCCTCCTTGAGCATCAGCGCCGCAGCCGAATAAATGGCTGCCTTGGCGCGCATGAAATTCTCGACATCGGTTTCGCCGAGGATAACCGGCCGGCCCGTGCCCGATGCGTCCGCACCGACAATGGTGTACGTCGCCCGCCTGCCGTCGGCCCGGATGAAAGGGCTCGGCCTTTCCCGGTCGAACCTGCCGGATGAATCGATCCAGCCCGTGAGAAAGAGTCCCGCGATCAGGTCTATCAGGCCGGAGCCGCAGATGCCCGATGCCTTGCCGCCGCCGATCACCGTGTACCGGGCCTTGCCCGTCTCGCGGTCGATGGTCGCGCGGTCAATGGCGCCCGTGGTGGCGCGCATGCCGCAGTCGATGCCCCCGCCCTCGAAGGCGGGCCCCGCGGAGCAGGCGCAGGTCATGAGAAAATCGGCATTGCCGAGCACGATCTCGCCGTTCGTGCCGATGTCGATGAACAGGCTGATCTCTTCTTTCCCTTTTGCCAGATCGGTAACAAGGATGCCCGCAGTGATATCACCGCCGACATAGCTCCCGACGCAGGGGGAAAGAAACACCGGAGCTTCCGGGTGGATCTCTATGCCCAGCTCGCCTGCGGCGAACGGCGGGGCCTGCAGCACGGTCGGGGTGTAGGGCTCCAGCCGGATGTACTCGGGATTCAGCCCCAGGAGGAGGTGCGTCATGACCGTGTTCCCCGATATATGGCAGCAGGTGGCGTCCTCCCGTGAAACGCAGGCATCGTCGAGGGCCTCGCGGATGAGGCGGTTTATGGAATGCACTGCCCGAGCTCTCAAATCCTCCAGACGTTCCCGGGCCGATGCGTAGTTGATCCTGCTGATGACGTCGAGGCCGCAGTGGATCTGTTCGTTGTACCCGTTTCTCGTGGAGAGCGTATTCGCGTCTTCGAGGTCGATAAGCTGCACGGATATGGTCGTAGTGCCCAGATCCACGGCCACGCCCAGGGTCCTGCCTTTATCATGGCCGCTCTTCACATCGACGATACAGAGCGCATCCCCGTCATCGGCCGTGGTGACGGTTATACGGCCGTCATCCCCCCGGAGGGCCTCCGAGAGCTTCCGGAGGACGGACAAAGGGTAGCGGGCTCCTTTGCCGTTTAGGAATGGATCGAGGCTTCTGTTCAGCCGGTCGAGGTCGGAAAGGCCGTCTTCCCTCCCGGGCTTCTGCACGTCCACGCAGATTTTGCGGGAAACAGGAGACAGACCGGCTGCCGCTGCAGGGACAGCGCCCTCGAAAAGGTCGATGCGGTCATCGGCATATGCGTCTTTTTCCAGGGCGTTATCGGGAACAACAATGACAGCATCTCCCGCTACCGAGGACATGCAGGCATGGACAAAACCTTCAGCCTTCTGTTCGCCGGTAAGTATGGCGGCCTGCTTCGATTCGAGGCTTCCTTCAGCCACCCTCACCAGGCACTTGCCGCACGTCCCTTTCCCGCCGCAGGGCAGATCGATCATGACGCCGGCCAAACGGGCTGCATCGGCCACGTTCGTGCCTGCCGGGACTTGAGCAGCTGCGCCTGACGGAAGGAACGTTATCTTCGGCATCGCACCCTACACACTTTCGAAACGCTCCCGTTACACCGCAACGTACGATTTTATGAAGCCCTCCAGGTCTGCGGCCTCTTCGGGCCCGACCAGTACCTTCCATCCGGGAAGGCTGTCTTCGAGCTCGCCGCTGATCTGGGCCACATATCCCGGGATCACGATCCGCCTGGACGTGATCTTTTCTTCGAGGTTCGTCTCTTTGATGAACTTCGCGATCGAGCCGGCGGAGAATTTGCCCGCGGCCCAGGCGGTGAGCACGCTCATGCCCTCGCATTCCGGCACCACGAGCCAGGCGCTGATGCCGCTGTTCTCGATCTCGCCCGAGACGATGAAGAAGGTGAGCGAGAAGTTCGTGGTGACGAACACGGCCGAGTCCGGTGCGGGCTCGCCAACGGCGTACACCTTCGGCTCGACCTGAATGGGCTTCTGCGGGTCCGTGAAGATATTGAGCCGCAAGGTGAGCAGCGGAGAAAGCTGGGCCGGGTCGAACCCGGGCAGGACGCAGATGCTTCCGTACTTGGTGATCTCGGTGACGGCGGCCGTGGTGTCGTCCATGGGGTTGCCCGTATCGATGAAGTGCAGGAAGGGAAAGCCTAACGGCTTGAAATTGTCCTTGATGGCGGACCTTCGGGCAATGGAGTTGGTCTGCAGCTGCTCCGAATTGGAGTGCGTCTCGAAGTGCAGCAGGAAGCTGCTCACGCCGGCCTCGCGCAGCGTCGAGGCCTTTCCGGCCAGCGTGTCCAGGTCCGGGGCGCTTACGGCAAGCGTGTGCCCCAGCTCGACGGCGAGCGGCAGCAAGTTTTCGACCGATTCGGCCGCCGGTGTGCAGATGATGCTGTTCGATCCCGCGATGCGCTGCGATGCTTCACGGATGGCCTCCAGGCTTGAGCTCCTGAGGATCAGGGGCCTGCCCGTGATATGCCGGGCCTTTTCCGCAAGGGAGGCAAAAGCCTTGTGGTCGGCCCCAAGCTGGGTGACGGCGACCATCTCCACGGTCAGCGACTCGCCCACCCGTTCGAGCACGTACTCTTTTATTGCATGCAGCGTTGCCTCGATTTTTTCCGGGGTATCGGTGTCGTTGACGTTGACCGCGATAACGGTCCTATTCACAAAGGTCTTGTCGTGCCGGTAGAGGACGAGCTCACCCCCTGCGGCGATCTTTTTATCGGGGCCGAAGGCTATCGTCTTGACCGGAGGCTCGTTGGCGAGCCCCAGGACCTGCTTGGCCTCGTCCGCGGCATAGGGGCACTCCTTGATGTCCGCCTTTTTCCCGGCAAGCTTCATGGCAAAGGCGAGGCAGGTGTTCGATCCGCATTCCTTGCAGTTCGTTCCCGGCAGGAGCTTCTGTATCTGGAGACCGGTGAGCGCCATGAGTCTACCTCCCCTCCATCAGATTGGTTATGGTCTTCTTCAATGCCACGGCGGCTTCCGGGTGATACATGACCATGACCGAAGCGCCTGCATAGAGCAGGGAAGTCGCGGTCGAGAGCTCCCACAGGGCGGCGCGCCTGTTTAGGTCTCCCCAGGCCGGGAATTCCGACTGATTCGCCTTGAACTCCTTGATCTTGGCGCATTCCTGGCCGGGGCTGACGATGATGGGAGAGGCGAGCATTTTGTCGCCGCCAAGGCCGGTGAGGCGTATCCTCTCAATGACCGAGTAGGTATATTCGATGCCGTAGCCGACGGCGCTCGTGACCGGGTCGATGACGATCCGGTCTTGCGGTATGTTCATGTTGGTCAGCAGGATGCTGAGCTGCTTGGCGATGTTCACGTCGATGGGGCTCTGGGCGACGATCGTATGGCCGTAGGCCAGCGCGGCCCCGGCTATGGTCCGGTAGTTGTCCTGCTCGACCCAGGAAAGCAGCAGGTTTTCTCCGGCGCACGCCTTTGCGACCTCTTTCATCACCTCGTTGTTCCTGTCGAAATGGCTGTGGCCGGTGACGATGAGCGGCACCTCGACCGCTGCCAGCACGGCCTTCACGACTGCAACCGCATCTTCTGCGCTTCTGTTGCCTTTTTCCGGGTGCGTTCCCTCCAGCCGGACGCTGATGAGGTCTGCGCCGTACTTCTGGACGCAGGCCTTTGCCATGGCTGCCGGGTCGTTCAAGAGATCGCCCCAGAGCGAGCGCAGGACCTCCGGATACTTGGCGCTGACCTTGTCGAAGACCTCCATGGCCACCAGCGGCCTGTTCGGCATGTCCCCTTCCCAGAAATGGAACGGCATGGCAGTGTCCCCGCCGATGGTACAGGTACGGCCGCGCGTTCCGCCCTGGGCTTTCGTCGCGCCGAGGACCACCTCGCACAACCGCTGCTCGCACTTCTCTTTCCGCACCGGGGCCGACTTGATCGCGGCGATGCGCTCGCCTGCCTTGGGCTTTGCCTCAGCTTTTTCCTGCAGTGCCGACTGAGGCTGGTCAGAGCCGGATGCAGCAGATTTTTCCGCCTGCGGCTTCGTTCCCAGAAAACGCTCGCTCAGGATGCCGATGATGTCGCCCACGATCTCTCTGGTCAGGCTCTGCTTGACCTCGTCCTTTATCTGCCCGATCAGCTCCGATTTAAGCTGTTCGATCTGATCGAGGGAGAATTGCCTGCCCGGCTCGGCCTGCTCTGCAGCAGAAGCTTTCTCCGCTCCAGCCTGACCGGCGGCAGGGACTTTTCCGGGCGCTGCCTTTTCCGGGGCCGTGTCGGAGGCTTTGCTTTCCGCAGGCGCGGCAGTCGCGCTCTGCTGGTCGGCGAAATCCGCGATATCGCCCAGCTCGAGCACGGGATGCTTTACCTTCTCCAGATAGGCCCGGATATCCTTCGGATCGATTGCCACCGACTCATCCGGGATCTTATCGAGCAGATCAGGGGCTCCCTGCTCTGTAAAGCGTCTCTTCAGGTCTTCGCCCAAGGCGTTCTTCAGCCCCTTGGTCATCCAGATCAGGCGCTTGTGCCCGCCCTCGGCAAAGAGGAACTTCCGGGATGTCAGAAACACCTTGCCGCAGCCCATGAAGCCGGGCGTCTGCTGGCCTCCGCCTACGCTGCCCGCCAATGTGGAGAAGGTCATGCCCGCGGGGGTGTCGCCCGTGTATTCCCGGTTTACGGCCATGATGCCGTTGCACTCCGGGACATACGCGCAGATGACCTCGAAGCAGCCGCAGCTCGTCATGGGCCGGTCCATGATGGAATAGGCGCACACGCCTTCCACGGACTTGTGCGAGTTGAGATAGACATACTCGTCCACGCCCGTCCAGATGCCCTTGACGGAGTCGAGGCATGCGCCCTTTTTCACGGGCTGGTTGGGCCCGGTCTCGTCGATCTCATAGGCGGCGCGGGCGTCGAGCCAGTTGTAGGCCCCGCACAGGCCCAGGCGTTCGGGCGTTACCACGCACACGTGGTTGGGCGCGAACGACTGGCACAACAGGCAGGAGTAGAAGATCTCCACGGACTCGTCGGTCATTGACTCCAGGCGCTTGTTGCGCTCGATATAGGTGCTCCGGGCAATGGCGAGCCTCTTCTCGACCTCTTCGGCGTCCGTGATCAGGGTGACCTTGACCTTGTCCACGATAGCCGGATAGTTGCCCAGCAGCTTGGCGTGGAGGATCTCGCCATAGTGTTTGAGCCGTAAGCCCTTGTCGAACCCGCTCATGGAGATGCGCGTCCAGACGATGTCGCGCTGGCCCATGTGCCAGATGCCTTCGGCGCCGTTGATGAGGTGGTGGATCTGCCGCTCCAGGATGGCCTCGAAGTCGGTCTGCATCTTTCTGCCCGCGACTTCGACCCAGATGGCGAGCGGCAGCGCCGAACCTACCGGCACCTCGTCCACATCCGGGCCTATGATGTCGATCCGTCCGTCCTCGATCTCGTCCATGTCGGTCATGGTCACGAACTCGAAGGCGGAGGTCAGGTTGCCGCCGAATTCCACCCGGGTATCCTGCTTGCGGATGCGCTCGCCCTCGAAGGCCGGGCCGTAGGGCACCGGGATCGGCACCTTGGTGATCTTGACCTTGCAGCCCCTGACTTCGAGCGCCTTCTCCACCATGGTCTCGGGAGGAACGCTCGACACCACGTGCTCGTAGGTGCAGATGCCCGTGGGCAGGATCTGCGGGATATCGGTATCCGCGATGACCGGGAAGCCGTAGTTCAGCGCCCCGGCGGCGGCCGCATATTTCTCCGCATCGACCTCGTCGAAGGCGAGCACGAAGGCGAAGATGCGGTCCTTGTTGTACTTGAGGTTGGCGTGGAAGTCGCCCGGCTTCACGTTGCCGAAGGAAAGCGCGGAGCGGCTGGCGAACCCCAAGGGGTAGATGAGCGCAGAGACGTCCTTACCGAACGGGACGAGCCGCGATTCCCAGCCTAAGGTGACGCCCTCTTCCGCAAGTTGCTCGGCAAACTGGCGGCCGTTCGTGGTGCCTGCCATGAAGACGTAGATGTTCTTCTCCTGCAGCTCCCGGGCGATCTTAACCGCGATCTCGTTGGTGGGAGCGGCTCCCGTGATGGCCGCAAAACCCGGGGCGGTGCCGTCCACGAACTCCAGGCCCCGCTCGCGCATGATGACGTCGTTGGCAGCGCCCAGCCAGATGCCGTCCACCGGATGCGGGCCGACAAGGTACTTGCACGCCTCGATGATCTCGCAGGCGAAAAGCGTTGCCACGCCGGCGTCCAGGGTACTGCCCAAATAGGGGAGCCAGACCTTTTCCGTGGGCGGGGCGGGCAGCAGCGACCTTGCCTGTGCCAGGACCGGCTTCAGTTCTGAGAGCTTCTCGACCTTCACGCCCGTAAAGGAGTAGATCACCGGGAGGTAGTAAGCCGTGTCGGGGAAGGAAACCGGGCAATCCTCGCCCTTTGCTTCGATGGCCTCGGCGAGCTTTTTCTCGGCACGCGCCACCCAGTCGATGGCGCCGTGGATAGCGGATTCGCAGATAAGTTTAGACACCGAGCTCCCTCCTGTCCTTCATGTCCATGAGCTTGCGCTCGGCCTTACGGTTGATGCCGAGTTTATCGCGGCGTTCGTCGATGATCTTCAGGATTGCCTGCGCGGCTGAAACCGGGTCCGCGTGGAAATGGAACGATGCGCCGAACTTTTCCCTGGCGCCCTGGTGGAGGAACCTGGCAACATTCTCCGAGCCCTCGACATAGAACGGATGGCCCAGGATGACGTCGATTCCCGAGGCCACGAAGTAGCAGCCGATGGCAACGGCCTTCTCGCTCATCCACTCGGGCGCCACACCCACGACCGGGACATCGGAGAGGTCTTCGCCCAGGCCCCCTTCATGGACGATCTCGGTAACTGCCTCCAGAAGGCGGCTGTTGTCTACGCAGCTCCCCATGTGCAGCACCGGAGGCATGCCCACCGCCTCGCAGACCTCTTTGAGGCCCGGGCCTGCAAACTCCAAGGCTGCCTCCGGCGTGAGGTTGCCTTCCTTTGCCGCGGCGATGGCCGCGCAGCCTGTTTTGAGCACCAGGATATTTTCTTTGAGCAGCTCGCGGGTGAGCGTGTTCATGTACGAGTCGAGCTTGGTCTTGGGGTTGTTGCACCCTACGATGCCGACCACGCCCTTGATCCGTCCCTGGATGATCGCGTCGTTCAGCGGCCGGAAGGAGGCCCGGTACGTGCCGCCCAGCATGTACTTGATGCTCTCGACGGAAAATCCCGCAATGAGCGGGCTCGAATGCTTCGGTATGGCCACCTTTTCGGGGTCGCGGTTTTTGTAGTTGTCGATCGCGCGTTCCAGGAGTCCCTTGGCTGTCTCGTACGCCTTGTCTGTCTGGAACTCGGCGGGAACGGCGCCCACGGTCTTTGCGATACGGCTCGTGGAAACGATCTCGGTATGGTAGCTTTTGGCAACGTCCGGCAGGCCGGGCATGCAGCACTGGACATCGATGAGCATCATCTCCACCGCGCCGGTCACGATGGCCAGCTCCTGCTGGAGAAAATTCCCTGCGATCGGGATGCCGTGGCGCATGAGGATCTCGTTGGCCGTGCAGCAGATGCCCGCGAGCGTGATGCCTGAAGCGCCGGCCCTTTTCGCATAGGCCTTGATCTCCGGGTCGTTCGATGCGGCGGCGAGCATCTCGGACAGTGCCGGCTCATGCCCGTGGACCAGGACATTGACCGTGTCCTCGCACAGGATGCCTAAGTTCGCCGTGCTCCGCACCGGCGTCGGCGTCCCGAAAAGTATGTCCGAGACCATTGAAGCGATGCGCGAGCCTCCCCAGCCGTCTGCAAGCGACAGGCGGAAGGCGTGCAGAAGCAGGTTCATGTAATCGTGGTCAACGCCCATGTGGGTGCGGTGCATGGCCTCGACCACCATCCGGTCGACTCCGGCGGGTGCGGCATCGCCTTTCTGCCACACGCCCTGCCGGCTCAAAGGTGCCAGCTTCAGGGTCTTCAGAGGATCTTCCTGGGAGGTGAACTCGGAGATCAGGGTTTCAGCGAGTTTTACCGCCAGTTCGGGAACCGGCATGTCCTGCACCTCTATGCCGTACCATGCAGCCACCCGGCGCAGGGCCTTTTCATCCTTGACGGTATACTCCCCGCCTTTCCCTTTCCCGATCTTTTTCAGCAGGAGCACCAGGTGCCGGCCATGGTCGGAGTGGGCTGAAGAGCCGCCCGCCACTTCCCGTAAGAAATTACGGGCCACGATCGTATCGGCGTCCGCCCCGCATATGCCCAGCGGCGACTTCGGGGTGATCCGGCACGGGCCCATATGGCAGATCCTGCAGCATACGCCCCTGGTGCCGAAGCCGCACTGCGGACCCTGCCGGTCCATGCGGAAAAAGCTCAAATCCACGCAGTCGCGCCGGGCCTTCTGTATGGCCTCGACGGACGCAAGGTCGCACGCCATCTCTTCAGGCGCTCTTGTTTTCTTCTCCACGAATCGTTTCTCCTGCAAAACTCAGTTGCGATATAAAGCGGTCAATCCCTTTCAAAACCGGGTTGGTCATGGGTATGGACTGCATGCTCTGTCCCTTTTCCCCTGCAAGGGCGATCCCGTCATCAACGGGAAGCATGAGGAGATAATCGGCGCCGATCTCTTTGGCCAGGTCTTCCAGACCCTCCGGCTCGGATCCTTCCCTGACCAGGTTGATGACCACGGCCAGGCGGTCGTACTCGATGCCCATCTCTCTGGCGAGATCATAGAGGCGCCGCACGGTCTGCACGCCGCGCTTCGAAGGGTCGCCTGTCAGGACGAGCAGGTCGATCCTGCTGTACAGCCTCCGGGAGAGGTTCTCGAGGCCTGCCTCGTTGTCGATCACGATGTACGGATAGTTCTTCGAGAGCTCCCTGATGACGTCGCCGAAGAGGTTGTTCGCATAGCAGTAGCACCCGGGGCCTTCGGGGCGGCCCATGGCGATGAGGTCGAAATCTTGGGCCTCCACCAGGCTCTCGTTGATGCGCATCTCGACGAGCTCGCGCTTGCTGATGCCGCTTGACTGCCCTGCGCCTGCATCGCGGCTCTCCTCCCTGATCCGGCCGATGGTCTTTACGACCTGCACCCCCAGGGTCTGGTCCAGGCAGGAGTTGGGGTCGGCGTCGACCGCGAGCACCGGCACGCATCTCCTGTTGATCAGACAGGCGACGAGCGCTGCAGCGATGGTGGTTTTGCCGGTTCCGCCTTTTCCGGTTATCGCGATGGTATAATTGGTGTCCAAGGCGTAAGACTTCCTGTCAGAGCCCATACATGCCGCGCACATGCACAGAGAGCTTCCCGAGCACATCGAAAACCATCTCGGCATCGCCCTCGGGCATGGAGCCCGTCCCGCACGAAGGGGTAATGAGCGATTGATCGAGGATGAGCCGTTTATCCAGGCCCGTCTTTGCCGAAAGGTTCTCGAAAAGGCCCGCGAATCTCTCTGCCAGGGCCGCTGCAGTCTGCTCGCGGATGGCTGCAGACGTCGGCACCACTCCCCAGGCGATCAATCCGCCTTTTGAGATAAACCCGCCGACGGCATCGGGGTACAGGGCAATGGTGTCTCCGTAGCTGAACGCATCCAGGTTGATGAGGTCCACACCCGCGTCGATGAGGAGGGACCAGTCCGTGTTGCCGCAACAGTGGACGCCGGCAATGGCGCCGTCTGCGTGGATGGCCTCGGCCAGCTCACCGATGAGCGCAACCACTTCTTCGCGCCTGACCGAAATATACGTGGAGGAGCCGAAGGCCGAGAGGATGGGCTCGTCGATGAAGCAGATGATTTTGTCCGCATAGGGCTTGAACTTCTGTATCTGCCAGCGGCACTTCATGGCCAGGGCCTTGACGACGACGTCGCGGAACTCTTCGTTGTAGTAGATGGCCCGCTTGTTCTCGTCCGTGATGGTGAGCGCGAACGAGCACGGCCCGGTCGTCTGTACCTTGACGAAGGGATACTTCCGGCCGCCGGCCTTCAATCGCTCTTCAAACGCAAAGAGGCCCCTGGAGAAATCAGGGCCGATCGCCATGGCCGAGCAGTCGCCGTTTCCTTCGGCAGGGTCCATTGCCGCCATGTAGGTTTCGTAAAACAGGGCGAAGTCTTCGGAGTAATCGCCCGTGGTGTCGAAATACATCCGGCCTTTGTCCTGCTCTATAACCGCACGGGGCATGCCCTCGGAATACTGGATCTCCATCTGCTCGTTCAGACCCAGCTTGGGCAGCTGAGGCCACAGAGGGGCGTCCGGCAGGGCCTTGAACATTATGTCCAGGGCCTTCCCGCTATCGCTGTGAGGAAAGCTTCCTATGGCCGTTGCAATACATTTCGTCTGAATTGCCATGATGGTTTCTCATCCTGAGGATCTTTTTGCAAAGTCCCACGTTTTCATTGTATTGTGAATATCACCCAAAGAGAGCTAGCAGATAATGAGCAGGATTGTCAATTCCTACGAGACGGCTGCCCGGCTGCACCTTGTGTCCGGTTCGTTTTCCCATCATCAGCCGGCTGCGGGATTTCATGTCGAGACCGTGCACAGGGAAAGCCTTCCGGAGCTTATTGAGGACAACTCGGCCGGATTGACAAGGTGGTTTTCTTTGTAATCACGGGATACGAAGAGGAACTCCGCAAAAGAGATGGGGGTTTCATCGAGTTTCTCTCAGGACCGGTAATTATAACAATTTCCGGATCATGTCCTCGAAAAGATCGAGCAGGTTCTGATCGAGATTCTCTATGGCCGACTTGCCGTCGCGGTCATTGTTCAGGAAGGCCTCGGAGTAGGGAATAAAACCGAGGACATTCTCGGTGCCCGTCGTCTGCCGGATCAGCTCTTCATCAGCCGGAGATTTTATCTTGTTCCCGATGACGAAGAGATTTGTGATGCCGATCTCGGCGGACATACCCGAGATGCGCTTGTACGACTCTATGGAGCGCTGGCCGGGCTCGACTACGATGACAAATGACGTGACGCCGCGGGCGGTGGCGCGGCCGATATGCTCGATGCCGGGCTCCATGTCCATGAACAGCACCTCGCCCCGGTGCAGGACGAGATCCTGGACCAGCGAGCGCAACAGAACGTTCTCCGGGCAAGCGCAGCCTGTTCCGCCGCCCTGGACGGCTCCCAGCACCAGGAGGTCTACTCCCTTGTAGCGATAGCTGTACGTGTCGGCGATGTCCGAGACCTCCGGGTTGAGCTTGAAGATCTGGCCGTACTGCTGGACCTTTGCCCCGGTGCGTTCTTCGATGAGCTTTTTATGCCTCGCGATGGTGACGATCTCTTTCTGGGCTTCCAGGGGAATGCCCAGGGCAGAGGCCAGGTTGGCGTCCGGGTCGGCGTCGATGGCCAGGACCTTCGTCCCCTTGCGGGCGGTCAACAAAGCCAGGGCGGCCGTGATCGTGGACTTGCCTACCCCGCCCTTGCCTGTCACTGCTATTTTCATGGATGTCCTCTACTATGCCTTTATTCGCAAAGGCACTATCTTGAACTGCAAGCCGTCGCCGCGCGATTGTCCGGACCGGTCATCCGCTGATGCCGCTGATGTTCCCGTCGTCGTCGATGTCGATATTGAAGGCCGCCGGGGCCTTCGAGAGGCCGGGCATCCGTAAGATCTCGCCGGTGATGGGGATGAGGAAGCCTGCGCCGGAGGCGATCTTGATCTCCCGGACCGTGACGATGAAGTTGCTGGGCAGCCCGAGGAGCGACGGGTTGTCCGAGAGCGACTGCTGCGTCTTGGCGATGCAGATGGGGAGCTTGTCGTAGCCGAACTTCTTGATGAGGTCGAGGTTGCGCTTCGCCAGAGGCTGGTAATCCACGGACACGGCGCCGTAGATCTCGCTCGCCACCGTGAAGATCTTGTCCTCGACCGGGAGATTCCAGTCGTAAAGCGGTGTGTAGTGGCCGGTTGCAGCCGAAGCCAGCTTGACCGTCTTCTCCGCGAGCTCGATGCCCCCCTCGCCTCCTTTGCTGAAGATATCCGCAGGCGCGATGTTCATGCCCTCGTCCTCTGCCGCCTGGACCACCGCCCGGATCTCTTCATCGGTATCCGATGCGAAGCGGTTGAGCGCGATGATGCACTGGACCCCGAACTTCGCGATGTTCTCGTAGTGCTTGCGCAGGTTCGCCATGCCGAGCACCGCCAGGCGCGGGTTGGGGGTGTTCAGATCCTCTTTGGCCACCCCTGCATGGTACTTCAGGGCGCGCACCGTCGCCACCAGGACGACCACCTTGGGATTCAGGTCGCCGTAGCGGGCAACAATGTCGAAGAACTTTTCCGCGCCCAGGTCGAAGCCGAACCCGGCCTCGGTCACCACGAAGTCGGCCAGCTTCAGGGCAAGGTCGGTCGCCATGATGCTGTTCGTCCCTTGCGCGATGTTCGCGAACGGGCCGCCGTGGAGGATGACCGGCACGCCCTCGGTGGTCTGCACCAGGTTGGGCAGCAGGGCGTATTTCAGAAGCGAGGTCACCGCGCCTTCGACCTTGAGGTCGCCGGCCATAATAGGCTTGTTGTCATAGGTGTAGGACAGGAGGATCTTGCAAATCTTTTCCTTGAGCTCTCTGTACGAGCGCGACAGGCAGAGGATGGCCATGATCTCGCTCGACGGCACTATATCGAACCCTGTCTCGCGGGGCACCCCGTTGAGCGAGCCGCCGAGGCCGATGACGATGTCGCGCAGGTACCGGTCGTTCATGTCCACGACCCTTCGCCAGGTGATCTTGCGCGGGTCGATATTGAGCGGGTTGCCGTGGAAGATGGAGTTGTCGAGGAGCGCGGCCAGAAGGTTGTGCGCGCTCTCCACGGCAGGGAAATCGTTGGTGAAGTGGAGGTTGATGTCCTCCATGGGGATGACGCGGGAGCATCCGCCGCCCGTAGCGCCTCCCTTGACGCCGAACACCGGGCCGAGCGACGGCTCGCGCAGTGCAGCCACGACGCTCTTGCCGATGCGGGCCAGCGCCTGGGTAAGGCCTACGGACACGGTGGTCTTGCCCTCCCCTGCGGGGGTCGGCGTCATGGCGGACACGAGGATGAGCGATGAGCCGGGTTTCCGCTCGAGCCTCCTGATGGATTCGAGCTTTACCTTTGCCTTGTAGGGGCCGTACGTTTCGAGATCGCCTTCGCCGAGACCTACCTTTGCGGCTATTTCGATGATCGGACGTATGTCCGTCTCGTTCGGTTGCTTCTTTGTCTTGGCCATGGTCTTACTTGGTGATCACCGCATCGAACCTGATGTCGATGTTGTACTCGTCGCTGATTCTGCTGAAATCGTTCTTCAGGTCCAGGATCTTGACCGCAGGGGGCAGCGAGAAGTAGCAGACCATCTGGAAGATGTTGGCGCCCGTGACCGGGTTGTGGTCCACGTTGCTGGATATGTCGTCGATGTTGATGCCCCGCTGATACATGACCTTGCAGATCTGGTGCACGATGCCCGGATGGTCCAGGGACGTGGCGATGAGCTTGTACGGGATCGACGGCAGCACCTCACGATGGGTGGGCGCCTTGGTCTTCCTCACGTGGATCTCGAGGCCGGTCTTCTGCCGGAGGCTGTCCAGCTCACTCACGAACCTCTCGATGTCATCGGTCATGCCCGAGGTGAGGATGATCATGCCGAACTCGTTGCCCAGCACGCAGCCGCGCGAACGGTCGATATTCAGGCCCCGCGCGGTGAAAAACTCCGAAATCTCCTTTGCCAGACCGGGACGGTCGGGCCCCATGGATGAAAAAACAACATACGATCTCATAACACAACTCCAGTGTTATTTTCTTTCAATACCAACTACTTATATAGCACATATCCGCACAACAATATATGTGTCAAGAAAAAGCAGCCGGCATCGTTGCTTCAGGTGCTTTTGTTATGGTTGCCGCTGGAGAAGTTCATCCACATTTCCGAGAAGCTTCTGAGCTGGCCGTCAACCAGGCTGTTGATGGTTCCGTCCTCGAAGAGCCCTCTGTTGTCCCGCACACCGGCCTTTCTGCCCGTGAGGATCTCGATTCCTTCGTCGATGTGGCCCACGCTCCAGATGTGGAACTTGCCGTTTTTCACCGCGTCGATCACCTCGTCCTTGAGCACCAGGTTATGGACATTGCTCGCAGGGATCATTACCCCCTGCTCGCCGGTAAATCCTTTGACCTTGCACACGCCGTAGAACCCTTCGATCTTCTCGTTCACCCCGCCGATGGCCTGGACTTCGCCCTTCTGGTTTACCGAACCGGTGACCGCGATTCCCTGCTTTATGGGCACGCCGGATAAGCCTGAAAGGATGGCGTAGAGCTCCGCAGACGAGGCGGAATCGCCTTCGACCCCCGAGTAGCTCTGCTCGAACACGAGCCTGGCCGACAGGCTCAGGGGCTTGTCCTGGGCATACCGGTGGGAAAGATATCCCGAAAGGATCAGGACCCCCTTGGTATGAATGGGACCTCCGAGCTTTGCCTCCCGGTCGATATCGACGAGACCCTCCCTGCCCAGGCCGATGCTCGCGGTTATCCGGCTGGGACGGCCGAACATGATGTCTCCCATGTCCATGACCGAAAGGCCGTTCACCTGGCCGACCGCATCGCCGGCCACATCGATGATGATGACGCCCTTGTCGATCATCTCGCGGATCTTTTCCACAAGCATGCTGGAGCGGTTGAACTTTTCCTCGATGGCGAGCTTGACGTGATCGACCTTCACCAGGGGCGACTCCTGGGCGGAAGCGTAGAAACTCGCTTCGCGTACGATATTGGCGATGTCTCCGAACTGCGCGGAAAGCTTATCCTGATTCTCTGCAAGCCTGCTGCTGTATTCCACCACCTTGGCTATGGCGGTTTTGTCGTAATGCACGAGATTCTCTTCCTTGCAGATATTGCATACGAAGGACGAGAAGCTCTTCATGTTTTCTTCGGTACGGTCCATAACCCTGTCGAAGTCGGCTTTCACCTTGAAAAGATCGCGGAAATCGGGGTCGAGATCGAAGAGGCGGTAATAGATATACGGGTCTCCGATGAGGACGACCTTGATGTCCCACGGGATCGGCTCGGGCACGAGCCACCTGGTGGTCATGAAACCCAGCCGCTCCTCGGCTTCCTCGATGTGGATCTCCCGGTTCCGGATGGCCCGCTTCAGGCTGTCCCAGGAAAGGATGTTCCTGAGCACGTCATAGACCGGAAGTATCAGGTATCCGCCGTTCGCCCGGTGCACCGATCCCGCCCTGACCATGGTGAAATCCGTGAACAGGGCGCCCATCATCGCTTCCTTTTCGATCCTGCCGAAGAGGCTGTTGTAGGAAGGGTTGAGCTCCATGATAATCGGAGCGCCGGAAAGATCGGTATTGTCCACCACGACGTTGACCCGGTACTTCCTGAACTTCAGGTCATCTCTTTGGGCCGAGGGCATTTGCATCTGCATCTGCATCTGCATCTCGGCCAGGCCCCCCGGGTGCTGCTCATCCGATCTGAACATGGCAAGATTATCCAGGAGGTCTTCGCTCATCTCATTGAGATACTGCAGCACGGCAGGAATATCCTTGAAGTTCTCCCGTAAGTCCTCCAGGAGCAGGCTGATGGTAAAGGCGCCGATTTCCCGGTCGAGATTGTCGATCATCTCCATGGTTTTTTTCTCGATGGAGATCATCTGACGGCCGATTTTTTTCATCTCTTCGTTCAAGACCCGCTGTTTTTCCGTTATGGTGGTCTGTGTATCCTTATCCAGGAGTCTGAACTCTTCCTCTGTGATCGGCCTGTTATCCTTGACCGGAATGGTCAGCAGCCCCATGGGAGTGGCCTGAATGACGAACCCCTCTTTCTGGGCCTCTTCGTTGATCTGTGTCACCAGGTCGTCACGCTCCTTCTGGACCTGCCTGATGGTATTGTTCCGCCTGTTGGCGTAGTCCTCGCTTTCAAAGGCCTTGCTGATCTCCCGGCGCGCCGCATCGACAAAGGTGTCCACCTGCTTCTTGAACTTTCGTGCCCTGCCGGCAGGCAGCGAGATGGCTTTCGGCTTATAGTTTTCCTGGAAATTGTTTACGTAGCACCAGTCGGGCGGCGTGGGCTTGTCTTTCGACAATTCTTCCAGGTAGCGCTTGACTGCCGTCTTCTTTCCGGTTCCGGGCAGGCCGGATACATAGATGTTGAATCCTTTCTCTTTGATATCGAGGCCGAACTGCAGCGCCTTGAGCGCCTTTGCCTGGCCGAGAATGCTCTGGAGCGGATTTGCATCGCTACTCTGCTCGCATCCGAAGATTGACGGGTCACACCTGCATGTGAGCTTTTCGAGTGTTACGGATTCTCCCATAGTCTCTTCTCCCTGATTCTTTAGTCTTAAACGAACCTCACGACAGGTCAGTCCCTGCACAAGGTCTTTAAGGGACGCCCTTCAACCCCTGGCAAAAGGCTGAAAATTGCGCCTTAAAGGAAATAAACTTATAATTAATAATACATCCGCAGTTCGGCCGGACAAGGCGGTTTTCGTTTGCAGCCTTTCAGGGACAACGCAATGTATTCGGAGGCCCGGCACGCTGCGCACGGCAACAGGGCAATATTTCTCGGCACTCCTTTACATAGGGTGTGGATTCCTATATCACCATGCGTGAATGACAAAAGGGGAAAGGCTTTATTAAATGTTCAGCTATCTCAAAAACAACCGGTTCTTTGCTCAGATCATGGACGGGATGGAGGATCTCGGGATCGCGGAGCTCACCGAGCTCGGCGCTTCCGACGTACAACCCACGTTCCGGGGCCTCTACTTCACTGCGGACAAGGCCACCCTCTACCGCATCAACTATTCATCCCGCCTGGTGACCAGGGTGCTCGCGCCATTGGTCACCTTTGACTGCCACAGCACGAAGTACCTCTATAAGATGGCCCGCTGCATCCCCTGGAACGACCTCTTCGGCCTCGACGAGACGTTCATGATCATGTCCAATGTTTCCCACAGCAAGATCCGCCATTCCCAGTACGCCGCCCTGATCGTCAAGGATGCGATCGCGGACTCGTTCTCGGAATGGTTCACCAGACGGCCCAATGTGGAAAGGATCAAGCCGGATGTTGTCTTCAACCTGCACATCTTCAACAACAAGGCCACCATCTATCTCGATACATCGGGCGGATCGCTGCACCGGAGAGGGTACAGAAAAGAGGCCGTGGACGCGCCCATGCGGGAAACTTTAGCGGCATCCATTATCCGCCTGAGCGGGTGGGACGGCTCGATACCGCTCTACGACCCCATGTGCGGGTCAGGCACGCTGCTCTGTGAGGCGCTCATGTACTACTGCAGAATCCCGTCGGGCTATCTGAAAGAATCGTTCGGCTTCGAGCATCTCCCCGATTATGACAGGGCCGTCTGGAATGCCGTCAAGAAACAGGAAAACAATAAAATACGGGAGCTGCCCGAGGGGCTCATCGCGGGGAGCGACTCCTCGCCGCAGGCCGTTGCCGCTGCAAGAACAAACGCAAACCGTCTCCAGGGAGGCTCGCGCGTCAAGCTGAAGAAGCTCCGGTATCAGGACATCCCCGGGATCGAAGGGGCGACCATCGTATGCAATCCGCCGTATGGGATCCGCATGAGCAAAGACCAGGACTTGAGGCTTTTTTTCAAGGAATTCGGAGACTTCCTGAAGAACCGCTGCCGGGGATCGAGCGCGTACGTTTATTTCGGCGAGAGAAGCCTGATAAAATCAGTCGGGCTGCATCCTTCGTGGAAGCGCCCGCTCAAAAACGGCCCCCTGGACGGAAGGCTCGTGAAATACGAGATGTACTGACTGCCGGGCACCCCTGAAACGAGGCAGCCTTCAGCTACTGCTCCAATGCATCCAATACATTGGGGACTGTTTCTTCGGGCTTTACCTTGTACCAGGACTCCATGATCTTTCCTTCCTCGTCGATGAGGAAGGCCGAGCGGATAATCCCTTCGGATTTGTTGCCGGCTATGTTCTTTTCTCCCCAGACGCCGTACGCTTCGGCAACGACATGGTCCGGGTCCGAGAGCAGAGGAAACCCGAGATCGTACTTGTCATCGAATTTTTTCTGTTTCAGGACTTCGTCAGGGCTTATGCCCAGGGAAACCACGCCCAGATCAGTGAGGTCCGGCTGGGCATCTCTGACGGATTCCGACTGGAGGGTGCATCCGGAGGTCATTGCCTTGGGGTAAAAATACAGGAAAACCTTTTCACCGCGGTAATCCACGAGGCTCACCATTACGCCGTTCTGATCGGTAAGCTCGAAATCAGGGGCCCTGTCGCCTTTTTTTAATTTTGCCATGATATCACCTCCTTTGGTTAGAATAAGGGTAGGCATGCAACAATTCAATTATAATGCATAAGAGGATGTTATCCATTTGCCGGACGTGACGATAAGGACAGTACAACGAGAACATCACATCTACGAGATTCAGTACATAAGGGGCCAGGCAGTTCATCACTGCCTGGCTTTGTTTTTATGGGCACATTCATGACCCGGAACATGGCCGGGAGAATCGTTCTTTTTACAAAGCGCAATTGAGTTTCTCAGGCATGGAGAGCATTATATATGAAAGAATCGCTCCAGGATTATTCATGTATCGCTTTGGTATTGAGTGAATGGAAAGATGGAGGTCTTATCTATAAGGGGCGTTAATCCGACTTCCCGAAGATTCAGGCAAAGACAGCCGGTTCCTTGTCCGGTAAGCTTCTTGAAATTTTTGAGGCAGAAGATAAGGAATTACGCACGAGAAAACCAATCAGAGAAAAGGAGATTCCATGGGTGAACTGGGAACGCGATACAAGTGCTTTGAATGTGAAACGAAATTCTACGATCTCAACAGGCCCCAGCCGCTTTGCCCTTCATGCGGAAAAGATCAGAAGGAGAGAAAAGTTAATCAGCCGTTCAAAAGAAAAAAATGGCGTTCATCCTTTAAGACGGAACCGGAAATTCACGTAGACCCGGAAGAAAGCGATCCCCTGATCGATCCGGAGGAAAAAGAGCTCCCCGTAGAAGCTGATGAAAGACATAAAGATGATGACGGATTCGTTCTCGAAGAGGAGGATATTGCCGTAGAGGAAGATCCCGAGGAAGTCTCGGATAAAGATACCGGGGAATAAGAAATCCGGAGATGCAGGTGAGAATTCCGCCCCCACGCCCGGGATGAAGGAGATACGCCCAGAGCAGAACGGCCGGGAAGTTACGTATTGAAAAATCCTTAGATGCATAATACAAAGCACTGCGATCACCTACAGAAGGGATATTTATGGATTCCTGCAGGCATCTTCATCTGGTCCTTTTACCCTCTGCCGCACACAAGCTGCGGTGTCGGCACTGCCATCTGACCATCACAGCTGAAGAGCTTAACGGGAGTTATTGCCCCGAATGCTTTGATGCGCACGGCAGGAAAAGCTTTGACTTTGAAGAAATCAGCACTCCGGGGGATGAAAAGACCCGTTACCGGTGTGAACAGTGCGGCGTTATTATTGATGTCGACTGATAAAAATCCCTGCCGCTAAAAATCTAAAGAACGATATCTTTATCTGCGCGAGCTTCCGGATGAACATCCCTTCCGCGAATCGATCCACTCCGGTTAAAAGTGGGGGTGAGCAGCAGATTTTCATACGTTTCATTCAATGCCTCTCAACGTTTTGTTGAACGGAACATGACTTTTCATACGTACGTCAAGGTCACAAAGGATCTATAGTTCGGTTATTAATTTATAATATCAATAACATACCTGTAATCATCCATGAATCGGTTCGTTTGGCACACTGTATGCGTTACTTATTTCAACGGTAAGACAAGAAGTTGGACGGGGACACGATAACCCGCCGTCGATATCCGGGGTGGGAGCAGATGAAAGGAGGAGCGGCCATGAAAAAGCAAAAAAGGAAAGTCCAGACAAAGGGATTGAATCAGATCATCATGCTGAGCGCGTGGAGCTTCACCCTGGTCATCTCCTCCTTCGTATTCCTGTTTGCAGGCAGGTGGATCGACATGAGATTCGATACGGAACCCACCTTCATGCTGGGGCTGCTCGTACTGGGCATCGCGCTGTGCATCGGAAGGATGTACACGGACTACACCAGGGCCAGGGATGCACTGAACACCAGAAGAATCAGGCTGCAGCACTAGAACAGCCTTGATAAACGCCGACGATCCATCCGGCAGCATCACGAATGCGGGCCGCCGAAACTTCGGCGGCCCGCTGCTTTATGTGGAAGCAAACGTTTTTGCGGCTAATCGATTACCGTACCGGAGATGTTATGCTCCGGTATTCTGAGGGAATCGCTCAAAAGCTTTTTCATTGAGCTTAAAGCCTCATGTGACGAGGGGTAACGCTTTGCCCAGCGATTAAAACCATCCTGTCTCAGGATGAAAGAAAGATACACTTTCTGGTTTGCATTTACCTCTGCTTCAAACTCGGGAGAAAAAAAGTTTACCTCAATATGGGTGAAGACCTTACTGTCGAAGACCGGAGGGATGATACCATCGATGATTGCCTGTGCTTTCTCGTTGTATTCGGATTCAACCCTGCGCACCATGTTCATCTTTCTATTCAACAGGTCCTGAGAAAGCACTTTGTCAATGATCTCCATACGACGCAGACCTACTTCCTTGTCTTCCTTGTTTACATCGATGCTTATATCGGTTTTTCCGGAACCGCCGTTCGCCGCGCAGCAGACATCCCGATACGGGGAAACGGCGAGGAGGGCCGGAATGAGAAAAAGTGAGGCGAATAAGCTTTTGATTGTCATAATCTTCTCCTGATAAATCAACGTCAAAAGTCAAGACCGGTCAAGGTTAAGCTCCGGATGGCGATATGATGCCACTATCGTTGCCGGAAGCCGCGGAAAGCTCCTGTGACTTCCGGGCGATGAACAGGGCAGGATCCGGATGGCCGAACGTTATCTCTTGTATCTTCATGGAATACCCCTCACGCAAGAGAAAGATACACCTTGTTTTTAATGGGTATATGCCGGAATTGCAAGTCTCCGATGACATCATTTCAGACCCATTCATTTCTACGTATGCCGGTTCTCATCCGCATAGGCCGGTGAATGTGTTCCTTTATCATATGCCGGCAAGTATACGGTAAAAAGAGATCCTTTCCCCGGCTTGCTTTCAACGGTAATAGTTCCGCCGTGATTTTTCAGGATGCCATGGACAACCGACAGCCCCATGCCGCTGCCCTTGCCCACTTCTTTCGTAGTATAAAAGGGATCGAAGATATGATCCATTACCTCTCCGGACATTCCACTGCCTGTATCACGGATCTTCAATTCAAGGTAATCACCCGGTCTCAATTCCGGATGACCCGGGATCGAATCGAGATGCACATCTGCGAGGCTTACTTCTATAATCCCCCTCTGCGACACGAGGGCATCTGCTGCATTGTTGCAGAGATTCATGATAATCTGCTGAATCTGGGTCGGATCGCCCATGATGGTATCTGAAGGAGCATTGATGGAGCGTTGTATCTCAATGGTGCTCGGGAGAGAAGATCTGATAAAATCAAGAGTCTTCTCAATCAACGGAGTAATCTTAATCGGGCTTAATTTCTGTATGCCCTGCCTGCTGAATGAGAGGATCTGCTTTATGAGATCCTTTTGCCGATATGTAGCTTCAAGGGTCTGCTTCAGCATCTCATGGGTTTCGGTTCCCGGATCCGCCTCGTCCAGGAGCATCTCTGTATTAATGGTCATCGGATAGAGGATATTATTCAAGTCGTGCGCTATTCCCCCGGCGAATCTCCCGAGAGCCTCTATCTTTTGCGTTTGAACAAGCTGTGCCTCGATTTTCTTCTTTTCCTCTTCTGTACGTCTGCGCTCCGCTATTTCCTCACCAAGCTTTTTGTTCTTCTCTACCAGCTCGATCGTACGATCCTTCACAAGTTTTTCCAGATGATTATAATACTCCAGCAACTCTTCTTCCACCTGTTTTCGTTCGGTGATATCGCGGATTATGGCCTGATAATATCGCACGCCATCTATCATCATTGAGTTCGTGCTGACCTCCACAGGAAAAACAGTTCCATCTTTCCGCAGGTGGAATGTCTCGAAAATAAGCCGTCCCTGTTGGTTGACCAGGCTCACGTCATGGTCAATACTATTCCTCGCTTCCGGGGCTCTGAGATTCCGTAAGTTCATGCCGATGAGTTCCTCGCGCGAATAACCGTACATTTTGGTGGCATGAGCGTTAGCTTCATCGATCACCAGATCCTCTCCGGTAATAATAATGGCGTCGCTGGCATTCTGCATGAGGCTCTCAAGCCGGGCGAAAAGCGTTGCTCTCTGTGATTCCAGGGTGGTCAGGTACCGATAGTGGTTCGCCCGCCATCTCATCAGGAAAGACGTTGCAACTCCGCCAAGGGTGAGGAGTGCCAGGAACACGATCAGAAAAATAACATGAGCCGCGTTCCTGATGGGGGCATAGATCTCTTCCCTGTCAATTTTTACGATCATGTACCAGGGGGAATCCGGCACCCTCTTGAGCAATGCGACCACCTCCACCCCCCGGTAATCCCTGCCTTCCACCATGCCTGTCACTCCGCTTACAGCCATTGACGCGGGAAGATCCGAACCGTTTAACGGCAGCCTGAGGTTGAGCGCCGTTGCTTTTTTGTGCCTGAGTTCGTTGAGGTATACTACCTCCGAGCCTTCTCTGCGGACGAGCAGTGATTCTGCCGATCTGCTGGGGGTAGGCCATTTCTGGATGAGGGGGAATAAGTTCTGCTCCGGGTCTATCTCCAATAAAATGTATCCGAGCAATACATTACTTTCATTCCGGATATCCATCACGGGCGTCAGGACATAGAACACTATTGCGCCGTCCTGATTTTTGCGATGGAAGCCTATGAAGTGGACTTGTTCAAGCTTATCTTTTGCTGTTATACCCTTGACGAGATTTTTAATCAAAGGAGAGAGCGGTTTCGCCGAAGGACCGCTTGACAAGTCAATACTGCCATCCGGCTTGAGCAGATAATGATTTACGTAACCAGGCTTGTGACCGAAGTAGTTGAACAAGGTCTCAAGCTCGTGTTCGAGCTCGGGCGATTCATCGCCTTTCAGGCGCATCTCTACCCTGGAACGTACGATATTATTGAGATACATGCCGGTGGCATCGGAGGCGCGTTCTTTCCTCCACTCCTCAATCTGGCCGACCTTGAGGCTTGCTATGGCTTCCAGCTGGTGCTCGATTTCATCCCGATAGGCAGCCTGATATCTGTTGTAGAAGTAATATCCGGAAGCCACTGCTGCGATAGTCAGTATGGCCATAGTCAGTACTATAAACCATACAATATGTGATGATTTGTTCGCCTGCTGTTTCATGGTTGTTCGACCTGCATCAATAGTATGCTCCTTAAAAACGCCAATGCCCTAGTCTTAATAATGCACGCATGTCAAGAAACATACCCATAATAGATCATATCACTTCAATGATTCGTTTAAACTATTAACCATGTTCTCTTTGATGACTTCACTTTCATATTGCCCAATACGTACTTAGTATAGATCTAAAAAATCGATTTGAAATATTTTCTGGGAGGGCCATACTTCTGCATACTTGCAGAAGGAGATGCCCAGCACGATCTCGGTCGCTGTAAGGGTAATCAGCGCCATCCACATCTCAGGCTGAAAAATCCAACCCGTGGGTGCTCCTCCTCTGGAATCTGAGAATAATTCAAGGAATCTGATAGCACTTCAGGGGTCGTAACGATCAATAGGGCAACAGCATGAAAGGCCCCGAGAATCTTGCCACCACGATCTTTCCGTCCTCCTGGACTGCAACTACCCGGGCATAATCGTGCCATATCCCTATCGGCGTCGAGACCTTGCCGTCTGCGCCGAACGATTCATCGAGGATGCCGGTGCTGTAGGTGATATCTTCCTGTGTCGGGGAGTTGTCGGTATCCTTTTCATCGTTCAATCCACCACCGTCACCTCCGCCGCCGCCTCACCCTCCTGCAGCCAGTACCGCGACTACAAGAATCATGATGAGAAGAGCCATTGCCCTGAACTTGCTTGCTTTCATATGCCACCTCCTCATTGTATATGTCTGCCCCTTGGACAAGGGCTTTCACGCAATTTTAGTACTAACTGCATGAACGACAGCTATCGAGCACACTCACAGGGAAAGAAAATATACAATATGAGAAATGTTGCAAATGCCTTTCAAAGCTTCGCTTTCTGCGGAAAAAACCGGAAAGGCATCGGCTTCCACAACGAGAACTCTGTCCCCATCCTCGATAAAAAGATAAAACAAGAATAAAATGGGGGCACCCACAATACTGTTCGGCATGGATGTTGCGCCAGGACAGTCGATACGGTGAGAAAGTAGCGCATGCGATTATTTTTCAGCAGTAGAAGATTAAAAGAACAAAAAGATGATCGTTGCCAGGGATAAAGAGGGTTGATACAGTAATAACGTATGAGGCGCTTCATGGAACGTTCTTATCTCATTATTGCCCGGTTGAGGAGACGAGAGAATGCCTGCCGGCGGTAACAAGGGATATCCTTCCCGTTATGAAAGCCGGTTGACCCTGAAGAACGGCAAAGAGGTTCTTATCAGGCCGATCCTGCAGACGGACAGTGATCTCATCATCGATATATTCAACCGGATCTCCCCGAGATCGACCTATCAGCGGTTCCTGACAAAGCTGGAAGTCCTTTCTGAAGACATGCTCCACCACTTCACCCACATCGACTACGAGACCGATTTCGCTCTCGTGGCCGTAGTTGAAGAGGGAGACAGCGACGCCGTCATTGCAGTGGCCCGATATATGTATGATCCCGCGGAAGACAACACCGACCTCGGCCTTACGGTCCGTGACGACTGGCAGAATCTCGGCCTGGGGAAAACGCTGCTGGAAATGCTCGTCTCCGTTGCCGGGAAACACGGCATCTCCCGTTTCAGGAGTATGATGGATGCAGGGAACACCATTATGGAAAAGATCCTCAAGGATCTCGGATATGAGGTGAAATATTCCCTGCGGAGCGGTTTCTATGAGGTCGAGATACTTGTCTGAGGCGTATTTAGGCGGGGAGGAGAGCCGGGGGTATCAGCCATCGGATGATGCCCTGCTGCCTCCGGACGGCATCACTCATGGACTTCGCTGCCTTCGAACGCGCTGATCGATGCCCGGTCGTTTGCTTCATCGCTTGCAAAAAAGGCATCCGCGACCTTTTTCCCCAGGAACCTGCGGCGCTCTTCGATCTGCACCTGAAACATCTCCTGGATTGCCGCAGCCATGGCCTGCCTGTTCCGCACCAGATTCGGGTCGCGGAGGCGATCGAAATTGTGTGTATGCGCCAGATAATCCTTGTATGCCAGATAATCGTCGAGGATCCGGTTTGCCTGTGAGGCGGCGTTTGCATCGAGCTTGCAGCCGATGTACTCGCGAACCCTCCCCAGTACCACCTCCCGAGACTCTTCTCCCAAGCCCGACATGAAGAAGTCGAAGACATCGCGCACGTCCCTGTCGATCACGAGATCTCCCTTTTCATCCGTACGGAGGCCTCCCCATACGTCGGAGCCGCGGAGCGATTCGGGCAGATCCCCGTACTTCGATACGTATCCGAGAGAATCCTTTGCATGCCGCTGCCGATTTTCAGTGGGTTCATAAGGAACAGTACTGCGCAGGGGCCGGTACTCCCTTTTATAATGCCTTGCCGGCTCCGGGGCGGCAGGCTCATGCCCGGCCTGTCCACGGGCGGGTTCGAGACTCAGCTCCTGCCTTTGTCCGAAATACACCTGCGCCCCTGCCCAGAAGGTAACCGCAGCAAACAGTACAGCCAGAATTATCCAGGAAAGATGCTTTTTCATTCTTACTTTACGTTTATTCGACCGTCGGGTCGCCATGCTCGGGCGCATCGTCCGGCGATGTGTCCCCGGGCCGGCCCGACTCGTCGTATGTTTCTTCTTCTCCGGCCTGATCCTCATCAACGGGGGGGAGGCCGTTATCCGTATGCTCGTCAATGAACTGATCGTCGAAGTAGGGTTCCTCATCCCGATCCCAGTCATCGAGCCCATTGTCCCGGCCCGGTAAAAGCCGCGAAGACTCATGATCTTCGCCATAGGATGAAGCCCGGATGGTTTTGCCGATATTCCTGCCGGCTGCAGCATCCATCGGATAAGGAGCCGGTCCGGCCAAGGCTGCAACCGTCCGGCATTCACGGAACCCTGCGTCGGCGCGGGCATCTTGTGCGAACGCGGGGAGGGAAAGAATGGCCGTTGCGAGGAGAGATATCCATGTACCGGCGTCCAAACGTCTATGCTTCATGGCAACCCCCTTTGGCTGTCATCCGTTCCGGCAAGATCTGCCAGATTTACCTTTTATTACTCCTAAAAGGCAACAATTTTCAATATTTTACTTCTGCCCGTCTTTACTCGCCTGTGCTCGTCGTTATTACTACGGTAAGGGAGGGCTCTTATGGGGCTGCCGCTGTCCGACAACGCGCTGAAGATCCTGGAGGCAAGGTATCTGAAAAGAGACGGGCAGGGCATTGTCCTGGAGACCCCCGAAGAGATGTTCCGCAGGGTTGCCCGCCATGTCGCCGCTGCCGAGAAGGTCTTCGACCGGCAGGCAAAGACAGGCGAATACGAAGAAAAGTTCTTCGACCTCATGTCAACGCTGACCTTCCTCCCCAACTCACCTACCCTCATGAATGCAGGCAGGCAACTTGGACAGCTCTCCGCATGCTTTGTTCTTCCCATCGAGGACAGCCTGGAATCCATTTTCGAAACGCTCAAGGAAACCGCCCTGATCCATAAGAGCGGAGGCGGTACCGGGTTCTCCTTCAGCAGGCTGCGGCCGGCGAACGATATCGTCCAGACGACCAGCGGAATTGCAAGCGGGCCTGTTTCGTTCATGAAGATATTCAATGCGGCAACAGAGATCATCAAACAGGGAGGGACGCGCCGGGGAGCCAATATGGGAGTCCTGCGGGTGGATCATCCCGATATCGAGCAGTTCGTGACGGCCAAAAGAGATCCCGGAGAGCTTAAAAGCTTCAACCTCTCGGTGGGCATCACAAACGAGTTCATGGAGGCATTCGAGCAGGACGGCGATCATGCACTGGTCAATCCGAGGAACAAGCGCGCGGTCAAAAAGATCGGCGCCCGCGAGCTCTTCCGTCTCATTGCCGAATGCGCATGGGAGAGCGGCGAACCGGGACTTCTCTTCCTCGACCGCATCAACCGGGACAACCCCACGCCCTTCCACGGCCCCATCGAGGCTACGAACCCCTGCGGTGAGCAGCCGCTGCTCGCCTACGAATCGTGCAACCTCGGGTCCATCAATCTGGTGAAGATGCTCCGCAAAGGAGTGAAATCGATGGAGGTTGACTGGGCCAGGCTGGGAGAGACCGTAGACCTGGCCGTGCGTTTTCTCGATGACGTCATTGAAGTCAATCATTTCCCCATCCCCGAGATCGAACGGATGACCCGTGCAAACCGCAAGATCGGCCTGGGGGTCATGGGATTTGCCCATTTCCTCATCCTGATGGGCATTCCGTACGGATCGCGGGAGAGCCTTGGCCTGGCGGAGGAAATCATGGCCTTTATCACGGACGAAGCCCATACGGCATCCCGCGGGCTTGCGGCAAAGCGGGGAGATTTCCCGAATTTCGCCTCAAGCATCCATGCCAGAAGGAAGGAGCCGCCCATACGCAACGCCATGATAACGACTATAGCCCCGACGGGAACCTTGAGCATAATCGCCGGGTGCTCGTCAGGGATCGAGCCCCTGTATGCGGTGTCGACCTCCCGCGTCGCGGCAGGAGGGGTGGAGCTTTCCGAGATCGACCCCGTGTTCAGGCAGATCGCTCGCGAACGTGGCATGTATGATGCCGGGCAGCAGGTCCGGGAGTGTTCGCGAAGCCTGCCTCTTACCCGGCCCCCTATCCCTCCCGAGATGGGAAGGCTGTTCGTGACGGCCATGGATATCCCGCCTGTTCAGCACGTGAAGATGCAGGCGGCGTTCCAGCGCCATACGGACAATGCCGTGTCGAAGACCGTCAACTTCCCCTCGCACATCCCGGTGGAGGACATGATGGAGGTACTGAGGCTCTCCTACGAGCTCGGATGCAAAGGGGTTACCATCTACCGCGATCACAGCAGGGCCGGCCAGGTGATACGCTGCGGCACGGACAAGGTGTGCTGAGGCCTAGTCGTCGTCCTCGTCATCCTCATCGATTTCGCACTGCTGATCCTTCACGATATATACGAACGTGCAGAACCGGGCCTCGTCACCCGTACCTTTCCAGAACCCGTAGCAGGTGATGAGCTGGCCCTCGTCAATATCGGAGAAGGAGACAAGGCGGTCGGACTCTCCGGTGGTATCGATCCCGGTTGCCAAAAACATGATCCTGACCGTTGCATCGCAGTCGGTCTCTCCGGTATCGACCAGGATGGTCCTTTCGAGGATGCTGCATATGTCTACGACTTCTCCCCTGACCGACTCGGGGGTGATCCTGAGCTCCAGGGAATCGCCGCATCCCCTGATGACCCTCACGTGGTACGGGTACAGGCTGAGAAACTCGATCATATCCTCAGGGAAGAGGCCGTCGCCTTCGATGGCGATTCGGGTGTCTGCCGTGATGAATATCCTCTCGGTCCCGCCTGCAGAGAGATTGATCGTAAGGTAGTATCCGCCGTCGGCCTTTTCTACATCCCCTGTGGTGCCGGACACCTCGTCAGCCTTGATATGCACGACGGCCGCGTAGAATTTCCGGTCCGTCACGTCGAGCTTGCCGATCACCAGGACCTTCATATCCGCCTCGACTGCCTCCGCCGGGGTATTGCATCCCGAGAAGAGGAGCGTCCGCTCGTCGAGGATGACCGTGACATCGCCGGCTATCGCTTCTCCCGACGAGGGGGCCAGCGTGAAGGCCGTGTCGTCGACAGGCTCCATGACCGTGCCCTTCAGGCACAGCGCATTGCCGATGACCACGAGCGTCGCCTCGAAGCATCCGTCATCGACCGTGCCCCTGACCGTCACGTGCTGCCCTTCTTCCAGATCGGAAGCACACCCGAACGAGCCGTCTTCCTTGAATATGAGGGTTTCATCGTTTATCCGGACATCGATGTTCCCGAGGCAGCCGCGGTCACGCTTCAGCGTGAATGACTCCGGTGTGCCGTCGCCGTTCTTGTCATTGACCCCGCATACGGTTCCCTTGATGAGCGTGGGACATTTCGGCAGGGCTTCCCTGGTCATCACGTCGACAAAGACGACGGGCCTGAATATGCACTTGCCCGATTCTCCCGCCTCATGGAGATTGATGGATTTGTCCGCGTCGATATCGAGCCTGATATAAATTGTCGCGCCTTCCTCGACAACGATGCGGGAGCGGGGGTTGAGGTCGATCTTGCCGCTGGGGACCTTGATCTCCATCTCTTCGCACGGTCCGCCTTCGGCCTCGACCTTTAAGATCTTCAGTCGTACCTTTTCATATGTTCCGACCGGTACTTCCTCGTTGAGCTTGAGGAAGAAATCCTCGTCCCGGTATTGAAGGAGATCGAACCTGTAGCCTTCGTCCGAGCTGAAGATGACTACGGCGTCGTCTTTCTCGGAAGGGATCAGGGATACTTCGGTAACCGTTACCCAGATGTGTGAATATTCATCCGCAGGCCCGTCCGTAAGCAGGATGCCCACCTTGCCGTACGATCCTTCCGCCTTGACATCTCCGTCAGACGAGTTGCTTCCTCCGGAATTGCATCCGCCAAAGCTCAGGAGAACAAGCAGACAGGCGGCCAATATGCCCAGTTCCCAAGATAATCCGACCCTGCATTTCATACCTCACTCCTTGTGTAAATCATTATTCATTCACCCCCTCCGGCAGATATCCTTTGAGGAAAGAGCCGGGATATGGGCGAAATCGTATTTTACAATATTATGATAATAAAGGCAATGCTGAAAAAATCCAGTGTGCTGAGATATCCTCGGGACGCGCCAAGGCCTTTTCTGCGGTTCTTAGTTGTTCCTTCTGAAGAACGACGGCACCTTTGTCACGGACGAGAGTTTCTGAAACGTCACGGGCATGAGCCGCTTGAGCCAGTCGATCACGATCGCATCCGGGCCGACCATAATGCGGTGCTTGTCCTTCAGGATGCCTTCAATGATGATGCGGGCCGCTTTATCGGCCGAGGTGCGCGCCATGAACCTGTCGAAAAAGTCTGCCGCGTCTTCTCTGGCAGCGGAAGGGATCTGTGATTTGTAGTATCTGGCGTTCCTGGCGATATTCGTCTTGATCCCTCCCGGGTGGACGCAGGAAACACGGACCGATGTATCTTTAAGCTCCTGGCACAGGGTCTCGGTAAAACCCCTTACGGCAAACTTGGTTGCACAGTACGTACCATTGTAAGGGAAGCTCATGATGCCGTACACGCTGGAGACATTTACGATATGGGCCTCCGACTCTTTCTTCAGATGCGGCAGAAAGGCCTTGCAGCCGTACACCACTCCCCAGAGATTGATGCCCATGATCCACTCGAAGTCTTCATAGGAGACGTCTTCCAGCAACTCCGAGAGGGCCACGCCGGCATTGTTGACCAGCAGGTGAACGCTCCCGTGGCGGTCGATGACCGACTCTGCGAAGCGGTACATCTGATAGCGGTCCGACACATCAAATACATGGGTCGTGACCTTCACCCCGGCATCGCCGATCATATCCGCCGTCTGCTTCAGACTCGCCGCATCGATATCCGCTATGGCCACGTGGCATCCGCGTTCTGCAAGATTCTTCGCAAGCATCCGGCCGATGCCCGAGCCTGCGCCCGTAACCGCTGCAACCCTGCCCTTTAGTTCCTTCATATATTCCTCTTCATAAGCATTATTAATTATTAGAATAAGATACCTCTGAACAGGGAAAAGGGAAGACCTCCCTTATATTTTTTAGATGCCGACAGAAGAGTGACGCCCTGTGCGAACAGCCTTTCGCTGAACCGCCTACCGGACAGGAGCGTCCTTTATCATCCGGCCGACGATCTCCACTGCATCCCGCACGAAGCCCGGGCAGAGCGTGGCGAAAACCCCCTTGTCGGCTGCCGCCTGCCTCTGCTCGGGAAAGCAGACATCGAATCCGACCAGCTCATTACAGATGATCGTTTTATTCTTCCGGCAGAACTCCCGGCGAAATGCCTGAACGAGGTCGCAGACCCTGTCCCTGTTCCCGCTGTCGTCAGGCGAGACGCTGCTGTATCTGAGGCCCAGCACCATGAAAGCCCCGGTCACCGCACCGCAGGTATGGCCCATCCGTCCCATGCCCGCCCTGAACGGAGCCGCGATCTTCAAAGCCGTGTCCGGGTCCAGCCCGAGGTCTTCGCAGTATACGGAGAGTACTGCCTGAGAACAGCTGAACCCCTGTTTCAACATTTCAACTGCCTGATCTGATCTGTTCATCTTTCTTCCCCTTTGCCGGGATGGTATCAGTGCATGGTATGTTCCGGTATTGACGGAGGATACCCATCAAAAGAAAAAAGATCAAGATTCTCCTTAAAGGGGGGGGGGGAGTAAGTATTCATGCAATTGTGTGGACTCTGGCTGGAGCATACAGCCCTTATAGATATATAATTGCGGTATTCATTGTGCTTATTATATATGTGAAGGATATCTATAGTTCTGGAAAAATTTGATAGCCTCATGATATCTATACCTTGAGAGCTTTATTTTATCATGTGGTTTATTAGATAAGGATATCAATATGAATAAAAAACTGAAAACTACTGTATCCACACTTATTATGGCAGTCGCATCAATAAGCATTGCAATATACGCTTTCAAGGCAACGCAACCGGAAGCTTTTCACAGGATATCCGACGGCTTCGCCATGGAGGAAAAGACCCCATCCCCCGATCCCTCAGTAAAGAAGCAGAAGGGTCATCAGGTCATTGCGTATTACTTTCATACTACTTTTAGATGTACAACCTGTTTTACTATGGAACAGCTTACCCAAAAAGCAATCTTGACCGGCTTTCCCAATGAATTGAAAAATGGCCGTCTGGTCTGGAAGGTGATCAACGTTGATGAAAAGGAAAATGAGCATTACGTCAAGTATTATAAACTTTACACAAAGTCGGTTATAGTTGCGGATATAAAAGACGGTGCACAGGTCAGATGGAAAAACCTGAAAGATATCTGGAACCTCGTCGATGACGAGAAAGCCTTTACAAGATACATCCAAGATGAGACCCAATCCTACCTCGGGAAGAGCTAAGGTTCGTCAGCATGTATCTTACAACATTTCCGAGAAAAAGCGAGTTTGAGAAAATGAGTGCCAGGCTCGATGCCACAGGCCTGCCGTACATGGTCATAAGTCCGGAGCCGGGCTATAGTCTTGTGGGATGCCCTTCCATTGCCATGGAGCAGGAAGTCCGATCCCGGCTTGCTTCATGCTCGCCTGAAGAATTCTTCTGTTCGGGGTGGGTCGATTACCGGCAGGCATCAATCGATGTACCTGCATCAAGCCCTCAGACTTTTCCTGAAGATATTTTCGGAACTGCCTCGATGATGGTGCTTTCCCCCTGTATTGCAGACGAGACAAAACTGCGGCTAGTTGCCCATATATCGGGTGATATGACCGAGGTCTTCCCTTACATGAACACCGAGATGAAAGGAGCCTGCTACAATCCGAACGGACCTATGCTGACCTTTATGGACGGCCATCGCCTGATAACGATCTACACGAGAAGGATCGCCATCGGCAAGGCTGACGAGATCGTAGATGCATGGCGCACCCTCGAAAAGATCAGGTGCTTCTCGAATGAAATCTATTCACGCAGGGCCTCCATAACGCCGTCCTATACTATGCGGAAAAAGCCTCCCGCACTTGAAGTGTATAAGCGCCTACCCGGAACGAGCTGCGGGCAGTGCGGGCAGAAAACCTGCATGGCCTTTGCAATGACCCTTTGGAGTGGCAATGCAAAACCATTCATGTGCAAGCCGATCTTCGAAGGTGACTATTCCCATCTGAAAGACGCCTTCCTTGAAATCTGTGTCGGGCTTGGCGTCACGGCCGGAGACAACCTTTCAGACAAGGGATAGGTAATACATCCTTTTTATCAGGGGATACGGTCACTCCCCTGCTCTCTGCTGCTATATCGAGAAATGAGCGACAGGGTAAAGTGGACAAGCCATTCTATATATTGACAACCAATATAATGATGGATACAATAAACGTCTATTCGAAGAGGTGATCGACCTATGAAGCTAACCGAACCGAGTTTCTGGAAATCTTTGATCAATATAGGACTTTCACGGATTCTGGTGCTGAAGGTCTTATCCAAAGGCCCGAACTATGGTTATGGAATACTGAAGGAACTGGAATTCATTACCAGCGGCTGCTGCACGCCCACATATGGGACCATCTATCCCATCCTGAAGGAACTCACGAAAGAGGGCTATGCGGTAGTCAGCGAAGACAAGCAGCTCAAGGGTGCCCAGAAAAGACGGGTATATACCCTGACGCCCTCAGGTATTGAGGCATACCATGTAGCCCTTGAGGCATGGCGGACTACGATTCCCTACATCTACAAGGCCATCGAGGAAGTCGAGATTCCTTCAATAGAAAACATACAAACATGTCTGCCAGATAAAGATTGTAAGAAGGTTAGGAAATAGGAGGCTTATCCATGTTCGGTATCAATAACTTCGTCACTGCTGGCAAATTCTTCCTTGTGATCGCAGGCGAGCTTATCCTTATCTTCATCGCCGTTTCCTTCCTCATAGGGGTGCTGATGGAATATCTCCCCCCTACCCGCATCAGGGATTATCTGGCAAATAAGTTTACCTGGGTACAGTACTTCCTTGGTGCAGGCCTAGGAGCAGTCACACCTTTCTGTTCCTGCTCAACCGTTCCAATAACAGCAGGCCTCCTTAAGGGTGGCGTCCCTTTCGGACCCGTGATGGCTTTCCTTTTTTCATCTCCTGTGCTCAATCCCATTATCATTGCCCTGTTGCTCTCTCTTCTTGGACTCAAGGTCACGGCTATCTATGTCGTCGTCACCTTCTTGGGCTCAATGACGACGGCAGCATTGCTGTCAAATTTCGGGCTGGGGAACCAGGTAAAGCCCCTGGTGAATATCCAGGAGTCCTGCTGTTCGGGGGAGCAGAAACCGCAGCCCATCTCTCTGCAAACCGTTCCCGAAGCTGCAGGATGCTGTGCTTCTGGTAATACGCAGCCTTTTACCATGATCACTCTGCCAACTGTACAAAGCACCGGAAGCTGCTGCTCAGGTGAGCCTTCAACGGGCGGACAGAACTCGGTTCAATCATCATGCTGCTCCGTCAGTTTTGAGGAAGACGACTCGTTGAAAGCCCCTTTCAGTGAAAAGATGAAGAGGGCTGCCTTGTCATCGATAGACACATTCAAAGGGGTATTCTGGTATTTACTTCTCGGCGCAGGGATAGGTGCATTCATCTATGGCTTCTTCCCGCAGGATCTCATGATGAGGATAGCGGGGCCAGGCAACCCATGGTCTATTCCCATAGCCACATTCGTCGGCGTCCCCATGTACATCAGGGCTGAGACCGTGATTCCCATAAGCGCGGCCCTCGTGGGGAAAGGCATGGGGGTGGGCACGGTCCTTGCGCTTATCATAGGCGGAGCGGGAGCGAGCATCCCTGAATTGATCATCCTCGGCTCCATCTTCAAGAAGAAACTGATTATCGCTTTTGCCCTGAACGTTTTCCTTGTGGCAATAGTGGCCGGGTACCTCGTTGAGCTTCTCGTGTACTAGGAAGACCTTCTCCATGACACCTAGAAGCAAAGTGGGAGCGGATCGGGAGGTGCTCCCCAACATCTTCGCAACAATTAAAGCAATTAAACACTGGGCGTAGCTATGGGGTTTCCTGATTATATGTATAATCTCGGAAAAGCATAGATATTTGTGTTATATGTAGTTGGTTAAGCCTTTTATATTCAATTGATGGTTATACTTAATAATATAAGAATCAGAGTTATGATCCTGGCACGTGATCAATGGTATTTTCCAATCAAAAATATGATGGGTATCTTGAAGAGACATCTATAGGCTGCACAGGCAGTCAGAGTAGATAGTTCTATAAAAAAATTCAAAAATACATCTCGATGACAAATATTATTTGCAAATCACAGAAGGCAGGGCGCGGATATCTTTTTCGATTCTCATCCGAATCCGTATGTGCAGAAATCGCTGAATGTCCGGTTGAGGTAACGTACCCTGCTCTTATCCCGGAAGAATCTCTTATACCGCTGGTTCTCGATGCTGCGGTTCTCCGCGCTCTTGCCCTCGTACTCGTTTACTATGATCATCTCGGGCCGTGAATCGAAATTGAGCTCGGCACGTTTGAGCAGATACCTGACAAGCAGGTCCGCATCGGGGAACGAATACCCGCAGAAGATTATCCGCTGCGTATCCTTCAGCGATTTTTCCGCCCCTCGCATAATCTGGTGCAGAAAATAATTCTGCATCCCCTTGAGGTAGGTGGGCGGCGTGATGATGGGAACGGTGGGCATCCCGCAGCTCAGACAGGTGACGGACTTTTCCACGAGCCGGGCAGCCTCGCGCTGCCGGGGCGTCAGGGTCAGTGACACGCACGTCGGGCAGTAGAGCCAGTTCAGCGATCCATGGAGTTTATGGAGAGCGATCGACTTATCCTTTCTCGGGATCTGCCAGTCGCATTCGCGGATATAGTTGGTGAATTCCACCCCATAGTCGAGGTCGAACCCGGGGTGAAGCTCGATCAGGGCATTATCGATAAGGATATCGTAATTCAGGGATATGAAAGCCGTAGAAGTGATCCTGCCTTCACGCACCAGTCGTTTGACAAGGGTCTTGTGATGCCCTCCGGATGTCATGAGCGTGCGGTTGAGCACCAGGGCGATAAGGAATATGAGGTCTTCACGGATGGTCTGTACATCCGGGGCGTGTGTGGTGGCTGGATACCCTCTGAAGCTCTCCCCGCGGTCCATGGCTATCTCCAGCATACCCAGTGTTTCCTCGAAAGAGGGGAAAACAACCCCTTCCTGCTGCCCCGTGATATCGATGCCGAAAAACTGTTTGAAGAACCTGTGAAGCCTCCCCGTGCTTGCCGGGTTGCGCCCGTCGCCGTTCTCCATCCTGAAGAATGCGGAGAAAAGATCCTTCTGGACAGGCGCTCCTTCTGCAGCCGATGCCCCGGCCCCGAGAAAGATCACTTCATCGATAGCCATAGGCCGTTTTCTCCCATTCTCTTAAAGTATGGCCCGAGAGCCTCTCTCTGGGCCATTATGCGTCCCCATGCATCAAGAACGCCTCTGTTGGATTTTTGGTAGTGGGTCAGTTTGATAACTTATACTTGACTTTTGACGATATACTAATTATTATATATTTTAAGTCTGAAACCGGACTAGATTCGGCTGTAGGACTTCCCGGCCCCGTTGGGGCCTTTTCTTTTGATTAAATCTTTACGATTCCTAATGGATTAACCCGGCACGCCACTTTGCATAAAATAGGCTCCAGCCTACTAAAATAGTTGTTCGCACCCTTATTTCTCACATATTTACAAGCTTCAAATTTCTGATGCAAGAAATAAGCATTTATATCCACAAGCTGTACGAAGTAAGAATGCAATGAGTCTCTATGGACAGCATCCTCTGTGATGGTTTTTAAGGGTAAATCCCTAAATCCCGAACCTCCAGTATTGGGGACTGGATTATATTTCCGCATCTTTCTCATCAATATTCTTAATTTCCTTTCATCACCTTGATCGGCAACCAACAAACCAAGATCTTGCGGGTTGTGTGGCCCTGGGAAGTTACGGTACGATATAGTGTTATCAAATCGTTGAATAAGCACTTTCCATGCTGATTCAAAAACATCATAACCGGCCTCTTTACCTTCTTTATCAACAACAATATTAATGAGATTTATATCAGGTAGCTCCTTCTGAAAATCGATACAATCACGAAGGGCACGGAGCCGTAATGATTTTGGAACACGACGAAGTTCTCCCGGCCTATGAATCAAGACCGAGGCGTGAAGCTCATCTCTAAGCTTAATCCCGTATCTCTCTCTAAGTTTCCTACGGAAGTTTAGAATAGCCTCCAGGGTATCGTGCCAACGGAGTTCATGAACAACAAACCCACTTAATGCAAAATAGCGGGTTGGGCTACCATTAAGGCCAACATCGCCACTTTCATCAACGTATAAAAAATACATATCCCCACCATACAAAATAACATATTGTGCTTTCTATGACTTCTTGATGTAAGGATTGGCAATAACATTCAAAATGATAATCCCAGCATAATAAAATTGCAAGCTTTATATATTCAAAAGATTCAATATCTCCTCAATCTTCCAAACATGATCCGTAACCCCAGCCTCCATAGCAGGAGTTACTCTCAATGACTGATGCACTCGGCAGAAATTGTAATACATGAAGTGCAGAGCCACAGCATAACCAAGGTTATCCACCTTCTTTGAAAAGGCATTGGTAAGCCTGGTGAATCTCCGCATACCCATTCTCATCGTGAGGTTTGCCCTTTCCACATAACTTGTGGATACATGGGCCTTGTCTGGATTCCCCTCAATAGTGTGTTTCTCAATGCCTGTGCACTCTGCTGGGCTATATCTGACTTCGCTTTCTGGATTGTTTCCGTATAACTTCACTAACTGACCGAAATCTATCTCGCCACCAAATGCATCCTCAACAGCATTGAGATACATCTTATGACCATCGGTAGTAAGCTGAACCCTATTCTTGAGCCTGGAAGCTAGATCCATCATGAATATCTTTGCATTTCCCCCATCACGATTGCCGAGGTGCCACGAGGGAATGAGTTTTGTATCGGCACAGATCGCCGTGAACGTCCAAACATCGCCATAACCAAACTGGCCCTTCTTCTCTTCGGGTACATTCTTGGCCTTGGCATAGCAGAATGCCCATATCTCATCACACTGGATGCGCTTGCAGGTAAGGTCACGAAGAACCTTATCCTGATACTCATCACAAGCCCTGCCCACAGACTCAAGGAGCTTTATGATAGTGTTCTTCGCAACGCCAGTCATTCTGACCGTTGCCCTTATTGAATTGCCCTCTACCAAAGCTGCAATTACCTGTTTTTGTTTTTCAGGATTTAATTTATTCATACTGTCCCTTATACATGAGCGGTAATGCATATGCAAGCACTATTTCTTTTTCATGCTTGCAAATAATATTTTTTCTGATAGAATGCAAGCATTAATCAAAAAGGAGATGCTTGCATGGACGAGGAAGTAAGCGGAAAAGCAATCGGGGCAAGGGCAAGGGCAGAAAGTTTGTCACCAGAAGAAAGAAAAGAGATTGCGAGGAAAGCTGCACAAGCAAGGTGGGGGGTTAAGCCGCCACAGGCAACCCATAAGGGTAATTTTAAAGATGAGTTTGGAATTGATGTTGAGTGCTATGTCCTTGATGATGAAAATAAAACAGCCGTCATTAGCCAGCGTGGAATGGGTGCTGCTCTTGGTTTTAGTCCTCAGGGAGGAGCTAGACTTATAAGGTTTATTGAGGGAAAATCTATTGCCCCCTATCTTGGTCTCGAACTCAGGGGAAAATTAGAAAATCCTCTAGTTTTTCAATACGTTGATCTGGTCTCTGGAACACGAACAATTCATAAATTACATGGCTTCGATGTTACTCTGTTAATCGATGTATGTAAGGCGATAGTGGCGGCTGAAGCGGACGGTAAGTTACATAGAAGCCAAGAGAAACTTGCCAAGCAAGCCCATATAATTCTGAATGCATCAGCAAAGGCTGGAATTAAAGGATTGGTATATGCTCTTACTGGTTATGATGCAACCAAAGAAGAAGTCATAGCCGCATTCAAATTATATGTTCGCGAGGAGGCCAGGGAATATGAAAAAGAGTTTCCAGATAAACTTTACGAACAATGGTATAGGCTTTATAAGGTTCCAAGACCAGAGCGCAACAAACCCTGGAAATTTAAGCATCTCACGGTTAATCACGTATATGTTCCACTGGCAAATAGTAACGGTAAAATACATGAACTAATCGTTGCACAAAAGGCAGCCAGTGGAGAGAGATGGAAGAAATTGCATCAGTTTTTAGCAGAAATAGGAGTTAAGGCATTACGTACTCATTTGGGACAATTGCTTGGCATTGCACAGATATCAAAGAATCAGCAGGAGTATGAGAAATACATTACGAAGGTATTTGGGAGGCAACAAATACTGGACTTTGACGATCCTGATTCTACTTCTTCCACCGAGCCTTAGCAGCCTTCTCCGCTATCTCTTTGCGCCTTTCGGGGGATAACTTCTCCTTACGAGCCTTCCCGCCTTTCAATCCCCCAAGGCGACCAAGGGCAACAGCGGCAGGGTTCTTCTCTGGCTTATCGGGTTCTTTCTCCGGTTCTTCTCTAGTAGCGTCTTGAACGATCTGGAAGGCAAGTGTATTAATGTCTCTTGAGCGTTTCTTTTTCTTTTCGGTCATACCTGAGATGATAGCATGACCGCTCAAGGATATCAATCGGGAGATATTTCAAACTGACCCACTACCGGATTTTTCCTTGCCTTTACATAGGTGGTCCTTATTGTTATCATATGTCGTCTATTACGGGATGTTTTCAAGGCCGTAGGTGAAGGAAAACAGCCTGCTGCCCGGCATTCGGCAGGGTCGAGCCGCCATGCGGATGAACGCTGCCCAATGCCGGATGTCTGCATACCGGAGAACGGTATTCAAGAAAGGAGTGTACCATGCAGGTTTATGGTTGCAAAAAATCACGTCCGTTTCCTCCGAGGTCGAATCCGGCAGTCGTATTCTTCCTTGCCCTGGCGTTCCTGATGGTTCAGGGGCATGCCTCATCCCTCTATGCACACCCGCCGAGCACTATGGCCCTTGCTTATGATGCGAAGTCGCAGTCTTTGTCGGTGGCGATCACCCACACAACGTCTTTCCCGTCAAAGCATTACATCGACACCGTGAGCATCGTACGGAACGGCCGGGACGTGAAAAGCGAGCAATACACGAGCCAGCCGTCGACCGACACCTTCACCCATGTAATCACCGTTCCGGCCTCACCGGGCGACGTGCTCACCATAAAGGCCGAGTGCAGTATTTTCGGGTCGAAAGAGGCCAGGATCACGATACCGGGGACTTAAAGCGCCGGTCTGCCTGACGGGAGATCTTTTTCACCCCTGCCGTATCTAATCCTAGTAGAAAGGCTTGCCTTGAGAAAGAGCGGCGTATGGAAAAGAGCATGAAAAAAAACGAGAAGCACAGCGACCACCTGAACCTCCTGTGCGATATCAGCGATCTGAACGATCTTTTGATCAGCAGTTATACCGTTGACGATTTTCTCAAGCGTGCGGTCGAGATGGTGGCGCGCTACCTCGACGCGGACGTCTGCTCCATCTATCTCCATGACGAGCCCACGGGCGAGCTCTATCTTGCGGCGACGACAGGGCTGAACCCTGCAGCCGTGGGAAACGTGAGGATGAAGGTGGGGGAAGGCATCGTGGGGCACTGCGTGGAAAGCCTGAAGCCGGTTTGCGAAGGCAGGGCGCTGCTCAACCCGCACTTTAAATACTTCGAGGACATCGACGAAGAGCGGTTCAAATCGTTTATGGTGGTGCCCATCCACAGAGGCGCCGTCAAGATCGGGGCTATCGTGGTTCAGCACGAGCGGCCCGACATCTTTGAAGAAACGGAGATCCTCGCCCTCCGCGCGGCATCGTCCCAGCTTGCCTCATCCATCGAAAACGCCAGGCTCCTCATGGAGGTGAACCGCGGCAAGGGAATCATCCCGGCCGGCGGGGCCGGGCAGTCCGGCGATCCGATCCGCGGGAAGGTCGCAAGCGAAGGCTATGCCTACGCCCCCGCAACCGCGTTCAGAAAACATGCCCATCTCAGCCTGTCGGGCCCGTTTCAAGACGACGGTCTTACCCTGGATGATTTTCAAAAAGCCATCGATGCGACAGCGGAGCAGCTTCAGTCGCTGCAGACCGAGTTTGCCAAGCGTCTGCCGGAAAGCGCATCGCTGATCTTCACCACCCACTTCATGATGCTCAAGGACGAGAGCTTCGTGGGCAGGATGGCCGAGCTGATCGAACAGGGAACGCCGCCCATGAACGCCGTTTCGCAGATCTCGGGACGGTACACGTCTCTGTTCCTTTCCAGCTCCCATGAATATATCAGGGAGAAGTCCAACGACGTGGAAGACCTGACCATGCGCATCCTGCGCAACCTGAGAAAGAAGGACCATGCCGGGGCGGCATTCGGCAATAAACGCATCGTCATCGCCAGTCAGCTGTATCCTTCGGATATCCTCAAACTCGCTGCCAACGACACCCAGGGAATCATCATGGCGGGCGGGGGCACAACCGCTCACATCTCGATCCTCTCCCGGTCCCTCCACCTCCCGCTCCTGATCGTCGACAGGCCCGAGCTCCTCAATCTGGAAGAAGATACCCCGGTGCTCATGGACGCCTACATCGGCAACATGTATATCAACCCGCCGGTGAGGGTGGTGAAGCAGTTTCATACCCGGGAGAGTACCCGCCATACGGCCAGGCAGAAGAGCAAAAAGCTGAAATCCGTTACCGGCACAAAGGACAAAGTCAGAGTCGGCCTGATGGCAAACATCAACCTGCTCAGCGAGATCTCCCTGGCAAAGGAGCTCAAGGCCGAGGGTGTCGGACTCTACCGCTCCGAGTTCCCCTTCCTGATCCGCTCGGACTTTCCTTCGGAAACCGAACAGTATCTTGTGTATAAACGCCTCTTTGATGAAATGAAGGGGCGTACGGTGACGATCCGCACCTTGGATGTCGGCGGCGAGAAGGTCCTCTCCTATCTCGATACGCCTCCGGAGGCCAATCCCGAGCTCGGCTTGCGGTCCATCCGGTTCTCGCTGGACAACCGCGAAGTCTTCGAGACCCAGATAAGGGCCATACTCAGGGCGGCTGCCGGGGCAAAAGACGCCCGGATCATGTTCCCCATGATCTCTTCCCTCGACGAATTCCTGGAGGCGAAGGCGATCGTCCTCGACTGCATCGAGGGGCTCTCTCGGGAAAGCCTTCCCTTTAACCCGAGGCCTTCCATAGGGATGATGGTGGAGCTGCCCTCGCTCCTTGACATTATGGACGACCTGGCAGAGGTATCCGACTTCTTCGCCATCGGAACGAACGACTTCATCCAGTATATGCTTGCCGTCGACCGTTCGAACCAGCGGGTGGCAAGGTACTACGCCGCGCATCACCCTGCTGTCCTCCGGGCGCTGTCCCGGGTGGTTCGGGCAGCGAAGAAAAAGGACAAAGATATCTCTGTGTGCGGAGAGATGGCGCACGAAACCATCCATCTCCCGTTTCTTCTGGGGATAGGCATCCGCCGGCTCAGCGTGGACCCCCAGTTTCTGCCCGCTCTTCAGGAAGGCATATCCCGCATCAGTATCCCGGATGCCGAGAAATATGCGGAAGCCCTCCTTGCCCAGTCGAGCCTCAAGGGTATCCAGACCGTCATGGAAGACGGGAAGTGGACAGAGCTCTTCAAGACGAAAAGACCCGCGGGCACTGAATAACGGGAAAGGGTCCCCTCCTGCCGGGATTCAAGGCTCCTGCCGTGAGGATATTCGGCAGTGTGTTCCGGAGTTAATACGCCTTCCCTTTTCCCGGTTTATCGATAGCGGTAATCCGGCTTAAGTTGATTTCGTCTTCGGTCCCGATCGAGAATTCTTCGTTATACTCACGTTCACGGTTCGCATAATTCTCCCTGTATGCGATTTCTTTTGCGGCATGAATATAATCGAAAGGTCCTGCGTAGATACTGTTTCTATATTGTATAAGTCCTTCGGGAGTGAGAACACTCGTCTTTTTTATTACATACCACTTACCCATAGTTTACCTCTTTGTCGCAAGGCGCGTTTTAAGGATAACAAGATTATATCAGTGAATATTCATTACTCAAATTCACATACTGCTATGTAGCGGTTGAATTTTCCGGCTGGATAATATTTATTTTACAATCTTTCCCTTATGTTACCTGCTTTCACCCGAGCGGACTCATGCATCCATCTCAGGGGCATGTTCATCATATATTATTACCGGCACAGAATATCCGGGCACGGAGTCTTGCCCCCGGATAGCGTGCAAAGGAGACACCGATGGAACCATACAAAGAGCATAGAGAGCGACAAAGAAACAAGAGCAGGATCCCTTCCGACATTGAATGTATCACGGGGAAGACAGGGGGCCATTTCCATGCGGTCATCTATGATGCCAGCAGAGAGGGTTTGTATATCGAAACGGATCACGAGCTCTTCCAGGGTGAGCGTCTCCGCATCCACACGGAGCAACATGGACTGGAAGAGTTGACCGGCATTCATGAGATCGATGACGCCACCGGCATCGTCAAATGGTTGCGCATAATGGAAGAAGCCGGACACCGCCTGTTTGGTGCCGGGGTGATGTTTTCCTTTCAGGATTTCCTTGAAAGCTGTGAGGGAAAACGAACCATGACTGCCCCCTGCGACCTGTGCGGAGTTGAAGCAGGGGTGACGTGTTCCATGCATCATCTGGGCGTCTTATGGCTCTGCCCGAATTGTAATGAGCTGATGAACCATCTCCCGGATAAACTGGATGATATCATGGAAGAGTTCCTCATCGGCAACGCCCTGTAGGATCGCCTTAAAATGCGGGAAATACCATCACGACAGGGACATGTTCCCTGCCGGGATGGGAGTATTTTACACCGGTTACCGCGAGTAGAACTCGACGATCAGCTGCTCGTTGATGTCTTTATCGATCTCGGAACGTTCAGGCTCGCGTAATATTTTCCCGCCCGCATCGCTACGCTCAAGCCACGGGGGTACCTGTACAGGATTCTGTGCCAAGGCCTGCAGATCGGGCATATCAAAGGCCTTCCGTCCGAAAGCGATCTCCTGCCCGGGATCTACGATATAGGAAGGGATATCCACCGTGTTGCCGCCGACAAGCACGTGCCCATGGGTAACGATCTGGCGTGCCTGCGGGCGCGTACGGGCAAACCCCAGCCGGTAAACGACATTGTCCAGTCTCCGCTCCAGGAGTTTCAGCAGGGCGGCGCCCGTCTGTTCTTTTTCCTTCTGAGCTTTCCGGAAGAATTCCAGGAACTGTTTCTCCCGCATGCCGTACATCCGTTTGACCTTCTGCTTTTCCCTCAGGTGCAGGGCATATTCACTCGGTTTGCGCCGGCTTTTCCGGCCGTGCATCCCGGGAGGCTGATCGAGCCTCTGCTTCAGGCCTTCTCCACCGGTACCGAACAGATCGACCCCTTCTCTTCTGGACAGCTTGTTTTTCGGTCCTCGATATCGTCCCATTGCTTTTTTCCTCTTGAATTAGAATAGGACGAGGCGGTCTCTGCTCAACTGATTGTCTGCGGAAATCAAACGGGCATATCGTCCGGGAAGGGAATGGTTCCCCGGCCGTATCATCTGTTGCCCGGTTTCTTTACTCGATTATCTTGAGGATCCTCGGCTCATTGCGGGGCGGTTTCCCGGGTATGGCCCCGGGGTATCCGAGAATGATAGTGGCGATGATTCTCCGGTCGTCCGTGATGCCGAGCTCGTCGAGCAGCCCCTGGTCCTTGATGGAGGAGCCGAGATCGATCCAGCAGGTACCCAGCCCCCGCTCCGCCGCGGAGAACATCAGATATGCAGCAGCCAGGCTGCAGTCTGCAACAGCGGAATGCACATCTTTCGGCCCGGTGATATAAATAAGGCACGGCGCGTTATAGAAGACGTTGAAGCTCTCATCGCTCAGGATGGGCCGATACATTCTCAGGATCGGAGACCTGACGGCCTTCATGTCTGCCAGGAGATTCTTCTTGCTTTCATCCGAGAGGCGCCTGATCATCTTCTTGTCCGTCACCACGGAAAAGGCCCACGGCTGGCGGTTGCCCCCGCTGGGCGCCTCACAGGCGTCTGTGAGAAGCTCCCTGATCAGAGAGACCGGCACGCTCCTGTCTTCGTAGTCCCTGACAGCGCGTCTCTTTTCCATCAGCTCCTTGAACCCGGACACGGAATTCTCCCTTCCTTCTCAAATGACCGGACCGTTCCTTTATGCATCCTGCTGAAAGGCAGACAACAGGCAAAGGGCGACCCGCTCTTATTGCATCATACTCCTGCATATCGTCTTGCCACGAAACGCAAAAGATTTCACGCAGTATTTTCTCGATCTATGGCTGATTCTATTGAGCGATGATATGTCACGAACAAGAGGGGGGGCAGTCCTGGGGGATCTGCAGGTGCAGAAGCTTACATAGGCTGAGCTGAAGCCTCTCTGGCGGTGTCCATTCTCCTGATGTGGTCCACCAGAGCACGAACGGTGTCTGCCGATTTGTCGAACGCCTGCTGCTCTGTCCGGCTCAAGCCGATTTCCAGAATGTCTTCGACGCCTCCTTCTCCAAGCTTGACGGGAACGCCCATGAACAGCCCCCTGATCCCGTATTCGCCTTCCAGATAGACTGAGCAGGGAAGGATCTTCTTTTTGTCCTTTACTATGGCCTCCACCATCTCCTTGACGGCGCAGGCAGGAGCAAAATAAGCACTGCCTGTCTTGAGCAGGTTCACGATCTCTGCGCCCCCTTTCCGCGTCCGGTCGATCAGTGCTTCGATCTGTTCCCGGCTCAAGATCTCGGTCATCGGTATCCCCGCGACAGTCGTATACCGGGGCAGCGGGACCATGGAGTCGCCGTGGCCTCCCAGGACAAAGGCGGAGATGTTCTCGGTGGAGACATTGAGCTCCATACCGATGAACGTTGCAAAGCGTGATGAGTCAAGCACTCCGGCCATGCCGACGATCCTGTTTCTCGGGAAGCCCGTGGTTTCGTAGGCGACATGGCACATGGCGTCCAGCGGGTTGGTGACCATGATCACGATCGCGTCCGGGGCAAGCTCGGCAACCTTCTTCGATACGGCACGAACGATGGATGCGTTGATCTCCAGCAGGTCGTCGCGGCTCATGCCCGGTGTACGGGGAACGCCGGCCGAGATCACCACGATCTCGGAGCCTCTCATGGCCGAGAATTCGCCGGTGTATCCGATGATCCGCCTGTGGTATTTTTCAATGGGCGCCGCTTCGGCAAGGTCCAGCGCCCTGCCCGCAGTCCTCCCCATGTGCACGCCTCCGATCAGAACGATGTCGCTCAAGTCCATCTCGGCAAGCCGCAGGGCGATTATCTGCCCGACGTTTCCCGACCCGACCAGGGTTATCTTCTTTTTCATCTCTTGCTCCCCCTTGAGGATTTTTCAGATCCCCCGGAACTTTGATTTAAGCTCGCTCTTTTTCACCTTCATGGTAGCCGTGAGCGGCAGCTCTTTCATGAAAAGGTATTTTACCGGGAATTTGTACCTGGCGACCTTGCCCTGGAGAAAATTCTGAATCTCGGGTATCGTCAGGCTCTCATTCACTGCAGGCACGATGAACCCCATGCCTACCTCGCCCCACCTCTTGTCCGGGATGCCGATAATGGCTGCCTGGGATATCTTGGGATGGGTCGTCAGTACTTTTTCCACCTCTGCCGGGTACACGTTTTCACCGCCCGAGCGGTACATGTCCTTGAGGCGGTCGACCACATAGAAATATCCCTCTTCATCCATATACCCGAGGTCGCCCGTGTGAAGGACGCCGTCGGTGACGGCATGTGAGGTTTCATCCGGCAAGTTCCAGTATCCGCTCATCACTGTCGGACCCTTGGCCATGAGCTCGCCGATCTCTCCCGGAGGGAGCTTTCGCCCGTCCTCTCCCGCCACCCAGATATCGGTGAAGAAACCGGGCTTGCCGATCGATCCCATTTTCCGGTGGATGTCTTCCCGGGGGAGGAGCATCATGGCGGAATTCTCCGTCTGCCCGAAGCCCTGCTGCATGTACAATCCACGCTTGGCAAGCTCTTCGAAAAGGCTCTGCGGGGTACGCTCTCCCCCGCCCACCACGCAGCGCACCGAGCTCGCGTCGATCCGGTCGAGCTTGCCCGTATCGAGTATGAGCCGCCACATGGTGGTCAGGGCAAAGACTATGGTGCCCCGGTACCGCTGGATGTCCTCGGCAAATTCGTTCGCGTCGAACCCGGTGCGCATGACCATGGTCATGCCTCCGTTCATCGCAGGAGTCGCTACGATGAAGAGCCCTCCGGAATGAAAGAGGGGCATCTGGGCGATGACGATGTCGTCTTCGCGGGCATCCACATAGATGCCTACCTGGAAATTCTTGAAAAACGTCTGCAGATGGGACACCACCGTCCCCTTCGGGTTCCCGGTGACACCCGAGGTATAAATGATGGCCAGGGGATCTTCCAGATATACCGGGCTAAACGGGTCGGGTTCGTGTTTCGGCTTGTCCTTTACGACCGATGAATAGTCAGTTGCCCAGCCCGGACACCCGGGGAGCTCGATGCCGGGCGGAAGCTTGCCCGGGCTCTTCAGGTAGATAAACTTGTCCTGCTCGACCTTCAGACTGGAGCGGATGAGATCCACGCTTCCAAGGAAAGAATCGTGGAAAACAAGCATCCGGGCGCCCGAATCATTGAGCTGGTACTCCAATTCGGGACCGGCGAGCCGCCAGTTCAGAGGCACGAAAATGATTCCGAGCTTGGCGCAGGCAAAGTAGATTTCCAGAAATTCGAGGCAGTTGAGCAGGACTACCGCCACTCTGTCGCCCTTCTTGATCCCTTTTTTCATCAAAAAATGGGCGCACCGGTTGATGCGCTCGTCCAGATCCTGGTAGGTGACAGAAACGTCCTCGAAAATGACGGCCGGCTTCCCTGGCGAAATCAAAGCCCGCTTGTACGGGATATATCCGACGTTCCATTCGACCGACATGGCATCGTCCCTCCTTTCTCGCGATTGTAAAAAAGGCTCACCGGCCGATGAAATCGGGCACGCGTTTCTCGAAGAACGCGGTCTGCCCTTCGATGAAATCCCTGCTTTCACAAGCCTGGTGAATAATTTTTTCAGCCTCTTCCTCATGCTCACCGTTCAGCGCAAGGGCATCCCTGAACATATTCATGATGCGTTTCGTTCCCCGCAGGGATAACGGGGCATTGGAGGCGATCTCACCGGCCAGCGCATATACGGTTTCCTGAAGGCCTCCAGCCGGTACCAGCCTGTTTACCAACCCCATCTCGAGCACTTCCCTCCCCTCATACTTCCTGCCGGTAAGGAAGATCTCACGGGTGCGTGGCATGCCCACCACCTCGATGAACTGACGTATTCCCCCGGGTGGATAAACCACGCCGAGTTTTGCAGGCGGCATGGACACGACGATATTCTCCACGGCGATCCGGAAATCGCAGCACAGCGCCAGATTCAGGCCCGCACCATAGGCATAGCCGTTCATCATGGCGATGGTGGGATAAGGGAAATCGACAATGCTTCCCAAGGCAAGGGTGAGCGGGTTGCTGCTCCTGATGATCTCGGCAATTTCAGGCGTGATATCCGTCGGGATGGACCCGATGTCATACCCTGCCGAAAAGGCCTTGCCCCCTGCCCCGGTAATCACTGCCACCCGCACATCCCCGTTTTGCGCCCATGCATCGAGTGCTCGGTGAATCCTGATGAGAAGCTCCGGCGAGAGGGCATTCCTTTTTTCGGGCCTCTGCAGGGTGAGCGTCCCGATATGGCTATGAACTTCCTGGATAAGAACTCCACCATCGGCCATGCTTACCTCCTTGGTTACCCTTGCAGCCGTTTTTTAAGGCTTGAGGGAATGGAAATGGGGTTGAGACGATCATTCAGGCCATAGAGGAAGACCCGCCGGAAAAGGCTTTCAAGGGCACCGGTCAGCTGCCGGAAGCTGTCCAGAAACTGTATGCCGCCCCCGTACTGCCCCTGCATGGTCTCCCGGTCCCTGCATCCGCAGCCCAGGGTTACGAGCGGGATGCCCCGCTTTGCGCAGCATTCGATGCCGTAGCGCACCTCGACGCCGAGGTTGGGTTCCCCATCGGTAATGTGGATGAGGAGCTTCCTTCTCCGGGACACGGGCATCAAGAGTGCGGCGGCGATGAGCGCCTGGCCCGAGGCGGTCCTGCCGGCAGGGATGGTCGAGTTGAGACGGCCGTTTCTTAAGAGCGATGAAATCATGCAAATCCCGTCCGCCTCGAAATAGGCATATGCGTGAAAATGCCCGCCGAAGCCCTCCAGCGCCCTCTGCAGGGAAGCGGTTGTATTCTCCACGATCCTCCACTTCACCCCGCGCATGGACCCGCTCGCATCGATGAGCAGAACCACATCCCAGCTCAGGTCGGGCCTGATCTGCCGCTCTTTGAAGCAACAGCCGTCCGTGGCTGCCCGGTAAAGTCTCCGCCCGTCGATCTTCCCTCCGGGAAGCCCTTTGCTCCAGGAGGATTCATGCCTGGAATACGCAAAGAATATCGATCTCAGCCTTCCGACCAGCCTCTGGTCCGTGACCGGGCGGGCGGGCATGGGGAAGTTCCAGCGGGAAGTCGGCGCCACCTGCTCATGATCATAGCCCACGACCGAGTAGATGAGCGGGGTGATATCGGTCGAGCCGGTTGCCAGATGGTGCGCTATCTCGTGCACGAGACAGAGGGGAAGCCCGTCCGCCGGTTTATGCCCTCGAGCTTCGGCAGGAGGTACGGGTACCGGATCCGGGGATGGGAGATCCGGGCTCCACATAGGCCTTCCGCCAGGGGCGGGAAACTCTTCGAGCCTCCCCGAAAGGTCCTGCCATGCGCTCCGGAAAAGATCCGCCCTGGCTGTACACCGGGGGAGCACGCCACCCAGTTTCCGGATCTCTTTCAGACCTTCCACTATCCTTTCGAGGGCTTTTAGAATTTCATCGTGACAAGGCACAACCGGTATACCCCATGTCCGGGCAGTCCACATGGCCATCAGGGCATCGAGACTTCCGAGGTTTCCTCCCGCTGCGGCGAGGGATTCTTCCACCGCCCTGCTTCTCGCCTTTGCCAGGTACAGGCCGAAAATCGAATCGGCGCACGCGGCGTCCACATAGATATCCTCGCCTGTGGAGACCAGCTTCTGAAAAACGATGAGATCCCCGGTCTTCATACGGGTGAAATCTGGCTCCAGGAGCTTCCAGACATGGTCGCTCCACTCCGTCCTGTGCAGCGCCTCATGGATAACGATTCCTGCCAGGATGTCGATTTTCCGGGCCGGGACAGGATAGCGCCCCATGACCCACGACGGGTCGATGAGGATGGATGCCGCATCTCCCCGGGACATACCTGCATACTCAACCGTCCCGGCATTGGGGCCCATATGCCCTGCCACCTTCTGCATAGATCTGAGGACATTGGCCAACTCGAGAGCTTCTCTCGGGGATACGCACCTTCGCCAGTAATCCGAGAGCGCATCCCCGGCACCGCATCTGCCCATGTTTCCCTTGACTGCCTGCATCGGGCTTTCCTCAGTATGCACGGTACCCGGCTCCGTTGCTTTTTTCGCACAGCCCCAGTTCCAGGTGCAGGGAAAGGAGGATCGTCTCCAGGGTATCCGCCCCGAGCTGGAGACTGTTGACAAAGGCATCCCTCACCGTTGATCCCAGGTTCACGAGCTCCGCGATCATGAGTGTGTGCCTCGTGGATACGAGCACCGGGTCGTGGTGGTTATGGCGCAGCTTTTCAGCAATGTTTACGATGGTCAGGGCTTCCGCCTCTCCGATTCCGGTCTTCTTGAGAAGAACCTCTCTCTCAATATCAGGAGGAAGGTAGTCGAGCATCATGACATAGAACCGGTCCCTCAAGGCGGCATCGAGCATCTCGGTGCCGATGAATTCGTCTCCCTCGTTCAGGGTAGCGAAAAAGACCACGTTGTCCGCTACCTCGAGGCGTCCCAGTTCGTCGGTCCAGGCGCTGCGGTCTTCGGAAAGGATGGAAAAAAGCATGTTCAACGCCTTGGGATGCTCGGGCCGGTTGATCTCCTCCAGGTGTATCACGCACCTGGGGGTCCGGATTGCCTTGGGAAAGAGAAACTCCTGAAAGCAGGTCCGCCCCCCCTTTAGACGGTGCTCACCAAACAGCTGGCCGGGCTCGGAGAGAATCCCCACCTGAAACGTTGCAAGGGGGCGACCGGTGCGGGCTGCAAACTGCCGGACCAGGGTGGACTTCCCGCACCCCTGCTTGCCGGCCACCAGGATGTTGACCGGATGCCTGCCGGAAAGCCTGTCTATAAGATCGAGGTACGCTATCACATCAGACTTGAGGAAGAAGTTCTCTTCGGTCCCGGGGACCCTCAAGCCCTTTCCTTCGCCGGATTTCCGTTCCCCTTTCACGGTATTCTCACGTCTGGTGATCTTCTGCCAGGCTCTCTATCCCTGCCGATTTTCCCCAGGGCGCTTCGCCCGGCCCCACCTTCTGCCTCGGAGAAGACTTCAGCTCGTCCACTGCCAGCCATGATTGGCAATTGGGACACTGGCGCAAGCTTATGGACGCATCGATCCGCGCGTTATACAGGTACCGGAACCGGCTCACCGGCGCTTCAAAGCTACATTCCATGCATTTCATGCCTTCCTCCTTTTCCGATCATCCCAGGCCCTGGACGGTACGCTGGATGATGTTGTCCTGGGTTTTGCGGCTGATATCAACGAAATGGGCGCTGTAGCCGGCAACCCGGACGATGAGCTCGGGATATTTCTCCGGGTCTCTCTGGGCGGACCGCAACGTCGCGTCCGAAACCATGTTGAACTGGACGTGGTCGAGCCCCAGATCTGCCCAGGTCTTTAAGTACGACATCCACAGCTGATAGCCCTTCTCTCCCGAAAGCTGGGTGGGAGAAAGCCTCTGATTGAGAAGGAACGCCCTGCCGTGGTGCACATGGTCGATCTTGCCGCACGACTTCAGCACCGCGGTAGGCCCTTTCTTGTCGAGGCCGGGCCCCGGCGATATGCCGCCGTCGTAGAGAGCGTCCCCGAGTCTCCTGCCGTTGGGAAGGGCGCCTACGATGTTTGCATAGTGGATGTTGCCGCTCACGTTCTCCGGCAGGATCGGCCAGTTGTTCCCGCAGGGGCACTTGATTTCATGAGAATGGCGGGCGCATTCCTCAAGGCAGCGGATCATGACGGAATCGACATAGTCGTCGTCGTTTCCCCACTTGGGGGCGCCCCGCACGAAGTCGAGCCGCATCTCCTCATACCCTTCCCAGTTTGCCTCAAGGGCCGTGACGAGACTGTCCATGGTGTATTTTTTCTCATCGAACACGAGCTTCTTGATGGCCGCCAGGCTGTCGGCGTTCTCGACCCAGGTGAACGCAGTGATCCAGGCGTTTCCCCGCTCTCCGATGGGGCTCACGGCATCGATCCCCGTTTCGATCGAGCGCTCCGAGATGGCGGACAGAAACGGCCTGCCGTAGAACTCGGAATCCTTGTAGCGTCCCAGATTCACGGTGCGGACCAGGGTATTGAAGATCCACTCCATCTGTCTGGCCCACGCGGCGAAGAGCTGCTCGAAGTCGGTGAACTTACGAGCGTCGCCGGTCTTGGGACCCATCTGCATGTTGACCACATGGTCGTAGCCGTTGTGGAGGGCGTACTCGATGATCTTGGCGCAGTTGGCGGTGGCCGATGCCATGCGCATGGGCTGAAACCCGTGCTTGGTCGTGGGGCACGGCGACATGCATGCCTGGTGAACCCAGGTGCGTGCCTCTTCGAGGGGATGCCCGTGCCAGTACATGGCATTTTCCACCAGAACGGGGTCGTTCCGTATGGACGGATACCCCAGGCCCTGCCGGATGCACTCGAACACCTCCCTCATCACGTCCTCCCGGACACCCGGATGCCACCTGAAGGCAAAGGTGGGGTTTGCAACCCGCACCAGGCGGGCCGCCTGAAGGAGTGCCCTGGTCATGTCGTTGCAGGCATCGCTGCCGTCCTTGTTCACGCCTCCCAGGGTCCAGACCCAGGTGCCGGTGATGCCCTGCAGTCCTTCCCGTGCCCAGCGCGGCCCGAACCCGCCTACCTCATAGGCCCTGATGAGAAACTCGCCGATGAGATCGAGCGCTTCTTCCTTCGTGATGTTCTTCTCCCTGTTCACGTCTTTGTCATAGTACGGACCGTGATAATAGTCCGGCCTGGCAGGCCATGCCCCCTCATGGGCCTCGAAGCGGGCAAGTATCTGGATAAAATGATCATACTGGAGCGACTCATGCAGGTTTCTCGGCGGATGTGCAGGCACGTGCCCGCAGGTATCCGCCACCTTCAGGAGGTCCTCCCTGCGCTTCGGGTCGGTCTCGTAATTCTCGGCGATGATTCGCGCCAGCCTTGCATAGCGCCCGGCATAGCGGATCGCTGCCTTAAGGATGACCTTCATGGCTTCCCAGTTCTGCATCCTGTCATAGAGGGGCAGGATATCAGGGCCGGGTGTGCCGATGGTCTTGTCTTCGGCCTTCTCGATGTTCCGGTCGATCTCGGCGATAATGTCCTCGAATGCCCGCTCCCCGGTCATGAAATACTCGTAATTCTTTCCCGAGTAGCCGTAAGCGGAGGTTGGCGCCCCCCATCCGATGGCGCCGCTTAAGAATTTCACCGCGTCCTCCGGGTCGAGTATGCGGGCAAGCTTGTCCACGGCGGTCTGGCCGCCCCAGTAGGCGTTCAGGTCAGCGATCTTCTTGAGCGATTCGTCCTCCGGCTCCGGGATGATACCGGGCTCGTTGTAGAGCTCCTCGTTGACGATGCTCGCCCCGTCCACCCGCCAGCCGATGGTATGGGGGGCACTGCCCAGATATCCCATGATCTGCGAGTGATCGGTGATGAAAATGGTTATGTTGTCCAGGACGTGTGCGAGTGCCTTGGCACGCCGCATCATGACGGGGTCGAACTTCCAGAAGTTCCACATGTCGGTGAACAGGGTGGGAATCTCCAGGTCGAGCTTGATTCCCGGTGCATAATTGCCTCCGAGCGCTCCCTTTTTCCACACCGACTTCCGGAGATAATCGAGCCTGTTCGACCGCTTCTTCTCCGCCAGCCACCACCATTCCTGCTTATTCTCCAGTTCAGCTGCGTTCAGTGCTCCTTCAGCCATAGTCTTTCTCCTTTTTCTTTACGGCGTGCTTTGTTTGAGATCTCTCCAAGGGGCTTATTTCAGAACCGATTGCCTCTTCTCAAACTCTCCGCACGCGGAAGCGTCTTTTTCCGCCGACACCGGTTTGGCCTTGTAATAGGCCTGCCTCGGGTCTACGACCCTCTGTACGCAATCACCCTGTTTTCGGTTATTCTCCAGGGGGTAAAATTTTCTGCATTCCTGACACACCGGCATTCACGCCACCTCCTTTTTAATAGATTCTCTCTTGCCCGGGGATCACCCTGCCGGATAAGGTCCTACAGCTTCTCCATCTGCCGCTGGGCCCTGCGGTAGGCAGGGTCTGCACACTCATTCCCGTCGCGATCGATAAACGTCATCCGCGAAAAGTATTCGCACCCTCTCGCATCGGCGTTGAAAAAGCTGATCATGCCCGCCTCTCCCTGCATAACGTACGTGGGGGGGTCGGTCAGGATATTCGATCCCATCTTCAGCTTTTTGCACGACCCTCTCCCATCGGATGCATAGGCGTTTTCAGAGAAGTGCGTGCATATCCCGCAGGCAATTTCCGGTATGGCTTCCCGCTCCTCGACAGACTTGGTTTTCACGGCCTGGTCAAATATGCTTTCCCTTACCTGGCTCCATTCGTCCCTTCGTGACATAGGTTCCTCCATCTCTTTTCGTTTCCCTTACATCTCCCGGCAGCCTGCATCAGCCGGCCGGCCGGGAGCCCTACCGCCGTATCCCTCGAACCCGGACCCCCCGATGGTAACGGCCAGCCCCCTTTCCCGGTACAGGTCGGCCGGCAGTTCAAGAAACGCAGGATCGAGAGAATCCGCATCGCGGTATATCCAGTCGATACCCAGCCAGGAGTATTTGTCCTGGCACCAGTTGTGGAACGGCAGCAGATCCACTCGAACCACAGGCCGGGGAAGGTTTGACAAGAAGAGGGCTGCAGCCCTGTGAAACTCATGGGAATCATTGAACCCGGGCACCACCGGGATGCGCACCCACAGAGCACAGCCGGTCCTGCTCAGACGCACGAGATTGTTCAGTATAAGCCTGTTGTCCATGCCGGTGAAGGCTTTATGGACCTGCCCATCGAGGTGCTTGAGATCGAAAAGCACGATGTCCGACTGCCCGGCCAGGGCTTTGAGCAGAGAAAAATCGCAGAGTCCGCTCGTGTCCAGGCAGGTGTGCAGGTCTCTTTCCCGGGCCTCAGCCAGGAGCAGATACGTGAATTCTCCCTGTGCCGCAGGCTCGCCGCCACTCACGGTCATGCCACCTCCGGAATTGGCATAGAAAGGCCTGTCCTTTTCGACCTCGTCCAGGATCTCACCCGTGCTCATCGGCCTGCCTGCGATCTCGAGGGCGCCGAATCTGCAGGCCTGAACGCATTTCATGCAGCCCGTGCACCGGCTTCTCATTATCTTGTGGTAGAGAGATCCTTCGCCCGCAGCCTCCTCGACGGGGACAGGCGCATTGACCGCACCCTCGGGGCATGCATCGAGGCAGCTTCCGCACTGGGTGCAGAGCTTCTTCTTCCAATAGAGCTCAGGGCGCGGGGCCTTTGTCTCCGGGTTGTGGCACCAGGCGCAGTTCATGGGGCAGCCTTTGAGGAACACGTTGGTCCTGAAGCCGGGCCCGTCGTTGACGGCAAACCGCTGAATATCCGTGACCAGCACCCTATCCTCCATGATTTCCTTACCTCTCCATCCCGTCCTGTCCATCACGCTCCCGCCAGATATTCATCCGCAAACCTGCGCATCGTGCCTGCACTCTCCAGAACAGAGACCGCCCGGGTGAGATTCGCGGTCTTCGCCTCTCCCAGGACCGGCACGCACAGATCAAAGAGTTTTTTCCCGACCCGGTCTTTCTTGACATCAAGGGGAGGTATGTGCTGGAGGATGTCCGAATATCCTTTGAACATGCGGCCGTCTCTGGTGTGGATCTCAACAGAGGCCTCCAGGGCTTTCATTTCCGGGTCGTTGATCACCCTGATTCTTCCCATGAGCTCCCTCGCCTCCGGCCGCCCCACTCTTTCGTCCGTAAAGGCCTGGGTGCCGGTCCGGCCCCCAAGAAGGGCATTGGCCACGCAATAGGTGATGCTGAACTTGCCTTCCAGCCCGCAGCCGGGCTCGGACTTGCCTGCCGCATCCACAGCGAGCTGTGAAGAGCGCACAATGATCCGCTCGATCTCTCCGAGACCTATCCCATTGTCCTTCACCAGGCTCATGGCCGCATCCATGGGTGAGTGGGTCGCATGGCAGGAGGCATGGTATTTCTGGGACAGGTTCTGCACGTCCCACCCCAGGCCGAGAAGAGAGAGGACATCTCCGTTTACCGAGCCCTTCATGGCCTGGAAAAACCCCTGGGGGCCCTCTAAGATATCTTCTGCGCTCGTAAACCCCTCCTTTGCCAGCAGGGCTGCCGTGAGGCCCGCCTGTGACGACCGGCCGGCATGGAAGGGTTTGCACATGGTGCCGAACACCCGTTTCAGCCCCGAAGACTGAGTCCCGCCGATACCCAAGGCATAGACCGTCTGCTGCTCGTCGAGTTTCAGGAGCCGCGAACATGCCGCGGCTGAGGCCAGGTGACCCAGGGTGGAGGTTGCATGCCACCCTGCCGTGTAGTGGTCGAGTCCTGCGCAGACACCCACGGTCCCTCCTGCCTGCAGGCCGATGAGATAAGCAGTGAGAAAATCAAAGCCGCCCACGCCCTTCCACTCGGACAGCGCCAGCAGGGCAGGAAAAAGCGTCACGCTCGGGTGGCCGAGAAACGACACCAGGGTATCGTCGTAATCGAGCGCATGGGAAGCAGCGCCGTTGATAAGGGCTGCGTGGGCTGCGTCCTTTTTCATTCCGCGTCCGACGATTGTCGCCTGCCCCGGTCCGCCCACCATGTCCGCATAGGCGATAAGCTTATGCACCAGCGGGTCATCACTGCCCGCAACGGTCACGGCGATCCAGTCCATGAAGGCTACCTTGGCATGCTCGTAGGCGGATGGCGGTATGGAGCCGGCATCCGTATGGACGATGAACTGCGCAAGCCTCCTGGTGAAACCTTTTTCGTTTTCCGTCACGGACGGCCCTCCTGACCGGAACATGCTCCGCTGCTCCGGACAAAGAGCGGTAACAGCCGGGCAGCAGCCGTATACGGATCGCTCTTTTTTGCGAGGATCAGATCGACCGACTGCTGAAGACGGCCGTTCTTTGCCAGATCCTGCCTCACCAGACGGGAGATCTCCCGCTCCACGAGCTCCAGGATCTCTTCCCGGACCTCGTCGCTTCCCGGGAGGCGCCTCTTTTTTCTTTCCCGGACGATGCCGGTAAGTACGGACATGAGCTCGTCAATCCCGATCCGGTTCAGTGCCGATGTCCTGACCACCTGCGGCACAGGCCGGTCTTCGAAGGCACACAGGCTCAGCATGGCGGCGATCTCCGATGCCATCTCGTCCGCACCATCCCGGTCGGCCTTGTTCACTACGAAGAGGTCGGCTATCTCCATGGTGCCTGCCTTGATTACCTGGATGCCGTCGCCCGAGCCGGGGAAGAGGACCAGCATGACGAAGTCCGATGCCCTGACCACGTCTATCTCATCCTGGCCCACACCCACGGTTTCGATGAGGATAACGTCCTTCCCGCTCGCATCGAGAATCCGCGTTACATCCCGGGCTGCCTGGCACAGACCTCCAAGCGAGCCTCGGGTGGCCATGGACCGGATGAATATGCCCGGAAGCGTTGAGATCTCCTGCATCCTCAAGCGGTCTCCCAGAAGCGCCCCGCCGGAGAACGGGCTCGAAGGGTCTACGGCAATGATTCCAAGGGAAAGTCCCTGCTCCGCCATTCGTCGGGCAATGACGCTGGTGAGCGTGCTCTTCCCCGCCCCGGGGGAGCCGGTTATCCCGATGACGCAGGCCGACCCCGAAAACGGGTAGACTGCCTTCATGCCTTCGTGCCACCCGGTTTCCCTGTTTTCCACGGCGGTGATCATCTGCGACAGGGCACGCACACTGCCCTGACGCATGGCCTGGATCAGGTCTTCCCAGGATCGCTCCATGTTCCTTAGCCTCCTTTGCTTTTCATTCATCAGATTTTCACGGGCTGAGCCTCGCCGAAAACATCCCTCAGGGCATCGCAGATCTCCTGCACAGTGGCGTCGTGCTCCACGCAGTCGCAGATCGCGGGCATGAGATTCTCCCCTTCCAGCCCTGCCTGCGTTTTCAGAACGCTGAGCGAGCGCGAAACAGCGCGGCTGCTCCGCTGCCGTTTCAGCTCTTGGATCTTCTTCTTCTGGCGGTCTTCCGCCGTCGTGAGGAGTTTCGCATCATAGGTGTCTTCCACGACCCGGTTGACCGTGACTTCGATCTCGTTATCGCCGGTAAAGCAATTGACTCCCACAACAAAGTCTTCCCGTGCTTCGATGGCCTTCTGCCGCTCATAGGCGCTTTTGGCAATAGCTCTCTGCATGTAGCCGTTCTCTATGGCAGCCACCGCCCCTCCCATGGTCTCGATCTTCTTCAGCTCAGAGGCTGCCTCCTCTTCGATTTCATCCGTGAGGAACTCCATGAAATACGAGCCTGCCCAGGGATCGCAGACATCCGCGACCTTGGCCTCATAGATCATGATACGTGTGGCATCGAGCTGGAGCTGGACGGCCTCCTGCGAGTGGCCCAGGCCCAGGGGCTCGTCAAAAGGCGGGAACGCTCCGGGTATGCCTCCCGACATGCCTGCGGCCATGCCGCCGATGACCGCCCGCACCAGATTATTGAGCGGCCTTGCAAGCGTCGTGGAGATGCAGCCGATGTGCGCGGTGATGGGCTGGCGGATCATCATGCTGCGTTTGTCCTTGGCCCTGAACCGCTCCTTCATGATCTCCGCCCACATCCTTCTCGCCGCCCTCTGCAGAGCGATCTCCCGGTAGATCTCCATGCTGCCGCCGAATGCGTTGAAAGTGAACCGCGGCGCAAACTGATCCACCTCGAGCCCTCCCTCCAGACCTGCTTCGACATATGCGATGCCGTTCGCCAGGGAAAAGGCAAGGTCCTGAACCCTGCTCGCACCTGCCTCCCGCATATGGTATCCTCCGATGGAGTTGATATTCAGCGACTTCATACGGCGGGTGCAGAATACGCAGGTATCCCGGAACAGCCGCATGGAAGGCCGGGGCGGAAAGATATAGGTGCCGCGGGCGATGAACTCCTTGAGGATGTCGTTCTGAGGGGTGCCTCCAAGCTTTTCCAGAGGAATCCCCCGTTTCTTCGCCAGCACGGCATACATGGCGATGATCACGGCAGCAGGGGCATTGATCGTGAAGTTGGAGGGGACCTTGTCGATATCGAGACCGCCGGTATAGGCCTCGTAGACGGTCTCGAAGTCCCTGAACGAATCGATGGCGACCCCGACCCGGCCCACTTCGCCCGCCGCATACGGGCTGTCCGAATCATACCCGCACTGGGTGGGAAGATCGAATGCTATGTTCGGGCCGCCCATGCGTCCCATGGACTGCATCCTGAAGAGGTAGTCACGGTAGTCTTCAGGGGTTCCGAAACCGCCGTACTTGCCCACCTTGCCGCTGCCGCCCCAGTCCGGGCGGTACCCCAGCCTGGCTGCATCCGGGGCATAGGCCTGCCAGTAATCGAAGGGCTGGTTGCCTGCCGTAAAAGGATACTGTCCCGGGAATCCGACCTTCTGAAGAAAAGATTCTTCCCCCTGGCCCGGGGGGAGATGAAAACGTGTAGGGCTTTCTTTCAGGTTGAACCGCTTGATGCGCGGCTCCAGGATTTTCTCCCGCCACTCGGCGTGTGCCTCCTCGATCCGATTTCCCCGTTTACCGGCTGCGCCTTCCCGCTCGATCATGGCTGCACCTGTACCGGCACCGCATCTGCATGCAGCCTGATCAGGGCAGCGATATCCCCGATCCTGACTCCGGAGGTGAATACCTCTGCCACTCCCATATCTTTCAGTGCTGTCCTGTCGGCATCGGGTATGACCCCTCCCACCAGGACGAGGACGTCGTCTGCCCGGTTTCTGCGCAGTCCTTCGATGACCTTTTGCGTCAGGGAGAGATGCGCTCCCGAGAGGATAGACAGGCCGACCACCCGGACATCTTCCTGGATTGCGGCGTTCACGATCTGCTCCGGAGTCTGGCGCAGGCCCGTATAGATGACTTCGAACCCCTCATCCCTCAGGCCGAAAGCCACGACCCGGGCACCCCGCTCATGCCCGTCGAGGCCCGGTTTGGCGATCAGGACGCGAATCTTCCCCTGCTGGTCCATGAAACCCTCCCCATGTGTGGAATCAAACCGGATGATCCATGCCAGTGGTGCAGTTCTTTCCTTCAGAAAGAGCAAGGGCGGTGCCAAAAAACCAGTGTGATTTAATGTTTTGTTTTCAGTTGTTTATTTCTTTAAGGATCGATATCCGAGAAAAAGTGTTGGGTCAGCTTTGTCCCGGCAGCATTTCAGGATATGGAGGTACCGGCAGGTAATACAATGACTTTACCGGAGGATCAAAGCAGAATGCCTGAGTGGGACACAAGTACCCAAAACCGGTCAGATCAGACCGAAACGCTTAAGCTTGCGGAAAAGAGTTTTGCGGGAAATCTTAAGGGCATCGGCTGCCCTGCTCTTATTCCAGTGGTGCTTGTTGAGGGCATCCATAATAATAGTCTTTTCCAGGTTTCCCGTGTGCTCCTGCAGATTGAAGCTGCCGATGCATTTCTCAGAGGGGCCAGATAAAGTCCGGGCATCATCCTGGAGCGGGGCAAGGAAGTCCATTCTTCCGACGGAAAGATATCGCTGGATCACGTTCTGGAGCTCCCTTACGTTGCCCGGCCAGTCATAGTTGATCAGGGCTTCCATGAGGTGTCCGGGCAGCGACGGGATCCGCTTTACCGGCGAATAGATGCGCAGGAAGCGTTCCACCAGAAGCGGTATGTCTTCTTTCCGTTTCCTCAAGGGCGGCAGCATGATGGGGATGATGTGAATCCGGTAGAAAAAGTCTTCCCGAAACAGGCCGCGCTTCGAGAGATCCAGGAGATTCTTGTTGGTGGCGGCTATGATTCTCAGATCCGCAATCCTGACTGCGCTGCCGCCAACGGGAGAATAGCCCCTGCCTTCGATTGCGCGCAGGAGCTTGGCCTGGATGGTCAAGGCCACCTCGCCCACTTCGTCCAGAAACAGGGTGCCCCCGTCGGCCATGTCGAGATATCCGGGTTTGTCACAGACGGCACCGGTGAACGCACCCTTTTTATACCCGAAGAACTCGCTCTCGATCAATGTTTCCGGGATCGCCGCACAATTGACCGGGATAAACGGCTTCGCGGCCCTGGTGCTCATTTCATGGATCGCCTGAGCCACGAGTTCCTTCCCGGTTCCGGATTCGCCGTATACGATCACGCTGGCATTTGTTGCTGACGAATTCAGGATGAGCTCGTACACCTCCTGCATGGCAGGGCTCTTCCCGATGATGTTCCCCAGCCGGTAGCGGTCTTTAATGATGGAGGTCCGTAAGGTGATGTTTTCCCTCCGGAGATAGGCGGCCTCTTCCTGCATGGTAATTTCTTTGAGCTTTGCCTCGGTTATGTCGCGTACCGTCATCAATACTGCGGGGCTTGTCTTCCAGCGGATAAAGATCCCCCTCCCTTCGACCCAGATCTCCTCTTTCCGGGAATTCACCCAGCGCGCCTGGAAATAGCGCTCTGAAGACTGGCCTTCTTCCACCGAAGTGATAAGGTCGTGAAAGTAGATCTCGAAGTCGGAATGGATAAAGTCCATGATTTCCCGGTCGAGAAGCCCGTTGGGGTCGACATGTCCCAGCATTGCCGCAAAGGCTTTGTTGGCAAAAAGAATTCTCGACCCGTGCAGGAGGGCAACCCCCTCGGTCATCCACTGGGCAAAAATACGGTACAAGGTCTCGCTCTCCCGCAGCCCGGCTTCTGCTTCTTTGCGCTTGCTGATATCAAGGCCGATGCCCAGCAGGTAGAGGGTATCGTCGATCTCTGCGCTGACTCCGGTGAACAGGCACGGTATCTCATGCCCGTCCTTGGCATGGATAACGGCTTCAACAGACCCCTCCCCTTCCCTGAACGCGTGGTCGATAACCTCCTTGACCATGGGGAGCTCCGAGCTGTCGAAGACATCGAAGATGCCCCGCTGCTCGATATCTTCATAGGTGTAGCCGGTGACCCTTTCAGCGTTTTTGTTCCACATGAGGAGGTTGAACTTGTCGTCTATCACATAGAAGATGCCGGGAAGGCTCTTGATGAGCATCTCGAAAAACGTGTTCCTCTGCTGAAAGTCGATCTGCTCTTCATCAATATTCTGAAGCCTGTCTGCGCTCTTGATCTCGTCTTCGGAAGTCCTCTTTATCGACCAGGACGCCATTCCTTTCTCCTTTTTCATCCTCGCTTACAAATATAATATCTATTTCAACATATAATTCAACGGTTATAGAGTAATTACTATTCATTATTTGTTAAATATCAAACAACCACGTATCAGATCCGATATCCATGAGGGTCAGCAGGGGGATGAGCACGGGACGCAGCAGGCAAGAGGAGGAGAGACCTCAATAATTATATTTTGTCCGAGCGGGAAACGGGGTCGATGCCCTGGCCCATTCTGGGTAGAGAATGCCCAAAGTGGATCATGCGGCAGGCAAATCAATAAAAGAGATGATAATCAACAAATTGGTGCCCGCAGCAGGTGAAACGGACCGGGCGATTGTGTCCCACTTCAGGTGATCCGGCTTCAGCGTCAACCGGGCAAACGCTTATATTCCCGGCGGATTGGATTTATGGCCTTTCCCTGGCATCTCTCTTGCTCTCACATCATGACCGACAATCGGTTTTCCTCAAGACCGGACACCTTGCATGATAGCCGGACAGATCTCTGATAAGCCAGGAGGTTGCCATGGGATGTGCAGTGAGAAACAGGGTTCTGCGGGACGAGACATGCATCAAGTCTCTGGGTCGTATAGCGGATAAACGTACCGTGCGTGAGGGATTGAAGATATGCCTGGAACGGGCACGGATCATGACGCGGATATTCAAGGCAACGGTAGGCGAGCCTATGTGCATGAGGCGGGCAAAGGCCCTTGCGGCACTGCTCTATTCCATGACGCTGTTTACCCGGGAGAACGAGCTCATCGTAGGGTGCTTTGCAAGCTCGGAAAAGGGCCTGCCGACGTACCCGGAGTTGTACTGGAGATGGCTGGAAAAGGCGGTGACGAACCTGCCCGACTATGCCGCAATGCTCTCAGCGGAAGAAAAAGAGGAGCTCTTCGAGATCCACAATTACTGGAAGACCTTCAGTATCCACGGGCGCGAACGTGAATATATCCCCGAAGGCAGAACCTGGAGGATCGGGGATTTCGTCAGCGGCGGATGGATGTGGCAGTGGGAGATATCCACTCCCAATTATGAAAAGATCCTGAGCAAAGGCCTGAACGGCATCCTTGAGGAAATCGACGGCCGGTTGAAGGAGGTGCGGAATGATGTATCGATACACCCGGAAAAACGGATGGCCATGATCAACAACCTGTGGGCCATGAGGATCGCCACCGAGGCCGCATCCCACTGGGGAAAGCGTTACGCGGCCATGCTCGAAAAGTGTCAGGACCAGATAACGGATAAAGCCCGGATACGGGAGCTCGACAGGATGATCGAGGTCTGCAAGCAGGTACCCGCAGGTCCGGCCCGTAATCTCCACGAAGCGCTCCAATGCTTTATATTCATCACCTTCATCGTCAACTACATCGACCAGCCACAGGTCGGCAACGGCGTGCGCTTCGATAAGGTCTTCGGGCCTTACCTGGAGAAGGATCTCAAGGAAGGCGCACTGACGAGAGCACAGGCAAAAGAGCTCGTGGAAGCGGTATGGGTCAAGATGCAGGAAGGAGGCTATGTGCAGCCGCCCCAGTGGGTGAATAACGGCGGAGGAGGCTTGGGCTTCCAGACCATCACCCTGGGGGGCACCGACGAACAGGGAAACGATATCACCAATGAGATGACGTATCTCGCGCTGGAGGTAACGGCAGAGCTCCAGACAATTGCCCCGCAGATCGCCGTACGCATCCATGACGCCACCCCGACAAAGCTCTACCACGCAATCTTCCGGTGCATACGCAGCGGGTGCTCACAGCCTGCCCTTTTCAACGACCGCGTCAATATACCCCGCCTTACCGAGCTCGGGTGCCGGCCTGAAGAGGCACGGCTCTACTCCATCAACAACTGCATGCAGCCGATCATCCCGGGCAGGAATATCCACTACCGGGCAGGGCACAGCGGCGGGCTGGTCCTTCCCATGTGTCTTACCCTGGCGCTCTCCGGGGGCAAGCTGGACATGCAGAGCGGCAAGCTGGACGGCAGGCAGGTGGGATACCCGACCCCTCCCGTCGCCGAGCTCAAGACATATGACGATCTCTGGGATGCCTTCTGCCGACAGGTTGAGTTCGCTTCCGAAACCATAGGGATGATTGCAAACATCGCAGACGTCCTCATGAAGGAATATATCCCCAGGCCCTTCCTTTCCGCCCTGCTGGACGGCAACATAGAACAGGGATGCGACATGCGGGACTGGGAATACCTGGGCTTAAGGCACCACCTGGTATTCGGATGCAACAATGCTGCCGATGGCCTCGCAGCGATCAGGAAGCTCGTATTCGACGACAAGAAACTCACCCTCGAACAGTATGCACGCGCCCTGGAGAACAACTTCGAGGGAGAGCACGAGCATATCCAGCGGATGATCTTAAGCGAGGTCCCGAAATTCGGCAATGACAATGAGTATGTGGATTCCATAAGCCGTGCCGTCATGGAAAAAGTGAGGACAGAGTGCAGCAAATGCATCGATATCTACGGCAAGCCCTATGTGCTCGACGGAACCACCGCTTCGGCGCCTATCGGCGCAGGCATGCTCCTGCCTGCCACCTGTGATGCCAGAAAGGCGGCCGAGCCTTTCCACGACGGAAGCATCTCTCCCGTCCAGGGCAGAGATAACTCGGGCCCCACGGCAACGGTCCATTCCGTGTCAAAGGTAGATCCCCTGAAGACCGGAAATTTCCTGCTGAACCAGAAATTCATGCCCATTTTCTTCGATCCGCCCAATTATGAGATCATGGAAGGATATGTATCGACATTAAAAGACATGGGCATCCACCACATCCAGTTCAACTGCGTCGACCGCGACACCCTGCTTAAGGCAAAAGAACGGCCCCAGGATTATAAGAATCTCATCGTGAGGGTGGCCGGATATTCGGCATATTTCGTGGACCTGGACAACCGCATGCAGGATGAGATCATCAGACGCACCGAACAGGTCTTTTAAACCGGTGGACAGAAATATCGCCACCGCTGCTCGGGACGGGAGCAGGGCAGTCAACAAAGGGCAGGCTGCAAACAAGGGGACCGTATTCAATATCCAGCCCTTCAGCATCCAGGACGGCCCGGGTATCCGGACAACGGTTTTTCTCAAAGGCTGTCCGCTGCACTGTCCCTGGTGCTCGAACCCCGAATCCATCTCCCCTTTGCCTCAGATCAGGACGGCATTTGAAAGGTGTACCGGATGCGGGGCCTGCCTTGATGCCTGTCCGGCCGGCGCTCTCAGCCTTAACCGGGGCAGGGCCGTTTTTGATCAAACAAAATGCCGCCGCTGCTTCCAGTGCATCCCTGCGTGCAGCCAGGGGTGCATCAGCCGCATCGGACAGACCCTGTCAGTGGAGGACACCGTCGGGCTCCTGGTGAGAGACAAGATATTCTTCGATCATACCGGAGGCGGGGTTACCATCTCAGGCGGAGAGCCGCTTTATCAGCCCGATTATCTCTCGGCAATCCTCGGGCGCCTTCACGGAGAGGGGATACACACCACGCTGGACACTACCGGCCATGCCCCCTGGAATGTGTTTGAACGGACGATCGAAAATGTGGATCTGCTTCTCTATGATATCAAACACCTGGACTCAATAAAACACCGGTCTGCTGTAGGCGCCGGCAACGAAACGATCCTTGAAAATCTCAAGAAGTGCTCCGGCAGAACGGAGATCTGGCTCAGAACACCGCTCGTGCCGGGCTTCAATGACGATCGTCGCTTCATGGATTCCTTTGTCGAACTCGCGCTTTCTGTCAAGGCTGCACGCTGCTATTTCCTTCCCCTCCATCGCTGGGGAGGCCATAAATACACCGCGATCGGGTCGAAAAACCCTTATGCGGGATGCAGGGACTGGGCAGAGGGTGAAATCGACGACATGCGGAAGCGGTACCGGCGGCGGGAAGGCTTTGTCTATTTCGAGCATGCCTGACGGGGGAGGCACGGTTCTCCGCCGGTCAGATCCACTTCTTCTTTTCGAGCAACTTCATGAAGTTGCGCTTTCTGTTGTGCTCGGAGTTCAGGGCCTGGAGATACGCTTCGAACTCGTGTTCCCTTCCGAGCCGGATCATGATGTCCCTGATCTTGCCCAGGAGCTTCATCGCCTCCTGGTAGGCATCGTTCGTCTTTCTGTTGATGACCGGTTCGATCTGCTGCTGGTAAACGGAGAGGGAATCTTCCGGATTTGTCTTTTCCCGGTGCAGGGCAAGCTGCATCCAGAGCGCCTCGGAGCATCCTCCTGCCTTTGCCTCGGACCAGGCGGAATCGACGTCGTCCTCCTCGAGGAGAACCTGCACCAGGAGTGAATGGTCCAGGCGATTATACAGCCGCATGGGCCCCTTGCTCCTGTTCATGGACGCCTTTTTCTGGGCGAGGAACCCCCGGATCAGGGCAACAGCCTTATCCCGCCACTGCATCCACTGCCTCGTCCTCTTCGCATGGCTCCTCAGGCAATGGTACCGTTCGATTCCGGGGTTGCGGGTAAAGGACGCCCATAAGAGGTCCAGCGCCTTGTCGTGCAAGCCCTTCTTGTGGTAGGCGCCGGCCAGAAAATCTACGAGCCGCGTGTCGGGATCGGTCTCGAATGCACGCACACCCCGTTCCGCCCACTGAAGTGCGTCGTCATCCCGCCCTGCTTCGAGATAGAGCTGGGCGATCTCGAGAAAGCACGCGGGCCGGGTAAGGTCGCGTTTCTTGATGTCGGCGAGGACATCGACATCCCCCTCCCGCCTGGCCAATGTTTCCATGATGTGGCGCAGCCGGTACCGGTAGGAGTCGAACTGCGATTTTTCGCCGGGCCCCAGGGGTTTGACCGCAGTCCACGCCTTCTCGGCGAGCCTGCGGTATTCCGCGAGCCCTTCCTTGCCCAGAACGTCCGCATAGGTTTCCGCTGCGCGGGAAAACATGTCGCAATCGGACTTGAGCTCCCAGTCGAAAAGCCGCCGGGCGAGGTGTTTCCGTTCCGGACGGGCCTTCTTGCAGGCGCTGTGATGGATGTCGACGAGCTCCGAGATGGTATCCTGCATATACACGCCCGCGTCGTCCATGCTGTGCACCGCCTGTTCGATGTTTGACAACGCGTGCTCGGTGAGCTCCATCACTTCCTGGGCATACCCTTTGTTGAGAAGCCTCTCCAGGATCTCGATGGCGCTCTCGACCTTGCTGAAATAGTCATAGGTGTCGTGATAATCGACAAAATCCTCGATGAGGATCGCATTATCCAGCCCTTTTGTCAGGCGCTCCATGTCGATGGTGCCGTCATCCCTAAGCGACGAATGCATCTCGAGCCAGTTCCAGAAGTCGTCGTCGTCATCCGCATGCTCCAGGATGAAGTCGATGAGCACTGCCTTTTTCTGCCGGGCAAGCCATTCAGGGACGCTCAAGGTTTCGACTTTTTTTCTCCCCGACTGCTTCCCCGCGCTTCCCTTTTGCTTGGCAAGCCACTGGAGACCTGCTGCTACCAGGTGCTTGCAGAACTTACCCTCAGCCCCCATAACACAGGAGCATGAGAATTCGAGCTCAGCGCTTACCCTGTCGATCTTGATCTGAAGCCGGTATTTTCCCGTGCCCTGGACAGATGCGGTAATGCTGCCGTTTTTTTCGGTCAGCGAACGCACCCGCTCTTCCTGGAAGTACTCGTACCCCCGCCGGTAATTCTGGGCACCCGCCAGCCTCCTCAAGGTAAACTCGGAGATATATGAACGCAAATCGAGCTTCATGCCAGCACACCTTTACTCGATTTTGGCTTTTTGTAAAGCGGATCTTCGCATGGTCACGGTATGTAATGTCACAATTCCCGGGAATTCAAGTATAATATTTTCTGCCTGGGTCACAGCCCCGGATTACTGCCTCCGGCCATTGCCGGTTCATTCTCCTGCAAAGTAACGCTCATATTCCGCCCTTGTGCCTTCGCGTTGTAGAGCGCCTCATCCGCCAGCTTTATCAGATTCTCCAGGGTTAATCCTTTACGGGGAACGATACATGCCACCCCTGCACTGATCGTGACGCGGCCATCCAGCAGTGATTTTGAATGGGGGATCTCGAGTCCGTAGATCTCCGTACGTATCGTCTCGGCGAGATGCAGGGCACCTTTGATATCCGTCGCAGGAAGGACAAGGGCGAATTCCTCTCCGCCGTATCTTGCTGCAAAATCCGCAACCCTCTTGACGTTGCGGCTTATGGTCCCCGCGATGGCCCGCAGACAGTCATCGCCTGCCTGATGCCCGTAGGTATCGTTATACAGTTTGAAAAAATCCACATCGAATATGATGAGTGAGAGCGGGGTATTCTCCCGGATTCCTCTTTTCCACTCGATATCGATGTATTCATCAAACCGGCGCCGGTTCGAGAGCTGGGTAAGGCCGTCCACCATTGCGAGCCTGTGCAGCTCTTTATTCGCCTCCTGGAGCTTCGTTTCTATCTCCTGCCTTTTTGATATATCCTCGACGAGCTGGTCATTGATCCGTTCCATCACGGTGTTCATGTCTTCGATCTTTTCCAGCATCCGGTCGAATTCCCGGGCAAGGGCGCCGATCTCATCCTGCCGTTTTACCGAGAGCCGGACCGAGAAATTCCCGGTGCGGCTGATGGAAAGCACGTGCTTGGTGAGATTGGTGACAGGGTGCAGGATAGTCCGCTGTATGAGGAAGAGAACGATCGCGACAATCAGAAGGCCTATCACGGCGAGGGTGAACAGGGTGTACCGCATGGCCTCCCGGCCGTGCCTGATAATATCCCTTGCCATCGTGCTCTTGATAAGAAAAGCGGCCTTGCCGGTGATATCGGGATATGCCGTCAGAACTGTCAGCCGATCTTTATCCGTATATTCGGTTGCATAGGGAAATCCGCTGTCGAGGGAAAACGGGGTATCTTTCAGCAGAGCCCCTGCAGCGGCCGTGTCTCCGCTTATGGAGAATTCTACACGTGTCTGCTCGCTGAGCCTTGCTGCGAAGTTATCGGTGAGGAATTTCCCCATGATCAGAAAGCCCCGCGACGGACCGATATTCCCGCTCAAAAGCACAGGCCTGGAGGCAACGAGCATAGGGCCTTTTTCGGTATCGATCACCCCGGACAGGGACACATTTGCAAGGTCGGCATTCTGCATGTTCAACTGCAGGAGCGGATGCCCGGCCGCGAGACCGTCCCGGGGGAAATTTTCCAGATCTATAGCCTTCCGCGAATCGAGATCGTAGATCTTGCTCCATACGCCTCTCCCATTGAGATCGCATATATACAAAAGGTTGATTTCGAGGTCTTCAAACGTGCTGTCGGCAAGATTGCTCTCGACATACTCTTCCGAACGGCTCTTGGTGAAATGATACATATCGTCCCACGAGGACCAGTCATGGCAGACTGAATCGAGATGCTCGATTTCCCTTTTGATTGCATGGACGGCTCGCCGGAGATTGTCCCTCGCCTGTGACTCTTCAAGGGCCTTGAACCTCGGGTATACGATAAGGCTCTGAATATTGTAGTCGATAATCCCGTACAGACCGAATAGGCAAATCAGGATCAGTATTACCTTGGATTTGAGACTCATCCCTTACCTGCGCCCCTTATACGGAGAGGCGACATGAATCCGCCTCAAAGATATTTTTCATGCAGTCTGGAAGAGCGCGCACGCCCATTTTGTATTTACCTGCATGAATTCTTGCTTTCACCTTTCGTATCTCCGGAAATCTCTACCGTATGTTATCGGCAGTACAGACTGACATACTTAACGCAAGGTTTCCGGCTTGGTACGGCAAGAAAAACCGAAGCGCATCCTCTCGATGCACCGGGATAACGTGCAGGTTTGCCCGACCGGCAACAGGTTACACCGTCCGGGTTTTTTTCAGGGGAATGCGGACCCGGATGGCCGTTCCCTTCCCTTTTCTTCCGGCAATAGCCATCCTGCCTCCCAGGAGTTTTATCCGTTCTTTGATCCCGATGACGCCGAACGACCCTGCTTTTTTGATGTCGCCGCGCGTTATGCCTTTGCCGTTGTCGCACACAAGGAGCTCTACCGCCGACTCACCGAGCTTCAAAGTTATCTCCACCTTTGTCGCCTGGGAATGCCTGGCAATATTCGTCAGGGCTTCCTGGCATATCCTGAATACCGCTGTGGTCACCTTGGTGTCCGAGATAAGCTTCTCGGGGTCGGGATCGAGGATGGCATCGCAGACGATTCCCGTGCGGCGCTGAAACTCTTCCGCCTGCCATTCGATCGCAGAGGTGAGGCCGAGGTCGTCCAGGAGCCCGGGGCGAAGCTGCATAAGGATGCGCTCAACGGTTTTTATCGTCGAGTCGATGTGATCGATCATGGAGGCGAGTTTTTCGTTGATTTCGGGTCTGTCTTCGGGAACCCTTTTCCCAACCCAGAAAAGATCCATCTTCAAAGCCGTGAGAATCTGCCCGAGCTCGTCGTGGATTTCCCGGGCGATCTCTGCACGCTCGCCTTCCAGGACCGTATGGAGGTGTTCTGCATGGATCCGGAGCTGTTTTTTCGACCTTCTCAACTGCTCTTCCGCGATCTTCCGCTCCGTGATGTCATTGATAAATCCTTCCAGGGCAACAAGCTCCCCTGTGTGGGAAAAGATTCCCAAGCCCCTTTCCCATACCCATTTCAGCCTGCCTTCGGAGGTGATAATCCTGTAGGTGATCTGAAAACGCGAGCGTACCTTCAGCGAATCCTGCACGGTTTTCCACACATACTGCCGGTCGTCAGGGTGGATCAGCTCTCCGTATGAAATCCTGGAATTATTCATCAGCTCGGCCGGACGGTATCCGGTGAGAGCATGGCTCCCTTCGCTGACGAAATCCATTGTCCAGCTCAAGTCATTCCTGCACTTATAGGCCATCCCGGGAAGATTGCCCATAAGGGTTTCGAGCACCCTCTGGTTTTCCCTGAGCGATTCCTCGGCCCGCTTTTTTTCCGTGATATCCGTGTATGTGGAGACGATCCGCCGGTCGCCCTCCTTCTCACCGATGCGGGAAACGCTCGTCAGGCAGATCACATCCCGGCCGTCCTTGCGTTTATATGTATATTCAAGGCTGTACGTTTTCTTGTCCGCAAGCTGCTCGTAGAGCTTTCTCGCCTCCCGGATATAGCTCGCCTTATCGGGGAAAAAGGCATTCATGGTGTGACCGATGAGTTCTTCCGGCTTCCAGCCGAAGACCGTTTCGACCGCATGGTTCGTGAATATGATCCTCCGGTTGTCGAGGCCGATTACGGCGTGTGGGATGGCCGCCATGATCGAGGACCGGAGCGCGGTGATCTCATCAAGGCTCTTTCGGGCGATTTTCAGCTCGGTAATATCGGTGAAGTTGAGGAGAAACGCCTGATGTTTGAGGAAGAACAGGGAAGTGACGGTCAGCATCATCCATCTGATATCCCGGTTTTTGGTGATTATCTTCAGCTCGACAGGGGTGCTGGGAATCATTGTGGACCGATCGTGGTTCAGGATTCCGCTGAGGAGATATCGATCGTCAGGATGAATCAGCAGGACAGGGTCCATGGCACAGAGTTCGGCTTCATCGAACCCGGTGTATTCCATGAGCTTCGAATTCGCAAATTTGAGCCTGCCTTCCTGGATGATGCACAGACCGATGGACGAACTCCTGATAAAGCTCCTGTTCAAGGCTTCAGCCGTATCCCGCTCGGTGAGGTCTTCCAGATGCATGACAACCAGGTCGGGATGGATAAAAAGATAGGTGAGATCGGTTATACGCTCTTCTCCGGACGAGAACATCTTATAAAGGGTCTTCCTTCTGAGAACAGACCGTTCTCGGAAACAGCGCTCGAGATCGGAGACAATATCCTGCCTTTCCCTGTAAAGCTCATGAGCCGTCCTGCCCATATACCCTTTCAGTGCTTCCTTGGCGATTCCCGGTACCTTTTCGCTGAAACCGACGAGCGAGAAGGCATCTCCTATGCGCTGCCAGGAAAGGCTCATGTTGGGGTAATCCCGGGCATGGGGATCGATCCCTTCTGACAGGCGGGTATCGACGGGATAACGGCAATGATACTGTTCGCTGGAATCCCTGATAAAAGCAATGATCTTTTTCCCGTGCCCAACCTTTCTCATGCGGGATCTGTACTGAACCGGGAAGAGGAGACCGTTTTTCTTCCGGCAGCTGATCCACAGCGACAATCCCCCGGTCGAATCCCCCTCATCCATGAGCTCCGGCAGGGTGTAAGCTGTTTCCGAAGCCACGAGATCCGTTATTGCAAGGCGTCTCATCTCGTCGATCGAGTACCCGAACATCTCCAGAGCAGTGCCGTTGCACTCCAGGATAGTACCGTCCTGGTCGGCGATCAAGACACCTTCGGGGAAGCTTTCGAACAGTGCGCGTCCAAATTCGGGCCCGTTGAGATCGTTCATTTGATGAGGTTCTTCTCTACCGCGTAAAAGGTAAGCTGGGCATTATTCTTCATACTCATCTTTTCAAGGATATTTGCCCGGTACGTGCTGATGGTTTTCACACTCAGGCAGAGATCGTCTGCCACCTCGGTGACGGTCTTGCCTGAAGCAAGCATGAGCATCACCTGGTATTCACGGTCGGAAAGCTTTTCGTGGATCTGCTTCGAGTTGTGCCTGTCGATTTCCGAGGCCAGGATTTCTGCCAGATTCTGGCTGACATACTTCCCTCCCTTGGAAACTTTATGGATGGCCAAGATGAGCTCGATCGGGGCGCTCGACTTTGTAAGATACCCCGATGCACCGGCCCTTAGAGCCCGTACCGCATACTGCTCCTCGGGATAGATGCTTAAGATGAGGACCCCGATATTGGGCTTGATCTGCTTGATCTCGCCTATGATCTCGAGGCCGCTTCTCCCCGGCATGCCGATATCGAGAAGCACGAGGTCACAGTCATGTTTCCAGAGAAAATCGATCACCTCCGAACTGTTGGTCGCTTCGCCGGCAAGGTGTATGCCCGGGTCGTCCGCAAGGATCTGCTTGAGGCCGGTCCTTACAATGGGGTGATCGTCAGCGATTAAGATTCTTACCACTTCAGCATTCCTCTCAATTAATCCATATCATAGTGCCAAGGAATCCCTTTGAGCGCAAGGCTTCTTTCAGCCATGCGAGGAAATTCTTTAAACAGCTAGAGGATATGGTGTCCTGAGAAAAGTTCGCCCGGCTCCCGCTTAACCCTTTTATCCCATTTCTTATCTTCGTCTGCAGGTTGATTGCCGTGGAAGCATGCTTCTTTCCTGATATGATTCTTCTGATACTGTATTATGAGCCTGGCAGGGAAATATTTTACCTCATAAATGGGCAATATATTTCTCAGCCACTGACTATCTCTCCCTACCAAGATAGATTAGTCATTGTTTTTTCTTTTCTTTTTATTGGCATAGTCATTGCTCACTGTGAAGGTATAATTTTAATACTATGAAATATCCTGGGGCTTTCCAGGGATCGCAAGGGGGTAGCAGACATGGGAGAACAGATAAGCATCATTGATGAGCGGAAATGCAGTAAGGCGGTAGGCGTTATCAGCGATCTTATCAAACGGGAGTGCCAGGGCTTCATCCTTCCTCCTTCGGAAGTGAAACGCCTCCTGGGCATCCCTGTTCATTACCAGACATGGTACCTGCACAGGAGCGTAATCCAGCTCAAGAAAAAACTCGCAAACAAGTATATCTCCATGGCAGTCAGCCCGGAAGACGGTATCTGCTTTACCCTGTACACACTGCCCAAGCAGCCGGGTGTACGGGTTTCACCCATGAATTAACGAGAAATATACCTCCCTCCTTTCCCAACAAACCGGATCTCTTCCCAAAGGGAGGGGTCCGGTTTTTCCCTGCCGGCATATTTCCTTGAACGAACGAAACGTCCGTACCCAGCTTGATTTTATACCACTTGTTTTTACTATACTTTTATTCCGGCAACAAAAATCGGCCTACCGGTTTCTTAGTCCATGGAAGGAGGCAAAGTGGAGATCTGGCCCGGAAAACCTTTCCCCCTCGGCTCCGTATATGATGGTTTCGGCACCAACTTCTCCCTGTTTTCTGAAAAAGCTGAGCAGGCAGAGCTTTGTCTTTTCGATGAATCGGGCAAAGAAACCAGGATAAGCCTGTCCGAGGTGACAGGATACTGCTGGCATGGTTACCTCCCGGGAGTCGGACCTGGACAACGCTACAGCTACCGTATTCAGGGGCCGTGGGCTCCTGACGAGGGCAAACGATGCAATCCGAACAAGCTGCTCCTCGATCCGTATGCAAAAGCCATAGAAGGCCGGGTCGAGTGGAACCAGGCGGTGTTCCCCTACCGCTTCGGTGAAAACGAAGACATCGCCGAAAACACCGACAGCGCACCTTTCGTGCCCAAATCCATAGTGATCAACCCGTTTTTCGACTGGGGAGACGACCACCATCTTCGTTATCCCCTGAACGAGACGGTTATCTATGAGGCACACGTCAAGGGGCTCACTGCATGGCACCCCGATATTCCCGAAAGCATCAGGGGCACCTATACCGCCCTCATACATCCCGTGATGCTCGACTACTTCAGCCGCTTAGGCATTACCGCACTGGAGATAATGCCTATACACCAGTTCATCCATGACGAGCACCTGCTCAAGAAGGGATTGCGGAATTACTGGGGATACAACTCTATCGGCTATTTCGCACCGCACAACGAGTATGCGAGCACGGGCCAGTCGGGCCAGCAGGTACAGGAATTCAAGCAGATGGTCAAGGTTCTCCACGATGCGCATATCGAGGTAATCCTCGACGTCGTGTACAACCACACGGCTGAAGGCAACCATCTGGGGCCTGTCTTGAGCTTCAAAGGCATCGACAATGAGGCATACTACCGTCTTGAGCAGAAAGACAAAAGATATTACACCGACTACACCGGAACGGGCAACAGCCTGAACATGGCTCATCCTCACGTTCTCCAGCTCATAATGGATTCTTTGCGCTACTGGATCCAGGAGATGCATATCGACGGCTTCCGATTCGATCTCGCGGCTACCCTTGCACGACAGCTGCATGACGTCGACCGCCTTTCGGCATTTTTCGACCTAATCCAGCAGGATCCGGTGGTGAGCCAGGCAAAACTCATTGCAGAGCCCTGGGATGTGGGCATAGGGGGGTATCAGGTGGGAAACTTTCCCCCTCTGTGGTCCGAATGGAACGGCAAGTACCGCGACTGCATCAGGGACTTCTGGCGCGGCCAGGACCAGACCCTGGCGGAATTCGCGTATCGCTTCACCGGGAGCTCGGACCTGTACGAGAATACGAGCCGCCGCCCTTTTGCAAGCATCAACTTCATCACCGCCCACGACGGGTTTACCCTGAACGACCTCGTCTCGTACAATGACAAGCACAACGATGCCAACGGAGAGGGAAACAGCGACGGCGAGAGCTTCAACCGGTCTTGGAACTGCGGGCATGAAGGACCGACGGAAGATGAAAATATTCTGTATCTCAGGAAAAAACAGAAGCGCAACTTTCTCTCGACCCTTCTTCTTTCACAGGGGGTGCCCATGATCCTGGGCGGTGACGAGTCGGGACGGACACAGCAGGGAAACAACAATGCCTACTGCCAGGACAATGAGATCTCCTGGTACGACTGGGGAGAAACGGATGAAGATCTGTTCGATTTCTGTGCGCGTCTTATCAAATTCAGAAAGGACCACCCTGTCTTGAGACGCAAAGGCTGGTTTCAGGGGAGGCCCATCCATGGAAGCAAGGTTGACGATATCGAGTGGTTCACCCCTGACGGTGCTGTGATGTCCGATGAAGACTGGGATGTCGGTTTTGCGAAGTCGATAGGCATCTTCCTCAACGGGGACGGCATCGCGAGTCTTGATGACCGGGGAAACCGTATCAGGGACGACAGTTTCTATCTCCTCATCAATGCACACTATGAGCCCCTTACCTTTTCTCTTCCTTCCCAAAAGTGGGGAAAAGCCTGGGATGCAGTATTCGATACAAAAGACGGCATCTTCCGCGAGGAAAGCCGGCCGCTTCATGCAGGGGAGGATATTGAAGTGGAGGAACGGTCTCTCATCGTACTCAAAAGGGGAACGTGACATGCCGAACATTCCCATCGCGACCTACCGGGTCCAGCTGCAACCGGAGTTCGGCTTTGAATCCGCCTCGGGAATCCTCGATTACCTTGCCGGCCTCGGCGTGAGCCATCTCTACGCATCACCCTATCTCCAGGCCGCACAGGGAAGCACCCACGGGTATGATGTGGTGAGCCACTGGAAGATCAACCCCGAACTGGGAGGATTGGAAGGGCATGCCGCGCTTCGAAAAGCATTGCAGACGTATGGCATGGGGCAGGTACTGGATATCGTACCCAACCACATGGCCATATCGGGCGGTGAGAATGTGTGGTGGTGGGACGTACTGGAGAATGGTCAGTCCAGCAGATACGCCTCGTATTTCGATGTCGACTGGGACCCTGCGGAGACAAGGTTCGGCAATAAGATTCTCCTCCCCATCCTGGGGGACCACTTCGGCAGGGTGCTGGAAGCGGGAGAGATTCGCCTTGAGCGGAAAGAGGGGAAATTTTTCCTGCACTACTACGATAACGTGTTTCCCGCATCGCCGGGGTCTGTGGCTTCCTTCCTCGCCCGCGCCGGGGAGGACATGGCTTGCCATGAGCTGATCTTCCTGGCTGACGCATTGAAATCGCTCCCCCTGCCCTCGGTTACCGATCAGGCGAGTATCCGCAGAAGGCACCGCGACAAGGAGGTCATCCAAACACTGCTGGAGAAGCTCCTGAGTGACCACCTCGATGTGGCACGGCTGGTGGATGCATTCATCAAAGAGATCAATGCACATCCCGACGAACTCGAGGCCCTGCTCGATGCACAGAACTACCGGCTCGCTTTCTGGCGCACAGCGGATCAGGACCTGGGTTATCGACGATTCTTCGACATCAACTCGCTGGTTGCATTGAGAGCAGAAGAGGAAGATGTCTTCGAGGACAGCCACCGGCTTATCCTGAAATGGCTCAAAGAGGGGGTGATCGACGGCGTCCGGATCGATCATCCGGACGGCTTGAGGGACCCGGTGACATACCTCGGCAGGCTTCGCAGGGCAAGTCCGGGGACCTGGGTCGTGGTGGAAAAAATCCTCGATCCCGATGAGCGGTTGAGGCCAGACTGGCCAGTGGACGGAACCACGGGGTATGAATTCATCAACCTTCTCACCCGGATTTTCATCAACGGCTCGAGCGAAAAAGCATTGACGGAGCTGTATGCGGAATTCACCGGCGAAACGAGATCTTACAAGGAAGTGCTCCGGGAGAAAAAGCTCCTGGTCATCGACAGGACCTTCGGGAGTGATATTAACAGGCTCACGGCCCTGATGCTCGCCATCTGCGAGCATCACAGGCGCTACCGGGACTATACCCGCCAGGAAGTCTTCCAGGGCTTACGGAAGGTAATTGCCTACTACCCTGTCTATAGAACGTATATAAACGCCCATGCAGGCTGGATATCCGACGAAGACAGAAAGATCATTCACCAGGTCATCGAGCAGGCGAAACAGGAGACACCGGAAGTCGAGCCGGACCTGTTCGATTTCATGCATGACATCCTCATGCTCAAAGAAGGTGGCGCATCAGAATCCGAATTCGTCATGCGCCTCCAGCAGATCACCCCTCCGGTGATGGCGAAAGGGGCGGAGGACACGGCATTCTACTGCTACAATCGTTTTATTGCGCTCAACGAGGTGGGAGGAGACCCCGGATCGTTCGCCCTTGATACGGATGAGTTTCATTCTCGCATGAAAGAGCGCCTCGAAGCCTATCCGCTTTCCATGCTCTCCACCTCGACTCACGACACCAAGCGGAGCGAGGATGTCAGGGCCAGGCTGGTGCTCCTTACGGAAATACCCGATGCATGGAAAGAAGCCGTGGCCAGATGGTCCGGCATGGCCCGGCGTTATAAAAAAGAAGATCTGCCGGACAGGAACACCGAATATTTCCTCTATCAGACACTGGTCGGGGCATGGCCTATCGGAACGGATCGTCTCATCCCCTATATGGAAAAGTCGTCCCGGGAGGCCAAGAGCCATACCTCCTGGACCGAGCCGAATGCTTCTTACGAACGGACGCTCAAAGACTTTGTTGAGAATCTCATGAGCGACTCCGCCTTTTTGGCAGATCTGACATCATTCATCGAGCCGCTCGTTAAACCCGGACACATCAACTCCCTTTCACAGACCTTGATCAAGCTTACCTCTCCGGGAATTCCTGATATATACCAGGGGTGCGATCTCTGGGACAGGAGCCTGGTGGACCCGGATAACCGGAGGCCTGTGGATTTCGGAGCCAGGAGAGGTCTGCTTTCCCTGCTCGATAAGCCGGTTCCCGAAGAGATACTCAACCAGATGGATTCCGGACTGCCGAAGCTCTGGGTAACCAGAGAGTGCCTCAAGCTCCGTAAAAGACTGCCCGAAGCCTTTGGAGAAAAAGGGGCCTATGAGCCGATCCGGTTCAACGGCCCGAAGTCCGGATTCGCCTTCGGGTTTATCCGCGACGGCCGCGTGGCAACGATAGTCCCCCGCCTTGTTCTGAAGCGAGGAGATGACTGGGAGGGAACACTGGCCGGTCTCCCGCCCGGCAGATGGGATAATGTATTCACCGCAGAAGAGTTCACAGGACCTGAAGTACCTGTGGACGGACTGCTGAAATCTTTCCCGCTCGCCCTGCTCGTGAAACAGGGGGAAGTATGAGCCAGGCATTTCCGGTGCGGCCATGCACGGCTCTCAGAGGTGAGTCATGACAATGGCCCGCCTATGGGCACCCTTTCCGGTCAATGTCCTCATGATCGTAGACGGCAAACCTTTTCCCATGACAAAAGGAAGGCGCGGCTGGTGGGTCCTGGACAGCCCTTCCCTGGTCCATGGGACGGACTATGCCTTTGTGCTCGACGGGTCCGATCCGCTTCCCGACCCGCGATCCACCTGGCAGCCGTACGGTGTACACGGATTTTCCCGGTGCCTCGATCACTCCCTCTTTCCGTGGACCGACACACGCTGGCAACCCCCTCCCCTGTCAAGCGCTCTCATATATGAGCTCCACGTGGGCACCTTCAGCCCGCAGGGAACCTTCGAAGGGGTAAGGAGTCTGCTCGATCATTTCGTAAACCTGGGAGTCACCCATGTAGAGCTTATGCCGGTGAGCAGTTTCCCGGGAAGGCGCGGGTGGGGATACGACGGGGTCGATCTGTATGCACCCCACGAGCCCTATGGAGGCCCTGAGGCCCTCAAGAGCCTGGTGGATGCGTGCCATGCAAAAGGACTCGCCGTCATCCTCGATGTCGTCTACAACCATCTCGGGCCGGATGGCAATTATCTCGAGCGTTTCGGACCGTACTTCACCGACCACTATGCTTCGCCCTGGGGAAAGGCCGTGAATTTCGACGGACCGGGAAGCGACGAGGCAAGGCGGTTTTTCATCGACAATGCTTTGATGTGGCTCAAAGATTACCATATGGACGGTCTGCGTCTCGATGCCGTCCACGCCATAGTGGACACCTCGGCGGTCCATTTTCTCGAGCAGCTTTCTTCAGAAGTTCAAACCCTTGAGAAAGTCCTGGGTAGACATCTGATCCTTATCGCCGAAAGCAACCTCAACGACCCCAGGATCGTCCAGCCCCGAGAAATAGGCGGGTACGGGATTCATGCCCAGTGGAACGACGACCTCCACCATGCACTGCATGCTGTCCTTACCGGTGAAAAAGACGGATATTACATGGATTTCGGATCCATAGGCGGCATTGCCAAAGCCCTGAAAGAAGCGTTCGTCTATGACGGATGCTACTCGTCGTATCGGGACCGTGTGCACGGGAGGCCCGTTCACGGGATGAACGGCGACAGGTTCGTCGTCTATCTCCAGACTCATGATCAGGTGGGAAACAGGGCAAAGGGAGAAAGGGCGGGCGAACTCATGAACACCTCCGGGATCATGGCGGCATCCGCCCTGGTTTTCTGCTCTCCTTATATCCCTATGATTTTCCAGGGCGAGGAGTGGGCAGCGTCGTCACCCTTCCAGTACTTCACGGATCATGTGGATGAAGATCTGGGCAGGGCCGTGGTTATCGGCCGGAAGAACGAATTCGCCTCCTTCGGATGGAATCCCGAAGACATCCCCGACCCTCAGGCCGAGGAGACCTTCATGCGTTCCCGGCTCGTCTGGGGCGAGCGCATGCAGGAGCCTCACCGGTCCGTCTTCGAATGGTACGTAAAGATGATCCTCCTCAGGAAATCTTATCCCGAGCTTATGGACGGCGATCTTGCCGGTGTCCGGGTGAAATATGATGAGGAAGGACGCTGGATAATGATGAGGCGGGGACGGATTATCACGGCCTGCAATCTCTCCCCGCAGACAAGGACTCTTGCCTTATCAACGGGCAGGCTCCGGGAGATAGTTCTCTCTTCCGCCGAAGGAGCTTTCCTCGAGGAGGAAAGCCTCCGGCTGCCGCCGGGGAGCACGGTGATTATTGCGGAGAAGAACCGCAAGACCCCTTGAGCATATTGATTCCCCGCCCAATAGTATTCTCAGGAAAGGACTTGGACAACCAACTGATTCTCAAAACCGGGATATGTATGCATGGCTACCGATAACAAGGGCGATACAATTTTCATGGAAGGCCGGAACTACTGGAGAATGGGTGAATCTCACCGGGTATCCTTTCTCGTTGACGCCTCCAAGTATTTTTCCACTTTTATCGATGCCGCATTGAATGCGGAGAGGACGATCTATATCACCGGGTGGGACATCGACAGCAGGACCGAGCTACTCAGCGATGGGGGCGCTCACGACTATCCCACACGTCTTGGAGAATTTATCAACTATGTCGCATCGCGCAAACCAGATCTCCACATATATATCCTCTTGTGGGACTATGCGATCCTCTATGCTTTGGAAAGGGAGCCGTTTCCAATCTGGGTCCTGGATTGGAAAACCACAAACCGGATTCATTTTTTCCAGGACAATTTCCTGCCTCTGGGGGCATCGCATCACCAGAAGATCGTGGTGATAGACGACCGCATCTCTTTTACCGGAGGAATCGACCTCACAAACAGGCGCTGGGACGTAAACGAGCACTACCCGGACGACACAAGGCGCACCGATCCATGGGGAAACGAGTACCCTCCTTTTCATGATGTGCAGGTGCTTGTCGATGGTCAGGCGGCCGGGATACTTGGCGACCTCTTCCGATCCCGATGGTTTTATGCAACCGGGATGCGGCTCGATCCGCCCCCGCCGTTTGTTTCCGACCCCTGGCCTGCGAAATGCGTTCCCGATATCACCGGGATCAAGATAGCGGTATCAAGGACAGAGCCTGCATACCGCAACAAGACAGAGGTCCGTGAAGTGGAGGCGCTCTGGCTGGATGCAATCCAGTCCGCCAGGGAACTCGTCTATATCGAGAACCCTTTTTTTACCTCTTCGAAAATAGCAGGGGCCATTGCAAAGAGATTGCAGGAAGAAAACGGCCCCGAGGTCGTGGTCGTGACAAGAAAGAAAAGCCATGGCTGGCTTGAGGAATACACAATGGACGCCATCAGGGAGCACCTGGTGGAGCGGGTGAAAAAACTGGATGCCAAGGGCAGGTTCGGCTGTTATTACCCCACTATTCCGGGCAGGGAGGAAGTGCTGATCGAAGTGCATTCAAAGGTTCTCATCGTTGACGATCGCTTTATTCGAATCGGCTCATCCAATCTGGCAAACCGGTCCATGGGATTGGATACGGAATGCGATGTGAGCATGGAAACTGCAAACAAACCAGAGGCTCGGAAAGCATGTATCGAACTGAGGAACCGGCTCCTGGCGGAGCATCTCGACACGACATCCCGGGAGGTAGGCCGGGTTCTGGAGCGCACAGGATCACTGATTAAAACGATCGATACCATTCACCAAGGCGAACGGATCCTGCGCCCCCTCGATACTCACACACTGACGGATTCCATCCTCTCGGAGCCGTTTATCGTCGATCCCGAGCGCCCGATCAGCGCCGAGAGATTCGTGGAAACATTTATCGGCAACGAATACCGGCGTTCGGGGAGAAAACGCCTCATTGGCTTCGCCGGCATGGTGCTTGTGCTCATACTCTTTGCAATTCTCTGGCGCTGGTCGCCATTGGCCGGATACCTGGACGCTTCCAAGATTGTCGAGGAACTGCAGTCCCTGCGAAGCTACTCCATGGCTCCGGTGGTCATTCTTGCCATGTACGTGGTGGGAGGACTGGTCGTTTTTCCGGTCCTGGTCCTGATCGCCGTCACGTCGATACTCTTTGACCCTCTGACCGCCTTTGCCCTTGCCATGTCTGGATCTCTCATGAGCGCTCTGGTCGTATACTGGATCGGCCGCGTGCTCGGCCGGGATTTTGTTCGGAACTTTGCAGGCAAGAGGATAAATAAATTAAGCAGAAGCCTTGCCCGGCAGGGGCTCCTGACAGTCATAATCCTCCGGGTCGTGCCCGTTGCGCCTTATTCTATCGTGAACCTTCTGGCAGGAGCGTCTCACATTGTTTTCCGGGATTTTTTCATCGGGACGATCATCGGGATGTTCCCGGGTATTTTCGCCATAACGGTTTTCACCGAGTCGCTGAAAAATTTCATCCTCGAGCCCAACATCGCAAACATTGCAATAGTTGTCGGGACATTGATTCTGGTCGTGGCCTTGCTCACCTGGCTCACAAGGCTCACCAGAAAGGCTTCGCGCAAATCCTCCGGAGAAAGAATCCCGTGACAATTCCATTCTCCCAGAGAACCGGCCAGAGAAGGATTCGCATAGCCACCTACAACGTGCATGGATGGGTTGGGATCGATAACCGCCAGGTGCCTTTGAGGGCGATCCGGGTCATCAGCGAACTGGAGGCGGATATCATAGCACTTCAGGAAGCCACATTCTCCCTTGAGCAGGGAGGGCATCTGGATGAATCATTTTTAACCAGATTGACCGGCATGAACGTAGCCTTAGGCCCGACCTTCTTCAAGGAGCCCTTCCATTTCGGGAATGTCATTTTGAGCAGGTTTCCGATAACGAAAATCCGGCACATAGACTTGAGCACCCATCCGTATGAGCCGCGAGCAGCCATCGATGCGGTTATCACGGTGGAGGGCCGGGAGATAAGGGTGTTGAATGCTCACTTCGGGCTGCGGGGCATAGAGAGAAGGTTTCAGTCGGGCATGCTCGTGAAGGCACTCTCGGCAAGGCCGAACGACAAGGTGATACTCATGGGCGACCTCAACGAATGGTCTCCGCGATGCCCTACTCTCAAGGATCTCTACGCATTGTTCTCGAGTACGGTACATCCCAAAAGCTTTCCGTCGTTCTTCCCCGTATTCGCTCTCGACAGGATCCTCGTATCCCCCGAGGAGTCTCTCGAAAAGATCCGGGCCTTCATGACGCCCGAGACCGTTATGGCATCGGATCATCTGCCGGTGACCGGGATTGTGTCGGTGTGAGATACTATACGACCGGGAAAAGGGAATCGGATACAGGCGGAGAGAAAATGTCTGATAATGCAGATAAACAGTTTGCTATGTGAATGGAGGATACAGCGAACCATCTCAACATGTAAACCGTCAACTCCCAGGCTTTGGAAATGCCTTCCATCTCCCCATCTCAACAGACTGATTATTCAGGGTAGCATCTATCCGGAAATAATATGCAGTGGTTTTTGTGGCGCTACTTCCGGAACCCACAGGAGGAGCCCCGGTTCGAAGGAGAGTCATGCCGACGTCGGCATCATCCAATGAGCTGCCGGGCGGCATTTTGTCAGAAACAGGGACACGGGTATTAATCGTCCAGGTTTGTTCGCTGACGATATCGTCAAATTGTGGAAGAATGAACTCCGCAGCACTCTCCACATTATAAAAAGATTGATTGTAGGCCCTCTCGTTCGCAACGATTTTTGTTTCAATAATCGTTGATTTCATAAGGACCATGCCTATCATTATCGCAGAAAGCATGAACAGGAGAACCATGATGAGTACGGTTCCTTTCTTATCGTCCCATTTCATATTCATACTGTTTCTCCATCGGAATAACCGGTGTCGATTCCTCCGTTCTTAGCTCGATTTGAACATGCTCATTGTAATGGTGTGTGGGGTAAGCTTCTCATCCCATCTGACCGTGATGTCGATTTGCCGAGCATTCTTGGACGAACCGAGGGAAGTATCGCTCACGACCCAGGACAGTTTATAATCAATCCCCTTCCGTGAAATCGTTATAGGCGTGTCAACGTGATGCTCACCGACATTCATATCGTCATTCGGGAAGGCTAATCCCCTGAAGTACTCCGTCTGACTGTCAATGATGTTGACTGCGTTCGTCATCTGCATACCAAAGCTGTTGCCCATGACCGCATGCTGCTGCATCTTGGTCACGCCGAGAAAACCCAGCGAGAAAATAAGAATCGAGATCACCAGCTCAACAAGAGAATACCCCTTTTTGTTCTCGATTATACTTTTCATATTCTCTTCTCCGTGCGGCTTATAATAATCCCATGTTTCTCATTTTTATCTGCTTGGTCATTTCGCGTTCGACCGGCTGATTCGTGTCAGGGTCCTTTTTATCACTCTGGATCCGTATGAAGACCCGGACGATACGAACGTCAAGCCCCTGGGCATCGCTCAATTGTGTACCTCCGCTCAACTCGGGAACGATGATATTATCGTTGTTATCATAGTAGCGAAACTCAAAAGAGGAAACATTGTAAGCAAGGTCTTCTCCGTTCCTACTGAGATTTGTCCCGCTCAGAGTATAATTTACTTGCTCACCCCCAGTACTGCCGTCTCCATTTGCATCCATGTTTATCACGAGCGAAGTCGGTCCTGATTGAGCAGCCAGTATGCCACAAGAGTTGGCTATAGAAGGATCGTTTATATCAGGAGCAAGAGTAGGATTGCACCCTGCCTGCCTGATGTCTCTTGCCATGATATCCAGAACAGCCCTAAGATCCTGTTGTACCGCGGCAACTTCATTCTGAACATCGCTTGTCTTCTTCTGAATACTATAGGTTGTATATACGGCAGCCATGAGCAGCAGCGACAAGGCCATTACAATCATGAGTTCGACAAGGGTTAGTCCTTTTCTGTCGTAAATCGGCTGCAAATTATCTACTCCCGCACATTCTTTCATATATACCACCCGGAATCCATATTGACTCTTCATGCTCCCTTAATTCTGTCTCCAGTAGAACAGATCAGATGAACTTCCACTCTTTACGTCAAGGATCTTTGTCTTGATATCGCCGCCTTTATTCTCATTGTCGTCGGACGAATCACCGCTCTCGGCTACACCGATTGCGATGATCAGTTTTGTCCCCCCGTCCTTCATTACAATCAGTGTCGGCGCAGAGGGGATACCCATACCGAGTTCAGTGCTTCTGTCTGTTTTGTCGAGAACTTCGGTGGTTGTGCCGTCAGCATTCGTAGTGTCATTGCCGGTGTTGAAATTCATCACCGACTTCCCGGTAAGATAATCAAGGGCATAGAGCTTGCCTTTTCCAAGCGATTTTGTACCGCACAGATCTATACCGGATACAGGCACTGAAGGCGTATAGGTGGTAAAGAAGACCTTCCTGTCAAACAGAAGAGGTGATGACATGACCTTTTCGCCTGTGCTGAGTTTAATAAACCACCCTTTGTTCGTATCCAGGTTCCCAAGCACCGTGGTAGTGTACTGGTCGTTGTTCAGGTTCGTCACATCTACGAGGTTCGTTTCCGTCAGCGTTGTGAAGGCCGAGGCATTCCACTCGTTCTTGATCGCATAAAACCTGTTGACAGTGCCCGTTTCTGTCGGATGCTCACGGTCGCCGGAACCGATGTATACATAGTCTCCGAATCGTTCCAGAGCCACGTCCGGTTCGTAGAAGAACTTCAGATAGCTCGTAGAGGCGGTTCCGTCTCCTGCCTGGAAGACCTTCCGCGGAATCCACGTTCCATCCTCATTTCTGTCTTGGAAGCCGAAAAGCTCTCCTCCCATGGACCCTGCGTAGATGGTATCATCAACCCCGTCAGAATTATAGTCGAAGCCGATGAGCTCAACTATGGAATGGGTTATCATTGGATTGTCCGTATTGTTGAAATTAAGAGTGCTCAATACCGTTTTTGCTACCGGATCATAGGCAAAGACCGCCCTTCCTTTGGTGTTTGCCGTGGGAGCCGGCTTATCCTCATTTACATCATCATAGCCACCCGATAGGATCAGGACTTTCTTCCACTCGGTCGCGCTTGTCGCTATGGTGCTGACCAGCGGCCTGCCCCAGGACTGGCCGAGGGGCTCCTTCCCGCCCAGTACATTCGGCCCGATCTCTCCGGCGAACGTGGGATTGGCATAGCCGCCTGTATATTCCCCGTCGACAAGACTTCCCAGATTCAGCGTGTAGTAACTCTCTCCACCCCTTCTGAGGCCGAATGTAAGGTATCTGGTGGCTCCGGCGTCATAAATCACCGGCGATCCATCCACATAAAAGTGGTCGTGTATATTTGTTTCTTTGAGGTAATGAAGCTGGGGCAGCAGGGACCGGGGCACAAAGCTCCATGCTTCGCTCAACGTGTCATCCGAGAAAGCAGTTGTGCCCAACGTGTCACCTCTTGTTCCCTTGTCGTCATCAACTAAGGCATGGAGAAATCCGTCGTTTGCGCCTAAGAATATTACCGTTTCATTACCGACGAACATGGTCGCCGGCTTGGAATGCAGAATGTCGCCCAACACCCATTTCCTTCCGGTGTCCGGAACCCCGAACGCATAATCGCCTTTCGCGGTGAGATAATCGATCAGGTCCTGCTGTTTGTCGGCAGCAACTCCCAACTCTGACCGTATGCTCGTATCTGAATAAAAATCGATCAGTGCCCCGCTGGAAGAAGGATTTGTATAAAACGTCCGGTTCGACTGGTGCAGAATCACTTCTCCGGCTCCTCCGACATTTGTTTCACTCCCGTCAGAGGCCGCCGTTGTGTCCAGTGCAGCATATCTCTGCCAGCAGGAAAATGCGGAATCCAGGATAACGTCGTTATTGTCGGCAGCCCTGGTGCCGTTCTTCTGGAGCAGCACTGCATTTGTGGTGATCCCGAATTTCTTGATGTTTCCGAGCCAGAACGCAGAGTCGTCCACGGGTTTGAACAATGACAGATAAACACTGTTGCCCGAGTAGACCTTGTTGAGCTTGTTCACGGGAACGACCGGGGCAACGAAGCTGGAGTTGGCCTCCATGATCTTGTCTACTATGTCTATCAACGCCAGCTTCAACGAGGCGGCGTCATTGGCGGAATAAAACTCTCCGTTTCCTTTGGCCGCGGTGTGGCTCAATAACTGGTCGATCTCGCTGAGCGTTGATGTCCCGGAACCGGTCATGAAGCCCACGGTAAACGTTACCACGTTCTGCAGGTCTTCATCCGGGTCGCTGCTTTCGTAGCTCCCTCCACCAAGATCGGTCCCGCTCGTTTTAAAGTCCTCATTAGCGAGAAGAGCGGCGACCTCGTCGAGCATGTGTGTCCCGTGCTCGGTATTGACCTCTCTGACTACATCGTCTACAGTGCCATCACCATCAACGTCCACAAGGTCAATGTTCTCGTCATCATCGTCTCCAAAACCTACGTAATCGATAATCCTCTTATTATTAATGTATTGATTGCTCGTAAACAGGTTATACCCGGCACCATTGTTACCCCCGGAAGGGACTCCTATGTCGTTGGTCGACATACCGTCGGTGATAATGACAACGTAATTTTTCTGGCACCTGTACTGGATCGGGGATATGTAGGTCGACCCGCTGAGGATTGTCGAGTCGTAAATCGACTGATAATTTGACCAGCGCGGCTTCCCGGCGTAATAGAGCCCGGCCTCTGCCAGTGCCTCAGCAAGAGGTGTCGTTCCTCGGGAATCTATGGGGCTGGAGGTAGAGGAGTTATCCAGCAACGTGGCGAACTGTGCATCGGTTGAGCCTACACCAAGGACAATGTTGCCTCCGTCATCCTTGATACTCTCGAATCCCATGAGACCGAATCTCACAAGGGTGTCAGCGGTGTTGCCCACCACGAATTTGATCGTATCCCGGGCAACTTTCTGCCTGAGCTGTACGGTATCCCCAGGAATATCGGTGGCGCATAAGTAGTTCAGGTAGTTGCCGTTGTAAAAAGCCCTTGATTCTGAAGAGGAGCAGCCGTATTCACCTAAGCTGTTCGGTGTGGTTGACAGATTTCCTATATACACTCCGGCAGACGATAGGGCTTTTTGGGCTTCCGAACAAGTGATTTTGCTAATATTGCTAGTGACCTCTACCAGAAGCATCTTTTCCGTCTCTTTGAACACATTCTTGCTGTAATATATTGTGCCTTTCTGGGGGGTTATCGATCCGATTTTCGTAGGAGTATATATTCCGCTAGAATCGTAAGCTACCGTATGCGCGAGCAGATCGGCATTTTTCATTGTAGCGGAGGTGTCGAGCAAGAAAACGATGTTCGGCGGAGCGCTCATGCTCTCCACGAAGATTTCCGTATCAAGCGCATATAAGGGGGTAATAAATACAAGCAGGGAGAGGATATATATAGGTAATAGTTTTGTTCTCATGATGTCTCTCCTTATTACGAACTCTTCTTGTTATGCTCGTTTTTGCACACGTTATGATTATTCTTTCCCTTCTTATCGTCAGATGTTGCCAAGAGATTAAATTAGATTGCTGTTTGTTGTTAGGGTAAGGGATATTAAGGGCGCTGTCGTTACGAAACCGTTATATTCGCCGCAATCGACATGATTGTTCGTTTTTCGGGTCGAGTATGTTCCTGCAGCAGCACTATTAACAGGCGGAATGCAAATCTTCCCTTGGACTGCTGTCTGGGTACAAACAGAAGAAATATGATTTCGTGCTCTTACCGCTCCCTCTTCCACACCATGTCCTGCTCGGACTTGAATCTTAAGGTTCCTCCGTCTTCAGGGGAGTAGAGGATGCTCATGAGGTTGGAGGCTTTGTTGCGGTCTGCATAATAGACCGAGTACTGGGTCGAGTCGGGAAGCCGACCTTTTTCCGAGTTGATCTTCGTAATGGCGTTTTCGATTACTCCGAGGTCCGAGCTTATGATGATTGTCTTAGAGGTAAATTCGATGGAAACGCCTGCGCTGTCTTCGTCTCCGGCCTTCCAGGTCCCGATGATCTCACTCGGAACGGACGGTCTGGCAGAACAGGCAGCACAGATCATTGCACACGTGATTATTGCAACCAGGAGTTGACGCTTCCTCACGGATATCATGGTTATTCCTCCTCAAAAATTCCATGCCGGTATTCTCCCTTGGTTTGCCCCCGTTGTCAAGAATCGTCCTCGATATATCAGCAGGGTCTCTTGAGAGATTCATGCTGTATGGAGATGAATCGTCGAAGGTTTCCCGTCGCGGGACCGCTGAAGGTTTGCCTGCCCGATCGGGCGTGTATATCTCCGGATGCAAGGCCCAATCAGTTCTAATCACCTGTTGCCAGAGCCCTCTTTAGAACCGGCTTGATCGAACCGTAGAGAACGAGGATCATAAGCGGCGCCGCCAAAGCCCAGACAAAGGCTGCCTGCAGGGTGGTACCGCCGAGGAGCCTTAACGTCTGGGTGAAATCGGACATGGAAAGGGTCGTACGGGAAAGCAAATCCCCGGTCAGAGGGTGATATCCGAACAGATACGCCCCGGCCATGAAGAACGGGATAAAAAGGACTATCTGCAGGGGGTAGGCAAGCCAGTTTCCCAGCTGTGTCACTACAACATTGAGCCGGAAGACGAGGGCAACGGCGATGCAGAGGATCGAGGTCACTCCCAGGACAGGAAGCGTTCCCAGGGTAATGCCCCATGCCATGCTCAGCGCGATCTTTTCCGGGGTGATCCCCTGCTTGAGCAGGTCGGCGATCTGCGTGATAATCCTTGAAGGGATGTATTTCCGCATAATGGGATTATTCTTTACCTTTTCCGAAGGCATCTGGCAACCGTCAATTCTTAAGGAAGTACCGGATATTGCTCTCTTATATATTTAAATACCATCCTGGCACAAAGTATCAACCATCCGGGTACTGTTCGCCTGGAGGGTTTTGGCCCGATACCCGGCCTCTGATGCGCCCTGAAAGGAATACGCCGAAATGACATGTATCTTCCTCTAACTAACTAACTTTTCCTGAGTTTTTTGTCTTTCCCAATTGCAGGACACGGAATTTTCGGCTATAGGATGCCTAAAAAGTCATTGGCGGTCATGTTTTCTTTAAGCCATTGCACCCATGGGGAGATGTGTATGAAGGCCAGAGATCTGATGGTGCCGGTGAATGCGTTTCTGATGCCCGGAGACAGTGTTGAGGAGTTTTTCACGAATATACGAGTAGTACGGTCATGGGAAAAGACCTGCGGTATCAGGTCTCTGCCGGTCCTCGATGCTGAGGGAAAGCTGGTGGGCGTACTCTCCATGCATGACATACTCAAAGCGGTGTATCCCTCATATCTCTATGAGACGGATTTGAGCCTGTTCACCTGGGACGGGATGCTGGAGTCCCTGGCACCGAAGATCCTGGGCAAGAAGGTGGCCCATCTCATGACCAAGGGCGTCATTACCGTCAGAGACGACCATCCCCTCATGGAATGCGTCGACCATATGCTGAAACATCGCATCTCGACGCTGCCGGTTCTCGACCATGACGGAAAGCTGAAGGGTATGATCTATGAAAGCGAGGTGTTCTTCGCCGTTGCAGACGCCCTGTTCGGAGGCAAAGAATGAGCCCGCAAGCTGCTTTCTGGATCGCCACGGTAATCTTCATCCTGGCCTATGCGCTGATCGTCTCCGAAAAGATTCATAAGACCATCGTTGCATTGTCGGGCGCAGCGCTCATGATCGTCCTGGGCATCGCCACCCAGGAGGAGGCCTTCCATTCTCCCGAGCTCGGCGTGGACTGGAACGTCATCTTCCTGCTCTTTTCCATGATGGTGATCATCAATATCATGCGGCCCACCGGCATCTTCGAGTATATCGCAATCAAAAGCGCCAAGTTCGCCAGGGGCAAGCCATTCATGATCATGGTCGTTTTCTCGGTGGTGACGGCTGTCTTATCCGCATTCCTCGATAACGTTACCACAGTCATCCTGATCGCGCCCGTCACTCTGTTCATCTGCGAGGCACTCGAGCTGGATGTGGTCCCCTACCTCATCACCGAGGCGCTCGCATCGAACATAGGCGGGACCGCAACCCTGATCGGAGACCCGCCGAATATCATGATCGCCTCCAAGGCAAGCCTGGACTTCATGGCCTTTCTCAACAACCTCGCTCCGGTTGTGGTCATCATAGTTATAGTCTACGTGATCACCCTGAAGTTCATCTTCGGCAAAAAGCTTACCGTGAAAGAAAACCTGCGCCGGCGCGTCATGGCTATGGACGAGAACGAGGCCATAAAGGACCCTGTGCTGATCAAAAAGTCCCTGTTCGTGCTCGCGATCACCATGACAGGCTTTGTGCTTCACGGCATGCTCCACATGGAGCCCGCCACGATCGCCCTTTTCGGAGCTGCGACCCTGTTGCTCATTTCCCGCATCAAGGAGCCTCATCACATCCTATCGGAAGTCGAGTGGACCACCCTCTTCTTCTTCATCGGTCTCTTCATCATCATCGGCGGCGTGGTCAAGGTCGGGCTCATCGGGCTCATGTCTGTCAAGGTGCTCGAACTGACCCAGGGCAACCTCTTTGCAACGAGCATGGTGGTAATGTGGTTCTCGGCCTTTGCCTCTGCCTTCATCGACAATATCCCTTACGTGGCAACCATGAACCCGCTCATCATCGACATGGCCAGACAGCTCTGGCCTGACTTGCAGGGCACGGCCCTACTCCACCACCCGGACCTCATGCCCCTGTGGTGGTCTCTCGCCCTGGGCGCCTGTCTGGGCGGCAACGGCACCGCCATCGGAGCCTCTGCCAATGTCATCGTGGTCGGCATGGCGGAAAAGATGGGCCGACCTATCTCGTTCAAGAGGTTCATGCTCTATGGCATGCCGCTCATGATCGAGTCGGTGATCATCGCTACGCTCTATGTCTGGCTGAGGTATTACGTCCTGCATATCTGATACGGCGGTCTGTAAGAGCACTTCTAACCGGCATGAGCAAGGCGGTCGGAGTATTGTTTAAGCGAATAATTTGCCCTTACCCCTCCCGGCATTATTGTATGGTTAATATTTATGACTGGAGGACAGCTCATGGAGGGCAAAAAGATCAGCGACAGCTCGGTGCTCATGGCACAGCTCATGTCGCCGGAAGATGCGAATATCGCAGGCAACGTCCATGGCGGCGTAATCATGAAACTCATTGACGGTGCAGCAGGTACGGTGGCTGCACGTCACTCGCGGAGCAATGTAGTGACGGCATCCATTGACCGTTTGAGCTTCCACGATCCGGTCTTTATTGGAGACCTCGTATCCATCAAGGCGAGCCTGAATATGGTCGGCAAGACCTCCATGGAAGTTGGTGTGCGCGTCGAGGCCGAGAATATTATCACCGGCCTGGTGCGGCATACAGCCTCGGCTTATCTGACCTTCGTGGCCCTGGACCCGGAACTGAAACCCAGAAGCGTCCCGCCGCTGATCCATGAAAACGATGAACAGAAACGGCGTTCCCGCGAGGCCCAGGCGCGCAGGGAAATGCGCAGGCAGGAAAGGGAACGGGAAAACTCCTGATGCCATACGAAAAATGTGGAATCCGCCCGTACTCCAGATAAGACATAAGGAGCCTGCCTAGAGGTTCGTCTTGAGTACCAGGACCGGTAATGGGGCCGCGGGATTTGCTGTTTTTGAGGACCATGTGGCCGCAGTTCTTTTTAGGGTTCAGCTCCAGCTTGGGACCCTTGGCCTCCATGAACAGGGCATTGGCAAAGGCGTACCGGATATCCTCCAGGATGTCGTCGTCGTTCGTTTTGCTGACCGGGTACGTCTTGGTGGGTATGTGGATGACATCGAAATCCCGGTCGTTTTCGAGCCTGTCGCCGACAACCCCGATGATGTGGGCCAGGTCCAGCCTCGTTTTGAGTCGGTCGAGCTCCATGATCACCGAATAGGGGATAAGGTGCCTTTGAGACCTTCGCAGCAAGGTTCGGAAGTTTGAATATCTTTTTATATTTAAAGCACTTGTCTTCTATATCGCACGCGGCTATTCGGGGATCTCTTCCTTTGCGGAGTCCCAGATCGAATCCATCTCCTCGAGGGTCATATCCTCGAGCTGAACGCCTCTTTTCTTGGCTTCGTCCTCGATCTTTGAAAACCGTTTCCTGAATTTCCGGTTCGTCTTCCGCAAGGCGGCTTCGGGGTCGACCCCGGTGTATCTCGCCAGATTCACGATGCTGAAGAGCAGGTCTCCGATTTCGTTTTCAATCTCTTTCTCATCCCTCTTCTGAATCGCTTCGCGAAGCTCGTTCGCCTCTTCCCTTACCTTGTCGAGCACCCCTTCCGGGTCTTTCCAGTCAAAACCTACCCGGGATGCGGAAGACTGCATCTTGCGAGCGTAGAGAAGGCCGGGAAGCGCCTCGGGGATGCCGTCCAGGATGGACTTCCGCCCGGTTTTGCCTTCTTCTTTCTTCTTCAGGCGGTCCCAGTTCCTGATGACTTCTTTCGAATCCGAAACATTTTCACTTCCGAATACGTGGGGATGGCGATAGATGAGCTTGTCCGCAAGGTCGTTGATGACATCCCTGATCGTAAACTCGTTTAAATCTTTCGCGATGACGCTGTGAAAGACGACCTGAAGAAGCAGATCGCCGAGCTCCTCGCGCAGGTGGCCGACATCACCGTCGTCAATGGCTTCCGCGAGCTCGTATGCCTCCTCGACTGCACACCGGGAGATGCTCTTGTGGTCCTGCTCCGCATCCCAGGGGCACCCTCCCGGCGCCCTGAGCTTCTCGAATATCCCTACCAGCCGGTCGAATTCTTCCATTATACTTGTCCTCCCGGTACCGCTTAAGCGTTGATCTTTTAAGCGAAAGACGCTCTAAGCATACCTGTACAGAATAAAAAGAGTGATACATCCTCCTGCAGGAATTGCAAGAACCATATCCCAAATCTACGCGCCGAGGACAAGGAAAGAGTGAAAGATTCCTTATGGTATTTATCCCTTGAAAATGGGGCAATGATATGGCGATATACGAATTGGAGGATGTGTTCGCAGATTGCTGCCTTGACCCCTTTGGTTTGCATGCACACCCTAATTTTTCATAAAGGCAGGTGTATATCCGTATGAGCGATATATATTACTTTCTTACCCAGCACCCCTTTTTCACCGGTCTCCTGACCGGCCTCATCATTACCGTCGTTGTGTGGCTCCAGAGTCTGCTGAAGCAGAGAACCCTCCGCAAGGAAATCGCGAATCTCAAGGAGAGCCTGTATACCAAACTGCAGATCGAGGCCAAAGGCCATATGACCAGAGAAAACGAGCTCGACGAGCTGAAAAGGCAGAACGAAAATTTACGGGTCACGCTCCGGTCGCTGCAGCAGAAGCCCGGCCGCGCAGAGATCCGCCAACTCCATGTATATGACAAGGCCGTCCATGCCATGCTCGCCAGGGCGCCGGGTTTTGCCCCTACATGGGAGATGGTGGTCAGGGAAGCGGAAGAAGAGATCCGGCAGACGGAATCAGGAATCAGCGCTTTTTTCCGAAGGGTGTTCATCTCCCCGAGCCCTACCCTGAAAGAAGGAACCGGCACCAGGCTCATCGATCACGAGGAAAAGAAAGAAGAGTAACTTCAGAGCTCTATCGCCGGGCACTCCGGGCGCTCCATGCAGACCGACGGCGCATGGCCTTCTATCACCCGCATGGACTTCCACTTTCCCCCGCGGAACCGGGTAAAAAAGGCCAGTCCGAGGATGATCCCGTACAGCGATGCAATGGTCCATCCTACGTAAATCCCGCCTCCCAGGATGACAATCCCGACATAGCTCGGAATCACAAGTATGAAGAATGAGACTGCCACGATCATGTACATGACGAACCGTGTGTCGCCCGCTCCCTTCAATGCAGATGCAAAGATGATGTTCAGCGTGTCGAACAGGGAATAGACGGCCACGAACTTCAGCAGGATAACGGCGAGGCCCCGGATATCCTCAAACGCCCTCTGGTCCGCCCTGGCGGCAAAAGGCTCGATGAACAATCCCGGAGCGGCTACGTACAGGGCCGAGATAGAAGCCATGTACATGAAGGTCACGATAAATCCCGAGTATACGCTCCTCTGGGCAAGATCGGGCCTGTTCTTTCCAAGATACTGCCCAACGAGCACCGAAATGGCGATGCCGACGCCGATCATGGGCATGAAAGCGATGGTATTGATATTGAAAGCGATATTCGTCGCTGCCAGATTTACCGTACCGAGCCTGCCCATGATCATGATAAAAGCGGTGAATCCCGCCATGTCCAGCAAGAACTGAACACCCGAAGGCACCCCGAACCGGATCAGCCTCAAGAAGAGCTCCTTTTCAGGCCTCCACCCGGCAAGGACATGAAACACACGGTTATACGACGGCCGGACAACTATCACGGCATATGCGATAAAGTTATAGAAGCCTGCAATGACGGTTGCTATGGCGGCTCCCTTGATGCCCATGGCCGGTATGCCCATAAACCCGAAGATCAGGAGATAATCCAGGACGATATTGATCCCGGTCATGGTGATGTTGACCCACATGACAATCCAGGTCTTTCCCATCCCGGAAAAAAAGCTGGACAAGGCTGCAGAGGCGATCACCGGCGCAGAACCTAGGCAGAGATACTGGAAATATATGATCTCATCCTCCCGGACATCCGGTGGATGGCCGATCCATTCAAACAAAGGCCTTGCCAGGGGGATAATGGACAGGATAATGACGCCGCCTATCATAGCCACATAGAGGCCCTGCCAGAGGGCCGGACCTATCCTGTTATACCTGTTCGCACCGTAATATTGGGCCACGAAGGTGCCGACGTAACTCGCGGTTCCGATGAAGAGGCTCATGGCCGTGAAGTTCAGGATGCCCGCGGGGGATGCAGCTGCAATGGCTTCGGGGGAATACCAGGCGAGGAACATGCGGTCCACGAACTGCTGCAGCGACCACGATCCCGTGCTCAGAATAAGGGGGAACGCCAGTTTGAGTACCTCGCGGAAACCTCCGGGATTGTTCCAATATCCGCGAAGCACGCGCCGATTGTCTCTCTTCATTTTATACCACCCGGGAGTCTGTTCTTATGACGTTATCCCCAAAAGCATATCATTTTTCTTGGGCATCGTGCCTCTGATCTAGATATTATATAAGGCTTGGGAAAAAACTCGGCAAGAAAGTTTATGTTTACCGGAAAAGGAATGTTCGAACCTTTTTACGTGTATTTTCATCAAATAAATAATGATGACAAACAGGCAGCGAAGTGATAGGTCCTTTTTGTCAAAGCACCCTTGAAGCGGAGGAAATAATGGCTATAGAGCGCGAACAGGTTGAAAAGGCACTGGAGAAGACACGTTCCGTCCTGCGCGGAGACGGCGGGGATGTGGAGCTCGTGGATGTAACGGGTGACGGCGTCGTGCAGGTGCGCCTGAAGGGCGCCTGTGGAGGATGCCCTATGGCCACCATGACCCTGAAGTCCCTGATAGAGCGCGTACTGAAAAAAGAAGTTCCTGAAATCAAATCCGTACAGCAAGTACTGTAAGGATACTCGAAGGTTACATGAAATTAATGCGCCGGCAGGATGGAGAAGCTCCGGTTCCTTTTCATCCTGCCTTCGTGATAAATCGGATCCCGTGATAATCAAGGAATTCCCCCCTTTCGAAGGCATTCATGCTATTGTCCTGCCTCTGACCGGCTTCGGCGATCTCATCACCTCGAACATGTTCGTTCTCGGGAGCGGTCCGGTCACACTCATCGATACAGGGCCGAAGTATCCGGGGGCGCTCGATTTTTTCCGCGACGGGCTCAATAAGGCAGGCTTTGATTTTTCCGATGTGGAGCGCATCATCATCACCCACGGCCATATCGACCACTTCGGTTTGGCGTCGGAGATCATCCGGTCTGCCGGGCACCCCATTCCATGCCATCTCCACAAGAACGACGCCTGGCGCACCTTGAGCGGCTATATCCGTAAAGGATACTGGAGCGAGGAATCTTCCGTATTCACCCGGATGGCAGGCATGCCGGAAAAAGCCATCGTCCGCATGGAACGGCGCTCCGCCTTTTTCAAGAATTTCTGCGATCCCCTTGATGAAGCCCTCCCTCTGGAAGACGGCGATACCTTCACCGGCGACGGCTTCAGCCTGAAAACCATCCACACCCCGGGACACTCACCCGGAAGCTGCTGCCTGTATGAGGAAAAAGAAAAGATCCTGTTCACCGGCGACCACATCATCAAGCACATCACGCCCAACCCCATCACGGAGGTTCACAAGTCGTTTCTCGGTGATCCGTCGTATAAAAGCCTTCTGGCATATGAAAAATCGCTCGGCAAAGTAGAAGATCTCGATGTACGTTTTGCGTTCTCCGGCCACGGCGAATACATAGACAATCTCAAGGCACTCATATCCCGCTACCGCTCCCATCATGAGAAGCGCAAGCTGCAGATTGTCGAATCTCTTACCGACGGGGCCCGGCCTGTCTATGACCTGGTCGAAGACCTCTTCCCCGATCTGCCGGACAACGAGATTTTCCTGGCAATCTCGGAAGTTTTCTCGCATCTTGAGGTACTCATCGAAGAAGGCAGGGTAGTACTCGATCATAACGGCCCCCCGGCACTTTTCCGGGCGGTTGTCTGAAGCCGTTGCCTTTGAGGATATCCGGGACCGTACATCATACAGGGCCTTTCAAAATCACTATCGATATAGTAGGATTAAAAACCGATATCATGAAACGCTTGATCAGGAGCCGTTTGAAGGGATGAATGTATCCATGAAGGGTTTGATTCCGCTATTTCGTACGCCGGAGGAGTCGGGCAGTGTATAAGATACCCGCACAGAATTTCCCCATCATTGAAGAGTGGGTTGCACCGGGCAGCCGCGTCCTGGACCTCGGCTGCGGGGACGGCTCGCTGCTGGACACGCTGATCACCAGAAAAAAGGTGGACGGGATCGGCGTGGAGATATCCCACGAAATGATCCTCCAATGTATCCAGAAAGGGATCTGCGTCTACCAGGCGGATATCGACAAAGACCTATCGGAATGGGCAGACTCGAGCTTCGATTACGTGATCCTCAACTCAACGCTCCAGGTTATCACCAGGCCCTACAGTGTCATCAACGAGATGCTCCGGGTAGGGGATTTCGCCATCATCTCCATCTCGAACTTCGGGTATATCCGCAACCGCATCCGTGTCCTCTCCCAGGGAAAGGTCAGCTCGCGGATCAGGCTCTCGGAGAGCTGGCACGATACGCCCGTGCTGCGCTTCGTATCTCTGAAGGAGTTCAGGTCGTCGCTTAAGGAAATAGGGGTCGAGATCATCGACGCCCGGTACTTTTTCCCCATGAACATGACGACCCGCACGCCGGGACCGGCATACAACCTCCTGGCCAGGGAGGGTATCTTCAAGCTGAGGCGTATCCAATGAGCGGGCCTTCAATCGTCCGGACGCAGATCCTTCCCGTGGACCGGCCGTTCAAATTCGAATCCGGAGGCATACTTCCGAGGATAGAGATCGCCTACGAGACCTACGGACGTTTAAGCGAGCACAAAGACAACGCCATCCTCATCGAGCACGCCCTGTCCGGCGATGCCCATGCGGCGTTCTACCATGAGGGCGACAAAAAGCCGGGGTGGTGGGACTGCATGGTCGGCTCCGGCAAGGCCTTCGACACGGACCGGTATTTCGTAATCTGCTCCAATATCTTGGGCGGGTGCAAGGGTACGACGGGCCCGGCATCCATAAATCCGGACACGGGAAAGCCCTTCGGGCTGACCTTTCCCCCCGTCTCCGTCAGGGACATGGTGGAGGCGCAGAGGATCCTGCTGAAATCGTTTCAGATCGAAAAGCTCAAATGCATCGCAGGCGGTTCCATGGGCGGGATGCAGGCCATGCAGTTCTTCTGCGATTACCCGTCCCAGTTCGAATCCTTCATCTCCATCGCATCCGCAATAAAGCATTCGGCACAGCAGATCGCCTTCAACGAGGTGGGCAGACGCGCGGTGATGGCGGACCCGAGATGGAACGACGGAAACTACTACGACGGCATTGCGCCCGAGGGAGGCCTCTCGGTCGCCCGCATGATCGGGCACATCACTTATATCTCCGAAAAGATGATGCAGGAGAAGTTCGGGAGATTGAAGAAAGACAGGGACTCGCGTGCCATCTTCAGGCCGTCCTTCGAGGTGGAGCACTACCTCGATTACCAGGGGATCTCCTTTGTCAAACGGTTCGATGCCAACAGCTATCTTTACATCACCAACGCGGTCGACAATTTCGATCTCATGGCATCGATCAGCGCCAAGGAGCGCTTCCGGGGACAGGGGCGGGAGCGGGGGATGAATATCGGCGAGCTTCGCTCCAAGAAGGGACTCGTTATCTCGTTTACCTCGGACTGGCTCTATCCTTCTTCCCAGTCGAAGGATATCGTCCGGCTCTTTACGGCATTGAACGTCCAGGTGTCATACACGGATATCGCGACCGAGCACGGCCACGACGCCTTCCTGACCGACTATGAAAAACCCTCGGAGATCATCCGGGGATTCCTCGCCTCTCTCGGATAAGCGGTATTCGACCGGAGATCAGGCGATGAGGGTCATGTTGTCGATGAGGCGGGTCTTGCCGACTTTTACCGCCAGCGCCATGACCGCCCTGCCCTCGATGGTATCGACAGGGGTGAGAAGGTCCGGATCGACGATCTCGACATAGTCGATGGCGCATCCGGGCGTCCCTTCGATCATCCCCTTCACCTCGGAACCGATCACGGCGGCCCTGCGTTCGCCCCCCTTTACCCGCTCCTTCGCATGGTTCAGCGACCGGGAAAGAACCAGGGCGCTGAGCCTTTCTTCCGGGTTTAAATATTTGTTCCGGGAGCTCATGGCCAGGCCGTCTTCCTCCCTCACTGTCGGGTGGGCGTGTATCTTCACGTTCATGTTCAGGTCGACCACCATGCGCCTGATGACCGCGAGCTGCTGGTAATCCTTCTCGCCGAAGACCGCGACATCGGGGTCGATGATGTTGAAGAGCTTGGCCACGACGGTGGTCACGCCCCGAAAATGACCGGGACGGGCCGCTCCGCAGAGGCCTTCGGTGATGCCCTCGACGTTTATGTACGTGGCGTACCCGTGCGGGTACATATCAGAGGCTCCGGGATTGAATATGTACTCTACGCCCACCGCCTCCGCCATCTCCGCATCCCTCGGAAGGTCGCGGGGATATTTGTCGAGATCTTCGCCGGCGCCGAACTGGGTGGGGTTCACGAAGATGCTTATGATGAGGTGGTCCGCCAGGGATTTCCCTTCCCGCATGAGGTCGAGATGGCCTTCGTGCAGGTATCCCATGGTCGGCACCAGGCAGATGCTTTCGCCCCTGTTTCTGACAGCCTTTACAAGGGCCTTCATGGTGGGGATGTCGGCAATGATCTCCATAGAATCAATCCTTGAAGCAGTGCTCTTCGGCAGGATACTGCCCTTCCCGCACCTCGGCCGCGTAAGCGCCGACCGCATTTTTAATGGTATCGAAGAGGTTTGCATACTGCTTGACGAACTTGGGCTTGAAGGCCTTGTCCATGCCCAGGAGGTCCTGTATCACCAGAACCTGGCCGTCGCAGTGAGGCCCTGCCCCGATGCCGATGGTCGGGATATCGAGGGCGGAAGTCACTTCCCGTGCGACCGCCGCAGGCACGCACTCCAGGACCAGCGAGAATACCCCGGCATCCTGGAGGGCCAGGGCGTTTTCCTTGAGCAGCTTTGCAGCCTCGTCTCCCCTTCCCTGCACCTTGTAGCCGCCGAAGGCATGGACGGACTGCGGGGTGAGCCCGAGGTGGCCCATGACCGGGATGTCGGCCCGGACGATGGCCCTGACCTGCTCGATCACCCTGGTGCCGCCTTCGAGCTTTACGGCCTGGGCGCCGGCTTCCTTGAGAAATCTTCCGGCGTTGTTGACCGCGTCCGGCACGGATGTCTGGTACGACAGGAAAGGCAAATCGCTGACGACCAGCGCGCTCGGCTTTACCCTGGTGACGCACTGGGTATGGTAGACCATCTGGTCCATGGTGATGCCGAGCGTGTTGTCTCCGCCCGCCATGACCATGCCGGCGGAATCACCCACGAGGATGATGTCGACATCCGCCGCGTCGACTATGCGTGTCATGGTGGCATCGTAGGAGGTAATCATCACGATGCGTTCTTTGCCTTTTTTCGCCAGGATATCCCTGACAGAGATCGCTTTCTTCATTGTAATCTCCTTATGCGCATAGGTACTCTTGATCGTTTGACGGTTCAAGACAAATTTCCGGCTGGCTACACGGACTTCAGCCAGGAGAGGGTTTTCCCGAGGATCCTCGCGTATACTTCCTTCTCGGAAACCTCATAGTACTCGGGAACCTTGAACGAATGATCTCCCCGCTCTATGACGTCGAGGGTGCTGAAAGCGTCCGTCTTTGCCAGGACCGCGCTGATCTTTTCCAGGTTGCAGAAAGGATCGTTCGTGCCTACGAAAAAGAGCATGGGAACCCTGATGCGGTACAGGTGGGAATCTTTGAGATTATCGGTTTTACCCGGGGCATGGAGGGGATAGCCCAGGAAGATGAGGCCTCTCACCTGCATGAGGTTGTCCGCGACCACCTGGGATGCGATCCTCCCGCCGAGGGACTTCCCCGCAGTAATGATCGATGACGGCTTGTAGACGGGATGGTTTCTGAGAAACTCATAGGCTTTGACCCAGGTTGCCTCGAGCACTCCCTCGCTGTCAGGGGATTTCTTGTCTTCGTCACGATAGAGGAAATTGAACCGCATGCAGAGATATCCCGATTCAGCAAGGACATTTGCCATATGGCTGAGCAGGGGATGGAACATGTCGTTCCCCGAGCCGTGGGCCAGGATGACGCCGGGGCTTTTTCCCCGGACGAAACGGTCGGGTATCGTAACGATCCCGGATATCTTCGTATCCCCCTTGAACGGCACGAATACATATTCTTCAGAAGCCATGCGTCCCTCCTGCACTTTCATCATGAAATCAAACCCGCTCATAGAATGCTTATTATTCCGAATCGTCCCACTGTTACGTCTTTTTGTAGAACAAGTGACTGCCCGATGTCAAAGCAAAGGTGGCACTTGTTCGTGGAAGTGCATACTCCGGCTTGAAAAGCCGTGGCCGATCATGTACAAATTTTCCCTGTGCGGATCGGGTTTCGACTTATTACAGGGGTGCTTTTTATTGCTGGGACGGTTGCCTTTGGAATGAGCGCCCTTTCCCGCGGGTTCGAGACGGACCGGGATGTGTACCGGCCATTGAAAAAAGAATGCACGCTCAGGGAGCTTGCCCAGCGGAAACTGCACCACGGCCGGTCGCGGTTCATCAACCCCTGGCATATCCCCGGATCGAGAAGCCTTTTTGATGTCATTACCTGGAAGCTCTTCAGCAGGAATCATTTCAAGCAGTTCTACAAGGACGAGCCCCTCTCGCCGGTGACGATAAACTGGAAACCCGTCCACGAGCACCCGGGTTTAAGCGTTACCTTCGTCACCCACGCTACGCTCCTGATCAAAGACTCGGGCACGAGCATCCTCATCGATCCCGTGCTGTCAGGCCTTTTCTGGCCGTATCAGGATTTCACCCCGCTGCGCTTCGACGTATCCGATATGCCCTCGCCGGATTACGTCCTCATCACCCATGGCCACTACGACCACCTCGATGCCGATTCCCTTGAACATTTTAAAGACACCTCACGGTTCGTTGCACCGCTCGGCTATCGCGATATCCTGGCAGAGTCCGGCATCCACAACCTCAAAGAGCTCGACTGGTTCGACTCCGTCGCGGACGGCTCCCGGGAGATCGTTCTCCTTCCCAGTAACCACTGGACCATGCGCAATCCCGCCATCGGTCCCAATACCGGCCTCTGGGGGTCCTACCTCATCAAGACCTCATCCGGGCCTGTCATCTATGTCTCGGGCGACACGGGATTGTTTGACAGGTTCGATGAAATCGGCCGTGAGTATGACATCGACCTTGCCGTATTCAACCTCGGGGCATACGAGCCGCGGTGGTTCATGAAGCACTCCCATATGAATCCGGCCGAAACCGTCCGGGCCTTCAAGGATCTCCGCGCCAAAAAGCTCATGGTCGTGCACTGGGGAACATTCAGGCTGGGCGACGATCCGGTTCACTTTCCTCCGGAAGAAATCAGAAAGGAAATGGAGAAATCAGGCTTAAGCGACAGGCTCGTGGATATCCGCCACGGGCAGACCCTGTACTTCGACGGGAAGGTGAACCCGCATTAGCAGAGCTTCCCGCGGGGCTCTGCGCGCCGGTTTTTATTTCCGCGCCTTGTCAAAGGCCCTTTCAAGGTCGTCGATGATGTCGTCCACGTCTTCGAGGCCTACGGCGAGCCTGAAGAGCGTGTCGGTAACCCCGAGCTCGTACCGGGCCTCCCGGCTGTAGTCATAGTAACTCACCGTTGCCGGGTGGGTAATCAGCGTTTCCGTACCGCCGAAGCTCGGCCCGATAAAGATCATCTCCAGGGAATCCATGAACCGGTTCGCATCTTCAATCCGGCCCTTCATCACGAAGGTCACCACACAGCCTCCTCCGGTCATCTGCTCTTTCGCGATGGCATAGTGATGGTGGCTTTCCAGGTAGGGATAATATACCTTTTCCACATCCGGATGGTCTTCCAGAAACTTCGCCACTTCGAGCGCCGTCTTATTCATTTTCTCCACTCTCATGGGGAAGGTCTTGAGGCCCCGCAGGAGCATGTAGCAGCAGTGGGGATCGATGAGTCCGCCCATGGATTTGTGGAGGCTCCGGATGGGGGCGATCAGGTCTTTCCGGCCCAGTACGGTTCCTGCCAGGATATCGTTGTGCCCGGACAGATACTTGGTGGCGCTGTGGGTGACGAGGTCGATCCCGAATTCCAGCGGCCTCTGATTGATGGGCGTGGCGATGGTGCTGTCGATGAGGGTCATCACGCCGTGCCTATCCGCGATCTTCTTCAGGAGCACGAGATCGAAGACGTTGAGGTAAGGGTTCGTGGGAGACTCGGAAAAGATGAACCGCGTGTTCTTCTTGATGGCCTTTTCCAGGGCGTCGTAGTCCCCGAAGGGAACGATGGTGCACTCGATGCCGAAACGCTTCAGATAGAATTTGCAGAATTCCAGGGTCTTCTTGTAGCTGTCGTCCGTAATGACGATATGATCCCCGGTCCGTACGAGCGAAAGGATGGTCGTGGTGATGGCCATCATGCCCGATGAGAACACCAGGCAGTCTTCGGCGCCTTCCAGGTCGGCAAGCCTGTTCTGAGCAATGAGCTCGGTGGGATTGCCGTACCTGCCGTACTCGAACCTTTCCTTCTTATCCTTGGTGTATTCCTCGATGTCCTTGCTGTTCTTGAATATAAAGGTCGATGTCTGGAAAATCGGGGTGGTTATCGCGTCGGCATAATGCTCCCGGGGCTCACCCGCATGGATTGCCCGTGAGGACATTCCCAGTCTGTCTTTCTTTTTTGTGCTCATGTATCATCTCCTTCCCGATGCCGTCAAAAAAAGAGGCACCCTGCAAAGATGCCGAGTTATCGAATGTTATGGCTAATATACCAGCGCTTTTCCTGTCAAGGACAATCCTTCTGAATGCCGGGCTTCACCGGCAGAGCAGCCATGACGGGAGCGAGAACCGTAGGGGCGTTGCATGACCGGAATCCGCCCTGGATCAACGCGCTTGAATATGTTTTGAAGATTATGCTATCAGCCTCGATCATGCAAGCTATCATTGAATCCATCAGGGATTTTGCCAAAGATCATTTTTCGGACGCCAAGTACAGCCATGACTGGGAGCATACGGAGCGGGTATACAAGCTCTGCATGCATATCGGGGGCGTAGAAGGAGCGGACCTCGAAGTACTGGCAATCTCCGCATACCTCCACGACATCGGCAGGTCCCTCCAGGATACGTCAAAGGGCACCCTCTGCCATGCCGAGCAGGGGGCCAGGATTGCGGCCGGTCTCCTTGACGCATACCCCCTCCCGCAAGAGAAAAAAGAGAATATCATCCATTGCATCCAGTCCCACCGATTCAGGAACAGCCGCCATCCGGAAACCCTGGAGGCAAAGGTTCTTTTCGATGCGGACAAGCTCGATGCCATCGGCGCCGTGGGGATCGCCCGTGCGTACCTCTTTGCCGGCGAGGTAGGCGCGGTGCTCCATAATCCGGACATGGACCCTCTCATGGCCAAATCCTACAGCAAGGAAGATACAGGGTACCGCGAATATACGGTCAAGCTCTCGAAGATAAAAGACAAGATGCTTACCGGCGAAGGCCGGCACATGGCTCATGAACGCCATTCATTCATGGAGGCGTTCTTCGAAAGATTTCTTAAGGAGATCCAGGGGATCGTGTAAAAGCTCTTCCCTGCCGCCCGCTTTTCCGCTTCGGGCAGGAGCGCCGGGTACGGGGACTTCCTTCGCGAGAGCGTCAAACCATCACCTTGCAAGTAAATAATTTGCATGTTATGGAGATTCATGAGCACCGTGAAGCCGGATGATTACAGCGCTTTCCGGCCGGTACGCGGCGGAACATGAGGCGCATCCGTATAACCCCGAATATCGAGTACCTCGAACCCGAGGGAAAGAGAAAACTGTACGCCTGCTCCGGGCTCGCAGTCAGCGGCCGGGTCAAGGTCGTCATCGATGGAAACCCGGGGAAAAACCAGACAAGGGATTTTCTCCTTGAATTCGATCCCGATATCGCACTGGTTTCCCACTATCACCCGGATCACTCAGCCTGGTGCTCGCAGGTTCTCGAGCACACAAAAGCAGAGCTCATGATTCCGAACGGTGAGGAGCTCTATTTCAAAAGTCTCGACCACCTGGTGTCGCATACAGCGACTGACAAAGCCATGGAAAATCTCATGAGAGATTTCGCCAGAAATTTCCTGTCGTATCGCGAAATCGAGACCTTTATCACCTATGACAGCCCCTGCAGTTTCATCCTGGGCGATATATCCCTTGAATGCATCCGGACCCCGGGTCATTCGCCCGGACATACCTCTTTCTACCTTCCGGGGCAGAAAATCCTCTTCGCATCCGACATGGGGGTCGACCGCCTCGGGCCCTGGTACGGGTGGAGGGACTGCAGCATCGAGGCGACCATCGAGTCGATCCTTATGCTCAAATCCCTGGAGGTCAAGATTCTCCTGACGAGCCATGGAGGGATCGTCACCCGGGACATCGATCAGTGCTGGGACAGGGCACTGCTGCATATCCTGGAAAGAGAGCAGCGTATCGTCCTGGCCCTGGAGAAGGGAAAAACCCGAGAGGAAATCATCGAGGAAGGCGTGTGCTATCCGAAAAAAGGGAAGGTCAAAGAGCCGGTGAAGTCTTTCTTCATCATGTGGGATTCGGTCATGTTCGACCTCCATGCGAAGATTCTCGAAACGACGAGCTTGAGCACCCTGTTCCCCTGCCTGAGGACCATAGCTTCCACATACTCCGGACTGAATGCGTGAACTCCCTCATCCGATGACAGTGGTGCAAATACCCCTTCATTTTCCTGCCGATCGGAGGTAAAAGAATCATCATGACCCATCCGGCTTTAAAGAATGATTCCCGAGAGGAAAACCCATGCACGAACTGCCGGTGACCCAGTCCATCCTCGACATCGTGCTCAGGCACGCCAGGATGAACGGCGTGACAAAGATTCACGCAATCAACCTGAATATCGGAGAGCTGAGCGACCTGCAGGATGAATGGATTCAGCGGTACTTCGACTATATCAGCAAGGGCTCTCCGGCCGAGGGGGCCAAGCTCAAGATCGAGAGGATACCGGTGGTATTCCGGTGCAATGCGTGCACCGGGAGTTTCGAGGTCCGCGTCAAAGAAATGAAGGATATCGTCTGCCCTTCCTGCGGCAAAAAGGACCTTACCCTCGTTTCCGGCAGAGAATATTATATCAGGGACATGGAGGCTGAATAATGGACACCATACGGCTCATCGAGATCCGGGAGGACATCCTGTCCGACAACCAGACCCTTGCATCCGAACTGAAGGCCGACTTGAAGAACAGAAAAACCTTTCTCCTGAATCTCATGTCCTCTCCCGGGTCGGGGAAGACCAGCCTGATCCTCAAGACCATCGAGAAGCTCAAAGGCAAGTTCCGCATCGGTGTGCTGGAAGCGGATATCGATTCCATGGTGGATGCAGAAAAGGTGGCCTCCACGGGCGTTCAGGCAGTCCAGCTCAAGACCGGAGGGTTCTGCCACCTCGATGCCTCCATGGTCAAAGCCGGTCTCGACGCCTTTGACCTGGACAGCCTCGACCTCATCATTATCGAAAACGTGGGCAACCTCGTGTGTCCGGCCGAGTTCGACACCGGTGCGATACGGAACGCCATGATCCTGAGCGTGCCGGAGGGAGACGACAAGCCGCTGAAGTATCCCCTCATGTTCTCCGTGTGCAACGTGCTCGTGGTAAACAAGATAGATTATCTCGCGTCTTCCGACTTCGATATGCAGGCAATGAAAGAGCGCGTAAAGAAGCTCAACCCGGGAATCGCCATCCTGGAAGTGTCATCCAAGACAGGTGTCGGGATCGATGAGTGGGCCGGATGGCTCGAAGGTGAGGTGGCGGCGTTTATCAGGTAGCCTCTACCGGCTGAACGCTCGGGAAAAAGAGAGCTGTAATCCGGCTCGTCCTCTACAAGTAGCCCCTGATCACCCCGTAGAAACGCTCCGCGATGATCTGGTACCCTTTATCGTTCGGGTGTATCGGGTCGCTCATGAGGTCTTCATTCCCCATGATCCCTTCGAAAAGATTCGGAATAAGGAGCGAGCCGGTCTGCTCGCAGAGTTTTTTATATTCGTCATCGAACCCCCTTCCGAGCAGGGGAACACTGATGCCCCCGACGACGACCAGGGCGCCCTTTGCCTGGATGCCTTCGACGATAGTCTTCAGGTTCGCAAATGCCTCATCTTTGGGGACCCCGTTCTTCAGGTCATTTCCTCCCAGGGTTATGAGCACGATCTTGGGGGACTGGGAAAGCACGTCTTTACCGAGGCGCTTTAGCGCCGCTTCGGTCGTATCGCCCGGAAAACCTGCGTTGAGTACCGGCTGGCCGATCAAGCCGGAAAGCTGTGAGGGGTAATCCATGCCGAAAGACGCCCCGGTCCCGGACGTCAGGCTGTCGCCGAAGCAGATAATGGTCTCGCCTAAAGGTTTGACATTCCTTATCCCTTTCTCCGAGGGGAAGAACAGGTAGAGAGCGGCCGCTACGCCTATGACGGCGAATATGCAGATCACAGCCTTTTTCATACTGTCCTCCTGAACTCTCCCCTGATAGTGATCTCTTCGGTTTTTCCGGTTTTATTTCTGAATTATCCGAGCAGATCGGTATCTTCATGGGTATAGGGCGGGCAACAGCAGCAAAGGATCTTTAAATCTTGTTCACGAGTGTTCTCCACCCGGTGAGGGATCCCGGGGTCTATGACGATGCTGTCGCCGGGACCTATCTCGAAGGTCTCCTGCCCAAGCGTCATGACGCCGTTCCCCCGGGTGACATGATAGATCTCCCGGCTTGCCCGGTGAACATGAAGGGTAGTGGAACTGCCGGGACGAACGGTTGCTTCGGCAAGACTGACATCGGTGGATACGCCCTGGGCCGGATGAATGAGCTCCCGGACGATCGATCCGTCCTTCGTGATATAGGGAACGATCTGCCCGTACTCTGTCTTCATCCTCGCCAGCCTCCCGTGTGAGGAGCCATCAGGCATTGAACCGGATGCTCAGGATGTCCCCGTCCTGGACGATGTAGTTTTTTCCCTCGAGGCGGAAAAGCCCTTTATCGCGCAAACCCTTTTCACTGCCGATCTCGATGAGGTCCGTGTATGAGAAGCACTCCGCCCTGATGAAACCTCTCGCCAGGTCGGAATGGATGGCGCCTGCCGCGTCCACCGCCGTATCCCCCTTCTGGATGGTCCACGCCCGCACCTCGTCAGAGCCAACGGTAAAGAAGGTGATGTAGCCCAGCACCTCGTATGCCAGCATGCTTAAGCGGTCTTTTGCAGAGGCTTTGATGTTCATGTCTTCCATAAAGGCGGCAGCCTCGTCCGCTTCGAGCGTGCTCAGCTCCATCTCGAACTTGCCCGCGAACTCAACGGTCCGGAAGTCCTTCTCCAGACCGGTCACGAGATCTGCGTTGAGCGAGAAGCTGTTTTCATCGGAATTCAGGATCACCATGATGGGCTTTTCCGTAAGGAACCGGAAACCCCGAAGCAGTTTCAGTTCATCGTTGGACAGGCCCAGCGCGCTGATCATCACATTCTTCTCGAGGCCCTCGCATATCTTCACCAGGGCCTTTTTCTCGAGCTCCATATCCGGCGTTGCAGCCCCCCTCTTGATAAAGTGGTCGATGCGTTCCAGCCTGGTCTCGGCCATGATGAGATCGGAGAGGACAAGTTCCGTAACGATCGTCTCCTTGTCCCGGGAAGGGTCTGCCGGGCCCATGATCCCATCGAGCATGTCGTGAGAAAAGTTGCGCAGCACCAGGCCCAGCGCATCGGCATTCTTGACCAGGGCAAGCTCGGAGGCGCTGAAAATCTGTTTTTTGTCCTCGCCCGATGCAAACCCGACGAAATCCATGCATTCTATCGTCGCGTAGGCCGTCTTTTTCGGCTTGTACATCTCCGTGAGCTTTTCCACCCGCGGGTCAGTCACCTGAACGACGGCAATATTGGGCTCCGGCCTTGACGAGGCAAAGGCATTCGTTTCGATATCAGAGCCGGTCAAGGCATTAAAGATCGTTGTCTTCCCGGATTTCTCCAGGCCGATAAGACCGATTCGCATATGATTCCCCTTTTACGATGATGAGATACGGCTTGCCGCTTATAACATCAATAATCAGGAAATCCAACCTCGTAACCGGCAGCCTTTCCGCAAAGGCTTTCCCAAGAAATGGACGAAAAAACGGCCTTCGTCATGAGAACACGCCCCGTAAAAAAATAAGAGCTTCCCTTTGCAAATCACCCCTCAATGGATTATCTTTACTACCAAATGAGATGAATTCCTTAAGCCAAGGAGGTTTTTATGCGGACGGCGAGAGACATCATGACGAGCCCGGTAATCACCCTAAAGCCCACGATGGAAATCGTGACAGCGGCAAAGATCCTTATGGATAACCACATCAACGGGGCTCCGGTCGTCGATGACGACGGCACCATCGTGGGGGTGCTGACCAGAGACGATCTGATCACACAGCAGAGGAAGATCCCGCTGCCCTCGTACTTTGTCGTGCTCGATGCCCTCATCCCTCTGCATTCGGTGGGGCAGGTCGAGAAGGAGATGGAAAAGATCGCAGCCACGACTGTAGAACACGCCATGACCAGGACCCCGGTCATCGTCACGCCGGACACCGCCATCGAAGATATCGCAAGCCTGATGCTGGACAAAAAGATCCACACCATCCCGGTTCAGCAGTATGACGGAGAGATCGTGGGCGTTATCGGCAAGGAGGATCTTCTCAAGACACTCTTTCAGGCAGCAAGATAAGAATTCAAAAGGATCGTTTCAGCTCTCACCCTGCGGGTGAGCGCGCCCTCCCGCCCGGAAGCGGCAAACGGACCGGAGCGGGGTCAAAGCAGGCAAGCCGCTAGCGCATACTGCCGCAGGACAGTTCTCCATCCCTGTTGCATACCGCCTGCTTTCGCTCCTCCAGGGCCATTTTCATGGCGAGATACCTTGAGTTCTGGTAGGAAACCTTCAGGGCGCGGACTGCCTCTTCCGGGGATTCGAAGATGGGCACCTGGTACTGCTGCCGGTAGGTGACGGTCTTGTGCACGGCGTTGGGCGTATAGATCGCTGCAGGTTTACCGTAGTAGCGGCATTTCTTCACCAGTTCGACGATCGCATCGATCACCATGGGGTGCCACAGGCTCGGTACGGGAAGGAGCCCGTCCACCTCGTTTGAAGAAAGCAGGATGTCGAAAATTTCGAGGAATGTCTGCATGGAGAGCGCAGGACCTAAGTCTATGGGGTTCGACACATTGAAGATTTGGCCTGTCCTGCTCAATTTTTCCTGGGTCTCGGGCGAAAGGCGCGCCATCTCAAGCCCTGCCTGAACGAGCAGGTCGGCCGTGATGCCCCCGAATGCGCCCGAATTCGTGAACACCGCAATCCGCTTGCCTTGAAGCGGCGGCATATGGGTAAAGATCTTCGGCAGGGCATGGAGCTCGGATATGCTGTTGACCCGGATGATGCCCCCCTGTTTGCAGGCGTTGTCGAATACCTCGTCGTTGTTCGCCATGCCCGCGGTATGAGACATGGCCGCCTGCGAGCCCTCGCTCGTCCGGCCGGTCTTGAAGGCCAGGATGGGCTTCGTCACCCGCCGGGCCGCCTCGATGAACTTCCTCCCGTTCTTGATGTTTTCAAGATACATCCCGATGACTTGCGTTGAATCGTCCTGCTGGAAATATTCGAGCATGTCGGCCTCGTCGATATCGGATTTGTTTCCGATGCTGACGATCTTGTTTGCCTTGACCACGTCCATGCTGAAGGATTCGAGGACGATCACCACGATGCCGCCGCTCTGGATAATGTAGGAGATGGTGCCGTTCTCCCGGGCGAAGACGTTGAAATCGTCCTGCTGGATGCCGTAAAAGCAGCAGAACTTGTTTTGGGTATTGAGCACGCCCAGGCAGTTCGGGCCCATGATCCGCATGTGGTTCTTCTTTGCGGTCTCGTCTATCCGGCGCTGCATGGCCCTTCCCTGCTCGCCGCCTTCGGAGAAACCCGAGCTCTCGATGATGAGGTGTTTGATACCCTTCTCTGCACATTGATCTACGAAGTCGGGAACGACTGCGGCGGGCGTGATGATCACCGCGAGGTCCACGGCATCGGGTATGTCGGTAACCGCTGCGTAGCCGGGGCATCCATGTACCGCTTCAGCCTTGCGGTTCACGGCATACACGCGACCGTCCCACGGGGAGAACTCGTTCATGGACCGGCAGATGGTTGCACCGAGGTTGAAGGGAGAGTTCGACGCACCGATGACGACTACGGATTTCGGGTTAAAGAATGTTTCCATTGCTGCACCTCCCAAGATGTTTTAGACTAATGCAACCGGTGAAGCATTCACGGTTCGGGAGCTCCCCATCAAGACTTCCTTCTCTCCAGCTCTTTCCGGTAGACATCCCGGAGCATCTCGATCAGGCTCACGATCGTGGTATAGATAAACCGGCCGTTCTCATCCCCTGACTGCTCCGCATCGTCTTTCATATGCCCCAGGTCTTCCAACTGCTCTTCGAGGGAGCCGAGCTCGCTTTCGAACTGCTGCACCACCTCCTCGGGCGTGAGGAACCGGAAGAAAAATGCCCTGGTGAGAAAATCGAGCTGGTAATCAACCGGGATAGGCGGCGACGTCAGGGCTTTCATGAATTCCTGCCTGCCTTTTTCCGTGATCGAATACACGTGCTTATTGGGTTTGCCTGTCTGGAACACGACCTCCTTGCGGACAAGGTCCCCGGCTTCGAGCTTTCTGAGCGCCGGATAGATCTGGTTGAGGCTCAAGTTGTAGGCCATCATCAGTCTTCCGGTAATGTTCTTGATCTTGTACCCGCTCTTGGGGCCCGACATGAGGAAGCCCAGGAGCATCTGGTCGGTATCCATGAAATCAACTCCGTATTGTTTTTATCGGCATTAGTTTTATTTGCTATATTTTATAATAAAATATCATATTCACCGATATATGTCAATATGTCAGGCCGGCAATATGGCGCTTATGGGATCGACCGACTTCTTCAGGATTCCCCCCGGGCTCCTCTGTGCATAGTATCCGGCAACATGACTCAGGGCGCGAAGAGCGCTGACCAGATCATTGAATACCGGAATTCCCCGGCTGAGAAAGGCACTTCTCGTATCGCGTATGAGCTCTTCAATATCAAGGGAGTCCATGCCCTGTCTGAAGTTGGGAAGGACGAGCATGAGGGGCTTCCCGGTCTTTGCGCTCACTTCGGATGCCATCTCCGCCATTTCCCGGTATGGGGCGATATCCTTCACGAAATCGATGCCGAAGCCCATGGCAAGGGGCTTGTAATGGTGAAGGAGCAGGACGAGAATCTGGAGATCGACCCTCGGGTCCTGGGCTGCATGGAGGAATATTTCCCGGTAGGCTTGGGGGCTGACATAAGGGTTCGCCGCATCGATAGGATTTTTGGCGCTCGATCCGGGCTTCGGCAGAAAATCGAGGATCTTCTCGCTTATTGCGGGGTCCAGCATGGGTATGCCGAGCCCGTAGCGCTCAGCCGTATCACAGGCGCTCACTCCCAGGGCCCCGCCGCCGCCGGCAACGGTGATGTTCCGGTAGGCCCGTTCCGGAAGCAGGGAGAAGGCGTGGCACACCTCGGCCATTTCCCACAGGTCTCCGACCTGGATTGCTCCGCTCTGACTCATGACAGCCTGCCAGATCCTGCTGCTGCCGCCCATGGATGCCGTATGGCTCGCAACGGCCCTGCTCCCGGATTCGGAGAGGCCTCCTTTGTTGATGATCACAGGCTTTTTTGCCGCCACATCCTTAAGGACCGAGAAGAATCGTGCCCCGTCCTCAACCCCCTCGATATACATGGCGATAACCTTTGTCTCGGGATCGTTGCCGAGGTATGAGAGGAGCTCTGTCTCCCGCAAGTCGGCACCGTTGCCGAAGCTCACCACCTTGGAGAGCCCGACACCCATCCATTTGCCGATATGGGCGAAATCGATGGACATGCCGCCGCTCTGGGAAACGAACCCTACCGGCCCGCTCTCCCGGGATAAGTCCGGCCCGGGGAGCAGGGTCAGCCCGCTTCTGGGACAGTAGATCCCGAAGCAGTTCGGCCCCACCACACGGATCCCCCGGGAGCAGATGTCCCTGATCTCTCTTTCCAGCCTCAAACCTTCCGGCGTGCCCAGCTCGGAGAACCCGGAAGACAGGATCTCCGCACCTGCAGCACCCTTGAGCCTGCAGTCTTCGAGGGCCTTCGGCACATGCTCTGCGGGCACGGCGATAATGGCAAAATCTATGGGCTCCGGAATTTCCTGAACGCTCCGGTAAAGCTTCCTGCCGCAATATTCTCCGCCCTTGGGATTCACCCCATAGATCGAGCCCTCATATCCTATTGCCACGAGCGCGTTGAAGATCCCGCTGCCGAATACGTTGCCTTTCGAAGAAACACCGATGATAGCGATACTCCCGGGATGAAAGATGCGGTCAAAGACGTCTTGACGGGCAGGCTCCTTATTTTCGGACCTCATGAAACCCTCCTCGAGAATCTTTTGAATCAAGGCATGGACAACTCAATAGATTTCACTTTCCGATACCCGCGTCAATGTTTTTATCCTGTTCTTGAATGGCAATATTTACATTGCTCTTTTTAACGCTTATTATTTGTTGATAAAGAAAAAAGGATCAGCGCCCCATGCCCAAGGAAAACACCCATCTCTGGTTTGCCCGCGGACTCCTGGACCATCTCGCGGAAACGCAGATGCTCAAAGATATCTCGGCGCACATAGACCGGTACCATCTCGGCTCCATTATACCCGATACATTCTTTTACAGCCGGGACAAGTCCGCTGAAGAGGTTTCCGAAATCATCCACGGGAAAGGCGGCAGACCTACGAACACGGTCATCATACGCGTGCTCGACAATGCAAAGGGAATGGCCGATCTCGCCTTTATCCTCGGGTTTATCAGCCACTGCGCGCTGGATATCACCTTTCATCCCATGGTCAATGCGCTGAGCGGCAACTATTATGACGAGGACCCCCTGGAAAAGCGTGAAGCCGTCTACACGCACCGTCACATCGAGACCTGCATCGACGCTCTGATAGAAAACCCTTTGCGGATCTACCGGCTTGTCCGAACGCACATGCTCAAAGGTCTCGTTTTTGAAGACGTCATCTGCGAGGACCATTCCGTTCCTGCCCGGACGCAGGAGCGCACTCTCGCCATGCAGCTTTTTGCCAACCGTCTTTTCGCCGGCAATAATGCGTACAGGTTCGCGAAGCTCCTTCACAAAGCCGGAATCATCCCGTCGAAAGAACCTTTGTCGCTTTTTTACGGGAACGCCCGCGAGCACCCCTGCATCACCAGCCTGATACATTATCGGGATATCGATACCGGCACGGAAAAGTCCGAACACCTGAGCAGCTTTTTCGACCGTGCACGCACAAAGGCTCTGGGCATGATGGAAGGAGCCTGGGGCTACGCGCACGGCACCGTCACGAAGGAGCGCCTCCTGGAGATGATACCGGGGGAGAACCTGAGCACCGGAGAGCCCCCTGTACATTTTTAGCATCGAAGCTCCGAGCCCGGAGAATCCCCGGTATTGTGTTGACTTTCCGGTATTTTTTGTTTAAATTCAAGCCGAGTAATACATTATTTTATGTAGAATGACGTTTGAGTGGCGCAGAGGGGCAGATTTCCGTTGCAAGGGCTCTCGATACTCCCCGATCTTTCCAACAGACACGCCACCTCAAAAATGCGCTTTGATGAGTGCAGGAACAGGCAATAACCGGAGGCTTTTAAGGGCAATTTCTTAAAACCAATTCATGTTTCATAAAAGGTCTTTCCCATGAAAAAAAACATCGTCATGTGTCTTTTGTCGGCCGCCCTGGTTTTTTCCGCTTTCGGAAACACTCTTTGGGCAGGCCAGGTGGTAACCGATGAAGCGAAGGCATGGGCCCGCTCTGCAGTAGAGCAGGAGAAATCCTTGGGCGCACCCCCTTCGGGCAAAACGGTGGCCGTGCTCTATTTCCATGACACAACCGCTTCGCAAAAGCTCGCACCGCTTCAGAAAGGTCTCGCCTTCATGCTCATGACCGATCTGGCAAAGGTCGAAGGACTCCAGCTCGTGGAGCGGGTAAAGCTCCAGGCCCTCGTTGAAGAGCTCGGGCTGGGCGCTTCCGGCGTGGTAGACGACAGCACGGCCCCGCGTGTGGGCAGACTGCTCCAGGCACGCTGGCTCGTAGGAGGCGACCTCCTTCAGGGGCAGACCTCCGAGCTTAAGGTAGACTCGGACGTAGTGGGCACCCAGAAGATGAACGTCCTGGGAAGACCGACGGCCGAAGGCATGCTGGCTCAGCTCTTTGATATCGAGAAGAAGCTCCTCTTTCAGACAATCGAGCTTCTTAAGGTAAAGGTAAGCCCTGAAAAGAAAAATGAGCTGCAGAAACCCCTTTCTGCGAATCCGCAGGCCCTGCTTTATTTCTTTTCCGGGCTGGACAGCTCGGACAGGGGCGATTACCTGTCTGCAGAAGACGGCTATAAAAGGGCACTGGTAAAAGATCCCGGACTCGCCCCCGCAAGGGACGCTCTGGCCGAGCTTTACAGCCTCAAGCTCGTAAGCCCGAAGAAAAGGAGCCGCGACCTGGCGCACGACCTCAAGGACAGGACTTCAAGCACCGACTCCCTCATCCCGGACGATCCGGAGCGGAGATACGGCGACCCGGGCGATAACGCGACAACCGGGCAGATCAGGGTCCAGTGGTAATTGTATCGAGATACATTGAACAGTGGAGTATTCGGCAATGAATATGAACATTGATTTAAAGAAAACCGGCGTACACCATATCATCCGGGTTCACGGGCATCTCATCTGCATTCTCCTGTTCGCCCTCTCGCTTCTCTTCATGAGCTCTTGCAGCAAGAGCGGCGGCTCGGAAGAGGCAACCAGTAACGGATCGGTCGCTTTCGCATTGAAGTTCCCGGAAGGGACATCTTCTCACCTGCAGCACACGCCCGTTATAAACAGCGCGGTAGTGTCATCCGCCTGCGCGGCATATGGCGTTTCGACCATCGAAGCTTATATCTACGACGGATCGGGAACCCTTATCGCCCAGGGCGGACCGTGGAACTGCATCGACGGCAGCGGGCTCATCTCGGAAGTGACGGTAGGCGAGAACAGACGGATCGTCGTTCTCTGCTATAATGAAGCCGGCGTACCGATCTACAGCGGCGAAAGGACCGGTGTCCTTGTCGCACTGGGCGCAACGACAGACGCCGGCGTGATCGACGTCAGCTCCACAAACCATGCCCCTGAGCTCGCCGGTATTGCGGACACGCAGGGATTGGTCAGCAGTCCTGTGATATTTGATTCTTCCGAGTTCTTCGCAACAGACGCCGATGACGATATCCTTACCTACGAAATCGGCAATCTGCCGGCCTTCAATGCCTTCGATCCCGAAAACAGGCTGTTTTCCTGGACCCCGGGTTCGGCGGGTGATTATAAGGTCCTTTTCGTAGTGCACGATGACGGCACACCTCGCAAGAGCGACTATCAGGAAGTGACGATAAACGTGGGCTCGCCAGCTGGAGGTTTCCCCCCCCGGCATCCTGTTCTGTATCCGATAGGCCCGCAGGTGGTTAGTCAGGGCAGCATCGTATCCATACAACTCCAAGGCACCGACCCCGATGAAGGAATCTTTTACTACTCCGCCGAGCCTGTGCCCGGCAAGGAAGACAGCTTCCCGGAAACGTATGATTTCGAGGCATCGGGTGCATTCACCTGGGACACCGCTTCCGTTACAGCCGGGAATTACTCTGTCCTTTTCAGGGTATCAAATACCTTCTTACTCGATGACTTTGAGGAGGTCACCATCACGGTCGGCAATGTCAATCGGCCCCCCGTGCTCACTCCCATTGGGTCACGGTGGAGGACGGCGGACAATATAGAGCCGATAAGCTTTATCGTCACCGCGTCCGACCCGGAAGACGATATATTGACCTACTCACTCGTTGACTTGGACGGTGAATATTCCTATCCGACAGGCGCTTCAATAGATCCGGGTACCCAGGTATTTACCTGGAGCGAATATGCCATGGAGCAGACTTACCAGGTACGGATTGTCGTTACCGACAGTCACGGGGAGACCGACTTCGAAGATGTATTGATTAGAATTCCGGCATTTTAGCGGAGACATATGCATTTTACGTGGTGAGAGAAATACGATACTTCCCTTATCCATCGCAGGGAAGGTCATGAAAGGGGCTAAGAAGAGCCATGAAGAAAGTTATTTCTGCCGTGTGCGTAATCATGGCAATGCTTATCGGGAATACGTGCCTTGCCGCAGAGGTCGACACCCGGACCGGGGTTAACTTCACCTGGTGGGGAAGCGACGAGGATGAAACGGGGATGCAGCTTATTATCCCGGTCCAGGCCGCCTCATCCTATAATGATATCTCCCTGGAACTGCTCACGGCATATGTATTCACCCAGGTGAACCCCGATGGGGGCAAGCGGCGCAGCATCAGCCAGATGTCCGATACCAAGCTCAACCTGGCGTACGGGGTCCATGACCGGCTGCCCTTCGAACTCCTCCTCGGCCTGGGATTCAATCTGCCCACCGGCCATACGGACCTGACGCAAAGCGAATCCGTGCTCATTGTGCCTCCCGACCTGTTCCCCATCCCCACCTTCGGCGAGGGGCTGAACATCAACCCCGCGATCACCGTGGCCAAGGACTGGGGGCGTTTCATAGCGGGGGCCGGCATCGGATATACCTGGCGGGGAGAGTACGACTACAGCGATCTTTATCCCGACTATGACCCGGGTGAGATCCTCACGGCGACCTGTGAAGCCGGATACGATATAACCGATACGCTCTTCGGAAAAATCTACGGCCAGTATATCGACTATGCCAAGGATACGGTCGACGGCGACGACTTCTACCAGGAAGGGGACGTGAAACTCATCGGCATAGGCTTGAACTATGACCGCGAAGCCTGGGAAGCAGGCTTCAATCTGGCAGGTATTTTCCGGGGCAAGAGCAAGGTTCAGCAAGGGATAGCCTTGCCCACCGAATCCCGAAACAGCCACGGCAATGAGCTGAACACCTCGCTCACCTACCGGTATCATACCGACCAGGAGACGACCCTGCGCACCTCCCTGGAACTCCTGTTCATAGCGGAAAACGATTATCCCTCCACCTCCCCCTTCTTTGTCGGCAAACGCCGGAAGGTCACGCTCGGCTGCGGAGTTGACAAAACACTTGCGGAAAATTTCACGGGATCGGTCGGGCTCGAAGGCTTCATCATGGATGACGAGGAAAACTGGTACCACCCCGGCGAAGACGTGACTTACCGTGGGTTCGGCCTGTCCGCCCAGGTGAGCAAGAGGTTTTAGGCCTTCTGCCGGAGAGAATTGAGAAAGGCCCGAAAAACTTCGGGCTCCGTACGGTTTTTCTTCCATCATATGGCGCCTTTTCCATTCATGCGATGAGTCTTTAAGACCTCGCGAGGAATATGGGTGAAGGAGAAGCCATCCCGGAGTGTGAAATATTTTACCCTTTTTCAGTATTTATTTCATAATGCTCCTTCTTATTGCACCTGCAATGACAGGAGGTCATTGTTTAATAGATTGTTTATATTTATATTAATCGCCAATTGCAAAGTAGCATGGTTTTTGCTTGAATTTCCAGGGTTGCAGCTGAGTAATTGATAAACAGGTTCAACATGAGAGAGGAGCAAGGGATACTCGGGATGAGAAAGAACACTACATTACCCGTCTTTATTCAGGCATGCCTGTGCATCTTCCTCTCCCTGCTCTTTTCCTGCAGCTCTTCATCGGGCGGCAGCTCGGACAACAAAAGTGGAAACGGCTCCATAGCCTTTTCCGTGCAGGTAGCCCCGGAAGAACTTTTCGGATCGTCGTATACAAAAGCAGCATCAGGGGACTCGGGCTCGGTCCGGAGCGAAGCAGCGATCGACTGCGGCGGGCTGGGCATCGTGAGCGTAGAAGCCTATGTGTATGATGAAAACGAGGAGCTGATCGCACGGGGAGGCCCCTGGGACTGCAGTGCAGGAGAAGGGATCATCTACGGCGTAAAAGAGGGACCGAACCGGACAGTCCTTATCTTTATGAAAAACGGAAACGACCAGGTTCGATATAGCGGCCAGAGCTCGGCCCTGACGATCGTTGCCGGCCAGACGACCGATGCGGGGGTCATCGAAGTAGTTGAGGCCGAAGACGAAAACCGGCTTCCGATCGCGTCAAACGACCATGCCACGGTACATCGAGGCGGGTGCGTGACCATACTCGACTCAGGCTTGGCCAGCCTGCTCGGGAACGATATCGACCCTGACGGCCGGACCCTGACCGCGAGCACCTCCCCGGTAACAGGACCAAGCCATGGGATGCTGACCCTCAATCCGGACGGCACTTTCCGGTATCAACACGACGGCAGCGATTCGATGTCCGACAGCTTCACCTACCGGGTATCCGACCCTGGCGGGGAAACGGCAACCGCCGTAGTATCGGTCACCGTCACCCCGGGCCCGAACGCCATTCCGAGGCTGTCGGAAGGTGGAGTATCGCCGGAGATAGGGGATGAGACCAGGACGTATACCTACTCGGTCCGCTATGAAGATCCGGACGGCAACGCACCCGAGCATGTTCGCGTGCACATAGACGGAGTCGACCACGAGATGGCATTGTCCTCGGGTTCAGCCTCCGAGGGTATCTACCAGTACAAGACCACACTCGCCGAGAAGGAGCAGCCATACGCCTACTCGTTCTCCGCCGGCGACGGCCACTCCGGAAGCGCGGTTTTCCCCGAATCCGGTTCTCTCACAGGGCCGACCGTGTTGAAAAACCCGTACCTGATTGCGTTCGACGACGAGATCAGGGTTTACAAAGGCGGAGTGGTGACTGTTCTGCAGTCAGGCTTTACCAGCGTACTGTCCAATGACTCCGCGCCTTCCATACTGAAGCTGACCGTAAATACCGAGGTCGAACCGGATCAGGGCGAACTTACTCTCTTACCCGGCGGCACCTTCGCCTACAGACATAACGGGATAACCTCGGAAGCCGACAGCTTCGTCTACCGGGTATCAGACGGCATCGGCGGGTGGGATACCGCAACGGTACGCATTACCGTTATCGATTCCGACGTGAACCATAACCCCGTCCTCTCGGAAGGGAGCGTTTCTCCCAGAATGGGCGACACGACAACCCTTTTCACCTATTCCGTCCACTATTTCGACGAAGACGGGCACAAGCCGGTCGAGATAAGCGTCTCCGTCGACGGCACGAGTCGTGCCATGAGACTGACCGAGGGCCTGCCGCATAACGGCATCTACCGGTACAGCACCACTCTATCCGCAGGGTCGCATACCTGTTTCTTCGCATGCAACGACGGTTACGGCGGCTCCGGCAGAGACCCTGAGACAGAAGCTCTCAGCGGCCCCGAAGTCTCCGGACCGGCTGCCCGGTTCTATGTTGCCCCTCCCCCGAAAGGCAGCGACACCGGGGGCGACGGCTCGCTCTCAGCTCCGTTCGGCTCGATCGGCCGCGCCATCGAGATTGCCCACGGGGCGCCGGGGAATCGTGCTGTTATCCGTATCGCGGCAGGCACCTATTCCGAGAATATCTCCCTTGATCCATGGGAAACGATCGAGGGCGGGTGGAACTCGGATTTAACCCTGCGATGGGATTTCAGGAATGGCGGGATAACCCCTTCACCCGAGTTCGAAGCAGTGATCGAAGGAATTCGGACCGGGAGATGCGTTACCATAAACAGTGCCGAGGGTGCGAGTATCGACGGCCTTACGGTACGGGGAGGGTCCTCCGGAGCATATACCATGAGCGGGATCAGCGTCCTTTCCTGCTCTCCCCACATCGTGAACTGCCGTATAGAGAAGAACCGTCTCCCCGGAGACACCGATTCGTACGGCGCCGGGATGCTCGTCACAAACGGAAGTCCGTTGATCGAACACTGCATCTTCTCGGGCAACTATGCAAACGTATCATCGAACAGCTATGGCGGAGGGATCTATAACCTCTCATCATCCCCGGTGATTATCGACTGCGTATTCACCGGCAACTATGCAGGCTGTACAACAGGAGCCGGCGGGGCCATGTACAACATGCAAAGCAGCCCGACGATCCTGAACTGCCTCTTTACCGCAAACGGCACCGGCGGAACATATGCGCTGGGCGGAGCCATCTACAACAATGCAAGCTCTCCTATCATCATGAGCAGCACTTTCACGAACAATCTTGCAGACGGAGCGAGCTACGGCCAGGGCGGCGCCGTGTACAACGTGCAAAGCAGCCCGACGATCCTGAACTGCCTCTTTACCGCAAACAGCGCAGGCGGAACATATGCGCTGGGCGGAGCCATCTTTAACAGCGCAAACTCTCCTGTTATCATGAACAGCATCTTCACGAAGAACCTTGCGGATGGAACGAGCTACGGCAAAGGCGGCGCCATGTACAACCAATCCGGCAGCCCTGCGATCACCAACTGCTCCTTCACCCTCAATACGGCCTACTCGGAAAGCACCTATGCAAAGGCAGGCGGAATCTACAACGAAAGCCCGGCAGCACCGGCCATCACCAACTGCATCCTGTGGGACAATTCGGCGACATACTATAAAGAGCTCTACTACGGTTCGTCGTGCTCGATCACCTATAGCGATATCGACCAGGCGGAATTCGCCGCAGATTCCTCACGCAGCAATTTCCGCTTAGATCCCCTGTTTGCCGATCCTGCGGGAAGCGACGTGCGCCTCATGCCGGGATCGCCGTGCATCGATAAAGGGTCCGGCAGCACCGCGTACCTTCCCGAAACCGATTATGCGGGGATACCGCGAATCCTGGGGACCTCGGTCGACATGGGAGCATTCGAATGGTGGCTACTTCAGGAGTGAGGTCGGAAGAACGTTCCGCGACCGATCATATGGCGTACATGCGGCAGAGAAAGCACATTATGCGCATGCGCTTACTTCCTAGTAGGGCAGACCGGAGCTCACCCTCTGCTCTTCACCCAGGATCCGCCTGATTTCGACTACCTTTGGAAGATAGTCCTTCGACTCGAGTCCTTCCACCCTGATCTCCGGGGCGCGCCGGTTACCCGAGGCATGAATAAACCGGCCGTTGCCGACATAGAGCCCCACGTGATCGATGCGGATGCGATCCCTGTTCCTGGAATTCATGCTGAAGAAAATGAGGTCTCCCGGCCTGACCTCCGAGAGTTGGACAGGCCTTCCTTCCTGCGCCTGATCTCTTGACGAACGCCCCAGCCGTATGCCGTTCTCGAGATATACATACCGGACGAAACCCGAGCAATCGAACCCCTCGGGTGTTGTTCCGCCGTGGCGGTAAGGGGCGCCTATGCAACTATACGCCGACTTGAGTATCTTGAGAGTAAGATCCTGAGGCTCTTCGATATTCAATAAATCTTTGTACGTATCGGGGTAATCCCTGGCCAGCCAGAGATCGGAAGGAGCCGGCGAAGGAAGCTGGTATTCTTCGATGGGGCTTGCGATTTCCACCGCCCTTGAGTGACGGGCATGCGCCTTGAGAGTTTGGGTGCGTGATCTTTTGCGTTTCTTTGCCTGTGCCGACTTGCTGCTCTTCTTCTTTTTAACGGCTGAAAGCCCATCGGCCTTGCCGGTCTTTGTATGGCTTCCCTTCAAGACACTGTCGGTTTTTTTGCTCTGCTTGGTGTTTCCCGTCAAGGTATGCTTGGATTTGATCTTTCTTTTGGAAGAAGCCGGCTTCTTCGTTGCGATGGCTGTTTCGGTCTTTGCTTGGGCCTTTTTTGAGGCCTTTTCTTCCTTGGATGCAACAGAGTCGGTTTTTTTCTTTCCGCCGGCCTGGGCTTGCGCAGCATGTCCGTATTCAGTTCCGATAAGCCCGATGACCAGTATACACACAATAACCGGAGCGAGAATGCATCTCCTCATAATACCCCCCACCACCCCAATACAGATTCTCAAGTTATAGTGCCGGCCGAATTCGAGGCCATAATTCCAGTGTTGCCCTTATATCCGACCAGGGACAAATATGTCAAGCTTACATTCCCCACGTACTACATATGGACCTGTGCCGGGTGATGAAACCGTGCTCGGGCTACCGGATACCTGAGATGAAGCCGGATGATGAAAACAGCGGGACAGGAAGTTTTGAAAAAAGGGTGGAACGTCTCAGGGGATACATAAAAAAGTATAGGCCTTGATCCTTTCGGGCAAGATACGGATCCTATATATATGTCGCACATAGATCCTTTCTTTGAGAAGAATCATCAAAATAACATCATCGTTTCAGCCCATGGGAGTCGGCCGGTGACCGGAGATACGTCATCTTTGCATATCAGTTCAGTACTTGCTTTCCATAGACTCCTCGGAAATCTTTCAACGGCTTTCCGGCCGGTCATTATTCTCTTTAGTCTCCTTGCGCTGCCGGCAGGGACAATCTCCTGTACAATGAAAGACAGTGAACCCAAGCAGATCATCCGGATTGCGGAGAACCCCTGGACAGGCTCATCCATAAACGCCCATGTCGCCAGGATCATCCTCACGGAAAAAATGGGCTATCAGGTGGAGCTTGTTCCCATTGACGGCAAGTCTCAGTGGCCGGCCCTGGCAAAAGGGAGCATCGATGCAAGCCTCGAGGTCTGGCCCTCGGGGCGTAAAGAACTGATCGAAGAGTACATGAGCGACCGGAAACTCGTAGAATATATCGGGCTGCTCGGCGTTGTGGGCAAGGTCAACTGGTATGTTCCGACCTATGTCGTTGAGAAATATCCTGAGCTGGCAACCTGGGAAGGATTCAAGGACCCGCGACTTGCCGCCCTTTTCAAGACTGAGGCGAGCGGCGGTAAAGGCCGGTTCCTTGCCGGCGATCCGAGTTGGGTCCAGTATGACCGGGATATCATCAGAAATCTCGATCTGCCGCTCCGGGTGGTTCAGGCCGGATCCGAGCAGGCTGTCCTCGATGCGCTGGAAACGGCATACAGCCGCAGGCAGCCCATCCTGGTCTATTTATGGACCCCCCATGCCGTTCACGCCAAGTACGGCCTGACTGCCGTAAAACTGCCCAAATACAGTGACGCCTGCTATGCGAAAGCAGCGGAGGGCGGCGTGGCTTGTGAATATCCTTCGGAAATCTTATTCAAGGCTGCATGGCCCGGACTGAAAACAAAAGCCCCCGATGCATACCGGTTCTTGAAGAATTTTGCCTATAGCAACGAAGACCAGATCGCAATGCTCGCCATGGTGGAGATTGAAGGAAAGACGCCTGAAGCTGCGGCCAGGATCTGGATCGAAAGGAATCAGGAAAAATGGAAGTCATGGCTTCCGATCGAATAATTGTGCCCCCTTGTGCGGGACCGAAGGAAAACGGCAAGGCCTAAAAATGTATGAAACGTTATAGGATAGCGATTCGCCTGATACTTGCCTTCAGCTTTATCGTCGCCCTGATGATCCTGGGAGCTGTCGTAAGCATCCGGCAGATAGACGAGGTACGCGTCCATAATCAACGGATGCACCAGGCAAATATGCAGGTATTGTCTCTGATGCGCATATACAGCAAAGTCCTGCTCGATGACGGAGCCGAGACCTTAAGCATTTACCAGCAGAGCCTGCTTCAACAGGCGGAAAAAGATGTCATGGCCAAACAGGAGCAGGCCCTCCAGAACATGGAACACGCCGAAGAGCAGGCGGTGTGGGTGCTTGCGGCTACAGGCCTGGCGGTGTTGCTGAGTGCGGTCTTCCTCGTTTGCATGGTCATCCGCAGCATCACTGCGCCATTGAAGGCCTTGAACGATGGAGCCCAGGCCCTCGGACGAGGAGAGTTCAAACCTATCGCAGTTACGGGCAACGACGAACTGGCCACCCTCGGGAAGGCGTTTAACTTCGCAGCTTCAGAGCTGCGCAAGCTCTATGATGAACTGCAGCAGAGCGAAACTTACTTCCGATCGCTCATCGAGAACGCGTCCGATATCATCATGGTTCACCGCCCGGACGGCACGATAGTGTATGGGAGCCCCTCCATAAAACGCATACTCGGATACGACCAACAGGACATGATCGGGAGGAACTCCCTGGAATTCATTCATCCGGACGATGCGCAAAAGGCAATGGACTTATTCAAAGGTGCGGCAGAGGAGTCAGCGGTCTTGTCTGCAGAGCTTCGCTTCCTCCACAAAAACGGAGAGTGGCGTTTCATCGAATCGGTTTCCCACGGTCTCAAAGGCAGAAAAGCAGCTCCGGGCATAGTGGTAAACTCCAGGGACATCACCTATCGCAAAGAGGCCGAGGATGCCTTGCGCCAGAATGAATGGTTTCTCGAGAAGGCTCAGGAGGTTGCTCATGCAGGCAGCTGGATATCCGACCCTGAGGCCAGCGGCGAGCTGCACTGGTCAAAAGAGGTGTACCGGATATTCGGATTGAGCAAAAACGATTTTGACGGCAGGGTCGAGACTTTCTACGGCCACATTCACCCTGACGACAGGCATGAGGTCAGACAGGCGATCATGAACGCCCTGGCCGGTGTCCGGAAGTATGACATCGAGCACCGCATTATCCTTCCTGACGGTACTATTCGCTGGGTTCGAGAAACAGCGGACGTCATCAGGGATGAAAAGGGAACTCCCCGGCAGATGGTGGGGGTAGTGCTGGATATTACCGAGCTGAAAGATGCCCGGGAAGCACTTGAAAGGGCAAACGAAGACCTTGAGAATAACGTTCGGGAACGTACAAAGGATACAAAACGCCTGGCGGCAGCCGTCGAGCAGACAGGGGACGGGATCATGCTGATCAGCCCTGAGTTGAACATCGTATATGTGAACCCCTCGTATGAGAAATTGACCGGATACCGGCGGCATGAGCTTATCGGGAAGAAGATCGATGTCCTTCATGATTATTTCTTTCATCCTGACTTTGGCAGCAAGATAGTTCAGATGCAGGAGATGGTGGCGTCGGGCGTGAACGTGTACTCCGGGATCTTCAAGAGAAAACGCAAAAACGGGGAAATCATCGATGTGAACTTAAGCGTATCGGCTGTATATGATGAAGCCGGCGACATCATGAATTATGTAGCCGTAGTGAAGGAGATCACCGAAGAGGTCAAACTCCAGCAGCAGCTTCTCCAGTCTCAGAAACAGGAATCCATCGGCACCCTTGCCGGGGGCATCGCCCACGACCTGAAAAATACGTTCACCCCGATACTGCTCAACACGGAAATGCTCATGGAGGACATGAAAACCGAAGACCCCGAATATCCTCTTCTCGACGAGATATCCAGGGCGACCAGGCATGGGGTCGATCTGGTCAACCAGATCCTCACTTTCAGCCGCAGGGCGCCCCAGAAGAAAAGCGCCGTTGCCATTTCCTCCATCATTCGGGAGACCTTGAGCTTTCTCAGGGCGACGCTTCCCACGACCATAGAGATCCGCAGCCGTCTCGACGACGAGAATGCTGTTGTATATGCAGAACCCGTTCAGATCAGGCAGTTACTGATCAATCTGGGCAGCAATGCCGGGTATGCGATGCGGGATCGGGGTGGATTTCTGGATATCGATCTCTCTCGTGTGACCCTTGACGGGCAAACGGCTGCAGAACTCTCCCCGAACCTCTCGGCCGGTCCGTATGTACGGATCACGGTCAGCGATACCGGGAAAGGGATGGATGAAGAAACTATGAAGCGGATTTTCGACCCGTTCTTTACCACGAAGAAGCCCGGTGAGGGCACGGGCATGGGTTTGTCCGTCGTACAGGGGATCGTTAAGAATCATCAGGGCGCCATCACGGTTCAGAGCGAGCCCGGCAAAGGGTCTGTCTTTACGGTTCTGCTCCCCACGCTTACAGATAAGGACAACGGAGGAAGACATGCCGGCCCTTGACGACGGGTCCCTTTGAAACAGGGTCTCCTCAGAAAAGCTCTCCGGCAGCAAGTGCCGCCGCGTCCATCCAGCCGGCCAGGTCTCCGGCTGCAGCGGTCTTTTCCGCCGTCTTGAGAATCTTGCCGGTTTCCACCTCCACCAGCCTCAGGTCGATCCGCATGGTATCTCCTGCGGTCTGATACCCCCCGAAGATCATCTGACGGGCGCCCGACAGCTTTCCTATGCGGAGCCTGGTCTCTTCGTTTGCCAGAGCGGAAGATCCGAGATGGAGCTCCTCGAGTATGGCAACGAGGCGCTGGCGCTCCACCACCTGATACTCGCCGTTGCTCCCCACCGTTTCAATGATCCGATCTGCGAGCATCCGGCCCATGTCAGGGTGTGCGCCCGGTTCGTAGCTCAGGTTCTCCAGGTCCCAGACAGCCACAGGGATAGGGCCTGTCGGAGCTTTCTGCACTGTTGCGCATCCCCCTGATACCGCAAGAGAGAAAGCGACCAGGAAGAGCATGCCCCTGGCTGCCCAGGGGCTTCTTTTCACGGTATCGCCTTTGGGAAAAGGAGTGGCCGGCCGTGCTTCACCTGTCTTTTTCCTGCTTTCCAAGAGGCTCATCGGTTCAGCCTTTCAGGGCTGCCTCGTCGATCTTTTCTACGGCCTTGTCGTCGCGCTTGAGCGCCCTCTTCTGCTCGACGATGCGGCAGTAGGAGAGGTCGGGCTCCACTTTTACCACTTCGACCTTTGCAATGACCTCGGGTGCTGATTTGAGAAGCTTGCCCTTGTACTCCACCGGCGCTTTTTCTTCGACGATCTCAAAGGTGGTTCCTGACACTACGCCCTGGTTGGAGCCCAGGTTGATCATGACCTGCTTGTCGTCCGCATTGACCACATATGCTTTCAGCGGGTAGCTCTGCATGATGGAGGCGAGTATCTCCCGGTTGAGGCTGCCGAGCTCTTTTTTGAGCGATGCCCCTTCAGGGAACTGGAGATTGATCACCTTGGGAATCTGGCTCGTCTCGGTGTCGATGAGCCGCATGCTCATCATGGTGCCGTTGGGCATGTGAATAAGGGTGCCGGTGCCCATGATCTTGGCTGCCAGCACCTTGCCCAGTTTGAGCGCGGTCTCGGGGTCTGCCAGCTCGGAGGTGCCCAGGTTCAACTCCTGGAGCAGCTGGTCGATCAGGACACGGTCCACCACCTTAACCCTTCCCGAAGCGCCCAACTGGTCGGCAAGCTGGGTCGTGACCACGGTGGAGAATCCGTCACGGTCGCTTAACGCACCGGTTTCCTGAAAGTCGATGAAGGTCATCACCATGGGCCGTGAAGTCCAGGTGTCTTCATCTGCCTTGGCAAAGAGCTTTTTCTGCGAACGGAAACGCTCGGAGAGCTCCTTGACCAGCTTATCGATGCGCTCCTTCTGCTTCGCGTCATCCCGGTAGGCGAGCATGCCTTCCGCCCTCCTGGCAAGCGAGGATGCGAACACATCGTCCCTGCTCACGGACTGTCCCTGGCGGTAGGTATCGAGCGCCTTGTCCCAGCTTCCTTCCTTTTCGTACGTCAGTCCTTTGTTCGTCATGGCCTCCACATAATACGGATCTATTTCGGTTGCCTGGTCATAGAGCCGGCGCGATTTATCGTACTTGCCCGCACTGGCGTAGAGGCGTCCGAGCTTGTTGTATGCGCCTGCCGCCTGGAAGGTTTCGGACTCTTTCTTCAGGACCGCTTTCTGATATTCCGCCTCGGCTAAGGCCTTGTTGTTCTTGCTGTAGAGGATGTCTCCCTTTATCACGTGGACATAGGACCTGGCCGGGGCTTTTTTCTCTACCTCCTCGGCTGTCTTCAGCGCCTTGTCCGTCTGGCCTTTCCGGGCATACACGCCCGCGAGTCCCTCTTTGCCAAGTATCTCGCCCCGCCCGCCCTCTTTTGCCAGGGATGTAAAGGCTTTTTCAGCCTCTGCCACCCGGCCGGATTTCAGGGAGGCATACCCCTTCACGAGCCGAGCCGAGCTGTCCTTGGGGTTGTTCTTTATGACGTGATCGCTGATCGCGTCGGCCAGGGCAGGCTGGTTCTGCTGAAGCGTACGCTCTGCAAGCCGGACGAGCAGGGTGTTCGTGGTTTTGCCCCCGCCCTGAAAATAATCGAGCAGCTTCGCTTTGGGCCCTACGATGCAGGTAGTGGGCAGGATAAGCTTCGCCCCATAGGAATTCGAAACACCTGCGGTATCCAGGAGGATGGGAAACCCGGGGTTCGCCTTTTGCGTGAATGCGTTTACTGCGCCTTTCGGTGACGCCGTGACGCCCCATACGGTCAAGCCCGCCTCCCGGTACTTGCGCGCAAGGCTGTCGACGGTGAGCAGGAACTCCTGGCTCGGCCGGGAGGCGGCATCGAAGAAATAGAGGACTACCATGGACCTGTCCTTCACGGACGACAGGTTGTACACCTTTCCCTTCGTGTCCTTCAGGGAAAAATCGGGTACTGTTTTGCCTGTCTGTACCCCGGCCATGCAGATCGCAGCCGGGATTATCCAGTAGGCCAGGAAGGCCGGGATCAGATAACGTTTCCAGAGACTCATCTTTATCCTCCTAACGGTTTATTCAAAAAAAGGGGTGCATCATGCTGCCCCTGTGCATATTGTGCTGCCGAACATATCCGGACGGCTGCATCCTTTTTCGTAAGTACCGATGTAAAACAGCTCCTTGCCTGCCCTGCTCTATTCTCCGTTCACAGGCTCGAGGTGTACCGACAAGGGGACCTCGCCCGTTTCGTCCAGCTCGATCTGCGCCTCCCATTCGTTATAGTCGGGCAGGCTCATGCGGACCTCGTGCTTGCCCAGAGCTACCTCCAGGCTCAACGGGGTCGTGCCCGCGAGTGTGTTGTCGATGAAAACCTGCGCACCTTCAGGGTCGCTCTCGACCTTGAGCGATGCCTTCTCCACCGGTGCCTGCACCGATGTTCCGGCGTCATCCGGGGAGGCGGGGGTTTCCTTTTGGGAGAAAATCAGATAGCTCCCCACCCCTATCCCAAGCACCACGAGGATCAGGGCTGCAGCCAGCCACGGGCTCGATCTCTTTTTTTCAGGGGGTGCCGGCACGGAGTCACTTTGCTCGCCCTGCCTGATGAAATCCTTAAACGCGGCCGCCATGTCGGTTCCGGTCTGGAACCTTGCTCCGATATCCTTGTGCATACCCTTCATGATGAGAGCGGAGAGGGTCTTCGGCACACCGGGATCCGCCTCGGAGGGTGATGCCGGGTTGTCCTGTGTGATGGCGCGGAAGATGGCTGTGATGTTTTCGCCCGAGTACGGCCTCCTGCCCACGGTGATCTCGTAGAGGATGACGCTCAGGGAATAGAGGTCGGAGCGGCCGTCGAGCTTACTCCCGGCCACCTGCTCCGGAGACATGTAGACCGGGGTCCCGAGTATCTGTCCCGCATGGGTCTGCTGGGTCATGTCCGGATCTTCGATGTGCGCGATGCCGAAATCCGTTATCTTGACCTGATCGCTCGGGGTGAGGATAATGTTCGACGGCTTGATGTCCCGGTGCACGATCCCCTTGGAATGTGCATAGGCAAGGCTCTCGGCTAGCTGGACCGCAATGCCCGCGATCCACTGCGCATCGGGCTTCCTTTCACGTATGGCCTCGTTCAAGGGGCTTCCTTCCAGGAACTCCATGGCGATATAAACGGTCCCGTTGTCCGATCCGATGTCATAGACCGTGACGATATTCGGATGCGAGAGCCTCCCGATGGCCATGGCCTCACGCAGGAAGCGCTGGACGAAATCTTCGCTCGTCACCCGGTCTTCCCTGAGGACCTTCAGGGCCACCATCCGGTTGATCTGGGGATCGTGCGCCTTGTACACCACGCCCATGGCGCCTTTTCCGATCTGCTCGATGATCTCGTACCTGCCGTACCGGTGCGTGCTCTTCTCAGTTTCCATTATTCTTCCCTATCGTATGCAGCTTAAAAATTGCATAATAATCCTCTTAGACCGCATTCTATTTCCTTTCACCCTTTCTGTCACGAATAAAGGCCAGGATGGTTCCGTGCGGGATGAGGAAGCCCATGGAATCCGTACCCCGGTACCTCCCCTTGACCATGGCGATGAGGTTTCCCTGGGAATCGAAGACCGGGCTTCCGCTGCTCCCGGGATAGACCTTCATGCTCACCTGCAGCAGATGCTGGTTGCCCGCCAGACGCGGGGCGCCGTTTACGAAGCCTGAATACACGGTACCTCCCAGGCTTTCCGGGCACCCTACGGAAAAGATCCGTTCCCCCATTCCGACTTTCTCTTTGCTCCCGACAAGGGGGACCGCCGTCCTGAACGAAGCCATTACATCGATCAGTGCAATATCCCGCTCATGGTCGATCTTGATAATCTTTCCCTGCAGGCTCCTTCCGTCAAAAAGCGTGATCCTGACCTCTTTGATGCCCTCGAGGTTATGGGCGGTACAGAGGATGAGCCCTGTGGCATCGACGATAAACCCGGAGAACTGCAGCATCTCGGTAGCCTTCTTCGCACTGATGCACACGATGGATTCGATCCTGGCCAGGACAGCCCCCGGCACACCGGTATTCGATGCTTCCACTTCGGCGGACGATCCCTTTGCATAGCCGGAAAGGAAGTTCCACAGGTTTCTCGCCTGCATGTTCTTTTCCGCTCCGTTTACGGTAAAGGATGCCTTCACGTCGCTCGCAAGAGGAGAATGCGGCTTGATCCTCACTATCCATTCCTCGGCTCCCTTGAGCGCGTGGATCTCAAGTATGCCTCCATCGCGGTGTATCCTCGACACACCGAAGCCGGACCTCTGAAGCCACTCGTGGACGACATCCGTCGTCTCCGCTTTGGGCATGGGGATTATCCTGGCCGTCTCCTGTCCGGCAGCCCGGAGGAGCGGCTGCAGGAACAGCAGGAACAGCAGGATGAAAATAGCCTTTGTTTTCATGATCAGCCGACCCTCGATAGTACGACGGTTACGTTGTCCTTTCCCCCCGCCCCTTTTGCCCGGGCAATAAGCTCATCCGAGACTTCCTCCAGGTTGTCCGACGAGATGAGAATGATGCGGATCTCTTCGTCTTCGATCATGTCGGTGAGCCCGTCTGAACACAGGAGAAAAAGGTCGTCCGGCAACGTCCTGCCGCGGATAATGTCCAGCGAAGGGCTCTCGCCCGTACCTACGGCGCGCAGGATGACATTCCGGTATGGATGGGTCCGGGCCTCCTGCTCGGTGATGATGCCCTGATCGATCTGGTCCTGGACGAGGGAATGGTCCTTGCTGAGCTGTTTAAGCACGCTGCCACGCAGGCGGTAGGTCCTGCTGTCCCCCATATGGCCGAGCACGAAACCTTCACCGGTAAACGCGAGAAGCTCAGCCGTGCAGCCCATTCCGGCATGCAAAGGATTCTCCCGCACATGGTCCAGAATCCGCTGATTGGCCTGGATAAAGGTCTTCTGGATCAGCTCGGAGCAGAGATCGGCCGAAGCGTCACGACAGCCTGCGAAAGAATCCCGGGCCGTGTCCACAAAGATCCTGCTCGCGACCTCCCCTGCTGCCGCCCCTCCCATTCCGTCCGCCAGAGCGCAATACCCGGCCTTATCGTCCAGAGAAAAGGCGTCTTCATTATTCTTTCTCACCAGCCCCACATCCGTTTTTCCGACCGATATGCTCATATTCACCCTGACCTTGTTTTATTCCTTGAAATTTCCACCGGATCTCGTCCGTTTTCCGGTTCCAGCCTGATGTACTCCAGGGCCTTGCCTTTCCGGACATACTGCAGGTATACCCAGGGAGCCGTGCGGCTCGCCACGATATCGGGGCTGTCGCTCATTCGGATCTTGCTTTTCGTGACGGCGTCAATCGGAGCTGCGGAGCCCCGCATCGTGCTTCCGTACCAGAGCCTGCCCCTGCCGTCTTTGAGGAGCAGCGCCAGGCCGTACTCATTCGTCACGGCCGAGCCTATTATCCGCAGTCCTTTCAGCCTCTTGATCTTGATCACGGATGCAGGTTCGGACGGCCCGTTTCCCTCACCAAGCCGTGCGCAGGAAAGCCCGGCGGGCTTCACCGTTACGCACCAGATCCGTATCCTCGGCAGGACTGTATCCTCTACGGGGTTGGCCACCCCGAGGGAGAGGTACTGGAGGGTCTCGGCGGGGATCGAGCTGTCGAGGTACGGAATGAAATGAACGACCTCGGCCCCGGCGTCGATCGCAGCGGGGGAGGAGAAACCCTTTTCCGGGTCTCTCAGGGAAAGAACCGCGTGACAGACAGCGGTCTTGCCTTGCAGCCAGAAAAGATGAAGCGTCCTGTCCTCTTCCCAGAAAATCGATCTCCGGGCTACAGCCGATATGCCGTCGACAACATACCGGTGGATCTCGGGACCGCCCGAAGGGGGAACCTTCACCAGGGCAAACCCGTCCTTTTCCTTGCAGAAAAACGGTGCAATCATTGTCCGATCGGCCATGAGCAGAGGCGATCCGGCAGGAAGGCCCTCAAACGGGAGCTCCACACGGACGGGCGTTTCCATGGAGCTGATCCTGGAGCCGGTAACGGCATATGAGAACACATATCCGTCATCCATCCAGTATACCGAGCTGAAGAGAGAATCGGGTCCGGGCATGCAGGCAGCGCCGTACGACAGCACCTTCCCCCTTGGACGCGCCGCTTCCGCACAATGAATAAGGTTCCTGGGGACTTTCGGGCTTGAAACCTGGGAAAAGATCACGGATACACCCTTTTCCTTCCGGATCCATGCGGCGCATATGGGGGAATCCTTTTTCTGAGCCCCGCACCGGGAGATGTCGGCCGATACGATGGAGACGGGGAGGATGGTAAGCTCTATGGGCCTGGAGCGGGTCTGCCTCAGAATGCCGGTATAGGCTACTTCCGCCCGGTAACGTCCTGCCGGGACCGTGCCGAGCCACTCCAGGAGGTCTCCGCGGAGAAAGAGCTTCCCTCCGGGAGGAAGAGAGACCCCCTCGGGGTTGATTCTTTCGGCGGTCGATATACCGTCGCGCTCCTTGTGGGACATCTGATCAGCCGTATACATCTTTCCTTCCCGGCTTTTCAGGGTGATCTTCAGCGACCGGTTGGTGTCAAGGAAAGACGTTACGCTCGCGGGGCTGTCGAAGGTATTCTCCAGGGTAACGGCAAAAGGAACGGATTCCCCGGTATAGGCCCGGGTTTTCCCGAGGGTCAGCGTGGCGATCAACTCGCCGGTCACTCCGCCTGACACTGAGGTGGAGTCGTCGCCGTAACTCAGGTCAGGGGTGCATAGCTGGAAGGCAAGGAAGAATGACAAGGCGACAGCGGCATGCCTCCATACGTCCATCCTCCTGGGGCAGTGATTTATCCCGCCGCTCATGTCTCCTCGCCCATGATCTCCCTTGCGGGGACACTGTGGGCGGAGGCAGGGCTCGCCACCGTAAGCGGTACAACGGCAAGAGCGTGTTTGAAGATACTCCCCTATCACAATCTCCTCGTAGCCTTTGACCCCTCCGGTACCTTGCTCACCCCCGGACAGGGACCATGTCATGGGAATCGGCAGCAGCACCCCCACCCTTGCCGATCTCACCATCAGGAAACCGTCACACCGCACACTCGATCTCGGGACAGGCTGTGGATTTATGCCTTCCTTGCTTCCCCCCACAGCGCACATGTCTACGGTACGGACATCAACTCCAGGGCTGTAAATATAGCATCCTTCAACGGATTACTCAATGACTTGTCGAACATAGCCTTTCACGAGGAAAAACCGGACAGGGCCGATGACGGCCCGGGAAGGATAATCGGCCGATGCGGAGAGGGGAGACACGATCGCGTCTCCCCCTATTGTATTACCTGTACCGTCAAACTTTGCGCGGAAGTAATCGTCTAGTACGTTTCTCCTGCCGCCCTGCTGACATCGGCGACCGAGCTGAATTCCCTATCCGGCAGATTACCGAGAAGGTCGATCACGTCCCGCGGCGCCTGATTCTCCTGTGCTTTCTGAATAAGCTGGACTTTCTTTGAAGGGTAGCTCACTCCCTTGAGATAGTTCTGTAAGTCTATGTTACTGACTCCCATGTTTCCACCTTTCGTGTTCGACAAACATTGCCAAGTCGATTACTTGAGATCACCGATTGCTTCGCTCACATCAATGGGCGAATGGTAATCCTGTTCGGGGAGGCTGTTCAAAAGGTCGATCACTTCATCAGGGGCGCCGTTATCGCGCGCATGACTGATCAGGCCGTCTTTTCCTGAAGGGAAATCAAGGTCCTGGAGAAATTCTTCCACTTCAACAGAACTCACGTCTCTGGACCCTGCCATTTCCACCTCCTTTTGCTTTGCCGAACCTGTTTTTTAGCCTGCGTGCTTTGTAAGGCTCTCGATACATGTGCACAACATGTCTAGTCGATATCGTTGACGGCCTTACTGACATCGACTGCCGAATTGTAATCCTTGTCCGGGAGCTGATTGAGGATATCCATCACATCATCCGGGGCGTTATTCTGGCGGGCTTTGCTCAAAATGCCGTCCCTATCCGACGGATAGTTCATCCCTCTTAAGAATTCCTGTATTACTGTGGCGCTCACACCCATTTTCCCACCTCCCTGTTCCTCAACATGTACGTGCTCAATGGTATTTCTCTACCTTTGCGTTCACGCCTCGGATACTGCTTTAATCTATGCTGCCGACTGCCTTATTGACATCTACGGGCGATGGGTATTTTCTGTCAGGGAGCCTGTCGATAAGATCCATGACATCCTGGGGGGCATTGTTGCCCTGTGCCGTCTTCGCCAAGTCGTTCTTGTTTGCCGGATAGTGAATCCCGTGCAGATATTGCTGGAGTTCTCCTGTGCTTACCATTGTCAACCTCCTTGTTTTTCCTTAGTATTTGGAGATATTCCTGATGATTTGTGTCGTCTTGAGTTTATCCAGGAATGCTTGCTTACGTATCCCGGCTGTGGGGCCGGTTCCCGCCGGAAAGGATTATATTTACCCCGCATGCTGTTGGGCAGATATGGAGCATTCCCCCCCATAGGGCCTTTCTCGAAAGATCGCTCCCGCATACCGGATAGTGCATCCCTTTTCCATTTCCTGTATTACGCCTTCCATAATCGGCAATCACTCCCCCTGTCCCCGGATCGCCTTTTCTTGCATGCCTTCAGGTGCTTATCCTTATGGCCACACCTGCCAGGGTCTTTTTTTGCCAAAGGGGCGGGCTAATCGGCGATTCCTGCTGCCCTGATCACATCCTCTGCCGAAGAGTACTCTTCGTCGGGCAGCTGCTGGAGGAGTTCCATTACGTCATCCGTGGCATTGTTGCTGTCTGCCAGATTCACAATCTGTTCTTTCGTTGCCGGAAAGCTTACTTTTTCTATATACCAATAAAGCTCGGCAGAATTCACGTGCATGTCATCACCTCACAAGGTCGGTCCCCTTATCGAGCCAGTATATTCTTTTTCCTTTAGACATCTGTCAGACCCGGCCGCCTCGCTACTCTATCTCGTCAATGGCTTTATTGATGTCTCCCGGAGAGTTAAACCGGCGTTCCGGGAGATTGTTGATGAGATCGATAATCACGTCGGGCGCGTGATTATTACGGGCTGCGCTTCTCAAATCATTCTTGCTTGCCGGATATTCCATACCTTGAAGATAAATCTTCAATTCTGCAGGGCTTACTGACATCTGTCTCCCCTCTCTCAAAGAGCCTTATAGGAGTATCCCTTATCCTTTGTTTTTGTTCTAAACAATTATTATAAGCCCCCCCTTACCTTTCTCAACTTGTGCTTTACCCGGAGTATCTGCATTATTTTTCTGTGATATCGGGAGCCCTCAGGTATTATTTTTCCATTGAATTGCCTTGTATTATGCGCGTATCAAAGCGTGATCCCCTTCTCATCCACTCTCAAACCATGATCTTTTGTTATTTCACAATTCCAGCATGTGCATCTCCCGATCCGATCCGGGACCGTGAAGATTGAACTTGGGCTTCGGGCACGTATCCTTCATTTACAGATATACACCAAGGATAATCCCTCACCATACAAGCGCTGGAGGGAATTCATGATGAAACGCAGAAGAGGTGCTCTTAAGCCGTATCTCCACCGGTTTTCCAATGGGGTGATGACTCCTGCCGTTTTGTGCCTGTTTCTCGTTGCCAATGCAGTATTTTATCCCTGCTCCCCGGCCTTAGGCGCATCCCGGGATGGGAGCGAAGATGCACCGGTTGTGGGTTCGGTGCCCCAGAAAGCAGAGGATGCGTACATTCCCGATCCTCGGGATTTCGTCTCCGAAACGTTTGTCGAGAACCTTGAGATACCCTGGGAGCTCGTTTTTCTCCCCGACGGTCGCGCACTCACTACCGAGAGAGAAGGCAGGATCCGCCTTATCAGGGGAGGGAAGCTGCAGGAAAAGCCGTATGCAACCATCGATGTCACTGCGGTCGGCGAAGGGGGATTGATGGGACTTGCACTCCACCCCGATTTTCCCGGCACACCTTACGTATACATCATGTATACATATCGTGACGGTATCAGGATCTACAACAGGGTCGAGCGGCTGAGGGACACCGGCAGCACTTTGGTACCGGAGAAGGTCATCATCGAAAAGATCCCCGGGTCACGGGTGCATAACGGAGGGAGAATAGCGTTCGGCCCGGACAACATGCTGTACGTATGCACCGGAGATGCACGACAGCCGGAGATTGCCCAGGACCTCGACAACCTGGGGGGCAAGATCCTGCGGCTCACGCCGGACGGAGCGGTCCCCGGCGACAATCCCTTCGGCAGATCTCCCGTATATGCCTACGGCCTCCGCAACCCGCAAGGTCTGGCCTGGGACCCCCGGACCAAGGCCCTCTTCTGTTCCGACCACGGTCCGAGCGGCGAGTTCGGCCTTCAGGGAAAGGATTCGATAAAAAGAATCATAAAAGGGGGAAATTACGGATGGCCGCTCGCACTGGGAAAGACAGGCAAAAGCCCCTACATCGATCCGGTCGTATACTGGCCCGAAGCTACTCCCCCTGCCGGAATGACATTCTTCCGGGGGAAGCTCTATGTCACCTCCCTGCGGAGCGAAGCGCTTATCCGCATAGGCCTGCGAAGGACAGGGGATGAATATGAAGCGGTCTCCATCGAACGCCTCTATGCACAGGGCAGAGACAACGGGATCTACGGCAGGCTCCGCGGGGTCGTGGCAGGCCCTGATTCCGAACTGTACATATTCACCAGCAACCGTGACGGGCGGGGAGATTTGCGGAAAGAGGACGACAAAATTATCAGACTGGTCTATCGGCAGGGGCAGGGCTGAACAATCTCCTTCCCTTTTCCGGCCGCTTACCCTTCCCGGTGCGGCTCCACATAGATGAAGACAAGGTCGATGTCGAGCACCTCCTCAAGCTTTTCCCGGACTTCTTCCGTTATCTTGTGAGCCTGATCCAGGGTCATGGCACCGTCCACGGTTATGTGCATTTCCACGCGAAACTGTGGGCCCACATAATCGGCAATAACCCGGTGGACATCCTTCACGCCCTTCACGGCGTATGCCTTTTGGGTGATCTCTTCTATCATTTCACTCGAAGCGCCTCTCCCGGTGAGATATCCGATGTTCTCCTTTCCCACCACCCATACGGTCCGGAAGATCCACATGGCTACGGCTATCCCGGCTGTCGGGTCCAGGAGGGGATGAATATAGTGAGCACACCATATCCCCACCAGGGCAGCCAGAGTGGTGAGGATATCGACAAGATTGTCCTGCGCACTCGCCCTGATCGCAGGGCTGCGTGCGTCGTTGCCTGTCCGGTTCAGCACCGTAAACATCCCTACTTTCACCAGCGCAGCCCCCAGGAGCACTAGTGTAGGGAGAGCGAGCTCTATGGTCGGAATGCCGCCGGCGAAACGAAGTATGCTCTGGTAAACAGCGGTTATGCCTGCCCCTGTCATGAGCAGGGCAACAAAGAGACTGGCGAGAGGGTCGAAACGGATATGCCCCTGCGGATGACTCTCGTCTGCAGGCCTCTGTGCAAGATAGAGACCTATCCCCAGCAGAATGCTGTAAAAGATATCGGAAAGCGAATTTGCAGCATCGGAGAAGATAGCACTGCTGCCGGTCGTAAACGCCAGAATTCCCTTTCCCCCTGCCAGAAGCGTGTTTCCGGCTATGAGTATGACAATGGCGCGGAGGTAAAGGCCTCCATGCCGGGACCGCTGCCTCTCGGTTCTTACTTTTTCAAAGTTCATAGAACTATTCTTAAACTCAAGCCTTTGTCGAGCGTTGACACAGGAGGCAGTCCGCTTCTCTTCCCTCTTACTATCCTTTTGTCCTCAAAACGGCACGATATTTTTCGTTAGTGCCTTTGGAACGTGCTGCCGAAACAGGAAGCCATATGGGGACCTCGTCTTCAATTAATGAGTAGGCGTATACCGCATCGTTTCAATACGCCATCAGGTTTTATATCTTTCTCACCGGTACGTACTTGTTGAGAAATATACCCGGGCCTTTATCTATAAGTAGGAGAAATAGATGTGCTTTGAGTAATTATTTTCTGAAGCGCCTTGGCTTCTTTGGACCTCTCCTTAAGAAGAGCGGGGTACAATTCGCTACGACAAGCCATCGATATTCATAACGGATAATATTTCTTTTTCCCTGGAGGATTAATGAGAATCGATGCCCATATGCATATGAATTTCAGAAACATCTCTCCTCAGAATATCATCGATTATCTCGACCAAAATGAGTTCGAAAGCTGCTGGCTTATGACCTGGGAAGAAGAAAAACACGGCAAATGGTACTACGAGCACCTGTGCGTTGAAGATGTGTATGAGGCCTACTCTTTGTTTCCAACGCGGATAGTCCCTATGTATGCGCCGGACCCGAACTGTGAGGAAGCCCCCCAGAAACTCATCGACTGGTATCAGAGAGGGATACGGGGATGTGCAGAGCTCAAAGTAACACTCAACTGGCAGTCTGAAAAAGTGAGCAGGCTTCTCTCGGTCGTATCGGACTTGAAGATCCCGCTGGTTTTTCATATGGAAGGATTCTCGGAGAAATTGGAGTCTATGCCGTCGGACAGCACTCTTGAAAAATTATTCCTTCGAATGATTGAAGACCACAGGTTGTCAGGGGTGCCGAGAAAATTATGCACTATCCTTTCCCGTTATTGCGAATCCGTCATGGCATGGAGAAAAGACCACATGGTCTTTCCGGGCTATCTGCTTGATTTCGCTTCGCTCGAGTCTGTGCTCTGCCAGTACCCTTCGATCGCCTTTATCGGTCATGGGCCGCTCTTCTGGAAGCACATCACTTCAGAGAAGAGCAAGAACCATCCCTATCAGACCGGAGAAATCGATCAGGAAGGCCTGGTTTGTCATCTCCTGAGAAACTACCCGAACCTCTACGCCGATATCTCGGCCCCAAGCGGCTACAATGCACTCGACAGGGATCACGCTTTTGCGAGAAGGTTCCTTACCGAGTTCGATCACAAACTGCTGTTCGGGACCGACAACTATTTCATGGGGCATGAAAGGCTCCTTAAATCTCTCGGCTTAAGCCAGGAAACTTTTGGGAGGATCATGGGTGCGAACGCCCGGGAAATTCTCGCTCCCGCGGATATATTCCAGAAGGCGGCAAACTGATACATCGCCCAGACGGACGCCCTTTCTATGGGTTATCGGAGTGACGATGAGACCGACGATAAAAGTCATCGTACTTCTTTATGATTCCGGCCAGCTCAAGGGCACGTTCCATTATTGCTTTTGCCGATTCCAGGCCTGCATCATCCTCTAAGATTCCTGCCCGTACGGAGGGATCGAAAACGCCGCACCCCTCCGAACTTGCCAGGGCGGATGCCCCCAGCGGGCTCACGCCTTTGTGTATGCTCGCAGGGATCATTTCCAGGGTCATGAACGCATAGAGATGGGAAAGATGCGTGGTCTCAACCCCTCCATTCCTCAGCCAGGAAACCGCGGAGCTCACCCCTATCTTGTTCCTGAGCCTGCCCTGAACGAGGTTGCCGAAGACGAACACCCGCAGCCTGTCGATGAATGCAGCCATGTGAGCGCTTGTCCGCATGAAGTACACCGGGCTTGAGAGGATAATGATATCGGCGGCTTCAACCTTCTCAAACACCTTCTGTGCATCGTCCTTCAAAGAGCAGTACTTCCCTTCTTCCTGCCTGGACAGGCAAAAATTGCAGTGAATGCACTCGGATATGTTCGTTCCGGAGAGGTGTACGACCTCTGTGCTGACATTCGGTTGCGCGATGCTTTCAAGCATCTTATTCAGGAATGTCTCAACGTTTCCTCCTCTCACCGGGCTGCCCGAAATGCCCAGCACTCTATATTCCATTGCACGCCTCCCTTGCCTGTATGCGTCGTTCCCGACCTTAACCAGGGCAATATATACTCTCTTGCAGGACAATGCAGCATCTTCATGACCGGCGTTTAAGGTCCTTCTCCATCAGCGAAACCGGAGTGCCGCGGTAACTGGTATGCCCGATAATGCTCCAGCCCAGCCTGGAATAAAACCGCTCGGATCTGGGGGTGTACAAAAAAAGTTTCTGTATGCCCATCTCCCTGGCCCTGCATTCCAAAGCCTCGACCAGTTTCTTGCCGACCCCCCTGCCCCGCATCTCCTTTACGACATATAAACCCGCCACCCACGGTATATAGTCGAAACGTTTGCTCACCTCCTGCGCCTTCAGGCTGATAGTTCCGATTATCGTGCCGGATTCTGCGGCAACCAGGGCAAGGGGCAGCTTGTCTTTCCGGGATCTTTCGGAAACGAGATTCTCGAAGTCGCCACGGGTGCGATGTGGATACAGATATGACCACTCTTCATAGAACCAGCCCGCGATCAACCCGACCGTATCCTGATGGTTTGCAAGATAGTCTATCTCCATACTACTATCCTATACCAAGATAGTAGTACTCATACTATCCGGGCCCCATCCATGCGCTCCATAATTTCCACGATTTTGCCAAAAAGTTAATCGGGATATCAGAAATTTGAGTTCAGATAAATCTTGCTGATCGCAAAAGCGATATCTTTCGATACGCAAGCGGGCACGGCAAGCCGTGCCCGAGGAATTTTCGGATTAACGCCTCCGCGTATTGGAAAAACCCGGAAGGATCTACCTGCTCAAGAGGGTCATCGCCCCTTCTACCCGATCCTTCAGATCCAGCCTGTTCATTTCGGGCACGCTGTCAAAGTCGCCTTTCAATATCCGCAGCGCATATAATTCCAGCTGAATCTCTTCCGTGGTCCGGATGCCAAGGCGCCTGAATACCGAGACAGGAGGGCACCATCCCTGGACCGCGTGCTGGAGGAGAAATCCCAATACCACTATCGGCAGCAGGATAAACCATGTTCTCCGGACGATCACCGACATAAACAGCCCAAACAGCCCGAGTATTGAGGCGTTTGTCTCCAGGGTCCTCTCGATGTCCCATTCTTTCTTCAGCCTGGCAAGTCTGCTGTCGATCTGTTCGGGGTATTCGCTGTAGAACAGCAAAGACTTTTCGGTCCGTTCCATAATACTCCGGTTTATGACAGGATCGGTATGTTGCACGACCCTGTCCTGCAAACTCCTTCCCTGAAGTGTATTCTCCATAGAAGATTCTCCTTTCTCTGTCCGACTTTCATTGAAATAATACACCAAACCGGCTTTGGGGCATGTCGCAAGGCCAATATAAACTACGGCGGCGGCGGGTCACGTCCTATATTGTCTGTAAATAAGTAAAACGAGCCAAGAGCAACTCCGATAAAGCGAAGTGGCTAAACAAACGCTTTTGAAGGAGGAGCAGGTGGCTCGCAGGGAAGATGATAAGGATTTGTTGGGGATTTGGCAAGAGGCGACCGGACAGGGAGATGACGGGCTGAGGAGGGTGATGGAAACGGCGATCCAGCGGATACTCGAGGAAGAGCTGACGTCATTTCTGAATGCAGAAGCCCACGAGCGGACCCAGGATCGTAAGGGGTACCGCAACGGGTACAAGCCAAGGGCGTTGATGACCCGGCTGGGGCGGATGGAGCTGCTGGTGCCCAAGGATCGGGAGGGCCGGTTTCAAACCGAGTTGTTCGATCGGTACCAGAGGAATGAGAAGGCATTGATGTTGTCATTGGTGGAGATGTACGTGCATGGAGTATCTACCCGGAAGGTCAAGGCGGTGACGGAAGCCCTGTGCGGTCTGGATATCTCCCGTAGCCAAGTCTCCCGGCTTGCAAAGGACCTTGACGAAGAAGTACGGACCTGGAGGACTCGCCGGCTGACGAAGTCCTATCCATATCTGGTGGTGGACGCCCGGTATGAGAAGGTCCGTATCAACCATCAGGTGATAAGCCAGGGAGTTCTTCTGGTGGTGGGCATCAGGGCAGACGGGTACCGGGAGATCCTGGGCACGTGGGTGGCGGACTCGGAGAGCGAAGCGAGTTGGTCCGAGGTTTTCAAGGAGCTCAAGGATCGTGGCTTGAATGGGGTACGGTATGTGGTGTCTGACGATCATGCCGGGTTATGCAAAGCCATCGAGCGGCACTTCCAGGGTTGTCTCTGGCAGCGCTGCCAGGTGCATTTTATGCGCAACATCATCTCCCAGATAAGCAAGAAGGACCGGCCCAAAGTGATCGAGATGGTCCGTGAGATAATGGCGGCACAGAGCCATGAGAGTGCCCGCAAACGAATGGACGAAGTCATAGAAGCTCTTGAGAAGAAGCACCCTAAGGTATCTCAGATGCTCGAAGAGCATGGGGAGGATATTCTCACTGTTTATCAACTGCCTCTTCATCACAGGCGGTCTCTGAAATCCACGAACATGCTGGAACGCTACAATCAGGAACTGAAACGCAGGACCAGGGTGGTCAGGATTTTCCCTCATCAGGAGTCTTGTCTCAGGCTGGTGACTGCTATGGCCATGGAAATGAGTGAAGAATGGATGGTCCGCCGATACCTTATCTTCGAAGATCAGGTATCGGATAAGGACACAAAAGATCAGCTGGCTGCTTAATGCTTATGTCGGAGATGGCAATTTACAGACAATCGGGGACTTGACTCGGCGGCGCGGGTGAATAGTGTAAAGAATAGTATGCCTGCAAGGCTTTTCAAATAGATTTGGTGTTTTCATCTAGGGCCTGTCATCAAATAAGCCA
>DIXF01000001.1 GCA_002448235.1 Syntrophaceae bacterium UBA6087
GCTCGGGGCTTTTTCAACAGCGTCTCTGAATATCTAAACAAGATTATGGTTTTCTAATAGCTATGGTATCTATAAGGGGGTGATCAGAGAGTCAAGTCCCCGATTGTCTGTAAATTGCCATCTCCGACATAAGCATTAAGCAGCCAGCTGATCTTTTATATTCTTATCCGCTACCTGATCTTCGAAGATGAGGTAGCGGCGGACCATCCATTCTTCACTCATTTCCATGGCCATGGCAGTCACCAGTCTTAAGCAGGATTCCTGATGAGGGAATATCCTTACGACCCTGGTCCTGCGTTTCAGTTCCTGATTATAGCGCTCCAGCATGTTCGTGGATTTCATCGATCTCCGGTGATGAAGAGGCAGTTGGTAGACAGAAAGGATCTCTTCTCCATGCTCGTCGAGCATCTGAGATACCTTTGGATGATCCTTCTCTAAGGCCTCGATGACCTCATCCATCCGCTTACGGGCAATCTCATAGCTCTGTGCAGCCGTGATGTCCCTGATCATCTCTATGACCCTGGGCCGATCCTTCTTGCTAACCTGAGAAATGATGTTGCGGAGAAAATGAACCTGGCATCGCTGCCACAGACAACCCTGAAAGTGCCTTTCAATGGCTTTAACAAGACCGGCATGATCATCAGATACCACATACCGCACACCATTGAGGCCTCTTTCCTTGAGTTCCTTGAATACCTCAGACCAGCTAGTACTACAGTAGAGGAGTAGAACATCGGACTTCGGATCCCTATATGCATTTTTTAAGAGAAGAACTTAAGGAGAGGAGCACGCAATGGGAGAAGAAGGACGAAGGACGATGAAGCAGTGGCCTCAGGCCTTTGAAGAGATAGAGAACCGGATACATCATCTGTTTGCCCAGTATCAAAGCCGAGAGCGAGCGATGCAATATATCAAGGGGCTCTTGAGCCCGGTGGAGCGGAAGAATTCCTGGCAGCTGGCAGAGGCAGCGGGAGAGAAAGACCCTTACCGAATCCAGTATCTGCTGGGGAAAGCGGACTGGGATCCGGACGCCATGAGGGATGATCTTATCAAGTATGTTGGCGACCATGTTGAAGATTCGGAAGCCGTCATTGTAGTGGATGAGACGGGCTTTTTGAAGAAGGGTACGCACTCGGCAGGGGTAGCCCGCCAGTATAGCGGGACCGCGGGCCGCATCGAGAACAGCCAGATCGGTGTGTTTACCGCATATGTCACCGAGAGAGACCATATCCTCATAGACCGGGAACTCTATCTTCCCAAGGAGTGGGTGGCAGACACCGAGAGGCGGTCATCGGCAGGCATCCCACCCGAGAGGAAATTCTTCAGCAAGCCGAAGCTTGCTAAGATGATGATGGATCGGATTCTCTCATCCGGCCTTGCGTTCAAATGGGCAGCGGGCGATTCGGTGTATGGTGATGACCGTAGTTTGCGCATATGGCTCGAAGAGAAGGGGAAAGCATACGTATTCGCCGTGTCTGGGAAAGAATATGTTGACGTCGGGTTCCACCAGTATCGGGTCAGCAACATCCTCGCCTCTCTGCCAGGTAAGGGTTGGGTGAGGATGAGCGCAGGGGATGGATCAAAAGGGCCAAGGCTCTATGATTGGCTTCTCCTGGAGATCAATTCCCCTCTCCGTAAGGGCTGGAAGAGATGGCTGCTGGTGAGGCGGAGCGTGCATGATCCCCAGGACCTCAAAGCCCATGTAGCCTGTGCTCCTGCGAAGACAGCGCTTTCTGAACTGGTGCGTATTGCCGGAAATCGGTGGGCTATTGAGGTCAGCTTCGAAGATACGAAACAGGAGACCGGCCTTGATGAGTATGAGGTCCGCTCCTTCACGGGGTGGTACCGGCACATTACACTCTCGATGTTCGCCTATGCGCTCTTGAGTGTGCTCAAGGGCAGTGCCAGGGAGGCGTTTAAAAAAAACCTGCCTGCGAGGAAGGGAAGTCTCGCCCGCATCAAAGCACAGCGTGGGCTCCTGTCTCCTTGACAGTACGAGAAGTTCGCAGGCTCCTCTGGGATCTCTTTCTGGGTATGATAAAAACTGCGGAAGCAATATTTATCTGGTCCCATTTCAGAAGGTCTCATCAGGCCATTGCCAGGTATTACCATTACAAAAAACGACATGCCCTGGATGCTCTTTATGGTGCTCTACAACTGTAGTACTAGTGCAAACCCAGCCTAGCGTCCCTTAATGAACTACAAGATTACCTGCATATTCCAGCACATCAAAGGTGTCGTTGCCTAAGTATTCAAGTGTGAGGGAATCATTCTGTCCCCCAGTGATATAACCAGCCGTTCCTGGTGTCGTGGTAGGGTTATAGAGTTTTGAAGCGTATATCTGTCCTCCGTAGACAACCGCGGCAACCCTTGAGCCGTCCGCAGAAGAGGCAACGCAGGACCAACCTCTGCTTGATTCATTCGCGGTCCAGGTTACACCGGAATCTGTCGATATGTAGATCTGTCCAGGATTCACATAACCAACACTTGCTACCAGCCTGGTGCCATCGGATGACGATGCCACGGAGTACCAATATCTGTTTGATTCCCGTGGAATCCAGGTTGCACCGGAATCCGTCGAAGTGTAGATCTGTCCCGGACTATTATAACCAACAACCGCGACTAGCTTGGTGCCATCGGAAGACGAGGCTACACAGGTCCATTTTCTGTCTGAATCTCGCGGAGTCCAGGTTACACCGGAATCTGTCGAGGTGTAGATCTGCCCGCCGAGAACAACCGCGACCAGCTTGGCGCCATCGGAAGACGATGCCACGAAGTACCAATTCCTGGCTGATTCACGGGCTGTCCAGTTTGTACCGGAATTTGTCGAGGTGTAAATTTGCCCAGATAAATTAACCGCAACCAGTTTGGTACCGTCGGAAGACGAGGCCACAGAGGTCCAATCTCTGTTCGATTCATGTGGATACCAGTTTACGCCGGAATCTGCCGAGGTGTAGATCTGTCCGCCATAAACAACCGCAACCAACCTGGTGCCATCGGAAGACGAGGCCACATAGGACCAATCTCTGTTTACATCTCGTGGAACCCAAGCTGCACCGTAATCCGTCGAGGTGTATATCTGTCCTCTGAAAACTGCCGCGACCAGCTTGGTGCCATCGGAAGATGATGCCACAGAGGACCAATCTCTGCTTGATTCACGTGCAGTCCAAAAAACAGCGACTGGTGGAATGTTTTCCGTGTTGATTCTCTGGTTTGCATTCTGAGCGATATTCCATCCGCCGGTACCTACGCCGTCGATATGGATGGTGTCACCTATACTCAGAGTGTATGAAGCAGGAAGAGTGATCGTCACCAGTGAGTCACCATCAATATGATATCCCTTGTTTCCCTCTGCCGTGAAGGATGAACCTTTTGTCTCCCAGGTGCTGTCCTTTTCTTCAGGCCCCGCCGTTCCATCACCACCACCACCTCCTCCTCCGCAGCCGGCAAGCAGGGCAAGAACAGAAGATAGCATGAAAACAAGCTTAAGATGTTTGATAACCATTGAAATCCTCCTTTGTTCATAGAGGTAAAGTTTATTCAATCAAAGATTAAGACTCATTATTAAATCAATTTATTATTATATTATTTATCAATACATAATTCAATATTTATTAGTTACTGAAATTACATTGGTTTATATGGGAGATATCATCCGGATAGTATAACTTACAGGCTAGCTACAAAGCTTCTATCTTTTTCTGAAATCATTACTTTCTTAGCTCTGATCGGTTAAGTCTCTATAGTTCTGTAAAAAGGTAAAACGAGCCAAGAACAACTCCGATAAAGCGAAGTGGCTAAACAAACGCTTTTAAGGAGGAGTTAATGGCTCGCAGGGAAGATGATAAGGATTTATTGGGTATTTGGCAAGAGGCGACGGGACAGGGAGACGATGGTTTGCGGAGAGTAATGGAATCGGCAATACAAAGGATCCTTGAAGAAGAACTGACCTCATTTCTCCAGGCAGAGACTCATGAACGGACACAGGACAGGAAGGGATACAGGAACGGGTACAAGCCGAGGGCATTGATGACCCGGCTGGGCCGAATGGAGCTTCTGGTGCCCAAGGATCGGGAAGGACGGTTCCAGACCGAACTCCTCGATCGATATCAAAGGAATGAGAAAGCATTGATGCTGTCATTGGTAGAGATGTACGTGCACGGGGTATCTACCCGGAAGGTCAAAGCAGTTACCGAGGCCTTGTGCGGACTGGATATATCGAAGAGCCAGGTATCCCGGTTGGCGAAAGACCTGGACGAGGAAGTAAAGGCATGGAGAAGCCGTCCATTGAAGAAGTCCTATCCGTATCTGGTGGTGGACGCCCGGTATGAGAGGATAAGAATCAATCATCAGGTATTACCGCAGGGTGTTCTTCTGGTAGTGGGCATAGGAGAGGATGGGTATCGTGAGATCCTGGGCACCTGGGTAGCCGATTCCGAGAACGAGGCTAGTACTACAGTAGTAAAGCATCATACAGTGAATCCAGGGCATGACGTTTTTTGTAATGGTAATACCTGGCAATGGCCTGATGAGTCCTTCGAAAATGGGACCAGGTAAATATCAGTTCAGCAGTTTTTCTCATGCTCAGGAAAAGATCCCACAGGAGTCTGCGAATCTCTCGAACCGTCAGGGAGACAGGAGCCCACGATGCGTTTTGAAGCGAGCAAGGCTCCCCTTGCTGATCTGCTGGTTTTTTTTAACCGCCTCCCTGGCGCTCCCCTTGAGGACATTTAAAAGGGCATAGGCAAACATCGAGAGCGTGATGTGCCGATACCACCCGGTGAAGGAACGGACCTCATACTCGTCAAGACCGGTTTCCTGCTTCGCATCCTCAAAACTGACCTCAATAGCCCACCGGACCCCGGCAATCCGGACGAGCTCGGAGAGCTCTGTCTGTGCAGGAGCGCAGGCAACGTGTGCTTTAATCTCTTGGGGATCATTCACGCTCCGCCTCACCAGCAGCCATCTCTTCCACCCCTTACGTAATGGGGGGTTGGTTTCAAGGAGTAACCAGTCATACATCCGCGGTCCTTTCGATCCATCCCCTGCGCTCATCCTCACCCAGCCCTTCTTGGGCAGAGATGCGAGGATATCGCTAACCCGGTATTGGTTAAGTCCGACAAAGACGTATTCCTTTCCTGACACGGCAAACACATATGCCTTTCTCTTCTCCTCAAGCCATATGCGCAAGCTGCGGTCATCGCCGTACACGGAGTCACCGGCTACCCACTTGAACGCAAGGTCCGACGAGATAATCCGCTCTACCATCACCTTAGCAAGCTTCGGCTTGCTGAAGAACTTCCTCTCCTCGGGGATCCCTGCCGATGACCGCCTCTTGGCATCTTCCATCCACTCTTTGGGCAGATAGAGCTCACGGTCAATGAGTATATGGTCACTAGCGGTGACATATGCGGCAAACACGCCGATCTGGCTGTTCTCAATGCGCCCAGCAGTTTCGCTGTACTGACGGGCAACCCCTGCCGAGTGCGTGCCCTTCTTCAAAAACCCAGTCTCATCCACCACAAGGACTGCTTCCGAATCTTCAACATGGTCGCCAACATACTTGATAAGACCATCCCTCATGGCGTCCGGATCCCAGTCCGCTTTCCCCAGCAGATACTGGATTCGGTAAGGGTCTTTCTCTCCCGCTGCCTCTGCCAGCTGCCAGGAATTCTTCCGCTCCACCGGGCTCAAGAGCCCCTTGATATATTGCATCGCTCGCTCTCGGCTTTGATACTGGGCAAACAGATGATGTATCCGGTTCTCTATCTCTTCAAAGGCCTGAGGCCACTGCTTCATCGTCCTTCGTCCTTCTTCTCCCATTGCGTACTCCTCTCCTTAAGTTCTTCTCTTAAAAAATGCATATAGGGATCCGAAGTCCGATGTTCTACTCCTCTACTGTAGTACTAAGGTGGCTGTAGCGTTCACTCATAGAGATGCTTTTGTGGCCCATCAGTTTCGCGATAGTGAAGATGGGTGCCCCTTTGATAGCGAGCAACGAGGCGAAGGTATGTCTGCATGTGTGAAAGACTACCCGATGTCGTGAATCATTAACGTTTTTGTTAAATCCTAAACGGTCTACCGTCCGCTGGAAGGCATTTGAAACCTCTTTGATTACTCGCCCCTTTCTGTCGGTGAAAACATGGCAGTTCGGATTCTCAGGTTGCCTCCGCTTGAGCATCTCGCGGACCCTACTCGTCATCGGTAAGCGCCGCGTCTCTGTGTTCTTGGTGTCTCGTAGGGTGATCAGCCCATGCTTTAAATCGATGTCTTGTCCCTTCAGGTTGAAGATCTCGGAAGCGCGGGCACCACTGTCCAAAGAGAGTAGGGTGATGTCATGAAGCCATGGGTCTTCCAGTTCCCGATACTCTTTTTTTACCCTGGTATTACGTTTCAACTCATGCAACAGGGTCTCGGTTTCCTCGAATGATAGGAAGCGGTCTCGCGCATTCTGGATAACTGGCATCTTTACCTTGCGGACAGGATTCTGTCCCTGGTAGAGGTTCCAGTCTGCCGCCTTGTTAAACATGGTGCGCATAAGGCCTAGGCAGTGGGTGACTGTCTTGGGTGCGATCTCGGCCTTGAGCATCTCCGATTTCAACCGTTCCAGATCGAAGGGAGAGATCTCATCGAGAAGCTTGTCATCGAATCGGTCCTTCAGGTGGTTTTCGTACCGGCTCTTGTCCTCGATGCCTTTCCTGTTCTTATTCTCTTCGGACCATTTGAGGTACTTCTCGGCGAGGCTCTTGAACGTGGGGGCCTTCTGTTTCTGCTGGGGAAGCTCTTCACCATGCCTGATAGAGCGGATACGCTCTGACCTGACTACTGCTGCAAGCTTTTCGCTGTATCCTTCGGAAAGCCACCCCACCTTTTCCCAGGTTAGCTTCCCATTGGCCTTAAAGTTGATATAGTAGCATACATCGGGGATCGTCTTCCCTCGTGGTGATTTTTTCGTTTTCGTGTCAGATACGGCTCATAGACACCTATGGTCTTCGTTGCTTTTCGTGGCTGGGCCATGTCTTTCTCCCGTTTCAAGGTGTAACCTATTGCTAACCTCAAGGATTATTTCCGATGATTTTCTGTGATTTCTGACCCAAAGGTCGGAGGTTCAAATCCTCCCCCCGCTACCAGCTTTTATCCCCGGCAGTTTCTGCTTGCTCTTCTTTCTCAAAGGTCAAAGCGATTTCCCGGCGTTTGTAATCACTGGAACGTGATATCGTAGGCATTCTTGTTCGTATCATAGCAGGTGCCGCAGCCGATCATCTTCATGTCTCCCATCCCCTTTGACTTGAACTCGGCGGTGATATCGCACTCGAGGAAACGTTTTCCTTTACTTCCCAGATGGGCCTTTCCGGAAAATTGCTGCAGGGGGGTGCTTTCCAGCTGTATGACCGGCTTCTTTTCATCCGTGGTGATCATAACGAACGGTCCGGTAAGCGATCCATATGGGGTGCTGGGGAATGTGATCGAGCCTGTCTGGTACTGGGCATTGAAGGTTGCGGTCCCGTAGTAGAAGTGTCCTTCATGATCGACAAGCATTGCTTCGCTGCTCACCTTGCAACCGGAGAGGGCGGCAATGAGTGTGAACAGCACAGCGATGCGGATAGCATTCACCTTCTTTCCTCCTCATGCGACACCAATAAAAACTTCCAAGTGCAAAGAGATGGTACAAAATATCGCTTTTGTCAATACGGTTTAAAGCTGTGCGGCGTCCTCGGTCAGCAGATTCCGGTCTTTTCGGTCGGATGTCCTGGTAATGGATTTATGCTCAAGAAATTATCGTAAATGGGCGAATATATTGACTGTGTAAAACATGTGATTATTTTTAGGGTGAATCATTCGGCAATAGTGAATTACTTGGGGGTTTGCGGGTGACAGACGATCAATCCTGCGAAAGCTTGCAGGCGACGGTGGCCGAGCTGAAAAGCGAGCTCGAGCGGTACAAAGACAGGGAGCGGGACATCCTCCAGACGGAAGAGAAGTACCGGCTGTATTTCGAGAAATCCACGGATGTCATGTTTTCCCTCAACCCGGAGGGCGATATTATGAGCGTTTCGCCCAGCATCGAGAAGATGCTGGGGTACAAGCCGGAAGAGCTTATCTCGGGCAAGATCTATGAGTTGGGCATATTGCAGCCCGACTCCCTGAACAAGGCGCTGATCCTTCTCGGGCATATCAGCGAGGGCGGCCAGGTGGACCCTGAGCAGTATGAATTCATCGCCAAGGACGGGAGCCGCCGCTTCGGTACCGTTACCGGCGTCTCTCTGGTCCGGCACGGAAAGATGTCCTCCATTGTTGCGGTGGGCCGCGACGTAACGGAGAGCGTCGAGGATACCGAACGCATCTCGGAAATCAACGAGAAGATCAACACCCTGCTCCAGGCAATCCCGGACATCGTTTATTTCAAGGATGCAGAAGGCCGGAACATCTCGGTGAATAAGGCGTTCGAGCTCTTCGCAGGGCTTTCCAAAGAAGAGATCGAGGGAAAGACCGATATGTAGATCTTCGCCCGGGAATATGCCATGCAGCAGAAGATGACGGACGAGCCCGTGATCGCAGGAGGCAAAGCCGTCCATATCGAGGAGTTTTTCCCGAAGCCCGATGGCGGCGGGGTCTTTTTCGACACCATAAAGGCCCCCATCTGCGACAAAGCGGGAAAAGTCATAGGCCTCGTCGGGGTGAGCCGTGACATCACCGACCGCAAACAGGCCGAGGTGAATTTGCGGCAGAGTGAGGAAAGATACCGTTCTTTTGTGGAAAGCACTTTTTTCGGGTTCGCCGTCTTCGACATACCTACGGCCAGGTTCATTCTTCTCAATGAAGTCGCCTGCCGGATGTTCGGATACACCCTGGCGGAGTCCCAGAATATAACGGTTTGGGACATTGTGCATTCCGACGATCATGAAAATCTGAAAAACCGGGCGGCGTCCAAGATCAACCGGAGGATTCCCTACTCCTCCCTCGAAACCTACACCGGGATACGGAAGGACGGATCGTTCATCAGGGTCCAGGTAAACGCCGCGCCGGTTCCGTACATGGGAAAAACCGCCATCCAGGCGGTGTTCATCGATGTGACCGAGACCGAACAGCTCGAAAAGCAGTTTCAGCAGGCGCAGCGCATGGAGGCGATCGGGACCCTGGCAGGAGGCATTGCCCATGATTTCAATAATCTGCTCATGGGGGTTCTGGGGAACATCTCGCTGATCCTCATGGGGAAGAAGGGCGGAGAAGAAGATTACGAGCGGCTGAAGAACATCGAGCGGTATGTGCTCAGAGGTTCCGAGCTGACCAAGAGGCTCCTCGGATTCGCCCGCGGCGGCAAGTATGAGACGAGGGCAACGGATCTGGGCGAGTTCGTGGAGAGGAGCCTGGAGATGTTCGCCCGGACCAAGAAGGAAATCCGGACGCACTACGAGGTGGAAGAAGGATTGTGGCCAGTCGAAGTCGATCACGGTCAGATGGAGCAGGTGCTGCTGAATCTGTTCGTCAACGCCTGGCAGGCTATGCCCGACGGGGGCGAGCTGTTCGTCGAGTGCAGGAACACGCTGCTGACAGATGGGATCGTTGGGCCGCATTCACTGAAATCGGGCAGGTTTGTACAGCTTGACGTAAGGGATACGGGCATGGGCATGGAGGAGGACATACGGGTACGGATCTTCGATCCGTTCTTCACGACCAAGGAACGGGGGATCGGCACGGGCCTGGGTCTCGCATCCGTATACGGCATCGTCAAGAATCACGGAGGATTTGTCACGGTTGACAGCGAGATAGGCACGGGCTCTTCGTTTCACGTCTACCTGCCTGCGAGCATCCGGGAGCCTGAAGTCGAGCGGGAAGCTTATGATGAGATAAAGGAAGGCATCGAGACCGTGCTCCTGGTAGACGATGAGGAGATGGTCGTCGATGTGGGTGCGGATATGCTGCAGAACCTGGGATACACGGTCTTGAGCGCATACAGCGGAGAGGATGCGCTTTCGTTGTACCGGAATCATATGGGCGGGGTAGGGCTGGTGATCCTGGATATGATCATGCCCGGCATGGGGGGGATGAAGGCATACGAGCGGTTCAAAGAGCTTGACCCGGGAGTGAAGATTCTCCTGTCGAGCGGATACAGCCGTGACGGACAGGCTGAAGAGATCATGAAGAAGGGATGCAACGGCTTTATCCAGAAGCCTTTCAGCCTGCAGGACCTTTCGTTGAAGATACGGGAGATAATCGATGCTTCGGGTAATGCTTCGGAGCGCAAAACCTCAGAGAATCCGGGCGACGCATCCTGAAGGAACGGTTACGCTTCCCTGCGGGGTGTTCCGGGACAACCTTTTTGCGGGTCTCCAAAAGGAATGTCCCCTGTGCATAAATTCATACAATAAATTCGTTTTGCGATGTCACAAGACGATCATCTCATGATCATTGCAGGATAACAGTTTTCAAAGCCCCCTTTTTCGACTCGATGCCTGCACAGGAGACTTTCGGACTATACCGTTATAAGCCCGGCCGATCAAGCATTTTTTCAAAATCGCTGCCGGGCTACTGAATATCCTCGTGGTACTGCTGCAGGGGCTTGACCGATTCCGCGCCCTTCCGGAATGCCTCGATACCCCTCGCCGCGGCTGTTGCTGCGGCCAGCGTGGTGATATAGGGAACCTTATACCTGATCGCGGCCTTCCTGATATAGGAGTCGTCATGCTTGCTGAGTTTCCCGCTCGGGGTGTTGATGATCAGGTCGAATTCGCGGTTCTTGACCCCGTCAACGATGTTTGGCCTTCCTTCGTGGAGCTTGAGCACCATCTCGGATTCGATCCCGTTTTCCCTCAAGAACTTGTACGTACCCCGGGTGGTCTTTATCTTGAAGCCCAAGGAGGCAAAGAGCCGTGCGGTTTCCAGCACCGCCGGGCGCTCCCTCCGCGAGACGGTCAGCAGCACGGTCCCTTCTTTGGGAAGTATCTGCGATGCCGCCTCGGACGCCTTGTAGAATGCCAGCCCGAACGACTTGGCCATCCCGAGAACCTCGCCGGTGGACCGCATCTCGGGACCGAGCAGCGGATCTACCTCGGGGAACATGTTGAACGGGAACACCGCTTCCTTCACGCCGAAATGCGGAATAAGCCTCCGGTGCAAGTCAAAGTCCTTGAGCTTCCTGCCCAGGACGACCTGGGTTGCAATCCGCGCCATGGGGATGTTGCATACCTTGGAGACGAGCGGCACTGTCCGGGACGCCCGCGGGTTCGCCTCCAGTACGTATACCGTGTCTTTGTGGATCGCGTACTGCATGTTCATGAGTCCCACCACGCCGAGCTCGACGGCTATCTTTTTCGTGTACTCGGTAATGGTTTCGATATGTTTCGAAGGGATGCTGACGGGAGGGATCACGCACGCCGAATCTCCCGAATGGACCCCTGCCTGCTCGATGTGCTCCATGACGGCCGGGACAAAGGCGTCGTGACCGTCCGATATGGCGTCCGCTTCCGCCTCGATGGCGTTGTCGAGGAACCTGTCGATGAGGATGGGCCTCTCCGGGGTAACGTCAACGGCTGCACGGAGATATTCCGTGAGCATTTCCTCGTCGTGCACCACCTCCATACCCCTGCCTCCCAGAACGTACGAAGGCCTCACCATGAGGGGGTAGCCGACCCGGTCCGCCACTTCGAGGGCTTCTTCCAGGTTGATCGCCATGCCGGATTCGGGCATGGGGATGCCGAGCTTGTCCATCATCTTGCGGAACTGGTCCCTGTCTTCAGCAAGGTCGATGGTGTACGGGGAGGTGCCGAGGATCTTCACGCCTGCCTTCTCCAACTCGCCTGCGATATTGAGCGGGGTCTGGCCTCCGAACTGGGCGATGACGCCTTCGGGCTTTTCCTTCTCGTAGATGCTCAAGACCTCTTCTACGGTCAACGGCTCGAAATAGAGCTTGTTCGACGTGTCGTAGTCCGTGGACACGGTCTCGGGGTTGCAGTTTATCATGATGGATTCACAGCCCATGTCCCTGATGGCGAATGCCGCGTGCACGCAGCAGTAGTCGAACTCGATCCCCTGGCCGATCCTGTTGGGCCCGCCGCCTAAGACCATGATCTTTTTCCGGTCGCTCACCGGCACCGTATCCTTGCCGTTATAGGTGGAGTAGTAATATTCCGCATTCTCCACCCCGCTCACCGGAACCTTGTCCCAGGCATGAACGATTCCGAGGGCGGTCCGCTGCTTCCTGATCTCTTCTTCGGGCTTGCCGAGCAGCTTGGCCAGGTAGCGGTCTGCAAAGCCGTCCTTCTTGGCCTGGGCGAGGAGGTCACCAGGGAGGTCCTTGCCTTTATAGGAGAGGATCTTTTCTTCGAGCTCCACGAGTTCTTTCATCTGGTTGATGAACCATGCCTTCAGGTGAGTTTTTTGCGAGAGGTCTTCGATGCTCGCACCCTTCCTCAGGGCCTCGTACATGATGAACTGCCGCTCGCTCGAAGGCTCGCCCAGCATATCCAGCAGCGTCTTGAGGTCTTTCTCGTTGAAGTCTTTGGCAAAGCCGAGCCCATAGCGCCCGATCTCCAGGGAGCGGATCGACTTCTGGAAGGACTCCTTATAATTTTTGCCGATGCTCATGACTTCGCCGACGGCCCTCATCTGGGTGCCGAGCTTGTCGGCAGAGCCCTTGAACTTCTCGAAAGCCCATCTCGCGAATTTGATGACCACGTAGTCGCCCCACGGTTCGTACTTGTCCAGCGTGCCGCTCCTCCAGTAGGGGATCTCGTCGAGGTTGAGCCCGGCCGCAAGCTTCGAAGAAACAAGGGCGATGGGGAATCCGGTCGCCTTGGAGGCGAGTGCGGACGAGCGCGATGTCCGGGGGTTGATCTCGATGACCACGATCCTCCCGCTCTTGGGGTCATGGGCGAACTGAACGTTGGTCCCGCCGATCACCTCGATGGCCTCTACGATGTCGTACGAGTGCTTCTGAAGCCTCGCCTGGAGCTCCTTGTCGATGGTGAGCATGGGAGCCGAGCAGAAAGAATCACCCGTATGGACGCCCATGGCGTCGATGTTTTCTATGAAGCATACCGTGATCATATTGTTCTTTGCGTCGCGTACGACTTCGAGCTCGAGCTCTTCCCAGCCCAGGACCGACTCTTCCACGAGCACCTGTCCGATGATGCTGGCTGCAAGGCCCCTGCTCGTGACGATCCGCAGCTCTTCAACATTGTATACAAGCCCGCCTCCGGTGCCTCCCATGGTATAGGCAGGGCGGATGACCACCGGGTACCCGAGGCTGGAAGCGATCTTCTCCGCTTCATCAACGGTGTATGCCAGCTCGCTCTTGGGCATTTCGATGCCGAGGCGGTTCATGGTTTCCTTGAAGGCGCTTCTGTCTTCGCCCCGATGGATGGCATCCACGTTGACCCCGATGACCTTCACCCCGTACTTTTCGAGGATGCCTTCACGGGCGAGGCTGGAGGTGAGGTTCAGGCCGGACTGTCCGCCGAGATTCGGGAGGATCGCATCGGGACGCTCTTTGGCAATGATTGCTTCCAGTGACCGGACATTGAGCGGTTCGATGTATGTCGCATCCGCCATGACGGGGTCCGTCATGATGGTCGCGGGGTTCGAGTTGACGAGCACGATCTTGTATCCAAGCTCCCTCAGGGCCTTGCACGCCTGGGTTCCCGAATAGTCAAACTCGCATGCCTGCCCGATGATGATGGGTCCGGAGCCGATAATCATTACCTTGTGGATGTCGTTTCTCTTTGGCATACATACTCCCCTCTCAATAAGTGCGCATGCACTATAGGAAAGCTTGTATGGCGAGTCAAGCTTAAAGGTCGGATATAATGAACAATATTGTTGAATATGGCGGTGGATTGAACCGGTGGAATTTACAGGAAAAGCCCAATGATCGAATGGTTATAAGAGATGTGCCTTCCCCTTTCGAGGTCCTTTGAAAGGCTTGAGGGGAAGGCACATTTTACTCGAAAATGTTACAGGCCTTTCTGGACTATGTAGTCAGCCAGATCCGCTACCCTGCAGGAGTATCCCCACTCGTTGTCATACCAGGCAACGAGCTTGGCCATATTTTTCTGCATGACCCGGGTGAATTCGACGTCTACGATGGACGAATTGGGATTGCCCTTGTAGTCGATGGATACCAGCGGCTTGTCCTCGCAGTACATGATGCCTTTCAGCGTCGTCTTCGCTGCCTTCCTGAGCTGGTCTCTGAGTTCCTCGGTGGTGGCTCCCTTTGTGAGCTCGACCGTCAGATCGACAACCGAAACCGTCGAAGTGGGGACCCTCAGGGCAAAGCCGTCGAGCTTGCCCTTGAGCTCCGGAATGACCAGGGACAGGGCCTTTGCTGCACCAGTGGACGTCGGGATGATGTTCATCGCCGCCGCCCGGGCGCGCCTCAAGTCCTTGTGGGGCATGTCGAGGATTCTCTGGTCGTTCGTATACGCATGTATGGTCGTCATCCATCCTTTCTCGATCCCGAAGGCCTTGTGTATGACCATCGCAGGCGGTGCGAGGCAGTTCGTGGTACAGGATGCATTCGAAATGATGTGGTGCTTTTTCGGGTTGTACGACTTGTGGTTGACGCCCATCACGATGGTGATGTCCTCTTCTTTGGCCGGGGCGGTGATGATGACCTTCTTTGCGCCGGTGTAGAGGTGAGCCGAAGCATCCTGGCGTTTAAGGAAGAGGCCCGTGGATTCGATAACCACATCCACCCCCTCGTCGTCCCAGGGTATCTGCGACGGGTCCCTGAATGCATAGTTCTTGATCTTGTTGCCGTTGATGATGATGGTGTCTTTCCTGGTCGACACCTCTCCGGCAAAGTGCCCGTAGTTTGTATCGTACTGGAAGAGGTGGGCATTTGTTTCCACCGGGGAGATATCATTTACCGCTACGACCTGTAAGCTCTCGCCGTGCCTCTCCATGATGGCCTTCAAGACCTGCCTTCCAATACGGCCGAAGCCGTTGATTCCGCATCGGATCATGATTGTTGCCTCCTTATCAATTGTCGTCCAGACGATATTTGTGGGCCACAAGCAGATCGTAGTTTGTCTTCAGGGCCTGGTGGAGCCGTGCGTTTTCGAGGGCCATGGCGCTTAAGTACGATACGGCTTCCAGGAATTTCGTTTCCTGCTGGTTGAACTCACGGATCTTGTCTGTATAAACCCGCAGGACGCCGATGACACTCTTTTCCACCTTGAGCGGCACGACGATTACGGACTTGATTCCTTCCGCCTTTGCGCCGGCTCCGTACTGGAAGTCCGGGTCCGTCTGGGCGTTCTTGATCCAGATGAGCTGTCCTGCGAGCGCTTTCTGGTCGAGGCCGCTTTCCTTGACCAGTACCGGACCCTTCCTGATATAGCCTTTGGAAAGGCCGTAGGCGGCTCCCATCATCAGCGACCTTTTCCGGGAGTCGAGGAGCCGGATCGACGAAGCCTTGGCCGTCATGGTCAGGGCAACCGACTTTACGATCTCCTCAAGCACAGTCGTCATATCGAGCGAGGCGTTGACCACCTTCGCCACGTCATAGAGTGCCTGAAAATAATCTTTTTCTTTCACCTTTCTTCTCCTCCTCTCCTCGGTTTGGTTATTCCGGCAGTGTCTGTTTCTCGGATAGTTCTCATGTGATATTTCTTCACCCCCATAGATAACGCTATACTCTGTAAATATCCAACATGCAGTATGAGTCAAGCCTCCTTTTCGGATTATACAATAATTATCTGAAATGCTAATAATCGCAGGAAGGAATCCGACTGCCCGGGTCTTCGCGGGTGCCGCAAGCTTTTATATAGGGATATCGCTGGCAAAGCGTCCTGCGCGCAGGGAATCATGTGCTTGAAAATGAGGCTTTTCCGTGTAATACTCTCTTTTGCAATCCATGCATGAGAGGAAGGTTCGCACATGAGAAGCGACAGTACCAAAAAGTCATTTGAAAAGGCTCCGCACCGTTCTCTGCTCAAGGCTAACGGGCTCACCGACGAGGAGATCGCCCGTCCGTTCGTCGGGATCGTGAACTCCGCCAACGAGATCATCCCCGGGCACATCCACTTGCGCCAACTGGCCCAGGCCGCCAAGGACGGCGTGAGGATGGCGGGCGGCACGCCCATGGAGTTCTCCGTAATCGGCATCTGCGACGGGATCGCCATGAACCACGCAGGCATGAGGTATTCGCTGCCGTCCCGGGAGATCATCGCGGACTCCATCGAGCTCGTCGCCATGGGACATGCCTTCGATGCGCTCATCTTCATGCCGAACTGCGACAAGGTCGTTCCTGCCATGCTCATGGCGGCCCTGCGCATCAACGTCCCGGCGATCGTCATCTCCGGAGGCCCCATGCTCGCAGGAGTGCACCGGGGCAAAAAGGTGGACCTCATCAACGTATTCGAAGGAATCGGCCGGCTCAAGGCGGGAAAGATCACCGAGGATGACTTGAGGGAGATGGAAGGATGCGCCTGTCCTACAGCCGGGTCCTGCGCAGGGATGTTTACGGCGAATTCCATGAACTGCCTCACCGAGGCCCTCGGTCTCGGCCTGCCGGGCAACGGCACCGTGCCTGCAGTATATTCCGAGCGGACCAGGCTTGCGAAACAGGCGGGCATGAAGGTCATGGAGCTTCTGGAAAAAGGCATCACCCCGCGTGACATCGCGACCCCGAACGCCTTCAGGAACGCCATCGCCGTGGACATGGCCCTGGGATGCTCGACGAACACGGTTCTCCATGTTCCGGCCGTGGCGCACGAAGCGGGCATCAGCCTCGACCTCGACGATTTCGACCGGATGAGCAAAAAGGTGCCCCACTTGTGCAACCTCTCACCGGCCGGGCCCGACTTCATCGAAGACCTCTACCGGGCAGGCGGGGTCCAGGCGGTGATGAAGAGATTGGAGCCCCTGGGCGTCCTGGATACGGACGTTATGACCGTAACCGCGTCGTCTCTGAAAGAAAACCTCAGCCGGGCAGAGATCAGGAGCGATGAGGTGATACGCCCTCTGGACAACCCCTATCACCAGGAAGGCGGCATCGCCATCCTCCGCGGGTCGCTTGCCCCGGACGGGGCGGTGGTGAAGCAGTCGGGCGTGCTGCCGGAGATGATGCAGCGGGAAGGAACGGCCAGGGTGTTCGATTCCGAAGAAGCCGCAACTGAAGCGATCCTGTCCGGGGCGATCCGTGCAGGGGACATCGTAGTCATCAGGTACGAAGGCCCCAAGGGAGGCCCGGGCATGCGTGAGATGCTCACCCCCACCTCGACCATCGCCGGCATGGGACTGGACAGGGACGTCGCCCTGATCACGGACGGCCGGTTTTCCGGGGGCACGCGCGGCGCCGCCATCGGCCACTGTTCCCCCGAGGCTGCTTCCGGCGGCCCCATAGCGCTGGTGAAAGAAGGCGATAAGATCAGGATCGATATCCCGGCGCGGATACTCGACCTCCTGGTGGACGAAGGCGAGCTCGAAGAGCGGCGGAAGGCGTTCAGCCCGCCGGAAAAGAAGCTCTCCGGCGTACTGAAGCGCTATGCCGCGGAAACCCTGTCTGCGGATAAGGGAGCCAGGTACAAGGATTGATGAAAGAGGCACGGTACTGGAAAGGACTCCGGGAAAGCAGCCGCGTGCAATGTGAGCTGTGTCCGCACCAGTGTGTGATCGTGCCCGGTAAGACCGGCATATGCGGGGTGAGACGGAACGACGAAGGGACGCTCATGAGCCTCGTATGGGGCAGGAGCGTCGCCGAAAACGTCGATCCCATCGAGAAAAAGCCCCTGTATCACTTTCTTCCGGGTTCGCTATCGTTATCCATCGCCACGGTGGGGTGCAACCTCCGGTGCACGTTCTGCCAGAACAGCGACATCTCCCAGTATCCGCTCAATACCGGCGAGATAACGGGGAGGGAACTGCTGCCCGGGTCTGTCGTCCAGTCGGCCCTTCGCAACGATTGCGCAAGCATCTCCTATACGTACACCGAGCCTGCCGTTTATCTGGAATACGTTGTCGATGCCGCCCGGATGGCTCATCAGAGCGGCATCGCCAATGTCATGGTCACAAACGGATACATCAATCCGGATATCGTGAAGCAGGACCTCGCCGGTCTCATCGACGCCGCGAACATCGACCTCAAATCGTTCTCGGAAGACTTTTACAAAAGGCTCTGCTCCGCCAGGCTTTCCCCTGTCCTCGATGCCATAGCCGCATACTACGAGGCAGGGATATGGATCGAGATCACGACGCTCATCATCCCCGGCGAGAATGACTCGCCTCAGGAGCTGCGGGAGATCGCCAGGTTCATCAGGTCCTTGAGTCCGGATATCCCATGGCATATCAGCAGGTTTTATCCAAGATACCGGTATGACAAGGCTTCTCCTACCCCGGTCGAGGATCTGGAGGCCGCCCGAGAAATTGGATTGAGCGAAGGGCTTTCATACGTGTATACCGGGAATGTCGCAGGGCATGCGGGTGAAAATACATTCTGCCGCGGCTGCGGGCAGCGGATCATTGCCCGTGTGGGTTTTTCCGTTCAGGAAAGGGCGATGAACGGGAACAAGTGCAGCCGGTGCGGTCAAACCATACCAGGGAGGTTTAAGTGAAGAATCAGAATTTCATGCTTAAAGTCGTAGATGCCAAGAAGGCCGACATACGGAAGGCGCTCAAGGACGCGGGGATCGAAGTCAGGTCGATAACCGAGGTATATTCCGAGGAAGTAGAGGGTAAGGGAGGCGAGGGAGACAATGCCGCGAAAACGAACGGATAAAATGGTCCTTACCAACAAAGTCAAATCCGGATGGGAAATCCTCGAAGGCAAGAACGGTGAGATCGAGTCCTATAACAGAGACTATATACGGTTTCTGTCAAAGGTAAAAACCGAGCGGGAGGCGGTGGCCTATTTCCGCGATCAGGCCAAAGGCGTGAAAGGACTGCACCTCATCGAGAACAGAGGCAAAGCGATCGCCGTATGCCGGAAAGGCAAGGCCCCTCTTTGCGAAGGGGTGAGCATCGTGATCGCCCATATCGACTGCCCCCGCCTCGACCTCAAGGCAAACCCCCTCTACGAGGACACGGATTTCGCCATGCTCAAAACCCACTACTACGGCGGGATCAAGAAGTATCAGTGGCTGGCGCGGCCCCTTGCCATCCACGGCGTGGTGGGCAAGGAGGACGGGAGCCTCGTCAATATCACCATCGGCGAAGACGAGAACGACCCCTGTTTCACCATCGAGGACCTTCTCCCCCATCTGGCTGCGAATGCCCAGTATTCGAAGAAGCTCTCCGAGGCCTTCCAGGCCGAGAAGCTCAATATCATCATCGGCTCCAGGCCGGACTTCAAGATCAAGGACAACAAGGTCAAGGAGCACATCCTTGCGCTGCTCCACGAGCGGTACGGGATTGTCGAGCAGGATTTCGTCTCCGCGGATCTCGAGATCGTTCCTTCCGGGCCTGCCCGCGAGGTGGGCATCGACCGCTCCATGGTCGGCGGCTACGGCCAGGATGACAGGGCCTGTTCCTGGGCGGCATTCGCCGCCGTGCGCGATGCAAAGTCGGTTTCCCATACGTCCATCGCCATGCTCGTGGACAAGGAGGAGATCGGCAGCGAGGGCAACACCGGGGCAAAGAGCAACTTTATCGAAGAAGTCTTGTGGGAGATCGGCGAACGCTTCAAGGAGACTATTGTCCCCTCCCGGGTCCTGTTCAGGTCAAAGGCCATCTCCGGCGACGCGAACGGCGGCCTCGACCCCGACTACCCGGAAGTACACGAGAAGACGAACGCTGCGCGGATGGGTTACGGCGTGTGCGTGACGAAGTTCACCGGTTCGCGGGGCAAGGTAGGCTCCAATGAGGCCCATGCGGAATACATGGCGCAGCTCAGGTCGTATCTGAACAGAAACGGCATCCCCTGGCAGACGGGAGAGCTGGGCAAGGTCGATGAGGGAGGCGGCGGGACAGTGGCCAAGTATCTCGCCGAATACGGCATGGATATCGTCGATATGGGGCCGCCGCTCCTTTCCATGCATTCTCCGTTCGAGCTCTCCTCCAAGGTCGATACCTATTCCACTTATCTGGCATATCGTGCATTCATGGAGGAGGTATGAAGGAAAAGGTGCTGCATCATGTAGGGTCTCTCATGGGAGGACTGGTTCACAACCTCAACACTCCCCTGATGTGGATCATGGGAAGGGCCCAGCTCGTCCAGTCGAGAAACGACAAGCTGGATACGAACAGCGGGCTTACAGCGGAAGAGCTGACGGTTGTCAAGGAAAAGAACGGCAAGGACATCCACTCCATCCAGGAGGGCGCGGACAAGATCGACCACATACTGAAAGCGCTCGGGTACAAGATCCAGATGGCCAGCGAGGGCTATACATCGATCGAGCTAAAGGAATACCTGGAGATGGAGCTCAATTTCCTCATGGCGGATATGCGCTTCAAGCATGAAACCAAGCGAGAGGTGAAGATCGACTCCCGGTCCTGTTATGTGAAGAGCGACTACAGCGCCCTGTCGTATGCCGTTACCAGCATCATCAACACGATCATCAATGCGACGGAACGGGGCAGGGCCCTGAACATCGCCATGGAAGGCGGGACCATCAGGATCGGCTGCCCGGATCTCACCCTTTCTCCCGAGCTCAGGCAGGAGGTCGAGGATGTATGCTGCGGGCTCAAGGACAGGGCCGATGTCGTGGTAGACGGAACAACGGGGTTTGAAGTGTCCATCTGGATAAAGGACAGTTGATGTCGACGGTCGAAACGCTCAACTGCCCTTCCTGCGGGCAGGGCGTCACCCGGTACCGGAACCCGGTGCCGACCGTGGACATCATCATCGAATACCAGGCAGGGATCGTGCTCATTCAAAGGAAGAACCCCCCCGAGGGGTGGGCCCTGCCCGGCGGATTCGTGGATTACGGCGAGACCGTCGAGGATGCGGCGAAGCGGGAAGCGGCCGAGGAGACGGGGCTCGATTTAAGGGATATGCGTCTGTTCCACGTGTACTCCGACCCGAAGAGAGATCCGAGGCAGCACACCATTTCCACGGTCTTCGTGGCCGAAGGCCTTGGCGAGCTTAACCCCGGGGACGATGCAAAAGGGGCAGCCGTGTTTGCCGAAGGAAATCTGCCTTCGGATATCGCGTTCGACCACTCGGATATTATCGGAGACTACCATTCCTGGAAGCAGGGGAAGAAAGAAGGGGCGGCTTTGCCTTGACGGACACGAAAGAAGTATATCTTATCGACGGCAGCTCATACATCTACCGGGCGTTCTATGCCATGCGGAACCTCTCGACTTCGCGCGGGCTGCCGACCAATGCTGCCTATATCTGCTCCCGGATGCTGATCAATCTTCTGAAGGAGAAGAACCCCCAGCACGTCTGTTTCGTGCTCGATTCCAAAGGCCCCACCTTCCGGCACGAGCTGTACCAGGACTACAAGGCCACGAGGCAGAGGATGCCCGAGGACTTGAGCGTCCAGGTCCCCTACATTCTGCAGATCGTCGAGGCCCTGGGCATACCCATGACGAGCATGCAGGGTTTCGAAGCGGACGACATCATCGCGACCCTGGCCCTCCGGTGCGGCCCTGGTTGCCGGGTCTTCATCGTCTCGGGAGACAAAGACCTCATGCAGCTCGTGGATGGCGGCGTCGTGGTGTGGGACACCTTGAGCAACAAGGTGTACGACCGGCAGGGGGTGTTCGAGAAGTTCGGCGTCTATCCGGAGTTTATTCCGGATCTGCTGGCCATCATGGGCGATTCATCGGACAACATACCCGGTGTCCCCGGCATCGGAGCCAAGGGCGCTGCATCGCTCATCCAGGAAAAAGGACATGTGCGGGACATCCTGGATAACCTCGACTCGCTGACCGCGCCAAAACAGAAAAAGGCCCTGGAAGAACACGGCGGACAGGCCCTCGAAGGCCTGAGGCTCGTTACGCTTGACAGGGACGTGCCGCTCGATTTCGGCGTGGACGACCTGGTGAAGCGCGCTCCGGATAAGGACAGGCTCGTGAGCCTCTTTACCGACCTGGAGTTCAAGGCCCTCCTGTCCGACCTGGACATCGAGCAACCGGGCGCTGCGCCCTCGGGCTACGACGGAAAGATCGAGCTTTTCTGCAGGGCCGACCTTGCCGGAGACCTCGGGCTGTATGTGGTCGAAGGCGCCGGGTCGGCGCTGACACAGGGAGACACCACCTATGTCTGCTTCGACAGCGAGGCATACCTCGACCCTCTGAAAAACGCCGGGGCCCATGTCACCATGCACGATGCCAAGCTGGCCTTTGTCTCGGCCATCAGAAAAGGGATTGACATAAACGCAGGCTTCGACGACGTCATGCTCGGCGCCTACTGCATCGATGCGGCCAACGGCAGCGTGCCGCTGGAAGACCTCGCGAAGATCTACCTGGACAAACCGGTATCGAGGCTCAAGGACCTGACCGGCACGGGAAGAAACCTGAAAGAGTACTGCGATATCGACCGGAACGACCTTGCCGGGTGCATGGCGGGAAACGCGAGCGTGCTGGTGCCGCTCAAGAGCAAGCTCTCCGAGCACATGGAAAAGGTCGGTGTGAGCAGCATCTACACCGATATCGAGATCCCGCTCACCCGGGTGCTCGCCTCCATGGAAGCCGGCGGCGTGCTCATAGACCTGGCCGGTCTGGAGAAGATTTCCAAGGAGATAAGCGGGTTCCTCAACCAGATGGAAGGGCAGATCTACGGTATGGCCGGAGAGAAGTTCAACATCAACTCGCCCAAGCAGCTGGGCGAGATCCTGTTCGAGAAGCTGAAGCTCCCGGCCGGCAAGAAGACCAAGACCGGCTACTCCACCGACAGCAAGGTGCTCGAATCCCTGGCGTTCAGGCACGACCTTCCGGCCGTGATACTGGAATACCGGATGTACGCGAAGCTGAAGAACACCTACGTCGATGCGCTGCCCCAGATGATAGACGCAAGGTCGGGCAGGGTCCACACCCGGTTCAACCAGGCGGTGACGGCAACGGGCCGGATCTCTTCCTCCGAGCCGAACCTGCAGAACATCCCCATCCGCTCCGAGATGGGCAAGCGGATCCGGGAGGCGTTCATTGCCCCTGAAGGATTCACACTCTTAAGCGCCGACTATTCCCAGATCGAGCTCCGCATCCTCGCCCACATCACCGGCGACGAAACCCTGCGGCAGGCCTTCACCGAAGGCCTGGACATCCATGCCAAGACAGCTTCCGAGATCTTCGGCATCCCCCTCGACGAGGTGACAACCAATCACCGCAGGGTGGCGAAGACGATCAACTTCGGCATCATGTACGGCATGGGCCCGCACAAGCTCTCGCAGGAGCTCAAGATCAAGCGCGACGTTGCCAGGCTCTACATCGACAACTACCTTTCCACGTATTCCCGCATACGGGAGTTCATGGATTCCATATCCCTGAAAGCCGAACAGGAAGGCTGCGTCACGACCCTGCTCGGGAGGCGGAGGACGATCCCCGAGATCAGGTCGTCGAACTTCAACGAGCGCGAGGCCGGCAGGAGGATCGCCATCAACACGCCGATCCAGGGAACCGCGGCCGACATCATCAAGATCGCCATGGTGAAGATCTTCGAGCGCATGAAAAACATGCGCAGCAGGATGATCCTCCAGGTTCACGACGAGCTCGTGTTCGAGGCCGCCGAGGGCGAAGCGGCCGAGCTCTCCGAGCTTGTCCGGTACGAGATGGAAAACGCGATGAAGCTGGAAGTCCCGGTCAGGGTCGACATCGGCACCGGGAAGAACTGGGCCGAGGCGCATTAGCGGTTTCCACCGCAACGCGATCAGGAAGAATATCGGGTTGAAGCACGAGGACGGGGCAGGCATTTGCCTGCCCCGTTATTACGTCTGATTCTCTAGCGCATTCCGAGGACTGCCCGGGAAACAACCACCCTCATGATCTCGTTGGTGCCTTCGTAGATCTGGGTGATCTTGGCGTCTCTCATGAGCCGCTCCACCGGGTACTCGCTGCTGTAGCCGTAGCCGCCGAGGATCTGGACCGCCTCGATGCTGGCGTCCATGGCGGTATCCGAGGCGAACATCTTTGCCATTGCCGCTTCCTTCTCGAAGTGCATATGGTTGCTCTCGAGCCATGCGGCCTTGAGGATGAGGAGCTCGGAGGCGTCGATGCGGGTTGCCATGTCGGCGAGCTTGAACTGGGTTGCCTGGAAGGCGGAGATGGGTTTGCCGAACTGGACCCTCTCCTTGGAGTAGCTGACCGACTCGTCGAGGGCCGCCTTGGCAATGCCCAGCGCCTGGGACGCGATGCCGATGCGGCCGGAGTCCAGCGTAGTGAGCATCTGCCTGAAGCCGTTGCCCGGATCGCCCAGGATGGCGTCCTTCGGAATCCGTGCATCCTGGAAAACAAGCTCTGACGTGCCCGATCCCCTGATGCCGAGCTTTTCTTCCACCTTGCCTACAGAGAATCCCTCGGTCGCATCGAGGTCGATGACGAACTGGGTGATGCCCTTGTAGCCCTTTTCCTTATCCGTAACCGCTGCGATAACCGCATATTTGGCGATGTTGCCGTTGGTGATGAACTTCTTCTCGCCGTTGATGATCCACGAATCGCCGTCTAAGACAGCGGTCGTCTTCATGCCGGCGGGGTCGGACCCTGCGTTTGCCTCCGTGAGGCCGTAGCAGCCGCATGCTTCGCCGCTTGCGACAGGGGTGCTGAACTTCCGCCTCTGCTCTTCGGTGCCGAAGGTGTACACCGGGAAGCCGTAGAGCGAGTTGTTTACCGACATGATGACGCCGTGGCTCGCGCAGCCCCTGGATATCTCCGTGAGGATCAGTGCATAGGCGACATAGTCCATGCCTGCACCGCCATACTCGGAGGGGATGGCCACGCCCATGAACCCATTCTCGCCCATTTTCCGCAAGGCCTCGTCGCTGTGGCGATGGGTCTTGTCCACTTCGGCAGCAATGGGTTTGAGTTCCTGGTCGGCGAACTTCCGAGCCATTTCTTTCAGCATCTTTTGCTCATCGTTTAATGCAAAATCCATATGTATCCTCCTAATTAGTAGTGAAAAAGTTATGCTCGGGATCTAAAGTCCGTTGTACCGGAATCGCCTATGAGAATGAGCAGTACCACCTGAATGAGCATTCATTTTCTATAGACCTTTTCCTCTATTCGTGTCAATATCATCAATATTGAGAACAGTCGAAGTTCTCCACAATATGCTACATATAAGTGCTTTACCAGAATCGGGAGTTTAGTATATAAGTGATTCTCAACCCTTTACTCGAGGAGGAACAAATAGTATGAGAAGTGTTTTCAATTTCAACCCGGGGCCGGCGATATTGCCCGAGCCTGTACTCGAAAGCACGAGCAAAGCCGTACTGAATTTCGCGAACACCGGCATGTCTATCATGGAAGTGAGCCACAGGTCCAAGGAGTTCGATGCGTTGCTCGTCGAGACCGAGTCTCTCCTGACCGAGATCATGGGCATTCCGGAGAATTACAAGGTTCTCTTTCTCCAGGGCGGGGCGAGTCAGCAGTTCGCCATGATCCCCATTAACCTGCTCGCTGACGGCAAGACAGCCGATTACATAGACACCGGCAATTTTTCCAAGAATGCCATCAAGGAAGCGGTCAAGATCGGCAAGGTGAACATCGCGGCTTCCACCAAGGACGACGCCTACACCCGCGTTCCGGAGCAGAGCGAGCTGAAGCTCACCCCCGATGCGGCTTACCTCCACATCACCTCGAACAACACCATCGAGGGCTCCCAGTGGAAAACATTTCCTGTCGCCGGAAACGTCCCGCTGGTGGCCGACATGTCCTCGGACATCCTCTCGAAGCCCATCGACGTGAGCAAGTTCGGCATCATCTATGCCGGCGCCCAGAAGAACATGGGCCCCGCAGGCGTCACCATCGTTATCATCCGCAAGGACCTGGCAGACCTGTGCCCGGACAGCGTGTCCAACATCCTGCAGTACACCACCCACATAAAGAACAACTCCTGCTTCAACACCTGCCCCGTGACAGCCATCTTCGTGGTGCACGAGGTGATGAGGTGGCTCAAGGACATGGGCGGGCTCAAGGAGATCGAGAAGATCAACGAGAAGAAGGCCGCCATCGTCTACGACGCGCTCGACAACTCCGGCGGCTTCTACAAGGGCACGGTGCAGAAGGCTTACCGCTCCCTGATGAACGTCACCTTCAGGCTCCCCTCCGAGGAACTCGAGAGCGAGTTCGTTTCCCAGGCGGGCAAGAAGAACCTCAAGGGACTCAAAGGGCACCGTTCGGTCGGCGGCATCCGCGCTTCGATCTACAACGCGTTCCCCATCGAAGGCGTCCAGGCGCTTGTCGATTTCATGGCCGAGTTCCGGAAGTCCCATTCGTAACAATCAAGGAGGGCAGAGGCGCCTGTCTCTGCCCTCCTGTGTTTAAGTTCCTTCCTCCGCGCCTTCAAGGCCTCAACTTTCCTGCAGGCGAACTGCGCAGAGGTTTTCGCGGGCGGGAGGATAATTATATGTCCCGATCCGTATGTTTATGATACAAAACTGAGAAATGATTGACATTTTGAATAACTGACGTTATATAACATCATATGCTATGAGGGGTTTTTCATGCCGGTAAAGAATAAGTTCAGCCCGGAAGACATTATCAAGGCAGCATTCGCCATCTCCCGCGAACATGGAGCAGAGAACTGCTCGGCGCGGGCAATTGCAGGCAAGCTGCAATCCTCTACCATGCCCATTTATTCGAGCCTCAACTCCATGAAGGAGCTCGAAGAAGAGGTGGTCAAGCGGGCCATAGACCTCCTGATCAGCTACCAGACAAAAGACAGGACCGGTGATGTCTTTTTGGATATGGGCATCGGATACATCATGTTTGCCAAGATGGAAAAGCATCTCTTCAGGCTTTTGTTCCTCTCCGAGAAGCGGGACGGAGATCTGGTGAAGAAAAAGCGCTTCAAGGAATATGTGATAGCGTCCCTGCTGCAGAAACTGAGCGGCTTCGAGCCGCTGCAAAGGTTCACCGACGACCAGAAGCGCATGCTCATCGACCGGATGTGGGTTTTCAATCACGGCCTCGCCATGCTCCTGAACAATTCCATAATCGAAGACTTAAATGAAAAGCAGATCGCCGAGATCCTCCTCGATACGGGGATATTCATCATCACCGGAGAGGGGATGAGGGAGCAGATCTACAAAAATAAGGACGTGAAGAAGTTTCTCAGGAAATCCGGATTTGAATACCTGTGCGAGCAGAAAGGGACCGGTTTTAATTTATTCTGACCTTCAGCATTCAGTTTTTATGTAAGGGAGGGACCATGGCTTCTCAATTGAATACGATACGGGCCTGCATGATGGTTGCGGTTTTGTCGGTGTTTTTCACGGGATGCTCGGCGAATAAAATCATGGTCAAGTCCATGGAGCCGATCATGGAGGAGATGAATACCGCCGTGAACCGCAACCCGGATGTGGATATGGTGCGCGACGCCCTCCCGGCAAATCTCGTCCAGCTCGACGGATTCATCTCCGCGGCGCCTGAGCCGAAGCTGCTCCTGCGCGCCGCCGAGGCGTATTTCGGCTACTCGTTCGCATTCGTGGAGGATGCCGACAAGGAGAGGGCGGGCCTCCTTTATCTCAAGGCAAGGAATTACGCGCTGCAGGCTTTGACCGGAACGGAGTCCTTTGAGCAGGAGATCGACAGGCCGGTCGAGGAGTTCAAAAAATACGTCAACGATCTCGGCAAAGGAGACGTGCCTGCGCTGTACTGGTCGGCAAACTGCTGGATGGCATGGGTGGCGCTGAACCTGAGCAATCCGGCTGTGCTCATGGACGTGCCCAAGATCGAGGCCATGCTCCAGAGGGTCATAGCCCTCGACGAGACATTCTATTACGGCGCAGCCCATGCAACCCTGGGCGCCTTCTATGCGTCCCGGTCCAAAACGATCGGCGGAGACCCGGACAAGGCGAAAAAGCATTTCGACCGGGCATTCGAGATCTCCGAGTCGAAGCTGCTTTTTGTGCATCTCCTGTATGCCCAGTATTATACGTATCAGATTCAGGACAGGGATCTGTTCGAAAGCACATTGCAGAAGGTGGTGTCGACACCCGTGAACTTCTTCCCGGAAAAGAACTTCGCCAACGAGGTAGCCAAGAGAAAGGCCAAAGTGCTGCTTGAAAATATTGATGATCTTTTTTAGCGGGGTAGAACGCAAAGCGACTACAGAGGGGGGTTTAAGCGGTATGAAAAAGGTACTGTATGGGTTTCTGGTTCTCGTCTCAGTGATGTTCTTCGTCTGCCAGACGGCGCAAGCCAAAGTCACGATAAAGATAGCGACGATCGCCCCGAAGGGATCGAATTTCATGAATACCTACGAGAACCTCGTCCGCCAGATCAAGGCCCGGACAAAAGGCGAGGTCGATTTCAAGATCTACTGGGGAGGCGTGCAGGGCGACGAAAAGGACGTCTTGCGGAAGGTAAAGCTCGGCCAGCTCCACGGCGGCGGCTTCATGGGACCGGGCCTGGGGGAGATCGTTCCCGAGGTGCGGATTACGGAGCTGCCGTATCTGTTCAGGAATTACGAAGAGGTGGCATACGTCCGGGCAGGCTTACGAGACCACATGAACAAGCTGTTCGAAGAAAAGGGCTTTGTCGTGCTCGGGTGGATGGACCTGGGCTTCCTCTACACCTTTTCCAAGGAGCCGCTCACCTCGCTTGAGATAGCGCGCAAGCAGAAGTGGTGGACGCTCGAAGGCGAGCCCATCGGCCGCGAGATGTTCAAGGTCCTGGGGATATCGCCCATCTCCCTTTCCATCACCGATGTCGCGACGTCTCTTTCCACGAACATGGTCGATGCCGCAAACACGACTCCCTACGGCGCAGTGGCCTTCCAGTGGTACTCCAAGTTCAGCTACATGAACGAGTTTCCCACCTCGAACATCGTGGGCGCAACGATCATAACGAAGAAGATATGGGACAAGGTCTCCCCCGAAAACCAGAAGATCATGATGCAGGTTTCGAACGAATGCCACGGCAGGCTCGTCGAGGCGACGCGCAAAGAGGATGCACAATGCGTGCAGATCTTGCGCAAAGCGGGCATCAAGGTCATCCATAACAAAGGCGCCCTCGACAAGGATATGAAGTACATCTTCGACGCGGCGCAAAAGACCCGCGAGAACCTGACAGGCAGGCTCTATTCCAAAGAGCTCCTCGCCCGTACGCTCACGCTGCTCGAAGAATACCGGCGCGCCCATCCCAAAGACACCACCGTGATCCACCTCCAGTAGGGGGGGTTAAGCGATGCGATGCCCCTTGTGCGGATGCGACATCCCCGGGATACCGGTCGAAATGTGCCCTGAATGCGGAGGCAGGCTCTCCCCCAGAAGCGGCCTGCTCAAGGTAATCGCCTGGGTCGAAGATGCGTCCATCTCCTTCATGCTCCTGAGCATGATCGGGATCGTGCTCGTGCAGATATTCCTGCGCAATTTCTACTCCACCGGGGTATCGGGCGGGGCGGAGATCGTGCGGCATCTCGTGCTCTGGGTCGCATTCCTCGGCGCGGGCATAGCAGCCAGGGAGCGCAAGCATATCAAGATAGACATCATCCAGAGGGTGCTCTCGCATCGCCTGAGGTTTCTTTCGGAGTTTATCACGGACCTCTTTGCAGCGGTTATCTGCGGCATACTCCTGTATGCGTCCATCATGTTCGTCCTGTCCGATAAAGGCACGGGCACGACCATCGCATTCTTCGATATCCCCATCTGGATACTCGAGCTGGTGATCCCGCTCGGCTACGGCGCGATCACGCTCCGGTACGCCATCTGCAGTTTCGAGTCCCTCGCGAAGCTCGTGAAGGGGAAGTGACGCCATGATTGCCGCTCTGATCATCCTGCTGGTCATCCTGACGTTTCTCGGCGCCCCCATGTTCGCGATCCTGGCTGCCTTCGCCCTGCTCGGTTTCCATCTTTCCGAGATCCAGTTCGCCGCCCTGATCGTCGACATCTACAGCCAGTTTTCCAACAACCCGGTGCTGTACACCATCCCCATCTTCACCTTTGCCGGGTTCATCCTCGCCGAGAGCAAGGCATCCATCCGGGTGGTGAACTTCTCTCAGGCCATCCTCGGGTGGCTCCCCGGCGGCCTTGCGATCGTGTCCCTGGTCGCGTGCGCCTTCTTCACCACCTTTACCGGCGCCTCCGGCGTGACCATCATCGCCCTGGGCGGGCTGCTCTACCCGGCGCTCATGAAGGGGCGCTATTCCGAGCGGTTCAGCCTGGGCCTGCTCACAACCTCCGGCAGCCTGGGGCTGCTCTTCTTCCCGAGCCTGCCCATCATCATCTACGGCGTGGTATCCGGGACGAGCATCACCCAGCTCTTTGCGGCGGGCATCATCCCGGGGATCTTCCTCATGATCGTCCTGTCGGTCTACAGCTCCTTTGTCGCGAAGCGCTCCGGTGCGGAACGGACCAAAACCTCGCTGAAAGAGATTGTCGCCACGACGCGGGCGGCCAAATGGGAGCTTTTTATCCCGGTCATGCTCGTGGTGGGGATTTTCGGCGGGTTCGTAACCCTGGGAGAGATCGCTTCCATCATGGTGGCGTATGCGTTCATTGTCGAGGTGTTCATCCATAAGGACATCCGCATCAGGCAGTTTCCGCTGGTCATCCGCGAGAGCATGGTGCTGGTCGGCGCCATCTTCATCATCTTCAGTTCCGCGCTGGCGCTGACGACCTATATGATAGACGCCGAGATCCCCATGAAGATCCTCGACGTGCTCAAGGTACACCTCACCTCGAAGATCACGTTCCTCATCGCGCTGAATATCTTCCTGCTCTTTGCAGGCAGCCTCATGGAAATCTACGGCGCGCTCGTGGTCGTGGTGCCGCTCATCGTGCCCATTGCCCAGGAATACGGCATCAACCCCGTGCACTTAGGCATCATCTTCCTGGCCAACCTGGAGATCGGATACTCGATGCCTCCGGTGGGTCTGAACCTGATCATCTCATGCATCAGGTTCCAGAAGCCCGTCACAAGCCTTTATCGGGCCTGTCTGCCGTTTATCATCATCATGATTCTGGCGCTGATGGTGATTACCTATGTGCCGTGGATGAGCCTCTTCCTCGTCGAGCACTTCGGTATCCGGTAAAGGAAGTGGGCGTATCCGTCAGGGGGCGACTTCGACCAGCTCGATGTCGAACACGAGCGTTTTCCCTGCAAGGGGGTGATTGGCGTCGAGGCGCACCGACTCGTCTTGGATCTCGCTGACCACGACGGGGAGCTCTTCTCCGTTGTTATCCACGATGATGAGCCTCATGCCCAGCTCGGGGCTGATATCCTCGGGAAAATGTTCTTTCGGCATTTCGACCACGAGGTTGTCGTTGTAGGGGCCGTACGCTTCTTCCGGCTTGATCGAGACCGTTTTTTTATCGCCTATGTTCATGCCGACAGCCGCTTCCTCGAAACCGGGGATCACCTCGTTGCCGCCGAGCTTGAATTCGAGAGGATCTCCACCTACCGAGGAATCGAACACCATGCCGTCCTCAAACCGGCCGGTATAGTGAACTTTAACGGTATCGCCATTCTTCACGGGTTCATTCATGCTTTGTCCTCCACGACTTAGGGTATTCTTTCGAGCGTAACAGATACGGGTAATAAACACAAAAGGAATATATTCACATACTTTAATCTGCGCCGTGATCCGCACGGTAGAAAGAACCGATGGTCAAACAATTGTAATAGGTATTCCTTTGTGAATGTCCATACCTTGGGGTATAGTATTTTTCCACATGGCTGATATTTAAAAAGAAGGGGGCTTTAAAAGATCATGGCCAAGATCGAATACCTGCTGGACGAAGGCGTGGCTGTCGTCACCATGAACAGCGGCGAGAACCGTTTCAACCCGGGCTTTATCGAAGAGTTCATGGTCACGCTCGATTCCGTCGAGCGTGACACCGGTGCAAAGGCGCTGGTAGTCAGGTCGTCCCACGACAAGATCTTCTGCAACGGGATCGACCTCGACTGGCTCGTGCCCATCGCCAAGGCGAACGACGCCGACACGATCAAGAAGTTCTGCCATGCCTTAAACGCCCTGCTTCGCAGGATCGTCACCTATCCCATGCCCACGGTCGCAGCCATCACCGGCCACGCCTTTGCGGGCGGGGCGATCATGTCCTGCTGCTTCGACTTCCGCTTCATGCGGTCCGACAGGGGCTTCTTCTGCTTTCCCGAGGTCGACCTGGGCATACCCTTCTGGCCGGGCATGGTCGCCATGGTGAGAAAGGCCATGCCGCAGTATATCCTCGACGAGCTCTACTATACGGGCAAGCGCATCACCGGGAAAGAGTGCGAAGAGCACCGCATCGTCACGAAATCCTGCCCCATCGACGAGCTCATGCCCACGGTCCTTTCCTTTGCAAAGGGGCTGAACAAAACCCGCGCGTATTACAAAGCCCAGAAAGACAGGATGAACGCCGGCATCGTCCGCATCATCGACGAGGAAGACCCGGCGGTGATCGATCAGGGCAGGATCTCGGCATAGGCCGTTCATCCGCCTTACGAGGTCCGAGGCGTAAGTCTTCCGGGACACGGGCGATGTGTAACGACCCAAAGACAGAGGAGGCATCTTCAGTGCTTGGAGGTCCGACCAATTTATGGTATGAACATAGTACAGTTTCAGATCGTGAGGAGGATGTATGGCAGAGAAAGGTTATGTCCTGGCTATCGATTCCGGCACGCAGAGCATCCGGGCAGTGCTTTTTGATATTCAAGGCAATGAGGTCGCCATCGAGCAGGCGCACTATGGACCGTATCTTTCGCTGAACCCGGGCTGGGCCGAGCAGAGGACGGAAGACTACTGGTCGAAGCTCTGCCAGGTCACCAAGGCGCTCATGGCCAGAATCACCATCGATCAGAAGGCCATCGCGGCGGTGGGCATCACCACCCAGCGCGGCACGGTCATCCCCATGGACAAAGAAGGCAACGCCCTGCGCAACGCCATCATCTGGCTCGACCGCAGGACCGTCTCCAACCCTCCTCCGCTGGGCATCGCCGAGAAGCTGCTCTTCGGCGCCGCAGGCGTGCTCGACGCCATCCGCTATGCCCAGAAGCATTCGTATTTCATGTGGATCAAGCACAACGAGCCGCACATCTACGAGAAGACGCACAAGTTCGTCCAGGCCTCGGGCTTTTTCGTGCGCAAGCTCACCGGCGAGTTCCACGACTCCGTCGGCATGGTCACCGGGATCTGGCCCTTTGATTATAAAAAGCTCAAGTGGCATCCCATCAACATCGCGTACGGGCCTCTGGGCATGATGAAAGAGCACTGCGTCACCCTGTTTGCGCCCAACGAGGTGCTGGGGAAAGTCACGAAACAGGCTGCGGCAGAGACAGGCCTGCCCGAAGGGCTGCCCGTCGTGGTGGGTGCGGGCGACAAGCAGAGCGAGCTCCTGGGCGCGGGCGCCCTCGACCAGCGCATCGCCGAGATCAGCTTCGGCACCGCCACCGCCATGCACGTGATGACCAAAAAATACATCGTGGACAAGGACATGAGGTTTTTCACCTGGCCCTCTGCGATCCCGAACACCTGGGACATCGAGATGTTCATCTTCCGCGGGTTCTGGATGATCACCTGGTTCAAGGAGGAGTTCGGGCACCGCGAGGCGCAGGAAGCCCTGAAGCGCGGCATTGCGCCCGAGGCGATCTTCGACGAGGTCATCCGTGACATCCCGCCCGGATGCATGGGACTGATGCTCCAGCCCTACTGGTCGCCCATGGTGTATAACAAGTACGCCAAAGGCTCCATCATCGGCTTCTCCGACGTGCACACCCGGGCCCACATCTACCGCGCCATCCTGGAGGGCATCGGCTTCGAGCTCAAGCGGCTCGCCGAGATCGTCCAGAAGAGGATCGGCGTCCGGTTCGAGGAGATCAGGGTAGGGGGCGGCGGCTCCAAGAGCGACACGGCCGTCCAGATAGCCGCGGACATGTTCGGCCTGCCGGTCTCGCGCATGGCCACCTCCGAAATATCGGCCCTTGGCGCTGCAATGGATGCAGCGGTTGCCGTGAAGATGCATTCGGGCTTCGAAGACGCGGTCAAAGCCATGGTGAGAAAGGGCAAAACCTTCGAGCCCAACCCGGCAAGCAGACGCATCTACAACGACCTCTTCAACGAGGTCTACATGAAAACCTACACCGCCGTCGAACCGCTCAACCGGAAAATAGCCCAGATCACGGGCTACCCGGCGGAGGAGTAGCACTTTTTAAGCGGCTCGGGGCAGGCGACTTTCGCCGCTGCCCGATAAAGGGAACGGGATATTTTTCACATTCACGTACCCCGCAGCGGGAGGGTTTTGCGGAATCCTCCCCCCTCCTTTCTTTTTCCAGAGATAACTATTTATAATTTAATTATGAAATGCCGATTTACCACTTGACATTATGAGCCTATTCCAGCACATACACAAAACTAATATAGGAGAAATCCTTTTTTTGATATGAGAAGGTTATTTGGGGAAATACTTATCCTGGCTGTGCTGTACCTCCTGCTAGTCCCGGGGGTTGCCCTCTCAACGTCACTGCAGATTTCCTGGAACCCCAACACCGAATCCGATCTCAGCGGGTATAAGATTTATTACGGAAACGAATCGGGCGCATACACGTCGTATGTAAATGTCAGAAACAACACCAGCGTGGTCGTCGACGGCTTCTTCGAAGGCAGGACTTACTATCTCGCGGTCACCGCCTATGACTACTCGGGCAACGAGAGCGGCTATTCCCCGGAGGTCAGCGTCTACATCCCGGACAACGGTACGGGCATCCTGGACACGCTTTTCAGCTGGGTCGCCAATCTGTTCAGCGGGCTGAATGAGACAGACTCCCAGTTTTCTCAGTACAGTCTGAAGGACTTTTCCGAGATAGCCCCTGAAGAAATAGAGTATCTGCTGAACGTGGTCTGGATCGGCCAGTCATACGCCAACCCCGATGCCGAACAGCTCGCGCTGGACCCTTCCGGCTACATGGTCAGGGATGTCATTGCCGAGATGGGCATACCTCTTGATTTCGCGACCGTCTATCCCGACGGAACCTACTTTTTCCTTCCCATCACCGATGGTGCATCCGGAGTTCAGGACAACACGTTCTTCTCGTGGGAACCGGGCGCATACCTCTTCATGGTTTCAGACGGTGCGGGCGATTTTCTGCACATCCTCAGGGTGTCGGTGGTCGAAAACCTCATCTGCGCAGGCGAGTACGAAAGCGGGGTGGAGTTCTTCATTGAAGACCCGGATCTCGGCATCACCCTGGCGCTGTCTCCTGACGCCATCTGGGGCAATGTACCCATCGGCATCGGCATGGGCTTCTCCGAAGGCAACCCGGCCAGCGCGCTTTTCTGGGACAACGGAGGCGGCATCGAGTTCACCATCGCCCCCTACGGCCTCATTCTCGACTCTCCTGCGGAGGTCCGTCTGGCGTTCTGGGGCTCCTCTCCCACGGTCGAATACTACGACGAAAACGAGAAGGCCTGGCTGCCCATCCAGGATGTGCGCGAAGAAGACGGAATGGTAGTTTTCTCCACCCAGTCGCTCGGACGCTTCAAGGTATATTCGGCAGTAAGCGGAGCAGGACAGGGCGGCGGCTCCCACAGATCACAGGGCGGATGCTTCATATCCACCGCCAGGTAGCCGAAGCCCGACATTCCTTTTCACTCAAGCTCTTGCAAACCTGAAAGACCTCTGCTAATACTTCGCAATATTGCCGGAGTGGTGGAACTGGTAGACGCGTCGGACTCAAAATCCGAAGGGCCTTGTGCCTGTGGGGGTTCGATTCCCCCCTCCGGCACCACTTCTTTTCAAGCTATTCTTACTTATCAGGCATAAGATCGGGATGACAGGAATGGAGCCATTCCAGAACATTTTTTTTCAACGATTCCACAGATTCGATTAATTCATCGGCATTGGCACTCGTTGCACCACCTACGTAGTCATACTCAACGATATTACGTTTGGCCCTGCATGTTTCGAGGTACGCTGCATCAGTTAGGTCGCGATGCACAATCGCCAGCAAGTTACTGATCTCCTGGCGACTGGTTTTATGGGGCCGAAGCCAACCATTTTCATTCCATTGCTTCAATGTCATGTTCGTTACCTATGACAAACATCTTCGGTGAAGCCAATACCGAGGTAAGGAAGTGATCCTTCTCGCGGACCCTTTTTTCAAACTCTGAAGGACTCATTACATGCGGGTTAACCTCTCGCCCCAATTGATTACCGACGTCGGAGAGAAGAGCGGATACCTTCCTCAGGCCGATTTCTCCAATTACCATAAGATCTATGTCGCTTTTCGCTCCAGCAGTCCCGCCGGCCATTGAGCCGAATACAAATGCGCACCGGATTTCATCAACCCTCAACAATGCAGCAAGAACATCAACCATGCCGACAGTTTTGAGCACCAGATGGCGGATCTCGGTGTACAGCGGATGACTCTCATTGGCTGTGTAGTAAACCCGGTTGCCGTCCTGCCTCCTGATGACCACGCCGATTTTGACGAGTTTTTCAATATCCTGGCGCACTGTTCCAATGGCAAAGCCGCTCTGTCGTTGTATCTCCCGTAAGTGAAATTCTCCAGGCCCAGGGCCGAATAAAATACGGAAGATTTCAGCGCGTACACGAGAACAGATCAGTTGTGCCAATGTATTCATACGTTCGCTATTACCATACAATCGTGCGGTACTACCATACAAAATGTGTACGAGTTCGGATTTTTAATTTTAAACTCAAAATCCGATGGATGCAAGTCCGGAAGGGTTCGATTCTTTCCGCCGGCCATAAAATGTTTCATCCCCGGGCCGTCTGCAATCACCTTTTGTGAATCCCATGAAAAGCTGTTAATAATGTTGTGAATAACAATGGTTATTGTCAAAACCGGAAGGGGTTACCATATGGCTCAGGTCGACGGAGGCAGGCTTTTTGCGCGGGCATTGAAAAGGGAAGGGGTGGAGTACATCTTCGTGCTCGCAGGCGGGCACATCATGCCGATCTTCTACGGGTGCCGCGCCGAGGGCATCGAGGTCATCGACTTCCGGCACGAAAACTCTGCCACCTACGCGGCCGACGCCTATGCGCGGGTGAGCGGCAAGCCGGGCGTGGTGATCACGACGGCAGGCCCCGGCATCACGCACACGGTCACGGCCATGTCCGAGGCGTATGCCCAGGGAGTGCCCCTCATCCAGATCGGCGGCGCATCACCGGCCGTCGAAAACGAGACCGGCCCGCTGCAGGACCTCAACACCCTGGAGATCATGTCCACCGTGAGCAAATGGGCGCGCAAGATACACCACGTGCACCGGATACCCGAGTACGTGGCCATGGCCTACCGCCACGCCTTCGATGCAACGCCCGGCCCCGTGTACCTGGAGATCGCCGCGGATGTGCTCTCGAAGAGCGTCGATGAAGACACGGTTTCCTATCCTCAAAAATACCGGACGGATGCCCAGCCCTTCGGCGACCCGTCGCTCATAGAAAAGGCGGCGGACCTGCTGGCAGCGGCCAGGACGCCGGTCATGGTCCTGGGCGAGGGCGCGCGGTTTACCGCCCGGTATGGAGAGGCGATCGCCGAGCTCTCCGATTATCTCAAAATGCCTGTCATGGCACAGCCCATGTGCCGGGGCTTGTTCGCCGACGAGGAAGCCAACCCGCTCTTCACGCTCGGGCTCGGCATGGCCGGCGCCGATGTGGTGCTCCTGCTCAGCGTGAACAACGACTACCGGGTGCTGAAGCTTAAGCCGCCCCTGGTGCCTGCGAACGCCAAGCTCATCCAGGTCAACCCCGACATCACCCGCATCGGCTACAACGCGCCCGCAGAGGTCGGCATCGTAGGCGGGGCAGGCGCTGTCGCCATGCAGATCCTGGAGGCGGTAAAGAAAAGGACCGCAAAAAGGGAAGACCTCACCTGGGTGAACACCGCACGCCAGATCGCCGGCTTCATCGAAGCAGGCTACGAGGAAGGCTTCAGGTCCGATGCAGTGCCCATGAACCCCGGCAGGTGCGCATACGAGGTGGGCAGGTTCCTCGCCACATCGGGCCGGGACTGGACCGTGGTGTGCGACGGCGGTGATGCCGCCCAGTGGATAAAGCAGGCCGCAATCGCCCGCAGGCCGGGGCAGATACTGAACTACGGCCCGAACGGGACCATCGGCACAGGCCCGGGCTTCACGATCGGGGCATGGATGGCGAACAAAAAGCCCGTGCTCTACTACACCGGCGACGGGAGCTTCGGCTTCTACGGCATGGAGCTCGAAACCTGCGAGAAGTTCGGCATCCCGGTTGTCTGCGTGATCTCGAACGATTCCTCCTGGGGCATGATCAAGCTTTCCGAGCAGTTCGTCAACCCCGACGAGATCAGGGAGCGGGGGCACTGCGGGGTAGAGCTCTGCCACATGCGGGAATATGAAAAGATGGCCGCTGTCTGGGGCGGCTATGGAGAACAGGTGCGCTTCCCGGAGGACATCGTCCCGGCCATTGAGCGCGCTGCCGCCACCGGCAAGCCGTCGATCATCAACGTAGAGGTGGACAAGCACAGCATGAGCCCGATTACGAAGATGTTCGGGGATTCGCTGCAGAAGAAGTGACGGGTTTGGCATAAGGGGATAGATGCTCATTAAACATCATTTCCGCCGTCATGAAATGGAGGTAACCCTCTATTATTCCCGAGCGCCTCGGGGTGGGTTATTGACGCTGACTGGAGTGCCTTTTTAGAAGATCACCTTCAGCCGCTATATGTTTTCGTACCCTTACATTTGGGATAAGTCGAACATCCCCAAAACTTGCTGCCTGCATTCGGCCCTTTCTTTGCCTCCCTCAACACCATGTGACTCCCACACAGAGGGCATTTATCATCACCGAGTTGTTCAACAACCTTTTTGCCCTCCGGTTTTTGTGTATTCTTTACCTCTGTAATCATCCTGACAAGCCCGGAGCCATCGACCAGTTCAAGCTGTTTGCCAGCGGCAAAGTCTTTGGCTTCTTGGGTGAACCTGCCCGATGAAATGACTATTCCGCCTGTTGCCCCTTGTGCAGCAACCACCCCGTAAAGCTCTCTGACGATCTTCACCCCTACTTGATCGACTCTCCAATGCTTGCACTGGACAAGGAGCATTTTCCCATCTTTCTTTATTACGAGGTCAACCCCGCCATCGGCTCCACCTCCGCCGGTTTCTGTTACATGAAAACCTTTTCGCCTGTACGCCTCGGCAACCAGTTCCTCGAATTTCCGCCAATCAATGAGGCGAATGGATGAGATGTCCGTTTGCCGGTCAAACAGTGAGCCTTTACGCCATGAATTAAATGCAGCCAATGCAGCACAGATCAGAAATACGAGTGCCAGGATAGGTGCAAGTTGTGGCAGAGCCATCTGAATGCCCTTTAAAAGCGGGTTTTGATTCGGGATGATAGGAAGCAAGAACTTTAACCCAATGTAAGAAATAACCGCCAGGATAACGCCAACCCACCACGGAGCTGCTATTACATCATCAAGTAATGATTTGCTTCGTCTAGCCATGAAATACTCCCCCTCATCTCAAATATTACAATGAGTATCGGCTAAGCTGCTTTGTTTTATCAGTTATTCGGACAAGCTCATCAATCGACAGGCCATTCCATTTTATATCTCCTGCTCCAGCAGTCCGCCATGCTCCTTCAACCAAGCCCTTGCCTTGTCCATGGTTGGAGATTGCGTGCGGACGATGTTCCAGAACCTCGGCGTATGGTTAGCCTCGATGAGATGAGCCAACTCGTGGATGATGACGTAATCAATGACAAACATCGGCGCCTTGATAAGCCTCCAGTTGAAATTGACATTGTCCTTCAGAGTACAGGAGCCCCAGCGGTAGCGGTTGTCGACGATCCTTACCCCGGCGACATCCACACCAAGCTCGCGGGCGTGCAGCTTTACCCGCGGGATGATCTTCTCTTTAGCCTTGTCGATGTACCATTCCTTCAAGGCATCCCGGCGTTTCCCCTCCTGTACCGCGGGAATGAGGAACCGCTGCGTGAAGCGAACCTCGGCTAAACCTTTTTTGACAACTTCAATGCGGTACTGCCTCCCGAGATAAAGAGCGGATTCGCCGCTGACCAGCTCCTTCCCCGGCGGATGGGGCAGGCCGCGGTACTTCTGAGGGTGGCCGGTTTTTTCATAAATCCATTGGCGCTTGGACTCGACAATCTTTTGGATCTTTTCTTCCGATATCCCAACTGGTGCATGCACCACGACGCTGCAATCCCGTTCGACAGTGATGGTAAGCTTGCGCCGTTTGGCTGATCTTATGACCGTGTATTCCAGTTCCAACTCAGTTACCCCGCATAGAGGATGATGTCGTTATTCTTCTCTGCGATTTCCATGATACGGGTAATGATGTGCGCCCGGTTCTTCACAATGCCGGGAAGTTTTGAAAACTCGGGGGCAAGCAGTATGCCTTGCAGGTCTGCCCTCAATTTGTTCCGGGCGGGTATGCTCTCCCAGAACCCGGTAAGCTTCAGCTCACGCTCCACGGCCAGAAACACTTTCTGCGTCAGGTCAACGAGAAGGCTGATCCTGTCTTCCTTGCTCAGTCCATAGGATGCAACGGGTTCGGCCGCCATCAATGCATCGGGCTCACTCACCGCAGCGGCTGCACCGAAGAGCTCCCTTTGAAACATCCTGAAAAAAGGCATCTGCTTCTTGCGGTGCAGCCCATAGGTAGGCTCCTTGCGGGCATTGATGATGCGAATCCGCAACTTCTCCAGTTCCTCATAGATCCTGTTCCAGTTGTTGCGGAACTCTTCAAATATTGCCGCCAGGGCTTCGGCAAAGGATGCCTGCAAGTCGGGGTCGTCATCCAGCTCGACATCGAGGTGGTGCCGAATGGCATGCTCCACCTCTGCCGCCTTGGTCTTGGTGCGGCTGCGCTTGCCCACCTGTTTCTGGAAATCTGCATCCAGGATCGAGATGGGCTCGATCTTCACCTCTATCCCTTTCGATTCGAGATATGCGTCGGTAATGGCGCGCAGCTTGGGCGGGATGCCCTTCATGCTCAGGCGCTCGTCGCAGAGGTGCTTGGCTGCCAGAACATTGATCTCGGTCAGGGCCTGGTAATCACTCATGTAGTCGAGGGCCTGCCGGGCCGGAAACACCAGGTTCAGGCACCTCGTGAAATTTCTGAACGCCAGCATGTAGTCAAAGCGCAGGTCTTCATCATAGAACACGTCGAAAAAGGCGTCGTGGTCGGTCATGTCTGTCAGGCCGTGCTTCTTGAGGAGCCCCATAATGGCTGCATGGCTTTCATTCAGTGCCCGCAGTTCTTCTTCAGGGAAGCTCAGACAATCAATGACTTCCTTCTGCTCACGCTCGTCATAGCTGTCGATGGCCTTTTTCAGATGATGGCCGACTCCCACATAATCGACCACAAAGCCTTTCTCCTTGGATTCGCCCGCCACACGATTCACCCGGGCAATGGCCTGGAGGAGATTATGGTCCTCGATCACCTTGTCGAGATACATTACCTGCTCCACCGGTGCATCGAAACCTGTCAGCAGCATATTCATGACGATCAGGATGCCCATGTCGCCCCTAACGCCTTCTTCTTCACTTCCGAAGGCCATCTTGAAGCTCCTGATGCTTGCCTTGTGCATTGAGCTGTCCGTATAGATCTTCAAGTTCGGCAGGTCGTTATGTTTGGCGGATATGATAACATCTGTCTGAAATTTCTTCAGCAGGTCGAGGTCGAGCCTCTTCGGGTTGACCTGCTCCAGACCGGCCATGGCCGCTGCCAGGGCATCATCTATGTGCTTCTTATAGCGCACCGCAGCCTCGCGGGAAGTAGCCACTATCTGCGCCTTGTAGCCGTTGGGGAACACGTGCTCAAGGTAATGGGCAACCATATTCTTTGCCTTTGCCTTGATGGTCGGGTCCGCTTCCAGGTAGGCATCTCGCGATCCGTAGCCCAGTATCTCCAGGCGCTGCTGAAGGCTGTAGTCGCTGAACACATCCGCAAATGCCTTGTCCATGCCTGCCTGATCAGGCACCTCGGCATTGTGGGTGCGGCCCTCATAGACGATCTCCAGCGTCACGCCGTCATCGATGGACTGGCGCATGGTGTACTTGTCGATGTAGTCGCCGAAGACCCGCTCGGTCTTGTCGATGGGCGTGCCGGTGTAGCCGATGCGGGCCGCATTCGGGATTCCCTTGTCGAGATTTGCCCCGAGCATGGCATATTGGGAGCGGTGGGCCTCGTCGGTCATGACCAGGATGTGCGGGCTCGCATTCAGCTCCGGGAAGGTCTCTTTCAGGTCCGCTTCGCGGAACTTGTGGATCATGGCCATGACCAGGTCCGACGAGTCGGAGCGCAGCAGCTGTTTAAGCCGGGCAATGCTTTCCGCCACCTTTACCGTAAAGCCGAGGCTCTTGCTGGTTTCGGAAAGCTGTCCTTCAAGCTGGGTGCGGTCGGTCACGAAGACTATCTTCCAGTTGGAGAGCCTGGTGTGGCTATACATCTCCCGCACCATGAACATCATGGTCAGCGACTTGCCCGAGCCCTGGGTGTGCCAGATGATGCCGCTTCGCTCGCGGGGGTTTCTGCCTTCCAGCAACCGCTTCACCGCCAGCTTGACGGCACGGAACTGCTGGTAGCGGCCAACGACCTTGATGGTCTCGCCCTTGTCGTTTGTGGAAAACAGCGTGAAGGTGCGGATAAGGTCGAGCAGGTTGTCGCGGTCGAGCATACCGGCCACCAGACGCTGCTGATCGTTGGGTCCGCTGCTGCCGTGATCGAGATCGTCCACGGTTCGAGGATAGGGATCAGCCCACCGGTAGAAGTACTTCTCTCTATGGGTGGTAATTGTGCCGAACTTGGCAACGCTACGGCAGGTGGCGATGATAAACTGGTTGTAGTAGAACAGAGGCGCGCTGCCTTCACTCTTTGCGCCGCGTTGCTCGCTGTAGCGGAGCATCTGGTCGATGGCCTCCGGGATGGCGTCCTTGACCTTGGGCGACTTGCACTCGATCACGACCACGGGTAGCCCATTCAGGAACAGCACGATGTCCGGGACGATGTGGTGCTCGGTGCCGAGGATGCGCACCTTGAGCTGGCATACGGCGATAAAGCGGTTGTTGCCCCGATGGTCGAAGTCCACGAACCGCACAGTCGGACTCTTCTCGCCGGTCCGCCGGTTCACGCTAACGCTGGTGTTCTCCAGCAGCAGAGTAAAGACATGGCGGTTGTTCACAATCAATCCAGTGCCGGGGAAGTTTGCAGTGAGATACTTAACCACCTCTTCCACCTGGTCGTCTTCCAGCCAGTCATTGATGAACTTGAGCCGTTCCCGCAGCACCGGCAGCATCGCCACCTCGGTGAAGGTCTCGCGGAAGGTGTCGGCGGGGTGTTGCTTGCCATCGAGGTCGATGATCTCCCAGCCGAGCCCGCCAAGCTGATCGAGCAGGGGCTTCTCGACGTGGTTGCGTTCGTCGAGCTTGAGTAGCTTCACGTTGTTTCCGGTCATTTTTCCCCTCGATCCTTTTTATCTCCCGGTCAAAATCGGAGATGTACTCGGCATCCTGTCATCAGCGGCAGTTGTTTCCAAAATGGAAATAACTGAATCCTTCACCAGTTCGCCGGGTTGGGAGATATTTTTCAGGTGTTTGTTGTTTGCCGGGATGTGAACGCCGAAAAGCTCGGACAGGGCTTTCTGTGTAAGCCATACCGTCTCTTCCTTGTAGAGGACATCGACTTTTACTGCACCGTCTCTGGCGGTGTAGAGAATGAATCTTCCCGGTTCCCTCATGCGCATTTCACCTCCCCGCCCATATGCAGCGGTGATATTTACCGTAGGGAGCAAGGCTCTCCCAGCCGAGCCCATCAAGCTGGGCGAGCAGGGGCTTCTCGACATGGTTCTGCTCGTCAAGTTTGATATGTTGGGGTGTCTTTTGATTGGTGGACATCTAGTTGATCTCCTTGGGCATCATCTTATGTACTTATCCATGATCACCCCATCCTGCAGGCGGCGTCTTCCAGGACCCTTCCGGAAATAAGATCGATGGATTAGCACTAACTATTGGCCGATTAATTAGCTTTTGAGGAAAGATTTCAGCAAATGCTATGGAAACTTGAGGCTGGCCGTGTAAATGAAAGACCTGACGGTGGTATGTCTCCCTGAATGGCATATAGAAACTACTACCTCCAAACTCACCATTATTAACAACAATTACTCCTTGATACATGTGGTAATGGAGACCTTCAGACATGCGATCAAACGTGCCCACATCCTTATTTAAAGCACAGATGATATAAAGATCACTTCTTGAGCGGAGATCTGCAGCAAGGGCCAGATCTGTAGCATCATAGCAGATAGATGCAGAGAGTATCAGTGGTCGATGCTTCACCAAATCACTATGCCATTGATATTCAATCAGCCATTGCACTGGCCTGAAGCCGACTGGAGCAGGTATGAAGTTTGCCTCTTGTCCTGCAAGGTTCTTTTTGCCTTGCTCGATTTGGCGAATTTGAAGCCCCTGTGCTTTGCTCCAGACAGGTACAATCCAGAGGCAACTATTTATAAGTGGGCAACCTGATTGATAATCTTTTGGGTGATAAACCTGACCGAATAACATAAGGCACTTATGCTTTCTGACAAAGGGAAGGATCCTTGTATTAATATCATGTGGATGAATAGCTAGCTCTGGGAAAATAAGTAGGTCAATAACACGTCCATCACTCCGCGTCTGCTGACGGTGTGTATCTCGAACGTTTAGCATCTGGGCTACCCCTTCCATTATTGCTGATAAGTGTGCTTGCTGCCGTGTACGGAAGGATGGGTCGTTCAATAATTCTGGGTCACTTAAATACCTGCTGTAATCTTCTAAGCTTGGGATGATTGACTGAACTATCCCAATACGCAAAGGGCGATCCCATGGGGTTTTTGGTTCACTACTCGGATAAGGAGCTTTTTGTTCTAGAAACGTCGCTGATGAAACCTCCCCTCGTCGTGTACGGAGTTGAGTCAATCGCGCTTTGACCATCACTAATAGTTCAACAACAGTTATCTGTGGGCGTAGGACGCCTGAACCTGGCCATCGAAGTAACTCAAAAAGGATATTTTCTGCAAACGAAGAGATCGGTAACCATGGTGGACCAAAAGCTTCACGACCTTGAAAACCTGAATACCTCTGTTGTTCCCAATGAGAAATTGGCTTTTTATATCGCGATCCTTTGATTGATTTCCTAGAATTGGAATTTTTATAAAAATCTGTCGATCCTCGAAGCGCATAACGGAGCAATAGACCTATCTGGTATTTTTGTCGTTCTTCATCAGTATCACACCAACTGGGCGCTTCGAAAAGATGCGTAGCTCTACCGCCAGTCTTTGCGAAATCAAAGGTTTCAGGTCTTATTTTGTCAAACTCATATCCATCGGATTTCTCAACTGCACATCGGATGTTCCAAGGTGTTACAATATCTTTGAATATTTCTGGCTTCGAGAGAAGCCAAAAAGCCAGTTGCAGGAGATTCTCCTCCTCATAAAATGGATTAATTGCAAGGTCTGACAACTCCGCGACGGACATCTCGCTCGATGTCGCTATTTGTTTCTCCAGCCCTAGCCGCTGAGCAGTATGAATCATCTGTTCGCTTGCTGTTTTTCGAAAGTATTGCCATAACTCACGAGCCACAGGAGGAGATATCTGATCTACTTCGATAAGAAACTTATCAGAGAGTCGAATGTTTGATCCTAGAAAATCAAAGCCTGTAATGCCATAACCCGTCTTTGCTATCACCAAAAAAATTGAGCGTTGCTCCAGTGGTGCAGGAGTTTTACCAGATATGAACTTAGCAAGTTTCCAGTATCGTGATAAAAGCCTTCCGGCTTTGGCCTTCTTTTCTATAATGCCTCTTGGAAAAGCATTTTGTGAAGCCAGATATAAAAAAACCTGCTGCATTAGATACCATGGGAATCGTGATCCCGGTGTCTTTGCATTCAGATAAGAATTTGCAAGATTCTGAGCCTCATCGACCAACCGATTATGGTATGCCTCGATTGAAATGCCTGTGGGTAAGCATTCGTTTTCGAGGACGAGCCCTGTTTCAGTTGCACCTGCTCTAAACAATTCTGCTAGACAATATATACGAATTTCTCTCTTGGCTTTTATGAACGACGAAGATTCCCATCCCGGACGTAAGATTTTTAATACTTGATCGAGGAACTCGCAATCCGGGTAGAGGTCTAGGGCGATACGTAACAGGCGAACGTTGCCGGGATTCTTAATCCATTCTTCAATCAAGAGCGCGGAGAAAAATTTTGCGCGCTCATCAAGTTGTGATTTAGTAAGTATAAGCTTATGAGAGACTTCTGTTTCGTCATCCTCAGTTGCAGATGCTTTTGGATCTGGTTCATCAGCAAGAAGAGGGCGCAAGGAGCGAAACGTTCTGCGGAATTTCCCAGCGGCAAACCGTGCTGCGGTGTCGTCTCTCATATCTGGAACACCGACCAATAAGCCTGAACCCTTCTTATTCGGATCTAGATCTGTTGAATATCGCTGTTGTGTATGGAAAAAGCCCTCAATTGCAGCTATCAATTCTGTTCCATGCAGCATGTCAAAGGTATCAGAGACTTGGCTTTGTATGCGATTTGCCTCCCTTGATTGCATAACCAAGAAACGCTTATCTCTGCCCTCTACAGTGACCAGTGTTTTATCGACCGAAATCATTAAGCCTGGCGCATGTCTGTCTAACAAACTCTGAAGCCACTTTATCAATTGCTCTTTTACATCACATTCCAGCATGTCTTTGGGTATCTTCAGCACTATGCGAAAATCATCGACATAGAAACAAGCATCCTCGAGAACTAGTTCGCTATCATGAAGTTTTTGCCCTATGCCTTCCCGGAGGGCAATATCCAAATCATGCAGTATCACATTGGCAAAAAAACCGGCAGTAACCAAGCCTTGGGGCAAAGCTACCAATCCAAAATCATTGATTTTATGATCCTTTGCGTAACGTTTGGCGCGGCTTTGATCAGACCATCTCCAATCGAAAACACGCTCTGCCAGACTGAAAAATGGACCTTCCTTAGAGTCTCGTTGGAACTTACGCAGTTTTTCCTTTAGTAGTTCAGGCCGAACCCTGTCGTAAAATTTTGAAAGATCACTTTGAACTATAGCAATTTCGTAACTTGCGCCTTCAGATTGAAGACATGAAAGCGCCTCAGTAAGTGGTTTTGCCACTATCTTCGGTCTTTCTAGAAATGTTTGGTAATCCTGAAAATATTGGCGATAAAGCTTGGAACTTCCCCATCGGTGGTAAAGTTCACTGCCATTCGGATCACAGAAGAGTCGATGCCCGTAAGCAAGGACTTGTCGGCGATTTTCTGCCTTGCTAACCGGGAGGCGTGGGTTCCCCATGGATGTTTCTACACGATCCGCCAAACAGAGCATGATGGCTGTTGCCACCACTTGATCTTGCAGATCCAAATGTGCTAGAGGGCGCAGTTTACCATCAATATTTTTCTCATGAGGCTCAGGTCCCCACTTCCCATTTTGATAAAACCACCGCTGATTCTTTGGTGCTGGTACTAGCTCAAGTGGCCTGGGCTTCCAGTTTTCTTGATCTAGGAGCCGATCCTGTATCTCTCGAATAAACTTCGGCAAGCGTAATGATTCGTAATCGATACTCAAGGTATCCGCATACCAGCTATGAGTACGTAAATATGCAGACGTTTTCTTCCACGCCTGCATGAGGACGCATTCTAAGCAGATATCATCAATGTAAGGCCTGAGGATTTGTTTCATAGGGCTGGCAACTCCGTTTTTATCAACAAGGAAGTGACTCTCTTTTTTCCGGAGAGCAGGTCTTGCATTAGAGCGGTTTTTAATAATTTTAATTTATCTAAGCAGATTTGCCCTTGCTGTATGTCTTGCGCAACTGATTCAAGAGCATCAGCAATAAGTAACTGTTCTTCTCGATGAGGCTTTGGGAGCTTCAGAGTTTTAAATTCAGTTAATGAAACCCTTGCTCTAGTACCTTGGATAATAATCTCTTTGACTGCCTTGCGCCCAACATGCGAGTTGAGTAGATGACATAAGAAATTTGCTTCTACCTCATTAGAAGGTCGAATACGGATGACATCTTGCGTTATTATTGCTCTTTCTTGATGGGTGTAAAGTGCTGCGTCACAAGGTGGATCTCCAACTTTAGAAATTAGAATATCTCCACAATGTACATTACAGGCTGCCAAGTGATTTGCTTTTGTTTGCGTTACATGAACAGTCGAGACGCGTTGATATAATCCAGGCCTTATGTCTCGGATATAGATCACTGGAACACCTTCGACCTGTAGTTCTGAAGCAAGCAAATCACTTCCGAAAGGACCATTTACAAAAGAATCAGGTGATCTTGAAGCAAATGAAATGAGTGGAACCAAATCCCACTCCATCGGAATCCTGCCCAGCGAAGAGTCTTTGAATTTGTGGGTTTGTTCGGAGCGGAGGTTTCCGTGTTCGTCGATGCCGCGGGTGAGGAGGTCCTGCATCAGGCCGGCCTTGATGCGCTGCTGCTTGGCAATCAATGCCTCGGTCTGCTCAATCGCCTTGTCCAAAGTTGAGAGGATCTCGGCGATTTTTGTTTGCTCTGCAAATGAAGGTACAAGAACCTGCAAGCCACGAACAGCATTTAAATTTATTGCTGGGTAATTTGACCCAACAACAAGAGTTTCTATTTGCGGTGTTACATATTCTGAGAGGATTGAGTATAGGACAAATTTTGCGTCAACCTGATCTTTTGCAGAGAGAACTGCAAAACCAGTTGATGCAATACTGTCGTCATCTGTGTGGTCGAAGTAAGCAAAGGCTTTTAAATTTGGCCTCACCATCGACATTAAAACATCACCTCTGCGGACAACTTTCCTTGCGCGACTTGGCGCCTCACTGAAAGAAATCTTATAAAATGGTAGTCTCAGTTTTCCTTCTGATACCGAGCTGATATCAATGTAGTAAAAAGAAAAATCTTTTTTCGCATCTTCGCCAAGCTTCTCTTTGTCTAGTAAAGCGAGATCTTCAATCTTTTTATATTCCCAGCCTTCCAAGTCGCTCATTTCACCTTTTCCCCTTTGCCAGTTCTGCAACGAGGTTTTTTCCTTTCTGTGTCAGCCGGTATTTCTGTTTGCTGCTCTTTGGCTTATCGGGAATGGTCATTTCGATCAGGCCGACAGTCAGGGCCGGGACGAGATACGCCTCTCTGAAATAGTCTTCATGCCGCAGTGCCAGGGCCTTCTGGATATCCGCACGTTTCATCTCTCCGATCAGCACGGTCAGGAGCCTCTGCACTTCCCCGGCAAACTCGCCTACGGCCTTAAAGGCCAGGTCGGGCTTTCTCCGGATGCTCACCACAAAGCCGTCCGTAAGGGAAAACTCCGGTTCGTCGAGGCCGGTAGTGCGGCAGCGATTGATCATATAACCTGTTCCTGCATGGTATTATTCATGCCCTTTCTTGTCCGTCTTGTTCCCTGGGCTTCCCTTTCCGTTCTTCGCTTCTTCATACGCCAATGCCCTGATGCTGCCCGCCGTGAGCGTTTTCATCTGGCGGATAGCAATTGCATTCAACCGTTTTAAACGATCACCCTGATTCAGCCCCATGTGAATGAACTCGGCATTCATACCCTCGATGTTGGCAAGAACCAGCAGCTGCTCGATGCCTGCATAATCGCGCATGTTGCCTTCAAGCTTGGGATTCGCCTCACGCCACTGCCTGGCGGTCTGGCCGAATATTGCCACATTCAGTATATCCGCCTCGGCGGCATAGGTAATGGCGATCTGTGCAGGGGTGACGACAGCCGGGATCAGATGATCTCTAATGGCATCGGTATGAATATGATAATTCAGCTTTGACAGCGTCCGGTTAAGGTTCCATGCAAGGGAAAGCCTGCGGTTCTCATCTTCCTTGAGCCGCTGAAATTCCTTGATGAGATAGAGTTTGAATTCCGGGCTGAGCCAGGAGCCGAACTCGAAGGCAAGATCCTTATGAGCATAAGTGCCGCCATAACGCCCGGCCCTTGACTGGATACCGATGGCTCCGGTGGATTCGATCCATTTACGCGGTGTGAGGTGAAAGCTGTTGAGACCCGACTGTGTTCTAAAGGTCTCGAATTCGCCACCTTTAAAATCCGGGTTGTGAATCTGCTCCCATATGCCCAGGAATTCAAGGGTATTACGATTGCGCATCCAGCTGTATATCAGGGAATCATCTCCGAATTTCTTCGCCATGTCGGTGAGCGAAATGAAATCGCCGTTGTCCATTGCCAGCACCGTGATGTCCGTGCCCTGAACTTCTATTCTTGATTTTTTGTCCTTGCCCATCACCTTATCCCTCCTTCATATCAACTCCAAGGTAACCGAGACCCTGGAGAAATTCATTCAATGGTTTCAGGGTATCCGCCCGCTGCGCTTCCAGCTCGCGGCTGGAAACCGCATACTTGTCCCAGAGGTTCTCCACCATGGCAACGAGCCCGCGCTTTTCGGCATTCAGATAGCGGTTCAGCTCCCTGGCTGCGATGTCGTAGAGCTTTTTCAGGATGAGCGTGCGGGCCTGCTCGTCGGTGAGCCTGCCGCCGATGGCTGCGAGGATGGAGTCGGTCCTGTCCAGGCGTGCGTGCAGCACGGCTTTGTCCTTATTCAGGGCAGTGATCTTCTTTTTATCGTCTTTGTTCGAGCTGTCGAGTTTTGCAAGCTGGTCGTCTACCTGCCGAATCAGCTCCAGGCTCTCGGCCTTGAACTCTTCGTCTCCCAGGCGCTTGAGCGTGAGCTTGAGCTCCAGCTCATCGGCCTTTGTTTTCAGTGTGCCTTTGCATTCCTTGATGCGCTTTTCAATGGCGGCAATCGCCATTTCGTGGTCCTGCAGGGTCTCCAGCTCTTTGCGTGCAGAATCGCCGGAAGAGCTTTTCAGGTCGTCGATCAGGTCTTTGAGGGCTTTTCTGATGACGCTTGCGGTGACGCTTTCATCCTCTTCGGGCTCATATGCTGCCGCTTCCTGTGCAGCCTCCACTGCCTCGGAAAGATCTCCCTGCGCTTCGCCTATCTGCGCCTCCAAGGTTTCGATCTCATCGGCCTCGGCCCGGAAGAACGCCTCGATCAGGTAATCGTCAGGAATCAGGGTGTGGTGCCAGCCGGTGGAGACGATGGTCTTGAGGTCATAGCGGATCTGCTGCCACCAGTTCACGAACACCCCTGCTGCCTTGAACTCGTCGAGCACGTTCAAGGGGAGGAGCTTGCACTTGAGGGTTTTCAGCAGCTCGTGCCGCACTTCCGGCATCTTTCTGCCTTCGCGCAGCCCGGCAAAGTCGACCTGGGCCACATTCCACCAGGTTTCCAGCACATCGTGATGCTCGGTGAGCTTTTGCTGTAGAGCAGGGTCGGCTTCGAGAGCGGCCTTGATGGCGGACCTGGCATCTATCTCCGCACGAAAGGCAAGGTAGCCGGGTCGGTCGGGCTTGAAGAGCGTTTCGGCCTGTATGCCACAGCGGGAGAAATCGGCGGCGCGGGCATCGACCTCGGGCCTGGGGATGCCTCCGACCAGGTGGGCCTGCACATCCTCGGGCTCCGGCTCGGGGGTGTTGTCCACATAGCGGCGGATGTTGAGGTTGTAGTCGTGGACAGCAACGATCTCGGCCTTGTCCACCAGGCGGCTGTATTTGGCGATCTCCATCTTGCGGGTGAAGACGGAATCGATCTTTTCGATATCCTCGGGCCGCAGCTTGTTCTGGGCCTTGCCCTCGGCGTATTCACGGTCGGCATTGATGAACAGCACCTTGCCTATGAGCTCATCGGGCTTGTTTTTGTTGGCCACGATCACGCAGGCAGGTATGCCGGTGCCGTAGAACAGGCCGGGCGGCAGGCTTATGATGGCCTCGATCACGTCGTCGTTGATGAAGATCTCGCGGATGAGCTTTTCCTTGCCGCCGCGGAAGAGCACGCCGTGGGGCATGATCGTGGCCATGCGTCCGCCGGATTTGAGGCTGGCGAGCATGTGCTGGACGAACATGAGGTCGGCTTTCTTGCCTGTCTCGGGGCACCATTCGCGGAAGCGGCCGGTGAACTTCATAGTGGCCCGGCTGTAGTTCTGCGAAAAGGGCGGGTTGGCCAGCACGCGGTCGAACTTGCGCACCTGGCCGTTCTCCAGGATCAGCGGGTCTTCCAGGGTGTCGCCGTTTTCGATGGTGAAGCGGGTGATGTTGTGGAGGATCATGTTCATGTTGCAGATCGACCAGACCGTGCCGTTCGAGTCCTGGCCGTAGAGGGCGAGGTCGTCCGGGTTCCGGCCTTGCTCCTCGACATATTGATGGGCCTGGATAAGAAAGCCGCCGGAACCGCAAGTGGGGTCATAGATCGTGTTTCCTGCCTCGGGCTTGGTGAGCTGCACCAGCAGGCGCACCACCTCGGCGGGCGTATAGAATTCGCCGCCTTTTTTGCCTGCGCTGTCGGCAAAATACTTGATGAGGTATTCGTAGGCAGCACCCAGCAGGTCGGGGAACTCGAAGTTGTCGTTGACCAGCACGAACCTGGGCTGGTTGAAGTGATCCAGCAGGTCCTTCCATTTCTGGTCCGGGATCTTGGTCTTGCCTTTGACGGCGTTGAAATCGATGTTGTTCTTCAGCACACCGGCAAGAAAATCGTTTTCATCTTCGATAGCGGCGATGGCTTTGTTGAGCATGTTGCCGATGTCGTGCTTCAGGTCCTTGAGCGCAGGTACCAGTTCGCCGTTTTCGTCAGTCCAGGTTTCGTGCCAGCGGGCGCGTGGCGGGACAAAGAATGTTTGGCCGTAGGAGGTCTTTTCTTCCAGCAGCTCCTTGACCAGTTCGGGCTGATCTTTCAGGTGAGCGAACTTTTTCCTGCGAAGCTGGTCTCGTGTGCAGTCGAACTCGTCGGAGAGGCGTTTGAGGAACAGCATGCCGAAGATGAATTCCTTGAACTCAGAGGCATCCATCTTGCCCCGTAAGATATCGGCAGCCTTGAAGAGAAACGATTCAAGCTGCGAGAGGGTGATCTTCTCAGTAGTCAAAGTCTTTTCCTTCTGGTGTATGAACTTGTACAGCCATTACTCTGCTGAATGAAACCATCATACATCCAAAAGCAGGCTGAACATAACCCCTGAGTTGATCCCTCCATTCGAAGGAAACCCCTCTCAAGGTTGGTGAGAACACAAGTCATGGCTCCTCTTTCTGAACTGTGATTATAATGAAAACCCCGATGTCAATTCATGTTGTGCATTGTTAAGTTGAAGATATGATAGCATTTTTATTGTTTGAATTCTATGAGATTATTATGAACTTCTTGAATGATAGCCTCTGTGCGATCGGGGATGCTATTATCTGTCGAAAGCAAGTAAGACCACCGCCTTCAATAAGCTGAGCAGACTTCTCAGACTTGGCCTTATACGACAGAACCCCGGCAAAGGCAGAAGCGCCAGCAGACTATCACCGTTCCTCCCGCGACTACAAAACCCAACCTCTCCGGGTATTATAAGGTGCATGAATCTCTTGCAGGGGGACTGACCGGAGGAAGGGGGTAAGTATGGCTAAAGGCAGGAATGCTGCAAAACGTGCCGGCGGATGGTACGGGGCCATTGTCCCGGTGCTGTTTATGGTGCTCGCTGCGTCCGCGGCTTTTTCACAGATGCAGGGCAAGGAAAAGACCGTTATCGATCAGTGGAAGGCTGTTCGGGCACCTGCTCCTCCCGAGCTCAAACCCGTGACCTTGAGCCCTGACGATACCGCGTTTCTGGTGCTCGACATTCAGCAGAGCACCTGCAACCGGGAGCAGAGGCCCCGGTGCGTAGATTCTGTGCCGAGGATCAGGGCGTTTCTGCAGCAGGCGCGGGCGATGAAGGTGACGGTGGCGCACAGCCTCACCAGAACCGGCCGGGTTGCGGATATCCTGCCCGGTGCCGAGCCCGCAAAGGGTGAGCCGGTGGTGAAGTCCAGCGTGGACAAGTTTTATAAGACCGGTCTGGAGAAGTTCCTCCGGGGCAAGGGCATAAAGACCGTGATCGTCTCCGGCACAGCGGCAAACGGGGCCGTGCTCCATACGGCAACCGGCGCCGCGATGCGGGGGTTCAATGTCGTCGTGCCGGTCGATCTCATGTCCGCCGACCTGTATGCGGAGCAGTACACGGCCTGGCATCTGGTCAATGCGCCGGGCACCAGGCGTCAGACGACGCTGACCCGGACCGATCTGATCGAGTGGAAGAAGTGACGCTCACCTGCAACGGCTGCGGTCCGGTCTGACAGGGGGCCACGTTTCTTAGTCGTTTTCGTCTTAACTCTTCAGTCGGACCCTTGCAGGACGCCTCTTTCCGGCAGTTGGGGTTTCTTTGTCCATTTCCTTTTTGCGAAAATGCCGTCGCTTTTTTTCTTTGACGACGCGTTCTCCTTGAATCGCCTGGGCTGCCCCCTGGCTGGCTCCTTCAACTGCTTCTTCGACAGGCCCCTCCCTGGCGGTAACTCCCCTGGCGACTTCCTTGACAGTGTTCCCCGTGAGCAAGGGCCCCTTGACGGTTTCACCGATCGCTCCAACTGTGCGGCCGGTTTCTCTTCCTATCGTGCCCGCAACCTCTCCCACCAGGCTTGAAAGATTCCTGATGAGATCGGGATTGTTATCGAGCGTTTCGAGCGCGCGGGCAAGGATGGCATACACTTGTTTCAGCCTCACCTTCAGCAGCGCCTGCGCCTCTACACCCTTGATATCGAGATCCACTTCTCCTATCACGACATCGGCGCCGACGTTGATGCTGACAAGATTTGCCAGCTGGGCATTCAAAGCGACACGAGCCTCCATGTTGTCAACTTTCAGCTTGATTTCATCAACCTTGAGAATCGGTACATCCAGCAGGACATCCGGCAGATTGTCCCCATCCCCGTTCTCATCCCGGATCAGGTTCTTCTCCAGATGCTCAAACCCCTCCTGAGCGGATCGGCGGGAAATTTTCCGTGCTTCGCGGAGGGCGCCTGCGCTGTAGGTCGTCAGATGTTTCACCTCCTCAGGCAGTCCGTGTATCCTCCGCCAGGCCGATGCAACTACTGGGATCAGCTTCATAGCGGCCTCCTTTCTTCATAAGACATGGTAGTAGCCTCATGGACCTGGATATCAAGAATTGTACTCGTCCTGCGGCAGCATTACGCGGCTGTATTGATAACGATTTCTGAGCTGCAGGGCCAGGCTTGCGAACGCATGACGAGACTTGTCAGACCGGTGCGATGCCCCCGTGCGCCATTTCCTCCAGACGCCTGATCCGTTCATCCATGGGAGGGTGGGTCGAGAACAGGTTCGAGAGGAATTGGCCCTTGAGTGGATTGACGATGAACAGGGGCGCGGTCACGGGGTTGACGTCTGCGGGGTTTTTCTGAACGCCGCTCGTGAGCTTCTGCAGGGCATGGGCCAGGGCCATGGGGTCTCCGGTGAGCCGTGCGCCTTCCACGTCCGCCTGATATTCCCGCGACCGGGAGATGGCCATCCGGATGACCATGGCCGCGATGGGGGCGATGATGGCCACGGCGATCATGCCGATGGCTCCTCCCTGGTTGTCTCTTCCGCCGCCCATCCTGCCGAACATGGCGGAGAACTGCGCTATCCTGGCGAGGATGAATATCGCGCCTGCAATGGTGGCGGCAACGGTCGAGATGAGCACGTCCCTGTCTTTGACGTGCGAAAGCTCATGCCCTATGACGCCGCCCAGCTCTCTGCTGTCCAGCAGGCCCATGATCCCGGTCGTCACGGCCACGGCCGCGTGCTTCGGATTTCTGCCGGTGGCGAATGCGTTAGGCATGGGCGTGTCCACCAGGTAGAGCCTGGGCATGGGCATGTGATCGGCTTTGGAGAGATTCTCCACCATGGAGTACAGCTCCGGGTTGTCTGACTGTTTGATTTCTTGCGCCTTGTACATCTTCAGCACGATCTTATCCGAGAACCAGTAGGATGCGAAGTTCGTGACGCCTGCGATGACCAGGGCGATGATCATGCCCTGGTTGCCGCCGAGCATGTTCCCGATGGCCATGAGCAGAAAGGTCAGGCCGAGCATCAGGAGAAAGGTCTTGAGCGTGTTCATGGTTCACCTCGGTATCCGCCTCAGGATCGAAGACCGTTTGTCTTCCGATCGGGAGGGTTCATAAGCTTCTCCGATGTTGTTAAAACTGTAGATACCCGCGCGGCAACCGATCTCAACTCCCCTGCAGGGAGCTGACCGGCGCCATTGCCCTGCCGATCGCTTCTCTGATCTCGCTGATATCGGCCGGTTTCATGAGGAGTTCCCGGATGCCCAGCGCCTTCACCTTTTTCTCGTCTATGGCATCCGTGAAGCCGGTGCATAATATTATCGGGATGTCGGGGCGGGTTTCCAGCAGTTCGAGCGAAAGCTCCAACCCTGTCATGGCGGGCATGGTCTGGTCGGTGATGATGATATCGAACTCGTCGGGAGAGGTTTTGAAGAGGTCCAGTGCTTCCTGGCCGTTCTTCTTCGTTACCACCTCGTAGCCTATCATCCGCAAGACCCTGCTCAGGCTGGAGAGGATGATTTGCTCGTCGTCGACAAGGAGAACCCGTTTTTTTTCGCCCGCCTGCTTCAGAAAATCCGGGGCGGGCTTCTTCTCCACGGGCTGCTCATCGGTGAGGGGGAAATCTATGGTGAACGTCGTGCCTTTGCCCGGCTCGCTCTCGACCTTTATCTCCCCGCCGTGGTTCCTGATGATGCCGTGCACCACGGCCAGGCCCAGTCCCGTGCCTTTGCCGACGCCCTTGGTGGTGAAGAACGGCTCGAAGACCCGGCTCAGCACTTCCGGCTCCATTCCGGACCCGGTGTCCCGTACGCTGATCCGGAGACGCTCACCGGTCTCCTGCGCAGACTCTGCCAGGGGCGGTTCGGCGGGGCTGTTCCAGAAGGATACTTCTATGATGCCGGTTCCCGGTTCGATGGCGTCCGCGGCGTTTCTGCACAGGTTCATGAGCACCTGCTGAATCTGGGTGGGATTGCCTTTGATGATGTCGCTTGTCGCGCTCGCGCGCTCGACGATCTCGATGGTTTTCGGCAGCGTCGAGCGCAAAAACGCCAGCGTCTCTTCCAGCAGCGGTTTCACCCTGATGGGGACGAGCTTCTGCTCCTGGTGCCTGCTGAACGAGAGGATCTGCTTCACGAGGTCTCTCTGCCGGTATGCGGCATCCAGAAGAAGCTGTATGCTCTGGCGCCAGCGGGCATCCGCCGGGGCCTCTGCCAGGAGAGACTGGGCGTTGAGAATGATGGGATAGAGCATGTTGTTCAGGTCGTGCGCAATGCCGCCGGCAAATCTGCCCAGTGCGTCCATCTTCTGGGTCTGGAAAAGCTGGTGTTCGAGCTTCTTCTTTTCCGCCTCCGCGCGCGTGCGCTCTGCGTCCATCTTTCTGCGCTCGGTGATGTCGAAGAGCGTGGACCGGCTCATGACATACTCGCCCTGGTCATTCATGACGGCTGTTGCGTGTAGGACAACAGGCATGATCGTGCCGTCCTTCCTGATCATTTCGAATTCGAGGTCGCTGATCCAGCCCTGCTTTTTGAAACTTGGGAAGCTCTCTTTGAAGGTTTCTCCACTCTGCGGCGTGATGACATCCGTAAACTTCAGTTTTCCAATGACGTCTTCTTTTGTGTACCCGAACCATTTGAGCTCGGTCCGGTTGATGTTGATGAAAACGCCGTTCGCATCCAATGAGTGGTAGCCGCACGGGGCGTTGTCATAGAGGTCCTGGACGGCTTCGATGGACATCTGGAGATCTTTCTCGGCCTTCATCCGGACGGTTATCTCGTCCGCAAGCCGCAAGTTTCTTTCTTCGAGCTCGAGGGTGCGTGCTCTGACGAGCTCTTCGAGGTGGTCGCGGTGTTTCCGCAGCTCCTCTTCCGCCTGCTTGCGCCTGGCGATCTCCCGGTCCTGCTCTGCGGCAAGGTCCGTGAGATCGAGGTTGGCCGTGTTCAGCTCTTCCTGTTTCTGGTTCAAACTCCTGAAGATCAGGTTGTACGGTTTTCTCAACCCTGTGAAGATGACCGATCGGTAGAGGAGATAGGAGGCGACGATCTTGAGAACGTGCCCGAGCTGATTGGAGAAATCATAGACGCCGAGATACTGCGTAAACGCAAGCTCGGAAAAAGCGCTGAACACGATCGACCCGGAGATCAGACCCAGAATCCGGGGGTCGAACGATTGCCTCAATCTGAAGACCGCCCCGAGGGATGCGAGAAGGATGAGGACAATGACGTACTCGCTGGCGATCTTGAAGGCTGTCAGGCCGGCTCCCTCTATATAGCAGTCGGGAAAGACCTTCCAGTAAAAGATCGACAGCAGTGAAAGTGCTGTCACGACCGAATATGCCGCGAAGGTCCGGATCGGCTTTAACTTTCTTTTCAGAAACAGCGGGGCGATGAGAAAGGATATGGCCTGCATATACCGTGTGGCGATCCACACCTGGGTCGCCGGGTTGGCGTCGTCTCCGCCGAACACGCCCATGCCTTTGTACGCAAGGGTGTGGATCCCGTCCATGAAGCCAATGAAGAGGGACGCAATGCCCAGGAGCATGACATAGTTGTTGTCCATGAACCTGCGGGAGTTCCAGGCGAACATGAAGATGCTCACCGAGATGCAGATGCTGAAGCCCTCTGCGAGGCTGTGGAAGAGCAGATAGCTGTACCGTGAGGCCAGGTTCAGCACCAGCAGCAGCGCTGCGGCGGCCAGAATGAGGCTGCCCGTGTAGATCAACCGGCCGAAGGTATTTTTTTGCGATACTCTCATATGTTCCATAATAATCGTTTCGGAGAGATTAAAAGTTATTTGTGGTCTGCACCTTCCAGGTTTAATGCCTTCAGGATGATGCCCTCCAGGTGCTTCTCCGTCGGCACCTGTCCGGAGAGCACCACTTTGCCCCCCACGGCGAGCGCCGGCGACCCCATGATGCCTGCCCGGCTCATCTCGCTTATGTCCGTGATGTACTGGTAGTCGACTTTAAGCCCGCGGCGCGAGAGGATCTGCTTCACCATGGTGTCGAGGTGCTCGCAGCGGGAGCAGGAGGCTCCGTAGAGGCGGACCTCCATAGCCTGGTTCGCCCGGCTCCTTGAGGGAAGCTCTCCCGTGAACACGAGGAACTCCTCGAAGAGATCTTCGCGGTAAGTCGGCTCCAGGCGGGAGGGGATATAGTTATTGACCTTCACCTTGCCCAGGATGAAGTCTTTCAATTGCCCCGCGTCCTGCAGGCCGGCCGCCTTCGCCTGCTGGAAGATCTCCTCCAGGCCGATGATGCCCACGGTGTTGCCCCCGATCGTTACCCTGCTTACCGCCATAGGTCATCCTTTGAGCTTGCCGTACAGGGCTGAGAGCTTCGTGGTGAATATGCTCCTGATCGTCTCTTCATCTTCTGCCAGGGGCTTAACGGGGATGAGGTCCATGACCTCTGCCGGCGTCAGGGAAGAAGCGAACATGGTATCCGCAGCCCCTTTTATCATCTTCGATAACGCTTCTCTGAAAGCATCATCCTTTAAACCGAATGTCCGGGCGAGGTCGGAAAGGACCTGCCATTGAAACCAGAAATAGGTTGGCCCCATCGCGGCTATGACGGCATATGCTTCCAGATTCTCTTCCGGCACCTCGGGGCAGTCGCCCAGAGCGCTGAACAGGCTGAGAATGGCTGCCTTCTCTTCAGCGGATATCGCTTTCGAGAAAGAGACGGGGTTGTATCCCTTGTTGATGATCGTGGGTGCATTGGGGATCATCCTTGCAATCTTGCCGTGACCGCCCAGGACGTTGGAGAGCATCGATGTCGTAAGCTTCGGTGCAAGCGACACGATGACTGCTTCGGGCCGGATGGATGATTTCACCTTGCCGAGCGCTTCGGCCATGACCGGCGGATGGAGTGAAACAAAGATCATATCGCACGAAGCAGGCCCGGCGTTGTCGTCCCCCGCGCCCGTTACCGATGGTAACTCCTTCTGAAGATGTGCAAGGACCTCCGGGTTTGCATCGCTCACGACAACCTTCTCTGGCAACCTGCCTGCTTTGTTCAAAGCTGTCAGGATAATGCGGGTGATTCTCCCTCCCCCGATGAAACCGATCGACTGGTACTGCATACATCCTCCTCTTTTTCCGTTCTCTCTACTGGTTCTCTAACCGGTTACTCCCCGTTGCAGGCCTGCATGAGAATCCTGATAATGCACAGCCCTTTTTTCTTCACCTCAGCCAGCCCCTTTATGCTTTCGTCTCGGGCAGAATCTCGCAGTACCACGACCGCGAGCGGTTGCAGATGTTGCAGACCGAGAGCATGACCGGCACCTCCACCAGAACGCCTACCACGCAGGCAAGCGCAGCACCTGAGCTCGGTCCGAAGAGCGTGATGGCGACTGCCACTGCCAACTCGAAGAAATTGCTCGCGCCGATGAGCGCGCCGGGTGAGGCGACGTTGTGCTGCACCTTGAACAGGCGCATGAGCATGTAGGTCAGGGAAGAATTGAAATACACCTGGATAATGATGGGTACTGCAATCAGGATGACCGCGATCCATTTGGTGGTAAGATTCTCGGCCTGGAACGCGAAAATGAGCAGAAGCGTCAGGAGCAGCGCCATCACCGTCACCGGCTGGAACTTCGGCAGGAATTGATTCTCGAACCAATCAGGCCCATGGGTCTTCAACAGAATGGTACGGGTCAGGTAGCCTGCTGCCAGGGGGATCACGATGAATACCACGACCGAGGTGATGAGCACGTTTGACGGTACGATGACGTCGGCAACCCCGAGGAGGAACATGACGATCGGAGCGAACAGAAAGAGCATGATCAGATCGTTTACAGCCACCTGCACCAGCGTATATGCCGGGTCACCTTCAGTAAGGTAGGACCAGACGAACACCATGGCCGTGCAGGGCGCAGCTGCGAGGATGATAAGACCGGCCGTATAGCTCTTCGCCGTCTCGGGATCGATCCAGGGCGAAAACACATTCTGGATAAAAACCCATGCCAGGAAGGCCATGCTGAACGGCTTCACCAGCCAGTTGACAAATAACGTGATCAGCAGGCCCTTTGGCTTGCGCGCGATACCGCCCAGGGAGCCGAAGTCGATCTTCAGCATCATGGGAAAGATCATGAGCCAGATGAGCACGGCAATGGGCACGTTGACCTGCGACCCCTCGCCGAATTCCATCCTGCTCAAGGCTGCCGTGATATCGGGCATGAATTTGCCCAACCCCACACCGAGCACCATGCAGATAAGCACCCACAGAGTGAGGTAGCGTTCAAACAGGTTGAGCCGTTTGGGTTCATCCTGGGAAAGCTGGTTTTTTTGAGTCGCCGGAGATTTCTTGCCCATGGATTTCATCCTTTCTTGTCATTTATGATTATACTGGAGATTCCAGTTATTACGAGATTCCAGTTTCTTCATGCCCAGAGATACTTATTCCTGCCGTCGAGTGCAATGCGGCCGGGAGGAGGCGCCTGCTTTCTGTTCGTCGTCTTTCAGGCACCTTGCCATGGAAAGGCGCTCCAGGTCACCTTTCAATGTAGGGTGGCCGGCCAGGCTCCGATGCAGAAAATCATGCAACAGCTTCTCGAAATGAGAGTTGGGCTCCACCAGCTTATAATGCATCCATGTGCCTTCACGGCGCGCCTCGATAATCCCTGCATGGCGCATGATGCCAAGATGCCGGGATATCTTGAAGTCCTGCTCGTTCAAAGCCTGGGCAAGCACGCAGACACAGGTTTCACCATTTGCCAGGAGAAGTGATGCCAGCCTCAGCCGTGTCACGTCAGACAATATTTTGAACAGTGATGCTTCTTTTTGCACCGTATTCTCCTCGTTTGATATATGCGTATCTGTGCAGATACACATATTAATGATAAAATGAATCATTAAGTCAATAGGAAAAATTAATGTCCCGGCTGCTGTTGAGAATGATCCCGAGATTTCTCCGGAGAAGGCCTGCTCAGTTTTTATGAACTCTTTCCGGGGCTTGTTCTTAAGAAGCGACCATTCATGCTGATTCCCGGCCGGTGAGATCGGGACAATTTTTGGCCGGCTGTTTCACGAATGATTTCATAATTGTAACCTGGCACTATGCAATAAATAGTAATCAACTGTCATTACAATAACATAGCTCCCTTGATGCGTGTGGTATCAATTCTGCAGATAATATCGCTTATGAAAATATCCGATAAGATATACGGCATGAAAACCAGTTTCCTCCTCATGGCTATATCAGCGCTGTTTCTCGTATCCGGGTGCGGCAGCGAGCCTTCACGCGTCTCCGGCGGCGATTATATCGGGAGCATGTCCGGTGCATCCAATGCGAATGTCACCGTGCACGAGATTTTCCAGCCGGTCAAGACCTGGAGCAATGCTGAAGAGGCAGGCCCTCAGGAGCAGGAACCGGCCGAGTACGTCACCGATATCTTCCGGGGGAAATTCCTGCAGCTGCCGCCGGATATGGAAAGCAGAAATAAACTGGGTGAAGCCGAACCGGTCCGGGAAAGCAAACTGCCGGGCCACCGGATCGTCCTCATCGCGAACAGATAAAGAAAGCCGGATAAGCGCACACGGTTTTTCCCCGCCCCATCCCTTTATAAGAGCGTCTAAAAAAAATGCTTGACAAACTATCCTTATTTGGTCAAATAGCCAAATACAAGGAAGGCAAGTATGGATAAAAAACTGCATGCACGGTACGAGGCGAGGGCAAAGATAATAAAGGCCCTGGCCCATCCAACCAGACTGTTTATCGTAGACGAGCTCTCCAAGGGCGAGCAGTGTGTATGCAAGCTCACCGATATGATCGGCTCGGATATCTCGACGGTGTCGAAGCACCTTTCCATACTAAAGAATGCAGGTGTCGTGCAGGACGATAAGCGCGGCACACAGGTGTTCTACACCCTGAAAATGACTTGTTCCATTGGCTTTTTCAACTGCGTGGAGGATATCCTGGCGGGCAGTATCAGAGAGCATATGGCGCTGAGCGGGGAGAAATAATTTATTAGCCAATATTTGGCGATTAAGCCAAATAACCACCTTTGGCTGAAAAGGAACTGACACCATGAACTGGAAAGAAGACTGGAAATGGCTCATCGGGCTTACTGCGTTATTCCTCGGACTGTTTTACCTGCCGGTGGGCATCCCCCGTTTTGACACGGCAATATTCGAAGGGCTCTACCTGGCAAAATCCTATGCGCGGGAGCACGTCATCCTCTGCCTGCTGCCGGCATTCTTCATTGCCGGAGCCATCGGGGTGTTTCTGTCGCAGAACTCGGTGATGAAGTATCTGGGTGCAAGCGCAAAGAAGGTCCTGGCTTATGGAGTCGCATCCGTGTCCGGCACCATCCTGGCGGTGTGCTCCTGCACGGTGCTGCCCCTCTTCGCAGGCATCTACCGCATGGGGGCCGGCTTGGGGCCTGCCGTCGCGTTTCTTTATTCGGGCCCGGCCATCAATATCCTGGCCATTATTCTCACCGCCCGCATCCTCGGCATCGAGATGGGGATAGCCCGCGCCGTCGGCGCAATTTTCTTCAGCATTGTCATCGGGCTTCTGATGCATATTATCTACCGGAAAGAAGAGCTGGAAAAAGCGAAGATCCAGGCAGCCTTGCCCGAAGACGACTCGGCGCGGCCCCTATGGCAGAACGTGCTGTATTTTGCATCCATGATCGCGATCCTCGTGTTTGCCAACTGGGGGAGGCCTCAGGAGCAAAGCGGCGTGTGGTACACGCTGTTTCATCTGAAATGGGTGCTCACCGCTCTGAGCGCCGCCGGGCTGTCCGCAATGCTCATCGTCTGGTTCGAGGTCCGGTGGTGGAAGCTCGGCGTGACCGGCGCGGCCGTTACTGTCGCGGCCATCCTTGCTCCCCATGAGCCCATGGTTGCCTTTGCCGCAGGAGTTATCGGTCTTTCGATAATCACCTCGACCCAGGGCGGCCAGATGGAGGAGTGGTTCGGCAACTCCTGGTTCTTTGCGAAACAGATCATTCCGGTCCTGTTCGCCGGGGTAGTTGTCGCCGGATTCCTGCTCGGGCGTCCCGGTCACGAGGGTATTATCCCCTCGGCATGGGTAAGCGCAGCAGTGGGAGGGAATTCGCTCTCGGCCAATTTTTTCGCCGCAATAGCCGGGGCTTTCATGTATTTTGCGACGCTGACGGAGGTCCCCATCCTCCAAGGGCTCATCGGGTCGGGCATGGGCAAGGGCCCTGCGCTGGCACTGCTGCTTGCGGGGCCTGCGGTATCGCTGCCCAGTATGCTCGTGATCAGGAGCGTGATCGGCACGAAGAAGACCCTTGTATATGTAACCCTCGTCATCGTCATGGCAACGACGTCCGGCATGCTCTACGGCCTATTCTTTTAAAAAAGGAGAAAGAGATGAAAAAGATCAAGATACTGGGAACCGGTTGTGCAAAATGCACGAAGCTCATGGAGAACGCCGATAAGGCGGCAAAGAAGCTCGGCATCGAATACGAGATCGAGAAGGTCTCCGATATAAATGAAATCATGTCCTACGGCGTGATGTCTACGCCGGCCCTCGTGCTGGACGGCACGGTCAAGGTCGTGGGCAAGGTGCCTTCGCCGGAAGACATCGAGAAGATTCTCGCATAATAAATAATCCGGATATGCTACGCGATAAAGAACCGACAGGAGAGGTATACATGAGATCAAGAATCGGATTCGTTGCAATAATACTTGCCGCAGCAGTGCTGTTTTCCGGGTTGTCGTACGCCGGGGAATCGGTATTCAAGAGAACGGTCCCCGTGAAAGACATGGTGACCATGGTGGATCTGGGTGCGGGTTCGTGCATCCCCTGCAGGATGATGGAGCCCATCCTCAAGAAGCTCGAAACGCGCTACAAGGGCAAGGCGGAGATCGTCTTCATCGATGTGCGCTATGACCGCAAGCAGGCTGAGCGGTTCCGGATACAGGCCATCCCCACCCAGGTATTCTTCGACAAGGAGGGGAAAGAAGTGGCGCGCCATGTCGGATTCATGTCTGAAGAGGCCATTGTGGCGCAGCTGAAAAAGATGGGCGTCGACGGGTAAAGGGGTAGAAGTGCACCGCTTCACCCGGAGAAAACCCGCCTTGACGAAGATTCATTCTATTCTGGAGGTTGATAATGCTTGATGCGCTCTTTCTCACGATCAACGAATGGCTGATCGCCGGCACCGCCATAGCGGCCCTCGGGGCCTTTCTCTGGGGCATGGTGAGCGTCATGCTGAGCCCCTGCCACCTTGCATCCATTCCCCTCATCGTCGCGTACGTGGGAGGTCAGAACCGCGAGGTGAGGCCCAGGCTCGCCGCCGGATATTCCATTGCCTTCACCATCGGGCTTTTCATCACCATCGCTTTTGTCGGCATTGCCTGCGCACTCCTGGGAAGGATGCTGGGCGACGTGGGCGAATACTGGAAGGTGCTCGTGGGAGGCATCCTCATCTGGGTCGCCCTGGGCATGCTCGGCGTCGAGAGCTGCTCCATGTCGGGCAGCCTCCTGTACCGGCTCAACTTTCGCGGAATCCTCGGCGCGTTCGGCCTGGGCCTTGCCTATGGCGTGCTGTCCGGGACCTGCACCTTCGGGTTCATCGCGCCGATCCTCGCCATCATCACCATCCAGGAAAAGATCCTTGCCGGGGTGGTGCTGATCGTGCTCTTTGCCCTTGGCCACTGCCTTCCCATTGTTGTTGCAGGAAGCTCTACCGCTGCGGTAAAATCGCTTCTGGAGAGCAGCAGGTGGAACAGCGCATCCACGGCCTTCAGGAAAGGGGCCGGGGTGCTCATCATCCTGCTCGGGGTGTACTTCATCGTTACCCCGTTCACGACGAGCCTCTGATATCGCGAGCGGAGACAGAAAAGAAGGTGACGGGTGGAAGGGCGGAAACTAAGAAAGATTATCGGGGCAGCGGAGGCATCGTGGTCCGGCGCATGAGACAAGCGGTCATGTACGCCTTGTGGATGGTGGCGGCGGCTGTCGTCGTTGGGGCGGTGTTCAATGCGGCAAGGCCCGGAGGGATCCCCTTTGTGGGCGACTGGAGCGCCGAAGCCGTCACGCGGATCCATGCCGGAGGTCTTGAGGTAATAGGCCCGGACGAGGCGTACGAGCTTTTTGCAGCGGAGAAGGCCCTCTTCATCGACGCGCGGGAGCCCGGCGACTATGCGGGCGGGCATATCCCCGGCTCGGTGAACATCCCTCTTGAGAAGGCGGCAGAACATCTCGAAGACGTCCGCGCAATGCTCCGGACAGGTAAGACCCTCATCGCTTACTGCTATGACGTGGACTGTCCGCTGGGGGCTGACCTGGTGAAGGACTTGCGGGGCCAGGGCGTGGGACCGGTCAGGGTCATGCACGAAGGCTGGGTCGGCTGGCTGGACAGGGGGTATCCCCATGAGTGACGACAATCGCGCCGTGGGCAGGATCGTCCGTTCAGCGCCGTTCCAGGGAGTCCTCGCGGCTGCCAGGATAGCGCTCGGCGCGGTATTCTTCTATGCCGGGGCGGTAAAGATCGTCGATCCTGCGGGGTTTGCCCTGGCCGTCTACAATTATCACATCCTGCCGGGATGGCTCGTAAACGTCACGGCCGTCATGCTGCCCTGGGTGGAGGTATTCGCCGGGGCGAGCCTGGTGCTCGGCCTGTGGGCACCGGGAGGGGCGCTCATCCTTTCAGGTTTGCTTCCGGTCTTCACCATTGCCCTAGGGTTCAATCTCTCGCGGGGCCTCGATATCGCCTGCGGCTGCTTCAGCTCCTCTCTTGCCGGCGAGCGCATCACCTGGTGGTATCTGCTTCGGGATTCATCGCTGTTGCTGGTTTCTCTGCTTATCCTTTTTGCGGACCAGGGGCGGTTTTCCCTTCACTCATTGTTGCGCAGGGACGGCTCTCACCAGAGGGGATGAATCCACGGAACGATCCAGATGCCCGTGTTCGCGGCCACATGCACGATATACGGCGCCCAGATGTTTTTTCTCCATTCGAAGAGCACGGCGAAGAGAAGTCCTCCGATGAGCTGGACGGGCGACATGACGCCGTGCATGCCGGCAAAGGCCAGGGCGGAGAGAAGCACGGAAACAGGAACCGGGAGGCGCTGCCTCAGCCATGAGTAGAACAGTCCGCGGAAGAAGAGCTCCTCGACAAAGGGCCCGATGAGGCACGCAACCAGGAAAAAGAGCAAAGGATTCTGCACTTCCTGCCGTCCGAGTATCATCTTCAGGATTCCGCCGGTAACGGCCAGTCTGGATGCGAGATCCGCCGTCAGGACCGCTGCGCCGACCGCACACGAGACGGCCACGCCTACGATGACCTCGGTTCTGATGGACCGGGCCCTGATCCCGGAGATGGCGTATGCATAGTCCAGGATGACAAACAGCTCGAAGAGTCTGGCCGAAAGCGTGTAGATCAACGGGTCCATCCGGAGATCGAACGCCTGGTAGGCGAGGCGGAAGAGTATCTCGCAACCGAGCACGGCAATGATGACGCTGAAACGCCTGTCCATAGATAACCGAATCATATACGATAGCCGGCCCCGAATCAAAACCTTAAATAACAAATGCATCCATGATGTAAATTGACGGCCGGACAGGAATCTGATTAAACCTTCTTACTATGAAGAGAATCATCATCGGCACTGCGGGGCATGTGGACCATGGCAAAACGTCGCTGATCAAGGCGATGACGGGCGTTGACTGCGACCGGCTGAAGGAGGAGAAGCAGCGCGGGCTGACCATCGAGCTCGGCTTCACCTCTCTCGATCTGCCGTCCGGCGAGCGGGTAGGGGTGGTGGATGTCCCCGGCCATATCAAATTTATCAGGCACATGCTCTCCGGAGCATCCGGGATCGATCTGGTGATGCTGGTGGTCGCCGCCGATGAAGGCGTGATGCCCCAGACGGTCGAGCATATGCAGATCTGCAGGCTGCTCGGCATCGAGCGGGGGATCATCGTGCTCACCAAGGTCGACATGGTGGACGACGACCTTCTGCAGCTTGCCCGCTCCGACGTAAGGGATTTCGTGTCGGGCACCTTCCTGGAAAATGCGCCCATGATCCCTGTAAGCTCGACCACGGGCGAGGGGATAGAGAAACTGAAAAAAGTCATCGACGAGCAGATTCAGTCCCTGGACGAGCGGAGGATCAGCGGCATCCCCATCCTGCCCGTAGACCGGGTGTTCACGATCAAGGGCTTCGGCACCGTGATCACCGGGACGCTCAAGCAGGGCTTCTTCGAAGAGGACCAGGAGGTCGAGGTCCAGCCCGGCGGCCCGAAGGCGAAGGTCCGGAACATCCAGGTGTACGGCAAGGAGGTGGACAAGGCCTTTGCGGGCATGCGCACCGCCATAAACCTCCAGGGGCTCGCCACGGAAGACGTTGTCCGCGGCCAGTGGATCGTGCCTGCCGGGACTTTTGAGCCGACGCGTCTGATGGATGCGCGGGTCGATCTTATAGGCGATCCGGGCAAAAACGCGATCAAGATCCACATCGGCGCCACCGAGGTCATGGGAGAGATGAACATAAGGTCCGTCGACGGGATCGACGTGGCGAGGATCCGCCTGAAAGAGCCTGTCATCGCCTCATTCCGCGACAAATTCATCATCAGGAGCATCTCGCCTTCCAAGACCCTGGGCGGCGGCACCGTGCTCAATCCTTCTCCCGTGAGGCGGTTTTCCGAGGAGATCGTGCGCGACCTGCTGAGCGAAGACCGTCTGAGCCAGATGCGGGGGATCGTCAAGGACGCAGGCGTGAGAGGGATATCCAAGCGGCAGCTCGCAGCGGCGTTTGCCGAGAATGCGTCCTCCATAGACAAAACCATGGGTGAGCTCCTGTCGAGCGGGAAGGTCATCCGGTTCGATCCGAACAACGACCTCTACGTCTTCGAGGAATACGTCGGCTCGCTGAAAGCCCTCATGATAGAGAAGATCAAGGAATTCCATTCGAGCCATCCGTCCTCGGCCGGGATTTCACGGGAGCACCTGCGCTCGTCGCTGAGGGGAAGCGTCGACCCCAAGCTTTTCCACAAGGTCCTCATGGATTCCATGAAGAAAAGCGAGATCGAGGAGGTCGGGCCCGACATCAGGATGAAAGGCTTCCAGCCCTCGCTGGGTGATGCCCTGAGCAGCATCGGGGAGAAAGTCTACGATAAACTCTCCGGAAGCGGCTTCGAGCCGCTCAGGGTGAGCGAGCTTGCCGAGTCTCTGAGGATCACTCCCAAACAGATGGAGGAAGTCCTCGGATTCCTGGCCAGGCAGGGCAGGCTCACCAGGATCAGCAACGATATCTACCTTACCGAGAAGCTCATGGCCGAGCTCAAGGAAAAGGTCCGGCAGTTCATCGGCGGGCATGGGTCCATGGCGCCGGGAGACATGAAGGACATCGTGGGCGTGAGCAGAAAATACGCGATCCCGTACCTTGAATATCTCGACCGCATCCATTTTACCGTCCGTGTGGATAACGTCCGGAAGCTGGGAAGCGGAAGATAGCATTGAAGCTTACAGAGCCACGCTCGCTTTTTTCAGCTTCAGTTCACGAATGAGCTTTGCCCGGTCCTTGAGTTTGAGCTTGAAATACAGCGGGCTCATGATAAGCGTTCGAATGATCTCTCTCTTCGTCATGTGCGAGATCTCCTCCGGCTGATTTGTTCACCGGGTCACTGCTTAAAGCATGCCAGGGACAACCGCCATGGTAATATCAACGCCTTATGAGAAATCGTCAGGGGTGATGATGTGCAAAAACCGGGACAGGTGTGCAAAACAGGAAACAGTGCGGGTAAAATTGACAGGCTGCCGGCGAGGATAAAACTTCAGGGCGTCTGCCCCGGCTTGGGCTCGTCTTCCCTGCACGATTTGGAAATGAGCGAATCGAGATCATCTTCCAGGGTTATGCCGGGATACTGCTTTTTCACATACTGGAAGCGGTTGCAGGCAGACTTGTATTCCTTCTTCTTCAGGTAGAACTTTCCTATGTAGACGTAGTGACTGGCCAGCCTGGTCCTGGCTTCGACGAGCTGGTCCTTCGCGGCCTGGGTATATTGCGATTTCGGATAGGAAGCGAGGTAGTTTTCGAGTGTCTGGACGGTGCGCACGGTCACGCTCTGATCCCTGTCAAAGGTGCTCATCTGATTGAAATGGCACAGGGCGATGCGGTACAGGCTGTAGCCGGACTCCGGATCGGTCGGATAGAGGAGGCGGAACTCTTCGTAACTCTGGCGGGCCGAATCGTATTCCTCGTTGTTGTAGTAGAGATCTGCAGTTTCCAGAAGGGATTTTTTTGCGAGTTCGTCACCGGGATAGTATGTCCTCACTTCCATGAACATCTCGGAAGCTTTTTCGACGTTGCCCTTCTGAGCGAGCTCTCTTGCGTCGTTGAAAATATCCTGGGCCGGGCGGATTTTATCATCCTGGTGGGCGCATCCCGAGATAATCAGCACAAGTGCGATAAACAAGAGAGCATAACGGTTGCGTATCTTCATAGGCACCATTACATATGATAAAAAGAAGAGAACATCAAGGGACGATCTCGGCGACCTTCGAGTTCTGGATGGTAAGGACATAGATAATTTTTTCCACCGAGCCGTTTTTCCTGAAGGATGTCCTGCCCGTGAGCCCTGGGTAATCCTGTACACTGCTCAGCTGGCTCTGGAGCGCTTTCCGCTGCGTGGGCACCAGCCCTGCAAGGTTCTGAAGGATAGTTGCGGAATCGAAAGCAGTCGCTTCCCATAGTGACGGGTTGTAGCCGAAGGTCGAGGAGAAATCCTCGATGAATTCCTGTACGTTTTTCTGACGGGAACCGGCATAGAAGCCGCTCACGAATATCGCATCCTCGACGCTGTCCCCGCCCACGCGGACGAAATCGGGCGTGTCCCACAGGGTGGGGCCGAACAGACGGACGCCCTTCACCTTGTAATACGTCAGATATGTTGCGATCATGCCGGCATTGATGGCCGTATCGGGGACAAGGACGGCTTGATACCCGGAGGCGGCAGCCCCGGGCTTTCCCGGAGTACGCCGCGGAGCGGCTTTGACAAAATTCTGCACGATGCCTTTGAAATTGGTCGCATCGGCCGGGTACTCGGTCTGCCGAACGATCTCTATCCCATAACTTCCGGCCTTCCGCACAAAGGTGTTCGTGAACACCTTCCCGAAATTGTCGCCCGGATACAGGACGGCGAACCGGGTGATATTCCTCGCGGCGGCGGCCTTGAGCAGGGCTTCGACCTGGATGTCTACGGATACGAAATTGTGGAAGCAGTACGATTCCGCTTTGGGTTCGCTTTCCGTCCGGGTGAAGATGAGGGAGGGTATCCCTCTCCGCTGGGCCTCTCTGCAGGCTATTCCTCCGGCGGATTCTCCAATGGGGCCTATGAGGGCGATGACCTTATCCCTGGTGTCGAGCTGTTCTATAATGGCGGGGATCGACTGCTCGTCGTCTCCATAGTCGCGGATAAGATATTCTACGTTGGGAGAGGTCTGGGAGCTGAAGACCCTGGATGCATGCTCGATGCCCTTGAGCGCCTTCCGGCCTACCGATTCCCATTTCCTGCTCAGGGGCAGCAGGACCCCTACCGTGCTTTTCACCCCACGGAGGCCCTGTTCAGGCCATAATGAATATACTTTTCCCGGGCCGAGCCGGGAGATGATGCCCTGCGCGATGTTCTGATTGCCCTGTTCGAGATAGAGCTTCGCCTCCCAGGCAAGGACAACCTCCCGGAGGCGGTCGTCGCTGACCTTGTCTTCGAGCTCTTCGAGGGCATCGATCTGGTCGATGTGCGAGACAGCGGATTTCCACAAGGTTAAGAGCGTATTCTGCGAGGTTACATCGGCATGAGGAAACACCAGGCAGGTAAGATCGATAGCCTTTGAATACTGTTTGTTGTAGATCGAGCCCTGGACGAGCCGGACACCGGGCTGGACCAGCTTTGGATCGTGTTTCGGAGAAAATGCCTGGGTAAAGACTCTATACGCGTCATCAATCTCTCCGAGCTTGATCTGATTTTCCAGGAGGCTCCGGATAACCCTGGGCTGCAGGGGCGAGTCCGGATACGACGCGAGGAACGATCGGTAGAGGTCCACGGCTGTCCCGGGGTCGAGGGCCGCCGTGATTCCGGCCGCACGGTACAGGGCATCGGGCGCAAGCTCGTTGCCCGGGTACGTCTTCCACAGAAGGGTGTATGTCCTGGAGGCTTCCTGCAGGTTTCCGGACTTTTCTTCGCTCTGAGCCTGGGTGTACAGTTCTTTCGGGTCGCGGATAGTGGCCCGCTTGGCTGATGCCGCGCACGAACAGATAAGAAAAAAGACGCACAGGGAGACGATAATCCTGATCGACGGGGTATGTTTCATGATATGAAACATATTATATTGAGGCCCTTTCATAAGTCAACAACTAGAAGAAATTACAGGATGAATAATCCTATGGCGAATAACTTTTATCTTGACAAAACGCAGGAGACTGCTGAACTATACGGAAACATATTTATTAGAGTAAAGGAGATGTCTGGTGGCAGATCTGGGAAAACGATTCAAATGCTACAAGTGCGGCACGAAATTCTACGATCTCAACAAGCCGCAACCGATATGCCCTTCCTGTGGAGAAGATCAGAATATCGAAGAAACCAAGAAGATGCTCAAGCGCAAGAAACGGCGCGTGCTCTCGAAGGTGAAGTCCGACATCCGGCCGATTCCCGATGAGATAGAAACCGAAGGGACCGAGACCGAGGAAGAAGTCGAAGAATACGTACTCGATGTAGAAGATATCGTACTGGAAGAAAACGCGGGAGCCGGTTCCGAAGACGAAGAGTAGTCAATCACCGTATATCAGCGTGCCGAGGGCCTGTAGAGCAGATCCTCGGCACGTTTTTTCATGCCCGGGGAGCCCGTTTCCCCTTCATGATGTACTTATACATGTCGTTCGGGAGAAATACGTGCGCAGTCGACACCGCCTTGTTGATGTAGGGCAGGAACTTTGAACTCCTGAAGATCGCCGAATTGCGGGGGAGCGCAACCTGCAGGACGGTGCATGCTATCACGATAACGAGGATGCCCTTGACCGCACCGAGCACGCCTCCGAAGATCCGGTCGACGATTGAAAGGCCCGAGGCCTTTGTAACCTTCTGGACAAGGAGCAGAAGTATCTTCACGGAAACGAAGATGCAGAAGAACACGAAGATGTATCCGAGCACCCCTTCAGGGTTCTTGATATGCGCGACCGAAAGGAGCTTTGAGATGAACGGCTCGAGCTTTTTCGCGCAGTACATGCCGGCGATGATGGCTATGAGCGAGGAAACGCTCTTGATCAGGCCATTATAAAACCCGAGAGCCAGGAAGGTCAGTCCTATGAAGAGGGAAAGGGTATCGAGAGAGTTCACTACCTCGCCTTTGAGAACTCAATCCAGACGACATCGTTCAGCGATATCTGATAATGCCCGAATCGTGTGCTGCCGAGAACCTTCGAAAGTTCTTTCACCCTGAGGTCGCATAGCCGCTCGGAGTTCTTCATGGTGATGCATGCGTTCTTCCCCTTCATTTCGAGGCGGGATATCTGGTCGAAGGGGATAGTGACCTTGCCTTTTCCCATATATCCCTGGAACGTCGTCCTTCCGTCGATGGTGACCGAGGTGAGCTGTACGGTGTTGTTCTCCGTGTCCATAAGCTTTGCATCGAATGTCAGGTGGGAATTGTTCTGTGCGGCGGACGATCCTGACGAGTTTATGCCTGACATCCCCATGAGCAATGATAAAGAAAAAACGGTAAGCAGGACATACCCCAGATACTGAGCGGTTTTTTTCATTGACTCGTTCCCTCCCTTATTAACCCTTCGCTGCGCATCGCATCGATCACTTGCGCAAGCAGCTTCTCTTGCCGAGCCGGATACGTTATGACAACCTCTGCCCTCGAAGGGTCGGTTGTGGTGACAAAGCCCAGCCCGTCATACCCTTCCAGGATGAACCGGAGGTATGAAATGTCATCCCGGTTCACGCGGAGCATCATTTTTCCCATTTCCCACACGGGGATGAAAAATAACATACAAGAACTTCCCGCGCAAGGAGCTGATATGTCCGCGGTCGCCATAAATGCCGGTTGCGCAGATTGCTTATGCACGTTATATATACAGACTCTACAGTTATTATAAAGAATTGCCTCGCTTTTGGTTTTTCACGGGCGTTCCATGTTATTGTTTATCCGGGGAATAAAAATCTTGACAGCAGATAGGTTGAAATGATAGGAAAAAGTCCAAATGAATGAGTGAAGCACCATTCATTCCTGAGCGAAGAAAGATTTTACCAGGTCGCAGGTGCTGTCTGGATGGCTTTCGGGGTGTAAGCCATTGTGACCTGAATGGATCTGAAAAACATGATGGTCCATTGAGTATGCGGTGTGGGATTATTACTTTGATCGGTTGCTGTACGCCCACGGAATCGAGTTTTTGCCTTTTTCCTTTTTGGGGATACTTAAGCGGCGGCCGGTCATTGTACAGGCGATACAGGAGCTATGGTAACCGGGCATCGGAGATACGAGTGGGTTGTAAGATGATGGATTCACCCTCGAAGAAACGAATTCTCACTCACGGCGTCACCAGGACGCCGATTGTCCCGGAACACCCCGGCAAACCTGAATATGACGGAAACACTCTGCTTTCCCGGATTATCAGGGTATTTGGAGCCCCATCTACCTTGGTCGTAGCATTCATGCTTTTTTTCGTTGTATAAGGGAAGTGCAGCGAAGGCAGTTGTACGGTAGAAGCTAAAAGGCATTGCCGATCGGAAGAGGTCGGTCGCCTTTGGTGGTAAAGGGACTTGTGGTTCGTGAAGGCGTCAGGTATTGCTGAACGGAACGGTAAAGTCTCAGCAGGGCAAACGGGAGAGATCGGGAGGAAGCTGGTGTGAAGGTCAAGGAGAAGAAGGCGTTCGGCACTGTTTTAGGTGGCGGGGTTGCCTCTTCGCTTTTAGCCAGTCTGCTCCTCATATTCGTCGCGCAAGGAGGTACGTTTTGATAGAAGTCAACTTTACCCTATTAATCCAGATAGGCAACTTCCTTCTCCTCATGTTTATTCTCAACAAAGTCCTCTATAAGCCTGTCCTTAGGGTTCTCGAAGAGAGGGATGAGAGGGTTAATGGGGGACAGGAGCAGGCCAAAAAGCTCCTCGAAGAAGGACAGACTGTTTTCGCCGATTACAATCTCAAGCTTCACAACGCAAAGATCGAGGCTGTCATGGTGAAAAACGCTACCCGGAAAGAGGCTGTCGATCAGGCGAACGAGATCATCGACGGAGCCCGTAAAAAGGCCGATAACATCGTCCTTGAGGTTCAGAAGGAAATGACAGACGAAATCGTCCGGGTGAAAAAAGAGCTTGAGCCCGAGCTGGGTATCATGGCCTCTACCATTGCACAGCAGATTCTGGGGAGGAAGGTTGCATGATGAAAAAGCTGAACAAGATTGTTCCCCTACTGATGTTCCTGCTCCTGGCGGTTGCAGCGGTCTGTCTGGCATCCAGCGGCGGTGAAGGCGGCGGCGGAGATGAAAGCAATCCCGTATGGACCATGATCTGGAGAACCTTCAATTTCCTCATCCTCATGGCGCTGCTCTGGAAGCTTCTCGGCGACAAGATAAAAGTCTTTTTCGGAGATCGCCGGGTCGAGATAGCCAGCATGATCGAGGAAGCGGACAAGGCCAAGGCCGATGCAGAAAAGGAATATGCCGAATACAAGCAGAAGCTTGCCAATGTGGACAAGGATATCCAGGAAATCAAAGAATCGATCATGGGCGAGCTCGAGGGCGAGAAGCAGAGGATAATAGATGAAGGGAAAGCTGCTGCAGAGCGTATCGTAGCCCAGGCAAAGTGGTCTGCCGAGCAGGAAGTGCTGAAGGCAAAGAACGATCTGCGGAACCAGGTGATCGATATGGCAGGGGATATGGCGGCAGGCCTGGTCACGAATTCCATGACTGCGGACGACCAGAAGCGGCTGCTCGAAGAATATCTGGATAAAGTGGGGAAAGAACATTGAAAAGCGACGTTATAGCAAGAAGATACGCCAGGGCGCTCTATGACCTTGGCCGGGAAGAGGGGAAGGAAAAGCAGTTTCTTGAGGAATTGCAGATCATCATCCTGCTCATGGGTGAAAGCGAAGAGCTGAAGTCCATTCTTGAGAGCCCGCTGTACGATGTCGTCCTCAAGAAGAGAATCCTCAAAGAAGTTGCATCCAAGGCGTCTCTGTCACCTTACACGCAGAACTTTTTGAACATCCTCCTTGATAAGGACAGATTTTTTGTCCTCGCCGAAATCCTGGATGCCTACAAGCTGATTCTCGACGAGATCTCCGGAAGGGTGAGGGCCCGGGTGGTCTGTGCGTCAAGTCTCGACGATGCGCAGCTCCAGAAGGTGGCCCAGACGCTCTCCAAGGTCTTCAAAAAGGAAGTGGATATGGATGTATGCATAGAGCCCTCTCTCATCGGCGGCATGATCGCCGAGGTCGAGGGGATGATCTATGACGGAAGTGTAAAAACGCAGATATCGAAATTAAAACAGAGTTTAAAAGGGGAGATATAGGATGCAGATAAGGGCCGAAGAAATAAGTAAGATTATCAAGGACCAGATCAAGGGGTATGAGAAAGAGGTAGATGTTGCCGAGACTGGTACGATCTTGAGCGTCGGCGACGGTATTGCCCGTGTCTATGGCCTCAGAAACGTTATGGCCAGCGAACTGATCGAATTTCCTCATAACGTCATGGGCATGGCCCTTAACCTGGAAGAGGATAACGTCGGTTGCGTTCTCTTTGGTGAGTCCGTAGGCATCAAGGAAGGCGATTCCGTCCGCAGGACCAAGAGGATTGTTGAAATCCCGGTCGGCGAAGGCATGCTCGGGCGCGTCGTGAACGCTATCGGCGAGCCCATCGACGGGAAGGGTCCCATCGCCTCCTCCGAAAGCCGCATCATGGACATCAAGGCACCCGGTATCGTCAAGAGGCAGCCGGTTAAAGAGCCTCTTCAGACCGGTCTGAAATCCATCGACGCAATGACCCCGGTCGGCCGCGGCCAGCGCGAGCTCATCATCGGCGACCGCCAGACAGGTAAGACCGCCGTTGCACTCGACACCATCATCAACCAGAAGGGCACCGGGGTTATCTGCGTTTATGTCGCAGTCGGCCAGAAGCAGTCTACAGTCGCCCAGGTTGTGGCAACACTCGAGCAGCACGGCGCCATGGAATACACGGTCGTGGTTGCGGCTACCGCATCCGACCCGGCCCCGCTGCAGTACATCGCTCCTTACGCCGGCGCTGCAATCGGCGAATTTTATATGAACAAGGGCGGACATGCACTGTGCATCTACGACGACCTTACCAAGCAGGCCCAGGCATATCGCCAGCTATCACTGCTGCTGAGAAGGCCTCCGGGACGCGAAGCTTTCCCCGGCGACGTTTTCTACCTGCACTCAAGGCTGCTCGAGCGCGCCGCAAAATACAGCGATGCCATGGGCGGCGGGTCACTGACCGCACTCCCCATCGTCGAGACCCAGGCCGGTGACGTTTCCGCATACATTCCGACGAACGTCATCTCCATTACCGACGGCCAGATCTTCCTTGACACCGACCTGTTCTACTCGGGTTTCCGTCCCGCAATCAACGTCGGTATCTCGGTTTCCCGCGTTGGCGGTAACGCCCAGACCAAGGCCATGAAGAAGGTTGCCGGTACGCTGAGACTCGACCTCGCCCAGTACCGTGAGCTCGCGGCGTTCTCCCAGTTCGGTTCCGACCTCGACAAGGCGACCCAGGCACAGCTCAACCGCGGCGCCCGTCTGATGGAAATGCTCAAGCAGCCCCAGTACAAGCCGCTGCCGGTCGAAAAGCAGGTTGCCATGATCTATGTGGGAACCAACGGCCATCTTGATGAGTATGAGATAACCGCCATCGGATCTTTCGAGCAGCAGTTCTATGCATTCATGGAAACCAAGCATTCCGATATCCTCAACACCATACGGGATTCCGGAAAGATAGAGTCTGACACCGAGAAAAAGTTGAAAGATGCGATAGCCGACTTCAAGAAAATCTTCGTAGCAGAAGAGAAATAGGTGCTTAAATGCCGAATCTAAAGGACCTTAAGAATAGGATCGGCTCTGTGAAGAAGACAGAGCAGATAACCTCGGCCATGCGCATGGTCGCGGCAGCGAAGCTGAGGAGAGCTCAGAACGATATCATCGCAGCCCGCCCCTATGCCATCAAGACGAACGAGGTTCTGGTCTCGCTGGTTACGAGGACCAATCCTGACATGCATCCCCTGTTGAGGGTCCGGGAACCCAAAAAATGCGTTCTCGTCGTCATCGCCTCTGACAGGGGTCTGTGCGGTTCTTTCAACCAGAATGTCTTCAGAAGGACAGAAGCCTTTATCAAGGCCAACAAGGACAAGTACGAGGAAATCTCCCTGGTGCTGGTTGGAAAACGCTCCAGAGACTACTTCAAGCGCAAGCAGATGAAGGTGCGCAAGAATGTGGTGATCGGGGTTCCGTCCTATGATCTGGCCGCGGAGATAGGTGACGACCTCATTGATGGATACATCAAGGAAGAGTTCGACGAGCTGATCGTCATCTTCAATGAGTTCAAATCCGCCATGACACAGATCCTCCATGAGGACAGGGTGCTGCCGGTGGAACGTATGGACGTGGAGGACGAAGCAACGAATGTGGAATACCTCTACGAGCCGTCCGAAGACGTGCTTCTTGATGCGCTGCTTCCCATGAGCTTCAAGATGTTCTTCTACCGTGCGATCCTCGAGTCTGCCGCATCCGAGCACGGTGCGCGCATGACCGCCATGGAGAGCGCATCGGGCAACGCCGCCGACATGATCGGCAGGCTGAGCATAAAGTACAACCGGGCTAGACAGGCTGCTATTACGACCGAGCTCATGGAAGTCGTGGGCGGTGCAGAGGCCTTGAAGGGTTAACTAATTATAAAGGAGTGAGGCTATGGAGACTGGAAGAATATCTCAGGTTATCGGCGCCGTCGTGGACGTAACCTTTGATAAAGGAGTACTGCCGGATATATATAATGCGCTGTTCGTGACCAATCCGTTCCTCAACGACGAGGAAGACAACCTGGTTCTCGAAGTGGCGCAGCACCTTGGAGACAGGACAGTCCGCTGCATCGCAATGGACTCATCAGACGGCCTTGTCAGGGGCATGCCGGTTAAAGATACAGGCGCTCCCATCAGCGTACCGGTCGGCGACGCAGTTCTCGGACGCATCCTGAACGTGGTGGGCAAACCCGTGGACGAGGCAGGCCCGGTAGGCAACGAAAAGACTTACCCCATTCACCGCGAACCCCCGAAGTTCACCGAGCAGAGCACCTCGATCGAGTCCTTCGAGACAGGGATCAAGGTTATCGACCTCCTGACCCCGTACATGAAGGGCGGAAAGATCGGCCTGTTCGGCGGAGCCGGCGTGGGCAAGACGGTTTTCATCATGGAGCTCATCCATAACATCGCATCGAAGCACGGCGGCTACTCCGTGTTCTGCGGCGTGGGCGAGCGCACCAGGGAAGGAAACGACCTCTGGCTCGAAATGAAAGAGTCGGGCGTTATCGACAAGACAGCCCTAGTTTATGGCCAGATGAACGAGCCGCCCGGAGCCCGTGCCAGGGTTGGTCTTTCCGGTCTGGCAGTTGCAGAGTATTTCCGCGATGAGCAGAACAAAGACGTGCTTCTCTTCATCGACAACATATTCCGGTTCACCCAGGCAGGTATGGAGGTGTCCGCTCTCTTGGGACGCATGCCTTCGGCCGTTGGATATCAGCCGACACTGGGTACGGACATGGGCGAGCTTCAGGAGCGCATCACCACGACCACCAAAGGGTCCATCACCTCGGTTCAGGCCATTTACGTGCCTGCCGACGACTTGACCGACCCCGCTCCGGCAACCACGTTCTCCCACTTGGACGCCACCACGGTTCTCTCACGTCAGATCGTGGAGCTGGGTATCTACCCGGCCGTGGACCCGCTGGACTCCACATCGAGAATCATGGACCCGAAGATCGTGGGCGACGAGCACTATAACACTGCCCGCTCAGTGCAGAAGATCCTCCAGAAGTACAAAGAGCTCCAGGACATCATCGCCATTCTCGGTATGGACGAGCTCTCCGAAGACGACAAACTGATCGTATCCAGGGCCCGGAAGATCCAGAGGTTCCTGTCCCAGTCGTTCAGCGTTGCCGAGCAGTTCACCGGTATGCCCGGTAAGTACGTCGAGATCAAGGACACGGTCGAAGGCTTCAAGAAGATCGTTGCCGGCGAGATGGACGATCTGCCCGAGCAGGCTTTCTACATGGTGGGAAGCATCGAAGAGGTTGTAGAGAAGGCCAAGAAGCTGGCTGAAGAATAAGGGAGTCGACAATGGCTGAAAATTACATGCAGCTCGATGTAGTAACCCCCGAGAAGGCCGTCTTAAGCCGTATGGTTGAAGAGGTCATCGCCCCGGGGAGTGCCGGCGAGTTCGGCGTCCTTATCGGGCACACGCCATTTCTCACGACGCTGAAACCCGGCCAGCTCATTGCAAAGGCCGAGGACAGGGATATCTACATGGCGGTCGGCGGCGGTTTCGCGGAGATCATCGGAAGCAGGGTCATCGTGCTTGCAGAATCGGCCGTGCTTGCAGAAGATATCAATGAGCAGGAAGTAAAAGCGGATCTGGAGCAGGCCGAGCATAAGCTCAAAGGCCTCGATAAGGAAGATTCGGAATACAGCAAGTGGGATAGCAGGATCAGGAAAGCAGAAGTCAAGCTTAAGGTCCTGGAAAACTGGCAGAAAGCTTCATAGCAGGAATCGATCAACACACTCCTTAAGGTAAGTTCCGGGGGGATCGCAAGGTCCCCCTTTTTCTATGGAGAGTGTATTGACTCCCGCACTATTTCCCTTTATAAACAAAACCACTTTTGTGCGCCCATAGCTCAGTTGGATAGAGCGTTTGACTACGAATCAAAAGGTCGCAGGTTCGAGTCCTGCTGGGCGCACTCTTTATTCAATAAGTTACAAACAGGGGTTTAAGATAATACTTTCTGGTTCCTCAATAGTTCCACATGCTGCCTGGTTTGCTTATCAGCCCTCTCATGACTTCCAACCTATCGGGGACTACCCATAATTCTCAACATCCCTCCCCTTAGACACTTTACGCTCCTTCTTGAGATTTACTGAAAATTATTCAGGTTTTCTCACGGCTGCCTTTATCTGAGCTGAGATGTATACAACAGATTCCCCGACAAAGTATCGGGTCAGTCTACGCGCGCGTACGCGCGTACGTGTTGCAAAACTAGCGTTTGCTACATTCATCATTGCTTATATATCAGAAGGGGGGATGTCTACTGTTTTTACAGTCTCCCACAGAAAGCCTGGTCCAGCAACGCGGGTATGAGTGCCTCAAGGGAAGCTGCCTCTTGCTGGTGGATGGCTCGTACGCATTCGATTCGCCTGATAATCTCGCTGAAGTCCCGTTGCAGCTCAATTGGTGGTAACGGGACCTCGATAGTCTCCAGTTTCTTTAGCCCAAGTGTGCGATTCCTGTCTGTGGCACCGGGTGAACATCCACCGAGTAGGGCAAGACCTTCATGAGATAGAAACCACTGGCATAAAAATTCTGGAGTTACTCTTTCATGGTCAACACGACAAGTAATATACCGGTGCGAGCCTACATAGCCATCATAGTCTTTTGATATAACAGCAACTGCACCTTCCCAAGCCTTTATGTTGCTGAAGAGAAGGTCTCCGGCTTTCATCCAGTATGGACGCTGCCAAGTCCATTGACTACCTTGTACTCGGGGTTTCTCAAATAAACCTCTTCCAAAAGAGCGGATGCCGAGTTCTGGATACCAGGAGTCAGGGTCGATTTCCACTGGACGACGCACCACGGGAGCGACCTCGGCCATAGGGAAGCGGGGAGCATCCCTGCTGATTTCTTCGACCCGACTGAGAATGAGGGCGACTTGCTCTTCCTTGACCTGTTCGGTCAGCCCTCTGGCCTCTTTGACTCGGGATACAACTTTGGCAAGCTTCGCTGCAATCCGGCGTTGTTCGGGCAAGGGAGGGAGAGGAATGGAAATTGACAAAAAACGTTCTTGTTTCAAGCGTAAGCGGCTTTGTCGTGACATGCCCGTGCTGAGTGATTCAACTTCTTGCCAGAAAGAGAGGCGTGACATGTACCATTTCAGGAAGTTCCTTTCTACTTGCTCCTCATCAACCACGAAACATGGAAATTCATTGCTGACATAGGCTCCATCGGAATCAGGACATGCAATACCAAATGAACCTTTCCAGGCAAACAGCCGGTTGTAAATAAAGTCTCCATTCTCAACACGGTATATCTTGCTTGCTTTAATATTAATACCCTTGGTTCGCTGTTTCACGAAAAGACCACCTGCATACAAGCGCATTCCAAGAAGCCGATACTCTATATCTGCTTGTGGTTCCTCCGGGCGGCTCACTTCATTCAAAACCTCACCAAGCCTAACCTCAGGCCAATCAATTTTCATTCTTCGTCCTCCCGGCCATTGCCTTCAGGTGCGAGAAGTTCCTGAATTTCCTCCATTATTTCCAGAATCCGCTGTTCCTTGGCAGCGATGTCGGCGGCGATGGCCGCCGGTCTGAGGTGCTTGACAGCAGCGCGGGCGTTGGGATTGACGGCAGACAGGTCATAGTTCCGCTTGATGATATCCTCTACCTGCACTATCCATGAGCGTTCCGAGATGGAGCGAGTTTTGGCCTGGTCCAGGCAGTCGGGCAGGTCGTTTTCTGGAATGGGTCTTTGGGCTTTGGTGAGGGAGAAACCTACGGCCTGGGCATCGTAATACCAAATTTCTTTCGTGCCGACGGGATTGCCTACCAGGTCTAACTCGCGGTTGAAGAATAGGAGGTTGGTCTTCGGTCCCGTGCCACTGGCAACGGCGTTGGCGAAGACTCCGGCAGGCAGGCTGACGATGGCCCAGAGGTTGAACTGTTCGAGTAGTTCTTTTTTAGTCTGCATGTAGGCGTTTTCATTGGTCTTGAACAGGACACCCTCATCGATGACCATGCCCACCCGTCCGCCTCGCCGCACCTTCTTCATGATGTGCTGCAAAAAGGTGATGGAAGTAGCCTTGGACGGGTAAGGGAAATTGGAGGTGACGCTAGCGTGCTCTGTGCCGCCGAAGGGGGGATTGGTGAGAATCACGTCGAAACGGTCCTTCTCGGTGAACTTGCGTACGTCGTCGCCCAAGGTGTTTCTACGAGTGAGATTCGAGGAAAAGACGCCGTGGAGAATCATGTTCATGCAACCCATCAGATATGGTAGGGCTTTTTTCTCCTGACCATAAAAGGTCTCTTCTTGAAGCTGCTTGTCGTGTTTGGGCAGGATACGTTCACCTAACGATGCGCGCATATGGCTGTGGGACTCGACCAGAAAGCCCGAAGAACCCATGGCTGGGTCGTAAACCGTCTCACCAAGTGTGGGGTTCACCATTTGGACAATGAACTCTATGACCGGACGAGGAGTATAAAATTCGCCGCCGAATCCACCCTCACGCCCAAGCTTTGCAAGCAAGGATTCATAGAGGTGCGATAGGGTGTATACGTCCTCAGCGGTGTCGAACTTGATTTCCTCAATGGCGTCGATGGCATCGCGCAAGATGGCTCCATCCTTGAGCATCTTTGATGGCGCATCAGCGAATACTCCCCGGATGACCGAGCGAGCACTGTTGCCCTTCAAGTCACGCAAGTAAGGAAAGAGATTATCTCCAAGAAAGTTTATGAGGTCACGGCCAGTGAGTCGCCTCTTCGTATCGGTCCAAGCGGACCACTGGTATTTGCTTGTGATGATGGGCTGGTAATCTCGTCCCTCAAACTCAGCCTCAGCTCGGCGCTTATCCTCGAACTCCTCGAAACACTTGAGGAATAGGAGCCAGGAGATTTGTTCGACGTAATCGAGCAGACTGTTGGTGTTGTCGTCCTGCCGGAGAATCTTACAGGCTTTCCAGAATTGGGTATTGAGTGTTTCGCGTGACATTTATGCAGCTTCTCCCATGTAGATAAGGGTTATTAGTTTGTCGATAGCGCCGCGTAGCTCGGTCATGCCGCCGAAGGCTTGTGCCACCCGGCGTACGTCGCTATTGAAAGGACTGAGACCAAAGACGGCCGGGTTGTCTGCCTCCTCGATGCCGCCAAAACGGTATTTCTCCATCAGGCCAAGTAGCACGGCTCGGGCCTCCTCGTCGAAGGAAGCAAAAAATTCTCGATGTAGATTAAACAGTGCATTAGCCCGCTCCTCACAACTGTGCAGATTTGCTCCGAAGGCTATATGAGCCAGTAGGTCATAGGAATCGGCATCGGGCATCTGGAGGATTTCTCGGAGGATGTCGAGGTGGACCATCCGTTCATCGAGCAGGTCCAAAAGTTCTGAACGCCTCTGATTGCTCATCCAGGTGGTTTGCAGCTCGACCATGGAATGGCAGGCGGCGAGAATCTCCTCCCGCACTTTTTTGAGATAGTCCGTCGGGGTGACGAGATTGCCTTCGGCATCTCTTTCTTCGTATGTCTCGTCTACCATATGGACATTTAAACCAGTTATTTTTACTTTGGCTTTGGGCGTCTCCTTTTTAGGCTTGAGGCTAATACCCAGTGTTACGGGTGCAGCGGGACCGGTGTTAAGCGTCATTTGGATGCTGTTGTGGTCCTTCGCGGAGGCAACCAGCACTACCTTGCCTTTACCGATGCCGGAGAAGAAAAACTGGCCGTCTGGGCCGGTGAGTTGGTCTAACACTTCATTGGGGCCGGTCTGAAGGTAGACGTGGGCAGCATTGATGGGCTTGCCGGTTTCTTCGCTCGTAACCCGGCCACCGACAATGCAGGTAAAAGGCTCATCTGTGCCAGCACCGCCGTCAGGTGCCTCTCCGGGCTTGTCCCAGTCGTCAAAAAGGCGGGAGGCGTTGGTATAATCGATGACGCGGAACCAGAATTTGTCGGTGTCTGCGCAGAGCCGCGAGCCACGCCCCACGATTTGCTTGAAGGAGACCACCGAGGAGATGGGTTTCATAAAGACGACGTTGCGCACACTGGGTGCATCCACACCGGTGGTCAACAAATCGACAGTGGCGGCGATGACGGGCAATTGCTTTTCCGTGTCCTGAAATCGCTCTAGCAGGGCCTTGCCAGTTGAACCTTCCTCGGAGACGATACGGACGGCATACTCCGGTACGCTCAGGTCAGTGTTAAGTAGGTTCAACTCCTTGGTGACTTGCAATGCGTGGTCCATATTAACGCAGAAAACCATGGTCTTTTCCATGCGGCCGAAGCGGCGCATGAGCTTATCCATGTGAGCGCAGAGCTTCTTCACGTGCTCGGGCATGGTTATCTTGCGTTCGAAGTCCGGCATGTCGTAACGGTCTTGCGGGTCTGCTTCCGGCGGGACTTCCAGTTTTGCGCCCTGGGCGGTGACTTCTTTTATAACAAGTCCGTTCTTGGTGAAGTTGGTGACGGAGCGGTGAACTTTATATGTCGCGAGAAAGCCATCGTCGATGCCCTGACCAAGGGAATAGGTGAAGACTGGGTCACCGAAATATTTATAGGAGTCAATATTCTCTGTTCGCTTTGGTGTTGCGGTCATGCCGAGCTGAACTGCGCTCTCAAAATGCTTGAGGATTGCATTCCAGGTTCCGAAGCCAGAACGATGGCATTCGTCTATGACAATGAGGTCGAAGAAGTCCCGTGGGTACAGATGGAACAGGCGGTTGCCATCCGAACCGGAATACATGGCTTGGTAGATGCTAAAGTAGATGGAGCGGTTTTTCGGTGCCATGCCCTCGGCGATAATGTCGCGCTCGTTTTCGAAGGGCTCGAAGGTGTTATAAGCCTGATTGCGCAGAACATTGCGGTCGGCGAGAAAAAGAATGCGCGGGTGGCGGTCCTGACCGGCGGCGTTCCATTTTGTCTGAAATAGTTTCCAAGCGGTCTGAAAGGCGATAACCGTCTTGCCCGTGCCCGTGGCGAGGTTTATCAGGATGTGTTTCTGTCCGCTCAGAATCGCCTCGATTATGCGGTTGATAGCGACTTCCTGATAGTAGCGAGGCCGTTTGCCCCCCTTAGTACAGTAAGGAGATAGTAGCGGGTTCGCGGTCTGAGCGGTGTCTATAGCTTTGACCGCGCAAAGTCTCTGCCAGAGATTTTCTGGGGAGGGGTAGGAGACGAGGCTGCGCTGGGTGTTAGTGATGAAATCCCACTCCTCGATGCCGTGACCATTGGTTGAGTAGGCAAAGAAAAGACCCAGAATCTGGGCATAATCCTTAGCCTGCTGAAGACCCGCACCGGGAGAGAGGTCTTCGGCCTTGGCCTCGACTACAGCTATGGGAAAGGATTCCTCATAACGAAGAAGATAGTCGGCTTTCTTGCCTTTCTGCCTCTTGTGCCCATCTCCAACGATGACAATTTGACCATCCGTGAAATAATGCTGTTCGGTTATTCTCCACACGGGTATGTCCCAGCCAGCTTTAAGCAAGGCAGGAGTTACCAGAACACGACATGTATCTGCTTCGTTCACTCAATAACATCCTCTCTTGTCATTCACATAACAATGCGTACCATTTACCGCGTTGAAACATGTCATTTGTTTTATATAATACCCTTCTTTCAATGGGATATGCAATCTAATCAGACAGGGGAGGGCGCTAGATTTTAAAATTCCATCTCAACACCAAATCAACGGGAGTAATATTTTTACCTGCACATCCTCAGCACTTAACTCCTATTATAAGGCACATAATAGTATAGTTATATTGGTTTGTAAATAATGAAAAAGACACAATATTTTAGTTGCTTTGATGTATAATAAAAAAGAATTACTCTCAGCAGGAGAGCATTGAAGTGCGCTGATAAGGGCAGCGATTGATTATTTCTGCGCTCCTTTTTTTCAGACCTTGGTGGGTTATGTTTTTCTCCTGACCAATCCCCATGCCCATTCTTCCCACCATCCTGTGGAGAGCTGATTTGCCGCCCGCAGCACCTTCCCATTCTTTTCTCTCCATTTCTCTGATAAGGAGAGCGCTGCAAAAAAGCCTCTAACATATGGCAATATAATTAAAACAGTGTCACTTTTGGTACTCGTGTAATATTTTACTCGCTTGTGCCTTTACCAGCTTGGGAAGGGCTGACTGAGATATTTTGCATTAACAATTCAGGCCGCCGCCTCGGTGCCATTTTTGAATACACCTCCCTTTAGCTTTTTGCCTCTACAGTGCTATTTCCGGCACTGGTACGAGTACCATTTCCGGCACTGGCAAATGACTTTCCTTCATCCTTTTTTTTGCGCTTAGCCTCGTTGAACTTTCTCAGAGATTTACTGTATGAGACGGCTTTCTTTTTTTCCCTTGGAATGAAGTTGGAAGCTCCATATAACCTCCAGTCGTCTATGAGTCGATAACTTGACCAGTCCTTCCCATTTCCTACTGTACCTCCTTGATGAATAACCTCAATGAATCCCAATTTCACCAATTCTCGAAGTGCACGCGCAAAGGAACTCCTTGGTATGCCAAAGCATGCTGCTTCCGCATAGGTGAAAACAATAGGCTCATTATAATGGATGATACGTGGCTTCTTTTTTCCATCCTTGACCTTCTTGTATGGCCTTTTCTGGATGAACCTGAAATATACACGAATTGCCGTTGCACTGAGATGAGAGAATGCCTCTGAAGTAATAAGCTCATTTTCCACCTTAACCCAACTGTCAGGTCTGCCGAAGAGCCACCCCCTCTCCTTGAGCATGTCTTTAATTGTCGTTTGCATGGGGGTTTTCATAGACCGCCCCTATGTTTTTGATGTTTCTGAATCATAAGCATCAATATGATTTTTGCGTTCTCGCTAAGTTCCTGATATGCCTTAGATTTCTTCAGCTCAGGAGGGATAGGCAATTTTTCCTCAAGCCATGCTCGTCGTTGGGATGCAGTCTGGAGATTATCGGGGCATTTAAACATGTCCAGACCTCCGGGATGATGAATCATACGCACCCTTTCCTCGACCCTTCGAAACCACCTCGCCGATGGCGTTTTTTTGCAAAAGAATGGCCTTCAGGCAATTCTTTCCATATGGCTTGTACGGATAAAGCGGGCAATCTACACTCGGGCACAAACGGACCTCTTTTGTCTGCTCTTTACAGCAATAAAAACAATGTGCTCGAATAGCCTTGTCACGGTCTTGCGGGTTCTGCTTGCCCTTGCCTAATCGGTAAGGGTAGAGGGCACAGTCCTTCATGGGACATGCCGTAATTTCCTTTATACTCCGGGCTGTACAGTCCAGACATCTTTCACGAATAGACCTCCGTCTGTTGATATGGGCTTCTTTTGTTATACCGCTCATGATTTACCTCTCGCCCAATTCCCGTTGAACGCGCTCAGCCCGTTCAACACTTTCTTTCTTTGCGGCCTCGATTATAGCTGCCCATTCATCCAAATCTAGAACAAGCCCAACTCCTGGAACTGTGTAAATAAGTCGCGGGTATTTTCGGAGACAATGGTCCTTGTAGATGGTCGCCTTGGCCGGAAGCCCTTCAGGGACGCCTGACCCACCTTTGTCAATATCCCTAACGCGGATAATGTTTACTGCTGTTTTCATAATGATACCTCCCTTTGTTTATCTTTGATTGAGATACCATCAGATTCCCCCCCTATGTAGAGTGACAGGATGTGACAGGGGGGGTGACAAAGGGTGACAGGGGGTAATGGAAGAGGGATGTGTCACAGGTGTTCCAGAGAGACCTTTTATTTATTAAAGTGCCCCTTGAAACGCTCATCAAAGGATATCAAGTCTGACTTTTTCACCATAGGCCTCTTTGAAGGGTCATACTCAATGCTAATATTATGTCGCTTTAGGAATTTCTTCGCAGCTGGCCATGAATCATGATTTCTATACACTTCGAACAAAGCATCATGAATCTCAGCTGCGCCATAAAGATAGTCCTCCTTCTCATGCAGGCCTGGAGATTTCCAAAAGGGAGATGAAAAAAGAGGGGTGGGAAGAGGGTATCCTTTTGCTTCTGCCCATTTTATGAATGTGGCAACCTTAACTGTGCCAGCGCCCGTCTCACGAAATATGCATCTCGGGCTATCACTGCCCTCTGGATGTAGTAATAAGTCACCAGAGTCTATACTTTCGCGAATCACTGAGATTAATTGGAGCATTATATCAAAGGGTTTACATGGAATAAATCTTCTCAGCCATTGGAGTTTACTAATATGCTCCTCAATGTCTGATAGGCTAAGGGTACTGCAGTTTATGAAAAAACCTGCAAGTAGAAAGGCCGCTTCTGGAAGTGACCACAATTCTCTGCTTATAAAAGGAGTGTAGTCTTCATATGAAAGTCGGTATATTATCTGCATTGGTTATTCTCCTTTATCGTTATCCCTCCGTGGCTGGTGGCGTGGAGTGCATACTTACCAGCCCGTTCCATGACGCCGGACCTAAATCATTGTGGTTTGGCTACTTCGCATTACTCGATGTGGAAACAAGTGGAACTCCGTTACCATCAGGTTCTACGTCTTTCCCCGCCAAGAGCCTCCCGGCTTTTTCTGTCGCCTGCTTCATCGTGGTCGGGGAAAGGTGGCTGTACCTCTGGGTCATCGCGTGGCTCTTGTGGGTAAGGAGCATCTGCACTGTGAAAATGTCTACGCCGTTGCTCACGAGAGTGCTCGCATAGTGGTGCCTCAGTCCGTGAAACCTGAAGTCATCGGGAAGCCCGGCTTTCTCTCTGAATGCAGCCCAACCATGTTTAAAGTCGGTCCTTTGGGCTCCCTTCTTGCCGTAGAATATATACTCTGATTTATATTTTTTGGGGGCACTTTTGATTACGGCAATAGCCTCTGCTGACAAGGGTAAGATGACATCCTTTTTCCCCTTCGGGTCTCGCAGGAGCATAGTCTCTTGTTCAAAATTAATATCCAGCCACCGTAATTTAAATATCTCACCTCGCCTGATGCCTGTCAGCATGGCAAAGCTGATTATGGCGACGGCCATCTTATCCTTCCATATGGCGAGGGTCTCAAGCATATTTTTATGCTGCTCATGAGAGAGGTATTCGGTCCGAAGATTGTTCACCTTGGGCTTGGTAACGAGCTCGCATGGGTTGTTGCCTTTATAAAGCCCCCATTTCCTTGCAAGTGATAACATATGCGAAAGGAGGACGACTGTTCCTCGCAGAGTAGCAGGGGCGTATTGTCTTTTCCGCATACTTTTTTGTTTCTTCATGGCCGAGAGAAGCCTCTCAACATCGATGGGGCTGACCTTGTTCATGGTCTTTTCGCCGAGGGCTTTTTTGATATGCTTGCTATAAATGCTCTGGTCAGTCTTCCATGACTTTTTGTTCTCCTTAGCCCATGGGAAATAATGGTCCTTCCAGAAATTGTCTAAGGTAATGACAGGTTTTTTCCTCGTTATGAGCTCATCACCTCTAAGTATTTCGCCCTTCCATACCGTTTCCTTTTCCCGTGCAAGCTCAAGGGTAGGGAATACTTTTGACTTCTGTTTTCCGTCTTGCCGAAGCCTGACCATGTATGCTCGGTCCTTACGCTTGGTAGACTCGCAGGAGGGGCACTTTTTTGCGCTCAGCTTGTATTTGCTCTTACACGATTTGCAGAATATATTTATTGCCAATAGCTTTCCTTGTTTTTCTCATCGGGTCTTGATATGGGTTCCTCAGAAGTTCCACAGGCTCCATGTAAATTGGGTATACAACAGTACACTTGAGCAATGTCAAGACCTTTATAACTCAATGAATATACTAAATAAGATAATAGTAGCAAAAATAAGTAAAATGTTATTGAATGGACTACGAATCAAAAGGTCGCAGGTTCGAGTCCTGCTGGGCGCATGGTGTTTTTCATATTTGGTTCCCCTGGCGGGGTGGGTACGGAATCTCGCGTTTCACTCAAACGGTCTTGTACTGATGAGGAATTGCATCGATGGATGCAAAGCAGGCAGACAGGGAAAAGATATCCGCCGCATGCCTTTCGATTGTCTCCAATTGTACGCTTATCGCTGCAAAGATAATCGTAGGCCTTATGATGGGGTCCGTCTCGATCATCTCGGAGGCGGCCCATTCCGGTGTAGACCTTCTTGCAGCCGTGATCGCCTACTTTTCGGTCAGGACTTCCGGCAAACCTGCAGATAGAGAGCACCCCTTCGGCCACGGCAAGATAGAGAACATCTCCGGCACCATAGAAGCGGTCCTGATCCTTTTCGCCGCCGTGTGGATCATTTCCGAGGCCGTGGGAAGGCTTTTCAACCCGCAGCCGCTTGAAGCTCTCCCCTGGGGTATCGGCGTCATGGTCTTTTCGTGCATCGTGAATCTGGCCGTCTCCCGTCGACTGTTCAGGACCGGCGAGAAAACGGATTCCATAGCGTTGAAGGCGGACGCCTGGCACCTGATGACCGATGTCTATACCTCGGCCGGTGTCATGGGCGGGCTCCTGATTATATGGATTGCCGAGATACTGATGCCCGGCAGGCATTTCCACTGGATCGATCCGGTGGCCGCCATAGGCGTTGCCCTGCTTATCATGCATGCAGCGTGGAGGCTCACGGTTCAATCCGCCCGCGATCTCCTTGATTTTACCCTGCCTTCCTACGAGAAGATCATCATCAGAGAGCTCATCGCCGGCAAATCCCATGAAGTCCACGGCTACCACAAGCTCCATACCCGGAAGGCCGGGAGCTACCGGTTCATTGAATTTCACATGCTGGTGGATCCTCAGATGAGCGTAGCGGAATCCCACCTCATCACGGACGAAATAACCCACATGATCACCAATCGCCTGCCCAATGCAACGGTCACGATCCATGTCGAGCCCTGTGACGGCAGGTGCGACGAAGAATGCCTGAGGTCATGCATGCTCTCCCGGGAAGAACGCTTCCTGAGGGATAAAGAGAGAAGCGCTCTTTGAGGGCCGATAAAAAGGCAGCCCCCTTTTCTAAGACATCCGCCCGGAGGGGCGGGTTTTGACTGCCGCTGCAGCCTATCTTCTATCCCCTCCGCTCGATCCCTTCCCAGTATTTGTCTTCGATCTCCTTTTTGCGCATCTTGCCGTCGATGTGGCGGGGAAGGGTCGTTACGATCTCGACGTATCTCGGGATCTTGAAACCCATGAGCCGCTCGTTGCGGCAGAATTCTATGATTTCATCCGTGGTGACGTACTGGCCGTCCTTGAGCTGGACAATGGCTGCGGGGACCTCTCCGAGCACGTGATCGGGATATCTGATCACCGCTACGTCCAGAACCTTTGCGTGGCGCTTGATGGCTGTTTCGATCTCGTTGGGGAAGATGTTCACCCCTCCGGTGATGATCATTTCCTTGTCGCGGCCGGTGAGATAGAGAAACCCGTCATCGTCCATGCGGCCCTTGAGGCCGTCATCGAACCAGGGGGTCCCGTCGATGATCCTGAATGCCTTGCCTGCCTGCTCTGTTGACCCTACATACTTCAGGTTCAGGGTGGTGAGGCTCCTCGTCATGATGCTGCCTTCCTCGCCGGGCTTGCACCAGGAGTTCGCCTCTTTGTCGAAGACGCCTGTCTCGGCGCACCTGACCTTTCCTACGCTTTCATAACGCCCGGGCTTTTCTTCGTAGTCGGCAGGGAGAAGAACGGATGCGGCCCCTGTCTCGGACGAGCCGTAAAACTCGGTGAAGACGTTTCTCCTGCTCCCGCGGGAGCGGAAATAGGCATTGGTCGCTATTTTCAGCTCAGGGGTGGCGGGCGCTGCGGCACAGATCAGGGTGTGCATGGAGCTCAAGTCGTATGAGTTCTTTGTCTCTTCGGGAAGGCTCAGGATCTTTTCGAGCATGGTGGGCACAACGAAGACCCAGTTGATCCGCTCGGCCTCGATGAGCCTTAAGAACTCCTTTTCGTCAAAGATCTTCATCACCACGCCTGTCCCTCCGAGCAGGATGAAAGGCACCCAGGCCGCGATGGTTCCGGCATGGTAGAGGGGCCCGGGGATAAGGCAGCGCATGTTTCTGGTTTTTTCGTCACAGATCTCGGTGCCCCCGAAATAGAACATGAAGCTGAACTGGAGGATAAGAAACCTGAGATACTCGCCCAAGGGTACTTCGGGCGGGGTGGCGAGATCGCTGAAGGCATAGCCGATGCTGTCGAAGTAGTTCACGTTCTTGGGCATCCCGGTCGTGCCTCCGGTGTAGGGGTTCAAGGCTACGATGAAGTGCGTATCGGGCATAGAGCCGGATGCATCGGAAATCAGGTCTTCGTACGAGAGCATGCCGTCGGAAGCTTTGCCGCCGGCGACTATGCAGTGCTGCACCGAAGGGATGAGGTCCTTTATCGCAAGTATTTTCGGGATGAACTCACTGCTTAAGATAAGGGCCTTGGGCTTTGTGGTGTTGATGGCGTGAACAAGCTCATCGCGGGTCATATGCCAGTTGAGGAAGGGCATGGGGCACCCGATGAGAGAGCAGGCAAAGAACGCCTCGAAGAATTCATTGCCGTTGTACAGGAGTTCTGCACAGCTGTCTTTCGGTTTGAGCCCGAGGGATTGGAGGGCGTTTCCAAGCTTGAATACGCGTGTCTTCAGCCCGGAATAGCTCAGGCGACTGGTCCCCGATATGATGGCCTCGCGTTCGCCGAATACCTCCCAGAGGGAGACGAGAAAATTCGGGGTGATCTTTTCCAGCCTGAAGTTGAGCAGTGCGTTGATAGTTTTTAAGTGGCCCGTGCGCTGTCCGGTTTTGAGGAATATACGGAGCGTGTTCAATCCTCCCCATTGTTTAAGGAACGTACGCAACAGCCCTCCTGTCTGCTCCATAGAGGCAAGAGAGGGCAGAGCCCTGATAAGATGACCGAAGCCCTTTCCGTGCATGGGAAAAACCTCCTTGGTATGGAATAATCGTTTTCAAGATCAACAGAACTTTTAGACTCGGAAGGAAAAGTCACCCTGGTCGAAACCCGGGACACGCGTTCGGCCCTGATCCGGAAGAGATCTACAAAAGGCTCCGGGTACATGAGGCAGGCTCCGGAATCCGGCTGGTCAGGCTTTGCCATGATGAACCCCCTTCTCCAGTTTCAAGCTATCAAAATAAAAACATCCTTAATGCATTATATTGTAATACAATATGTCAGAGTTGTAAATACAACAATTGTTATTAAAATCGAACCGTCAGGGGGCGATCGGCAGAGGAAAAAAGGGGGGACATCAGAAAAAGTGTGGTCCGATGTCCCCGATAAAGAGGTATGTGCGTCTTACTGCGTTCTTTTACCTGGAGGCATACCGTACGGTTTCCTGCGCATACTGTTTCCGCAGTTCCTTTTTGTCGATCTTGCCCACGCTGGTCTTGGGTATGGCGTCGATGATCTCATAAATGTCCGGGGTGCCGTATTTCGGTATCTTCCCGTCCTGGGCGCATTTCTTCATGAACTCTTTTAAGGTGCCCGCGTTGACCCCGTTGCCCCTGAACTGGGGTTTGAGTACGACGAGCATCATGGGCCGCTCCCCCCACTTGCTGTCCGGGATGCCGATCGCGGCAGCCTCAGCCACTGCGTCGTGCATGCTCATCATGTTTTCGAGGTCGAGCGAGGAAATCCACTCTCCTCCGGTCTTGATGACGTCCTTGAGCCGGTCCGTGATCTGGATATACCCTTCCTCATCGATATTGGCCACGTCGCCGGTGTGCAGCCAGCCGCCTTTCCAGAGCTCTTCGGAGCGCTCGGGATCGTTGTGATAACCTTCAGTGGTCCAGGGGGACCTGATCACGATCTCTCCGGCATTCTTTCCGTCATGGGGCAGGAAATTGCCATCGGGATCGGCGAGCTCCACCTGAACGAGCGGGATGCTCAGGCCTGTCCTGATGACCACATCGCTCTTTCTTTCGTTATCCCAGGAAAGCATGTGGGGCTTGAGATTCGATACGCTGATGACCGGGCAGGTCTCGGACATGCCGTACCCGGCCATTACCCGGATGCCTAGGTCCAATGCCGCCTTTGCAAGGCCCTTTGGGAGCCTGGCGCCGCCGATGATGACCTTCCAGTGCGTCAGGTCTACCTTCGAGGCCACGGGGCTGCCGACGAGCATCTGGAGGATGGTCGGCACGCAGTGGGAATACGAAACCCTTTCCTTCAAGATGAGCTTGAGCAGCATCTCTGGCTCGTACTTGCCGGGATATACCTGCTTGACCCCCATCATGGTGGCCAGGTAGGGGAAGCCCCAGGCATGGACATGGAACATCGGTGTTATGGGCATATAGACATCGGTCGATGAAAGGCGCATGGGCGATTCGAAACACCCCAGCGTCACGCCGATGCTCATGGTGTGCAGGACGAGCTGCCGGTGCGAGAAGTAGACCCCCTTGGGCAGCCCGGTGGTGCCCGTGGTATAAAACGTCGTTGCGCGGGTGTCTTCGTCCAGCTCGGGGAAATCGAATTCCGCAGGGGCAGCGGAAAGCATCTCTTCATACTCGGCGTCGAGGGCGAGCGTTGTCTGAGGCTTCGCGTCCGTCTCGCTGATGAGGATGATCTTCTTTACCGTCTTCAGGCTGTCCCTGATAGGCTCCAGCAGGCCCAGGAAATCTTCGTGGACAATGACGACGCTGGCCCCCGAATGGTTCATGGTGTATTCGATCTGCTCGGGTGAGAGCCGCCAGTTCACGGTGAAGAGCACTGCCCCCATCATGGGAATCCCGAAATAGCATTCGAGATACCGGTGTGAATCATAATCGAGCACGCTCACCGTATCCCCCTGCTTCACCCCGAGGGAAGAGAGGCTGCTCGCAAGCTTGCCCACGCGTTTGAACATATCCCGGTAGGTCAGGCGGACCTTGTCGCGATACACGATCTCCTGATCGGGCGACATGAAGCGAGTGGTGTTCAGCAACTGCCCGATGGTAAGCTGATATCGGTACGCGTTATCTGTAAGATCGGCGGTCTTGTTCATGATATCCTCCTTTTTATGCAATGTACGGTCATGTATGATGATAAGATCGTACAATCGGCATAAACGCACAATCGGGAGGCGACCGGTTCTTGTGTGCTTGGATGAATGAAATAACTGTAGGGAAATGACCTACTTAAGAAAATACTACTGCCTGGCGGATGCCTCGTCCTCGGCCCACTTCATGGCGTAGCGCAGGAGCTCGGTGGCGCTCTTTATCCGGAGCTTTTCCTTGATCCGCTCACGGTGGGTGCCGATGGTCTTGACGCTCAAGCAGAGCCGGTCCGCGATATCGCTGATGCTCAAGCCCTCGCTGATGAGCCGGAAGACCTCCAGCTCACGGTCGGTCAAGGCCTGCACGGGAGAGTCGATGCTCGTCTGGGAGCCTTCCACGAAGCGCGTAAGCAAGTTGTCCGTGACGTTCTTGCTCGCGTAGATCCTTCCATCGAGTACCTGGCGGATGGCCTCGATCACGGATTCGGACGCCTCCTGCTTCATGATGTAGCCGCGGGCGCCGGCTCTCAAGGTGCGTTCGGCATACAGGGACTCCTCATGCATGGAGATGACCAGCATGGGGAGCGACTTGTGAGTCTTGCGCAGCTCTTTGATGAGGTCGATCCCGCTCATGTTCTTCAGCGTGATGTCAACGATCACCATATCGGGGGAGAGGTCTTTCACGGCCTTCCAGGCTGCGTGGTAGTTCTCGGCTTCGCCGCACACGATGAGGTCGTTTTCCTGGTTGATCAGCTGGGCGAGCCCGTGGCGGAAAATGGGGTGGTCGTCGACGATGAGGATCGTGCGTTTCCCGGTCACAGCTCGATCTCCTCTCCCGGCGATAAGCTCTCGGAATTCGCATCGAAGAAGCAGCTTACGATCGTCCCGCCGTTTTCTCCGGCATGCACCCGAAGATTCGCCCCGATCATGCGGGCGCGGTAATTCATGATGCGCAGCCCCATGCCCTGCGAAACTGTCTCGGAGTCCATGCCTGTGCCGTTGTCCCGGACGTCCATGCGCACGACTCCCTCTTCTTCCACGAGCTCGATCGTCACCCTGTTTGCCTTGCCGTGCTCGATCGCGTTGCGGACCGATTCCTTGACGATGTAGTAAAGGTGGGTCGCCCGCGTATTGTCCCGGACCGAAACCGGCTCCGGGCAGGTAAATGTGCACGAAATGCCGAAAATCTCCGAGATAGAGTCCGCGAGTTCCCCCAGGGCGTACGCGAAGCCGTTCGCCGTGAGGTGGACGGGGCACAGGCCTCTGGCAAGCCGCCTTGTCTTGCGGATAGCATCTTTTACCAGGCTGTTGATCTCTTCCGCATAGGGGACGTCACCCGGTGACGAAACCTGGAGGTTCTTCTTCAGCACCTTTGTCATGACCTCGATGCCCACCAGGTGCTGGCCGAGGTCGTCGTGGAGTTCACTCCCTATCTTGCGGCGTTCGCGTTCGGATATCCCGAGGATCTCTTTTTCGAGCTGCTTGCGCTCCGTGATATCGAGCATGGAGGCGATAGTGCGCTTGGTGCCCGGGATGACGGCAATGGTCATGAAGATGTCTTTGCGCTCGCCCTGCTTTGTCACTATTCTGAACTCGTAGTTCCGGGGCGCCGCTCCCGGGTCTTCCCTCCGGGCGAGGTGATACTGCAAAAGCCGGCCGAGATCCTCCTCTGCAACGTAATGAGTCCAGGACTTGCCCACGATATCTTTCTTGGAGTATCCCGTCACCATCTCGAATTCGACATTGAGCATGGATATGGTCGTATCCTCCTCGATGACGATCGTTGCGGTGCCGGTGTTTTCGAAGAATGTTCCATAAAAGGCATCCGACTGCTTCAATGCATCCTCCACCTGTTCCGGTCCTGCTTCATTTTCCATGAGCGTGTCGAGGCGGAGTTTCAGCAGCGTATTTTCTTCAATAAGCTCTGCCCTTGTTTTGCGTTTCTCTCCCATGAGCCCCTCATGCCGGTAAAGGCACCTTGAAAGGCATTCTACCTCATCACTTTGAGCACGTCCACGAATATTCTGCCGTAACGCTGGGCAGGTAGGTCGGGAAGAGAAGGGGGAGGAGAAAAGGGAAAACACAATCAAGGGGGAGAACCGTTCCTCCCCCCTGATTGCGTCGGGCATGGGCGTATCCTGTCACGAAGCGACGCCTTCTTGAGGGATCTCCGTAATCGACAGGTCTTCGCTTCTGATCGTAGTGATGCTGTGTAACGCTCGTTGTATGACAATATGTCGCTGTTGATCAGGAAATCATGAAATAACGCCTGTTGTCAAGATGATTTCCGGGCGGGTGCAGGTTTTTCACCCTCGGGAGATGCGGTTTTGGGCTCATCGGACATGATGCGGGATATGGCTCTGCGGTTGAGAAGGACGTCTTTCCGCAGGAAGTTGATCTGGGATGCGAGAAAGCCGAAGGAAAGGATCTGCATACCGCCGAGGATGAACAGGATCATCAGCGTGAGCAGGGGCCTGTTCGGATTAAGGGCCTCCTGGAAGTACAGCATGAAGAAGAACACCCCCAGCCCCAGGCCGATAAGTGTAAGGACAACGCCTAAGAGCCCGAATAGCAGGCTCGGCCTCTCGAACACGGTGAAGATGATGTGGGAGATCGCAGTTGCCCGGAAGGTGAATTTAGAGCTGCCCCGTTTGCGGGATGTGAGCGTGGCCGGGATTTCTTTAACCCGGTACCCCATGGCGAGAAGCTTCGAAAGGATTTCCAGGTGAATTTCCTTTCCGTCCGATTCAAGGTCGAGGCTTTCGATTACCTCGTTACGGTAGCAGCGGACAATACAGGTCAGGGTATGAATCCCCTCGGGTATCGCCAACTGGAGTATCTTGTTGCCGATCCGCGAGATGAAAAGTCTGTCCCGCGGTACTCCTTCCGTCGTTCCACCCTCCATGTACGCGCTTGCAAGGACCACGTCGACATCCCTCTCTTCGTCCAGCACCTTTGCCATTTCGAGGATGTATTTCGGGTCATAGGAAAGGTCGGCGTCAATGGTGGCGATGTATTTCCCCCGGGAGGCTTTGAGCCCGTAGCGCAGCGCCTTGCCCCTTCCGCCGTTCTTCCAGTAAGACACCACGCGGACGTGCGTGTTCTTACCGGCAATCGAATCGAGGAGGGCCAGGGTTTCGTCTGTGCTCCCGTCATTGACCGGAATGATCTCGAAGCTTTTCCCCGATGAGGCGAGCATCTGCGTGATTCTCAGGATCGTCTGTTCGGCATTGTCCTGTTCGTTGTACATGGGGACAATGACGCTGATGTCCGGTGAAGAGGCTATGCCGGATTGCTTATGTCCATTTGCCATCGGATGCATCATAATAAATAATTCGGAGAGTGTATAGCATATCTTTACCTTCACCGGCGGATTCCGGGGAATATCCATAACCGAAGAAGGATCCGGCATTGCCGGCAGCAGGCGCACGGCTCTTCTCTCAAGGGGAAAAAGAAAAAGGACCTCTTGATTTTCCAAGAGATCCTTCTTCCTTTTTAAGGGAGGAGTTTAGGGGTACTTTTTACAAATTAAAAATCCCAATAGGGAAACTCTCTGTAAGCATATAAGACAATGCAATGAAAATGCCATGATATAAGATATTATAATCTATTGATAATAAAGATAAAAAAATGACCGAGAAAGGAGGGGTGTTTCGGGGGGGAGAAAAAGCCGATCCATTTTAGGAAATAATTTTCCCAGGTTCCGGGAGAAGTCGTTTTCCATCTCGGGGCCGAAGGGGTATATGCGTGGGACGGCGATGCTTGAGGGGTCATCTGATTTCCCCGTGGGGGCAAAAAGGGGACTCTTGCGTGCAGCGGCGAGCTTGCGGGGCATCCGCAGGGACCAGGCGCTGAACCGGGATATTTTTAACAGCCCTTGTCCAGTTTCCCGAGGAAGATTGCAAGGCCCTGCCTGTCGAGCCCGGAGCCGCCAAGCGTCATACCGTTATGGCCGGAGCCGTGATAATCCGTGCCTCCGGTTGCTATGAGGCCGAACTCATGCGCAATCTCTGTATAGAGCTTTCTCTGAGCCCTGGTATGTTCCGGATAAAATATTTCTATCCCGTGAAGGCCCTGGCGGGCAAGGCCGCCGATATACTCTCTCAGTCCGTCCTTTGAGAGGTTCAGGGTAAAGGGATGGGCGAGAACCGTCACCCCGCCGAAGCGCACGATCGCCTCGATGGCTTCGGTGCTGGTCATCCTGTCTTTTTCAACGTATGCGGGCTTGCCTTTGCCGAGGAAGCGCGAAAAGGCGTCTTCAAAATCTCGGACATGCCCTTTCCGGATAAGGACCTTTGCAATATGAGGCCGTCCGATCTGGCCTTCCTGCGCCATCTCGGAAACCTCCGAGGCCGTAATGTTGATGCCCAGGGAGTTCAGCTTGTCGATGATCTTCGGAAGCCGTACATTTCTGGCCGTCTGCAGGCGTTCGAGGAGGGGATCGAATTCCGAAGGGAATGAGGGGAAGTAGCCGAGGATATGGAAAGTTCCGGGATCGTACGCAATGCTGAGCTCCACGCCCGGAATCACCCGTAAGCCGTTATGCTCGGAGTTCATCGCCTCTCGTGCTCCGGCGAGGGTGTCATGGTCGGTGATGGCTATGGTTTCGAGGCCGGAAAACCGGGCGAGGGACAGAATCTGTTCCGGGCTTAAATCTCCGTCGGATGCCCGTGTATGGATGTGAAGATCTGCCTTGATGTGCAACGTCTTTCCTTATCCCGGGACAGAGGCCTCGAGGACTTGGGCTATCTTTTTCTTCAGCTCGGTCAAGTCGGAGGATTTTACCACATAGGCATCTGCGGCGATGGATTTTACATCGACCTTATAGCTTCCGTAAGCGCTGCATAAGATAACCGGCAGGTTATAATACTTGTTCCTGATCTCCTGGAGGACATCCAGGCCGTTCGAAGAAACCATTTTGATATCGAGGACAACGACGTCGGGCCGCTCTTTCTCGATGCGGTCAAGGATGTCGTTCCCGTCGGCTGCCAGGGCAACGTCATATCCTTCTTCCTTCAGCTCTTCGGAATACAGCAGCCTGATATGCTTCTCATCATCAACGATCAATACCTTTGCCATAGGCTACTCCTTTTTTTCAACTCCACCTGTCAATGATGTACGGTTTTGTCTGTTCGAAGATCAAACACATGTCCTCGATGAATTCTTCCGCCTGCAGCACGGACATCCCTTCGGTCTTATTCACGTAGGAGAGGGTCATTCCATAGAACAAAGGAATGAGTACCTCGATCATTTTATTCCGGTCCACGGTCTTCTTGTGGCAGCTGAGCGCAAAATCGAACAGCGTTTTGGCCCAGACAGGGACGGGCATCTCGAACTGGTCCATGGGGAGTGACGCTACCTCGCGAACCTTCTGGAGGTTTTCGAACGAGAGGATGGACCGGTATGTCTCCCAGTGTGAGTTGAAACCTTCACGGAAGCGCTGGTACAGCTTTTCCTTATTTACCGAGACCGGCGGCGGCGTCTCCACCTCTGAAGTCCCGAATCCGAAAATTGCCGTAGGTTTGCTCCATTTCGTGGATTTCCACTTGGGATGGTATGAGGTCATGAGGTTGAAGACCGTCGCCACGATCTGTCTGAACATGGGGCCGAGATCCGTTGCAGGGTCCTTGAGCTCGCTCACCTTCGGTTTGCCCATGAATGCCTGGCATATGGGGACCCCCTCGTTCATCGCGATGGTGGTCATCCAGATGTCGACTCCGTACTGGCTTACGTCTTCATCCCACAGCTCGTTCTTCAAAAACACGCTCGCCATGGCGCCGGAAAAGCCGAAGTCGCCGCCGATGGGCTGCCGGACGCGCCTGCCGTAGAGGCAGCGGGTCAGGGGATAGACAATGTTGTTCGTGATGGTCCCGTCATACTTGTGCCGTGTGTAGAGCGGCGAAACGAAGGCAAAATCCTTGAAAAGCGGTTCTCCAAGATTCTTTACCCATCGGGGCGTGACGTTCTTGAGGTCCGCTTCCAGGACCACTACGGCCCTGGCGTTGAGCTCGATGACCTTCCGGAACAGATTTTTCAGGTTCTGCCCCTTGCCCTTCACCCCTTTCGGCGTGGAGAGGTAGATCTTGGGTATATCCAGGGTATCCGCATTCATAAAGGACTTGCCCGTGCCGTCGGTGCTGGCGTTATCGCAATTTATGATTACCGAATCCAGATGGCCGAAATATTCTTTCAATCCAAGTGCAGCCTGCGAGGTGGGGAAGCCTATGAGGGATGCTTCGTTGTAAGAGGGGATACCGATTACGATATCTGCTCTTTTTATCTGAGCCGGATTCTCTTCAAAGGCCGTCATGCAATGTTCTCCAAATCAAGGTGATATCATTCCATTCTCGGTTATTTACTCTCTAATGGCAATAGAAAATTTCCTTTCCAAAATGCCCTCTTGCCTTTTCACAGCAACTATGGGAATCTAAATAATTCAAAATGCCGATACACGATAAACCCATCATAGTGCAGAGCGACGGGAGTGTGCTCCTGGAGGTCCAGTCTCCCGAGTATGAGAAGGCCCGGGACGTGATCATGCCGTTTGCCGAGCTGATAAAATCACCCGAGTATGTCCATACCTACCGGATCACGCCTTTGAGCATCTGGAATGCCGCGGCTCTGGGCATCTACTATGACGACGTTGTCCAAAAGTTAAAAGATTATTCGCGGTACGAGATCCCGGCAGGGGTGCTGTTCAGGATAAAAGATTCTTTTGACCGCTGGGATGCGGTGCGCATGACAAGGCACGGTGAAGGAACGCTCCGTGTTGAAACAAAAACGCCCGAAATCCTCGACCAGCTCGTTTCGAAACCGGGCATAAAAGACATGGTCATCGAACTCGACCCTCCACGTTCCTTTATCATCGATGGTGCTACGAGGGGACGCTTCAAACATATGCTCATCAAGGCAGGATTCCCGGTGCACGACCTCGTCGGCTTCGACCCGGGAGACGGTCTGGAAGTCCGGCTGAGAGAGAAAACACTGGCCGGCAGTCCGTTCTCTCTACGCCAGTACCAGATCGAAGCGTGCAAGAATTTCTGGGCGGGCGGAAGCGTACGCGGAGGACAGGGCATCGTCGTGCTTCCCTGCGGGGCGGGAAAAACGGTCGTGGGCATCAATGCCATGGCGGTGGCCAAAACCCAGACGCTCATCCTCTGCACCAACGTATCCGCCGTTCACCAGTGGATCCGGGAGCTGCTCGACAAGACGGATCTGAAGAGCGAGGACATCGGTGAATATACCGGCAATAAAAAAGAGATCAGGCCCGTTACGGTGACGACCTACCAGATTCTCACCTACCGGAAGGAAAAGACCGGCCCCTTCGAGCATATGAAGCTCATGGGCGCCATGAACTGGGGCCTGCTCATCTATGACGAAGTCCATGTGGTGCCTGCGCCGGTATTTCGAGCCACCACGGAGATTCAGGCCAAGCGAAGGCTCGGGCTCACCGCCACGCTTATCCGTGAAGACGGACTCGAAGAAGACGCTTTTTCCCTCGTGGGGCCGAAGTGCTTCGATGTGCCCTGGAAGGAGCTGGAGCTCAAAGGCTTCATCGCCGAGGCGTGCTGCTATGAGATCCGCCTGCCTCTGCCTCCGGAAAAAGAGCATGAGTATGCCATGGCAGGCGATCGTACACAGTTCAGGATTGCTTCTGAGAATGTCTATAAAGAAAGGGCGATGAAGGAGCTTATCAAGAAGCACGCCAATGAACCGGTGCTCGTGATCGGCCAGTATGTGAGCCAGCTGAAGCGTATCTCGGATACCCTGAAGGCGCCTCTCATTACCGGGACGACGCCGAACTCGAAACGCGACAGCCTTTACGGCGCATTCCGGAGGGGAGAGCTTCCGGTTCTCGTGGTTTCGAAAGTCGCCAATTTTGCCATAGATCTCCCCGACGCATCGGTGGCAATCCAGGTGTCAGGAACCTTCGGATCGAGGCAGGAAGAGGCGCAGCGGCTCGGCAGGATCTTGAGGCCGAAGGAAAGGATCTCCACGTTTTATACGCTGGTGAGCCGGCAGACCTCGGAAGAGGATTTTGCCCATAAAAGACAAATCTTCCTTGCAGAGCAGGGCTATAAGTACACCATCGAGGAATGGAGCAACAGTGACATCAACCTATGATCTGATCTCCCATATCCCGGGCTATATGGTAGAAATCCTTTCAGCCCGCATCCTCGGTAAATCCGTCGACACGTACAAGCTGGCGGAGGGATTGAGCGACGAGCAGCGGCTGGAAGGCATACTGACCGGCCTCTCCCACAGACAACATTCTCTTCTCATGGATCTCTACGAGCTCGGCGGGAGCGTGCAGTGGGAGGTGCTGAATGCGCTTTACTGCCGTGACCTCGGGGAGCTCAGGCAGGACCTCGTCTACCTGGGGGGGAAAGGTCTTGTTTTTCAGGGGGGCTTGAGCGCGAGGGATCCGATCATCCTTCTGCCGTCACTCTACCCACTCATGGAAGAAAGCCGCAGACGCTTTATCAGAAAAGTGGATGACTTGAGATGGGCGGCGTTGCCTCAGGTGAGTATATGGGGCCATATATCCTTGCTGAATACGCTCCGGACGTCCCGGATACGCTGCAGGTCCGGAATGGAGCCATTCAAGCGCGGGTGGGAATTTCTCGAAGAAAGGCTCGGCGGCATGCTCGACCTCGAGAGGGTGTACTGGGAACTCGTCGAGCTGGGCTGCATAAGAGAAAAAAAGGGCGTGCTGGAGGTTTCCCTGCAGGCAAGCACCGATTTTGCCATGGAGGGAGACGCGCGGTATTCTCTCTGGAGGTTCATCCAATCGTGCAGGCCCTACCCGGGCTTGGAGCACAAGGTCTTCAGTTCCGTAGCGGACAAGGCCGTCCGGCGTGATCTCCTCCTGAGAGCGCTTCATCTCTTCCTCCTCGGCAGGGACCCGGAAGAACCCAGGGGCAAGGAGATCGCCGGCTCACTGATCGATCTCTGGCTGGATCTCGGGATCCTGAGGAAAGACCTGGACGGCACATGGCTCTGCTTCGCCGATCAGGTATACAGGTCGCTGAAGACAGGCACTGCCGAGGCGCAATTACGACGCTATTGCGATGATGTCGTGATACAGCCGGACATGGAGATACTCGTTCCGGGCGATTTCGACCCGGTGGATCTCCTGAATGTAGGAGAGATCGCGGACCTTATCCAGACCGATATCGTCAGCATCTACCGCCTCACCAAAAAATCGGTGTCCAGAGGTTTGAAGGAAGGCTGGGACGTTCAGAAGCTCAAGGGCTTCCTCGAACGGATATCACGCCACCAGCTGCCCGACAATGTACGGAAGACCATTGAGGGCTGGGCCATGACGCGTGCAGAGGCCCACATCCTCCGCGGCACCTTCCTGGTACTTTCCAGAGCGGATTGCAAAGCTTCCCGCGGGCTCAAAGAGGTTCTTCCCGGGATTTACCGGATACCTGAAAACTGTGAGGAAGAGATTATCGCCCTGCTCGACAAGAAGGATGTGACCGTCGTGGGGGCGGAGTCCGAGAGGGAGGCCGAAGAGGGCGCATCCTGGGGGAAACTCCTTCCCTTCCAGCTTACACAGAAGTGTCTGTGGAAAGAGGCCAGGAAGGAGGGTATTTTCCCGTTCGGAATGGTCTCTCCCCTCCCATACGGTTCGAAAGGGGAGGGGGTATTCGAGAAGGCCCTGAATGACGGCGAGACTATCGTCATTTTTTATCCGAAGCAGGGCTACGGCGAGATAGAGATGAAGAGAATCAGCCCGATCTACATTTACCGCAAGGGAGGGATTCCTTTTGTGGAGGCCTTCTGCGAGGACACCGGAGAAGGCGAGGTGTTCGATATCACCAAGGTCAGGGCACTGTTAAAGGGCGTCTGATATCAATTTTTTATAACCTTGCCGACGTATTCCTTCATTTCTTTGAGTTCGTCTACCACGTGAGCATCCAGGTCTTTCTCGTTTTCAAGCGCCTTGGTTATGTGATGGAGGGCTGCCTTGTGCTTGGCGGTTTTAAAGAAATACCTGGCGAAAGAAACATGAGAAAGCGACTGTTTCGACGCTTTCTGATAGAGGATGCCCAGTCTGTAATCCACACTCGCATCCTGTTTCTGGAACGGAAGGATGACCGCGACAGCCTGATCGAACTCTCCCCGCTCCTCCATGATTTCGGACAGAACTATCTGTGACCTGGCAGAATTCCCGAACTGTTTGAGATACGGGTATGCTTCGTCCTTTTTCCCCATCAATGCGAGATTGAGCCCCTTGTATGCGTTCGCCAGAGGCAGGTCGACATCTTTCAGCAGGGCCAGCGCCTTATCGTGCCTGCCTTTCCGTGTTTCCAGGAGGCCCAGCGAGAGGTTGCGGTACGGTTCCGGTATTGTGGCCGACCTCTGTACCGCCTCTTCTTCGGGGAGGAGCAGGCCGCTGATGCTTGCGTGAAGGTTCCAGTAGTACGAGTCCGGCTTCGGCTTCTGCACATCCGGGGACTGGCCCGAGATACGGTTCGTACTGTGCGGGTGTGTAAGCAGGTATTCGGGTATGTTCGAACCTCCCGAATACGCGTTCAGCCTTGAGAGGAACCTGTTCATGGCTGAAGGGGAAAAGCCGGAATCGCTGATGAGCCTGGTCCCGAAATCGTCCGCGTCGTACTCATGGCTCCGGGAATAGGCAAGCTTGAAGTTCTCGCCTCCGCCCAGGGAGGAGAAAACCAGGGCTGCACCGGCCTCAGGATTTTTGGCAGATACAAGAGTTCCCAGGAGGACCCCGACAATCGATGCGGCCGTTACGGCCTTCTGCTCTTCAAGTGTCTGGGGTATATGGCGCTGCTGTGCATGGCCCATCTCGTGGCCGATTACTGCAGCGATCTCATCGATGTCTCTGGCAAACAGAAGGGTTCCGACGTTGATGAAGATATGCCCGTCCGGGATGGTAAACGCATTGATGGACCTGTCACTGATTACGTGAATGGTGAAGGTGTATACCGGGCTTTTCACATGGTCGGCAAGCCTCTCCGTAATCATTTTGACCGGCCAGGTGATTTCATGGTCGTAGACAATGAGCCCGTTGGCATCCAGATTCGTAATGATTTCCTGGGAGATCTTCCTCTCCTCGTCATACGTCATGGCGTATGACAGCCGGGGAAGAGAGATGATGCAGGTTATGAGCAGCAGGCAAACAGTCTTTCTCATGGATATGAACATGGCACACTCTCCCGTTCTTTACAAGACCGTCGTCTTAGGACAGACCCGCCTTCTTCTGCTGATATCCCCATTGTAGGGCATGCACCGGCAGAAGGGCAATCGCTGTCGATTATTCAAAAACCTGCTCGGAAATGAAATTCGGAATCCTTAAGGCTTTTGCATATAGAGGTTACTGATGTGAAGGATGGACAGGGTTTCAAGTGCACCTCCTGCGGAATGGGTCATTCGTCCGGTTCATAAAAATCGGTTACAAAACAGTAACATGGGCTACGAAAGTGTCGTGTAACCCCGATCGCAAATCTATATAACAATACGATATTAATCTTTAATTTTGGTTGGCTTATCTCTTGCCTCAGGGAAGACTGAGCGATTGCTACTACTGGAGGTGTTCCATGAGGCAAACACGAAATGTATTTTTTATTGTTATTTCATTTCTTCTGTTTTCCTACGTGTCGGGGCACGCCGCATCCGTTCTGGTAAGCTGGAACGCGAATACCGAAAGCGACCTCGCAGGATACTACCTCTATTACGGATCTCAATCAGGGACATACACGACGAAGACGGATGTGGGAAAAGTCACGAGTTATGAGCTTGGCGCCCAGTCCGGTACGACGTACTACCTTGCGATAACCGCCTATGACACCTCCGGTAACGAATCAGGCTACTCCAGTGAAGTAAGCGTGTACGTTCCTGTTCCCGACACTACACCTCCCACCGGGACCGTCGTGATCGGTGCAGGCAGTGCGACCACTCCCTCCCGTGTGGTTACACTTTTGTTATCCGCCGGCGATGCAGGCGGAACGGTTGTTTCGATGAGAATAAGCAACGACGGCGTGAACTGGTCCGGCGAGGCTCCGTTCTCGGCTTCACAATCATGGGTGCTCACGGAAGGTGACGGACTCAAGACCGTATATGTGAATTACAAAGATGCCTCAGGCAACTGGATGGCGACGCCTGCCCGCGATACCATCGAACTCCGCCTCGATACCGACGGCGACGGCCTGCCGAACTCATGGGAGGTAACCTACGGCCTCGACCCGGAAAACCCGGTCGATGCAGCGTGGGATCTGGACCTTGACGGCATTTCCAATTACGAAGAATACTATAACGGCTCGAACCCGGCGAGCGCGTATGACAATACGCCCGTTGCGCGCGCAGGGGCGGATCAGCAGACGGCTCCTACCCGTGTATACCTTGATGGATCAACGTCCACCGATCCCAATGGCGACACCCTCCAGTACGCCTGGTCGCTCGTAAGCGGACCCGCTGCGGTAACCATTGATAATTCAACGAGTGCCCGAGCCAGTCTTGTAGGTACAAAAGCGGGCCTCTACCGCTTCATGCTCAAGTGCTTCGACGGCAAGTCGACGGGTTCGGATACCGTGGATATTACCATATTGAACGTCGCTCCGAATGTGAACGCAGGAAGCGACATGACCGTTACCGTCGGGGCACAGGTTGTGCTTCATGCAACCGGCGCGGACTCCAATGAAGACAGCCTGACGTACCAGTGGAAGTTCGTCCAGGGCACGGCCATGACGGTGCCGGACATGAATCAGCAGAACATCACGCTTACGTTCGGCACGGCCGGTCAGTACCGCTTCTCGGTAACCTGTTCCGACGGGACCCTTACGAGCCCTGCCGATGAAGTTACAATAACCGCGAACGCACTGAACAATGCACCCACAGCCAATGCAGGCGCGGACCAGAGCGTACAGACCGGCTCGGTGGTGACGCTGGACGGCAGCGGTTCATCCGATCCCGACGGCAACAATCTGAGCTATGCCTGGAGGCAGACCAACGGCACCGCTGTTGCGCTTCAGAACTCCCAGAGCGTATCGCCGGCCTTTACCGCGACTGCAGCAGGCACCTTCGAATTCGAGCTCGTGGTCAATGACGGCCTCGTATCCTCGACCCCTGACAGAATATGGGTCACGGTCCTGAAGCAGAACACTGCGCCGGTTGCTGATGCGGGTTATGACGTCGATATCTATGCAGGCGAGCAGGTTGTCCTCGACGGAACCGGGTCCTATGATCCGGACGGCGACGCGATAAGCTATTCATGGACTCAGAATTCCGGTGCAAGTGTCGTCCTGTCCGGTGCACAGACCGCACACCCGACCTTTACACCCACTGCATCGGGGGTATTGGGCTTCACGCTCAAGGTCTCCGACGGACAGGCTGCAACGCAGGATACGGTACTCGTAACGGTCGACAGCATCAATGGGGTGCCGGTTGCGGAAGCCGGCCAGGATCAAACGGTACAGGCAGGCGCTGTCGTAACCTTAGACGGCCGCTTGAGCAGCGATCCGGACGGAGATTCAGTCTCCTATATCTGGTCGCAGGTCTCGGGTACGAGGGTATCACTGAACAATTCCAATACCGCGACCCCGTCCTTTGCCCCGACAGTGGAAGGCGTGTACGTGTTCGAGCTGAAGGTCTATGACGGGAAAGATACCAGCAGCCCTGACACCGTAACCGTTACCGTGCAGCAATCCGAAGTGGCCATCTCGTTGACCACACCGCAGTTGGGCGACATTATGAACGAAAACCCGATCTTAAGCTGGAATGCTTCGGGGTTCGGCAAGTATAAGACGTACATCAGCGTAAACGGGAAAAAGTACAGCAACATCTACACCGGCACCGGCACCTCGTGCAAAATGAGCTCAACGCTCTGGAACCTGTTCATCCCCTCCGGCACCACGATATACTGGTACGTTGAAGGGACTACCCTGGATAAGAAGACCCTCAAGAGCGCCAAGGGCAATTTCAAGAAACGCTGATAGAAAGGAAAGAAGAACGCAAAGAGGGGGTGGGCTCGATATGCCCACCCCCTCTTTGCGTTTGAATCCTCCGGCATGTGAATGAGGAGGCGACGGGAATGAGACCGGTTGCGATAAGATAAAAGGAGAAGCTTACTTGTCGTTTGAGTACGTGCGGGGAACCCTGCGGCTCATGTTGCAGGTGACCTCATACGGTATGGTGTTTCCCCAGGAGGCAACGGTCTGTGCCGTGATTCCATCGCGGCCGAAGACGGTCACTTCCTCCCCCGGTGCATAGAAGTCGTCGCCGAGGTCTACGAGGCTCTGATCCATGCATATCCTTCCCACGACCGGATAGGCCTTTCCCTGGATGAGAACCCGGGAAGTGTTCGAAAGGCATCGGGGATACCCGTCGGCGTAGCCGATGGGTATGGTGGCGATATAGGTATCTTTCTGTGCCTGGTAGGTGAGCCCGTAGGACAAGCCTGTGCCTTTTTTCACGCGTTTGACGAACATGACGGCGGTCTTCAGCGTCATCGCAGGAGTGACCTTGAGGATCGATTCAGTGCCTTCCGCGGGATAAAGCCCATAGCAGAGGATGCCGGGACGGACCATATCCAGGAACGACTCCGGGTGGTTGAGAACGGCGCCCGAGTTTGCGCAGTGGCGAAGGCCGGGATTGATGCCCAACGTTTCCATGCGTTTCAGGAGGTCTCCGAACCGGGCTATCTGTTCAAGGGTGAATGTCTGGCCGGGAATATCGGAAACCGGGAAATGCGTATAGATTCCATTCAAAGCGATCTCTTTGATCTGTGATAAATGCGAGGCGAGTTTGAGTGTTTCATCCGGGGTAAGACCGAGCCTGCCCATGCCCGTGTCTGTCTTGATATGGATTCCGATGGGGCGGTTCCACCTGCGCGCTCCATTGACGATACTGTCGATCAGGGCATTATCTGCGAGGGTGGGGGTGAGGTGGTACGAGAAGACCGCGTCGCAATCCTCTCGGCTGCTGGTGATGAGACCGAAAATAAGGATGGGAAGAGACACGCCTGATTCGCGCAGGAGGACGCCTTCTTCGATGCAGCTCACGCCCAGCATGTCCACGAGGTTTTTCTCCTGGACGAACCTGCCTACTACCCGTGCCCCGTGGCCGTAGGCATCGGCCTTGATGGCCATCATAACCTTCGTGCCGGTCCGTGCGCGTATTGCTGCCAGATTGCCTTTAATGGCGCACAGATCGATTTCGACCCGCGTCGGCCTCATAAACTTCTCTTCCCCTATCCCTAATCGGCCTTCTTCCTTAAGAACGTGGGGACGTTGAACGCCTCTTCGTCGAGGATGCTGTCGTCAACGACCATGCCCAGCCGCACAACCTCTTTGTCGACCTTGGATTCCTTCTTTCTCATGAAGGCGGGCTTGTTATAATCGATCACGGTCGCGGAGTGCTTCTCCTGGGTGGGGAATACCGGCTCTTCCACGCTGGAGAGCACAATGGGCTTGTTGTTGAACCCGGTGGCAACCACGGTGATGGCGATCTTGTCCTGCATGGCCTCATCGATAACCACGCCCCAGATGATGTTGGCGTCATCGTGGGCAGCGGACTGGATCAGGGTGGATGCCTCGTGGATCTCGTCCATGGTGATGCTGGGTCCGCTCGTGATGTTGATGAGGAGCCCCTTGGCGCCGTGGATGTCCATATCTTCGAGGAGCGGAGAGGAGATTGCCGCCTGTGCCGCTTCCTGGGCCCTGTTTTCGCCCGTTGCAGAGCCGATGCCCATCAGGGCTTTGCCCTTTTCGATCATGACCGCTTTGACGTCGTTGAAGTCCACATTGACCAGGCCTGTGTTGTTGATAAGGTCGGAGATGCCTTTCACTGCGTTGATGAGGATGTCGTCAGCCATCTGGAAGGCTTCGAGCAGGGGGATGTTCTTGCCCGCCATGCTCAGAAGGCGGTTGTTGGGGATGACGATCAGCGCGTCTACGTGACCGGCAAGCTCTTTTTCGCCGAATTCGGCCTGCTTCATCTTGCGCTTGCCTTCGAAGGGGAAAGGTTTCGTGACGACCCCTACGGCCAGTGCACCCATTTCCCGGGCTATCTGGGCAACGATGGGGGAAGCACCGGTTCCGGTCCCGCCGCCCATGCCTGCGGTGATAAAGACCATGTCGGTGCCTTCGAGCGCGGCCCGCAGCTCATCTTCACTCTCGCTGGCTGCATCCTTGCCGACTTCGGGGTCTCCTCCGGCGCCGAGCCCCCTGGTGAGCTTGCCGCCGATCTGTACCCTGATGGGGGAGAGGGAGGATCTCAACGTCTGGATATCGGTATTGCATGCGAGGAAATCTACACCCTTCAAGTTAGCACTGATCATGTTGTTGACTGCGTTGCAGCCGCATCCCCCCACACCAATGACCTTAATCTTTGCTCCGGAATGTTCCAGCTTCTCCAACTCAAACATCTTCTCCTCCTTATTATTTAGAAGACCTCTTTGAACCAACGAATCATCCGATCAAGGATCCGCTCGTAAAACGATGTGCCCTTTTTGCTGCTGAAACCACTGCTCGGACTGCCTTTCTGATAAATGCACAAACCAACCGCTGTTGCATATGCAGGGCTGTTCACCAATTCCACCAGGCCCTTTACCCCGCGGGGATAACCGACACGGACGGGAAGGTGCATGATCCCCTCTGCAAGATCGGCAACTCCGCCCAGCGCCGAGGCGCCGCCTGTGAGGACGAGGCCTGCGGACATTGTCTCGGAAAAACCCGTATTTCGTATTTCTGTGTAGGCAAGCTTGAACAGCTCTTCCACCCTCGATTCGATAATTTCCGCTAATATCCTTCTGGGGACCGTGTTCACCGAATCTCCACCGATGGAGGGAACCTCGATCTGCTCATCGGGCGAGACATGGGAGGCGATGGCATGGCCGTACTTGACCTTGAGGCGCTCCGCCTCGGCAATGGGAGTGCGCAGTCCCACGGCGATGTCATTGGTGACATGATCGCCTCCAAGGGCGAGCACTGCGGTATGCCGGATCGCACCGTCGTTGAAGACCGCGATGTCGGTCGTGCCGCCGCCGATATCCATAAGGATGACGCCGAGCTGTATTTCATCGGGCGTGAGGATGGCTGCAGCGGACGCTATCTGCTGGAGCACGATGTCCTGAAGCCCTAAACCCGCCTTCTGGGCGCATTTGGTTATGTTGCTCACCGCGGAGATCGAGCCGGTGACGATGTGGATGTGGGCATCGAGCTTCGATCCCGCCATACCCACCGGGTCTGAAACGCCGCAGATATCGTCCACGCAGAACTCCTGCGGGAGCACGTGGATGATCTCGACGCCCACGGGCTTTGCAAAGTCCATGGCCTGGTCCACGACCCGTTTCTTGTCCGCAAGGGTAATTTCATCGCCTTTAACGGCGATGACCGCGCTGGTGGTGATGCCCTGAATGTGCCCGCCCGCAATGCCCGTATACACCTCATCCACGCGGATCCCGGCCATCTTCTCGGCGTCTTCCACGGCGGACTGGATGGCGTCGACGGTCTGCTCCATATTCACCACGAGCCCTCTTCTCAAGCCCTTGGATTCGGATATGCCGAATCCTATGACTTCGAGATCACCATTCTCTTTCAGCTCGGTTATGATGCAGCAAATCTTGGTGGTCCCGATGTCCAGCCCGACAATGATCCTATCCCTCGCTGCCATATTGCCCCCGATTTCTTAATACAATTTTATCCTCGCAGGTTAAATCCATAATCGCCCCGGTTGCGGGCTTCACTTCCCGTAAGGTCCTGAGAGCCATGTTCACCTTCCGGGGAGTCATCTCGCCCAGGATGACCAGGGTTACCCCCAGAGCAAGCCTGATATTCATGACCCCGCCCGCCTCGATGACGAGGTCCTTTACCTTCAGTCCCTTGGCCTCGACGACCGAGACCGCGCTGATGGCTGATTTCAGGATATCGTTAAGCGCTTCCTCACCGTTTGCCGGCTCGTAGTCGCCGGCCTGAATCATGAGGCCGTAGCGGTCTTCCGTTGCAGACGCAAACACAAGCCCTTCCTCCGATATGTAATAGGGCTTGTCCTTCAGCACCAGCGTCGCCGTAGGCTTGTGCTCCGTGATGCGGACGCTGACGCCGGCCGGGACCAGTCTCCGGGAAATGCTGATGTCTTTTATCCATGGGTGCGCCAGGAGACGCTGCTTTGCCCCATCCATATCCCAGCTGAAGATATTGCCCCCCTCATCGAGATCCAGCAAGGTCAGGACCTCGTTTTTATCCACATGGACAGTGCCTTTTATCTCAATGTCCTGCAGGTTAAACAGCTCGGAGTTCACCACGTATGCAACGGCGCATAATGTAATGAGACCTCCGGAGATGCCCAGGCATAACCATATGGACAAGCGGATTGCAAGGTTGATTTTCGACAGTGTTTTCTTCTTGGAGGCAGTCTTTTTCGTTTCTTTGTAGTCAATCAACGATTCTTACCTCCTCTTGTAATTCTATCCCGAACTGCTCTTTCACCCGCTCCTTGATCATGCGTATAAGCGACTGTACGTCGGCTGCAGTCGCGTCCCGATCGTTGATAATAAAATTGGCGTGAACATCCGACACGAAAGCCCCGCCGATCCTGTATCCCTTGAGCCCTGCCTTCTCGATAAGGTAACCCGCCGCCGCACCTTCGGGATTCTTGAACACGGACCCGCAGCTATGCCCTTTTGGCTGGGAGCGTCTTCTCACGATGAATGATTCCATGGCGGAACGGACCTCTTCCGGAGTGGATTTATGCACATCCAGCCGTGCGCCGGTAATCACGGCATCCGCGGGGAATCCGCCGTTGCGGTAGCTGTACGGGAGCTCCTTTCTGGCGAGAGAATGCAGGCCCTCCCTGTCCATGAATTCCGCCACCAGAACGGCATCCATGATGCCTTTGCCCGGGGTACCAGCGTTCATGAACAAGGCTCCGCCTATGGTGCCGGGTATCCCTGCGAGGAATTCCAGGCCGGTCAGCGCGTTTCTCACACAGTAGTTCAGCAGGCCGGAGGTCGATACGGAGGCGCCGACCGTGATGATGTCTTCCTGATGCTCAACGGTATTGAAGCCGTTTCCGAGGCGGATGACCGGCACTTTCGTCGTCCCGTCGGAGAAGATCATATTGGACCCGCCCCCGATTACGAGGAAAGAATCGAGAGAGCTCAAGAGTAGTTTCAGCTGATCCTTCGTCTCGGGCTCGAAGAGCCTGGCGATGGCGCCGCCGCAGTGCATGGTGGTCATCTCGGATGCACTCGCGATCCTGGACTCGTTCATCCGATCATCTCCAGAAGCTTCACTCCCTGTCTCCATGCATCGCCCGCGCCGAGGAAAAGGACGAGGTCGCCTTTTTTCAGGTCTTTCAGGAGACTCTCCGGTATGCGTTCTTTGTCCTCCACGTAACAGACGTTCCGGTGGCCGTGCTCTTTGATGCTGTCGCTTAAGTTTTCTCCGGACACCCCGTCGATCGGTTTTTCGGATGCAGCGTAGATGCCGGTTATGAGAAGCTTCGATGCGTCGTAGAAAGAGGTGACGAAATCGTCGAAGAGGTCCCGTGTCCTGGTATAGCGGTGAGGCTGGAAAACCACGATCAGGCGGCGGTCGGGGAAGCCGTTCTTCATGGCGCGAAGCGTTGCCTTGATCTCGGTCGGGTGGTGGCCGTAATCGTCCATGACCATGATGCCGTTCTTCTCGCCCCTGACATGGGCCCTGCGCTGGACCCCCTTGTATGCTTCGAGGCCCTTTCTGATTGTTTCGAAATCGAGGCCGAGCTCGATGCACGTGCCGATGACCGCCAGGGCATTGAGGCAGTTGTGGGTGCCGGGGACGTTTAAGCTCACTTCGCCCAGGGTGCCGCCGTTCCGGTGCGCGATGAAACGAGACTGCAGGCCGTCGAAGGAAGGCTCGGAATACCGGTACATGGCCTGGGTGTGTGAGCCGTAGGTGATGACCTTTCTCTCGAGGCGGGGCAGGATCTGCTGGATGCTCTCATTGTCGAGGCAGACCATGTTGAAGCCGAAGAAAGGCACCTTGTTCATGAACTGCACGTAGGTGTCGAGGATGTCGTTCATGTCGAGGTAGCAGTCCATGTGCTCCTTCTCGATGTTGGTGACCACCGCGATGATAGGGGCCAGTTTCAGGAAGGAACGGTCGCTTTCGTCAGCCTCAGCAACGAGCAGATTGCCTTCGCCGAGGCGGGCATTGGACCCGAACATATCCAGCTTGCCGCCGATCACGGCCGTCGGGTCCAGGTTCGCCACCGACAGGACCGTTGCGAGCATGGAGGTGGTCGTGGTCTTGCCGTGAGTCCCTGCTATGGCGATGGACTGCTTCATCCTCATGATCTCCGCGAGCATCTCTGCCCGGGGAATCACCGGCAAGCCCTTGCTTTTAGCCAGGAGGCACTCCGGGTTGTCGGGAGCTACCGCGGACGAATAAACCACTACCTGGGCGTCGCCCAGGTTCTTTGCGTCATGACCGATCTCGATCCGGGCGCCGAACGAGCGGAGCCGTAATACCGTATCCGAATCCGAGACATCGGAGCCCGATACCTTGAAGTTTAAGTTGATGAGGAGCTCGGCGATACCGCTCATGCCGATCCCTCCGATACCCACGAAGTGAATGTTGCGAATTCCTCTAAACACCTACTATCTCCTCTGCTATGATCTTTGAGCCGTTTCCCAGTTGCAACGCCAGGAGGTTTGATGCCGCCTTCTGCAGCATGTCATCGTCGAAGAATCTTTTCTTTATCTCGAGTGCGAGCCGCTCTGGCCTCAGGTGCTCATCCGGGATGATCCACCCGCCGCCGTGGGCTTCCACATACAGGCCGTTCTTCATCTGATGATCGTCCGCAGCATGGGGGAAGGGGACCATGATCGCGGGCAGTCCGGTGACGGAAAGCTCGGACAGGGTCAATCCCCCGCACCTGCATAGCGCCAGTCGGGCGCCGTTGTAAACAGGATTCATGTCGGTGATGAAGTCGTGCACATCGGCAGTCAGCCCCAACTGCCGATATGCGTCCTTCACCTTGTCGTAGTCTTTGGCGCCGCTCTGGTGCACTACCTTGAAAACCTTGCCTTCTTCTTTGAGTATCTTCAGTGCCTTGACTGCGGCATCGTTTATGCTGGCTGCGCCCAGCGAACCTCCCAGGATAAGGAGGTATTCACCGGCGCCTCTCTTTTCATCGCGGGCAATGGCTTTCCGTACAGGGTTCCCGGTTAAGACGCATTTCGATTTCGGGAACGCGCCCGCTTTGTCGGGGAATGCAAGAAACACCCGTTGTACGAGCCGTGAGAGGATGCGATTGGTCAGGCCGCCGAAGCTGTTCTGTTCCTGGATGGCGCAGCGGGCCCCGGCCATGCGGCCGGCGAGCACCACCATCCCGGTGACGTACCCGCCCGTGCCGATCACCCAGTCGGGCCTGAAGGACCGAACGATGCTCACTGCACGGATAAAGGCCGAGGCATTCGTGACGGCAGCACGGGCAATCTGCATTGGGGATTTGCCCTTTATCCCCAATGCAGCAAGTCCGATGAAGTCCAGCCCGTACGTCTGTGCGATCTTCTCCTCCATGCCCCGGTTCGTTCCCACATACAGGACCTCTGTTTCGTGCTTCTTGTCCCTGACGGCCTCTACGATGGCCATGGCGGGCATGATGTGCCCTCCGGTTCCCCCGGCCGTGACGAGGAGCTTCATATCCGCGCCCCCCTCGATACCGAGAGCACGATGCCCGAGACGACCAGTACGCCCAGCAGGCTCGACCCTCCATAACTGAAGAAGGGCAGCGGTATCCCTTTATTGGGAAAGATGGACAGGGTGACTCCCATGTTCAGAATAGCCTGCAGCCCGACGAGGGTGACGGCGGACATGGCCAGGTAAAAGCCGAAGGAGTCGTTCGTGGCAAGCGCTATCGTAATCCCCCTCCAGATCCAGATGCCGAAGAGGCAAACCACGAAGATGACCCCGATGAAGCCGAGCTCTTCTCCGAGGACCGCAAAGATAAAGTCGGTGTGCGGCGCAGGGAGAAAGAACAGTTTCTGGGTCCCCTCTCCGAGGCCGGAACCCAGGAATCCCCCGTTGGCGAAGGCCACCATGGATTGTATGATCTGGTATCCCATGCCCTGCATATCTTCCCATGGATTCAGAAAAGTCAGCAGGCGGGCCCTCCGGTACGGCTCCAGAAGCAGCATCCCGATGCCCAGCGGAATGCCCCCGAGGATGATGAAAAGCAGGTGCTTCCATCTCATGCCTGCGATGAACAGGATGACGAGCGACCAGATCGCAAGCGTCGCCGTGGTGCCGAAATCCGGTTCGATGAAGATGAGGAGCGCATTGACGCACACGACCCCGAGTACCGGCAAGGCCCCGTTCGTGAAGTCTTCGATGTTTCTCGATTTCTTTGAAAGGTAGTAGGCGAGATAAAAGATAAGAGAGATCTTGACGATCTCAGAGGCCTGGACCGTGACGAAGACCAGGCGCACCCATCTTTTGGCGTGGCCTCCCTCGATTCCGATGCCCGGGACGAAGCAGAGGATGCAGGTGACCAGCCCTGCCGCGAGCAGGGGCAGGACGAACGCCCGGGTATTGAACCGCCGGTAGTCGATCCGGATGAGCCCGGCCATGATCGCCAGGCCGACCGCAAGGCGGACGAGGTGATTCCTGATCATGATGGTGCTGTTGCCCCATGTTTCCTTTGACAGGAAATAGCTCGAAGAGAAGATCATGATGCTCCCCATGACCAGCAGCATAAGCGTGGTCACCAGGAAGATCATGTCAAAATCGATCGCATCCGCTATTTGATCGCGTGCACGCATCCCTGAAACACTTCTCCTCTATGAGCATAGCTCTTATACATATCGAAACTGGCGCACCCCGGGCTCAAAAGCACCGTATCACCCCGCACGGCGCTCTCGAACGCCAGCGACACGGCCTGCTGCATATCAGCGGCACCCGCCGCGTCCACGATGCCGGAAACCTCGCCCATGATCCTTTCTTTGGCTTCGCCGATAACGAGGCACTTGCGGATCTTCCCTTTATGCTGCTCTGCAATGGGACCGAAGTCCCCTCCCTTGTCCTTTCCTCCCAGGATAAGGATTACCGGCCCGTCCATGCCGGCAAGCGCGGTATCCACGGCGCCCACATTGGTGGCCTTGGAATCGTCGATGAAGGTCACCCCGCCTACGGTAGCTACATACTCAAACCGGTGATGGATCCCCTTGAAGGCGGCAAACACCTCTTCGCTCACCTTTGAGTCGACTCCCAGGAGCCTGGCAACCAGGGCCGAGGCGAGCATGTCCTCCTTCAGACCCTTGCTGATATGGTTTCCTTCGGGAATCTTCGGGCCCTCTCCTTCGATGCCGCCCTGGAAGTAAATGCGCGAACCCATGATGTATGCACCGTCGGTTGTTGCGGGCCGCGAAAACGAGAAGGCTATCCTTTTCGCCGTTCCCTCGAGCTCCTTCAGATAGGGGTCGTCATCGCTCACCACGGCGATGTCGCTTGTCGTCTGATTTTTGAAAATGATCTTCTTGAAGAAGACGTATTCGTCCATATCCCGGTACCTGTCGAGGTGGTCGGGAGTGATGTTCAGGCAGACGCAGATATGGGGCCTGAACTTTTCTATCCATTCGAGCTGGAAGGAACTTATCTCGGCAACGACGTACCGGGGGTTCCGCTGCACCAGCGAGATTAAAGGCGGAGAGATGTTGCCCCCGATCCCGGCGTCGAGACCGGCCTTCTCGAGGATTCTGTGGATCAGGGTCGTGGTCGTGGTCTTGCCGTTCGATCCGGTGATGGCGATCAGGGTCCCGGTCATGAGCGATGATGCAACCTCTATCTCGGAAAGGACCTTTTTCGCTTCCACCAGCAACGGATGGAACCGGGGTATGCCGGGGCTCGGGATCACGAGATCCGCCCACCGGATATCTTCCCGTTCCAGAGGCTTGACGGGTATGCTCCCCGCATCCCTGCAGACCTTCTCGTCCACGAGGCGCACCTCATGTCCCTGTCTGATCATTTCTTCTGCCGTGGCCAGGCCTGTCTGGCCTGTCCCCCAAACTACTATGCGCAAGCTTTCATCCTTTCTATACTCTGGCTGATTCTCACGAGGAGCGAGGCGATACCCTTGTCCTCATGATCCATGTAGAATCTGAGAAGCATCTGCAAGTAATCGAGTTCGGTCTCTTTTTCTTTCATAAGCCTTACCTCAATTTCAGTGTCGAAATGGCCAGCATGGCCAAAAATATGGATATGATCCAGAACCTCACGATGATCTTGGGCTCCGGCCACCCTTTCAGCTCGAAGTGATGATGGATGGGTGCCATCCTGAATATCCGCCTGCCGTTGGTGTACTTGAAGAAGCCCACCTGGAGGATGACGGATATGACTTCCATGACGAATATCCCGCCGACCACCAGCAGCAGGATCTCCTGCTTCGTCATCAGAGCAGCTGCGCCCAGGATGCCGCCCAGGCTCAACGATCCTACATCGCCCATGAACATCTGGGCGGGATAGGAGTTGTACCAGAGGAACCCCATGCCTGCGCCGACAACGGCGCCGAGGAAGATGGCGAGCTCGCCCACGCCCGAAAGGAAGGGGAACTGGAGGTAGTTGGCCGCCTTGACGTTCCCGGTCACGTAGGCGAAGACAAGGTAGGTGGCCGCCGCTATGGTGGCCGGACCGATCGCCAGTCCGTCGAGCCCGTCGGTGAGATTGACCGCGTTTGCGGAGCCTACGATCACGAGCATGGCAAACGGTATGTAAAGCAGGCCGAGGTCGATGGTCAGATTTTTGAAGAAGGGGATCACCACGGTGCGGTCGAACCCTGGGATGCTGACCAGCACATATCCCACGACCGCCGCCACGGCGAATTCTATCAGAAGCCGCATCCTCCCGGATACGCCCTTCATGTTTCCCTTGACCGTTTTTATATAGTCGTCGACGAAACCCACGAGGCCGAAGGTGAGCAGTATGAGCATCCCGAGCCACATGTAGATGTTTTTGAGATCGACCCACAAAAGCGTCGAGAGTGCCACAGCAAAGATGATGAGCATGCCGCCCATGGTAGGCGTGCCGGATTTTCCCGAATGGGTCTTCGGCGTATTGCCGTTGATCCGTTCCTTGAGTTTGAGCTCCGAGAGCTTCCTGATGAACCACGGGCCCAGGAGCAGGCTGATGATGAGCGCAGTAAGCGTGGCGTAGATGGATCGGAAGGTGATGTACTTGAAGACGTTGAAAAAGATAAAGTCCGCATGGAGCGGGTAGAGGAGATGGTATATCATCTATGCCACCGCCTTCAGACGGGTTACCACTTCATCCAGGTGCAAAGCCCGGGAGGCCTTGACCAGCACGATGGCGTCCTTGTTGAGCACATCGGAAAGACATGCGATGATCTCTCCCAAATCCTTGGCGACGTGTACGCTGTGGGCATCCATGCCGTTTTTGATCGAAGATTCGGAGATGATTCCGGACATCTCTCCGGTAACGACGAGCCTGTCGATGCCCGCCTGTGCGACCCACTGGCCCAGCTGCACATGCCAGTACTCGGCCTCGCCTCCCAGCTCCAGCATGTCGCCGAGGACCGCGACACGGTAGCCGTGGGGGGAGGAGGTGAGCACCTGCAGGGCCGCCTTCACGGATGCGGGGTTGGCATTGTAGGAATCGTTGATGATGGAAATTCGGTCGGAAACGATGATCTCCGAGCGCATGCCCGGGAACCTGGCACCCATGATCCCCTGTGCGATCTTCTCGTGGCCGATGCCCAGTCCCACGGCGCAGGCCGCTGCCGCAAGCGCGTTTGACACATTGTGCATCCCTGGAAGCGGGACATGGGCGTTGACAGGCTTTCCGCCGATATCCATGACGATGTCCGTACCGTCGAGGCCCTGGTAGAGGACCTTTTCCAGTCTCACCTCCGCAGGCCCGGAGGTAGAGTAGGTGACCACTTTCAGGCCGGCGGGAATCTCCACCGTGTCCATATGCTCCTGGTGGGGATTGATGACCGCGAACCCGTCTTTCATGGTGTTTCTGAAGATCGCCTGTTTTTCTTTGACGATGCCCGAGATGCTTCTGAGTCCGCTCAAGTGCACCGGGTTGATGTTGGTGAGGATCGATACGGTGGGCCGGGTAATTGTAGAGAGCCGGTCGATCTCGCCGAAGCGGTTCGTACCCATCTCGATGACGGCGTACTTGTGCGAGTCGTTCAGTGTGAGCAGGCACAAAGGCACGCCGATGAGGTTGTTGTAGTTTTTATCGGTCTTGAGGCACTCCCCGTCCGTAGAGAGGATCGACGCGCACAGCTCCTTGACGGTCGTTTTGCCGGTAGAGCCCGTAACGCCTACGATCAGAGGGCTGAACCGGCGCCTGAAGTATCCGGCGATATCGCCCAGTGCAGCCAGGGTATCCTCTACAGAGACCACTGTTCCCGTGCCGAGTACGCCTTCCTTCATCACGATCGCGCCTGTCGCGCCCTTGGAGAAGGCTTCAACCACGAACGCGTGGCCGTCGAAGTTGTCTCCGCTCAAGGCGATGAAGAGGTCGCCCTGTGCAACCGTCCTTGAATCCGTAGATATTCCCGTGAAGCAGGTCTCGGGATCTCCCGATACAATGCTTCCCCGTGTGCATTCAGCAATTTCCCATGCTTTGAGCTTCATGTTCCGTATATCTCCCTTAAGCATTTGCGGACGCACTCTCTGTCATCGAATGTTTTTTTCTCGGATCCGATGATCTGATACGTTTCATGTCCTTTTCCTGCGATAACCAGGCAATCATGCTCCTTCATCATTGCAACGCCTTGCCTGATTGCCTGCTCCCGGTCGGGCTCCACGGAAACGTTCGACCTGTCTGCAATGCCTTTCAGGATGTCGTCGATGATGGCAAGCGGCTCTTCGGAACGGGGGTTGTCCGACGTGATGATTGCGTGGTCCGAGATCTCGGCGGCAATGGAGCCCATGATCGGCCTCTTGCCTTTGTCCCTGTCGCCGCCGCAGCCGAAGATCGAGAAGAGCTTTCCTTTCGTGAAGGACCGCACGGATCTCAGGACGTTCTGGAGGGCGTCCGGCGTGTGGGCATAGTCGACGAGGATGTTGAGTCCGTACGGATTCCTGACCGGTTCGAGCCGGCCGGGGACCTGTTCGAGGCTTTCTATGCCGGAGATGATGGCGTCCTTCTCGACGCCTAAGGCGATCACCGCTCCCACCGCGGCCATGATATTGTATGCGTTGATCTCTGCCCTCAAGTGAGAGCGTAGGGGCAACGTGCCCGCCGGGCTCGATAACTCCATGATCAACCCGTCCGGGGTATTCTGCAGAGATCGAATGTGGACATCCGCATCATCGTTTCTTCCATAGGCTACCGCGTCGGGGAGCTCTCTGATAAGCCTCCTGCCGTACGCGTCGTCCGCATTGACGACGGATGCGCCGCAAAGGTATTCTTTCGAGAACAATTTTTTCTTGGCCAGGAAGTACGTTTCCATATCCTTGTGGTAGTCGAGATGATCCTGCGTGAGATTCGTGAATACCGCGCAGTCATAGGTCAGTCCCATGATCCTGTCCTGGTCCAGGGAATGGGAACTCACCTCCATCACGCAGGCATCCACGCCGGCGAGGCCCATGGTATGGAGTTGTGCGAAGAGATCGATCGGCCCGGGCGTGGTTACGTCCGAGGGGATGCTGACCCCGCCATACCTCATATTAATAGTGCCGATCACGCCGGAACTCATGGAGGCGGAGTTTAAGATGGACTCGATGAGATAGGTGATGCTGGTCTTGCCGTTCGTGCCGGTTATCGCGATGAGCTTCGAGAGGCGGGCACAGGGAAAGAGGATCGGGAGAAGCCTTTTCAGGGCTTCTTTTGTGTCGGGAACCTCGATCACGGTGGCATCCGTGCCGTTCTCAGAATAGCCGTAGTTGCAGATAACGACGGACGCCCCTGCCCGGATGGCGTTCGGAACGAACGTGTGCCCGTCCGAGAGGCTCCCTTTGAGTGCGATGAATGCGTCGCCGGGACGGACGGAGCGGGAATTCGCCTTCAGGGTCGAAAATTCCCTTTCGGGGCCCCTGACACGGCCGCCCTGAACGATAGTGGCGATCTCAGATGTCTTCACCCTCTGCTCCTTTGCTGGCTACCGTGATGTTCGGGCTCAGATCCATGATGCTCGTGCTCTTCTGCATGATATTCTTGAATGCAGGGCAGGCTACGACGCTCGCATAATAATGCAGCTGCGGCTCGTTGATACTGATGACCATGGTGAGCCTTGGCTTACCGCTCGCGTCGATAATACCTCCGATGAAAGTCGAAACATAGTCTTTTTTTGAGTACGCTTTGGTCAGAGGATCGATCTTCTGGGCAGTGCCCGTCTTTCCGAACACTTGGAAGGAGCTCATCCCTGCAACTTCTGCAGTGCCTCCCTTCATGGCTACGGTCTTGAGAATATCCAGGACCTGGTCGGACGTATGGGGAGACAGGACCTTCCTCACGATAGTCGGCCGGAAATACTCCACTTCTTTTCCCGTGGCATCGGTGATGTGGTCGATGAGGTACGGCTTCATGAGCATACCGCCGTTGACCATGGCATTAAAGGAGCTGATGAGCTGGATTCCGGTCACGGAGAAGCCCTGGCCGTAGGAGACCGTCGCCTTGTCCACCATGGTCCACCGCCTTGGCTGCCTGATCTGGCCTCCGGGCTCGCCGGGGAACTGGATGCCTGTCCGCGACGTAAAGCCCATGATATCGAGGCATCCGTACATGTCATCCGCTCTGACCGGGTCGAGGAGCTTTACGATTCCGATGTTGCTCGAGTATTTGATGACGTCGGTGACGGGAAGCCACCCGTATTTTTCGTGGTCGTGGATGACGATCCGGTGGTAGTTATATTTGCCGTTTTCGCAGTAGACAGCCTGGGAAGGCCGGAAGATTCCTTTCTCGATTCCCCAGGCGATCCACATGGGCTTCATGACGGACCCCGGTTCGTACAGGTCGACTATTGCCCGGTTTCTGTGGCCGTCGATGGTTTTGTACAGGCCGATATTGGGATTGAAGCTCGGGTACGACACCATTGAGTAGATTTCTCCGGTGGCGGGGTTGGTGACTATGGCGTATCCCGACCGGGCGTTGTGGGATTTTATCACCTTTTCGAGCTCGGAATAGGCGATGTACTGGAGTCTCCGGTCAAGGGTCAGCCAGAGGGTATACCCGTCCTTCGCCTCATCCGGAGGCAGCCCTCTGGCGTAGATGATCCTTCCCATGCCGTCCTTATGGGCTTCGATCTGCCGGGGTTTGCCCTTGAGGACGTTGTCGAAGAGGAGCTCCAGTCCTTCCAGCCCCTGGCCATCGACGCCGACGATCCCGAGCACGTTCGCCATGGAATCGCACTCGGGATAAAACCTTTTCGCTTCATTGTAGAAACCGACGCCTTTGATCTTCAGCTTCTCGACGGCGGCAATCTGATCGGGCGGGACATGTCGCTTGATCCATACGAAGTATCGTGAGGAGTCGAGCCGTTTGCGCAGGGAACGCTCGTTGATATTCAGAACGTTTGCAAGCTTGGAGGCGGCGCGTGCCGGGTTGTCGATGAGCCGGGGATTCACGGCAATGGACTTCACGTCGAGGCTGATAGCCAGAGGCTGGCCGCTTTTGTCGTACATGGCCCCCCGATAGGAGCTCAGCTTGATGCTGTAATCGAATTTCTTATGGGCAAGGGTAAGGATCTTGTCGGGCTTGACGACCTGGAGGTCCAGCGCGCGGCAGCCTATGACCGCTAAGAGCAGGACAAAGAGGATGCGGATAACCTTTACTCGTTGTGCCATATGTATATTACCTGATCAGGGCTCGGCGACTTCATGCCCAGCTTGTCCCGCGCTATTGCCTCAAGCCTCTTGGAGCTTTTCAGGGTCGAGATTTCGAGGCGCAGTGATTTCTCCTCGCTTAAGAGCTCCTCCTTCTTGGTCTGCTCCTCGGATATCTTATATCCGAGTTCGGTCGACATATGTCTGGACCAGATGTGGAAGAACGCCCACGTGGTGAACACCAGGAGGATGATGATGGTGGAGGGGAGAATCTCGAGCGAGAGCCTTGTCTTCACGAGACCCTCCTCGCCGCCCTGAGGCGTGCGCTTCTGGCCCTGGGATTCTGAAGGATCTCTTCTTCCGTGGGGGTGACGGACTTCCGCGTGATCCGCTCCAGAATAGGGCCCGTGTCTTTCGCAGGGGCAGGAAGGCCCCGGGGGAAGACGAAGCCGTCGTCCGTTCCGGAGAAAAAGCGCTTGATGATGCGGTCTTCAAGAGAATGGTAGGATATGATCGCCACCACCCCTCCGGGAGCCAGGAGCGATGCCGCCTTCGGGAGGAACGTCTTGATGTTGTCGATCTCGTGATTGACCTCCATGCGGATGGCCTGGAAGGTCTTCGTTGCCGGATGGATCTTCTGCGGCCAGAATCGCCGCGGGATCGCACGGCCCACGAGCTCGGCAAGCTCGGTGGTGGTACCGATCGGCCTCGATTCGCCAATACGGCGTGCGATGCGTTTTGCGAACCGTTCATCGCCGTACTCTCTGATGAGCGCCGCCAGAGAGCTTTCATCATAGCTGTTTACGACGTGCTCGGCGGTCAGGTCTCCCTGGGTCGAGAATCTCATGTCAAGGGGGCCGGGCTTCAAAAAAGAAAACCCTCGATCGGGATCATCGAGGGCTGTCGATGACATCCCGAGATCGAGTAGGATTCCATCGAGTCCGTCCCATCCGAGCATGGCACAAATCCTGTCTATCTCGCTGTAGTTACCTTGAAAAAGGTTTGCCCTTCCTTTGTATTGGGCAAATTCATCCGTAAGCCGCGATATGGCTTGGCTGTCGAGGTCGGTGCCCGCCAGGAGGCCGCCGGGGGAGCTTTTTTCGAGGATTGCCCGCGCATGTCCTCCTGATCCGAGGGTGCCGTCAAAGTATCGGCCGCCGTCACGGGGCATCATTACCTCCACCACCTCTTTGAGCAATACCGGGACATGCTGCATAGGCCTATAGCCCGAGAGATGCAAGCTCGTCTCGTAAGCTTTCGGGATCTTTCAACGCCTCTTTCATGTACGCATCGTAGGTATCGACATCCCAGATTTCAAAGCGATCGGTAACGCCTACACAGAGGCACTTCTTTTTCAGGCCTGCATACTCCCGCAGGCTTGCAGGGATAAGTATCCGGCCTTGTGCGTCTATCTGGCACTCCTCGGCAGATCCCATTACATGCCGTTTGAATATGATGTCCGCTCTTCTGACCGTTGAAAGGGTCGCCGCCTTTTTTTCCATGCGTTCCCACTCCTCGGGTGCATAGGCGACAAGACACTGGTCAAGGCTTTTCGTAACGATGAGGTGGTCCGCAGCCCACCCGTTCAGGGCTTCCCTGAATCTCGATGGGATGCTTACGCGCCCCTTGTCATTGATGGAATTTACATAATGCCCTTTAAACACCTTCGCCCCTCGGATATTTGACACCAAATGGCACTTTTTGGCATATATAATAAACACCTTATCATGTCAATATAATCTTCGGAATATGGCGACCAAAAAATAACAGAAAAAACTTGTAATTAAACAAATTTTTCATTAAGGCAAAAAGTGCCATCTAGTGAGCATATTTTTCTGGAAGTTTTATCGGATGTTGGCTAGTATAGGCATATGGACAGGAAGATGATGGTCGAGATCCTTGACGAGCTTCCCACCGGGGTCATGCTTTCGGATGACGCAGGAGAAGTCGTTTACGCGAACAGAGCGGCGTTGGATTACATGGGTCTCGATTACGAAGGCCTCAAGGAGATCAATATCAATGCGATGATGCGGCAGGGCGCCGGCAAGAAAGATCTCATGTTCCGGACCAAAGGCGATGACAGCATAACGGTGAAGTTCAGCCACATCCCCTTGTCGGGCGGGAGCACGGCATTGATCCTGACCGATATTTCCGAAATTCATCGCCTCCAGCAGGAGATTTTAAGAATGGACAAGCTTGCCTCCGTAGGCGAGCTCACCTCGGGCATCGCCCATGAAATCCGCAACCCCCTGGCAGGTATAAAGACCACGGCGCAGGCACTGCAGGAGGAATTGCCGGGGAACGATCACCGGAGCGCATACGTATCGAGGATCATCGTCGAGATCGACAGGCTCAACAAGCTGCTGCTCAATTTTTTCGACTTCGCAAAGCCCAAGGACATTCAGCTTAAGAACTGCGATCTCAAAAAGATCATTGAAGATGCCGTGTTCATGGTGCAGGATACCGCCCGCCAGGGGCATATCCGGGTCATGGAGTTCTACCCCACGGAGGAGATCAGAATCAAGGCCGATCCCGATATGATTCGGCAGGTGCTCATGAACATATTCATCAATGCGCTCCAGGCAATGCCCTCGGGCGGCCAAATGGAAGTTCACCTGGAAAATGATGGTGCGAATGTAGAGATCTCGGTGAGCGATACCGGCAAAGGGATGCCGGAAGACATCCGCAGCCGGATATTCGACCCCTTTTTCACTACCAAGGCCAAAGGGATCGGTCTGGGCCTTTCCATTTCATACAGACTCATAAAGATGCACTCGGGCACGATTACTTTCGTTTCAGGCCCGAAAGGCACTACGTTCAGGATAACGGTACCGAAAGAGTTGAGGAAATGAGGAATCAGGTTTCGGCCTCAGGTAAAAATACTTGGAAATCAGATGCTGATTCGCTTATGCTACACAGGACAGGGGTCTGCGGAGGCCCTTCTCTAAATGGACAGGGTTCTGCCCATGCCGTACAGATAACCAATTAGGAGGATTCTACATGCCGTTTTTCACTTCAACAGCCTATGCGGCAACAGCTCAGTTCAGGGGCGACATCGGCGCGATGGTCGTCGATTCGGACCCTGTGGTGAAGCTCGTGTTGCTCGTTTTATTTATCTTCTCGATCGTTTCCTGGGGGATCATCATCCAGAAGTGGGTGGTGCTGTCCCGGTCGCGCAAGCGCGGCCAGGAGATCCTCGAACAGCTTTCAGGCGGGTCCGGCATGAACGAGCTGAGAAGCCAGATCGACCGGGCAGGCGACTGCGCCCTGGCCAAGCTGTTCCACGGCGCCCATGCCGAGCTCAAGAAGGTGAGCATCAAGGGCCAGGGGATTCCTCCGGCCATGCTCTTAAACGTTGAGGAACGGATCAGGAGCGAGAACGCGGGCCAGACCTCAGAGCTTTCCCACGGGCTGGGATTCCTTGCAAGCATCAGCAACTCGAGCCCGTTCATCGGCCTGTTCGGGACGGTCTGGGGCATCATGGACTCCTTCCGGGAGATCGGGCTGAAAGGCTCTGCAAACCTGGCAACCGTTGCACCGGGCATCTCCGAGGCACTCATCGCCACGGCGGCAGGCCTTTTCGTGGCAATACCGGCCGTGCTTTTCTATAATTTCTTCACTTCCCAGCTCGGCGATGCCACCACCCAGATGGAGCGGTTCCAGATCGATTTCATGAACCGCGTCCGCAGGAGTCTCGCCCATGATGGCGAATAACAAGCCGGGCAAGCACGTAGCAGAAATCAACGTAACGCCCCTGGTGGACGTGATGCTCGTGCTCCTGATCATCTTCATGGTCTCTGCGCCCATGATGAAGGAGGGGATGAAGGTCGAGCTGCCCGAGGTGGAGGCGAGAGCCCTGGAGACGCAGAGCCAGGACCTTATCATTTCCATCAACAAGGACAAGACCGTGGACATCAACGGATCGACCATCGATTTCGAACGCTTGGGCATGATCTTAGAGCAGATCAGGGAGCAGCGGGGCGTGGAGAGCGTCTTTCTCCAGGCCGACAGATCGGTCAGTTACGGGTATGTGGTCGAGGTGATGGGTATGATCCGGTCTACCGGGCTTACCAAGATCGGCCTGGTGACGCAGCCGCCGGTTAAGAAATAATCATGAAGGCATTGAACCGGTACAATGGGGTATCGCTCATCCTGCATGCGATACTGATCCTGGCAATGGTGGACATCGGCTTCTCCGCCAAGAACGACCAGGCATACGAAGTGTTCGATGTGGATATCGTAGCAGAGGCGCCTTCTGCAATCAGGCAGCCTGCTCAAAAGAAAGCGGTAAACACCCGGAGCCTGAATTCGAAAAACCCGCCTAAGGCGATCAGCGGAATCAATAAGGAAAAGGCCCTGCCGGATATAACCCCGGAGCTTTCTGCGTCAAAGATCGAGCCGGCTCAGCGGGATGAAGTCCCATACCCCGATTCTTCGCCGTCCAGCCACGATGCCCCCGCACCTCAATCATCCGCCCCTGTCTCCGGAATGTCTCAGGGCAATCCCAACGCGACAAGAGATGAAAACGCATACCTGATGAGCCTGTGGAAATCTCAGGTCATGGCCCTGGTCCAAAGGGTCTGGAAGGCTCCCCCTGAAATCGCCTACGTGGAAAAGTCTCTGAAGACCACGTATCAGCTGAGGATATCCCGGACCGGAGAGCTGCTGAACAAAAGGCTCCTCGTTTCCTCGGGGAACAATCCCTACGATCGTTCGGTGAACATAGCGCTCAACAGCATCAAGAGATTGCCCCAGCCACCGTTCTTCATGATGGCGGGAAAAGAGAGTGAAGATTTCACCATGTCGTTTACCCCTCCAAAAGGAGCAGAATAAATGAAGAAGATTTTAGCAGTCATCGTGATTATTACCGGCCTCCTGCCCTCATTGCTCATGGCAGAGCCCGTCCATATCGATATCGAGGCCAGAGGTTTCAAGAGGCTTAAGGTCGCGATGCCTGCATTTGCAGGGTCTCGTGCCCTGGCCGACTCGATACGGTCGATCTGCGCGAAAGATCTTGAGATATCCGGGGCGTTCAGCCTTATCGACCCCAAGGGCTATGTCAACCCGGGCCCGATGAGCTTTGTCGATCCGTCGTCGCTTCCGGGCTGGAACCTCATCGGCGCAGATTACGTCATAGCTGCCAGGGTCGACGTGCAGGACTCGCTCGTGAACCTCGTCATCCAGGCAGTGGAGCTTTCGACTTCACGGGTGCTCATCAATACCGTGTATACGACAAAGGCGGATACGGCCTACCGTGCGGTGCACGCCTTCATGGACAGCTTCCTGAACAAAACCTTAGGCCTCGATCCGCTCTTTTCGTCCAAGTTCGTGGCGGTTCAGAAGATCGGGAAGAAAAAGCAGCTCTACACTGTCTGGTGCGACGGGACCGGTGCGGCGCCCATCAAGGGAGGCGGGGAACTCGTGCTGGACCCGGCATGGTCTCCCGACGGAAAGAAGATCGCATTCGTCTCCTACTGGAGAAACAATCCGGATCTGTACGTGCTGGACATCGCCTCATTCAAGGTAGACACGATCTCGTCCTACAGGGGGATCAACACCACCCCCGCCTTCGATACAAGCGGCCGCAAGATAGCCTGCACCCTCTCGAAGGACGGAGACCCGGAGATTTACATGATGGACCGCGACGGCAAAAACCCTCTGCGGCTCACGAACAGCTGGGCCATCGATACGTCGCCCTCCTTTTCTCCTGATGGAAAGCGGCTGGTTTTCTGCTCTTCCCGTGCAGGCAATCCCCATATATACCTCATGGATGTCTTCTCCCGGAAGGCGGACAGGATTACCTTCCAGGGCACGTATAATACCGAGCCCGTGTTTTCTCCCAAAGGGGACCTCGTGGCCTTCACCTACCTCTCGAAGCCTGACGGCAGATATCATATTGCTCTGATACGGCCTGACGGGAGCGGGATGAGGGTGCTGCAGGGTACCGGGAAAGGGGACGAATCTCCGACTTTTTCGCCGGATGGCAGGCTCGTTGCCTTTACCTCTACCGACGGGAACATTTACATCACCGACCTCATCGGAAGCTTTACCGCCAGGGTCACGGCAGGAGGCGGTTTTTCCCAGCCCAGCTGGTCGAAGGCTCTGGAGTAGGGAGGTGACTGAAGGGTTCGGGAGAAAATACGGGTATAACCGGAATATTATGGATGGGAGGCATCTTTAAGGGCATCGGGGGCTTTGATTTTCCGCTTGACCTGACCGGGTTTTAAGGTAATTTATGGATCGGCATTTGGGAATTCTAAACGAAGTTCAGACCGCGAATACGCAAGTGATCAGGAGTAAGGAGGAGTATATGAGGAATATGAGTAGGGGAATCTGTCTGTTAGCACTGTTGTCGCTCGTCCTTTTCGCATCGGGATGCAGCAAGAAGAATGTCGGTCAGGTTGACGAAGAGGTGACGCCTCCCCAGCAGGAGCTCGGCACCAGGGCACCAGGCGGCGATATGGGGATGGAAATGCCCGGGTCGGACGGCGGCGTTCAGTCTACGCCACAGGCCGGAGCTCTTGCCGGGGCAGCAGCTTTCGAGGACAGGGACATCTATTTCGACTACGATAAGTTCAGCATCAGGCCGGAAGACAGAAAGATCCTCGCCGAGAAAGCCGGCTATCTCAATGCCAATCCGAACGCAAAGGCCCGCATCGAGGGACATTGCGACGAAAGAGGCACGAGCGAATACAACCTTGCCCTGGGCGAGCGCAGGGCAAAGGCGGCACTGGACTACCTCGTCTTTCTGGGCATCAGCCGCGATAGGCTGACCACGATCAGCTACGGCGAGGAAAAGCCGGTGGACGTTGCTCAGAATGAAGAGGCATGGGCAAAGAACAGAAGGGCCCATTTCGACATCCTTGGCGATTGATAGGGCCGGTATGAGCAGAATATTCCCCGCCCTCATCGTTTTGTTTTTTCTTGCGGGCTGCGCATCCCAGCAGGACCTGAACGCGGTGAAGTGGGAAGTGGATGCCCTCAAGACCAGGGTTACAAAAGCAGAAGACAAGCTCAAGGAAAAAGATCGGCTTACGGAGCAGGGCCTCGGACAGCAGGCCGAGCTCCTGGCCAGGAACACGGAGATTCAGGAACAGATAGCGCTGCTCCAGGGAAGCATCGAAGAGCTTAAGATGTCGACAAAGGGAGCGGTCAAGGAAGAGAGGCTGGGCGCCATGGAAAAGGAAATCATGAGCTTGAAAGCCCTGATCGATGCCCAGAAGCAGCCTCCAAGATCCCTGATCGATACCGGGCTGGAAAAGTACCGGGCCGGGAGATTTGCCGAAGCCTTGAGCGATCTGAAGGCGTATCTCGGGTCCAACCCTGACCCTGCACTGGTTGACGATACCCAGTTCTGGATAGGCGAGACGTACTATTCGCTGGGAAAGTATGAAGATGCAATCCTGCAGTACGATATGATCGAAAAGAAGTTTTCCGGGAGCGATAAGCTTCCCGAAGCGCTGCTCAAAGAAGGTATGGCCTTTTACAAGACAGGAGACGACGAAACCGGGAATCTCATTCTCCAGCGCCTCATCCAGGGACACCCGAGCACCGAGGCGGCGAACAAGGCAAAGAGGATCATGAAAGAAGGACTCGGGAAGGGGTAAAGAATCGGAACGCCAGGTTTTACAACGGCAGTCACAGGCCATGGACGGCTGAGTTTATTTGATACGAGGGCCGGTATGGTGCGCACCATACCGGCCTTTTTAGATGAAGAGGGAAAGCTCCCCGTTCTGTACTTCAGGGGCAGTAATTCAATAGGTAATCGTCCGGTACGTTTTTCCCGCAGAAATGAACGAGCATACAATGTGCGAAAATAATTTAGTCGAGCTGTCGAATTTCCGATACCGTACCATCTATGCGGAGAGATATGCTGTTATATGAAAGGGGTTTTTATGAAGATCAAGTCTTTTAGAGTTGTACCGACCTTGCCCGAGACATTGAGTCCCATCCTCTCGCTGGCATATAATGTGTGGTTCAGCTGGAACCAGCAGGGGCTGCGCCTCTTCCAGCACATGGACAGAGATCTCTGGGAAGAGACGGGACATAATCCCGTGGAAATGCTCTCCCGGATATCCCAGGGACGGATCATGGATCTGATGGAGGACTACGGTTTTCTGTCCCAGATGAAGAAGACCTCGGAGGCCTTTGACGACTATATATCGGAAAAGGGGGTATATTCCTTCCTCCTGTCCCAGCCCATCGATTTCACCATTGCATACTTCTCCATGGAGTTCGGCATCACGGAAAGCCTGCCCATTTATTCCGGCGGTCTGGGCATCCTGGCAGGCGATCACCTCAAGAGCGCCAGCGACCTGAGGCTCCCGTTGTGCGGGGTCGGCCTCCTGTACAAACACGGTTACTTCACCCAGTACTTGAGCCTGGACGGGTGGCAGCAGGAAGAATCTCCCAATAACGATTTCTACCACATGGCCCTTCACCTCGAGACAGGCGAGGACGGCAAGCCCGTCAAGATCTGCATAGATATGGCCGGCAGGCCATGCCACGCTCAGATATGGAGATGCCAGGTCGGCAGGATTCCTCTGTACCTTCTGGATACGAACCTCGAAGAGAACCACCCCGACGAGCGCAGCATCACCGGAGGCCTGTATGCCGGAAACAATGAAGACCGGCTCAGGCAGGAGATCCTCCTGGGGATAGGCGGCATGAAGGCGCTGAACGCCCTGGGCATCGATCCCATGGTGTATCACATGAACGAGGGGCATTCCTTCCTCGTCGGCCTGGAGAGGACCAAGCTGCTGATGGAGAAGCACGGTCTGGACTTTACCACCGCGCGAGAGGTCTTGAGGACTTCCCTGGTCTTCACTACCCATACGCCGGTACCCGCAGGCAACGATGTGTTCGAGATCAGCCTGATGGAGAAATACCTCAAGTGCTATGTGGAGCGTCAGGGCATAAAGTGGTCCGATTTCATCGCCCTGGGAAAGAAAAACCCGGCTGACGACAAAGAGAATTTCGGGGCAACGGTGTTCGCCCTGAAGAACTCCGCGTACCGCAACGGGGTCAGCAAGCTCCACGGAGAGGTCTCCCGCGACATGTGGAAAGACATCTGGCCCCATGTCACCATCGAGGATGTACCCATATCGTCCGTGACCAACGGGATCCACACCCCTTCATGGATATCCGCGGAAATGGCCGACCTGTTCGAGCGGTACCTCGGGCCCAAATGGAAGGAAGACCCGGATAACCAGAAGGTCTGGGAGCGCATCGACGAGATCCCCGATGCCGAGCTGTGGTCCACACACCAGAGAAGGCGCGAGAGGCTCGTGGCGTTTTCCCGGAACCGCCTGGTGAAGCAGCTCAAGGCCCGCGGCGGAAAGTCCAGCGACATCCAGCGCGCCATGGAGACCCTGCACCCGGATGCCCTGACCATAGGGTTTGCCCGGAGATTCGCAACGTACAAGAGAGGCCTGCTGCTGTTCCAGGACATCGAGCGCCTCAAGAAAATCATATCCAGCACCACGTGCCCGGTGCAGCTCATCATCTCGGGCAAGGCCCATCCCCGCGATCACGAGGGGAAGGCCCTTATCCAGCGCATCATCCATATTGCCCGGGAAGAACCGTTCAGAAACCGGGTGGTCTTCCTCGAAGATTACAACATCAACATCGGCCGCTATCTGGTAGAGGGCGTGGATGTCTGGCTGAACAATCCCCGGAGGCCGCTGGAAGCCTGCGGTACCTCGGGCATGAAGGCCACGGCGAACGGCGCACTCAACATGAGCGTCCCTGACGGATGGTGGGTCGAGGGCTACCAGCCCGAACTCGGCTGGTCCATAGGAAACGGCGAGGTCTACGACAACCTCCAGTACCAGGACGAGGTGGAGAGCAAGACCATCTATGATATTCTCGAACGCGAGGTCATCCCGCTCTTCTATGACAGGGGTCTGGACGGCCTGCCCAGGAAATGGATCGCCATGATGAAGCGCTCCATGAGGATCCTGTGCCCGCAGTTCAATTCAAACCGCATGGTGGAGGAATACACGGACAGGTGCTATATGGAGGCCGCGCTCAATTCGCGCATACTCGGCGCCGAGGGCTTCAAGAACGCCAAGAACCTTGTCTCCTGGATGAATACCCTGAAACGGCATTGGAAAGACGTTCAGATACGGGATATCGAGCATTCCGAAGGGGACGAAGTAGAGGTTCACAGCGAAGTCCTTGTCAAGGCGACCGTTCACTTAGGCTCGATCACCCCGGGCGACGTATGCGCTCAGGTATACCACGGGAATATCGATGATGCCGGAAATCTTTTCAACGTAGAGAAGGTAACCATGGACCATTGCGGAGAGGTCGGCAAAGGCGAACACCTCTTCCAGGCGCGGATCCTGTGCGAAGATACCGGGAGGTTCGGATATACGGTGCGGGTGCTGCCGAGCCATACGAATCTCATCTATCCCGTGGACACAGGATTGATCTGCTGGGCTTAGCCAAACAAAGGCCGCCTTTTTACGAGGCGGCCTTTTTCGTAAAGACCTGTGAGGCGGCAGGTATCACCATACATTTTCCCCTGCGTACCGGAGCAGTAAAGCCTTGCACCACCGCCCGATTTTAACTTGACAAATGAGGGTGCTCTTTCCATACAGTATTCGGACGCGAGAGTGGCGGAATTGGTAGACGCGCTGGATTTAGGATCCAGTGGTTAGCGCCGTGGGGGTTCGAGTCCCTTCTCTCGCATTCCTCTGATATTCATGAGAGTTCTGGTCTTTCTTCAGGGCAATCAGCGATTTGCATCCAGTACCTGCCGGACCGTCTCGGCCAGCTGGTTTTTTTTCATGGGCTTGGTGATGAAGTTGCTGATGCCCAGCGTTGCCAGCCTTTCCATATCCTCACTGTCCTGGAAGCCGGAACAGAGTATGATGGGGATATCCTGCCGGATCTTCTTCAGTTCGCCGGCCAGGTCGAAACCTGTCATGTGCGGCATGGTCTTGTCCGTGACGACCAGGTCGTAGTTTTCGGGATGGGCTTTGAACGCTTTGAGCGCCTCGAAAGGATTCAGGAAGGCAGTCACGGTGTAGCCGAGATTCTCCAGCGTGAGGGTGGCGATTTCTACCAGGGCCTGCTCGTCGTCGACGACGAGGACACTTTCCCTGCCCCGGGGCAGGACAGATTCCTTCCCATGCTCTTCTTCTGTAAACGCCATGTCCACCAGGGGCAGGTACACATGAAAGACCGTGCCCCGTCCCACCTCGCTGTATACCTTGATCGATCCGCTGTGATCCTCGACGATCCCGTGTACGACGGCAAGCCCGAGTCCTGTCCCCTCTCCTTTGCTTTTTGTCGAGAAATAGGGGTCGAAAATCCTCTCCAGATGTTCCGGCCTGATCCCGTGGCCCGTATCGCTGACCATGAGATCCAGGTACTGGCCTTCGGATAAACCGGGATACTTGATCCTGGTATCCTTGTTGATAGTGATGTTTCCCAGGGATACCTGGAGTATGCCGCCTGCATCTCTCATGGCGTGTCCTGCGTTGGCGCACAGATTCATGAGGATCTGATGGATCTGCGTAGGGTCGGCTATTACGACATCCGAGTCGACGGCAAGGTTCTGCCTGATCTCGATCGTGGTCGGCAGCGAAGCACGCAGGAATTTGATGGCCTCATGTACAATGGTGACGATTTTCACCGGCTTCTTCTCCTGCTCGGTTTGGCGGCTGAAGGTCAGGATCTGCCTGACAAGGTCTTTTGCCCGGTTCGCTGCCCTAAGAATCTGCTCCATGCCCTGCTGGACCTTTGGCCGGTCCTGGACCTGGCTCTTGTACAGCTCGGTGAACCCGATGATCGCCCCGAGGATGTTGTTGAAGTCATGGGCAATGCCGCCGGCCAACGTACCGATGGCCTCCATTTTCTGCGCCTGGGCAAGTTTTTCATGGAGTTTTCGCCGTTCGGTAACGTCGCGTGCGATACCGTGGAAGCCTACCTTTTTCCCTGTATCATCCCTGATCAGGGAATTTGATGTTTCGACAAAGCACAGGGAACCGTCCCTTCTGATCAGCTCCCAGTCGTAAATTCTGGCCGGCTGACCGGTTATATAGACTTCCTTGAATATGGAGAAAACCTTTTTGGCCTTTTCATTGTCGATGAAAGCCCGGTAGCTCTTTCCCGTCAGTTCCTCGGGGGCGTACCCGAGGATTCTGGCAAGGACATCATTGAAGAAGACTAGGTTGCCTTTGAGATCCACCTCGAAATATCCGTCCTCGATCTCCTCCAGGAGCTCGCTATAGCGCCGCTCGCTTTTGGCAAGGGCATCTTCCTTGCGCTTGAACTCCGTGATATCCCTCATCACCTCGATTGCGCCGCCGCGGTTTCCGTCCTTGTCGTACAAGGCCGTGGCCACAGCCCATATATGTGCCCCTCTGCCGCCGTAGACACTCGGCAGATAACATTCGGCAAAGATCTGCCCTTCTTTCCGGATTACATACTTGTACAAGGACTCGATGCTTTCGTCCGGCGTATCGAGGAGATCGACGAGGATAGGCCTTTTCTCGCCGTAAAAAGGCCTCGCATACTCATAGCCGCTTGAGTTCAGCATGGACTCTTTCTTCAAACCGGTCATATCCTCGGTGGCCCGGTTCCAGGCGATGACCTTCTTATCCTGGTCTATGACGAAGACTGCATCGGGGATAAACTCGATGATATCGTTGAGTCTCTGGGTCAGGGATATCAACTCTTTTTTTATCCGTGTCTGCTCGGTGACATCGGAGAAGAATCCTACGTTGCATCTCCTGCCGTCGATGGTCATGGCGGACGTACGGATATCGGCATAGAAGACAGTCCCGTCCTTGCGTTTACAGGGGACATCCATCGCTATTCTGCTATCCCCCTGTCCGGGGGCTTCGAATTGAGCCATGATGCCCGGAAGGTGCTCAGCCGGGCGAATATCGTTCACGGAAAGCTGCATCAATTCATCGACACTGTAGCCCAGCAAGGAGCAACTGGCGGGATTGGCATGGAGAAACTTCTTGGTTTCCATGTCTGCAATCAGGATGCCTTCCGCCGCATTTTCGAAGATGATGTGATACTTGTCCTCAACCAGTTGCAGGACGGCCTCGGCGTGAAGGCGCTTGATCTCCTCCCTGTTTTTCTCCAGAGTGACGTCCTGGAGACTTTTTCCAAGGTCTCGGAGTTGCTGCATCCGCTTCTCCATCTTCTGCAGCAGCCGTTCGTTGTGAGCCATGAGGTATTCCGAGTCGTCTTGAATCTGCGGCGCTGCTGAGCGGATCTTTCCTTCTTCGTGTCCCCGGATGACCTGCTCGACTTCTGCGAGGAAGACCTCCGGCTCCTCCGGCTTGATGATGAAGCGGGAGGCGCCGAGTTTGAGCGCCAGGTCCCTGTCCTTTTCCTCGGTATATGTCGCAGTATAGATGATGACGGGGATGTCCCGTAACGCCTCTCTTTTTTTCACTTCACGGCAGAGCTGGAATCCGTCCATGACGGGCATGAGGATATCGGTGATGATAAGGTCGAAGGGCTCCCGTTCGAGACGCTGCATGGCCTCCTGACCGTTAGTGACCGATGTGACTTCGTAGTTCCTGGTCTTCAGCAGGGCCTCTATGAGGTAGAGGTTGGACTGATTGTCGTCGGCGCTCAGGATCTTCATGGCTTTACTCCTTCGGTAGTGAGGGGAGGTGCCGTTTAATCTGCCCGATGAACGTGTCGGGATCGATGGGTTTTTCTATATAATCGTTGGCGCCTACTTCGATGGCCTTTTCCCGGTCGCCGACCATGGCATAAGAGCTGACCGCGATGATGGGCGTTTTGTCGAATTCCCTGTTCCGCCGCAGTTCCTTTGCCACGGAGTAACCGTCCATCACGGGGAGCTGGATATCAAGGAGTATGAGCTGCGGCTTTACCTTTTTCGCGGTTTCAATCCCGGTCCTTCCGTCTTTCGACTCGACCACGGTAAAACCATGCTTCTCCAGAAGAAAATGCATGAGATAAAGGTTCTGTTCGTTGTCTTCGATGACGAGGACGACGGTCTTCATGATATCCCTCCCTTGCTTTGCGGAAGAGAAACGGTGAAGGTGCTTCCCTTGCCCCATTCGCTTTCCGCCCGGATGGCCCCTCCCATCATTTCCACAAGTTTTCTGGTGATGGTGAGACCGAGTCCCGTTCCCTCCTGTACTCTGGTAATGCCTATATCCACCTGGTGGAAAGGACTGAAGATAACCTCCATGTCTTCCGGTTTGATGCCCATGCCCGTATCCGTCACGGACAGGATGATAACATCGTTATCGGCATGACACTTGAGATCGATATCCCCTTGGTCGGTGAACTTGACGGCATTGCTGAGCAGGTTCATGATCACCTGCTCCATCCTCCGCTGGTCCCCGAGGATGGTGTCGATTTCATCCCCGATACGGCAGCGGAGCTTGAGTCCCTTCTTTTCGGCAAGGGGCAGTACCATCTGCGCAACCTTTTCGATGGAGCCTTTTAAGTTGAATGCCCCGGACGATATGGAGAGCTGTCCGGCCTCGATCTTTGAGATATCAAGGATGTCGTTGATGAGCGCCAGGAGATGCCGGGCGCTGCTGCGGACCATGCCCATCTGCTTGGTCTGTTCCTCGTTTAAGGGGCCGGCCAGGCCCTGGAGGATCATCCCCGTAAAGCCGATGATCGAGTTCAGAGGGGTCCTGAGCTCGTGGGACATTGTGGCCAGAAAGGCCGATTTGATCTTGTCGGCCGCTTCGGCGCGCTCCTTGGCAAGGGCCAGCTCATCGAGCGTTCTGACGCGCTCGGCTATCTCGACCGAAAGCTTTTCATTGGCCTCTTGAAGACTTGCCGTACGCTCATTCACCAGTTCTTCGAGATGATCCCTATGCCTGATGAGATCGCTCTCCGTATCTTTTAACGACAGGTATGTCCGGTTGAGGGTGTCCAGCATACGGTTGTAGGAATGGGCCAGCGATCCGATCTCATCGGCGGAACTGATATCGATGCGGCGCTCGAGGTCCGATGTCTCCGCAATGTAGCGGGTACCCTCGATGAAGGTTGTAAGAGGCCTCACCACATATCTGGCGAGGCCCATATAGGTCAGGAAGCTCAGCAGTAATAGGCCCAAAGCCAAGCCGATAATGGTTATCAGGATTTGAGATTCAATCTGCTCTTTGATATTCCGGGACGGAATCATAACGACGATCTTCCAGTCATAAGCGATGGCATTGCGGGAATAGACGTAAGCTTCGCTGCCTTGAACCTGTACGGGAATCAGAGCGTGCCGTGTGTCCGATAGCTTGTCCGCAAGGTCGCTTGAATAGTCCTTTATATTCTTAAAAAGCATCTCCTCGGAGAGCCCGGCCATTACCCGATTGTTCCTGTCGAGGAGAATGATGGCGCCCGGGGGATTGGTCTTAAAATTGGAGACATAGCTCGTGAGATTCATCAGTGTCACATCGGCGCCCACAACGCCGTAAAATTCACCTTTTTCGTCCACAAGGGCACTGACGACGCCGATGTTGATGTCCGGTGTGGTAAGTGCGGGGTACGCCGGAGTCATCGTTGCCGTTTCAGGGCTATTCTTGGCAAGAATATACCACGGTCTTTCCCGGGGGTCATAACGTGTGGGCCGCGCCCGCTTATGCGAACGGACTGAGCCGCCGTTCTCCCGTCCCATATAGACGGAGCTGACATAGGGATGGGTCGAGCGATAATTATTGAATATACCGATGATTTTCTGTTCCGTCTCCCCGATACGGTAGACGAAGGTTCTTTCGTCTGCGTTTAAAAAGCTGGTAAAGTCCCGGTCGTCCCTTGTTCGCACGAGGTCGTTTGCCGCCAGCTCGTTCACATCGTTTTTTACTTCGGTGAAGAACGAATCAAGAGCGAAATCGATATGCTGAAACTGGCTGGAGATGTCTGCCTGGATGGACAGCAGACGATCCTCCCAGAGGCGGGAGTAAAGGACGATGCCCAGGATGACCATGATAAGGCCCGTGGTGAGGAGATAAAGGACCAGCAGCTTGGCCTGAAGTTTCATCCCGCCCGCAGCTCCTTTCCCGCTGCGACCGCCGGTTTCCGGTCATGAAGAAACGAGTCTGCCGAACGCCTGTGAGCACAGAGGCAGAGACCGGAGCGGTAAAAAGAAAGAAGGAAGGCAATGGAGAGTGAAGCATCTTCGTCTGGTGGGAGCAATCCGTCCCCGCATTGCCGGAATAAAACCGGGTCTGTCGCCATGGAAAAGCACTATATAAGAAAGGGTGATCGTTCAGCAAGAAATATCCTGCTGAGATATCAGTTTCTTGCACAAGCGGATCGCTGAAGAAAGGGAATCGAGGCGAAGAGCTCTCATGCACCCGATCCTGCCGGCGGACAGGAGATGAGATATCATGGAAGGTCTTCTCCTGCAGGGGGGGAAGAAGCCATGATTCCGGGGGTAAAGGGGAAATCATTTTTCTAATAATCGTGAAATTCACTACATCCTTGACATTCCACATGCTCTTCTTATATAGATTCTATCTCTTGAATAAAAAGCTCCTAGAAGAGAGGGGGTGTACATAATCGAATGCCTGGAATAAAGGTGAGAGAAACAGAGCCTTTTGAGGGCGCGCTCAAGCGCTTCAAGAAGCAGGTAGAGAAAGCAGGTGTTCTCTCTGAGGTCCGCAAGCGCGAATTCTATGAAAAGCCGAGCGTTAAGAAAAAGAAAAAGGCAATAGCGGCGCGCAAAAGGGTTTTAAAGAGAATGAATAAGGTTAGGTCATACTACTGATGCTCGTTGATACGATCAAGTCTGACTTAGTAAAAGCAATGAAGGCAGGGGATAAAGATAAGATCTCCTGCCTTCGTTTGATATTGTCCGCGTTCAAGTACAAGCAGGTCGAATCGAAAAAAGAGCTCGACGATGCGGAAGCGCTCCAGGTCTTGCGCACCCAGGTCAAACAGGTGACGGATTCCTACGAGCAGTACAAGCAGGGCGGCAGGGAAGACCTCGCAGCAAACGAGGAAAAGAACCTCGCCATCCTGAAATCATACCTTCCGCAGGAATTGAGCGATGAAGAGATCGGCGGGATCGTGAAACGGATAGTTGCAGAGACATCGGCTACGAAAAAAGATTTCGGCATGGTCATGAAAAAGACCATGGCAGAGGTCTCGGGCCGGGCTGACGGGAAACGGGTAAGCGCTGTCGTATCCCAACTCCTGCATTGATTTCTTAAGAATTCTAAACGATAAGCCGGCCTCCGCCGGAATACCTGGACATTCATGGGACAGGATCTGCTCGAATTTTCTTCGCTCAAGGGATATATCCGGTCGTTTGTCGCGTCCGATGCAGGGCTGAATGCTCTTGCCGAGCTGCGCCCTTTCGATACCTGGGACGAGGCAGCTCAGCGCTGGGGCATGCTGCAGGAGATGATCTCGCTCGTTGCCTTAAGCGAACCGCTTGGGTTCTCCGCCCTGTCGGAGATCAGGGAACTCCTCAATTTCCGCGAAGGGGCCGTGTTCGAGGGCAAGGATATCGTGATGGTATCGGACGTCATCTTGGAAACGGCGCGGATCAAGCGTCTGCTGGGAAAACCGGGAGGCCCCCTTTCGAGCATAACGGCGGGGATCGAGCCTTTGGAGGGCCTGACCACAGAGATCAATGATCTTCTGCTGCCCACCGGAGAGATTTCCGATGAGGCAAATCCATTCTTAAGAAGGCTTCGCAAGCAGGCGAGGTCGCTTCGCAGCGTGGTACTGGAGAAGCTCCAGGGCATCCTCGATTTTCTGAAAACCAAGTCCATGGTCATGGAGGACCTCATCACCGTCCGCAACGACCGCTACGTCATTCCCTTGAGGCACGACTACGGCAGCCACGTCAAGGGCATCACCCATGACTTCTCCCGCACGAACAAGACCGCGTTCGTGGAGCCTCTGGCCGTCGTGGAGGAGAACAACGAGCTGGGCCAGGTGCGCTCGGACATCAAGGAAGAAGAGAACAAGATCCTGCGCGATCTTACGGCTCAGATCCTCGTGCACGGAGTGAGTATCCGGAACAATCTTAAGCTCTACGGTCTTCTGGACCTTATCCATGCATGTGCGGCGTGGGCCGTGAAGCACAATGCAGTCGTTCCCTCACTGTCGAGCGACGGGATCGACCTCAGAGGTGCCCGGCACCCCATCCTGATCGAACGCCTGGGCAAGAGAACCGTCCCGCTTGATATCGTCATGCCGGCGGGCAAGGACTGCCTTATCATCTCCGGACCCAACGCGGGCGGAAAGACCGTGGCGCTGAAAACCCTCGGGCTCCTCATGGTCATGGCAAAGAGCGGGCTCGCCATCCCGGCAAAGGAAGAGTCGAGGATCTTCCCGGTGAGATCCGTGCTCGTGGAGATGGATACGAGCCAGGACATCCAGCACGATCTCTCATCCTTTACCGCCCATGCCCTGACGCTGAAGCGCATATACGAGCAGGCAGGTCCTGGAGACCTTATCCTCCTCGACGAACCGGGCACCGGCACCGAGCCACAGCAGGGTGCGGCCATCGCGGTGAGCTGCATCGATGCCTTCCGGAAAAAGGGCGCACGGGTGGTAGTTACCTCTCATGCCGATCTAATCAAGCTCTACGGCCTCTCCAGCGAGGGCGTGGAGAACGCGGCGACCGCCTTCGACGATACGGGACTGAAGCCGCTCTTCAGTCTCCAGTACGGGGTGATCGGGCAGAGCAGGGCCTTCGATATCTTAAAGTCCGTAGACTTTCCGGCCGAGATCATCCGCGACGCGATAACGATCACCACCGGTGACGGGGGATCGGCTTTGGCAAAGGCAATGGAAGACATATCCCAGGCTTCGTCCATGAGGCTCAAAGCCGAAGAAGAGCTCGCCCGGGCAAGGGAGCTTACGCTGCAGGCAGAAGAAAAGGTCAAAGAGGTGCAGCGGGAAAAGGTCACCTTCGCGCTGCGGTACAAGCGCCTCATGGACAGGGTGGAAATACTTGCCGCCAAGCCGCAGCCAAGGGAAAAGGTGGAAGAGGTCAGGTCTTCGCAAGAGGCGCATGAGCTCGAAGAGATCCGGAAAGAAAACGAGCCGGCGTTAGCGCTCGCCGTGAGGAAGGGAGGACCGGTCGTGCTCAAGGGGACGAACACGACCGGCGAGGTCGTGGAGCTTTTGGGAGAGCATGCGGAGATCCTCATAGGACAGAAGCGGCTCAAGGTGAGCTTGGACCAGATAGAGGCCGTTCAAGAGGAAGAAGACCGCAAACCCAAGCGCGTGGGCATGCGCGTCCGGGCAATCTCGGAGTATGTGCTGCCGATCAATGTCGTAGGGATGCGCGTGGACGAGGCCCTGCCGGTAATCGAGAAGGCGGTCGACCAGGCGCTTCTCTCGGGACAGAAGAGCATCGAGATCATCCACGGCGCAGGCACAGGGAGATTAAAAGCCGCCATCCGGGAATACCTGAAAAGCCTCGACGCGGTGAAAGGATATTCCGACAGCACGATCAGGGAAGGCGGCGGGAACAAGACGATCGTCATGTTCGAAAAGGGCTGATGGAAAGAGACAACGTAGAAAAGGTCAGAAGCGCCATTGACATCGTCTCCGTCATTTCAGGGTACGTGAGCCTGAAGAAGAGGGGCAGGACACATGTCGGACTGTGCCCGTTCCACACGGAGAAGACGCCGTCGTTCCATGTGGACGCCGCCCGGCAGACGTACAAGTGCTTCGGGTGCGGCAAGGGGGGCGATGTCTTCAACTTCGTGATGGATAAGGATGGCTTGAGCTTCCCCGAGGTATTGAAAAAACTGGCTGACCAGGCAGGCATCACCATAGAAATGCCGGCCAGGGGCAGGAGCTCTGAGAAGGCGGTGTTTTTCGAGGCCAACAAGTTCGCCCTGGAGTTCTACCGGAAGACGCTGCATTCCTCAAAAGGGGCGGATGCGATGGATTACCTCAGGAAAAGAGGCTTGAGCTCTGAGACCATCGGCGCTTTCGAGCTTGGATACGCACCCGACTCGTGGGAAGAGCTGGGACGCTTCCTGAAAACAAAGGGGGTGCCGCTGGAGGCGGCATGCAAATGCGGCCTTCTCGCAGAGCGAAAGACAAACGGGTACTACGATCGCTTTCGGAACCGGGTGATCTTCCCGATAAGGGACATCACCTCGGACGTGATCGGCTTTGGCGGGAGGATTCTGGACAAGGGGGAGCCCAAGTACCTCAATACTCCCGAATCGCCGGTCTTCAAAAAGCGGATGGTCCTGTACAATCTCTGCAGCGTCAAGGGGAACATCAGGGAAAAAGGCGTGGTGATCGTGGAAGGGTATATGGATGTGGTCTCTTTGAGCAATGCAGGCTTCAAAGAAGCGGTTGCCACCCTGGGCACCGCCCTGGGCGAAGACCATGTTCGCCTCCTGAGCCGCTTCACGGATAAGATCAACCTGGTGTTCGACGGGGACAAGGCGGGACGCAACGCGATGGTCCGCTCGGTGGATCCCTTTCTCGCCTGCGACGTCATCCCCAAGGTCGTCCTGCTGCCCGATGGAAAAGACCCCGACGATGTCGCCAGGACAGACCCTGAATTGTGGAGGGATCTGCTCGGCATGGCTCCTTCCATATGGGATTTCATTTTTAATGAATCTTTTTCGACCAGAGATACATCAAAACTGGAAGATAAAAAGACTCTTATGAAGGAGCTCGTTCCCGTCATATCCCGGATAAAAGATCCGCTTGTCCGGGAGCTTTTAAGCCAGAGACTCGCTGTTCGGCTGAAGGTATCGGAGGAGGTGGTCACCCGGCAGATCACGAGCGAAAAGGCTGTTCCGGCCGGGGGCAACCAAGCGGCTTCCCGCGAGCACTTGCCCATGGATGAAATTGTCGCGCGGCTGATGCTCTTCGATGAATATGCAATCCGGGTGGTGAAAGGGCTTGAGATCGCAGGCACCGTAAAGGACAGCGACCACTCCCGGCTGATCCGTTTTCTGGTGGAAAAAGGCAAGAGGGGCCTCGATGCCTACGACTGTCCGGATGATGTCAGAAGACTGGCTTCCAGGATCATGGCGGAAGGCGAGTTTCCCGGAGATGCAAAAAAAGCCTTGCTTGATATGGCTTGCCGGTTTAAGAGTCTTTCGATCGAATCGGATATACAGCGGATACAGCGTGAATTATCTCAGGCTGAGGAAAGCGGAGACCGCGCACGAAGAAACGAACTGCTGAAAGCAAGACAGCAGAAGATGGACGAGAGAAAGCACATACGAGAGTATGTGACGGAGGTGCTACAGAGCATATGAGCGAGAAAAAGGCCTTTACCAAAGAAGTGAAAAAACTCCTCGCCATGGGGAAGTCCAAAGGTTACCTGACCTATGAAGAGGTCAACGATGCCCTCCCCGATGACGTGATTACACCCGATGACCTCGAAGATGTCATGGACCTTTTCTCGGAGAAAGAGATCCAGCTTGTGGATACCGAGGACGAGTACGAGACGGCCGATGAGGCGATCGATTTCCACGAGGACGGTGCCTTAAGGGCCCCGGATCCGGTCAAAATGTATCTTCACGAGATGGGATCCGTATCGTTGCTGTCCCGCGAAGATGAGACCGAGATCGCAAAGAGGATCGAGGCAGGACAGCGCCAGATCCTGAATGTCATCATCAATTCTCCTGTTACGGTCAAAGAGGTGCTTCAGATCGGTTCGTCGCTGAAGAACGGAGAGATGCGGCTCAAGGATGTCGTCGACATCGATGATATCTTCGAAGTCGAGGAAGAAGCATCCCTTGTCAAGGCCCTGGAGATCATCACCGAGATCGAAACGCGCCAGGCGGATCTCAAAGCGCTCAAAATCAAGTTCTTCCATGTGAAGAGGGTTAAGGATAAAGAGCGCATCAAACACGAGATGGCGGCCGTGAGCCGTGAGATCGTGAAAATGATCCACGACATCCACTTTTTGCCTGAGCAGATCGAGCTGTTCGGAAACAGGCTCAAAGAACTGAAGCGCCAGATCGAGTCGAAAGAAGAGCTCATGTCTCTCTACGAGCAGCGGTTCGAGCGGGACCTGGAAGAGCTCCGCGAGATCCATGAAGTCGTCTGCGGCAATGGTAAAGACAAAGCGGCGTGCGCGTTTCTGGAAAAGTATTCGCTGAGCTCGGACGAGTTTGTCGCCATTGCCGAGGAAATCATCAGGATGAGCCGTGAGATCAAGGCCCTTGAGATAGAAGGCGGTCTCACTGCAAACGGCCTGAAAAAAGCCGTGAGGATCCTCGAGGAGGCCGAGGCGAGGACCAATGCGGCCAAGACCGAGCTTATCCAGGCTAACCTGCGCCTCGTGGTGAGCATTGCCAAGAAATACGTGAACCGGGGCTTGCAGTTCCTCGATCTTATTCAGGAAGGCAACATCGGCCTCATGAAGGCAGTGGAAAAGTTCGAGTACCGGAGAGGCTACAAGTTTTCCACCTACGCCACCTGGTGGATACGCCAGGCCATCACCCGGGCCATTGCAGACCAGGCGCGGACAATCCGTATCCCGGTGCATATGATCGAGACGATCAACAAGCTCATCCGCACCTCTCGTGCGCTTGTCCAGGAGCTGGGTAGGGAGCCCACACCGGAAGAGATCGCGGAAAAGATGGATTACCCCGAGCACAAGGTGCGTAAAATATTAAAGATCGCCAAGGAGCCCATCTCTCTTGAGACGCCCATCGGCGAGGAAGAGGACAGCCACCTGGGCGATTTCATCGAAGACAAGAAGGTTCCGTCGCCGTCTGAAGCTATCATGGCAAAGAACCTCTCCGAGCAGTCCAGGCGCGTGCTTGCGACGCTCACCCCCAGGGAGGAGAAGGTCCTGCGCATGCGTTTCGGCATCGGCGAGAAGTCCGACCACACCCTCGAAGAGGTGGGAAAAGACTTCACGGTCACCCGCGAGCGAATCCGCCAGATCGAAGCCAAGGCTCTGCGCAAGCTCAGGCACCCGGTGCGCTCAAAGAAGCTGAGGTCGTTCATCGACTCGTGAGCGGATAAGCAATAAAAGAATAATTTTGATTCGGTAAGGGGCCGGAGACGGATGTTCATCTGTCTCCGGCCTTTTGTTTTTATAAGACAAATCCTATCGGTCTCGACAGTTGAGAACTAATGAATGATTCACCGCACTGAACGGCGGGGTGCTTTGTGTTGACTGGCAGGGAGAAATGAACAGGCGAAAAAAAAGCCCGCCTGTTGGCGGGCTTTTTTATTTGAACCTTAGACCTTCTTAGAAGGTGAACTCAAGAGCATTGGCCAGTATGTAAGCCGCATCAGGATCGTCTACGCCGTCAACGTCGTAGTTCATGTCTGCATAGGCTGCATAAGGCTTGTAGCTCAGGTTTTCGGTGATCTTGTAGTTTGCGCCAACGCCGAGTTCCCAGGCTGTTGCATCTTCATAGTCAGTGTCTTCCTGGTTGGACATGACATAGGCTGCATAGGTGGAAATGGTCAGCGGAGCCATGCCTGTCTTGATGTTGTCCACATAGAACTTCAGCATGGTCATACCCTGGAGGTCGTCTCCGGGGCCGCCCCAGCAGAATTCATCGCCAAGGATGACGGTGGAGTTGAAGTCGTCATCGAAGTCGAATGCGGTGAACTGGGAAATTGTGTTAAGGCTGGTTGCGGCAGTTGTTGCTGATGCAGCGCCTGCCTGAAGTGCGGCGACCTGTGCTGCCTGGGCAGCGTTGTATGGAAGCGGAACTGCGGCAGCGGCAGCGGTAGCGGCAGCGGCCTGAGCAGTCAATGCAGCAGAAGTGCCAGCGAAAGAATTTCTGGCGTTCTTGTCAAACGAACCATAAGCAAATACGAAGCCGGGGGTCATGCTGTCCATTGCTTTCCAGAGGTTAAGGTAATATCCCCAGACCTTCCAGTGCTCTTTCACTGCTACGGTGTCCCATTTCAATTTGTAATCGTTGTAGTTCAACTCTGTCTCGAAGTTGATGCCGACATCGCCATTGAATGCCAGGGCGAAGTTTTCTCTCTTCAGGTAATCCTCACCGGGCAGAAGGCCGTCGGTGTCAACATGGAACCAAAGGGGTTTGATGAATACGTTTCCGACCTTACCAATGTAGAAGAGACCATAGTTATCGGAATCGTTATTCTCATCATCAGCATTCTGGCCAATTGCGCCGTTGTCAGTGATCTTCTCTAATACCTGGCCGAAAGCACCGAGCTTCGTGGTTTCGACGAACTTCACTCTCCAGCGGCCGGTCTTGTCGTCGCCGAACGTGGTGCCCCACTGGGTGCCGTCCTGGAGACCGACATCAACGGTGAGGACATCGTTGAATTTGTGTTTTACCCATGCGCGCTCGATGGCGATGTTGTCGTCATTGGAAGCATCGTTTCCTTTGGTGTTCTCGTCGCCGTCAGCGGCTGCTGCGCCCCAGTAGATGTCGGTGATGGCGAGCTTGAAGTTCAATGAGGTGTCTCCAGCCGTGATCTTCGGATAGAGGTTGATATCCTGCTCGTAGAAACCGAAGCTGCTGTCGTTGTAATTTGCATCGGTATCCGGAGCCGAATTGTAATTGAACCAATACTTGCCCTCAGCCCAGAAATCACCCGTCATGCTGAATGTCGCCTGTGCATATGCCGAGCCTGCAAAAAGCAACACCAGCATCGTGGCTAATAAAACTTTCTTCATTTAAAACCCTCCCTCTTATGATTTGTTTTTTTCATTTATCAGGCCCTTGCCCCAACGAGCGTCCCAACAACGACCGAAATATAAGGGCCTGTGAAACACGTACGCAAAACTCCATCCGTACATGGTTATACAACTAGCATGCCAAGAAAAAAAGAATTAAAATATCAAGCGATTAAAAAGGACAGCCTGGCTCGTATGTTAAATTTGCAACACAAAGGACACCTATTGGTTGTAAAAATAATACATGAATTATCAGGAATTATGGCTTTTCAAGGCCCTGTCAAAAATAATGTGAACGGTGTCGGAATCCCGTCCATATCTTTTTCAAACGTAAAGGCAGTGAGCCCCGGCTCAGGGTTCGCCTTTACCTCAAGTGCAAAATGGTATAGGTAATTGACACGAGCCCTTTGCGAAGGGACAACCAAGACCTGCCGTGCACCAACACAGTCTGGAGGGGAAATGAATCCGCAGGTGTTCAGGGAATACGACATAAGAGGCGTTGTAGAGAAGGATCTCGACGAGGAGTTCGTGCGGCATTTCGCTCAGGCGATGGGAGTGTACTGGTCCCGCCAGGGGGTGAAAAAGGTTTCTCTTGGCATGGACGCCCGGTTGAGCTCTCCCTGGTTCATGGAGATCCTGAAAAAGGGCATAGCGGGAAGCGGCATCGACGTGTTCGACCTCGGGATGGTGCCCACGCCGGTGATGTATTTTTCCCTGTTCCGGCTCGACCTGGACGGCGGCATTCAGATCACGGGCTCACACAATCCTGCGGATAACAACGGCTTCAAGATAGCCGTAGGCAAGAGCACCATCTACGGCAAGGATATCCTGGACGTCCGCACCGTCATGGAGCAGGGCTCCCGTGTGGAGGGGCAGGGCAGTATCCGGGAGTACGACATCCTGCCGGAGTATATCGATGATATCGTCTCCCGCATCGGCGAGTGCCCGAAGGCCCTCAAGGTGGTCATCGATCCGGGCAACGGCGTGGGCGGGGAGTCTGCCATGGAGGTTTGCCGTCGCCTGGGCATGGACGTGAAAGGGATCTGTCTCGAGCCCGACGGCAATTTCCCGAATCACCATCCCGACCCGACAACGGTAAGCGGCATCGCCATGCTCCGGGAGGAAGTCCTCAGAAGCGGCGCAGATATCGGCATCGGGCTTGACGGGGATGCGGACCGCATCGGTGTGGTCGATGCAAAAGGCAATCCCGTGTACGGGGATATGATCACCTCGATCCTCGCCCGGGAGATCCTCAAGCGGCAGCCCGGCGCGAAGATCATCGGCGAGGTGAAGTGTTCGAAGGTCTTTTATGACGAGGTGCGCGGGGCTGGGGGAATACCCATCATGGCCAAGGTCGGGCATTCGCCCATGAAGGCCCGCCTGCATCAGGAAAAGGCTGCCCTGGCAGGGGAGATGAGCGGCCATATATTCTTCCGGGACCGCTGGTACGGGTTCGACGATGCGGTGTATGCCATGGCCAGGCTCCTGGAGATCCTCTCGGCGGAGGAGAACCCCCAGGCGGTTTTCGACAGGATTCCCAAGATGCACAATACCCCCGAGATCAGGATCGACTGCCCGGACGAGATCAAGTTCCAGGCAGTGGAGGAATTCAAAGCCTATGCGAAAAGCATATCGACCGATTGTGTGGATATCGACGGGGTGAGGTTTACCCGGGACGATTCGTGGGGGCTTGTCAGGCCGTCGAATACCCAGCCGGTGATCGTCTTGAGATTCGAGGCCGGGACAAAAGAAAAGCTCGATGAGATAGAAGGAAACACAAAGGCTTACCTCGACGGGATCATCAGAAGGCTCATGTGAGGATGTACGCGATGTTGCGTGGAGGTATGCTAATGGGATATGGTACATGCACAGTGTAACGCAAGAAGGATTGTGAGGTTTAAGAATGATGAATAGAGGAACGACTATTATTGCTGTGTCGGCATTGGTTCTGTTCATAATGCTGCCGGTGCAGATTCTGTATGCAGCAGGACTCTACGTGCGCGAAAGCTCGAACGCGGCCGTCCGGGAAGCGCCCTACAGCAATTCGAAGATGATCGGGGTAGCAGAGAGCAACGATTATCTCGAAATTTTCGAAACGCAGGCCGACTGGTCGAGGATCAAAACCCCCAAGGGGGATGAAGGCTGGGTCCTCAACCGTCTCCTGACCAAGCAGATGCCCAAGGTCCTGGTGATCAACCAGCTCAATGAGAAGATCAAGGCGCTGACGCAGGAGAATATTACCTTACGGGAAGAGAACACCCAGCTTCAGAGAGACAGCAGGGAGCGCACGTTCAAAATGAGCGGGGCATCCAGGGAAATAGAAGACATCAAGAGGCAGTACGAGAATCTCAAGCTGGAATCCGGCCAGTATCTTCAGCTCAAAGACCGTTACACGGAACTCGACAAGCAGTATAAAGCTGCATCGGATACCCTGGTCAAGCTTACCCGGGAGAACTCCAAGCTGAAAACCTCCGAAAGACTCATATTCACCCTTCTGGGAGGCGGCTTTATCGTTATCGGCCTCGTCATCGGATCGCTGCTCCAGATGTTCCGCGGAAAGCCGAAGAAGGGCGGGTATAAACTCTAGGCATTCAAAGGGGGTTGCATGTTGAAGAAATATGAGAAGGCAAGCGAGCAGGTCTCCATCAAAGGAGTTTTAAAGGCACGGGAAGCCATTTCTCACTATATCCGGCAGACCAACCTCACGTACTACTCGGAGCTCAGCAGGCTGCTCGGCTGCGATGCCTTTGTCAAGCACGAGAATCACATGCCGACCGGCTCGTTCAAGATACGGGGCGCCATCAATTTCTTCCATACCATCCCCAAAGAGAAGGTTGAGAGCGGGGTCCTGGTCTCCACCCGGGGAAATCACGGCCTGGCCATGGCCTGGGCCGCACGGTGGTTCAATGTTCCCTGTACCGTTGTCGTCCCCGAGAACAACAACCCCGAGACCAACCGCATCATCGAAAGCTTCGGCTCGGAGCTCATCGAGCACGGCAAGGATTTTTACGACGCCCAGTTCTACTGCGACGAGCTTGTCGCCTCCGCAGGGTATTATTACGTGGAGCAGGGCAACGAGCCCGAGATGCTCAACGGGATCGGAACCATGGGGCTGGAGATCTTCGAAGAGCTGAGCGATGTTGATGTCATTATCTGCCCCATCGGAGGGGGCGCCGGGTGCGCATCGCTCCTCAAGGTGGCGAGTGCGATCAACCCGGGGGTAGAGATCATCGGGGTCCAGGCGGAAAAAGCACCGGCCTTCTCGCGATCGCTCCAGGAGGGAGACTGGGTCGTCATCGACAAGGCCGAAACCATAGCGGACGGGTTGGCCGCCCGGAGCGTTTTTCAGCTGCCGTACATGATCATGAAGGACCATATCAAAGATGTCGTGCTGCTGACCGAAGACGAGATCCTCGAGGGGATAGGCCTCGCGCTTACAACGACGCATAATCTTGCCGAAGCGGCAGGGTCCGCCTCGATCATGGCTGCAATGAAAAGGAAGGAAAAGCTCGCGGGCAAAAAAGTTGCACTGATCATGTCGGGAGGCAATCTCGACAGGAGCCATCTCGATCAGGCCCTGCAGTATTCGGCGGGCAAGCGGTAAGGCTATTCTTCCGCTTCGAAATCGTCCAGGGAATCGAAGTAGGATTCCCACCGTGCGTTGATAAGCTTCTGGACCCGTTCGATCTCTTCTTCGGGCACGAGGGTGAATCTGCCCTGCGACTTGAAATATTCCCGCACCGGCAGCAGCTTTCTCTTGTCCATGAGCTTGCGCGACGCGCCGGTGTGGCGCAAACGGCCGTGTTCTCTTTCCCAGAGCTCGAACAGGCCTGTCTCCACGGCGAGCTTGCCTACCTTGACCGAATATCGCGGTTCGAATCCCCATCCGGGCGGGCACGGGGTGTGAATATGGATGTATTTTACGCCCGAGAAGGTCAATGCCTTCCGGATCTTGTCATAGAGGTCCAGCGGATAGGCCGCCGAGGTGGTTGCGACATATTCGATCTCGTGGGCTGCCATGATGGCCGCCACGTCCTTCTTGGCCTGGAGCTTTCCTTTGATGGGCGTATTCGCCGTGATCGCTCCCTTAGGCGTCGTGCCCGAGCGCTGGACGCCGGTGTTCATATACCCCTCGTTGTCGTAGCAGATATAAAGGAAGTCATCGCCCCGTTCGCACGCCCCAGAGAGCGCCTGAAGGCCGATGTCGCTCGTGCCGCCGTCTCCTGCCCATCCCACGACGTTGATCCCTTTCTTCCCCTGGGACCTCAAGGCAGCGAGCACGCCGGTGGATGCCGCGGCGGTGGAGGCAAAGGTGACGTTCAATGACGGGATCTTCGTTGCGGCAATGGGGTAGAGCCCCTGGAGCACGGTCAGGCAGCTCGGCGGCACCACGATGATCGTGTCGGCGCCGAGCGCCTTGAGCCCTATCCGGTAGGCGATGCCAAGGCCGCATCCTGCGCATGCCCTGTTGCCGGGGTGTACGAGTTCCTCTTCGGGAAGGCTCAAGATATTGGTTTTTACCTGCATCGTATGTAAGATCTCCTCTTTTTAGGGATCGAGTCTGTTTCGATACTAAAATTTAAGCCCGATCCATCTGGTTTCTTCGCCCTTCATGCCGTCCGGTGAGCATGATGACTTGAAGGCCTCGTAAAGATGATGCGTGGCGATCTCTCTTCCGCCGAGTCCGAGTATGTAGTTCACGATGGACGGACGGGCGCTGCTGTCTTGCGTGTGGCGGTACAGCGCCGACTTGATATCCGAGGTCAGTGCGCCCTGGTACCCGTAGCTCAACGCCTTTTCGAATATGATGACGCCCCTGCAGGAGCTCAGAGCCTGTGCGATGATCTCCGCCGGGAAGGGCCGGTAGAGGTGCACGCTCATGACGCCGGCCTTTATCCCCTCGCCCCTGAGCATGTCCACCACATCGCGCAGGTGATAGGAGAGCGAGCCCAGGCTCACTGCGACATATTCGGCGTCTTCGCAGAGATACGGTTCGATGAAGGGAGCGCCGCCCCGTCCGAACACGGACGCGAACCGCTCGTCGATTTTTTTCAGCGCGGGTATGGCATCGAGCATGCTCTTGTGGAGCAGGTACCTGATCTCCATGTATCCGTGCGCCATATCTCCCCGGATATCCGGCCGGACATCGGGCAGGGTTACGGTGTTGAGGTTTGCAGGCCTCTTCGGATCGAGGCTGTAGGCCGGGTTGTAGGGAGGGAGGAACCTGTCCGTGAGCGAAGAGTCGGGTACATCGAAGGGCATGTACGTATGGGAGAGGAGGTATCCGTCATAGCAGACCATCACCGGAACCATGACCTCTTCGGCCAGCAGGAACGCCTTGAGCACGGTATCGATGATCTGCTGGTGGTCGTTCGCATAAAGCTGAATCCACCCCGTGTCGCGCTGGGAGATGGAGTCCTGGTGGTCGTTCCAGACCGTCCAGGGGGCTCCGACGCCCCTGTTGACCACGCACATGACAAGGGGGAGCCTGGCGCCGGCAGCCCAGTGGATCTGCTCGTGCATGTAGAGCAGCCCGTTGGCGGACGTTGCGGTAAAGGCCCTGGCGCCTGTGGAAGCGGCTGCTATGCATACGGCCAGCGCGCTGTGCTCGCTCTCAACAGGAATGTACTCCGCATCCATTTCTCCCGACTCGATATACTCCGAGAGCTTTTCCGTGAGCGGCGTCTGGGGCGTTATGGGGTATGCTGCAATGACTCTGGCCCTGGCAAGCTTTACCCCCAGCGCTGCGGCCACATTTCCGGATTCGATCACTTGCATGGGTCTTCTTCAGCTCCTTCGAGGAAACTCGATTCATCCACCATGGTGATTGCCTTGGTGGGACATTCCTGGGCGCATATCCCGCAGCCCTTGCAGTATTCATAATCGATTTTCGGCGGAATCCCCCGGGTGATCACCCCGTCCGGGCAGTAGAGCCAGCAGATGTAGCAGGCCGGGGCGTTCCTCTTTCCGGGCGTGCAGATCTGCGGGTCGAGAACGGGCCGTGCGATCCTCCACGATCCGGTCTTTCCGGCGTCGCCCGGTCCGGCCTCGCTGAAGGAGATGTCTTTGCAGTAGTTTTTTTTGTCTTTCAACGGGGGCCTCCGATGATGGTGTTCTCATAGCAGAGCAGGGCTGCACGGGCATTTTCCTTTGGCCTCCTGCCGCTGAATTCTTCTTCGATGGCACTGGTCAGGCCGTCCATCGCGACAAAGTGCGCGGCTTTCGCGAATGCCCCGATGATGCCGCTGTTGACCACCCCGGCAGGAAGGCCTGCCCTGACCGACAGATCGGTCACATCGGCAACGGCAATTTTCCTCCCGTTAAAGGAATAATTTGCCGGTTGACGGGGGGAATTGATGACGATGAGGCCGTCCTTTTTGAGCCCCGAAGCTACATCGACCTCTTCAAGCAGAAGGTAGTCGAGGACCACCACGATGTCGGGCCTGGTCGTGGGCGAGAGGTCGAATATCTTGTCTTTCGACACCTTGAGAGAGGTGAAGACAGGAGCTCCCCTTCTCTCGGTGCCGAAGGTCGGGATCATTGCAACGCCGGTATAGCCTGCAGCGAACATCGCCTTTGCCACTATCTTTGCAGCGGTTATTGCTCCCTGTCCGCCTCTCCCGTGCCACCTTATCTCGATGCATTCTCTTTCCATAGCTCACCTACCCGTGATTATCGGCAGCATACAGGAGGGACTCCCGCAGCATTCGAATCCGGCCGCGTAAAACTATACACTAGTTGCGGTATTTAATCAACGGAGGCGAATCAGGGCAGGGCAGTACCGGGTAGAACTCTTTGAGGAAGCGCCCGGCCCTGCCAAGGCACGCACCTTGCATAATTATCAGGCATGTTTACAGGGAAGAGGTTTTCACCAGAGGAGGAGATATCATGATCAGCAGGGAAGCCAGAAGGGTCCGAAGCAAAGAAGGTTTTATCCCGGACGACCTGTCGCAGAACAGGTCGCTGGCGCTTTTCACCGAGAGCATCGTCTCTCTGCTGTCGAGTCCTTCCCTGAGCAGCGCCATGATCGATCTCGTATCCCTGATGGGGCAGACATTCCCACTGGCCGCGCCCGCGCTCTACATCAGCATGAATGGGTCCCAGGCACAGGCATATTCCGTGCTCGACCGAAACGGGGTCGGGCCGGGCGATGCCGGGAGGGTATTGGGGCACAACCGCTTCAACTATATCCCGGTCCCGGTGGGAGGCCATCCTCCGCTCATACAGCGCCGGGTCGATATGCTGCTCGTTGATACTCCTGTCACCAAGGTTGTCCTGTCGATAAACTCAGGAATCCATGACGGAATATTCCGCGAATGGGTCAAAATCTTGACGCCGGCCGTTTCCAAGCTCATGGACAATGAGGTGCTCCTCAAGATGGCCTACCGGGACGGGCTTACGGGCCTGCTCAACTTTCGTGCATTCGAGGAGATGCTCTATGCGGAAGAGGATAGGGCGCGAAGATACCGGACGGCATTCTCCGTTATGATGGTAGATGTCGACTGGTTCAAGAAAATCAACGACAGCTACGGCCACCAGATAGGCGACGTGGTGCTGAAGTCGCTTTCAGACAGGCTTATCCACTGCGTCCGGAAGAGCGACAGCGTATTCAGGTACGGAGGGGAGGAGTTTGCCGTTATACTTCCCCACACAGGCCTTCTCAAAGCCGTTAAGCTGGCAGAAAGGATCCGGTACATGGTCGAGAAGACGGATTTCATCGCCGGTCTGCATATCACCGTGAGCATCGGGATCAGCGAATATGAAGAGGGTCTGGAGACCTGCGACCTGGTCAAGCAGGCCGACAAGGGCCTTTATCTGGCGAAGGAACGCGGGCGGAACCGTGTTGAGATGATGAAAGGCGTTTCATGAACATAGACAGTCTGCTCAACTTGAAATTGGGCATCCATGCCCAGGCGTCCGGAGGGGGCAAAGTCCCGGGAGAGGTGGCAGAAATCCTCGACCAGGATCTGTTTGTCTTTGTACCGGAATCAGGCCTGGATGTTTCGGAGGGAACGCTCCTGAGGCTCTCGGACGGCCAGGATTCGATCCTTGCCAGGGTCAAGGAGATTACCGGAAACGGCATCCTGATGACCATCGAGTGCTATGCGTCTCCCGGAAACGAGCGCCGGCAGGATGTCCGTATCTATGACAGGGTCTACTTCCACGCCAAATTTCTCTGCCGTTCCGACAAGAAATTCGAGGTCCTCCCCGAGGCAATGGAGAGGATAAAGGGCAACAAGCTCATCATCGAATCTTTTCTGAAAGGGAAATACGGTTATGCCGGCTCCTACGAGCCGCCCTCCTCGCGGGAGCCTTCGTTCAACCAGTCGCTCTGGGAGCTGAACCGGAAGGTCGACCTGCTTATCCACATGTACCTGGCGGAAGACTTCATGACCCTGATGAAAACCTCGCCCAGGGACGTCAATATCAGCGCCTCGGGCATCAGGTTCATTACCAGGGAAAGTTTCCGTCCGGGCGATCTCCTGGAGATCAGCCTCATTCTGCCCATGGCGCCGTTGCTCTTCATGAGGCTCGCGGCCGAGGTCATCCGCCTGAAACCCGTCACCTCTAACGAATCCGAGCGCTATGCGGTAGCGACCAGGTTCCTCCAGGTGGACTCCGAAACGAGGGAAGACATCATCCGCTATCTCTTCAGGCGGCAGCGGGAGTTTCTCAGGAAGAGGCAGGCCTGAGAAGGTCATAAGCGTAAAGAGCCTGATAAGCTTTAGCCACGATTGGGATTGACACTTACGGGCACTCACGCCTATAGTTTGCCATCGTGAAAGGTGCTGTCCCATACCGTAAGGCAATCCGGGTATCCCTTGCAATCGTCGCTTTCGTCCTGGCTTCCGGAGTGCTTTATTTCAGCCTGGACGCCTACCGGGAAATTCAGAGGCTTAAAACGGGTTCTATCTGGCACTTGCCGTCAAAGGTCTACAGCCGTCCGTACCCGATCGAGGTGGGGAGCGATATCGTGCGAAGCGGCCTTATAGAAAGGCTTGGCCGTCTGGGATACCGGAAAGTGACAAAGGTGAGTGCTCCGGGCCAGTTTTCGCGGGACTCCAGGGGGATCACCCTTTACACCCGCCCCCATTCGTACATGGGAGAGCCGCGCGAGGCATGGAAAGTCAGGCTCGGGCTCGAAGGATCGAAGATAGGCAGCATCGTGCTCTCCGGGAAGAAACAGCCCGTCCGGAGCGTTCTGCTGGAACCCGAGTGCATTGCCGAGATCTTCGACGGCCGGAACGAGGACCGGACGCTCGTAGACCTCTCGGAATGTCCGAAGAACCTCATCGATGCAATCATTACGACCGAAGACAAGCGGTTTTACCAGCACCGTGGCATTGACACGAGGTCGCTTTTCCGGGCCGTATTCATCAACGTGAAGCACCGGAGCATCCAGGAGGGCGGGTCCACGATCACCCAGCAGCTCGTCAAGAACCTTTTCCTTACGAACAAGCGCACCTTTTCGCGGAAGATCAAGGACATGTGGATGGCCGTCATCATGGAGACGGTTTATCCCAAGGACCGGATCTTGAGCATGTATGTCAACGAGATCTACATGGGAAGCTACGGCCATGTCGGTATATGCGGCCTGGGAAGGGCATCGAAGGTGCTTTTCGACAAAGACATCTCCGAGCTGGAACTCCACGAGTCGGCGCTCCTGGCGGGGATGATCAAGGCGCCCAATGCGTATTCCCCCTATGCCAATCCGGCAAAGGCCCTTGCCAGGAGAAACACCGTTATTGCCCTCATGCACGAGGAAGGCAGAATCACCCGCAGCGAATACGAGAAGGCCAGACGCATGCCCCTGAACGTGGTCGATCTGGTTCCCCGGAAGAGGCAGGCGCCGTACTTTATCGACTATGTCCTGTCTCTTACCAGGGACCAGTTCCCAGAGGCCCTGCTGGAAAAGGGCGGATACCGGATCTATACCACCCTCGACATGCATATGCAGAATACGGCCGAGCACTTCCTCGCCCACGGCCTGGCGAAAAAGGACAAGGAGATCGACGGGGCCGCGGTCATCATGGAGCCCGATACCGGAGAGATCCTGGCGCTGGTGGGCGGCAAAGGATACGCAGTGTCGCAGTACAACCGTGCGGTAAAGATACGGCGGCATATCGGCTCGCTCGTGAAGCCTGTGATCTACTATACCGCCCTGCGGAGAGGCTATACCCTTTCCTCCTATGTGGAGGACGCCCCCATCAGCATCCCCCTGCACGACGGCACCGTGTGGACGCCGGTGAACTATGACCGGATGTATCACGGCCGTGTCATGCTCAAGGACGCCCTTGCCCATTCCTACAATCTTGCCACCGTGAAACTCGGTATGGACCTCGGAGTGTCGAGCATTCTCATGGAGATCGGCAAAGTCCTTCCATCGGCCGGGAACAACACCAATCCTTCGGTCCTCCTCGGCGCCCTGGAGTGCTCCCCCCTTGAGGTGTCTGCATTCTACAGCGCATTCGCCAACAGCGGAAACCAGGTCAAACCTGTCGCGCTTAAGGGTATTGTGGACGCAAACGGCGTAATCATCAGAAAAGAAACGGAGCCTGCTCCCGCCCAGGTGCTGGATCCGTCCATCGTATACCTGGTCAATGCGGCGCTGCAGGAAGCAGTGGTCGCCGGCACGGCCAGGGAATCCAGGATCTACGGTATGCCTGCCGGCGTCTGCGGGAAGACCGGCACCACGGATGACGCCAGAGATTCCTGGTTTGTCGGGTTCACCCCGCAGATGGTCGTAACCATATGGCTCGGGGCCGACAAATACCGGTCCATCGGGCACAGCGGCGCAACAGGAGCCATGCCGATCGCTTCCATGATCCTTGCACGCCTCACTCAGCCGGTGACGTGGCCCGTGCCCGAGGATGTCATCGTCTGCTCCGTCGACGCCGGCAACGGAAAGCTCGCGGGTATGTGGACGCCTGACGTGGTGGATATCCCGTACATCCGCAATACACAGCCCGTGGAGATTTCGAATTCCGGCGCTCCTTCAATCCGTGATGTGCCCAAGGTATGGAACTATCTCAAATCGCTGTTGTGGAAGTCTTCCGAATAAGGCGGATTCTTTTCTCATCTCACCTCCTTTGCCTGTAAAGACCTGTCCGACCGCATGAAGGACCCGGCGGGCGCCCTTGCCGAAACCCGGTACGAGCCCGCTCCTGCAGGAATTTGCCTATTGCCCTTTAAAAAAACTCACAGTATGGTATGCGCCATGGATTTCAGAGGTGCTATGTGTGCGTGGTGCAGGCTGAGTAAAGGACCGGCCGAAGACTGCATCCCATGCCCCCGCTTCCGCAAGTGCGAGCTCAAGGAAAACCTTGTGCTCGATTCCGAGATATTTTGCGGGATGTGCAAAAACAGAGACGACGCCGGGCTTCGCGTGTTCTGCGAGACCAACAGAAAACTCCAGAAAGATTCCGATGAGCCGTTCGACTGTTACCGGTACGATCCCGACATACAGCCCCCGAAAGAAAGCCAGGCACACGTCGTCACGGTATTTCCGACGCATCGCGGGAAAGTATGCCTCGTGCGCCGGAGCGGGAAGGTCGGAACATACCAAAGACGCTGGTCAGGGATCAGCGGGTACCTCGAAGGCGATCCGGGAGAGCACTACATGCAGGAACTGCGTGAAGAAACATCGCTGAAGCCGGGAGAATACGTACTCCTGCGGCGCTCCGAAACCGTGGTGGTTCAGGATGAGGAGCACGGCCGGATCTGGTGCGTGCATCCGTTTCTGTGCGAAGTTCACGACCCCTCCCGAGTTACCCTTGACTGGGAGAATACCGAGCTCCGGTGGATAGACCCGGAGGAGATCAAAGAGCTCGACACGGTACCGGGCCTTTGGGAGGTGTACGAGCATGTATCGAGACTTCCTCTGGAACGCGAGCTCTCGGCCTTCCTGCAGGAACTGAGAGACGACCGCTACAGCGGGGCAAGGCAGCTCGCAGCCCAAGCGCTGGCTTTCCTCGGCCGGGTTGTCCGGTCATCCAATGCCGCGGGAACCGTAACGCTCCTGGACGATCTTTTTTATGCATGTCATGAAATAAGCCTGGCCCGCCCTTCCATGGGTATCATTTCGACCTCGCTCGACCTGGTGATCCGGGACGCGAGGGCGTTCAGTCCTCTGGACATAGCGGAGGCGAGGCCACAGATCGCCTTCCTCGCAGCAAAACACCTCAAGGAGATGGAATCCGCTCTGGACAAGGCAATTGAGCATCTCGACGCGATCGTGCCGGAGAGAGCGACCGTCCTGGTTCACTCGTACAGCTCTTCGCTGATTCATGCCCTGCCATTGCTGAAGAAGAAACGGTGCTCCCTGATCGTGACGGAATCGAGGCCCGGGTTCGAGGGAAGGACGACCGCGCATGTAGCGGCCGAGACGGGGATCAACGTCAGGCTTATCACCGATGCCTGCGCCGGTCACGAGCTTCTCTCCGCGGACGTTGTCCTCATGGGAACGGACAGCATTGAGCCCGACGGCTCGGTGATCAACAAGGCAGGGTCGTCCTTGATAGCCATGGCGGCGCATGCCTCGGGCGTCAAGGTATACTTTATCGGCGAGATCAGAAAATTGAGCTTCAGGCAGGGAGGCGCTGCGCTTGAAGAATACGATCCGAGCGAGGTATGGGAGAACCCCCCGCACGGAGTCGGGGTGGGGAACCTCTATTTCGACCGGACCGGCCCTGAGTTTATTAGCGGAATAATCCTCGAAAGGGGCGTCGTTGAACCGGGACGGATAAGGGAGATTGCCGAGTCTCTTTTTTCTCTGGATGCCCACGGCGACCGCAAGACCTGTTGAATGTTCTTCAGCGTAAGCCAGCTGCCGTGCATTCACGAAGAACGGATAAGGACAGTATACGGTAACAGCGGGTGCAGACATACGGAAGATTTCCCGTATCGATCATGATCAGTACCGGAAACAGGAGGTATGATGAATATTTACCAATGGATAAAGGATCATGCGAAAGAAAGGCCGGAGAAGGTAGCCGTACGTTTCAGGGACATCAGCATTACGTACGCCGAGCTGTTTTCCTTGACGGGAAAGCTGGGGACAGCCCTGAGGGACTCGGGGATAGGACGGGGCGACCACGTGACGATCGTACTCCCCAATTCGCCGGAATTCATTATCTCATACATGGCTGTCGTGAGCGTAGGGGGAATCGTGGTGCCGGTAAATCCTTCGTTCACCTCCCGGGAGCTTTCGCACATCCTGAAGGATTCCGACTCGAAGGCGGTTGTCATCGAAGAAAGCAATTCCGCCACATATGACGATATCCGCGAACTGTGCCCGCTGGGGACGGTGATAACCACGGGCGAGGGAGGGAACTTCTCCCAGTGGACAAGCGGCAGCGACCGGGGCATCATCGAGGAAATGGATAAGGATGACGTTGCATCCATGATCTACTCTTCGGGACTCACCGGGTATCCCATGGGGGCCATGCTCACCCACGGCAACCTGGATCATAATTCCGACCTGATGAGGCGGTGCGCCGATGCCGACGATACGGACACCACACTCACCATTATCCCGTGCTTCCACTCGTTCAGCGCGAGCGTCAACATGCTTGCCATGCTGCGGTACGGCGGGACGGTCTACATGGTCAAGAATCTGGACTTCAAAGAGCTCAACCATGTGCTCACCAATGGCGGGATCACCTGCATATGTGCCGTTCCGACGCTGTTTTACGGGCTCCTGCTCCATCCGGATGTCCAGAGCGTAGACTACACCAGGATGAAGATCCTGATAGCGGGCGGGTCCGCGCTCTCCATGGAGATCTATACCGGGTTCAAAGAGCGTTTCGGCGTCGATCTCAGGCAAGGCTACGGCCTTACCGAGGCGTCACCCGTGTGCGCGTACAACAGTCCCCACGTGAAGCTGAAGCCCGATTCCATCGGTCCCGCCGTGCCGGATGTTCAGGCAAGGATCGTCGATGAGCAGGGAAGGGTGCTTACGCCCGGAGAAAAGGGCGAAATCCTGTTCAAGGGCCCCAACGTCATGAAGGGATATTACAAGAGAAAAGAAGAGACGCGGGAGATCATCAAAGACGGCTGGCTCTATACCGGCGACCTGGGATATATGGACGAAGAAGGCTATATCTATATCACCGGGTACAAAAAGGATATGATCATCACCTCGGGCTTCAACGTATACTGCAAGGAGGTGGAGAATGTCCTGAATTCGATCCCCGGGGTTCGGGATTCCGCCATCACGGGTATCCCCGATCTCATGAGGGGAGCCATCATCAAGGCATACGTGGTGGCGGACGGCTCCGACATCACCGAAAACGAAGTGAAGCGCCAGGCCCGCAGACTTCTGGCCTCCTATAAGACGCCGCGCAAGGTGGAGTTCGTACCCCAGATCTTCAGGGACAACAACGGCAAGGCCCTTATCGAGGAGATCGAGCAGAAAAAATGACGGGGTGCGTGCTGTGTCCGAGGCGCTGTCCGGCCGACAGATCAAGGGCTGAAGGCGCCTGCGGAGTCGGTGAGGACCTGCTCGTCGGCTCCATCGTCATCCACCGGGGCGAGGAGCCGCCTCTGGTAACGGGTGCGGGCTCCGGGGCGGTGTTCTTTTCCGGGTGCCCGCTCAAGTGCGCCTACTGCCAGAATAGCCGGATAAGCCACCAGGCCTTTGGAAAAACTGTTACCGAGTCAGAGCTTGCCTCTTTCATGCTCCTTCTCCAGGATTGCGGGTGCTCCAACATCAACCTGGTGAGCCCGACCCACTTCGCCCCCGGGATCATTCGTTCCCTGACCCTTGCCCGCGAGCAGGGCCTCGACCTTCCCGTCATGCTCAATTCGAGCGGGTATGAGAGCATTGAATCTCTCGAAAGATGGGAGGGCCATGCGGACCTTTTCCTCATGGACCTGAAATACGGCGACAACGAAACAGGGAAGCTCCTGAGCCGCGTAGCCGATTACTGGGACCGGGCGCGCGAGGCCGTCGCATACCTCTGGGAAAAAGGGGGTGCGTTATGCGTCGATGAAAACGGCCGGGCCTTGTCCGGACTGATCGTACGGCACCTCGTGCTTCCGGGCATGCGCTCGAATCCTTTTGCCGTGCTTGAATTCCTGGCCGGACTCTCCCTGGATATCCCCGTCAGCATCATGTCCCAGTACAACCCTTCTTTCTACTCGGGGACTTTGGCCGAGATGAGCCGGACGGTGTCACCCGGGGAATACGAAGTGGTTCTGGAGAAGGCCGTCGATTTCGGATTCGCCACGATATATGCCCAGGAAATGGACTCTATTGAAAACTATACGCCCGACTTTGCATCCGATACACCCTTTGGGGACGGCTTGAAAATATTTTGACGGATTCGCTGCCGCCGTCTCCCCGGACACGTAAATCCATTAAATTTCTCTTTTTAGAGTGCCGATAGTGATAGATGGTATGCTATCAATTGAAGACGATTACGAACGCAGGTACAACGAAGAGACCGGGGATCTCTTATATCAGCGCGTGCTGGCTGTACTCCTGGTGGGCATTATCCTCATCCCGTTCTTCAGCGTCCTGGATTATGTGGTGGTCCGTGAGCACTTCGGCCTCTTCTTTTTCTACCGCATTACCTGTTCCGGATCGCTCCTGGCGCTTCTGCTTGTTTACTATTCAAGGTACGGCAAAGACTCTGCGTTTGCCCTGGTGACCGTCGCCTATATCATTGCGGCCTTCACCATCGCCATGATGTGCGTGAAAATGGGCGGGTACTCGTCATTTTACTACGTCGGACTCATCATGGTCCTCGTCACGATCGTCATCCTGCCCTTAAACGCTCCGCAGGCATTCCTTTCCGGGCTCATGCTCTACCTGATCTATGCCCTGCCCATCATCTTGCTCAACAACCCCAGTCCGGACAGCCTGAAAGTATTTTTCAGCAACAGTTTCTTTTTTGCCTTTTTCATCGTGATAACCACGCTTCAGGCATATGAAGAGACAAAGATGCGCAAGAGGGAATGCAGGCTCAAAACAGAGATGGACGGTCTTGCAGAGCGTCTCTCCTATTACGCACACAACCTCGAGGCAGAGGTGGAGAAGCGCCTTATCGAGCTTGAGGAATCCGAGCTCCGCTACCGGGAGCTCTATGAGAATATCATCGATATCGTCATCCTCGTGGACCGGAACTCAAAGATACTCATGGCGAATCCCAGGTTTTATGACACGATCGGCATTCCATCGGAGCAGAAGCTCGATTTCAGCTTTATGAAGCTCGTGAAGGGGCCGGATACCCTCCTCGTGGAGAGGATGTTCGACCGTCTGCCCACCGAGCAGACGGTAAAGGATTTCCAGTTCAGGGTCGAAAACCGCCAGGGAAAGATCTTTGAGGTCGAATGCAATGCCAAGTGCATCTACAAAGAGGGCGAACTCGTCGGCTTCCAGATGGTAATAAGGGATATCACCGTACGCAAGAAGCTGGAAAACGACCTGCTGGAATCTTATAAAAAGGTCCAGAGCGCACGGAACGCGACGATCCTCGGCTTAGCGAAGCTGGCTGAATACCGTGACGCGGATACGGGCGCCCATCTGGAGCGCATACGGGAATACTCGAGGGTCATCGCCCAGGACCTGGCCAAGAGAGCGAAATTCGCCGAGTACATCACCCAGGATTATATTGATGATATCTACAATTCGTCCATTCTCCACGATATCGGAAAGGTGGGCATCCCGGACTCGATCCTGCTGAAGCCGAGCCGTCTGACCAAGGACGAGTTCGAGGTGGTCAAGCGCCACTCATCCCTGGGCGGAGACGCCCTCAGGGCCGTGGAAACGAAGATCGAAGGCCAGTCCTTCCTGAGCCTGGGAAAAGAGATCGCCTATTACCACCACGAGAAATGGGACGGCACCGGATATCCCAAAGGGCTCAAGGGTGAGCAGATCCCCTTGTCTGCAAGGATAGTCGCCCTTGCGGACGTCTATGATGCCCTTACCTCAAAGCGGGTCTACAAGGAGGCCTTTTCTCATGAAAAGGCCCTGGAGATCATTCTGGAGGACAGGGGCAAGCATTTCGATCCGGAAATCGTGGACGCATTCATGGACCACGAGGCGGACTTCCGCAGCATCCGGGAGGAAATGTTCAGAGACCACGCCGCAAATCAGCAGAAGCAGGCAACCACACCGTCATAATTCCGTTACAGATAGTTTGCGAATACCGTCACTCGCACTCTGAAGCACTCAAGCTCTGGAATTACTCAACATAATCCGGTCAAAATTCGTGTAATTTTCAAACGATTGGTTTGGAGGGGATGTTGGTTCGGAGGAGAAGGGGAGGCAGGGGGCCTTAAGGGGCCGCGAAGGCGCTTTTTGATGCATCGGCGGTAAAACGAAAAAGGCTGACCCGTAAACTCGCTCCGCTATCGCTGCGCTCAGACAGTACGGGTCAAAGATGCCTTTTTCGCTTTGCCGGGATGCATTGACAAAAAGCGCCAACGCGGCCCCTTAAGGCCCCCTGCCTCCCCTTCAGCACGTCCGGTGCCGGCTCCTTCGCCGTCCAACGCCCAAAGGCGTCACCCCCCAAATTTTACTGCTGCTGGGGCTGAACTCCAGGTGCGGCGGCGGTTGCCGGGGCCGGTTCCAATGCTGCAGGCTCCGAGACCTGTCTTTTGCGGTTGCTCATGAGCCTCTTGGTTATTGCTGCTGCTTTCTGGGCGTCCATGTAGGAGAGGATGCCGCCTGCTATCTCGCCTTTCATGTTGAGGAAAACCTCTGTAGCGACCTCCAGGTCTATCTGGTTCATGAGATTGGCAGCCGCGTTCGGCTTCATGGAAGAATAGATTTTGACGAGATGCTTGATGCGGCCGTCGCTTAACTGTTTGTATGAGACGAGATCGATCTTGATGGATGCTTCGAGCTCCGAGAGACGCCTGAGCTTTTCATCGATCCGTTTTTCGAGTTGATTAAGTTCGGCCTGCCTGATTCTTAAAAGGTCTTCCCGCTGCCTTAAGGAATCCCATGCTGCCCTGGTATCCTGCGCTGCCTCTTTTCTGGCAGGGGCTTGAGTCTGTTTCTCCTCGGCTGCGGAAAGGGGATTGATGGAAAAATATATTCCGAGAAAGAAAAGATTCACGATTAATGCGATAAAAAGGAGCTTTTTTCCTTTCATGATACTCTCCCATGCCGCTGTATTGCGATCTCATTGATGAAATTCATTTCCTGCCTTGCCTCTTCAGCCGAATACCGCTCTTTATCGATTTCCTTCAGGCGCTCGATTGCTTTTGCTTCTTTTTTCTTCTTGAGCAGTTCCTGACGTTTTGTTTCAAGCATTTTCCGTGCCTTGGCGATCTGTTTTTCCACCTGGGTGATCCCGGATTCCAGATAAAATATATAATTGTTATACGAGATGATCTCCTGCGCCGTGATTCCCGAATCCATTTTCTCGGTGAGGTTCTGCCAGACAGAAGCTCTCCGGGAAAGAATGGCGGTTTTCAGGTTTTCCAGGTCCATGAGCACTTTCTGAGCCTTGGAGAATTCCTGCAGTGCCAGGTCTTCTCGAATCTTCCTGACTCGCGAAAGGGTCTCGAAACGGAAACGGAATCCCATGGTTATCCCCTACTTCGCTGCGGGCAGGATCTTTTTCATCATGCCCAGAGCGTTTTCTATGCTCACCTTTGCATCGATATCCTGCTTCAGAAAGTCGTTTATGGCGTCGATATGTTTGATGGCGGTGTCTATCTGGGGGTTGTTCCCCGAGACATAGGCGCCGATGTTGATGAGATCGCGCGCCTCTTCATACACCGCCTTGTATTCGAGGATCTTTCGGGCCATGTTCATATGGTCCTTGCTCACGATATCGTTCATCACCCTGCTCACGCTTCTGAGGACATCCACCGCCGGGTAATGATTCCTCGCTGCAAGATCACGGGAAAGCACGATGTGGCCGTCAACGATCGAACGGACGCTGTCCGCAACCGGTTCGTTCATGTCGTCGCCTTCGACGAGGACGGTATAGAGGCCCGTGATGCTTCCCTGGGAAGCGGCATTCCCGGCCCGCTCCAGGAGCTTGGGAAGTCTGGCGAAACAGGAAGGTGTGTACCCTTTGGTTGTGGGAGGCTCGCCCACAGCGAGGCCGATTTCCCTCATAGACATGGCAAACCGGGTCACGGAATCCATCATGAGGAGCACGTCGAGCCCCTTATCCCTGAAGTATTCCGCAATGGCGGTAGCGAGGTATGCGCCCCGGATGCGGATGAGCGCAGGCTGGTCGGATACGGCCGCAACGACCACCGAGCGCTTCAGGCCTTCTTCTCCCAGGTCCCTTTCGATGAACTCCTTTACCTCTCTGCCGCGCTCGCCGATGAGCGCGATCACGTTTACATCGGCCTTGGTATGGCGGGCCATCATGCCCATGAGGACGCTCTTTCCAACGCCGGAGCCCGCCATGATCGCCATGCGCTGTCCCTTGCCGATGGTCAGAATGCCGTTGACCGCCGAGATCCCGAGGTCCAGCGGTTCGGTGATGCGTTTCTTTTTCAATGGGTTCATGGGATGGCCGTACAGGGGCGTTTCTTCCCCGAGGAGAAGCATTCCATGACCGTCCAGGGGGTTGCCCATGCCGTCTATCACCCTGCCGAGGAGCTCACGGCCGACCTTGACGGTCGGGTGGGATTTCCTCGCGATGATGGTGCTGCCCGGGCCGATGCCGCTTAGATCCCCGAGCGGCATGAGGAGGACCCGTTTGTCCCTGAATCCGACGACCTCCGCCATAATGGATGAGTTCATTTGCTTGGAGTATATCTCGCACATGCCGCCCATGGAGCTGCCCGGTCCGTGGCCTTCCACCACCAGGCCCACGATGTTCGTGACCTTGCCGCGCACCTGGACGGGGTCGGTATCTTTGAGAATAGCGGCATATTTTGCGAGGCTAGTCATGATCGAGAATCACTTCCTTCATATGTTCGATCTCCGACCGGACGGTTGCATCGATATCTCCGAACTCGGTCTCAATGATGACCCCGCCGCGTTCTATGGAGCTGTCGTCAACGACATGGACGGCGTTCTTTCCGGTGAGCTTCTTGGAAAGAATGGTTTCGATATCCCGGATATATTCGAAATCCGAAGGGTGGAGGCGAATGCGGATCTCTTCCGTTTCGGTAAGGTGACTGGTCGCCGCGCGCACCGTATCCAGGATGATGTCGGGAGACAGGTGTATCTGGCGGTGTATGACTTTTTCTGCAATCAGGAATATTATCTCCAGGATCTGTTCATGATGCTTTTCGATTATGGACGATCTAAGCCCGGACAACTCTTCGATGGTGTTTTTCAGGGTATCGAACAGGGGTTCGATCTGTTTTATGGCCATCTTGCGGCCTTCTTCCTGGCCTTTGAGTATCCCCTCTTTGTAGGCCTCCATCTCGATGGATTCTTTCATCGCCCGTGCATTCCTGATGATGTCATCGGCGTTTAGCGATGCCTCTTCCTTTTTCCCAGGCTTTGTCTTGGACTCCATCTCCTTGATGGTATAGGAGGTCACGGAAGAATGCTTCTTGTCTCCTTTGAGTATCCTAGACGAGGACATCCTCACCACCCTTTCCACCGATGACGATTTTGCCTCCCGCCTCGAGCTTTCTCACCACGCGGACGATGGACTGCTGCGCGCTCTCTACATCGGAAAGCTTGACCGGTCCCATGGCTTCCATGTCGTCCAGGAGCATCTCGGAGGCTCGCGAGGACATGTTTTTCAGGATAAGGCTCTTCAGATTTTCGCTTGCCGTCTTCAGTGCAAGGGCGAGTTCCTCGTTCGTTATCTCCTTGAGGATGGTCTGGATGCCGCGGCTGTCGATGCCGACGATGTCTTCGAACACGAACATCTTCTGGCGGATGCCCTCGGCAAGGTCTGCATCCATTTCTTCGAGGAACGAGAAGATATTGTTCTCCGTATTGTGGTCCATCTGGTTCATGATCTCGGCAACGGTCTCGACGCCGCCGAGCTTCTTGCTATCGGTGGAGCCCATGGCCTCGATCTCCTTGCGCAGGACCTGGTCGAGGTCTTCGATGACGCCTGCGGGCACCATGCCCAGGTTGGCCATCCGGAAGATGATCTCGGGCTGGAGCTTTTCGGGCAGTTCCTTGATGATCTGGGCCGCCTTGGCATAGTCGAGATGGGCAAGCACCAGGGCCACGGTCTGCGGATGCTCACCTTTGAGATAATCCACGAGGATCAGCGGGTCCACCCCTTTCAGCGATGAAAAGGCCGTGGTATCGGTAGCCATGGAAATGGATTCCAGGATCGGTTTTGCCTTATCCGCACCCAGGGCCGAGACAAGGGCGTCTTTGAGATAGTTCATACCCTTGCCGGTTACTCCGCTGACCTGGGAGCTCAATGTCGCATATTCGTCCATGACGGTCTGCACAACATCCACGGGGATGGTAGCGTCTTCGAGGCTTGCCAGCCGTTTCCCCAGCAACTTGATCTCGTACTCCGTCAAACCTTTGAACACGTTGCGGGTAAATTCGTCGCCCATGGCCATGAGGAAGATGGCCGCCTTCTGGGGGCCGTCGATTTTCTTCAACTTCATCATCAGACGTTCTCCTGCAACCAGGATTTCACAACCGCGGTGGCAGTGTTCATATCATCCTTGCTGGACTTTTCGATCACCTTGCGCTTGCCCTGAACCATATGCTTCAATTCCTCGCTTCTCGTGAGGGCCTCGATCTGGGGCAGCTCCTCGCCCGTTATTTCTGGCAGATCCTCTGATGAGGGCAGGGATCTTCTCTTGTCCGCGCCCCGTTCGATGACCTTGAAAGATTTTACGAGCCACCGCATGAGAGGACGCACCACGAACAAAAGGATAAGCAGCGTGGTTACGAGAAAGACGGCCGGCTTTATGAGCGAAGCCAGGAGCTCGTTCTTTTTCGCCTTATCCGCCAGGGCGGCCATCTCGGGTCCTTCCTGTATAAAGGGCATGCAGGAGATGGAGAACGTATCCTCGCGGTCGGCGCTGAAGCCCACGGTCTGCTTCACCGCATCTTCGATGCGTTTGAGCTCGTCCGCAGTCCTTGTGGTGAATGCGTTGTTCCCCTTCGCATCGGTCTTGTAGGTGCCGTCAACAACAACGGATACACTTAAGCGGGTGACGTTTCCCGGCGATTTGACCCGTTCGGTCTGGTTCCGGGCGATCTCATAGTTGCGGATGACATTTGACCGGCCTGCCGCTGCGTTGTCAGAGAAGGAGCCCGGTCCCCCCCTGCCCGTGGGCAGGTTTGACTGGGTCCCCGCGATGCCGCCGCTGACGGCATCGTCGCCGGTATAGGCGTTCTTCAGCTCTTCGCTCCTCACCACATGGATCTCGGGGTCATAATTGTCTTCGACGCTCTTGACCATGTCCATGTCGATGTCGGCGCTTACCTTCACCACCGCGGTGGCAGGCCCCAGGATCTTTTCCAGGAGGTCCTGGGCGCGGCCCTGGAGGGTATTTTCGATGGTATGCTTGACATCGAGGTAGTTGTTGGCAAGGGATATGGATGCGGCATCCTTTTTGCCTTCATAGAGCACCTTGCCCCGGATATCCACGATGCTGATATTCTCGGGATCGAGGCCCCGTACGCTCTTTGCCACCAGGTACACGATTCCCTGCACCTGACCCTGGGGGATGGTGAGCCCCTGCTTCGGCTTCACGACGATGGAGGCCTTTGCGGGCTTTTCGTCCTCGATAAAGACGCTCTCTTTGGGAAGCGCGATATGGACCCTGGCGTAATCCACTTCCTCCAGGGCCATGATGGTATTGGCCAGCTCGTTCTGGAGGGCGCGCTGATAGTTGATCTTCTGGACGAACTCGGATGTGGAGAATCCCGTATCGTCAAACAACGCAAACCCTTCACCCGTGCCGCCCTTGGGCAGGCCTTTGGAAGCCAGGTCCAGCCGGGTCTCGTACACGCTCTTTTCCGGGATCATGACCGCTGTTCCCGCCTTGGTCAGCTTGTAGGGGACGCGGTTTTCCTTCAGGTGCTGGACGATCATCGATGCATCCGACTCGGCAAGGTTGGTGAACAGATACTGGTACTTGGGTTCGAACGCCCACATCAGTGACACGATGATGACGGCTGCCGCCAGACCGAACATCCCGAAAACGGTGAGTTTCTGGCCGGTGCTCGTACGGGAGAACCATGCCTTTAAGTTGGAGAGAATGTCGTTCATATGCCTATCTCAGTTGTGTAAGCTGGTTGTAGCCTTCAATGAGCTTGTTGGCCGTCGTGACCAGGAGGCGGAGGTTGATGTCGGCCTTCTGCATGGCGATCATGGTCTCGTGTATGTTTCCGCTCTCTCCCCTGGCAAGATCCAGCATCGATTGTTCGGCGTCCTTGGCCTGCTTGTTCGTGGTTTCGACCGCCTGCTTCAATGCATCGACAAAGCTTTCCCTCGGCGATTTCGTCTGACCGCGTTCGCCCTGGTCAATAGTCAAGCGTGGAAAATCCGACAGTTCTATACGCATTATTGCCTCCCTATGCCGAGCGCCTTCAAGGCCATGTCTTTCTCGGCCTTGACCGCGGTGGTGTTTGCCTCGAAGGCCTGCGATGCGCCCATCATATTGACCATTTCCTCCATGAGGTTGACATTGGGCAGCGTCACGTATCCTTCTCCGTCCGCATCGGGATTGCTCGGATCATAGATGCGCTTGCCGGGAGTGGGGTCGCTGGTGATTGCCTCCACCTCTACGCTGCTGAGCTGATTCTCGAAGGTGTTCTCCTTGAAGATCACGTCCCTGCGCTGATAGGGACCCCCCTTGTCCGTCCTGGTGGTATGGGCGTTGGCGATGTTCGACGAGATCACGTTCAGACGGGTTCTCTGAGCTCTCATGCCGCTTGCGCTGATATCCATCGAAGTGAAAAGGTCCATTATCTTATCCCTCGTATCGCTTCTTTCAAAGCGTTGATCTTTCCCTGCACAGCCTGTGCGGACGCTTCATAGAGCAGCTGGTTCTGGCTGAGCTTCATCATTTCCCGATCTAAATCCACGGTGTTGGAGTCGTTTCCGATTCGGGAATACGGGTCTTCCGCGATGCGGAAAGACACTTCCCCGGGGGCGTTGGAAGACGGGATGTGCTCCGGTGTGGTGGTGCTCATCTGCAGGCGGGATGTAAGCTCTTCATCGAAGGTTGCTTCCTTTGCCTTGTAGCCCGGGGTGTCGATATTAGCGACGTTACTGGAAATGACCCCCTGGCGGAACAGGCGGTAGTTCATGGCCGAGGCGAGTTCCGAAAGTCCGTTTCCAAAGATTCCTGGCATAATTCCCTCCTCTCTTCAAAAGAAATAAGCAATACTCGTACCAAGGGGAAAAAAGGGCTTTTTATGCCGATCAGGGGTGCTCGATGTCTGCGGAATTGACCGATTCTGCGTCGGAAAATTGACCATTGCCCGAATACTCGTTGAGTTTGTTGCGCAGGGTACGGATGCTGATGCCCAGGAGCGATGCAGCCTTTGTCCGGTTTCCTTCCACGCTCTGCAAGGTAGTCATGATGAGGCTCTTTTCCATGGCATGGATCGTGGTGCCCGCCTCGACAGACTGTCGGGAGGTCTCCTCGCAGCCTTCCATGCCAAGGGTAACGGTGTCGGGATATATTTCCGGACCGTCGGTCAGGATCATGGACCGCTCGATCACATTTTCAAGCTCCCGGACGTTGCCCGGCCAGGAATAACTCAGGAGGGCATCTTTTGCCTGGGGCGTCAAATTCTTCTCGCTCATCCCTTCGCGACCTGCAATTTTTGTAATGAAGTGCGCGGCAAGGGGGAGGATATCGTCCTTCCTGGACCGAAGCGGCGGCACTTTTATGGGGATAACGTTGAGCCGGAAATAAAGGTCTCTGCGGAACCTGCCTTCTTTCACGTCGATCTCGATGTCGCGGTTTGTGGTGGCGATCACCCGGAAGTCCACGTTGATGGGTGCCTTGGACCCGACCCGGTCGATCTGTTTCTCCTGAAGCACCCGTAAGAGCTTTGCCTGGAGGCCGATGCCGACCTCGGTGATTTCATCGAGGAGTATGGTGCCTTCGTGGGCGAGCTCGAACTTTCCCACCCTCGTGGCATAGGCGCCGGTGAACGCCCCTTTTTCGTATCCGAACAGTTCGCTCTCCAGCAGGGTATCGGGGATGGCGGCAAGGTTTATCCCCACGTATGGGCCTGTCTTACGTTTGCTGAGTCTGTGGATGTAGCGCGCAATGACTTCCTTGCCCGTTCCGGATTCTCCCTGAATGAGCACCGGGGCCTGGGTGGGGGCCACTTTCTCGAGCATCTCGATAATCTTCTTCATGCCTTTGTCATGTGCGATGAACGATCCGGCCTGTGGCGATCCCTTGGTTTTCCCCGCATGGAGGAGGATATTGATGACCTGGCGGAATTCATCGGCAAGGAAGGGCTTCTTCAGATAATGCGCGGCCCCTGCCTGGAGCGCGAGGTCACAGAAAAGCGTGCCGGTGGCTACGATCTCTATGTCCTGATATACCTGCTTGGTGCCCTCGACCACGTCAAGAAAGTCGTCCGATATGATGGCAATGGAATGGGATTTCGGGTTGATGGCGCCCAGAAACTTGTCCTTGTCCGTGAAGGGACACGGCGTTTCGCCCATTTCGTCAATAAGCTCTGCGAGTATGGTGACGGTGGACTTGTCAGGATCGAGGATCGCGATTGACATGGCGGCTGCTATTTCCTTCCAAAGAGGTCTTTGAATCTCGTATATTCGCTTATCTCGTTGTCGAGAGCCACTTCGCGAAGAGAGTTGTTCGCAAGATTTTGCAGCGTCTTATCTTTTGTCTGCTGAAGCACTTGGGTCAGGAGCTTTGTCGCCTCTTCGTCGTTGCCTTCGCCATGGTGTACCTGGGCAAGGTGGTAGAGTGCCCATTCCCTGATGGGCGTCTGCGGATAGGTATTGAGCAGCTTTGTGTAGAGCGCTCGCGCCCTTGCCGGTGTTTCCGTCTGTCTGAGCTCGTTGGCCCGGGCATAGAGGGCCTCTTCTATGACGGGAGATTTCATGGAATCGGCGTAGGCGACGATCCGGTCGAGAGCTGCAGCCTCGCCCGCCTTGTTGCCGAGCTTGCGATGGGTTTTTGCCAGATACAGGAGATCGAAAAGCGCCCTCTCGCCGCCCTGGCGTATGGAATGCTCAAGGAAGGGCACGGCCTCGGCGAAGTGGTTCGTCCGGTAGAGGATTTCACCCCGGATTGCCTGCATCTTTACATAGTCTTTTCCCTGGGGGTATCCCTTCAGATATCTCGTGTTCCATACAAGTGCTCCGGCGTAGTTCCCTTTCCGGTAGTCGACGGAGAACAGGATGGACAAAGCACGGTCGGTTCTGTCGGACGGATACTTGATGCAGGCCCGAAGCATTGCGTGCGCCTGGTCCAGATAGCCCAGCTCGTTCATGGCCCTGCCGAGGGCGAACAGCGCTTCCGGGCTCTTCAGGTCCCGCATGAAGCTGTCCTGAAAGAGGAGATAGAGGTCCCAGACCCGGTCATGCTTTCCCAGGGTGTCGAGGTTTCCGAGATGGACGGCCAGCGCTTTCTCCGCTTCTCCCTGGGCATATTTGTGGATGGGATCGTTTTTCTTCGTGCTCAGCCATGCAAGCTGGTATGCATCCAGCGCATTGTCCCATTCGCTGCGCTTCGCATAGGTCTGGGCGAGGCGTATCTTGATGATCGACCCCAGCGGTCCTTCCTCGTACTCCTTTGTCGACTTGAGATCTTCGTAGATATACACCATCTGGTGGAACGCCTTGTCGGAGAGCTTGCCGTCATTCTTCTCCAGATCCTTTTCCTCGATCATCCGGGCTGTCTTGAGCTTGGCAATGACGTCGCTCTGGCTGTCGGGCGACATGTTCTCCACCTCGGACAGGACCCCCATCGCCTTCCCGGTCTGCCCAAGCTGGTAGAGGCAATCGCCGAGCGATATGAGGTACGGCGCCTTGTCTTCCTTGCGGCTTACGTTGATGGCGAGAAGGAGATAGTCTTTTGCCGTGGCGTAATCGCGCGAATAGTAGGCCGCCTCTCCCATCCTGGCATAAAGCCCCGGATCGGCGATAAAGAGTCCGGGGTCTGCCGCAAGGGCGTTCCGGTAGAGCTTCATGGCCCGGGAATGGGCATTGAGGCCGAGATACGTATCGGCGAGGATTGAATGGTAATATGCCGTGAGCTTCGGGGGGATGCCTTCTTCCTCGAATACGCTCAGCATGCGCCTGTTCTCGACAAAAGCATCCTGGAACATCTTCTTGTTGTTCAGGATATCGATCTCGATGAGGTGCGTCTCTGCGGAGATTTCCGTATCGATGGAATCCTTGAGGAACTTTACAAACTTCTCCGCTTCGGTGAACATCCTGGAGCGGTTGAGCATTCTTAAATATTCGAGCATGACCGACTCCCGAACAATCCCGGGGGTCATGCCCTGGATGCCTGAGCTCATGTGCTTCAGGGCTTTCATCGAGTATGCTTCCATATAGTAGGGGTATGCGATCTTCCAGTAGGCCTTGCCGAGAAGGATGCTCTCCTGGGGGGTGAGTGAATCCTTGTAGTGCTCAAGCGCGTGAATCGCCGATGCGGTATCGTTCTGCTCCAATGATTTTTCTGCAAGCGCCAGGGTGTTCGCCCGGCTCATCCGGCCGGAAGTGTTGATGTCGAGGATTATCCTGCTCTCTTTTTGGAGAGTCTTTATCTCCACGTCCACCTGCGGGTCGGTGATGCTTATGGCCAGAGCAGTGCCGCCAAGCATCCTGATAGGCTCTTCGAGGCTCAGCGAAGGAACCCTTGAGATCTTGTCGCCGATGTTCGCGCAGGTTACGTCTCCTTTGAAGATGAGGAACACACGGCGGTTTTTCGCGTACCGCACCTCGGGCCACATGCCGTTCTGCACAAAGATCTCCACGTTGATTCCGGTATTGTTGGGTTTTGCCTGAATATCCCCGATCGGGCAGATTGCCTCCCTGCCTTTCTTCTCGACGATATCGATCACATACCGGGCAGGCTTCTCGGTAAAGCTGGTGGAGAATTCGAAAGACTGCTTCATGGATATCTTGGCGGTCTTGCCGTCAAAGGCGAGGTCCTGGATCATGAAACTGTCCGTTATCGAGACAGGATCTCCGATAGTGTCCGGAAAATTGACGATCAGCGACTGGTCTTCCTGTATGATTCTCGGGATAACAAGCTCCTGAAGGTAGAAGACCAGACGCGACTGGCCCGGCCGCCCGCCCGCCTGGATAACGTCTTTAGCCGCCGTCAGCGGTGACGGGAGGCATATGGCCGCGAGCAGTGCCCATAGGGCAGAGACGCAAAAGGCGCTGATCGGATGTTTTCCTCGTTTTTTCACTCCCTCAAGAAATACAACTTTCATGCCAATGGGAAAAAAGAGGTGATGATATTGGACCGGTACGCTAAAAAAAGGCCTTTGCCTCCCGGCTCCGGCAAAGGGGGAAGCTAATCCAGCTTTACTTCTGCGGGTTTTTCAAGCTTCTGCTTCTTGATCTTTTCGACCAGGGTGGTCCGGTTTACGTGCAGGAGTTTTGCCGCGCGGTTTTTGACCCAGTTGCTCTTGGTGAGGGCCTGCATGATGATGCTTTTCTCAAACTCGCTCACTGCCGTGGAAAGATCTATCCCTGACTCGGGCAGGTCCAGCCGGGGTACGGTCGATGAAGACCCGGCAGCGCATATCAGAAGCTTTTCGGGGAGGTCGTTTACGTCTACTTCCGTGCCTTCGCATAAGACCAGCACGCGCTCCACGAGATTCTCCAGCTCGCGGACATTCCCCGGCCATCGGTACTGCATGAGCACATTCATGGCCCTTTTGGTGAAGCCGGTCACCGCACTGTTCTTTTCTTTGCCGTACTTGCTCATGAAATGCTTTACGAGCAGAGGAATGTCCTCTTTCCTGTCTCTTAAGGGCGGCAGATTCAGAGGTATGACATTGAGCCGGTAGTAGAGGTCTTCGCGGAACCTGCCTTCGGCAACCTCTTCTTCGAGGTCTTTATTGGTGGCCGCGATAATCCGGACATCGGTCTTGATCGACTTGACTCCTCCGACCCTCTCGAACTCCCTTTCCTGCAGGACGCGAAGCAGTTTGACCTGGAGGTTCGGGCTCATTTCCGATACCTCGTCAAGGAAGATGCTCCCGCTGTGGGCGAGTTCGAAGCGGCCGATCCTGGTCCGGAATGCGCTCGTAAAGGCTCCCTTCTCATGTCCGAACAGCTCGCTCTCGAGCAGCTCTTCGGGGATTGCCCCGCAGTTGACGGGGACAAAGGGATTCTGCGCCCTCGGGGAATTGTAGTGCAGGGCACGGGCAACGAGCTCTTTGCCTGTTCCCGACTCGCCGAGGACCAGCACGGTCGAATCCGTGGACGATACCTTGTCGATGAGGCTGAAGACCTTCTGCATCCTGTCAGAGGTCCCGATGATGTTCTCGAACTTGTACTTCGCCTTGAGCTGCTGCTTGAGGTATGTATTCTCTTCCTGCAGGGCGAGATGGTCCAGGGCCTTCTTCACTACGACCTTGATCTCGTCGGCCTTGAAAGGCTTGGTGATGTAATCGAAGGCGCCGAGCTTCATGGCATCGACTGCCGTCTTGACGGAGCCGTACCCCGTGAAGATGATCCCGATGCAGTTCAGCTTGTTCTCCACGAGGTAGCGGATGACGCCAAGCCCGTCGAGCTCGGGCATCTGGAGGTCGGTCAGCACGACGTGAAACTGGTCCTGTGAAAGCTGGGAGATAGCATCCTTGCCGTTGGAGGACGAGCTTACGTTATAGTCTTCCTGAGAAAGTATCTCAGTGAGATAATCCCTGTTCTGCCCTTCGTCATCGACAATAAGTATATTATATGCGCCCATACATGGAATCCTAAGCAGATGCTATAGCACATCCCTCATGGTGCGTCAATATCTAGACGCTCAAGGGAAAACAAAAAAGAAGAGGCGGTTGCGTAAGGGCGTCTAACTCTTGCTCTCGTTTACGCGATCTCTCATGTCCTTGCCGGATTTGAAGAAGGGGAGCGTCTTTTCTTTGACCTGTATCTTCTCTCCGCTCTTCGGGTTCCTGCCGATGTAGGGCTTATAGTCTCTCATTACGAAGCTGCCGAATCCGCGAATCTCTACCCGGCGGCTGTTTTTCATTGCATCGACCATGGAATTCAGTATTGTATTTACCATTGCTTCGGCTTTCTTGGGATGGATAGCCATACGCATTGACAGCTCTTCTATCAGTTCGGATTTATTCATCTGTACCTCCACACATTAGGTTACATAATTAAATATAGGGGGTTGTGGAACTATGTCAAGGTTTTTTATGCTATTTTAATGTCTTATGAAGTTTTTCGATTTCGGGTTTCGACAGTTTTCTTACCTCGCCGGGTGCCATTCCTCCCACGGTAATGGGACCCACCGAAACGCGTTTGATGGAAACCACCTCTAAACCTACTGCTTTAGCCATTCTCTTGATCTGGTTCTTGAGCCCCTGGCGCAAGGTGATCTTTATCAGGGAACCGTTGTCCCGATGCCTTAAAAGATCTATTTGTGCGGGCCGCGTCTTTTTCCCGTCAAGGGTGACGCCCTCGGACATCATATCAAGCTGTTCGGGCGTTGCCTTGGGTAAAAGTGAAACGATATAGGTCTTGGGTACATTGTGGGAAGGGTGGTGCAGGGTATGCGCCAAATGACCGTCATTCGTCAGGAGGAGCAGCCCCTCGGCGTCAAAATCGAGCCTTCCGATCGGGAAGACCCCGTCATACTGTATCGGGATGAGATCCTTGATGCACTGCCTGCCTTCTGGGTCGTGCAGCGTGGTGACGACATTCCTGGGCTTGTACGCGGCCAGATATACAAGCTCCTGGGGCCTTACCTCACGGCCGTCTATGGTTATCGTGTCGCGGTCGGGATCGACGGTGCCTCCCAGCAAGGCCGTGCGGCCGTTCAGGCCGACCCGGCCGTCGCGGAGGAGCTCATCGGCCTTCCTGCGGGATATGGCCCCGGTAGAGGCGATATATCTGTTGATGCGTACCTTTGACATAGAAAGCTACTATATACAGGTTTTTGTCTCCGTGTCTAATGCTGCTGTATCCGGGATATCCGTGTATAGCCCCATGTCGGCGGGTGAGATGAACGGCGGGCCGGGAGGAAAGGGTTTGGGGAAGGCGATCAGTCGAGCTGCTCTTTGCACAGCTCGCATCGCTCGAAACAAAACGGCTCGGTGTCGTCGTATACAATGAGACCTACTTCATTCTGCACCCCGTATTCGAGGATGCATCTGCTGCAGAAAAGACGGCCCAGGGTATCGACATATCCGATGATGTTGCGGTCTTTGGTATCTTTTGTGACGCTCGAATATTTATATTCGCTGATGATTCCCAGAGATCCGCACTCCGGGCATTCGTATCCCTGTTCGGAATCCCAGAAGGTTTCTTTACAGGACGTGTTCGGGCAGTAATAAGTCGCTACCCGCTTCCTGCTTTTTTCGAACATCCCCTGGATGATTTCTTTATAGAGCCCGGGAAGCTTTGTCTTATGTGTACGAAAGTCCTGAATCGCATTCTGAACGGTTTCAGAAGGTGTATATTCCTCAACGCCCTCTTCATGCCGGACTTCAAATTCCGGCTTTCCATTAGTCTTTTTCGTCATATACTCACTCCCTTCCCCCTAAATCCTTGAATAAGGTCGGCATGGCCCGATTTCAATTCCTGCCTGGCCGGGTCCACGGCCGAGTGGCTTCAGGCCAGCGACAGGGGAACGCGGCAGCCCATCGCCATGCCGGAGGCAGTGATGGAGGTGGAGTATATCAGGACCTCGATACCGCCGGCATATGCCTTTCTCAGCTCACTGCCCCATCGGGGATCGATATGATCCGCGGGCCGGAACTGGTGTGCATCCATGCGCTGGATCAGGATCAAAAGGACCGAGCGGCAGCCCTGAGCGAGCACCTCCTGGAGATCCACAAGATGCTTCAGACCTCTTGAACTTACGGCATCCGGAAACATGGCGGTCCCGTCCTGGACATAGGTGCAGCTCTTGACCTCTACGAAACACTTCTGAACGCCCTCACCACTCAGGAGAAGATCAAGTCGGGATTTCTTGCCCCAGGGGACTTCCTTCCTGACTTCCGAATATCCGGCGAGCTCCGGGATCAGCCCTTTGCGAACGGCAGAGCTTGCAGCCTCGTTGGCCCTCAGGGTATTCACGACGACAGGGCTTGAGGGCATCTCGATAATTTCCCAGGTATGGATAAGCTTTCTTGCAGGGTTGGACGAGCGCGACATCAGGACCCTGCATCCGGGCTGAGAGCATTCCAGCATCCGTCCGGAATTGGGGCAGTGCACGGTGATGGTCCCTCCTGAAGGAAGCTCGATATCGGCCAGAAAGCGCTTGTATCGTCTGATGAGGGTGCCGGATTCGAGCTCCGGCCACTGGATGATAGTATCCGGCATCCGTTGTTTTTTCACCGCGGAGCTCCTCACTCCCTACTCCTTTCCGACCGGGAGTATGCTAAAACGCCCTTTTTTAGAGAACCTCGTTCAGACGTTTGATGGCGCAGAATTTGCCGCACATGGTGCATACATCGTCCTTGCCGATCTCGCTGGACTCTCTCAAACTTTTTGCCTTGTCGGGATCGAGGCAGCACTTTATCTGGCTTTCCCAGTCCAGTTTCTTTCGCGCGTTTGCCATCTCGCATTCCTTTTCCTGTGCGTACTTCATGCCCTTGGCAAGGTCTGCTGCATGGGCGGCGATCCGGGAAGCGACCACGCCCTCGATGACGTGCTCCACGGTGGGAAGCCTCAAGTGCTCGGCCGGGGTGACATAGCAGAGGAAATCCGCGCCGAAGTATGCCGCGAGCGCCCCGCCGATAGCGCCTGCAATATGGTCGTATCCTGCCGCGCAGTCGGTCACGAGGGGTCCGAGCACGTAGAAGGGAGCCCCCTTGCACAGGGACTTCTGAATGCGGATGTTCTCCTGGACCATATGGAGAGGCACATGCCCCGGGCCTTCGATGAGCACCTGGACGCCCTTGTCCCAGGCGCGCTGGGCGAGCTCGGCAAGGGTGACCAGTTCGGTTATCTGCGCGCGGTCGGTTGCGTCGCCCGTTGCGCCGGGGCGCATCCCGTCGCCGAGCGAGATGGTGATGTCGTACTCCGCCATGATGTCCAGAATCTCGTCGTAATGCTCGAACAAAGGCGATTCCTTGCCGTTCTTCTTCATCCACGACACGAGGAAGGACCCGCCCCGGCTCACCACATTGAGCAGGCGCTTCTGCGATTCGAGGGCCCTAAGGGCCTGCAGGTTGACGCCCGAGTGGATGGTCATGAAGTCGACGCCTTCTTCCGCCTGGTTCCGGACGGTTCTGAGAAAATCATCGATGGTCATGTCCGTGATGTCTCTGCAATTGGAGCTGAGCTCGAAGGCCGTCTGGTAGATCGGCACCGTGCCGATCATCACGGGGGATTCCCTGACGATCTCCCTGCGTATAGAGATGAGCTCGGCGCCGAGCGAAAGGTCCATCACCGCATCTGCGCCGTAGTGAACCGCTGCGCGGAGCTTCTCGATCTCTTCTGCGGTGTCCATGTGGTAGGGTGACGAGCCGATGTTTGCGTTGATCTTGGTGCGGAGCCCTTTCCCGATGCCCCGCACGTTCGGGAAGGATCTCCCCGAGTTTTTCGGTATGGCGATGGTCCCTTCGGCAACACCCGACCGGATAATCTCCGGGTCGAGCCCCTCGTACAGGGCAACGGCTTCCATTTCCGGGGTGATCGTTCCGTTCAGAGCGTCTTGTCGCTGCGTCATAATATCTCTCCAATCCTTGTGTGTATGGCTCTCATTTCTGCTGAAGGGTCCGGGGACATGGCGACGGCCCCGATGCATGCGACATTCCGGCACGGAATACCGGCGAACCCCTCGATCCGTTCGCGGGTGATCCCTCCTATGGCCACGACCGGGTGTTTCGACCGGCCGACCGCCGCCCGAAGAGTCTCCACCCCGGTGACCGGGTCCGGATCCTCCTTCGAGAAGGGGGTGAACACCGGGCCGAACCCGATGTAATCGACCGGCTCGGACCCTGCCTGCTCGACCTGGTCGAGGGTGTGGGTGGACAGGCCGATCAGCAGCCGGCCGCCTGCAAGCCTGCGCGCCTCCTTAGGCGGTATGTCGCCCTGTCCGAGGTGGACGCCGTCGGCATGCGCCAGGAGCGCGATGTCCACGCGGTCATTAACGATGAACAGGGTTTCGGATCCCTTCGTGATCTCCCGGAGCGTGCACGCAAGCTCCAGAAATATTTTTGAATCGGTGCCCTTATACCGGAGCTGCAGGGCCGGTATCTTCTCCGCAACGGCCATCTCGGCCATCCTCCCGTACCCGGAAGGCGGATCGGTCAGAATGAGATAAAGGCCTTTGGGCAGAGTCTTTTTCCCCATGAGCTCCATATCGCGCTCGATCTGGTAGCAGGCGTACCGTATCTCTTTCATGATGCGGGAAGCGGCGAGAGAATGGAGCTTCATCATTTCCTCCAGGACGCGCAGTGCCTCCTGAACCCGCTTCATGTTCGATCTGAAGATATCCTTCAGAGACGATCTCTTGTCTTCAAGCGCGCCCTTCGCATCGAACCCCACATCGGCCGATGCATCCCGGGAGGCTATGAAAGGGCCGGAATCCACAGCGGAGGCGAGCCGGTGCCGCATGCTTTTCAGCTTCTGCTGCATGCGGGAATCATCGAGGCCGTACCGGAAGATATCCTCTACTACGCGCAACCCTTCGGTTGCACGGTTGAGGTTGGCATCAATGATTCTTTCACTGTCTCTGTCCATAGTATGAGCGTTTATTCCTGAGTGATGCATCACGGGATAAAAAGGAGCTCCCTTTGCCTTGCCATCCTTTGCAAAAAGAGCCGTCCCTTTTATGCAAAGGAGACGGCTCTTTGAAGTTCCTTTCAAACGACTCGTGAATGCACCTTCTGTCTCCCTTCGCCGGCATTATCCGGATCAGGTTCGATGGGTATGATCTCAGGCTCTTCAAAATGAACCACCCCATATAAAAGAGCCCTGTTTTTATATACCAGCACCCGGGGGCAGTCAAGGAACAATCAGGTTATCCGTCAGCTGCCGAAGAGCGGTACAAAAAAAAGAATTATGGTTAAAAAGGGACCAGACGTCTGCGGTAAAATTTTGACACCGCCGCAGCCATGCGGTATAAGGCGCGCATAATGAATACATACATTCAACAACTCATCCTCCTCATCGTGCCGGTGCTCTTTTCCATCACCGTTCATGAGGTCAGCCACGGATATGTCGCCTACCGGTTGGGTGACCCCACAGCAAAGAACGCGGGAAGGCTTACGCTCAATCCCATCAAGCACATCGATATCGTAGGGCTCCTTGTCCTTGTTATCACCCGGATGATCGGCTGGGCCAAGCCGGTGCCGGTAGATCACCGGTATTTCAAGAACCCGAGAAAGGACATGATGCTGGTTTCCCTGGCAGGACCTGCCTCAAACCTTATGCTCGCAGTAGCCTTCGCCCTCGCGTACAAGGTGTTCGGCGGCATGCTCATGACGGCGTACCTCTACCCCCTGAGCCTCATGCTCCAGATCATGATCAGCATCAATGTGGGGCTGGCGATCTTCAATCTTATCCCCATCCCGCCCCTTGACGGGAGCCATATCATGGAAGGGCTTCTCCCTCCTGAGATGGCACGGGAGTATTCCAAGATAGCGCCGTACGGGTTCATGATCCTGCTGATCCTGATATTCACCCGGGTCGTAGATTTCGTGATCTTCCCGATCATCAGGGTAATAGCCAATCTTTTATTAAGTTTATAGCGAGGAATCCTATGGAGAGGAAGCGCATCGTATCCGGCATCAGACCGACAGGAGATCTTCATGTCGGGCATTACCTAGGCGTATTGAAAAACTGGGTGGAACTCCAGAAAGAGTATACGTGCTTCTACTTTATTGCAGACTGGCACGCCCTGACCACTGAATACCGTGACCCGTCCATTATCCGGGACAGCGCCCGCGATGTGGTCGCCATATGGCTGAGCGTGGGCATCGACCCGAATGAATCGGTGATATTCAGGCAGTCGGACATCAGGAACCACGCAGAGCTTTTCGTCCTTCTGTCCATGATCACGCCGCTGTCCTGGCTGGAGAGGAACCCTACCTACAAGGAATTGAAAGAGGAGCTCAAAGAGAAGGACTTGAGCAATTTCGGGTTCCTGGGATACCCCGTGCTCCAGGCGGCGGACATTGTCATGTACCATGCGGACAGAGTGCCTGTCGGCGAAGACCAGCTTCCTCATCTGGAGCTCACCCGGGAGATCGTGAGGAGGTTCAATTTCATCTATGGGGGCGAAATCCTCAAGGAGCCGAAGGAGATCCTCACCGAGGCGGCCAGGGTCTTAGGCATCGACGGCAGGAAGATGTCCAAGTCGTACAACAACGCCATCTTCGTCTATGAAACAAAAGAGAGCCTTAAATCAAAGGTCATGCAGATGCTCACGGATGCAAAGCGCATGCGGAAGAAAGACCCCGGCGAGCCGGGCGACTGCAACCTCTACCCCCTGCACGAATACTTCACGGATGAGGAGAAGCGGTCCGAGATCCGCACAGGGTGCCGGAGCGCCGGACTCGGGTGCGTCGAGTGCAAGCAGATCCTGATGGAGAATCTGATAAAAGAATTTGAACCCATCTGGGAAAAGATAGCATATTATCGAGGAAACATGTCGCTGATCGACGAGGTCTTGCGCGAAGGCAACCTCAAGGCCGCCCGCGAGTCGGAAGAGACCATGGAAAAGGTCCGGTCGGTTATGAAGCTGGCGCATTAGGAGAGCAGGTGCAGGCAGTCCAGAAAAACTTCGAAACTCATTTCGTGCTTCGTCTCCCCACGTTTGAGGGGCCGCTCGACCTCCTGCTTTATCTCATCGAAAAGAACCGTTTCACACTGGAGAACCTCGAAGTCTACCCCATCATCGAGCAGTACCTGCACTATATCGAGCAGGCGAAATCTCTGGATGTAGCGCTGGCGGGGGAATTTCTGGACATGGCTTCGTACCTCATCTGGCTCAAATCCTGCCTGCTGCTTCCCTCCTCGAAAGAAGAAGCAGGAGAAGTGGGGCACAATCCTGCACAGGATCTCAAAGAAATGCTCATCGCTTACCGGGCCATCAGGATGGCGTCTTCGGACCTTTCTTCACGGCCCATGCTGTTCAGGGATAAGTTCCCAAAGGGGCTCTCGCAGGAAGATCGCGACCTCTCTTCCCTGGGCGTCGGCGTGCTGCTTCAGGCAATCGATGCAATAAAGTCCCGCACGAAGAAGCACATCCTGAACATCGCCTATAAGCGGTTCAACATCCAGGGCATGATCGACAGGATCGAGGCGTTGCTGAAAAAGAAGGAAAGGGTTGCCCTGTTCGATGTGGCCGAGGGGAGGGACCGCATGGAGATTATCGGGGCGTTCCTTGCCGCGCTCGAGCTCTCCAAGAGATCGATCGCCCGCATCATACAGCTCAAACTTTTCTCGACGATTTATATCGCAAGGCGGTAAGCTGGATGAAGAATGGGGCTTTGCATGCTGACACCGGCGGAGGCCGTGAAGACCGATGAATAAGAGAGAGATCATCGAGGCGCTCGTCTTTTCGGCGAGCGGCGCGCTTGGCGTCCGGGACATACTCAAGGCAGTCCCTGAGACAAGCTTGGAGGAGGTGGAATCCTGTGTGGCGGACCTCAACAGGCATTACGAGGAAACGGGCAGGAGCTTCCGCATCGATCGGGCCAGTGCAGGCTACCTCTTCGTAACCAGGGAGGAATACGCCCCATACCTCAAATCCCTTCATACCCCGGCCAGACTCTCTCCGGCATCTCTCGAAGCTCTTGCCGTGATCGCGTACAAGGGGCCCTGCTCAAAGCAGGCCATCGATTCCATCCGGGGGGTCGATTCATCGTCCTCGCTGAAGAGCCTGCTCAAGCACCAGCTCATCGATATCAAGAACGGAAAGCCTTTGACCTATTTCACAACGGGGAGGTTCCTGGAGGTCTTCGGCCTGGACTCGCTCTCCGACCTGCCGGATTTAAGGCAGTTCGAAGAGGTTTTCCGCGAAGAGATAAAGGAAGGCGTACGGGAAGAAGGCTAGGGCCTCTCCTTTCCCGTCTTTTTCAGTTCTCCAGCGCCCGCCTGATCACTTCCTTGAGCTCTCTGGTGCCGGCCGGCTTCATGAGCAGCTCCCGGATGCCCAGGCTCTTGATCTCGCACTCGTCGATGGTATCGCTGAATCCGGTACACAGTATGACGGGGATGTTCGGGCGGATGTCCGTAATCCTCGAAGAAAGCTCCAGGCCGTTCATCTGCGGCATAGTGAGGTCGGTAATGACCAGATCGAAGGCGTGAGACGATTGCGCGAACAGCTGAAGGGCTTCTACGCTGCTCTTTATGGGATGAACGTCATAGCCGAGCTTGTCCAGCGCCTTGCTCACGCTGGAGAGGATGATATCTTCATCGTCGATGAGCAGGATCTTCCCCTTTCCACTGCCCGGCAACGCCGCTTTTCCGTCCGCTGCCCGGTCATGCGCCCGCTCATTCGTCAGAGGGAGGTATGCGATGAACCGGGACCCTTTCCCGGATGTGCTCTCAACAGTGATGGTGCCGCCGTGGTCCTTGAGGATGCCGTGGACGACGGCAAGCCCCATGCCGCTGCCTTTGCCCACATCCTTGGTGGTAAAGAACGGTTCGAAGATATGCGGGAGTATCTCAGGATCCATGCCGCAGCCTGAATCTTCAACCGAAAGCTGGAGATAGTTGCCCGGTTTAATGTCCAGGCCGTGATCCGCCGAGTCCAGAAGGGTATTGAGAAGGCTCACTTCTATGACGCCTTTCTTCGAATCGATCGAATCAGCGGCATTTTTACACAGGTTCATAATGATCTGCTGGATCTGTGTCGGATCTGCCAGGATCGAGTCGTCTGTCGCGTTGAAGTTGTGGCGGATCTCTATGATGCTCGGGAGCGACGACCGCAGGAGGACGAGCGTTTCCTCTATCAGCGGGGTGACCTCTGTCGGTGAGAACTGTTTTTCCTTACGCCTGCTGAACGAGAGGATCTGCTTGATCAGATCTCTCTGCCGGTACGCTGCCTGGAGCATCTGCTCCAGCGTCTTATGCAGAGGGGTGTCCTGCCCCGTTTCCTCCATGAGCATCTCGGTGTTGATAATGATCGGGTAGAGGATATTGTTCAGGTCGTGGGCTATGCCGCCTGCAAACCTGCCCAGAGCCTCCATTTTCTGGGCTTGTATGAGCTGGTTTTCGAGATCTTTCTTCTCTTTCTCCGCACGCCTGCGCTCGGCGACTTCATCCTCGAGCTGCTTGTTTCTCGTTTCCAGCTCGATCGTCCGTTCTTTTACCAGCTCTTCCAGATGGTCACGATGCCTGCGCAGCTCTTCCTCGGCTTTTTTCCGTCCGGTGATGTCCACGAACGACCCTACGCAGCCGCGGACCTGTCCCTCCGCATCCAGGAGAGGGCTGGCATTGCCCAGGATCGTGATCGTTTTTCCGCTCGGCAGCAGGACATCCATCTCGGAGTCCAGGATGTCCTTGCACTTGGCTGCGGCCTCCTGCATCGGGAGCTTTTCGGGGCGCAGTTCGATGCCTCCCCGGAAAAAGCGCCTGGTCGTGTCGTGAACGTCCGGATCAGGTCCGGCAGAGACGTTTTCGTTTTCATAGGACTCATAGAAACGATTCGCTGCAGTATTGCCGGTAATGGTGTGGCAGTGCGGATCGCGGGACACCCAGATTGCCGTGGGGGCGAGGTTCATGAGCTTTTCCACTTCCTCGGCGCGCTGACGGGCTGTCTCTTCGCTCTCCCGCAATGCCCGCTGCATCCGGATGGTCTGGAGTGCGTTGCCGCATTGGGCGGCCACCCACTCGGCCAGACGGAAGTGGTGATCGCTCCATTCCTGCGTGTGCCTGCAGTAGATCGTTATGGCACCAATAGATTTGCTTTCGCTATGCATCGGGGAACAAAGGACAGACCGGAACGCATCCGCTTCCGGGACTTTCAGAGTCCACAGGTCGGGCCTGAGCGAAGTGTCGTGCAGGCATGCAGTGCGGTTTTCGCGGATCGTGAGATCCATGAAGGAGCTCTCCAGCGGCCATGGTCCGGAAATCTGGGTATCCAGGCCTGTTTGCGCCAGGGCCGACAGCAGGCCGGCCTGAATTTCATAAATCACGACTGCCGATGCTGCATCGCCGAATAATCTTGTGGCATCGATGCAGAGGTCTGTTATCACTGTCTGCTCGGAGCTGACGAGACGAGACGAATCCAGCAGTTTCTGCAGCATCTCTTCACGCCCGCTCAGCTCGACATTCAGCGTCTGGATATCTTCCGACTGAACCTGAAGCTCTTCGGACTGCGCCTGAAGCTCCTCATTCTGCTGGGAGAGCTCTTCTGACTGCTGGGCCAGCTCCTCGTTCTGCATCGAGAGCTCTTCCGTCTGCTGGGCGAGCTCGTCGTTCTGCTGGCGGACTTGCGCATTGATCTGCGCCAGGTCGTCAAAGGCTTTTTCCAGGCGGGCCAGCAGGAGAATGATCAGGTGAACTGCTGCAACACCGACAGAAATATTGATCAGGGTGGGCAGAAGAAGATGCAGGGTCGGGTCTTGCGGAGCCGACCCTGAAGGCAGTAACAACTCGAACTTCACGACGGCCATGAAGGCAAATATTCCTGCCATTATCCACAGCAGCCTCTTCCTCCGCGTCCAGATGCAGATCAGCAGAGGCAGGGTATAGGTGAGGGGGAACGCGGCGTCACTGAAAATGAACATCCGGATGATCCCCCAGAGAACTACGGTACCCATGGCAACAGCCCAGGCAACAAAAGTCGAGGGTTTCCGCCGTAAGAAAACAGGGAGTTCGTTCATCATCGGTACTTCTCCTTGGTGTGGTACAGGCATCTGCTCATGCCTGTGCAATAAACATCGGCCGGCGGCCGTTCGGCCTTTCCGGACACAAGAATTCCTCCCGGCGCAAGGATCGGAGCCAGATCACGCCATACCGAGGCAGCGGCAGTCGGGTTGAGATAAATGGCGGCATTCCGCCACAGAATGATATCCCATGGGCCTTGCTCCGGGCCGTTCAGCACATCGGCAACCTTCCAGACAGTCTTGGCGCGAAGGGCCCGGACGGGCCTGAACATCCCTGCCTGAGCAGTGAAGTACGCACGCCGGAGTGCGGGGGGGAGAAGAGAAAGCTCCTCTGTATCGTAGAGCCCTTCCCGGGCCTGCTCGATTGCATCCTCACGGCAGTCCGTACCGAGGAGGAAGCTTTCCTCCAGCAGGCCGGCCTCGGAGAGAAGGATCGCCATGCTGTACAGCTCGGCGCCGGATGAGCAGGCAACGCTCCATACCCGCAGGCCTTTTCTCCGGACAGCAAGCTCGGGCAGGACATGCGTTCGGATTGATTCAAAAACGAACGGGTCGCGGAAGAACTCGGTAACACCGATCAGAAGCGCGCTGACCGCAGTCGCGAGCAGATGGGGCTGGTGCTCGATGAGTATTCGTGCAGCAAGGGGCGAGGGGGCTTTCAATGCCCGCAGGCATGCAGGAATCCTCCGGTGCAGGGGCTGTACCCGATAGGACCGGGAGTTCAGTCCCGCCCTGCAGAGAACCCATGCAACGAACTCGTCCATGGGCGTCTCTTGATGCTTTGTTATAGACCCGCTGGAAGCCTTTTTCTGAGATCCGGCCGTCAGGCTCCGGCGAGGGAGCATACCCGGCTTGCCTTCAAAGGATATGTGGCGCAGGTCGGCCGTACGACTGTTCATCAGCTGCTTCCTTGGCCGGGCAGGGACAGGCGCGGACCCGAAAGTACCGGAACATCATTGACGATCAGGGACGATATACTGCTGATTTTAATGTAATATATCATACGTTGTATTCAGAAAAACACACCACTGAGCAACAAAGCACGAGTGCAAAATGCATGACATAGTTATTCGAGAAAGCAACCTTACATGGTGCAGATTTTTTTCGCAAGACGAATATTATAGTATCTTGAGGAATGTAATAGTATGACACTGCTTACTTTTTCATTCAAGCGTTCATCTATTGAAAGCAGCTTCCCGCAGGATCTTTATCCGTCACGATCCGCCCCTTTAAGGCGTATGGGTGTGTCCCATCTCATCCATGGGATGTCGGGTCAACGGTTTTGTATCTTGACGCACCATATCAATTATGGCACAAAGGCTCAACTTGAAGGCGGGTCCGGGAATGTGCCTTCGATTGAGATGGTCGGGCCGTCATCCGCTGATGAGACTGCGGCTTTTCTTTTTCTCAAGGCATCGTCGGGATCCGGCAAGGCCGGTCTTCACGTCATCGAAATATTGAAGCATGAGCGATAAAAACAAGCTGGGGCATATCCCAGGAACTCTCGCGGAGGTGATGTATGATGAAAAAAAGAATTGGCATAACCGTCTTATGCATAATAGGATTGGCGCTTTTTATCGGCGGCTGTGCGCAGAAGAAGCCTGCGCAGGAGATCGAGTCTTCCACCCAGCAGGAAATGGAGATGGCGAAGCCGGGCGGCATTCAGCCGAGCGGAGAGGTGGGAGAGACCCCCGCACGTGCCAATACGGCAGGTCTTGAGGCCAGGATCGCAGAATTCGAGAATACGTACGTCTATTTTGACTATGACAGCTACACGCTGGATTCCCGGGCACAAGAGATCCTCAAGGCAAAGGCCGCATTCCTGAAGGAACGTTCCGACCTGGCGCTGCGGATTCAGGGAAACTGCGATGAGCGCGGTACGAGCGAGTATAACATGGCCCTGGGCGAGCGGAGGGCAAAGGCTGCACAGGATTATCTCGTGTCGCTGGGCATTTCAAAGGGGCGTATCACCACGGTCAGTTACGGCGAGGAAAGGCCAGTTGCCCCTGGTCACGATGAAGAAGCCTGGGCCAAGAACAGAAACGCCCAGTTCATCATCGCCAATAAGTAGATTTGCTCTGACAAGGAGAGGATTGTACAGAACCCTCGGATTATTCGACCGTTAAAGCTTTTTTATAGCTTCAAGTGGAGCCGGGCTGCGTGGCAGCCCGGCTTCTTCCCGTTTCATGAGGAGGCGTTTTTTTCGTTGCCGGATGTCCGCGACCGGAAGCCGGTCTGTCCGGCGAAGGTCAAGGTTTTCCTGACGGCTTGGTGATGTTGAGGAAAAGATTGACGCCTTCAGCTTCCTTCTCGACAACGACTGTCACATCCTCGGGCAGACCCGAGGCAAGGCTCTTGAGTTCTTCTTCGCTCCTGTGAATCAGGAACCATTCCGAACCGTATTCCATCTTGAATCTCTGTGGGTTGTAGACCCCGAAATTTCCGATGATCAGTTTCCCGCCTGGTTTCAGGTGACGGTACAGTTCGAGGATGAGCCGGCTGACGGCGTTGGGGGACAGGTAGTCGCACAGGCCTGCGGTATAAATGAGATCGGCATGGGAATAACGTGCCTTTTCCTTGTTCCTCCCCAGGATGAGGTGTTTGATATTATCCTCGGCGAAGTCCATATGGACACCGGAGAGCGTTTTAGCTATGGGAACGAGTCTCTGTTTTGCGTTTTCAAGCGCATGCGTATCCTGATCCATGGCAAGGAGCTCCAGTTTCACCGGCTTGGGCTCATCGCTGATCGCGGTGAGAAAGTCATGAATCTCGACGCAGGGGCCGCAGGCGACGCTGACGATCTTGCAGGTGCTGCCTTCGGGGAGTGAATCGTACAGAGAGGTTATCTTTCTGCACAGATATTCGCGCCGGTTCCTGACGGCCTTTGCAGCTGACCCTTCGCAGTCTACCTTGTTCATGACCTGGGAGAAGATATCCTCTCCTTCGAAGCCGTTCCGGTATGTGATGTTCATCATTTCATAATCTCCGGCGTACCCCAGCGGTTTTGTGTATGCCCTGCGGAATAACGCCGAGGCCGTGAAGAATTCGTTGAGCATCTTCTGGAAGTATTCCCGGTGTATGAAATGCTGCTTGGAATCCGTAAATTTCCCGACTATTTTTGTAAACTGGTCGCAGTATTTCAACGTTACGTCGTTGATGACGGTAAAGGTCAGAGAGCGCAGCGCTTCATAGAGCTCTTTTTTAACGAGCTCTTCCTCCCTGCTGACTTTCTCCTCCTCTTCCTTTAGCCTGTTTCTGAAGTTCGTGAGGAGGTAGTGGAGGTGGGAGGTAAGGTGAACGAATTCTTCATCGAGATTATCTTCCACAGCCAGAGACTGGATAAAGTCGAGGTAGTCGTGTCTGAGGCGTGTGAGCTTGTCGCCCTTAATGATCGTGGAGATGTCCATGACATTCTCCAGGCGGCAGCCGATCCGGGAGATAACCTTGCCGTCCTGGTAGTCATCCTGGATATGGACGATCGTAGCCGTATCGGAGTGCACTTCCTTGTTGTGCGAGATAAAGCAGAGCCCGGAGATCATGTCGCCGATGCGGAAGACAAGGCTGCCATCCTGCAGGAGGAAAGACAGGCCTGTCCGTGAGAAGTCCCTGACTTCACAGGTGCGCTCGATCCCCTGAAAATCGTTGAACCTGACCGTTTTGCCCGATTCGCCTGGCTCAGTCAGATAACGCGGATCTCTTCTCAGCCTCAACGCAATCCTCCAGAAAAGGAAATGGTATGTACATCCGGATCGGTAAGGGCTGTTGATTTCTTTAATCTTCCGGGGGTGTCACGTCCTTTAGGAGGCGCAGTCGCTCATATCGCCGCCGAGCTTGGACAGGGCATGCGTCAATGCAGGCGCAACGCTCTCCAGGCACTCGGTCGCCCCTTTCGGACTGCCCGGGAGGTTGATGATCAGGGTTCTCTTCCTGACTCCCACAACCGCCCTCGAAATCATGGCATGAGGCGTTTTCTGAAGGCTTACGCTCCGCATGACTTCTTCCATGCCGGGAACGCGCTTATCGATGACGGACAACGTGGCCTCAGGGGTGACGTCCCTGTCGGAGAGGCCGGTGCCCCCCGTTGTAATGATAAGATCGAGACAGATCTCGTCGGTCCAGGAGACGAGCATGCTCCTGATGAGCTCGGTCTCGTCCGGGATGATCTCGTAGCGCTCGACTGAGATACCCAAACCTTTGAGAATGGCCTGGACGAGCTCGCCGCTCTTGTCTTCGCGCTGTCCTCTGGATCCTTTATCGCTTAAGGTGAGCACACCTGCTTTTTTCATTTCTTCACCTGTTTGAGCCGCTGCTGGGCAAGGACAACCAATGCCCTGGGAACGCCTTTTGACTTTGCCAGGCTCGCAAGCTCCCGCTGTTTGAGAAACGCCACCTGCTTCATCGCCTCCGGCAAAGGGGTCTTGGGGTTGTTCGCCAGGGCAACCCTGATCTGGTAGTTCCTCAGCCATTCGCGGTTGACCGTAATGTGCTTGAGCACTTCCTCATTGACCTGCCTGTTGTTTGCAACCATCAGGACCTCGCCTTCCGTGATCTTCGGCGACTGGATGACCGCAAGCTGAACGAGCTTGTTCGAATCGCGCATGAGGATGGTCCTTGCTTCTTTGCTGCCCTTATGCGCGAGATCCATCTTCTCGGCCACGCTCATGGCCTGTATGGTCTGGAACAGATTCTTGGTGCCGTCTGTTTCGTTATTTTCCATCTTTCTCCGCGTTCACCTCTGCCACGACCTTTTCCTGGATGCTGTACGGGACAGGCTCCATGTGGGAAAAGCTCATGGTGTACGTGCCTCTGCCCGAGGTCAGGGAGGTGAGGTTCGGGGCATAGGTGAGCACTTCCGCGAGCGGCACCTGGGCCTTCAGCTCCTGGTACTTTCCGCGGGCGTTCATGCCCTCTATCTTTGCCCGTCTGGTGTTGAGGTCGCCCATGATGTCACCCATGGTTTCCTCGGGGATCACGACCGTAATGTTCATGATGGGTTCCAGCAGGATGGGGCGGCATTCCTCCATGGCCTTTTTGAAAGCCAGAGATCCGGCGATCTTGAACGCCATTTCCGAGGAGTCCACTTCATGGTAGGAGCCGAAGTCCAGAGTCACCCGTATGTCCACAACCGGGTTTCCGGTCAGCGGGCCGTGCTGCATGGATTCGATCACGCCTTTTTCCACGGCGGGGATGTAGGTCTTGGGAATGACGCCGCCGACGATGGCGTTTACGAACTCAAATCCCTTTCCCCTCTCCTGGGGCTCGACCTTTATCCAGCAGTCGCCGTACTGGCCGTGGCCGCCGGTCTGTTTCTTATGCTTGCCCTGGACCCTGCAGGTCCCGGTGATGGTCTCTTTGTACGGAACTTTCGGCGTTTTCAGCTCCACTTCGACGCCGAACCTTCTCTTCAGCCTGTCCACGGCGATCTCGATGTGGAGCTGGCCCAAGCCGGAAAGGATAAATTCGCCGGTCTGCTCGTCACGGTATACCGTGAGCACCGGGTCTTCATCCATGAGCTTATGCATGGCGGGCATGATCTTCTCCACATCCGCCTTGGTCTTGGGGTTCACGGCCATGTTCATGATGGTTTCCGGGAACTCGGGCGAGGGCAGCACAAAGTTCACCGAGTCGCTCAGGAGGGTATCTCCGGTCTTGGTTTCTTTCAGCTTTGCGATGGCGAAGATGTCTCCGGGTCCGATTTCCTCAAGAGGCTTCTGCGCCTTGCCTTCCAGGAGCATCAACGTTCCGATCCTCTCCTTTACGCCACGTGAGGAGTTGAACACGGAAGAGTCAGGAGTCAGTTTCCCGGAATAGCAGCGGATGATGCTCAGCGTGCCCGTATAGGGATCGCTCATGGTCTTGAAAACGTATCCGCAGAACATCTGATCTTCGCTTGGCTTAAGCTCCTTCTTTTCACCCTGCTTGTTCGTCAGTTCGGGCAATTTGCCGTTCAGAGGGCTTAAGCCCGAGTTGTTGATGAAGTCCATCAGGGGCTGCACACCGATGTTCAACAGGGCCGAGCCGGCGAACACCGGGAGGAACACACCGCCTGCCAGGCCTGCAGAGAGGGCCGAGGCGAGCTCTTCCGTGGTCAGTTCGCTGCCTTCGAGGTATTTTTCCATCAGGGCATCGTCTACCTCTGCGAGGTCTTCCACCACCCTTCCGTATACTTCTTCGGCCTTGTCCTTCAGGTCGGCCGGGATATCCGTCTCGCTGAACTTGCCCGAGCCGTCTTTTTCAAAGATGAGCGCCTTTTTTCTCAGCACGTCGATCACGCCTTTGAAGTTATCTTCCGCGCCGATGGGCATCGTCAGGATCAGGGGCTTTATTTCGAATACTTCCTGGATATCGGCTAGGACCTGATCGAAATCGGCACGCTCGCGGTCGATCTTGTTGATGAAACAGAAAGCCGCGAGGCCTTCTTTTTTCACGAGATTCCACAGGTTCTCGGAGTGCGGTTTGATGGAGTCTATGGCATCGATGACAAAGAGCGCGTTGTCGGATGATTTCAGTCCGAGGATAGACTCCGAAGAAAAGTTCGAATCGCCGGGGGTGTCGAGAATGGTCACTCCGATGTTCTTCCATTTATAATTATGAAGTGCGCTGAAAATGGATGACTGCCGTTTCTGCTCTTCGGGTTCGAAATCCAGTATGGAGTTGCCTTCCAGTACCTTACCCAGACGTGTAGTCGCCTTCGCATTAAACAGGAGAGCTTCACCCAAAGAAGTCTTGCCCGATCCCGAATGAGATAGAATGACTACATCCCTTACATTTTCAGTCCGATATCTCCTCATCTGTTCTCCCTTCCATGACCAATATAGAGCATAGGCTATTATCCGAAAACATGTAGGCAAGTCAAGCCGGACGAGGGGATTGCTTTGGATTGCGGGCTTGATATATGATAAACGCCATGTGGAAAGATATCATCGGCTGCGAAAGCCAGATCGAAGAGCTCAAAGGCTATATCAAGACCGGCAAGCTGCCCCATGCATTCCTTTTTGCAGGTATGGCGGGACTCGGGAAAACAAAAACGGCCCGGGAATTTTTTAAGGCGGTCAATTGCTCCGGCAGTACGGGAGACGGTTGCGACTCCTGCCGCACCTGCCTCAAGGTCCTGAACGGGTCTCACCCCGACCTTGTCTCGGTTAGCCCGTCGAACGGCTGGATAGTGGTCGAGGACATCCGCACGATGATCTCGGAGGTGGGCTTGAAGCCTTTCGAGGCCAGGACGAGGTTTATCATTATCGAACCCGCCGAACGGATGAACAAGGCAAGCTCCAATGCCCTGCTCAAAACGCTCGAAGAGCCTCCGGACGGCTCCCTCATCATCCTCATCAGCCACAAGCCCGCCCTGTTGCTTCCTACCATCGTCTCTCGCTGCCAGATAATACGGTTTGCGCCGCTCGATGCGTCCGCCGCTGAGAAGAGCGCTATCGATCCCGTGCTGCTGCGCCTGACGTCAGGGACCATGGGAGGGTTGCCCTCGGGGGACGCAGAATACCTGCTCGAAGTACGGGAGGCGGTCTTGGATTCGATCCGGGACGGCGACCCGGCAGGGCTGGTCAACAAGTATTTTTCGGATGCGGAACAGGGGCCGGAAACGCTCTCGGTCTTTCTCCTCGTGGCAGAGTCGATCCTGAGGGACCTCCTCGTGCTTTCACACGGGGGGGGGAGCATCATCAACGAAGAATTGCGGGAGGCCGTACGGCGCGGCATCGGCAGCCAGGGAGCGGAAGAGATAGCGCTCTGCATCCGGGACATCCGCAGAGGAGTGAACGAGAACATCAACCAGCGTGTCGCAATGAGCGACCTGCTTTTCAGGCTGAAGGGGATCGTTTGAAGGGCCTTACCCCCTGATCCTATAACGGCCGCTTGAAGGTGGACTTTTTCGGCCGTCTTTTCAGCAGCACATAAAGAGCCCCGGTCCCTCCGTCGCAGGGTCTGGCCGAGCAGAACGCCAGGACCAGATGCGAGAGGCTGCCGGTCGTGAGCCGCCTGACGAGATATTCTTTCAGCACGGGGCCTCCGCTCGACTTGAGCCCCCTGCCGTGAATGATGAGCACGAGCCGGTAGCCCAGGGCATGGCCGTTAGCGATGAACGACTGCAGCGCCTGTTCCGCCGCCGGCTTTGTATGGCCATGCAGATCGAGATGCGCCTGTATGGTGAATTCCCCGGCTTTGAGCTTTCGCATGGTGTTCGGGTCGACCGGAACGGCATGGCCTTCCAGATATTCGCCGGTACAGGTGATATCGAATCGTGTGGTACCGCTGACGAGCCCGTGGAGGATATCGATGACCTCCTGATCCTGCCGTTTCAGGTTTTCCCGGATCGAACCAACCGTTTTTTTCGGGTCTGCCGGCTCCGGTGCGACGAGATCGTTGTCCATGGGGGCAACCCCCTTCATGGCCAGCGTGAACAAGTCTTTGTCATCGGGGTCGCGCTTGCAGGGAGCGGCTTTCTTTTCCCCGGGAGGCGACGTCTTCTTGGACGGAATTTTTACCCCTTTGAGTTTTTTGAAGGGGCCGTGGAAGGGTTCCTCTTTTTTTGCCATGTATCATTCCTTAGCAAAAAAAAAAGGCCCACTCAATCAAGAGGTGGTAGTGGGCCCAAAAAGGAGGTCTATAGCCCTTGAAAGAAATGCTATAGGCTAGTGCCCACATATAACGCCTATTTTATCTGTGTCAAATACAATTATCTTATGATATACTTAAAGAAAAGTAAATCCGATGCGGGGAGTAGATGAACATCCACCAGGTTCATATTTTCAATATTGCGGCAAAAACCTTGAGCATCACGAAGACTGCCAAAAAGATGCACCTCTCGCAGCCTTCCGTGAGCATTCAGATCAAGGACCTGGAAGATTCCCTGAACGTAAAGCTCTTCGAGCGGATCAACCGGAAAATTACGCTGACCGATGCCGGCAAGGTGTTCTATTCCTATTCCGAAAAGCTCCTGAACCTCATCGACGAGGTCAACGCCGTGATGAACCAGTTCAGCTCCGGTGACGTGGGCAAGCTCATTTTAGGCACCTCCAACACGGTCGGCATATACGTGCTGCCGCAGTTCTTAGGCGAGTTCAAGGAATTGTTCCCCAAGGCAGCCATATCGATGACGATCCTCAACCGGCAGGAGGCCCTTGAGCAGTGCATCTCGGGCGAGCTGGACTTTGCCTTCCTCCAGGACCCCCCGAAGCACCCCGACCTGCATGCGGAGTTTTTCATGAAGGACGAGCTCGTGATCGTGTGTTCGCCGAAGCACCGCTGGGCCAAGAGGGACCACCTTACCCTGAAGATGCTCACCTCTGAGCCCGAGCCGATCATCCTCAGAGAAGAGGGTTCCGGCACCCGGGGCTTGATCGAATATGTGCTCAAACGCTATGGGATCGAGCGGAACGTCACCATGGAGATGAGCTCTTCGGAGGGTATCAAGCGGGCCGTGGAAGCGAACTTGGGCGTGGCCGTCCTTTCCAGGAACGTCATCAGGAATGAAGAGAAAAACGGCAGCCTTGTCGCGCTGGACATCAAGGATCTCAATACAAAGAGAGATTTCTATATACTTTATAATAAAAAGCGCAAGTTCATGCCGTTGATGGAAAAATTCCACGACTTCATTATCAAGAAGCGGGCGCTGATCGATCCTGCCCTGAGAAATTAAACCCCGAGCCCCGCATACATACCCCGCTTCGAAAGATGAATTTTTACGGGCAACGTTCATTTTCCCTGCTCCGTCCCTCGTGCCGGAGGTGGAGAAACACGCATGCATGGACCGGATTTCCCCTGAATCCTTCTCCGGGGGGGAGCATCTAAAAGAGCAATGAACGTGGTGGCCGTATTGTCTGTCAATATGTCTCGTATCGATTAAGGAAGCCGTGAATTCCCCAAGTACGATATAAATTTGCCAAGGGTCCGGCACCGTCGGAAGTGGAAAAAAACGAGTCACACTGGGGAGAAAGCATCATCTTTTCTTGACACTTTACAAACAGGGATGATATGAATCACCATTCAGAAATTTGCAAGGAGACGGTATGCTAGAGATCAGATTCCATGGGAGAGGCGGACAGGGAGCTGTCACCTCGGCGGAGCTCATCGCCATTGCAGCGATCAACAAAGGCAATTTCGCTCAAGCATTCCCCAGTTTCGGTCCGGAGCGGCGAGGGGCGCCGGTGGTCGCTTTCTGCAGGGTGGACAGCCAGAAGATAAATATCAGAGCCAAGGTCTACAGTCCCAATGTGGTGATCGTGCTCGATCCGGGGCTTCTGGAACTGCTCGACCCCACCGAGGGCATGAGCGAAGGCGGGATTCTGATTCTGAATACCAAAAAACAGCCCCAGGAGATCGCAATCGCAGCCGGCAAGCCCATCAAGCTCGCCACCGTGGACGCGAATAAGATAGCCATCGAGGAACTGGGAAGGCCCATCGTGAATACCACCATGCTGGGCGGGTTCGTCAGGGCTACGGGGCTGCTCGGGATCGAAGACATCAAAGAGCCGCTTCTGGAAAGATTCGGCAAAAAACTCGGAGAAAGGAACCTCAAGGCCATGGAACGGGCTTTCAACGAGGTCTCCATAGTATAGGCGAGGAGTAGAAACCAATGGCAAAACCAATGGATAAGATAACGTGGCAGGAAATTGAAACCGGGAGCGTGGTCCTGGAAATAGGCAGTGCCCGGCAGTACGAGACCGGCTCCTGGCGTTCGGAGCGCCCGGTGGTCAATGCGGCTCAGTGCATCAAGTGCGGGGTCTGCTGGCTGTTCTGTCCGGATTCATGTGTAAAACAGGCCGCTGACGGTCATTTTGAAGCGGATCTCACCTACTGCAAGGGGTGCGGAATCTGTGCAAAGGAATGTCCCGTGGGCTGCATCAAGATGGTAAGCGAGGAGGGATAAGATGGCCAGGACGAGAAAAGGAATAGAAGTATCGATCGCCATGGCGGATGCGGTAGCGCAGGCCGATGTCGATGTCATCGCCGCCTATCCCATTACACCCCAGACCCATATCGTTGAACATCTGTCCGAGATCGTGGCTGAGGGGCATCTGGATGCGGAGTACGTGCCGGTGGAGAGCGAACACTCAGCGATGAGCGTATGCTGCGGATCTTCCGCGGTAGGTGCGAGGACGTTTACCTCCACGAGTTCGCAGGGCCTGGCGCTCATGTCCGAGATCTTCACTATCGCCGCTGCCATGAGGCTTCCCATGGTCATGGCGCTGGCCAACAGGTCTCTTTCCAGCCCGCTTTCGATCTGGAACGACCATTCGGACGTCATGAGCGTGCGCGACGCCGGCTGGCTGCACGTCTTCGTCGAGAATGGACAAGAGTGCTACGACAACGTATTCTGCGGGTTCAGGATCTCGGAAGACCCGGAAGTCATGGTGCCGCTCGCGGTCAACCTCGACGGCTTCATCCTCACCCACATGATCGAGCCGGTCATCTATGAGGATGACGAGACCATCAAGAAATACCTCCCGCCATTCAAGATGAAAAATGCCCTGCATCCGGACAATCCGGTTTCCATGGGCTGCTTCGGTATGCCCGAGATCTACACCGAGACCCAGATGAGCAGGGAGCAAGGGGTTCAGAATTCCTATCCCACAATCGTTAAGGCCTGGAAAGAGTGGGGGGATCTCACCGGCAGGTACTATCACCCTGTCGAGACCTACAAGGCAGACGATGCGGAGTACTGCATCGTGACCATGGGCTCCTACGGCGAGACCGCCATGGAGGTGGTCGATACCTTACGGAAAGAAGGAGAGAAGGTCGGCGTCGTGAAGATCCGGCTCTGGAGGCCGTTCCCCTTCGAGGATTTCCGCAGGGCAGCCCTGGGCAAGAAGTCGCTCATCGTCATCGACCGGGCCATCAGCTTCGGCGGCCCCGGCGGACCGGTGGCTTCCGAACTGCGCTCGGCGCTCTACGGCAGGCAGGGAGCACCCGTCATCGTAAACTACATCGCAGGGCTGGCAGGCAGGGACGTGTCCCGCAACGACTTCCGGAACATCATCCTGGAAGGCAAGGCCAAGGCCGCAAAGGGTGACACCGACGGCTTTACCCTGTACGGATTGAGAGGATAAGGAGCATACCTATGGATAAATTCTCGGTTTACTCAGCGAGACTCGTCGATAAGACAGAAAATTTCACCTCAGGCCACAGGGCCTGCCAGGGCTGCGCCGAGGCATTGGCTGTCCGGCACGTGATGAAGGCCCTGGGGAGGGATACCATCGTTGCCATGTCAACGGGCTGCATGGAGATCATCTCGTCGCCTTTGCCGCTGACCTCATGGAAGGTGCCGTGGATCCACAACGCCTTCGAGAACTCTTCTGCGGTCATCTCCGGTGTAGAGGCAGGAATGAAGGCCATGATGCGCAAAGGCAAATTGCCGCAGAAGAAGATCAACTTCGTTGCCATGGGCGGCGACGGCTCCACTGCGGATATCGGCATGGGCCAGCTTTCCGGCGCTCTGGAGCGCGGCCACGACTTCGTATACGTCTGCTATGACAACGAGGCCTACATGAACACGGGCATCCAGCGTTCGAGCTCGACCCCCTACGGCGCCAGCACGACCACATCGCCGGCAGGCAAGCTCAGCATCGGGCAGCACACCCAGAAAAAGAACATGGCCCAGATCGCCGTGGCGCACAATATTCCCTACGTCGCCACCGCATGCTCGAGCTATCCCTTCGATCTCATGGACAAGGTGAAAAGGGCGGCCGAAACCCCCGGCGCAGCATACATCCATGTGCTGTCCGTGTGCCCGACCGGCTGGAGGATCCCTACCGAGGACGCCATCAAGTACGGAAGGCTTGCGGTGGATTCCTGCGTATTCCCGCTCTATGAAGTGATCAACGGAGAGTATAAGCTCAGCTATAAACCGTATAAAAAGCTTCCGCTGACCGAGTACCTTAAAGGGCAGGGGAGGTTCAGACACCTGACCGAAACAGATATCCGGCATATCCAGGAGCAGGTGGACAGGGATTACGCGAAAATTCTGAAACTGTGCGGGGAGGGGAAGTGATATGGCGGGACAAGTGCGGAAAAAGGTCGATACAAAGCAGATCGACAAGATCATAAAGAGCTACGATAAGTCCGAAGAGTCGCTCCTGGCCATTCTCCAGGACTTCCAGCGGTCATTCCAGTACGTTCCCGAAGAGGGGATGAAGCGCTTAAGCAAGTACATGGGGGTCCCGGAGAGCAAGATCTACGCGATGGGGACTTTCTACAAGGCACTCTCCTTGACGCCCCGCGGAAGGCATACCTGCAAGGTGTGCATGGGTACGGCCTGTCACCTCAAAGGGGCCGGCCAGATTCTGGAAACAATCGAGCGCGAGCTCAAGGTAAAACGCAACTCAACCACCGAAGACCAGCGCTTCACGGTAGAGAGCGTCAACTGTGTCGGGGCATGCGCCATGGCGCCTGTCGTGGTGGTGGATGAAGATTACTCGGGCCACGTGAGGCAGTCCAAGGTCATGGATATCCTCGACAAATATAAATAAAAGGTGAAGGCGGATGAAAGCGATAACATCGTTTGAGCAGTTGGAAGGGTATAGAGAGAAGATCAAGGCCTCCCAAAAGAAAGATCTGCCCTCGGTTCTGATCTGCTTCGGGACAGGATGCCAGGCAAACGGGGCAGTAGCCGTCGCCGATGCATTCCAGGAAGAGATCGTGAAGAAGGGCTTAAAGGTCGGAGTGAATATCGGCCTCAAGACAACCGGGTGCCACGGGTATTGCGAAAACGGCCCGCTGGTCGTCTTAAGACCGAAGGACGTGCTCTATCTGAAGGTAAAGCCGAAGGATGTGCCCGAGATCGTCGAGAAGAGCCTCCAGAACGACACGATCGTGGAGCGGCTTATATATAAAGATGTAAATACGAAAGAGACCATTGCGGCATATCACGAGATTCCCTTCTATAAGTATCAGAAGCGGATCGCACTCAGAAACATCGGCAATGTCGACCCCAAGTCCATTGACGACTATATCCTGAGCGACGGGTATAAGGGCCTGGCCAAGGCGCTGACCATGAAGCCAGACGACATCATCGCAGAGGTCGAAAAATCCGGGCTGCGCGGGAGAGGCGGCGGCGGGTTCCCCGCCGGGACGAAGTGGCGCTCCTGCCGGGCCGTTGACTCCGATGTCCGCTATGTCATGTGCAACGGCGACGAAGGCGATCCCGGTGCGTTCATGGACCGGTCAATCATGGAAGGCGATCCCCACTCGGTCATCGAGGGCATGATCATAGGCGGCTATGCGGTCGGGGCGAAGCAGGGATACATATACGTTCGCGATGAGTATCCGCTGGCGGTCAAGAACCTCCAGGCAGCGCTCGCCGATGCCAGGGCTTTCGGGTTCCTCGGGAAGTCCGTTCTCGGCACCGGTTTCGATTTCGATATCAAGATAAGCAGAGGCGGCGGCGCGTTCGTGTGCGGCGAGTCCTCGGCGCTCATGCGGTCGCTCGAAGGCAAGGTGGGCGAGCCCAGGGCAAAGTACATCCGGTCGGTCGAGAAAGGTCTCTATGACAAGCCGAGCGTGCTGAACAACGTGGAAACCTGGGGCAATATCCCGGTCATCATGCAGAACGGCGCCGAATGGTATGCGTCGTTCGGCACCAAGGGATCGAAGGGCACCAAGGTCTTTTCGCTGGTGGGAAAGGTGAACAACACGGGGCTCGTGGAAGTGCCCATGGGCATCACCGTACGCGAGCTCGTGGAAAAGATCGGCGGCGGGATATTGGGCGGCAAGAAGTTCAAGGCAGTCCAGACCGGCGGCCCCTCGGGCGGATGCATCCCGGAGGCAGAGTCCGATCTTCCCGTGGACTTCGACTCGCTGACCGCTGCCGGCTCAATGATGGGCTCTGGCGGCATCATCGTCATGGACGAGAACACCTGCATGGTCGACGTGGCCAAGTACTTTATCGGCTTCCTGGTGGAGGAGTCATGCGGCAAGTGCACACCCTGCAGGGACGGTCTGCCGAGGATGCACAAGATCCTTTCCGACATAACCGAAGGGAACGGTAAGGAAGGCGATATCGCCACCCTCGAAGAGCTCTGCGATGTGCTCACCTATGCAGCGCTCTGCGGTCTGGGCAGCTCGGCGGCAAACCCGGTGCACTCGACCATCAGGTACTTCCGCGAGGAGTACGAGGCGCACATCAGGGATAAAAAATGCCCCGCGGGCGTATGCAAGAGCCTGATCACGTACAGCATCGACGCTTCCAAATGCACGGGTTGCACTCTGTGCTCCAAGAAGTGTCCCCAAGGATGCATTACCGGCGAGAGAAAGCAGGCCCATGTGATAGACAAGAGCAAGTGCATCAAGTGCGGCGTGTGCAAAGATGTCTGCAACTTCGATGCAGTACGGATTGAATAAGGGAAAGCATACGATGGAAAAGATCACGATAACGATTGACGGCAAAACGGTTGAGGCCATCAAAGACCAGCCGGTTCTCATGGCGGCAAAGGAAAACGGCATCGACATCCCTGCCCTGTGCCACCATCCTGAGCTGGAAAACAGCGGCGGATCATGCCGGGTGTGTCTTGTTGAGGCGATCCAGGGAGGCCGCTCGCGCATTGTTACCTCCTGCAACTACCCGGTGAGGAAAGGCCTGGAGATCAGGACCGATACCGAGCAGGTCCGCAACATCCGCAAAGGGGTCATCGAGCTGCTCCTCTGTAGGGTGCCGGATTCCGAGGTCATTCAGAACCTGGCCGCGAAGTACGGCATCAAAGAGCCCAGGTTTTTCACGGATGAAGGCGAGAGCGACCGGAACAAGTGCATTGCCTGCTCTTTGTGCACCCAGGTGTGCGAAGATGTCGTCGGCGTGAGCGCCATCTCCATGCAGAACCGGGGCCGGGACAAGGCGCCGGGGACCCCATACCACAAGGACTCTTCCGTCTGCATAGGGTGCGGTGCATGTGCGTATGCGTGCCCCACGAACGCCATCTCCATGAAGGATGAAAAAGGCGTGCGCAAGATCTGGGGAAAGAAATTCAAGATGGTTGCCTGCAGCGTGTGCGGCAAGCCGTATATCCCCGAGGCCCAGGTGAACTGGATCGTCAGGACGACCGGCAAGGAAAGATCCTTCTTCGACAAGTGCCCCGATCACCGTTAACGGATAAGCAGTCAAAACCCGCCTGTGCGCGGGCATATAAAGAACCGAACCGCCGCCCGGTAACGATACCGGGCGGTATTCTCATCCAGGGTGCTGCGTTTCATCAGCGGAGAATTTCCGTTCAAGCCACTCCCGATCATTTTGGCAGCCCGGACCACCCTTATTCTCAACCGGGCCGACTCTCCGGAGCATGCGGTGGCTCACCCCTTTGTACCCGGCGTTCTGCCGCCCTCAGCGGGATATCTCATAGCCCTTGACAATATATCGGCGATACTCGTATGTATTCCGGAAGGGCATGGCGGCTAAGCTGATCGGGGGAGGCAATCCGTTTTTCATGAAAGATACGAGTACTGCACGAAGTCCCGGAGAGTTGACAAAACACACGAATATCCGATAGCATAGCGTTCTTTTTCAAGGATGTAAGGAGACTGATCATGCTCGAAATGATATCCGGCGGATTCAAAAAAGCCCAGGAACTGCTCCAGGGCAAGACGACCATCCAGGAGAAGCACATCGAAGATGCGGTGAAGGAAATCCGCATATCGCTTCTGGAAGCGGATGTCGAATTCCATGTCGTTAAAACCTTTATCGACCGCGTCAAGGAAAAGGCCTTAGGCGAGATCGTCCAGACCCGCGTTTCCCACGGCGGGAAAAAGCTGAAAGCCACCCCCGAGCAGCACTTTATCAAGATCTGCTACGACGAGCTCTCCGGACTCATGGGGCCGGTCGATACATCGCTGAACCTGGAAGCCCGTCAGGTGAGCGCCATTATGATGGTAGGGTTACAGGGAAGCGGTAAGACCACGACTACCGCCAAGCTCGCCCGGTATCTGCAGAAAAACGGCAAGAAGCCCATGATGGTTGCGGCCGACGTATACCGCCCGGCAGCCATCGACCAGCTCAAGGTACTGGGAAACCGCCTGGAGATCCCGGTATTCTCCGCCCCGGGCAAGACGCCTCCCCAGATCTGTAAGGACGCCATGGAAGCGGCCCAGTTCAAAGGCTGCAACGTGGTCCTTTTCGATACCGCGGGCCGCACCATCGTGGACGATGTGCTCATGAACGAGCTCGAAGACATCAAAAAGATCACGGGTCCGGAAAATATTCTGCTCGTCGTAGACGCCATGATCGGCCAGGAATCGGTCAACGTGGCTCAGGAATTCGACCGGAGGCTCGATCTCTCCGGGTTCATTCTCACGAAGCTCGACGGCGACGCCAGAGGGGGAGCCGCGCTTTCCATCAAGGAAGTGGCGAAGAAGCCCATCAAGTTCCTCGGCATGGGCGAGTCTCTGGACCGCCTCGAAGAGTTCAGGCCGGAAGGCCTTGCCTCAAGGATCCTGGGCTACGGCGATATCGTGGGTCTGGTGAAGGACTTCGAGGAAGTCGTGGATGAAAAGAAGGCCGAGGAGGATGCGGAGAAGCTCCTCAGGGGAGACTTCACCTTCAACGATTTTCTCAAGCAGCTTAAAGTGATGAAGAAGATGGGCTCTCTGACCGATATCATCAGCAAGCTTCCCTTAGGACAGTTCGGCGTTCCCCAGGGCATGCAGGTGGATGACCGCGAGCTCATGCGGGTTGAGGCCGTCATCAATTCCATGACCGTCTATGAGCGGGAGCATCCCGACAGTCTCAACGACAGCCGTATCAACAGGATTGCCTCAGGCTGCGGTCAGCCGAAGAACAAGGTAGTCGAGCTGATGACCAGGTTCAATACCATGCGGGGCCTCATGCGGAGTCTGGGTTCGGGCAAGAAGAAGGCCCTGGGCCGCCTCGGGCTCGACCCGGGCCTGGCAGGGATGATCGACGAGCAGCTCCCCAAAGGACCCAAGAAAAACCTCGTGGACCTGAAAAAACGAAAAGATATGCGAAAGGCTGTAAAGAAGGCGAAGAAGCGTAACCGATAAGGATCTTAATAAGAGATCCTGCTATCGGGAAAATTATGATCGATAAGGAACTGACAGTCTTTAGGCGGGTGAATGAGGCCATAACCCATGCACCCGATGTGGAGGCAGTCGCCGGGGCAATCCTTGATATCGTCATTGACGAGACGGCTGCGGAAAATGCCTCCATCATGATGCCTTCGTCCGATGGGAAAAGGCTGGAGATAAAGGCTGCCAAAGGAAATAAGGACAAACGCTCCCGGTATTCGGAATCATCTCTCGGACATGTTTTCCCCATGGGCGAGGGTATCGCGGGCAGGGTCGCCGTAAGCCTCAAACCCATTATCATAGAAGAAGCCTCGACCAATCCCTTGTTCACGTCGAAAGATATGAAGATCCGGGTCGGGTCGCTGTTGAGCCTGCCGCTGATTTACGGGAAGAAAGAGCTGGTAGGCGTTCTGAACGTGAGTCACTCGAAAGTGAAAGCCTTTGCCGACCAGGATCTGAAGCTCGTCAATATCCTCCTTACTCCCGCAGCGCTCGCCTTGAGGAATGCGCGGGTTATGAAGGAGATGGAAGACTTCAACGCTATCCTCAAGACCGACCTTTCCATGACGGACAAGGCCGTGGCCGAATTCGGGAAGAACATCTTCAGAATCTTCACCTGCATGTCCATCGGGGTCCTGACTGCAGATCTGGACGGGATGATCACCTCCGTCAACAAGAAGGCATCCCGGCTGCTCGGCCTGGAAGCAGGCGACAGCATATGCCCTCCGGTTTCCGAGGATGTGCTGCAGAGCCTGAAGTCCGAGATCAGGGAAATAACCCTGGATGTGGAGAGCGAGGGCCGCATACTGAACATGGAGCTTTCCGCGTTGCCTATGAAGCCTTCCTGGCAGATCCTTGTCTGTGTTCGAGATGTTACCGTTGACCGGTTCAAGGAACGGGAGCTCGTGAGGGTGAAAGACCAGTACAAGGACATGGTGGAGAACGCCCTTGATGCGATGTACATCATCAAGGAGGGGCGCTTCCTGCTCACGAACAGAAAGTTCCAGGAAATGCTCGGGTTCACCCAGGACGAAATAACGGGAAGGCATTTCAGGCACTTCGTGGGCAAGGACTCGATAGCCGCTCTGGCTTCATCCCTGAGAATCCAGGCGGGCAATGTCTTTATCCCGAACCTGGAAATCCAGTCGATACGGAAAGACGGCAAGAAGCTTTTCCTCGAGATCAGCATAGGCAGGCTCGTGATCGACAAAGATGACTGCTACATCGGCGTCGTCAGGGACATCACCAGCAAAAAGGAGCTGCTTGCCTTAAAGACGAGGTTCCTCCATGTAGCATCCCACGAGATACGGGTGCCGCTCACGGTAATCCGGGGCTATGCCCGGATGCTTTCAAAAGATACCGAGTGCTCGCTCTCGGCCGGACAAAAAGAAAACATCCATGAAATTGAAGCGCAATGTGAAAAGCTCCTGCATTTCAGCAATTCTCTCCTTGATTTCGCAAAGATAAATACCGAAAAGATAACTCTGCACAAGCAGCAGGTGAACAGCAGCGATTATGTGAACGGCATTGTGAGGAACATGCAGATAGGGGCTCGGGAGCACAAGGTGAAAATACAGTTCAAGGGAGAAGACAGCATCCCCGAGCTGTGTGTGGACCCGATCAGGTTCGAGCAGGCCCTGTGCAACCTCCTTCACAATGCGATCAAGCATTCACCTGAAGAAGGGACCGTTACGATCAGCATCTCCAAGGGTAATCAGGAACAGAATACCATGACCAAGCTTCTGAACCAGGAAAGCATCCACATAGCGGTACTCGATCAGGGGCCGGGAATAAAAGCCGAGGAAGCCAGAGAGCTGTTCGGCGACTTTTACGTCGGGGTCAGCGGCAGGGCAAAGGGAGGCATCGGTCTGGGGCTTTCGATCACAAAAGAGATCGTCCACGCACATGGCGGGTCAGTCGAAGCAAGACCCTCGGATGCAGGCGGACACTTTGTAATTACAATGCCCTTGAATAGGGAAGATGATTAATGTATTCTTAACTGTTAAGTATTGGTGGGCTTTATTATGATGACTAGCGACAAGATCAGGATTCTCGTTGTTGATGACGATGAAAGTATTCGGAGGTACATAGCCAAACTTCTCGTCCAGGGAGGGTACGACGTCATGACCGCTTCCAACGGCAAGGACGCGCTCAACGAGCTGAGGACCGGCTCCGACATCTCTCTGGCTATCCTGGATATCCTCATGCCCGAGATGGACGGGCTCGAGACCCTGGGCGAGATCCGCAAGATATCGAGCGACATTCCCATCCTCATGCTTTCCGCACTGGGGCAGACGAACATCATCGTAAAGGCCATGAAGGCAGGAGCCACCGATTACCTCGTAAAGCCCTTCGAAGAGGAGGAACTCGAGCTTGCCATCATAAAATCCTTGGAGAAGAAAAAGCTCCTGACCGAGATCTCCAGCCTCAAGAAGCAGCTGCGCGTGGACGAGCTCAAGGGAGAGTTCATCTACAACAGCGTCAAGATGCAGCGGGTCAAAGACCTTGTCGAGCAGGTCGCCGATACCGATGTGAGCGTGCTCATCGAAGGCGAGAGCGGGACGGGCAAAGAGCTCGTGGCCCGGGCGCTCCACTACGGTTCGAACATGCGGGACAAGCCGTTCGTCAAAGTGAACTGCGCGGCGCTTCCCCACGACCTCCTCGAGTCCGAGCTTTTCGGCTACGAGAGAGGCGCGTTCACCGGAGCCTATAAGGCCAAGGCAGGCAAATTCGAGCTTGCGAACAACGGGACGATATTCCTAGACGAGATCGGCGAAATGGATCTGGGGATACAGTCGAAGCTGCTCCAGGTTCTGCAGGAAGGCACTTTCTCGCGCCTCGGGGGCAAGCAGGACGTGAAGGTCAACGTCCGCGTCATCGCGGCGACCAACAGGGACTTGCGCAAGGCGGTCGACCAGGGCATCTTCCGGGAGGACATCTACTACCGGCTGAACGTCGTCAATATAACGATTCCCCCGCTATGCGAGAGAAAGGAAGACATCACCTATCTGTTCGAGTACTTTCTCGATGCCTATAACGAGAAGTACGGCAAGAGCATCCATGTCGAGAAAGATTCGCTTTATCCCCTGTGCAATGCATACCCGTGGCCCGGGAACGTCAGAGAGCTGAAAAACCAGGTGAAACGGCTGGTCATCCTCGGGGACATCAACGACCTGATGAAGTACCTGAAAGACGGCGGATCGCACATGCCGCAGGAAAAGCAACAGGCCCGTGACACCAGAGCGGAAACCCTGGAAGTCGAAACCAACGAGGATGATGTCATCCCCCTGAAGATCGCGGCAAAAGAGGCATCGGTAAAAGCAGAGAGGGATATGATACTCAGGGCCTTACGGGGAACGAACTGGAATAAGAAAAGGGCTGCCCATCTCCTTCAGATAAGCTATAAGGCGCTTCTCTACAAGATTAAGGAATGCGGCATTGAAAAGTGACAGAAGAGGTTGAATACATGAAAAATCTAGTAGCGATACTTGTAGGCATCTTGATCCCGCTGACGGCGATTGCAGAGGACGCCTCGTATCTCATAGGGCCATCCGATCTCCTGGAGATTTCCGTATGGGGAGAGGAACCCCTCTCCAGGCAGGTGACGGTACGGAGCGACGGCTACATTTCCCTGCCTCTGGCGGGAGACCTCAGGGCATCGGAAAAGACGCCGCCCCAGCTCCAGAAAGAGATCGAAATCATCCTTGCCAAGTACATCAAGGAGCCGCATTGCGCTGTTATCATCCGGGAGCCCCGGAGCAAGCGGTTCTATGTCCAGGGACAGGTAAACCAGCCAGGCGAGTACGTTCTCGACCGTACCATGACATTGACCCAGGTCATATCCAGGGCAGGCGGTTTCAACCAGTGGGCCGATACCGGCGATATCGTGGTTCTGCGCTCAGAAAAGAACGAACAGATCCGCATCGAGGTCGATTACAATAAAATCATTAAAGGCAAGCGAGAGAATATACTTATTCAACCCGGTGATACCGTAGTAGTACCGTGAGGAGGTGTCCCATCCCTGCCTTTTTCGCGCTCATTCTTTTCCTGACGGGATTCTGCGGCCTTGCCCATGCTGCAACCTTCGAGTTTCATGGGGGGTTCTACACCTCATACGAGTACACGGATAATTATCTCGGCATCCCCGGAAACGAACAGAGCGATACTATCTACGAGATAGGCCCAAGCGCCCAGCTTCTCTGCCGGAGCGCGAACACGACGCTCGATCTCTCCGGGCATGCATCCAGAAGCTTTCATCAAGAGTATGACGACGACGACGACACGGAAGTACTCCTCAATTCGCTCTACTCGGCATCGACGATACGGGACACGCTCGAGCTCGGATACGGCTACACCCAGACGAGCAGGAGGGAGGACTTGACCGATGCGAGGGGAAATTCCGTAATTCACAACGGGACATTGAACTACAACCGGCTGCTTTCACCCGCTTCTTCCCTCAGGGTCGGGTATGTTTATACCCAGGAAAGGAATCCTTCGCCCGATGACGACCTCGTGTCTCACGGTTTTACCGGAACCTTTGCCCATCAGCTTTCAGAGCGCAACACCGTCCGGTTTACGCAAGGATATAGTGTGCACAATTATGATGAATCAGGCGATGCATGGATATTGCGGTCTTCCCTCGGCCTTGCGAGGCAGGTGACCATGAGATCCAGTTTGGGCACCGATCTGGAGTACGAGCACAACGAGCGCGAGGATCAGCCCGACGGCGACATCTACAACGCGTTTCTGTCCTGGGGATACTCCCTGACCCAGGCAACCTCCCTGAGTCTGTCTGCAGGTTACAGCTGGCTGAGCGTGGAAAGCACGGACCGGGAGCAGGACTTCGCGGCCCGGGGAGAGCTGACGAGGCGGACGCAGAACGACACGTTGTCCATCAGGGTCTCCCGGGAGTACACGGCAGAATTCACGACCGACCGGTACGGAACCTATGATGCACGAAGTATTTATGCCTCATGGGAAAGGACCCTCTTGAGAGACCTGATGCTTCTATCTAATATAACTTACGAAGAACGGAAGCCGGTTTCAGACACAGGATTCAATGTGATAACCGAGGAGGAAAAGAATTTTACCGGCGTGGTTTCTTTAAACTGGACCCCGCTTGAGTATCTGAGTATCCGGCCGTCCTATGAGCGTCTCGAACGTAATCGAGAGATTTCAGATACCGTGAGAGAAAACCGATACAGAATAATTGCAGAGGTGCGATATTGAACGGTCAGGAAAAAAAAGTCGATTTCCAGGATATCGTAGATGCCCTGATAAAGAAATGGTACTGGGTGACCATCCCGCTTTTTTTGTTCATTTTTATCGGATTATGGTTCTATGTCATCCTTCCCAGGACGTATGAAGCGGAAACGCTCATCTTCGTCCAGCCCCAGGAGATCCCCTCGGCCTATGTACAGTCAACAGTGAACCAGGCCATCGAGGAGAGGGTCATGACCCTGTCCCAGGAGGTGCTGTCCCGTTCCAATCTCGAAAACATCATAAACGACATGAATCTCTTTAAGGAAGACCGGAGTGAAGGCACCTCCATGGATATCATCGTGGCGGCCATGCGGAAGAAGATAGAGATCGATACCAGCGGAGGAAGAAGGGGAGAGACGAGCTCGTTCAGCATATCATACCAGGGCCGAGACCCCCGGCAGGTTGCCGATATCACGAACAAGCTGGCATCGTTCTTCATAGAATCGCACCTGAAGCTGAGGGCCAAACAGGCATCCGAGACGTCGCTGTTCCTCGACAAGCAGCTTGGTGAGCTCAATACCCTCCTGCAGCAGCAGGAAGCAAAGCTCAAGGAATACCGAAACCAGTTCATGGGAGAACTGCCGGAGCAGCTCAACAGCAACGTATCGACCATATCCAGCCTCCAGTCGCAGCTGGAGACGGTCCAGAGATCCCTATCCGAAGCCATGAACCGGAGGCTCGGCATCCAGAGCCAGCTCTCTCAGATTGAGAGCAACCAGCCGGGTGCAGCCCTGTCCAGCCAGGCCCAGCGGATCAACGACTTGAGAAGCCGGTATGAGGAGGCCAAGGCGCGCTATACGCCCCAGCATCCCAGCGTGAGACAGCTCGAGCAGCAGATAAAGGATCTGGAGAACACGTCCGGAAAGAGAGACACCATCGGGCTGAATCCCCAGGTAATAGACTTAAGGAGCCAGTTGAAGACGGCCGGCCTTGAAGTGGAGAGCATAAAGGGAGATCTTGCCCGGATACAGGAAAAGATCGAGTTCTATCAGCAGCGGGTAGAGAGCACCCCGAAGAGGGAGCAGGAGCTCGCGGCGCTTACGAGAGACTACACAATAACCCAGGAGAACTACCAGCGCCTTCTGGACAGGTCTTATGAGGCCAAGAGGGCGGAAAGCATGGAGATGAGGCAGCAGGGCGAGCAGTTCCGGGTCGTGGACTACGCACAGCCTCCGGAGGTGCCGATAAGCCCCAATGGACTGAAAATAGCCGCCGTGTTTCTCCTTCTGGGTCTCGGTACCGGTGCGGGAATCATCTTCCTTCTGGAGGTCCTCGATACCTCGGTAAAAGGCATCAAGCAGCTCGAACAGTGGAGCGGAGGCATCCCATGCGTCACCGCTGTCCCTTTGGCGCTTACCCAGGCTGACAAGGATGCGAGAAAGTTACGGGCGTTTATCTATCTTGGTATAAATGCAGTTATCATCGTTGCAGGAGCACTCATTGTCGGCTATTCCCATTTTGCCCGTCTGACGGTGGAGTTGCCCATAGCAGTGCCGTTCTGAGGCGTTTGCTATGTATAGAGAATTCTTCGGACTTAAGCTCAAGCCTTTTTCCATTACCCCGGATCCGAGGTTTCTGTACATGAGCCCGGGCCACAAAGAGGCGCTTGCCCACCTGCTCTATGGGCTGAAGGAAGCGAGCGGATTCGTGGTAATCACCGGTGAGGTGGGGACAGGGAAAACGACCATCCTCAACGCCTTCCTGCTCAAGCTGCCGCCGCGTATGCCCAAGGTGGTGGTGAAAAATCCTCATATCAAACCGGAGAACCTGTACTTTCTCCTTGGCGAGGCCATCGGCCTTGCAGAGGAGAAAAGAACACGCGACCACTTGAGTGCCTTTGAAGAGCGCCTCAAGGAGATGGGCGGGGCCGTGCTCATCATTGACGAATCCCAGGGGTTGTCCGTGGACATGCTGGAAGAAGTCAGGCTTCTTTCCAATATGGAAACCACCCATGAAAAGCTCGTACAGATCATGCTGCTCGGACAGCAGGAGCTCAATGAAAAGCTGAAGAGCCCGAACTTGAGGCAGCTCAAACAGCGCATCGGCATCAAGTACCACATCCCCCCGCTCGACAGTAACGAGACAAGGGACTACATCGACCACCGGTTGAGGGTGGCAGGGTACGAACCCATGGAAAAGCCGCTGTTTACGGTATCGGCCCTGACAGAGATATACCGCTACTCCAAGGGATATCCCAGGCTTGTCAATATCGTATGCGATAATGTCCTCATTGCAGCGTACACGGACGGCATAAAGCAGATAAGCGCATCTCTGGTCCGCAAAGCGGTCTCCGATCTCGAAAGCACCTACTCGACGAAGAAAGGCCTGAAAACGAACAGTCACCAGCCGGGGAACGGCATGATTACGTTGTGGGCGAAACGGGCTGCGGTGCTTGCCCTTCTCGTGCTGGCGGCAGCCGGGCTTATCCGGTTCATCTATTCCGAAAAAGAGGCCGTCCCTCCTGCCCGGCACGTGTTATCCATGCCAGGTGCGACTCAAACTCCGGTAGTGACCGAGGCCGGGCCTTCGGAAGATCCGGGGCCGGCAGGCACCTCGCCGGACGGGGCCCTCGTTCCGCAAAACCCGGAAGAAAAAGACGTTCGGGAAGATGTCAAGCCGGTTGGAGCAATCCCGCTGCCCGGTTCCGATGTTTCCCCGACGCGGAGAGAATCGAAAGAATTCCGCGGAAAGGTTGTCACCGTCAGTGCCGGCGATACGGTTGCCAAACTTGCAGCCGACTATTACGGCAGGATAGACTCCGGGATATTACAGGCCGTACGAAAGGCCAATCCCGATACGCCGAACCTTGACCTCATCCATAGAGGACAGAGGATTTCTCTTCCCCAATTGAATCTCGTGTCGCAGGTCCTCTTCAGCGTAAGCGTCGCTTCTTTCCCAGCCCTGGACGAGGCACGGGCCCTTTTCAACGACCTCGTAGGCAAGGGTCACCAGGCCACGATCTATCCGTATGCGGACACCAGGGGCGCTGTCTGGTACCGCGTCACAGTAGGAACCTTCACGGGCCGGCAGGAGGCCATCGACTTTGCGAAGCAGCTTAAGAGCAAAGGTTTCGAAACCGCAAAACCTGTCAAGATCAGTATGGAGGAATAAAGAATGAAATTATGGAAGGCTCTTGAGAAACAGGATGAAGAGTACTTCAAAGAAGCGGCTTCCACCGGGAAGCTCGATGATCACCTGTACATGTACTATATGCCGTATTCTTATACGGCGGAGCAGATCCGGAAGCTCCGGACATTCATTTTCCACATGCCGGACAGGGAGGTCCCCCGGGTCATCATGATCACCAGCGCACTGCCTGCGGAAGGCAAGAGCCTCGTCGCGTCAAATCTCGCCATCTCCATTGCAAAGGGAGAGGATCAGCACGTTCTCCTCGTCGAGTGCGATATAAGAAAGCCTTCTTTGCACACCCTTTTCAAGTACCCTCCTTCCAAGGGGGTGGTGGAGATCATTCAGGGCAAAGCAGAGGTGGCCGACTGCCTTATCAAGACACCCATCGATAAGCTCACCATTCTGCCCGCGGCGAAGGAGGCCCCCCCGAATCCTTCAGAACTTCTGGAATCGAAGAATATGAAATCCCTGATCAAAGAGGTTTCCGAGCGGTATAGTGACAGGTTCATCATTATCGATACCTCTCCGATCCAGGCAACCGTGGACCCCAAAATCCTCGCCGGCCAGGTGGACGCCATCATTATGGTTTCGCGGTACCGGTACACCAGGGAGGCCGATTTCAAAATGGCGCTTGAGACGCTTCCAAAGGATAAGGTCATCGGAATCGTTCTCAACGCAGTCGATGAGCTCCCGGCGAAGAAGTACAAGTACAAGAAATATAATTATTCGAAGTATTATTCATAACGCCGTCGACCCGGCTCCGGATGAATAAGACGGGCTCACGGGCGCTGCGCCCGGGATTAAGGGCCGGTGCGGATCTCGTGAAATCCCAGTTGAAGCGGCCTGCTGTGCCGCAGATTCCGGTCGATTTTTTTTACCATCACCTTATCGATGGAGTGGAGATCGGGTGCCTCTTATGATATGGTGCGGACATGTTCTCTCTTCTGAGAAAACACCTTTTCCCGCCGCGATGTCTCATCTGTTCGAACGGTGAAGGCGTCGAGGACGGCGTATGCATCGAATGCCGCTCCCGGATCCGCTTCCTCCCGGAACCCGTGTGCGATGTATGCGGTACCTCCCTCGGAACGCCCGGCACCTGCATCGAGTGCCTCTCCAGGCCGCCGGAATATGACCGGATGCTCAGCGTATGCGTGTTCGACGGACTGATACAGGATGTCATTCACCGGTTCAAGTATCACCGGGCGACCGTATTCGGGAAATTCCTTGCCAAGCTGGTTTACCGGTCCGTCACGGAAAAAGGGATCAGGCCCGATGTGCTGACCTTTGTCCCCCTTCACTGGTCGCGGATAGTACTGAGAGGATACAACCAGTCAGCCTTAATCGCCCGGGATTTATCTGGCTATATGGGGGTGGATGTGAGATATGGAATACTGCATAAGACCATAAAGACCCCGAGTCAGGTTGGGCTTCCGAAAAGAGACAGGGAGCGTAATCTCAAGGCGGTATTTTCTGCAAGGGGAGTGGAGGGGAAATCGGTTATGGTTGTCGATGATGTAATCACAACTGGTCGGACAGCCCGGGAAGTATCAAAAACTCTTAAAAAAGCCGGTGCAAAACACGTATTTTTCGTGAGCGTAGGAAGGACCGCGTCATGACCCCCACAAGATCCCACAACAAAAAAGAGCCGAGATATCTTGAGGACATCACCTATACGATTGCCGATTCCCTTCCGGACGAAAAGGAGGACCTGTTCACCTCCTCCAGGTTCCTCGGCCTGTATGATGAAAACCAGATCATGGACCTGCTCCGGAAGGCGGGGATGGTCGAGATCCTGTCCGCCAAGGGATACAGGAATCTCGTTATCAATATATCGAAGCAGGATAACTATACCTCACGGCTGTATGTGGATTCCGATTCCGGAGAGGGCGAGACAAGGCTGATCGAGCTCATCCTCCGGGAAGGGGTATTCAGGCCGAAGCAGACCTTCATCAAAGGATTCGATTTCCCGGAGGGCCTTTCCATGCTCCTGGTGGAATGGCTGGCGCTGCAGGATCCGAGGGCTTCTTTTTCGCCGGACAAACCGAGACTTCCCGGCCAGGCTCACCCGGGCCTGGGAGGGCTGAAAAATATGCAGGGCATGCTCTACGCCTTCGGTAAGGCGACCGGCAAGGACGCCCTCATCGATATCCCGGAATACTATCACGCAGCCGTCATCTATTCGCGCCTGTATTCGGAGATCTATTCGCGGGTGTATTCATTTTTCTCTCCGGTCGATGCGGGCCAGCTTCAAGCCATGATGAGGGATTTTCAGGGCGTTTCCCTTGCCGAGGTATCCTCGGCGGTTACCTTCGACTGCCTGCGCAACGCGCATACCGGCGAGCCGGCATACTGGAAGCCGTCCGAACAGATCTATCCGATTGCCGGGAAGCTGCACCGGTATTTCGAGAAGACCGAGTACAAGGAGATGGCACGGGCGGCCATGAAAGGGCTCTCCTTTACCATGGACTGGGATAAGTACAGGCGGCTCAAAGATCAGGGGGTCACGGATGAGGTATGATTTTGCCGTCATAGGCATGGGGAAAGTGGGGAGCGCAATGACCACGCTCCTGCGCCAGGCCGGGCACTGTCCGCTCTGGGTGGTTTCGTCAAAGCCGGATGGCGGCTCCTTGCCCCGATACCCTCATGTCCCTCCGGAACCCCAGGGGGTGCAGGTCGTGTTCCTTGCCGTTCCCGACCATGCGATTGCCGGCACAGCCGAGCATATTGCGGAGCTGTGGAAGGAATCCTGTAAGGGTCTGGTGTTTTATCACTTAAGCGGCCTGTACACATCCGGGCTCCTCGACCCCCTTGCCGGATACGGCGGGGAAACAGGCAGCCTGCACCCGCTCCAGTCGATCATTGAAGAAAGCCTTGCCCAGGAATCCATCCGGGACGCATTCTTCGTATTCGAAGGGACTCCTCAGGCGCATGCGGCAGCAGACGATCTGATATCCTCCCTTTCTTCAAACCTTCTTTCCCTATCCGGGGAGGATAAGGTCGTTTACCACACCGCTGCGGTCATCGCCTCGAACTATCTCGTCGCAATCGTTTCCCAGGCATCGGATCTCATGGAGACGGTGGGCCTGGAGATGAAGCATCTGATACCGCTCATCAAGGGGACGCTCAGAAACCTGGAGGCCCGGGGGAAAGGGGCCTTGACGGGTCCCGTCCAGAGGGGCGACTGGAAGACCGTACACGCCCACGTGGAGGCACTCGAAGAGAAATTCCCGGACGTGCTTCCCTCGTATCGTGCGCTTGGACAATATACGGCGAGGATCGCCTCGCGGCCGTGGTCCGAGCCCCCTGATTCCGGACGGAAGCTCCTGGATCCGGACGACCTGAAAACCAGGATCGCTTCCCTGAAAGCGCGGGGAATGAAGACCGTCTTTACGAACGGGTGCTTCGATATCCTCCATGAAGGACACGTCGCATATCTTCAGGAGGCACGGGCACTGGGGGACGCTCTGGTGGTCGGCCTGAATTCGGATGCCTCGGTGCGGAGGCTCAAGGGAGCAGAAAGGCCCATAAACACCGAGAGCTCCCGGGCTTCCATCCTCGCTGCCCTGTCGTGCGTGGACTACTTGTGCATCTTCAGCGAGGAGACCCCTTACCGGCTTATCTCGGAGATCCTCCCCGACGTGCTCGTGAAAGGGGGCGACTGGGAACCGGACAGCATCGTCGGCGCCGATATCGTGAAAGCCTGCGGAGGCGAAGTGTTATCCCTTGCGTTCAAGTCCGGCCACTCCACCAGCGGCCTCATCGAAAAGATCCGTACGCTGTAGGCTTAAAACCCCATGATGAAGCGCAGCGCATAACGCCTGTCGACCCTCTGGCCCGCATACGCCCCTATCTCTTCGGCATAAGTGAGCGCATCGAGCTGTACGAAACGCGCATCGAGATTGGCCCCTGCCGTGAAGTATCCCTGATACAGGCCTGTTCGCACCGAAAGGAACGCAGGGAATCTGAACTCGGCGCCGACGCGGATCCTCTTGGCGAGATCGTCGTCATCTCCGAGCTGGGAGAAGACATCGATATAATCGACTGCGAAGGTGGTCTTTGTAATCCACAGATCATGGTCTACGGCAAAACCGATATCGACATGATCTTCGAGGTCTTCTGCATCGCCGAGGTCGCTGCCGATGAGGTTGTTTGCACAGACGCCTATCCGGGCATTCTCCATCCCGAAGGAATCAAGGGAAACGATCATCCCGATATCCGCAAGCACGCCGCTCCCGTCTTCAAGATCGTCCTTTATTGTTTCATCGAGATCGTCGGCAGTGATGTCCAGTACCGTATACTGCTTTACGAGACTCTGCCTGTGGACGTATTTCACGCTCGCGCCGATGGAAAGGATGCCATCGAGGAGGGGGTGAGCGTATCCCACTGTTCCACCCATGTCGCTGATCACGTGGGTCTGCAACCTGGGATACTGCCGGTCAAAAACTTCGAGATCCATCCTGGCGGTGCCGATCAGGCCGAAGGCAAACCGGGGCATCGAATAATAGGGGAACAGGTTGAGCCCGATATGGGCGCGTTCGCCGACATTATTCCTCAGATACTCGGCTGTCTCAGCTTCGTCATCGAAATCGACATCTGCCGCGTCGCGGTAAATATCATAGGCTTTTTCCCCGACTTCCAGATCCAGGGGGAACAGTGATGCCCGGATATTCTTGATCCTGGCCAGGCCGGCGGGATTGTAGAAAAGGGCATTGGCGTCATCGGAAACGGCGACAAAGGCGCCGCCCATTCCCATGGGACGGAGTCCCTTGTAGATGTACGGGTATTCTTCACCGGAAGCCGTGCCTGTCGAGATCGCCATCAGGAATGCAATAACAAGGAGTTTTTTCATCGCCGGATCCTTTAGATTTGATATTCAAGCAGGTTGCTGCCGATATAATTCGCCGCATCGGCGCCGTCGAACGTGTCTATCTCTCCGCCTCCGAGAAGCTCGCTTAAGAATTCCGAGAACTTCTCAGCGACTTCCTCGTCCGATCCCATCCTGGCGTTGAGGACTGCGACCGCGTTGTCAACGGCTGCGATATCGCCCCGAAGGGCCTGAACCAGATCGGTGTCGTTATGGATATTTGTTGCAAGACTGGTGAGCAGGATGCCCCAATCCGTATCCCCGTGCTCGGGGAACACCTCCCGATAGGCGGCCTTGTTGACCGGGACGTTGGTTGTCATCAGATCCGCGGATTCAAGGCCGACCTTGAGGATGAAATGTACGGCCGATACCATTCCCAGCTGGACCGTGTCGTCGTCGTTTCCATAGGTATCGACGAGGTCCGTGAGATACGCCTGGGCGCTTTCGAGATAATGTATAAAAGTATTTAGGGAAGCATAGGCCAGGTATCTGGCTGCAGATGCCTCCTCTCCCGCTGCCTCCCCGGATGACGCCCTGGCAAGATCGCCCGTAATGTGGAGAGATAAGGCCGAAGCGATGACGTCGAAGCTTTCATTGTCAGAGTCGCCTGAATTTTCAATTATATAGGTCAGGTCAAAACCTGCCTTGCCCATGTATGCAGAGGCAATGATTCTCGTCGCCTCCACGTCCGGATTCGACGAGTCGTGTCCGGGCTCGAGGATATCGATAGCACCCTGGTAATCGCCGTCGTTCAGCGCCATTCGCGCCTCTTCGATACTGGCTGCATCGCTCGAATCATCGGCCAGGGACTTCAGTGCATTGCTGTCGCAGCCCCAGAGAGCGAGGGAAGAAATAATTCCGAGGAAACATATCAGCTTTTTCATATTTTTCTCCTAGTTCAAACAGGTGAGATCGGCATTGTATAGATATCGGCCGAGCGGAGGAAAATTATCAGTCTTTCATGCAGACCCATAACGGCGCATTGTCGGGATAACGCCAATAAGAAAGACTATGTTTGCGTTGATATTGCCGGTGCTCTTTGATATAGGTCAGGCTATGGACGGATCATTCGAACAGGGCCTCAGAGAGATCTTTCAGAGCTCTACACAATATACCGCCGAGATCGGTGAATATATCCTCGACTCGGGCGGGAAGCGCTTGAGACCCAAAATGGTGATGCTCATCGGCAAGGCCATCGGCCTTCCGGCAGACAAAGTCATGCCCGTGGCATACACGGTCGAGCTCATGCACACGGCAAGCCTTCTGCATGACGATGTGGTCGACTGTACGTCCATACGGCGTGCAAAACCCACTGCAAACCAGGTTTTCGGCGATAAGCCGGCGTTGCTGGCCGGAGATTTCATTACGGCCTCGGCTATGGAAACCCTCTGCAGGATCGGCCGGATGGAGCTGGTGACAGGGATGGCCCAGACCATCAAAAAGATGGCCGAAGGGGAGCTCAAAGAGCTCCAGTATGCGAAAGAATTCCATGACGATATGGACGTCTATCTCGATATCATCTATCTCAAGACAGCTTCCCTTTTCGAGTACTGCACCTTTGCTCCGGGTATCCTGGCAGGGCTTGCCCCGGATATTCTGGATAGACTGGTCACCTTCGGGAGGACCGTGGGCATGGGCTTCCAGATCGTGGATGACATCATCAATCTCACCCCGAGCAAAGACGACAACAAGGACCCCTTCAACGATATCCTCGAAGGGAAATCGACCCTGCCCCTGATCTTTCTCTTTCAGGAGAATCCCCCTCTCCTGGCGGATACCGCCGGTTTCGTAACCCCTGCCGACAGGCAGAAACACCTAATCCCCCACATCACCCCGCAGATTTTGAAGAGAAGCAAGGATGTCGCGTGTAAGTATCTCGATGAAGCCATGGAGGCCATTCGACATACCGGATTCATGGAGGCGGAGCTTGTCCGGATACCGGAGGCAATTGCTTCCCAGCTCGATAACCGCTTCTGATGCTATTGATTTTCCCGGTATCTGCTCCTATCTAAAGGATTGATTAGATACCAAAAAAGAGGACATGCACTTGGAATACAAGGATTACTACAAGGTACTGGGTGTGGAGAGGAATGCTGCCCAGGAAGAGATAAAAAAGCGCTACAGAAAGCTTGCACGCGATTGCCATCCTGATACCTGCAAAAACGACCCCACCGCGGAAAAGCGTTTCAAGGAGCTCAATGAGGCCTATGAGGTGCTCAAAGACCCCGAGAAACGGAAGAGATACGACGCGCTGGGGAGCAACTGGCAGGAGGGGCAGTCGTTCCGGCCCCCTCCCGGGTTCGAGGACATTTTCGGAGGAAACCCGTTCGGCGGGAGACCCAGGGGCGGGAGATCGCATACGTTTTCCTTTGACTTCGGCACCGGCTCCGCTCCCGGAGGCGGTTTCTCGGATTTTTTCGAATCCCTCTTCGGGGATATCGGGATGGCAGGCGGCTCCGGCCACAGGCCGGGCGCATCCAGAGGTGGCGACCTTGAGACCGAGGTGAGCATCTCCCTGGAAGAGGCGCATGCCGGGTCGAACAGGGAGATCCAGCTCCAGGGGCCAGGCGGCGGTAAAAGGCTGAACGTTAAAATCCCTGCAGGCGCCTATGACGGGATGAAAATCCGCCTCTCCGGACAGGGGAACCCCGGGCCGGGCGGGTCGGGAGACCTGTATTTGCGGATAAGGCTTTCCTCCAACGGAAAGTACAAGCTTGAAGGCAACGATATCGTGGCGGACCTTCCCGTTTCGCCATGGGATGCGGCTCTGGGTGCCACGAAAGAAATCCATACGCCGGACGGGACATACAACCTCAAGATCCCGCCGGGGGTTTCTTCCGGCCAGAGGCTCAGGCTCAAGGGAAGAGGCCTTGCCCGGAAAGGGGATTTTTTTGCGCAGATCAAGATCGTCATGCCGAGAGATCTTACGGAAGAGCAGAAGAGGCTGTTTGCAGAGCTGAAGAAGGTATCGTCGGATTTCGATCCGCACGGTACGTGACAGTAAGGCTAAAAAAATGCCGGTGGAAGAGATCCACCGGCATCACATCGTTGGCTGTCACGATTCTTTACTTGTTCAAACGAGCATGCTTCCCTGATCGTGTTGATTGTCAGGAGACCGGTTTTTCTTTTTCAGCCTTGGGAGTTGCGGGAACGAAGTCCGATTTTCCTTCCAGCTTGACGTACCCTTGCAATGACTTGAATTTCTTTTCGCCGATGCCTTTTACATTGGGGATCTCGGATAAGGATTTAAAAACGCCGTTGGCTTTCCGATATGCGATGATATTCTTTGCTGTGGCCTCACCGATTCCCGGCAGCAGCTGCAGTTCTTCCAGTGTTGCGGTATTCACATTGATTTTCCCTTGTCCTGCTTTTCCTGCTCCAAACGCCATAGTGCCAAAAAACATAACAACCAGGATCACTCCTGCCAAAATGGTAAACCTTTTCATTACTTACCTCCTCATCATATATTACCCCTCAGGGCATTGTATGGAGTAATAATATAAATTCGAGAAGGTATAATTCAAGACCCCGAAGAAAAAACGATTAACTCGGTAACAGTAAGATGCCGGTGTCACGGGACACCGGCATCTTTGAAAACACGGTAAAAGCTTCCGGTGCAGGTTCTATTGCGGCGATCCCTGCTGACCCGGTTCCTGGCCTGGCTGAGACGCCGGCGGTGTCTGCTGCCCTGAGCCCTGCGGAGACTCCTGCGGTGAGCCCGATTCGCCTTCGACAGCGATGTAGTCCCGCATCGAGCCGAGTTTCTCCGAATCCATCCCCTGCACTCTACTGAGGTCGTCTACCGAAGTGTAAGGGCCGTTCATATTTCTATAGGCCACGATGTTCTGTGCCAGGTTCTGGTCAACTCCCGGTACCTGCTGAAGCTCCTCAGCCGTTGCGGTATTTATGTTTACCGTTCCCTGCGCCTGCGTTTCTTCCTTTTTTCCGCAGGACGTGCTGCCAAGGATAAGCACCAGCACCAGGATAATCCCTGTGATCACCGTTGATTTTCTCATCGCTCATCTCCTTGTCCAGATGCCTTTCTTCAGGCTTCCGAAAGATCAATTACTGAATCTTCACCGATACCGTCCTCGGCATCGAGATACGTCCATGTTTCTCATGAAGCAAAAAGGCATAGTCTCACGCCCCGGCTTCCTCATTCTGCAGGTGGCGAACCGCCTGAGTCAGGTGCGTACTCTGGGAACGGGGTACTTTGCTGCGACCTGACCAGATCGGGCTCGATGTCCGTAGGCCCTTCCAGCTTCGTGTAAAACCGGATATCGTCGATTTTATCCTGGTCGATCCCCCGGACATTGGCAAGATCGTCGACGTTGTTGAAGGGTCCGTTGGTATCCCGATATTGGATGATACTATCGGCGAGAGACCTCGAGATCCCGGGGACCATGATGAGCTCTCCCTTCGTGGCGGTGTTGATATTGACCTTGCCCTGCCCGTACGCATTCTCGCTTGTTTCCCGGGCTACGCTTCCCTTGTCGCCCCCTCCGCCTCCTATGCCCTCTGTTTCTCCGGTTATACCGCCGCCGCCGGCCGCACCTTCAGAGGTTATGCCCTGTCCGGTTGCCTCTGCACCTACTCCCTGCGCTGCCGTGCCTTGGGAGGCCGTCCCGCCAGTGCTCACGCCCTGCGTTCCTGCTCCCTGGCCGGCAGCTTCTCCCCCTGTATCCTGGGTAGAAGTTCCTCCAGCGCCCACACCCTGCGCCGTCGTCCCCTGATCCGTTGTATTCTCTCCACCTGCATCCTGACACCCCGCCCCCGTATCTTGTGCAAACCCTGCTCCGCTTGCTATGAGCATGACCGACACCAGTAACGTTGTAAGAAGAGTTATTTTTTTCATGCGTGCCTCCTTGTCTGTCTGCCCTAAGAGAAAGTCTGATTTCGTATTGAATCTCATTACACGTGAATAATGGTTTTTATGACATGAGGTAATGCCGGTATCCATATACCGGCATTACCTCGTCATGTACTGTACAAACATGTTAAGACGCTTATGCGCGGACGATCAAAAAACCTTACGGAGTACTCATTCCATCCGAAGGGCTGCTGGGGTCACTTGACCCGCTGGTGCCGCTTGACCCGCTTGAATCCATCCCCTCAGTTCCGGTGGACCCGCTGGTGCCGCTCGAACCGCTTGAATCCATTCCCTCTACTCCGCTGGATCCGCTCATGCCGGGTGATGACGGCTGTCCGACTGTCAGGTAGCTCCTGAGCGAATCGAGCTTCTGCTGATCCATCCCCTGCACTCGGCTTAAATCGTCGATCGAAGCGAAAGGACCGTTCGCATCCCGGTAGCTTACGATATTCTGGGCGAGCGTCTGATCGATTCCCGGCACCTGCTGAAGCTCGGCTGCCGAGGCGGTGTTTACATCAATAGTACTCTGTGCCATTCCCATCTGAGATTCCGCTCCTGCACCGCTTTCCGGCGATTGCGTGCCGGTCTGAGCTCCTGCCCCCGGTCCCGCCGCTCCCTGTTTCTTCTCACAGGATGTCACGCTCAGCGCCAACATTACTGCGAGGATTATCCCGATTACCATGGTAATTTTTTTCATTTCTTACCTCCTTTTTATCTCTGGTTTTCCCTACTTCAAGGTATGTACTTTGAATAAGTTTAAATGCATAACAGAGTGTATCGCCTTTAAAGGGGCAGTGAAATGCCGGTGCGTCGACACCGGCATTTCCTTTTTATACTCATCTGTCAGACATTGGTGGCAACTTCTAATACCCTGAAGAGCCTGCGCCGCCGGTACCCGTGTCGGTACCGCTCGTACCCCCGGTGCCCATGTCGGTATCACCGGTCCCGCCGGTGCCCATGTCTGTGCCGGTACCCATGTCGGTGCCGCTCGTGCCGCTCGAACCTCCCATGCCTTCCTGGCCTATGGTGACACTGCCTCTGATCTGGTCGAGCTTTTTATTATCGACGCCTTTGACTTTTGTCAGGTCGTCAACGGACGCAAAAGGACCGTTCTGATCCCTGTACTGCACGATATCCCTCGCCATGGTCCTGGTCATGCCCGGGATGCTCTCCAGTTCGCTTGCCGAAGCGGTGTTGATATCGATCTTCGACTGCGACATGCCCGCCGTACCTTCCTGGCCTGATGGCTGATCCATCCCGCTGGTTCCGCCGGTCATACCCGGGTCGGACCCCATGGTTCCCTGCTGGCCCGAAGAGCTGTCCATATTCCCTTCGCCGTATGCTATTCCGCCGACGGTAAGCATAAGGACTAGGATTCCTATAGATAATAGTGTTGATTTTTTCATTGTTTATCCTCCATTGTTAGTCTGCCTTTCTGAGGCGTTTTCTTTAGACAAAGACCAGGGTCCCTTTTGAGAAGACTCGGTCTTTGTTCGGAATTACCGGTTACGTTGATAATCTTTGCATGCGGCCTTAATCCTCCCTGATCAAAGGCTCTTGCCCTTAAAAACAGCGCTGTCCGAGTCCCTTTCTCTTAAAGCGACTCTCCGGCTGCGAGAAAGGTGAGATTATTCCAAGGGTGTATCTATTGGCCCACCTGGATATACTTCTTTGCCAGCTCTAATTTGAAGTCGTTCATTCCCGAGACCCTGTTGAGATCGTCAACAGAGCCGAAGGGACCGTTCGCCTCACGGTAACGTACGATATTCTGAGCCAGATTCTGCTGGATTCCCGGCACTTTTGACAGCTCCTGCGCCGTTACCGTGTTGAGGTCGTGTTTCACCATGAGATACTGGCGTAATGTATCGATGCGCTGCTTTTCAATGCCGCTGATCCGGCTGAGGTCATCGATGGACTCAAACGGTCCGTTTGCAGTCCGGTAGTCGATGATATTCTGTGCCAGATTCTGGTTCATCCCGGGCAGCCGCTGGAGGTCCTGAGCTGACGCAGTGTTTACATTGAGCTTTTTAACCCCCTGTTGCTGAGCCTGCATCTGTCCCTTTGCCTGCGACTGTGACTGTACCTGTCCCTGCTGCATCCCTTTCCCGGATTTATCTTGCGCATACGCCGTGCCGCCGAAAGCGAGCACGACAACCAGCATTCCTATCATTACGATGATACCCTTTTTCATATTGCACCCCCATCATTTATCTGCCCGTAGAGGGCATCCTTGAAATAATAAAATAGGCAGTGCGCATGTAAACTCAAGAAAGGAGAATCCTTGGATGGAAACCATTCCGGGCGCTGCAGCCTTGATAATCAGGGCGATAAATATATTGTTAAATCATGTGGATTATTTGTTTCTCTTGAATGAATAGAGTGCCCCCTTTCATGAGATTTATTCAATTCAACAACCAGGGATATCCTTAATAGAGTTTAAGAGATACCGGCAGGAATTAGGGATGATGGGAAAGGAGACGGCAGTATGGGTGAGTCGTTTGCCATACGAGATTGTGCACTGATAGCTATCGCCACAGGCCAGAGTGCTCATACCCTCATCGAGTTGAGGGACAGGCTCGAAATAGTTCCGGAAAGTTCGATTTATTACCATTTCTGGGGCGGGCTCTTGCGACCGCGCTTTGACGATCCCGAATACCAGAACGATTTTGCCGTATGGGTCCGGCACAACATTCATGACAAAACCCTTGCCGAACGCATGGCTCTGGTTAATCCTACGGATTTTTCCGATATGGAGATGCTTCGGAGAGAGCTTGTGGACATGATCGAAGAGCGGATGGATGAAAGCGACAGTCTCCCGTGGATCAAGGCTCTGAACACCTTTTATTTCGTACGTTCTCAGATAGTGATCTTTGATACCAAAAAGACGCTGAATCTACCCGAAGAACTGGGCGCCCACCTGCCACATATGTCTCTCGGCAGCATCTTTTACCATTTCATAGATTCCAGGAGGCGTACCCCTCTGGGATCGGATGACTTTACCCACTGGCTGTCGAGCTTCGGTAATGAATACATTGTGTTGATAGAGCAGCTTTCCAGTATCGATCCCTACTTCATCAACCTGATCGAGTTGAGAGACGAGCTTGCAAAGATGTTCAAGCGGAATGCTTAATCCCGGGGTGTGTAATGACGACACTATTAAAACAGTATGAAAACGTAGTGGGATCGGATGTAATCGATCAGCTCAAGCAGCTGGCAAAGCTTCTCATGGGGAAGAATATCCTCCATATCAATTCCACGAAGGCCGGAGGCGGAGTCGCCGAAATTCTCAACAGGCTCATCCCATTGAAGAGAGAGCTGGGTTTGGACGTTCATTGGGAGACGATTTCAGGAGACGCGGATTTTTTCCAATGCACAAAGGATATGCACAACGCCCTCCAGGGGAAACGCGTCGATATACGGGAATCTCTTCTCCGGCATTATGAAATCATCAACAGACAGAATTTCGGCATGCTGAAGAACCGCCTCGAAGAAGCGGATATCGTGTTCATCCATGATCCTCAGCCTGCAGCCCTGATCGAAAGCATCCCTGAAAGAAAGGGAAAATGGATATGGCGGTGCCATATCGACGCAAGCCGGCCTTACCGCCCGGTGTGGAAATTCCTGAGAAACTTTGTCCAGGCTTACGATGCCAGCATCTGGTCCCTCTCGGAGTTCACCCAGAGGCTGCCGCATCCCATGTACCTCATGGCTCCGAGCATCGACCCTCTGAGCGACAAAAACTGCGAACTGAGCAGGGAGGAACTGGATAGGACCTACGAGAGGTTCGGGCTCGACTCGGGAAGGCCCATCATAACCCAGATATCCCGGTTTGACAGGTTCAAGGACCCCATGGGGGTTATTCACGCATATAATCTGGTAAAGGAATTCGTTCCCATTCAGCTCATCCTGGCAGGCGGAGGAGCCACCGACGATCCCGAAGGGGAAGAGGTATACAACGAGGTCCAGTCGAGCGCGGCTGACGACCCGGACATCCATATCCTCATGCTCCCTTCGGACGACAATCTCACCATAAACGCCATCCAGCGCATCTCGGACATTATTCTCCAGAAATCTCTCAAGGAGGGTTTCGGGCTTACCGTGACCGAGGCCATGTGGAAAGCCAAACCGGTGATCGGAGGAGATACCGGGGGGATCAGGCTCCAGGTGATCAATTATCATACAGGCTTCCTGGTGAATACCCCCGAAGGCGCCGCACTGCGCATCCGGTATATCCTCAAACGGAGGAAACAGCTCAAGGAGATGGGGGAGAAGGGCAGGGAGTTCGTCCGGGAAAACTTTCTTATCACACGGAACTTGAGAGAATACCTCACGCTCATGATTGCAACCGTATATGAGGCCAACGACAGGATTGAGCTCTTATGATCGGCCGGGAAAATTTGTATCTACCGGAGATAGGGCGCATACCCCGGTTCTGGGATATCATATCGCTCCGGCAGAGCAAGCTGCTCGCCCTTGACTATGACGGCACCCTGGCGCCTTTCCATGTCAACCGCATGGAAGCGCGACCGCTCAAAGGCATACCCGAACTCCTGAGAAAAATTTCCCTGCGCGAGGATACCACCCTTGCCGTCATATCGGGCCGTCCCCTGGACGAGCTGGAAATGTTGCTCAAACCATGGAAAGGCATCATGATCGGGAGTCACGGGTTCGAGAAACGGTATTGCTCCGGCCAGGTGTTCATCAAGAAAATATCGCTCCGGCAGCAGGAAGGACTCTCCCATGCGCACACCTTGGCCCTGGACAGGGGAATGGAGGCGCATATAGAAAAAAAGCCTGCGAGCATCGCCTTCCATACAAGGGGCGCTGAAAAGAGACTGGCCGTACGCCTCGAAGGAGAGATCGCGGCCGAATGGACCGGTATAGCTTCAAGATGCTCGCTTGAGGTGAGGAAATTCAAAGGCGGCGTGGAAGTGCTTGCCAGGGGGTGGAATAAGGGGGACGCCCTGGAAGAGCTTCTCCGGGATGAGCCGAAAGAAACTTTCTGTGTATACATCGGTGACAACAGCACCGATGAAGACGCATTCCGGAGGATACGTTCGTCCGGAATCGGTATCCGTGTGGGCAATAGGGAGACCCCGACCGCAGCAAGGGGTTTACTGCCGGATATCCCTGCCGTGAAAGGTTTTCTGGATGCATGGGTGAACCTGCCGCTGAAGAGCGGCAGGGAAAGGTGTCATGAAGCCTAAAAGGTTAGTGGTTGTTTCCAATAGGCTGCCGATCGTACTGAACAGAGCAGGTCAACATGAATGGGAGATTCAACCCGGCTCGGGTGGGCTTGTCACCGCTCTCGGGCCTGTTTTAAGACATCGCGGGGGGCTGTGGATAGGCTGGCTCGGGCTGCCCGAAAGCGATTGCCCCAGTGAAGAATATCTGAAAGACCTCATCTCGTCGGGCATGCATCAGACCGGTTATTCCCTCGGGCACGTCAATTTGTGCAGGGAGGAGGTCGACAGATACTATCACGGCTTCTCCAATGAGATTCTCTGGCCGCTTTTCCACGATCTCTTCGATCACTGCAACTTCGACCAGTGCTATTGGGACGTCTATCAGAAGGTGAACCGGAGATTCGCCGAAGAAGTGGTGAAGAGTACGGATGAAGACGACTACATATGGGTTCATGACTACCAGCTGATCATGGTGGCAAGCGAGCTCAGGCGCATGGGAATGGAGCGGCATATCGGGTTCTTTCTCCATATACCGTTTCCGCCCCTGGATATCTTTCTCAAGCTTCCCTGGCGGTTCCAGATCCTTGATGCTCTGCTGGCGTACGACCTGATCGGGTTCCAGACCGTACGGGACCGGAAGAACTTTATCGGATGCATCCGGGCACTGCATGGGTATCAGGTGACGGGAAGGGGGCATGTAAATTATATCCACACCGATTCCAGGCACGTTACTGTCGGCGCGTTTCCCATCAGCATCGATTACCGGGAGTTCGCCGACTTCGCAAAGACCGAAGAAGTCGCTGAAGAGGCGTGGATCATCCATGCAAACATCCCCGGCAGGCAGATCATCCTGGGCGTTGACCGGCTCGATTATACGAAGGGCATCATCCAGCGCCTTATGGCGTTTGACAACGCGCTTACGCGGTATCCGGACATGAGAAGGAAGGTCACCCTGCTCCAGGTTGTCGTGCCGAGCAGGCAGGACGTTGCCGAATATGAAAAGCTCAAGCAGGAGATCGAACGACTCGTGGGAGAGATCAACGGCAAGTACACCCAGGTCGGATGGACGCCTGTCCACTACATCTTCCGGTCCATTCCGCGCAAGGAGCTCGTGGCGTATTACCGGACATGCGAGATTGCGCTGATCACCCCGCTCAAGGACGGCATGAATCTGGTGGCGAAGGAATACTGCGCATCCAGCATCGAGGAAAACGGGGTGCTGATCTTAAGCGAGTTCGCCGGGGCCGCTGCACAGTTCTATCCCAATGCCCTGCTCGTGAATCCCTACGATATCGAGGGGGTGGCCGATGCCATATACCGAGCTTTTACCATGCCCCAGGAAACAAGACGGATGATGATGAGGAGACTCAGGGCATCGATCCAGAGAAACGATATCGTCAAATGGGTCAACTCTTTCCTCAGGGCAGGTATATCAAAAGATCTCAACGACTTCCCTCAGATGGAGCTTTTCGTTCCGAAACAGTGACGGGGGAGGCTTTAGAAAAAACATCAAAAATGTTCATACCCTCCGGGAAAGACCGACGGGAAACTTTCCCGGTCTGCCCCGAAGGGTACATAAGTGCAAGGCGGTATCCGGCAAGGACCCGGACCGATCCGGCTCCGTAAATGGTGCTACTTTGCCGGCTCTATGCTCCACTGAAGGCTTGAGCGCTTCATGATCGCATTGGCGGTGCCGTCTTTGGAGATCATATTAAAGCCTTTGTTGAAATCATCACACAACTTCTGGGAGTTGGGATTTTTCTTGGGGAAAAGCAGGAAGAGCGGGTGAATGATGAGCGGGGGATCCATGGGCTCCAGCTGTGCTGCAGCGCCGGGCATGTGTTTCTGGAGGAGATACTGGGCAACGAGCTTGTCGATCACGATAATGTCGAGCTCTTTGTTCAGGAGCTTTTTCAGATTCGCCTCGTCGCTGTCCGCCTCGAATTTTTTCAGGTACGTGGCTGCGTCGAACTCTGCGGTGTTGATGTAGCCTTTTACGACGCCGATCTTGTAGGAAGACAGTTCCTGGAGCTTTTTCGGCGACGTATAATTGATTTTTGCGCCTTTGCGCTTATAAAAGACCAGCAGGCTGTTTGAGAAGAAATTTGAATAGATGAAATCCTGCTCCCGTTCCTTGGAGTAATATTCGGGGAAAAGGCCGTCATACTTTCCCTGGGACGCTTTCGCTACGGCTGCGTCCCAATCCGCAAACTCGATCTTGGCAGTGTAGCCCACCCGTTTGAACGCCTCGCTGACGATCTCTGCATTGAACCCCTTATTGTTCATGCCGCTGTCTACATAGGGCGGCCAGTCAAGGGTGACCAGGGTGACGTTCTGAGCGCCGCAAAAGAGGGGAAACGCCACACATGCCAATACTGCAAGGATGAATCTCTTCATGGAACTTCCTCCTTTAAAGAGAAAATCTTTGATATTCGACCTAATCGTTGATATCGGAATCGTATGAGTCAATAATGAGAATTAAATACCGGAATATTACCTTATGGCCTATATTTCACAGCCTATGGCATGTTCCTATGATCTTGCTTCATTTTGTGCTAGAACATAGTACACCATTTCATTGTAAAGAGGGTAATCATCATGAGATTCACTGATGTCGCTGATGTACAGGATAAGCTCCAGAAGGCCGGTTATGTTACCTCCCGCGAAATTGCCACCGTGGTATTTCTCGCTTCCGTGACGAAGAAGCCGATCCTGGTGGAAGGGCCGGCGGGCGTGGGCAAAACCGAGCTGGCCAAGGCAATGTCCCGGGCGCTTGATTTGCAGCTCATCAGGCTCCAGTGCTATGAGGGACTTGACGAGTCAAAGGCGCTCTATGAGTGGGAATACGCAAAGCAGCTGCTTTACACGCAGATGGTCAAGGATAAGATCGGCGATGTGATCTCGAGCGCGGACACGCTTGGCGACGCGGTCGAAAAGATCGCATCCCAGGAGGACGCCTTTTTCTCCGAGCGGTTTATCCAGCCGAGGCCGCTGCTCCAAGCCATCAGCTCTGACGATACGGTGGTGCTCCTCATCGATGAGGTGGATAAATCCGATCCCGAGTTCGAGGCCTTTCTCCTTGAGCTCTTGAGCGATTTTCAGGTATCCATCCCCGAGATCGGCACCAGGGTCGCACGGAATATCCCCTTCGTGATCCTCACCTCGAACAACTACCGGGACATGAGCGATGCCTTGAAACGGCGCTGCATTCACATCTACATCGATTATCCCATGCGCGAGCTCGAGCTCGGGATCGTCAGGCTCAAAGTTCCGGGCATCGAGGAGGGCCTTGCCGGAAAGCTCGTGGATGCAATCCGTTCCATCAGGGATCTGGACCTGAAGAAAAGGCCGTGCATCTCGGAAACCATCGACTGGGCCAGATCTCTCATAGCCCTTTCCGTGGATGAGCTGAACTCGGAGGTCCTCCTGGATACCCTGAATGTAATCTGCAAGTACAAGGCAGACTCCGAAATGGTCAAGGCGAACGCGGCAAAGATTCTGCCGTAGGGGTAAGACCGGTATGGTGAACGCCATCCTGAAATTCGCGGCGTGCTGCAGGACAGCGGGGTACCGTGTCTCCACCTCGGAGGTCATCGACTGCGTCTCGCAGCTCCAGCTTGTCAACATGCTCAATGAGGATGAGTTCCGGTCCGTGCTGCGGGCCAACTTCGCCAAGAGCAGGCGCGAACAGGCCCAGTTCGACCGCCTCTACCACCTTTATTTCCACGAGATGCGCCAGGACATCGACCTGGACGATACGGACTCCATCATCGAGAAGATGGACTCGGTCCTGGATCAGCTTCAGCAGCAGGTGAGCGGCAGTCAGAACCACCAGGCCATCCTGGATTTCCTCTCGGGCGACCCCATGGGCTTCCTGGAGATGATCCGCAGGCTCCAGACCGAAGAGATCGACATGGGCCAGGGGAAGAAATTCAACTTGGGCCCGGTTGCAAGCAGGCTCCTGGTCATGGTCCAGCTCAACGACGTCAAGAGCCGCGTAGAGCGGATCCTTGAGGAGAACCCCTTCCATTTCGCGCAGGAGACCAGGCGCACCCTCGGGAGACGCTTTGAAGGCCAGCTCGACAGGGCGTATGAGATGCTCCTGAGGGAGCAGCGGCCCAACAACGATGCGATCAGGCAGGTCCGGACCCATGAGCAGTATCTGCGCCAGCTGGGAGACAGGCCTTTTTCCTCGCTCACCCCCAGGGAGATCGAGCAGGTGAGGGAGATCATCGAGAGGCTGGTCAGGAAGCTCAAGGACATCATCTCCAGGCGTTATGCATCGAACAAGCACGGGCTGCTGGACGTGAAGAAGACGTTGCGAAGGGCGGACCGGTACAACGGCGTGCCCATGGAGATCATGTTCCGCAAACGGCCTCCGAGAAAGGGAAAGATCGTCACGCTGGTGGACATCTCGTCGTCCGTGTGGGCCGCCGCGCGCTTCATGCTCAACATCCTCTATTCGCTGCAGGAATGCTTCACCAAGGTCAACAGCTTTGTCTTCGTCTCCGGCGTGGCGGAGGTGACGAAGATCCTCGAGGAGGAAGAGATAAACCACGCCATCGAGAAGGTCCTCAAAGAGGTGGACATCGATTACCTGGCCCAGACAGACTACGGCGAAACCTTCCGGCAGTTTAAGAAAGACCATATGGACGTCATCAACAAAAAGACCACGCTCATCATCATCGGCGACGCAAGATCGAACTATTTCCATCCCGAGGACCGGATCCTCGAAGAGATGCGGGAGAAGTGCAAGAGGCTTATCTGGCTCAATCCCGAGCCCGAGAGTTCGTGGAACACGGGCGACAGCGAGATGTTCGCCTACAAAGCCCACTGTCACGAGCTCCGCGAATGCAGGAGCCTCAACCAGCTTGTGGGCTTTGTCGAGGAGCTTATTCTCTAATGGAGGGAGACCCGCCGTCGTGACGTCCGATGATGAACTGACCGCTCTGAAAAGAATGGTCTCGATGTTTGCCGTGAGGCATATCGCCCCGCGCACCGATCTGAACGATCTGCTTTTGCTGCCGGCCGATCTGCGGCAGGCCATGGCGCAGGAAGGCCTGTACGGGATCGGCATCCCTGTGGCCCACGGGGGCATGGGGGGAGGGTGGCTGCATATGGGCGTCTCCGGCCAGGCGTTTGTGGAAAACGGGCATAACCTCGGGACGGCCCTCTCATGGCTCATGCACTCCGTCATCGCCCGTTTCCTGTTCTTCGGCTTCGGGTCGGACGAGCAGAAAAACCTGTTTCTGCCGGAGATTGCAAAGGGGACGAAGATTCCCTGCCTGGCCATCTCCGAGCCCGGGGTCGGCGGCCATCCGAAACGCCTGTCCACCGTTGCCCGGGAGCATGGCGGCGTCTATCGCATCTCCGGCGAGAAGGCGTACCTCACCAACGGTCCCATCGCCGACCTTTTCATCGTCCTTGCCGTCACTGCCCAGGAAGGGGAGAGGAAGAGCTACACCGCGTTCATCGTCGATAGGGATACGCCGGGGCTCAAGATGACCGGGCCTCTGGATCTGGGATTTCTCAAGCCCTGCCCCCACGGCGGGATCGTTCTGGACGGGTGCGAGGTTGACAGCAGCCGGATACTCGGCCGCGTGGGACATGCCTACACCGACATGGCACTGCCGTTCAGGCAGGTCGAGGATATCATGATGATGGGCCCCCTCGTGGGAGGGGTGCGGGCTCAGATCGCCCTCCTGGCTGCCTCCATGAAAGGCAGGGGCGTACAGCCGGGAAGCGACGTTGCAGCTCTGCTCGGGGAAGTCGTTTCCTCTGCGGATTCCCTTGAGATCCTCTCGCGTGAGGCTGCCGCAAAGCTGGATTCGAGCGGCATCGGCCACCCGGGGCTCGTCTCTCTCGTACTCTTCATGCGCAACGTCGCGCAGGGGATACAGACAGGCCTGACCGACATCGTCGGGAAAACACAGGTAGCGACGGACCGGGCCTTTGCCTCCCTTGCGGCCGACCTGACCGCATCGATGCGCATCGCCGGCAATGTCGCCCGGATCAGGCAGGAGAAGCTCGGCATATCCATTCTTTCCTGAAAGCGCCATTTCCGTGGCAAGGCATACATCACGGGCCTTGACATAAGCTCTGAACAAAGTTAATCCAATCGAGCATGAAGACCGTGCGAAGCCCGGAAGAGATCGATAAGGTGCGGGGCGCTATCTTAAGCGAAGCGCTTGCCATCATAACGGATGAGGGCTTCGACGCCCTTACCATGCGCAGGCTTGCATCGAGTGCAGGCATGACGGCTCCCAATCTCTACAACTACTTTTCCAATAAAGACGAAATCTATCTTACGCTCGTCATCACGGGGTTTGAAAAGCTCAGAAAAGAGCTTTACGATGCATATGAAGGCGCGGCGGATCCGACGGTCCGTGCAAAGGCCCTCATGGATGCATATGTTCGCTTCGGCCTCGACAACGGCGCGTACTACGACATCATGTTCACGCGTCCAACGCCCAAGTACAACGACTATGTGGGCACCCCTCACGAAGAGCTTTCCCGGATCGAATACGCGGTCTCCATGGAGATCGCGGAGCTTGCCCTGGCGGCGGTAAAGGAAGTGAGAAGCGGCACAGGCGTGCAGGCAGGCGACGACGGGATCAGGGACGTGGTCAAGGTCTGGTGCATGCTCCACGGCATGGTCTCCCTTCACAACAGCCGTATCATAGGCTATGTCGCCGACAGCGCCCGTGCCGTATACAGCCGGATCATCCAGGACCTCGTTCAGTCGTTCGGCGGCTGAAGGGCTTGTCTTTCTTTGCTTTTTCCCGACAGGGATGATTTTATTTATGTTGACAAGCTCTAATAAATTGAACAATGTTAAATGAACAAAGTTCAATTTACTGGAGGTCACAAATGCCAAAGGTAATCGTACTCGGCGGCAGCGGGGCAGTGGGGAGTGTAGCGGTCAAGACGCTCGCTTCCCAGGACTTGTGTTCTCATGTGACGATCGGAGATAAAAACATGGAACGCGCCCGGTCGATCGTGTCTCAGACCGGATCGGGAAAAGTATCCGCAGTCGAAGTGGATGCAGAGGACGGGATAAGCATCCGAAACGCCATCGAAGGCCATGATGTCGTCCTCAACTGCGTCGGTCCTTTCTACCGGAGCGTCAAGATTATCATGAGCGCTGTGCTCGATGCCGGGATAGATTATATCGATGTCTGCGACGATGTGGATGTGACGCTGGATCTCCTCGCCATGGACGGGAAGGCAAAGGAGAAAGGGATCACGGCGCTCATCGGCATGGGAAGCTCGCCCGGGGCCACCAATCTCTTTGCCCGGTTTGCATATGAGAGCCTCCTGGACGAGACCGACTCCATCGATATCTTCCATACGCACGGCGGCGAGTCCATCGAAGGCGAGGGCGTGATAGGGCACAGGTTCCACTGTATGAGCATCGACATCCCCATGTACCTCGACGGGGAGCTCAAATACGTGAAGTTTTTTGAAGAGGACGGCATAGCCCTGCGCCAGACCTTTGACTTCCCGGTCGTGGGAAAGGATATCCCGATCTTTCCCTATCCGCATCCCGAACAGGTGACCCTGCCGAGATACCTCAACGTCAGACGGGTTACCAATAAAGGATCCGTGCTCCCGATAGAATATTATCATCTCACCAAGGACCTCTGCGGTCTTGGCCTGGCGTCTTCCCTTCCTCTGAAGGTAAAAGGATCGGACGTGATTCCCTATGACTTTACCGTGGCATACATCCTGAAGAAGAGGGAAGAGATCCTCCGGAAAACCGGTTTCAGCAAACCCTGCGGCTGCTGCTCCGTGGTAGCGAAAGGGAGGAAGCAGGGGAAATACCAGGAGTACCGGTTTCACATGGCCTCGCGCTCTCAGGCCCTCGGCGAGGGGACGGGCATCCCCGCGGCCATGGGGGTCCTGCTCATGCTCATGGGAAAGATCACGCATAAAGGAATACTGCCGCCCGAAGCCTGCGTGCACCCGGCTGACTTCATCGGCCTCATTTCTAAAGTCATGAAGCTCGACGAAAAGAAAGAAGGCGGCGAATCTTTCGGCGGCGTCATCGTCGAGCGCGTGGATGAGACAGGCCGTGTGGAGAAGCTCGATATCTGAGCGCGGCATATGATCGATTCAGGAATAACGGGAGGGGAGGTCCCCATGAAGAGGCAGAAGTACATCCTCGCCATCGACCACGGGACATCGGGGATCAAGGCATCCATCGTATCCGTCAGGGGACGTGTGATCGATTCGGATTTTTACCCGACACCCATTCATTTTCTTCCGGAAGGCGGTGCGGAGCAGGACCCGGAAGACTGGTGGAACGGCGTGCTCGCCACCTCGAAAAGACTGACAGCGAAGAAAACCGTTCCCATAGAAGATATCATCGCCATATGCGTATCGAGCACCTTTTCCACAACGGTTGCCGTGGACGCAAGGGGCTGTCATCTTGCCAATGCACTCACCTGGATGGATTCGCGGGGCGCCCCGTATGTGAAGAAACTCATGAGCGGCGTGATAAGCTTTCAGGGGTACGGGCTGGGCAAGGTTCTCAAGTGGCTGCCCAAGACGGCGGGGGGCCCGACCTTGTCGGGCAAGGACGACATCGCCCACGTGCTTTTCTGGAAGAACGAAAGGCCCAGGCTGTATGAAGAGGCGTATCTGTTCCTGCCGAGCAAGGACTACCTCAATGCCCGGCTCACCGGCGAGCTGGCGGCATCGTACGATTCGGTCCAGCTGTTCTGGCTCACGGATATCAGGGACGCCCGGAACATCCGATATGATGACGGGCTCATTGCGCTGGCAGGAATAGACAAAAGCAAGCTCCCGCCGTTGAAGAACTCCACCGATATCCTCGGGCCTCTCCTTCCCGGTGTAGCTTCCGAGATGGGGCTTGCCAAGGGGGTCAGGGTGGTGACGGGCTCTCCCGACCACCAGTGCGCCTGCATCGGTTCCGGGGCGGTCAGGGATTTCGAAGGGCATATTTATATCGGCACCTCGTCCTGGGTCCAGTCTATCGTCCCGTTCAAGAAGACGGATGTCTTCCACTCCATCGCGTCGTTTCCCACCTCGATCCCGGGCAAGTACCAGAGCGTCAACGAGCAGGACATTGCCGGAGGCAGCCTCGACTTTCTGCTGAACAACATCATGCACGGAACCCAGGGGGTAGCGCCCGGGGCATGGCATGAGAATCCTTTCGGCGAGCTCACCCGGATCGCGGAAAACGTCCCCGCAGGCAGCCACAAGCTTATCTTTACGCCCTGGCTCAATGGAGAGAGGACCCCGGTGGACGACATCACCGTGCGGGCCGGCCTTTACAACATCTCCAAGACAACGACCTTCCGTCATATCGCCCGGGCTTTCCTCGAAGGGGTTGCCTACAATACCCGATGGAGCCTTCAGTTCGTGGAAAGGTTCGTCGGCAGAAGGCTCGATCCTCTCGTCATCGTCGGCGGCGGCGCCCGGTCGAGACTCTGGTGCCGGATATTCGCGGACGTGCTGGACAGAAAGATACGGGTTGCCGTCTGCCCCATGCAGGCGAATGCACGGGGCGCAGCGTTCATTGCAGCCGTCGGCATGGACGAGATAAGTTTTGACGATGTCCCCGGCCTCATGGAATATGAGTGCGACTTCGAGCCCCGGCCAGAAAACAAAAGCGTGTATGACGAGCTTTTCTCGGCGTTCGTGAAGATCTACCGGAACAACCGCTCGATGTTCCGGGAACTCAACAGGCCATCATAGACAGCCTTCTCCCAAACTCGTTCCCCGTTCATGTCATACGGTCTCCAAGAGTAGGCAAACGCCGAGATCATATTACTATGTAATAAAGAGGGACATGATCCGATACTCGGGCGTTGCTTTCCAGGCAAGGAAGGCAGCACACAAGAGCCCGTCTTTCATGCATGGCCGTAAAAGCGGGAGGGTCAACCGTATGGCGGAGCTGATCAATGACAAATTGAGAAAGGAAATAGCCTCCATCTTTGAGGGCCTGAAGAATCCGGTCAGGCTTGTGTTTTTTACCCAGGAAGTTGCCTGTGATGCGTGCCGGAGGCAGGACGAGCTTTTAAGGAGCGTAGACGGGATCTCCGAGAAAATTACCCTGGAGATATACGACCTCGTAAACGACGTTCAGATAGCCCACCAGTATGGGATCAACAAAGTCCCCGCTACAGCCGTCATCGGCGACAAGGATTACGGCGTCCGCTTTTACGGCATTACTGCAGGCTACGAGTTCAGCTCCCTCATCGAGGCGATCCTCATGGTATCGCGGGGCTCTTCGGGCTTGAGCCGCGAGTTGGAGGATCTCCTGATGCTCATCGATGTCCCCGTTCACCTGGAAGTCATGGTGACGCTTACCTGCCCCTACTGCCCCCATATGGTTCATACCGCCCATCAGATGGCCGTGGCCAATGACTACATCGGCGCCGACATGGTCGATGCCGCCGAGTTCCCTCAGCTCGTTCAGCGATACTCTGTCCAGGGCGTGCCGCGCACGGTCATCAACGAGCTCGCCGCGTTCGAGGGCGCTCTCCCGCCTTTGGATGCGGTAATGGAGGTGCTCAAGGTAGTCAAGCCGCATGTCTATGACCGGATCGATGCAGAGATGCGCAAGTCACGGGGAGAAATGGTCGCATCGGAGGCCGACCCCCGGGAAACCTACCAGGTCATCATCGTGGGTGCAGGGCCTGCTGCCATGTCGGCAGCAATCTATGCATCGCGGAAAGACTTGAATGTCGCACTCATCGGGGAGCATGTGGGCGGTCAGGTCACGGATACGGCGAACATCGAGAACTGGCTCGGGACACCGAGCATCAGCGGGAAAGACCTTGCCGAGGTTTTCAGAGACCATGTCGAACGCTACGGAGTCTCTGAGCGGTTCGATGTGAGCGTTACCTTTATTGAAAAGAAGGACGGCATCTTCCATCTCCATACCTCCGATGGCAAGACGTTCAAGGCAAACAGCGTGATTTACTGTGCCGGGAAGCAGTACCGGAAGCTGGGAGTGCCGGGCGAGAACCGGTTTATCGGCAAGGGCATCGCCTTTTGCGCCACCTGCGACGCACCGCTGTACCGGGGAAAGTCTGTTGCCGTCGTCGGAGGCGGGAACTCGGCCTTTACCGCGGCAAGAGACCTCATCGCCGTGGCAAAAGAGATCCATATCATCAATATTTTAAATGATTTCCAGGCAGACCCGCCACTGATCGGCGAGGTGTCGAATGCCCGCAACGTGCAGCTCCATCCGGGCATGCAGGTAAAGGAATTTCTCGGACAGGACAAGCTCCAGGGGATCCGTGTCGAGTCCAATGACGGCAAGGTCCGTTTCGATTTGCAGGTGCAGGGCGTCTTTCTCGAGATAGGCCTTTCTCCCAATACGGAGGGGGTCAAGGGGTTCATCGAACTCAACGGAAAGGGCGAAATACCGGTCGGACGGGATCAATCCACGGCCGTTCCGGGCTTCTTTGCGGCAGGCGACGTCACCGACGAACCGGAAAAGCAGATCGTGGTCGCAGCGGGGGCAGGTGCCAAGGCAGCGCTTGCCGCATACGATTATATCATCAAAAGCACGCTCAAGGCAGGAATGTAAATGGCGGCGGAATCTCCGCAGCGGGGATGTTCCGGTGTATCTGAGGGCGTCGGGTTATCCTTCTGAACCGGGACAGGGTTTGATGACCGCCTTGACGGTGTTCCCCTTGCCCAGATACTCGATGCGGTGAAAGCTGTAGTTTCCCGCTATTGCGATGCCTCTTCCATGGGAGTCGAATACGCGGTCCGGGCTGAATTCAAGGAAGGGTTTCCAGTCAAACCCCGGGCCCATGTCTTCGATGATGATTACAATCTCTTCCGGCGTTTTCTCGAAGCGGACCAGCACCTTCTTGCCGGCGTGCTCGGGCATCGTTGTCCTGCGGTCGATCTCCTCGCGCCAGATATTCAGACGCAGGAGCTCTGACTTCTCCTCGTAGCCGATGCCGAGATTGCCGTGCTCGACCGCATTGATGAGGAGCTCCCACAGGCCGAGGACGACTTTGTCCGGCTCAGGGCACATCTTTGCCAGGAGCGTGGCGAGATTGTCGACCTCATCGAGCCGCTGTATCGTAAAATCTCCCTTTACCAGGAGATTGAGGGCGTCGACCGTCTGATGGGACTCTTCCTGCAGGGTCTTGTATTGGATATGATCCGCAACTGCGGTTTTTACTACGGCGAGAAGCCGTTCTTTCCGGTAGGGTTTGGTGAGGTAGTAGTAAGCGCCGGCCTGGATGCCTTCGAGGATCTCATCCTCCTGGGTCATGGCGGTCTGGAAAATGACCGGGATGCTTTTCAGCTCGTCGTGCTCCTTCATGCGCCTGAGTACTTCGAGCCCGTCAATGCCCGGCATCATCCTGTCGAGAAGCACTGCATCGAATATACCCGGTGACTTCTGCAGGAGATCCCATGCCTCTTCGCCGTTCATGGCCACAGAAATCCTGTAATCCTCCTTCTGGAGGATCTGGGCGAGGAGCTTGATGTTCATCAGCTCATCGTCTACGATAAGGATCGAGGGCTGCGTAATGGTGGTCATCCGTCATCTCTAAAGGTTCTGTCTTTCATGAGAGCAGTATCCTCTGTGCAATTTCCTACTCCTCTCTTTCGTAATTTCTTTCGTTTTTGTTTAGCTCTCGGTGAAAGAATCCGGAATTATGTTGATTGCAAAGTGAGCGTTGAAAGAAACAGGCGGCGGATTCCTCGTAAGGAACCGGCGGATGCCCAGGCCCGGCGGCTACTGTTCGGCGTCCTTCGTTTTATCGAGCTCGTTGCGTATGGCGAGGCCGAGCGTCTCGATGAGGTAGGGTTTTTTGATGTACGCACCTGCTCCGAGCTGCTGCAGCTCTCTTACCTGCTTGGTTTCGGAGTATCCGCTGGCAATGATGACCTTCTGGCCGGGATGGAAGTTGAGGACCCTCCGGTAGGTCTCCAGGCCGTCGATGCCGGGGTCCATGATCATATCGAGGACCATGAGGTCTGCGGAATGATCCTTCATGTGCTCGACAGCCTCTTCACCGCTTGCGAACGAAAGGACGGAGTACCCGAGACGGGTGAGTATCCTCGTCGCTATGTCCCTCTGGAGCTCGACGTCGTCCACCACGACAATAGTCTCTCCGTGTCCCATGAAATCCTGTATATCCCCGACAGGACGGTCTTTGATGGCTGCCCTGGTGACAGGGAGGTATACGGTGATCGCCGTCCCTTCGCCCTCTCCGCTCTTGATCTCGATGTAGCCGTGATGGTCCTGAACGGTTCCCCATACCACGGTCATCCCGAGACCGGTTCCGCTGCGTCCCATGACCTTCTTCGTATAGAAAGGCTCGAATATCCGTTCCCGGTCTTCGTCCGAGATGCCGACCCCGGTATCAGAGACCGTGACCGCCACGTATTCTCCCTCTCTGATCTTGTCATAGCCTTTGATGGGCCTGTCCAGATAAACATTCCGCGCCGTGACGGTGATAGTGCCCTCGTCATATATGGCTTCCGCAGCATTGGTGACCAGGTTCGTGATGGTCTTGCCGAGATGGAAGGGGGATCCCAGGATGGGGAGCAGGTGAGGGTCGCAATGCACATCGACCCTTATGCCGGGATAGTCGGCTTTCAGTTTCACAAGCTCGGGCGACCTGAAGTACTCCGAGATGACGGAGCTCGGGCTTATCACCTCGGAAGTGGTTACGCCCCTTCGGGCTAATGTCAGAAGATCCTGAACGATCGCTGCGGCCTTTTCCCCGGATTGCCGGATCGTGGAAATGGGCTTCCTCAACGGATCGTCATCGGGCAGATCCATGAGGATAAGCTCGGGATAACTCACGAGGCCGCTCAGGATATTGTTAAGATCATGTGCCACGCCTCCGGCCAGCGTACCTATCGCTTCCATCTTTTTTGCCTGCTGAAGGCGGTGTTCGAGCTTTTTGCGCTCCTCCTCCTCCTGAACCCTCCGGGTGATGTCCCGGCAGGTCCCCCTGAACCCGACCGCGTTGCCTTCGGGATCACGGATCAGCGAGACGGATGATTCCACATAGACCCTCGCTCCGTCTTTTCTTACGAGCTCCCAGACGAAACCCTTGTCCGATTTGCCGGTCTTGAACACCCGGTTGAACGATGCATAGATGCTTGCTGCGTTTTCCTTATCCGCGTATTGCCGGTTGTTCATGCCCTTCATCTCGGCCCTCGAATATCCGAGCAGGGTGCACATGGAATCGTTGAAAAAGGTGAATGTGCCCTTTAAGTCCACCTCGAAGTAACCGTCCTCGATCTCCTTGAGGATAGTCCGATACTTTTCCTCGCTTTTCTTCAGCTCGGTTTCAGCCCGGACGCGATCGGAGATATCCCTGGCAGAGCCCCTCACGCCGATGGACACGCCTCCTTCATACACCAGGGAATTCCGGTAATCCAGCACCCGCTCGCGGCCTTTGCTGTCAAGGATGGCCACGTAGCCTTCATCCTTTCCCTTTGTCTGTATTCTCCGGATGTATTTTTCGAACTCGTGCCGGTATTGAGGCGCGATGAGATCCTTGATGTTGACCTTTACATCCTGATCGAAGCCGACCCCCCATATGGTCCGGCCTGCCTTGTTGACCCGGTCCACATGGAGATACCCTTCCATGTCGTGGAAAAAAAGGACATCGGACACGTTATCAAAGATGTCCCGATACCTTCGCTCGCTCTCGTCCACAGCGTTTTCGGCCCGTATCCGCTCCGTCACGTCCCGCGCCACGCACAGCGCTCCTACCGCCTTCCCGTTGCGGGAAATAGGGGTTCCGCTGATCTCTCCGTACTTCTTCGTTCCGTCCTTCGCGATGAATTCATAGAGGGATGCCTGGGTTTGACTTCCGGAAAAGAGGGTCTGGGCGTTTCTGTAGGCCTGGTCCATGTACTCCATTGGGACGATGCCGACCTCGGCAAAATTCCTGCCCACGAGCTCCTCGGGAATATATCCAAGGACCCGTTCAACGCTGGGCGAGATGCTCAAGATACAATAGTTCCGGTCAATGGTATAAATGACATCCGAAACCGAGGTGAAATGATCCCTGTATCTCTCCTCACTCTGCTCCAGGGCCTGCTGAGCCAGCTTGCGTTCCGTAATATCGTGCCCGATCCCCTGGAGGCCCAAGGGCCTTCCCGCCTCGTCACGCAAAACGGAGATCCATATCTCGGCATATATTTTTTCTCCGTTCTTTCTGATCATCTCCAGTTCGAAGTTGAGCGATGACCTGTCCGATGCGTACAGATCACTGAAAACAGCGTAGAGCCTTTCCGCGTCTTTCCTCTCCATGAGCTTGGCATAGCTCATTCCCTTGAGCTCTTCCTCACGGTAACCGGTGCCTTTGCACAAGGCTCCGTTGAAGAATACGATGTTGCCGGAGACGTCCATCTCGAAATAGGACGCCTCTATCGACTCCAGGAGCCTGCCGTATTTTTCCTCGTTCTGCCGCAGTGCATCCTGGGCGTGCCTCCGGTCCGTCACCTCCCTGCCGATGCCCTGGATTCCGACCATGGCCCCTGATTCATCGTGCAGGGCTGAAACCCAGCTCTCGATATACACCCTGGAGCCGTTCTTCCTGATCATCTCCACTTCGAAATTGAGCGAGGAAGAGGTTCCCGCATACAGCTGCCCGAAAAGCCTTTTGGCCATCCCGGCATTCTGCTTGTTCATGAATGCGCTGTAGTGCGTGCCCCTGATCTCTTCTTCCCGGTAGCCCATGCCCCTGCGCAGGGCACCGTTCACAAACGTAAAGTTTCCGGAATTGTCCAGTTCGTAATAAGCGGATCCGATTGCTTCCAGCAGCCTGCTGTATTTCTCCTCGGTCTTTCTCACCGCTTCCCGGGCCGGTTCATGCTCCGTGGTATCCCGGCAGGTCACGACGGCAAGCCGCTGACCGTTGGCGCAGGGAACGATCCTTTCCTGAATCTTACAGTGTATCGTCCGCCCGTCCTTGCATATCCAGGGAGCCGGCTCGGAGTTGTTCCCCGGATCTTTCAGGTGTCCGGAAAGAAACGTCCTGATCTTTTCATAATCGTTGGGCGAAGCAGATAGATTCTCCTGGGCACTTCCCGGGAGACCCTCAGGGCCTAAGCCGAAGAACGATTTCGCTGCGGCGTTTGCAAATACGATCTCTCCCTCTCTGAAAAGGAAGAGGGCATGGGGAACGGCATCCAACAGGGCTAAGGCGTGGGGAGCTAAGACGCTCGATCCCGGTGCGGGAGCGGGATGGTCCTTTTCCGAGGCCGGATCGGCTTGTTCAAGGAATCCAAGATCGTGGTCTCTTTTCATCGGATCTGCCCCGAATGCATAGCTTACAATGTTTCATTCGGATCGATTACAGCAAAGCAAAAGTATAGCATTTGAAAAATAAGTATCATTATCATTCCAAGTTATCAATCTAAAAGCGATATCCTTGGCGGCGATCAGGAAAGGAGATCCAGCAGGTGGGACTTCCAGGGGCCGAGCTCGACAAAAAGGCCGCCTCCGATGATCTCGTCCGTAGTGCGCACGTAGATCTCGTCAGTGAGGACATCCCGGAAGGTAAGAGGACCTGCCTGGATCTGCGCGGGAGGGATACGGAGCCTGCCCTGAGAAACAGCCCCGGAATAGTTGACGCAGACGAGCTTGAGCTTGTTTCCGTCTTGCCAGATCCAGGCGAGGAGATTTCCGGCACTAAGGTTTCCTTCCCAGGCCGGGCGGATGTCGAGAGGAATCCAGGTACCTGACCCGAGGGGCTCTCCCGCGGTAAAAGCGAGAAGACGGTCATAGAAGTCTCTGAGCGAAGGGTCAGGCGCTTCCTCCTCCATCCGGGACAGCTGGACCGGCACCCGGACGGTGTTTCCTTCCATCTGTCCTTCATGGAAAAGGTGGAGCCCCGGGACGGTCGCCATAACGACTGCGGCAGCGCACGACCGCTCCTTGCCGAACGCGGATGCGGCCCTCGGTTCGTCATGGTTCTCGATGAACCGGATGCATTTCTTCTGGTAATTTATCTCGCCCAGGAGATGCCCTTTGGCCTCCCGTGCGGAGGTCTGGAGCAGAAGATCGTAGAGGCGCTTGTCGTAGGTATAGTCGAATCCGAGCTGCTGGAGCCTGTATTCGATATCCCAGTAGGCCTCCGCCATGAAGAGGAAATCTGGATATGCTCCTCTGACCTCCTGGATTGCATCGGCCCAGAATTCGTTTTCAGGCCGAGGCCGGCTGTGAAGGTGCGCTTCCCAGATCTTTGCGAAGACTTCATTGAGCGCGAGCATGGCCATATCACACCTCAATCCGTCCGCATACCGGGCGATGCACTTGAGCTCTTCCAGGAGGGCAGTGCGCGCGGCGGCTGAAAAGTAATCGATCTGTGCCGTATCGAGCCATGCCGGGAAATAGGGGTCTTTGCCGTGGGCAAGAATCGCATCGCTTCCGGTTTTGAAAAACAGAGCCGGCTCACGCTGAAGATCCTCCCATGTCCCCTGCACGAAAACCTCGGGATTGCTTCTGGTCCAGGGATGATCCAGGGCCGTATGGTTGGGGACGAAATCGAGGATAAGGCTCATGCCCAGGTCGTTTAAGGTCTCTCTAACCCGGAGGAGGTCGTCTTCGGCTCCGAGATTTCCGTCAAGCGCGTAGGAGTGCACGGCATACGGCGATCCTTTCACGTCTTTATCGGTCCACCCGGGAAGCGCCGCGGCATAGGCCTGCTTCAAGCCGTCTTCGGCCAGTGCGCATTCCCTGGAGCCCGGGCTCCGCTCCCATACCCCCATGAGCCAGATCAGCCCGAACCCCTTCTGAGCGAGCCCTTCCCATTCGCTTTTGGGCACTGTCCCCAAGGTGACTTCAGGTCCATGTTTGCGGCGCATCCTCTCCATGAACAGGAAGGCATTGATCTCAAGCAGGTTGGGTCGTACGTGCCGCAGGCGTTTCATAAACGGGCTCCCTCCGGTGCCGGTACTCTCTGACGGTTACGAAAAACGCCGGCAGAGGAAAGGTGTGGGGTCGACGACATCTGTTCAGCTCTTTAAGGGTTGTATGGCGACGTCGACTCTTTCAGGTGAAAGGGCCTTTTGTATGGCTGCGGGGGAAATCTCCACAAGGAAGCCCCGTTTGCCTCCGTTTATGTAGACTCTCTCGAGCGTTAATATCGAAGATTCCACATATACCTTAAGCCCCAACCTGGTGCCGAAGGGGCTGATGCCGCCCACCTGGTAGCCGGTATATTTCTCGGCAGCTTTCATGTCACACGGGGTTACCCCTTTGACGCCTATCTGTCTGGCAAGGCTTTTGGTAGAAACCTCACGGTCCCCATGCATGAGGACGATGATGGGGTGCTTCCGGTCGGTCTCCATGACGAGGGTCTTTATCACGTGGTGCTCCGTCACGCCAAGCATCTCTGCGGCACGGGCAGTCCCGCCGTGATCTGCGTACGGGTAGAGGCGGGGGATGAACTCGATTGTGTTCGCCCGCAGGAACCTCACCGCATTCGTTATGGGATACTCGACCTTGGACATGGGATTTTCTCTCAATACACCAGAGCAGAGGCTCGTTTCAAGCGATAAGGGATCTTATCCTCCTGCCTGGAAGGACTGAGACCAGCGCTTATCCGCAAGGAATCTCATGCATACCGTACGTACCTGAGAAAAGGAGGATAAGCAATAGGCAGGCGGATGGATTGTCCCGGCGTCCGGCGACCGGGAGTTGGCCGCCAGGCCTCGCTAGGCTTCTATCTTGAGAAATTTGGTGTAAAGCTTGTTTGCGCACTCCGGACAGATGCTGTGGCTGAATTCCGCCTCCGAGTGGTCCTTGATATAAGACTCGATCTGGTTCCAGTAGCCGCTGTCGTCTCTGATCTTCTTGCAGTTGGCGCAGATAGGGATCATGCCCTTAAGGGTTTTTATATGGCTCAATGCCTCCTGAAGCATCTTTTTTTCTTTCCGGAGCTCTTCCTCCGAGTTTTTCATATCACGGAAAAGCATGCTGTAAGGACTCTTCAGGCTCGCCTCTATGATCGCCTTGTAGATAAAAAAGAACGAGACGATCTTCAGGAAATGCCCTACGAGGTTGGCTTCACCATACACGTTGTTTGAATAAAGGGTGAAAAAAAGCTCGGAGGCGGCCATGGCGGCAATGGACGATATGATCAGGACAGCGACCGCCGGCTCGAAGTGGGTGCGTCTTGTGTACGTCACGAATATTGCTGCCATGAGCGTAAGCGAAATCAGATACTCGCTGATCCTCTTGAACGGAGTGAGGCCGTCCGGCTCGATGAAGCTGTCGGGAAAGATTCCCCAGACAAGGATGCTGCCGATCAGTGCGGCGGTTATGAAAAAATATATCGAGAACAGCGTATAGGGCCTTTGTATGGTCCTCCGGGTGAAGAATGCAGCGATGAACAGCGTTATGCCCTGCAGGTACCGTGCGGCGATCCATAGCTGGGTCGTCTGATTCGAGCCGGAATCCGGGAAAACCCCCATGCCCTTGTAGGTCAGCGTATGGAGTACGTCCAGCACCCCCACGAACAGATAGGCTACTCCAAGGATAAGGATGTATCCGTTCGAGGTGAATCCTTTCGAGTTCCAGGCGATAGTGAATATCCCCGCGGCCACGATGATGCTGAAAATCTCGGCCAGGCTGTGGAACAGGAGATAACTGACGAGGCTCGTAAAATACAGGCTTAAGAGAACGAGGGAAGGGACCGTGAGAAAAAGGATGATCTGCAGGGGGACCGGTAATTTTTCTTCACCCATCAATGCATTATCAATACTTCAGGGGAAGCAAATATCAAGACCATTTAAAGATAAAGCGCGACAAGAACCCATCTTTAAGGATTGGCCCGTGTCGCGCTTTATTTGATGTCAGCAGCAGCCTCCTGCGTTTTTCGGGTTCAGATCGGAGTTCACCTTTATCCCGATGAGCGAGCCGTCAATGGTGATATTGCCGGCAAGGGGCTTCAGATCCGGAGCTATGACAAAGTTGTACCCGTCGACCTCGTAGCGGTGATCGCCGTCTTTTGGCTCATCCTGAGCCAGCCGCAGTTGCGGGCCGCCTCAGCCATAGGTCATATATATACGTAAGATCGGGCTCATTTTGTCTTTAAAGAGCTTTTCAAGCTGCTTCTTGCCGGCTTCGGTTATGGTAACCATCAATGATATCTCCTTTCGTAGCGGTTCTCTTTTATGGTAAGACTTGTAGTACTATATTTCGGCTGCTCGCAACAAAAATGCATTGATCCATATCAAGGAAAAGAGAGAAATAAAAAGTAATGGATACATTCGAAGTGTTACGCCATGTCCCGCTGTTTGCAGGACTCCCGGAAGAACAGGTGCGGAATCTGGCCGGATACGGCCGGGAGAAGAGTGTGCGGACCGGCAGGATGCTCTTTGAAGACATGCAGCGCTCCGAGGGCATTCACCTCGTAGTGTGGGGAAGGGTGAAGATCTTCAAGAGCTCACCCGAAGGAAGGGAGCAGACCATCTTCGTCTTCGGCCCGGGCGAGCTCTTCTGTCTCACCGCCTTTTCCGAAGATCTGGCTCCTGCAAGCGCCATGGCCCTGGAGGATACCCGCATCCTGTTTTTCCCGGCCGAAGTCATGGCCGATATGGCCAGGAAGGAACCGTCCATGCTCTTCGGCCTCCTGCTTGCCCTCTCCCGGCGGCTCAAGGAATCTCTGACCCTCATCGAGACGCTTTCCTTAAAGGAGATCCCCCAGCGGCTGGCCATGTTTCTCTCCCGGACGCTCGTAAAAGACGGCCGGGAAGAGCTTATCGAGCTGCCCTTTTCGCAGAGGGAACTGGCGAAGATCATCGGAGCCACGCCCGAGACCCTTTCCCGGGTCTTGCGCAAGTTTTCCGATGACGGCGTCCTGACCTCGGACGGCAGAACCATCAGAGTCCTGAACAGGCCTGCCCTGGAAACTCTCGCTTCGGGCGAACAGGCTTAAACCGCCGTACGCTGCATATCACCTGTCCGGCCTCCGGGAGGGACACGGTCCCTTTGCGGCTCCGTCCCCTGTACCTTCTTCGATCAGAAGAATTGTTCGAAACGGCAAATAATACCATCATTGCCGTTATTAAATATTGCCCTTTCTTGGAATTGCAAGACACGAACACACATTGCAACAGCGGCAGGAGGAATGATTATAGAACGATTCCTTAATAGAAGGCAATTTCTTTAATACTCGTAAACTTCTATTGAAAATTGGTTATTCATTCGATATAATACGGCACTCGATTTCTGATGAAAGGGGAGCGAATAGGATTATGAGCGCAGTGAGCAAACACGACAAGCTGAATAAATGGGTACGGGAAGCAGCCGAAATGTGCCGGCCGGAAGAGGTCTACTGGTGCGACGGGACAACCGAGGAGTACGACCGGCTGATGGCGCTGGCCGTAAAGAACGGCATGGCCACTCCTCTGACAAAGCGGCCCAACAGCTTTCTCTTCCGTTCCGACCCGAGCGACGTTGCGCGGGTGGAGGACAGGACGTATATCAGCACGCCCGACAAGGCCGATGCCGGCCCCACCAATAACTGGGTGCATCCCGACGAGCTGAAAAGCACCATGAGGGGCCTGTACAAGGACTGCATGAAAGGCCGCACCCTGTACGTGATTCCCTTTTCCATGGGCCCCATCGGCTCGCCCATCGCGAAGATAGGCGTAGAGATCACGGACAGCCCGTACGTCGTATGCAACATGCACATCATGACCCGGGTGGGGACGCAGGTGCTCGAAGTGCTCGGCACGGACGGCGAGTTCGTACCCTGCCTGCATTCCATCGGTGCGCCGCTGGAGCCGGGACAAAAGGATACCTCCTGGCCCTGCGCCCCGATCGACAAAAAATACATCAGCCATTTCCCCGAGGAGAACCTGATCTGGTCCTACGGCTCCGGGTACGGCGGGAACGCCCTTCTCGGCAAGAAATGCCTGGCCTTGCGGATCGCGTCTGCCATGGCCAAGCGGGAAGGCTGGATGGCCGAGCACATGCTCATCCTGCGGCTCACGAACCCTGAAGGAAAGCAGTTCCATATCGCGGCCGCGTTCCCGTCCGCCTGCGGCAAGACGAACCTTGCCATGCTCCAGCCCACGGTCGAAGGCTGGAAGTGCGAGACTATCGGCGACGACATCGCCTGGATGAAGATCGGCCCGGGCGGGAGACTCTATGCCATCAACCCAGAGGCAGGGTTCTTCGGCGTTGCCCCGGGCACTTCGTACGAGTCCAACCCCATGGCCATGGAATCCCTTCATGAGAACATCATCTTCACCAACTGCGCCCTGACCGATGAGGGCGACATATGGTGGGAGGGCATGGACGGCCAGCCCCCGGCCCACGCCATCGACTGGAAAGGCCGCGACTGGACCCCGGAAAGCAAGGAAGTGGCAGCTCACGCCAATGCCCGCTTCACCGCGCCGGCCAGGCAGTGCCCGGTCATCAGCAAAGACTGGGAAAAGCCCGAGGGCGTGCCCATCGATATCTTCATTTTCGGAGGCCGCCGGGCAGGCGTCGTGCCGCTCGTGAACGAGGCGTTCAACTGGGATCACGGCGTATTCCTCGGCGCCACCGCATCCTCCGAGACCACGGCGGCCAATATAGGCAGCATAGGCGATCTCCGCAGAGACCCGTTTGCCATGAAGCCTTTCTGCGGCTACAACATGGCGGATTACTTCCAGCACTGGCTCGATATGGGCGACAAACTGGGAGACAAGGCCCCGAAGATCTTCTACGTAAACTGGTTCAGGAAGAGCGCTGCAGGAAAGTTCCTCTGGCCCGGATTTGGCGACAACAGCCGCGTCCTCAAATGGATGTGCGAGCGGGTGGAAGGCCGCACCGGCACGATAAAGACAGCCATAGGCCTCCTGCCCGAAGAAGACGGCCTCGATCTCAAGGGCCTCGATATCAAAGAAGAAACCATGCAGGAGATCCTCAAGGTCGATCCCGACGCCTGGAAGGCCGAGATTCCGAGCCTGGAGAAGCACTTCGCCCAGTTCGGCGACCGCCTGCCCGAGAGAATGAAAGCCCAGTTCGAAGAGCTCAGGAAACGGCTGGGATAGGAAGTCCGGAACCCCTGTCTTTATCCTGATCAGAGGCAAGACCCGTCACTCCCGCAAAGATGGGGGGTGACGGGTTTTTCATATACTGCCGGCTTGTTCCCGGATCCCGGTCGATGGCTTCTTGAAACTGTCCCGTTCACGTCTGGCCGGCATAAAATCCCATGAGCCTTTTCACGTGATCGGCGTTTTTCTGCGAGGTGAGGGTGGCAAGGAGCACAAAGGCCACCTCGACGGCGGTGCCCGGCGATGTCGAGGTGATGACGTTTTTGTCCCGGACGATCATTTCGTCCTGCACGCATGCGCCCATCCGGGCAAGCTGCTCTTTCTTGCGCTCCTCCAGGTGGTATGTCACGGCAGGCCTGCCTTTGAGGATGCCGCTCTTCCCCAGGCTGAGCGACGCTACACAGACGGAGGCTATAGGCTTCTTCCTTTGGTCAAAAAACCGTATCACGTTCAGGAACTCTTCCGAATAGGCGTCTTCATAAAAGCCGGCAGTGCCGAAACCGCCGGGTATGGCCAGTGCATCGAAGGTATCGAGATCCAGCTCTCTGACGAGCATATCGGGCATGACCCGAAAGCCGAAGGTGCAGCTCAAGACCTGGTGAAGCCCTGCCGTGACCATGCCGAGCGGGTGATCTCCGAAGGTGTCAGCCCAACCGAGGACATCGGTGAAAGCCGATGCCTCGTAAGCCTCAAAGCCGTTTGCAAGCAGTAAGAGCGCCTTCTTCATTTTCTTGTCTTGCTTCATCGATTATTACCTCCCACATTCCGCGCACCGAATTGATCAGATATACCTTCGAGCAACGGGCCAGATCCTTTACGCCGATGACTTTCTCCTCGATCCTGCCCTGCTCCAGGAGCTCTGAGCGATAGACGCCCGGGAGTATTCCGGAGCTCACCGGAGGCGTGAGGAGGCGGCCGTTCATCTCGACCACGACATTTGCCCGGCACGATTCGGTTATCTCACCCCTGTCGTTGAAGAGGAGCACGTCGTCGTATCCAGGCGATGCCGCCAGGGCCTCTTCATACACCGGACGGTACGTGGTTTTGTGATAGAGAAACGGGTTGCCGGAGTCGACCGGGGCATGGGCGATGCACAGGCAATACGGTTTGCCGGGCCGTGAGGGGGCCATCCGCTTCTCGATGGACGGCTCGCCTGTCTCCGGCACGATGAGCCTGACGAGGCAAGGCTCGGCGGCCATGCTGCGTGCCGTCTCGACAAGCCTTTCGCGGAGTGCGCCGATGTTCACCTTCCTGTCGAAGTACGAGGCGGATCGGCTGAGCCGTTCCAGATGTCTGTCGAGGAGGGAGTAGCCGCTTCCCGGCTCCCAGAGCATTGTCTCCAGCAATGAGAATTCGGGCGCCGGACGGGTGAGGATCGAAGCCTTGGTCATGCATTCCTCAAACTCGGCGTTGTCGGCCGAGTCCCATACTATGCCGCCGCCTACCCCGAACTCTGCGGATTTCTTAAACTTGTCAATGAGCACGGTTCTGATCGCCACATTGAACCGGGCCGCACCGTCCGGCGAGAGAAAGCCGATCGAGCCGGTATAGATCCTTCGCGGCGAGCTTTCGAGCTCGGAGATGATCTCCATGGTCCGCGCCTTCGGCGCGCCCGTGATCGACGCGGGGGGGAAGAGGGCGCGGAATATCTCGGCAAGGCCGGCATCCGTCCTCGAGCAGACCGTGCTGGTCATCTGCCACATGGACGGGTACTTCTCCACTTCGTAAAGCTCCGGTACGCATACGCTTCCGGTATCGGAGATCCGGCCCATGTCGTTTCTCACCATATCCACGATCATGAGGTTCTCCGCCCTGTTTTTTTCACAGTGCCCGAGTATGGCCGCCTCCCGGAGATCGCTCTCGTATCCGGGCCTGCGAGGGGCGGTTCCCTTCATGGGCCTGGATACCAGCTTCCGGTCGCTGAGCTCGAAGAACAACTCGGGCGACGCAGAGCAGATGACCCAGTCAGGGGTATTGATGAATGCGCCATATCCGCCTTGCTGCGCTTCGAGCATCCTGGTGAAAAGGCCCAGGGGGTTCTTTTCGAAGTTTGATCGCAGGCGGAAGGTATAATTGACCTGGTAGGTGTCCCCCTCGCGCAAATAATCTTTTATCCTGCGAATGGCCCCGGAGTACTCCTCTCTGGTGATAGACGGCTCCCAGACAAGTGTGCCTGCATCAGGCCGTGGAAAGTCGCCGAAGGCTATTACCCGGGGCTCGGAGAAGATGCCGAACCATGCGAGCGGGAACCCGCTGTCCTCCTTCACGGGAAATGCGCTGTCGAACGCAGGGGACGCTTCGTACGATACAAAACCTGCAGCGAACTTGTTTTTGTCCCGGACGATTCTGTCGGTATCGTAGAGCACCGTAAGGACCGACTCAACGCTTGTCGCTTCAAGGATCTTCTCGGGTTTCGAGAAAAGCAGCCATGCGCCTCTGCAGGCGTCGTGAACGACTACGGTGTTTTCTTCATTGAGCTGTTCCACTGCGCTCCTCCCGCCGGACACAGGGACCGGGACATGCGGCCCCGAACGCCCTTACGACGCGCTCCTTTCGGCTCAACAGGCGATTCTCTCCGGCAGAAGCGCATGGGATTCCCGGCAGGCTGATGCAATACCCGGTGAAAATACATGTACATTCCAAGGCCGCTCGCGTATAAAGATCATCATCGGGGAGCGGCAGACATATGTGCCCGGGGCCGGAATCGAACCGGCACGGCACCAGGTGCCGAGGGATTTTAAGTCGCTTTTCATAGCTTTCCCATAATTTCCTTTAAACGCATAAAAACCTTGATATGACACGTTCTATGGTCTATCATCCTTTCACATAGTGCCATTTAAATGCCCTTTAAATCAACCCCGAAAAGGGGAGCAAGTGGGGAGAAAATTGCTAAGGGATAGAAGCAAGAGATTAAAAATAGATGAATGGTTAAAAAATCAAACACCCTCCCCATATATCACGACTTATCAAAAATAATAGAAAGGTTATCATGCCACATAAATGGAAAAGTTCTAAATTCAGAGGTGTGCGGTTTTACGAACATCCCACCAGGAAACATGGTTTTCAAAAGGACCGCTATCTCTCAATACGTTTTCAAAAGGATGGTGTTCGTAGGGAAGAAGGCATTGCTTGGACCAGCGAGAGGGACCCGGCTGACGGCAAGCATTGGACCGAGGCAAAGGCTGCACTCGTGCTTGAGCAGCTCAAGAAGGCCGCCCACATGGGGGAAGGTCCATCAAGTCTTGCCGAAAAGAGGCTGCTTGAGAGGAAGCGCAAGGAAGCAGAGCGAGCCGAGGAAGCACGGCGGCAAAAAGAGAACATCACGTTTAAACAATTCTTTGAAGATACATATTACCCTATTTCCAAGACCTCCAAGAAAGAATCGTCTTATGCTCATGAAGAAACTCATTTCCGGCTATGGATTAACCCTATCATAGGGAAGAAGCCTATCAAGGTGATTGCCCCGACTGATATTGAACGAATCAAGAAGAAACTCTTGGATGCAGGAAGGACACTCCGCACGATTCAATATGTCCTGGCAACCATCCGTCAAATCTGGAATATGGCACGGCGAAGTGGGCTTGTAAGTGCCGACTCCCCAACCCGAATCGTCAAGATACAGAAATTTGATAATCGTCGTCAGAGATTTCTCAGCCATGAGGAAGCTGGTCTTCTGCTGGGTAATCTCAAGTTAAAGGACCTGAACACCTACAGGATGTCTTTGTTATCTCTCAGCACGGGTATGAGAGCCGGAGAGGTCTTCGGCCTGACGTGGGGGTGTGTGGATACCGAGCGCGGCATCATAAAGATTCTGGACGCAAAGAGCGGGAGAGGTCGAACCGTATATATCACAGATGAAATTCGTTTAATGTTCAAGGGCTTGAAACGCGGGAATTCAGCCGATATCGTATTTGTAGACCGACAGGGAAAGGCATACAAAGAAATCCCCGCTCTCTTCCGCGATGTGGTCAGGAATCTCAACCTAAACAGCGGCATCAGTGATTCAAGGCAGAAGATTACCTATCATTCCCTGAGGCATACATTCGCAAGTTGGCATGCAGAAGCGGGGACTGACCTCTACATTATCAAGGCGCTCTTGGGGCATTCTACTATAACCCAAACTGAGCGGTATGCGCACCTTGGACAGAACACGCTTCAGACAGCGGTGAGTACCTTCCAAAAGTCGTTACAGGCCAAGCTTCAGCAGGAACATGCGATGCGGGAGGCGAACGATGGATAAGAAAGAAATGGTCAGGGTTCTTGTGCAAGCCTACCTTCAGAGCCCTTTCATCAGGAGAACGCAAGAAATTGCGAATGCTAGAGGCGTTTCCCTCATTGAGGCTCACGAGATATTGGTTGCTGAAATGGAAGAGGGACTAAAACACCTTGAATATACTGATGCATTAATGAAGGCCCGAGGTTATAAAGGGTTAGGTGAAATGGAGGTCGAGTTATCGAATGTTTGGAGCGGTAGAAGGAGAGGGGGCAGCGCCTGCAAGAAGCCCTATGGCATCCTCCAGGCCACTGACGTACTCCTGGATATGAAGGATGACTGGGGCAACACATGTAATGCAATTGCCAAGAATCTTTGGAATTACTTCCGAAGGAAACATAGTGAACACTCGAATAACCCATATATTGCAGGTGAGTATGAGGTTTACTATTGTGAGGATTCTATCGACAGTAGCGACATTTCGGGGCTGCTGGTGCAAAAACAGGATAATGTAGTAATCCCACCGTCTATGAAGTTCCGCACATTTAAAAAACACGTCACGGCACTACTCAAGGAATACCAGACAAGAAAGTAGCACCTCAAGTAACTTGAAATGTTTCCCATCATGGTAGGTGGGTTCCCATAAGCATTAAAGGAGGAACCCCAAATGGGAGATGTAAAAATGTTCAGGGCCATGCTTCAGAGCTGGCCATCGGCTATTGTTGCGCGCGAGGAAATAGAGCGGTTCACCGGTGGGCTTCTCACCTCGAAATATTGCGCAAACCTTGATGCACAAGGCAAAGGTATTAAAGGCCGTGTGCGTTGCGGGCGCAAGGTTGTATACCCGACTTCCGCTGTGGTGGCGTTCCTGGAATCACGGTCATCGGCGTTGGATTAGTAGGGGGGGAGCATGTACGACCAACACCGAAGACAACCGGCCTCAGAAAGTACACCCCGAGCCCTGGACGACATTGGGGGGAACGAAACGAAAAGCAATAACAGTCATTTTTTACCATCAAAGCCCGCCAAGCGCAATAGCCAATTGGAACACCGTTATACCGAAGCCTTGAGAAGTCTTCCAGCGCCAGGGTTGGGGCTGGGGTGTCATGGTGCACTTCTGGGCATAGCAAACTTGGGCATCATGGCTGGGAAAGACCCTGTTAAAATCCAAGATGACATTTGGCGTTCAATACCCTCTGGGGGCAGAAGGGTAAAGGACAAAGAGATAACAGACGCTATAAACAAGGCTCTCTCTGACAATCAAGGCGGCACCTTTACCCCAAAGATGAAACCAAAACCTATAGTTGAAAATGGCAGAGCGGCCCTTATGCGAATCATCGAGCAGAGTTCCATCTCGGATGACGTGGAACTCTGGGAGGCATCCCCAATTCGCATACATTGTCTTCCTGAAGAGACAGCGGCGCTTTTGCTCTCTGCCCTCTTTGCGCCCGATGACCTCGTTTGGATAGGCGAACGCCACCAGCCGGGCATCTTGGGTGAAACGATACGGACTGCTACCGAATGGATTGAATTTATCGAGAGTGGAGATAGGCCCGGGCCTCACATTATCATCAATCCCCTGACAGGCACCCCAGCGCCTCTCAAGAGTGGCAATGGAGAGACTATGCGCGGTGATGGCAACGTGGATGCATACAGAAACTGTCTCGTGGAGTTTGATTGCCTTTCTCGTGAAGAACAAATCCGCTTTTGGAGCTCGGCAAGGCTGCCCATAAAAGCCCTTATTGATTCTGGTGGCAAGTCAATCCATGCATGGCTCGATGTTCAAAAGCTTGCCAAGGATATATCAACGCCTGAGCAATGGCAGAGCATTGTCAAAAATCGGCTTTACGACCAGCTATTGACGCCGATGGGGGTTGATACTGCCTGTAGCAACCCTGCCCGCTTAAGCCGTTTACCAGGATACTTCAGGCAGGAAAAAGAGACTATGCAACGCCTTCTATGGCTCTCGGAAGAAGGGAGGACGATTCATGGGAGCTGATACATGTTACATCGATGCATTCGCCCAGCAGGCAGGCGCTGAGAAGCCATGCGGTTTCCATTTTGTCCAAGTTCAAGATTTGTGCATCCCGCCTATTTCAACACCATGGGTTGTGAAAGGGTACTTAGACAAAGGGTCTTTGTGCTGCATTTTCGGTGAATCCGGTTCAATGAAAACATTCCTCAGCACCGATTTTGGACTTTCAATCGCAGCATCTCTCAAAGAATGGCATGGCAACCCAATAAGGGTATCCGGTCCTGTCTTTTGTATCATAGGGGAAGGATTCAGCGGTATGAATTGCCGCATCAAAGCATGGGCTATCCATCACAATGTTAACCTTGACGGGGTGCCCTTCTTTATATCAAACCGACCGGCTCGCTTCCTGGAGAAAGAAGGCACAGTTGAGCTTGTTCAAGCTGTGGATGAACTTATAAAGGAACATGGAACGCCAGTCCTTGTGGTTATCGATACCTTGAACCGAAATTTCGGACCCGGTGACGAAAACAGCACGGCTGATATGACGCGCTTTATTTGCGCCATTGATGACGCATTGAGGTCCCGTTATCAGTGCGCAGTTCTCATAATTCACCACACAGGCTTAACAGCTACTGAACGGGCTCGTGGCGCAAGTGCCCTTCGTGCTGCGCTCGATTGGGAATATCGCCTACAGAAAAATGCAAATGGCAGTAGGACACTGACTTGCACCAAGGCGAAAGACCATGCCGAGCCGGAGCCGATATCATTCATGCCGGAAGAAATCACCATAGAAGGCTGGATTGACCCCGATGATGGGGAAGTTATGACCTCGTGCATATTGCGTCCTTCCGAGGGTGTATCCAGAGAATCAAAGCCGCTCAAAGGAGCAAGGAAGATAGCCTTCGATGCGCTCATGGAAGCAGGCTCGGGAGAACCTTCACACATCGACAAATGGCGCGAGTATGCATATGCCTCCGGTATCTCCCCAACATCTTCTATTGAGGCAAAGAAGAAAGCCTTTCAACGGGCAGTTTCCGACCTCAGGGAGGCCGGATACGTCGAGACAATAAACGATTTGTGGTGGCCTAAAAAGGACAGGCGGGACATTTCTTCAACACTTTGTAAACATTAATAAAAACCTCATACGGGACAATTAAAATGGAGGCTTTTTGCAGGATGAGAAACAGGTGGGGACAAATTGATGAATAATAAATTACCATCAAAACTCTATGAATTAATAGAGATAATTTCAGTGTCGGGGACAAGGACAAACCGGGACATTTGCGGGACATGTCCCCTTGGACATGCATAGGGGGACATACGGGACACACACCTATAGGTGTGTCCCGTTGTCCCGCTGTCCTCATCCACTGAGGAAAAATGATGATGAAAAGAGGAATTCAAGATATGAATATAATTACCCTCACGGTTGACAACCGGATACGAACCAACAGAAATGCTTTGGGAAATACTCTTTCGAGAATTATGAGCAAGTTTACCTTTAAGAATCCGAAATACCTTGATGCTGAGAGACGAGGTTTCAGTACGAGGTACATCCCAGAATACATCGACGCGTATGGGATGGACGAGGAATCTTTGATACTTCCCCGAGGCTCGATTCGGCAGGTACTCGGAATCATAAAGAGTGCAGGCCTGCATTGTCGTATTGATGATAATCGCCGCTCTCTTAAGCCTGTTCAATTTGATTTCCATGGTGAATTGAAGAAATTTCAAAAAACAGCGGTTGAAGGTATGCTCAAGCGAGATTTCGGTACCCTTTCAGCACCTACGGGCGCAGGAAAAACCATCATGGCCCTGGCAATCATTGCAGAGCGCAAGCAGCCCACCTTGATAATCGTCCACTCTAAAGAACTTTTAAACCAGTGGATAGAGAGAGTCGAGACCTTCTTGGGGATTCCTTCTTCGGAAATCGGTATCATTGGAAACGGAAAGAAGTTTATCGAGAATAGACTTACAGTTGGGATTGTCAATAGCGTGTACCCCTTGGCCCGAGAGCTAAAAGAGCACGTCGGACACCTTATCGTTGATGAATGCCATCGTTGCCCATCAAGGACATTTACCGAAGCTGTGACAGCTTTCGACTGTAGATACATGCTTGGTCTCTCAGCTACCCCATGGCGGCGGGATGGTCTCACTCAACTTATTTATTGGCACCTCGGGAATAAAGTCCATGAGGTTGACAGGTCTTCTCTGATTGAGCAGGGTCATGTTCTGGCTGCAGACGTTGTTCCAAGGGAGACAGGATTCGCTACCTGGGTGGATGCCTCAACTCAATATCAGGAGATGCTCTCCGAACTCGTAGAGGATAACGAGCGCAATTCACTTATTGTGCAGGATGTTGCCCATGAAGCCTGTTCCGAAACGGGGGTATGCCTGGTGCTCACCGATAGGAAAACCCATGTTGATATCCTGGCCCGGATGCTCTCAGCGAAGGGCATAGAGGTTGAGAGACTTACTGGTGCTATCTCGGTCAAAGAGCGGCAGCGGGTAGTTACCCGGCTCAATGCAGGGCTTGTCAGGGTTATAGTGGCAACGGGACAGCTTATCGGGGAGGGTTTTGATAGCAAGCACTTGTCAACTCTCTTCATTGCATGCCCTATCCGTTTTGATGGCCGGTTAATCCAGTATATCGGGCGTGTACTAAGGCCCGCACCGGGAAAAGAAAAGGCCCTTATATATGACTATGTTGATTCGAACGTTGGGGTACTCGACAATGCAGCCAGGGGTCGGCAACGTGTATATGACAGGGCCTTCAGCCCGTGTAAGAATTACTACAGAGTAACATGAGTACGCATCAGGACCAGGATAAGTGGCTGGCCCGCAACACTTTTTATTGCAAGAGGCTGCGCTGCCGCATGACCCCTGAATACTGCAGGTTTTTACAGGGGCTTTATGCCGAGGGTGAGAAGATTCCTTTTCAGGAATGGATGGATGCGTGCTCGGGCCGGAAGAAACAGCTCGCGAACATCAGGCGACCCCTTGGGTGTGATTATTGTCCAAAAGGGAAAAAGTTAAGTTCCAAAGGAGACTTAAACATGAATCAAAATGAAAAAGATGACGAGTTGCGATTCAAAAAAAGGGTTGTTGAGTTATCGAACCAGGACATCGTTGAATTTGCGTATCAGACAAAGGATATAATAGAACACGTCCTTGGGAAAAAATTGTTTTTCGAGGAAGCAAACTGTTATACCGCATGTTTTTACAAAATACGCAGATTGCTGAAATCCGTGGATACCGAGTACCTGGACTTGGGACAACACAAGAACCTGGCAGAGTTTTACAGAGAAGGCCGCGAACTGTCAAACAATTGGGACCGTCTGAGATGGGTGAACCCCGAACAATCAGACGATAGCGATTGTCTGTCTCATCAAGAAGATTCCCTCACTAGAGGTGAATAAGATGTCGTTGGGCGCACCCTTGGGGCTGAAGACCCCTTGGGTGCAACTTTTTTCCGAGGGGAAAATGAGGGCATCATGAAACACGCAGGTGGAAGACCTACAAAGTTCACACCGGAACTCGCAGAGGAAATCTGTGAAGTCATAGCAACGGGGCATTCATTGAACAGTATCTGCAAGCGTGCAGATATGCCTGATTATTCGACAGTCTTGCGATGGCTCTCACGCGAGAGCGATTTTCGTGATGAGTTTCGCGGCATGTACGAGTATGCGAGGGAAGACCAGGCTGATACCATGGCCGATGAGATATTAGAGATTGCAGATGATACCAGTAATGACACCATTCTTGTAGAAAGCAAAGACGGCACAGTAAAGCCGGTGATAAACAGAGAATGGATAAGCCGGTGCCGATTAAGAGTCGATTCCCGCAAGTGGATTGCGATGAAGCTCAAGCCTCGCAAATACGGAAAACGGTTAGGGATGGTGAGCGCAGTGGGGCAGCCATTGAGTCCTCAGAAGCATGAGGTTAAATTTTTCGTGCTGGATTCAGGGCAGGAAGAGGATGGGTGAGCGTGAAATAAAGTTCTCTATTGGACTGCCGTCGGTAGAGCTCTTTGTTGACCAACGTTCTACATGGAAAGATAGCGAGCATTGCCCCGCACCCAAGCCAGATGAAGCAAAACGCCTGAGCGAGAGCCGACAGAAGTGAGGCTGTTCTCTTCGGCGATTCCGCCCATGAGTGATACAAATGCGGCGTAGTCCTGGAACCACTCACTGGATTTGCTGAAAGAGTGAACCAGCATTACAGCGTGGTTGGCGTTGAATCTCTGAGCCTCGATAATGGCTGATGCTGTACGGTGCAGAAGCTGGTAGCGCGTGGTGGGTGGAACTGAGGATAGGCCCAACAACGTGATTAGATACGCGAGGCGCTTTGACTTGCCGGGGCTGGACTCAGCCTGCCACTCATGGACGGTAGGGCCGAACGGCTCTGAAACCTTGCCCTCTACAGCAATGGAAATGAGTTTTCCTTCAGAGCGGGCCAGAACCCATATGTCATTCTGTGACGGGTGAGAACCGCCTGGCAAAGGAACCTGATGCTCTGGCAGGGCAAGAAGAAGTTCTGCTGATGGAAACTGAGTCTTCAGAACGGCCTCAACCTCAAGAGGAAAACCTCCAGCATCTTGCCATGAGTAAGCAAGGGTGCGAGCTGAGTAACCCTGGCGCCAGTGTTTGACAGGCTCTGCGAGAAACTGCGCCCATTGCTCTGCGCTTGAAGTAGGAATGTAAATTTTGCTCATCGCGTAAGTCCTCTTCTTATAAAGGGGCTAATCTAGTACGGCTTCCCACATAAGAGTATCGTAACGGTGCAAGCGATTGTTAGGCCCTTCTCATTTTCCCGATTTTCTTCTGTTATCTTCTTTGCATAGCATCTGGCAGTTATTGGCAGATGTTTTTCCGCCTTCGCACCAAGGCGTGATGTGGTCGCCTTCCATTTCATCAATGTCAAAATACTTTTTACACACTGGGCAAATGCCTTTCTGCCGCTCGTAGGCCTCCCGCTTATAGCTCTTGGTAAATGCCCTAATGTTCAGGTGCTTTTCTTTCCCGTCCAAGACGTAGGAATAAATCCCTTTCTTATTCGTGACATCATCATCTTCCATGAGCCTTGAAATCTGAGCTTCGAGTTTTTCTGAATCAAACTCCCGCTTGTTGAATTCATTATACAGTTCGCCCCAGCCGATGCCTTTCATCTCATTCCGGTATGTCGGAAAAGTGGCCTTAACCCAGGCAATAACGGACTGAAAGTACAGCCATAAGTCATTGGCATTGGGCTTGTGCTGGTTCTTCGCCATGTAGCCCTCAATCTTATCATTGCTGGTCCATTTTATTATCGTTTCCATGTAATCTTGCCGGATGGCCGAGCCGTTCAGATAGTTCCCACCCAAGCCGTAAGCAGGGCATCCATTTCTGCTGAAATGCCGCTTCGCATCTGTCACCCAGGGGCCTGCATATACTGCATTTCTCAATTCCTGGTCGGTCAGCTTTTCACCTGCGATGTTGATAGTTTTGAACCACTCCAGCTTCTCACTGTCCGTGCCGCTGCACAGGTAGACCATCAGCTTGTAGCTGAGGATTTGCTCCTGCTCATCGTTATGATAGTTATGGAAGTATCGGTTATCGAAAGCAAAGTCGCCTTCGACAAACTGGCAAATGGATATGGTGCGTTGCTGCCCGTCAATGACTTCAAAATTACCATCCTCACGCACAGCCCAGTACATGACGTTCAGCGGAAACTCTTTCTTGATGGTGTTAATAACAGCATCGCGCTGCTTGTCCTTGTAGATGAACTCCCTCTGAAAAGGCGGTCGAATATCAAGCTTGCCGCTGTATCCCACCACGCCGCCTTCATCGTTGTCCTTATAACCGTCGGTCAACTCGCGAACGGTGATTTCCTTGAGTTCGATTTTCATTTGTGTCCACCTTTTCGCCTCACAAGTACGCGGGCATACAGTTGAATGTAGTAGTCGTTATCGACCATGTAATATGTCTTGCCATGCGGGGGGGAGACTAACTTCAGCGTGGCACCGTCGTTTAGCTTTGTCACCTTGCGTCTCTGGCCATTTATACTAACTTGTATTTGTGGTGGATAGGTCTTTGTCGCTGCGCCAAACCAGGTTTTAGTAATCCCAACAATTTCAAACTGGTCAGGATTGTGCTTGTCCAGAAAAGTAATGGGTACGCCCATCACCCCCTCGTAATCTACGGGAATATCCTTGGTATGACTGACCTCAATGGCCTCATAGTTATCATAGGTCGGATATTCCTCTGGACTGTAGGTTTTGTAGAGAATCAGGTCTTCGTGGCGCTTTGAAATATCTAGGTTGGTGAACCAGCAGGCATTCCCTAGGCTCCGCCATTTATTGCCTGCATCATCTTCCCAGTATCGGGTTTCCCTAGGTTCGTAGTAATCAGGCACCTTGAATGCCATGTCGCCATTGTTGTAGCCCAGCCAAATCCTGTTTTCCTCGATAAGTTTGAATATTTCTCTGTAGCTGATTGCGTTCTGGTTTCCGATAATCACGAACTTCTTATCGAGCGCTATGAGTTGAGAAACATACTCACGGAATAGTGAAAACGGTGGATTCGTCACCACAATGTCGGCCTGCTTCAGCATTTCGATGGCTTCCTTGCTTCGGAAGTCGCCGTCGCCCTTCAGGTGCTTTTGGCCGATTTCTTCGCGGTCGGGAACGTTGTTCCTGTTCTTGTCCCCGAAGTATTCCAGATAGATGGCCTGTTCGCAATCGTTCATACTAAACAAATCCATTTCTTGGTTCTTGTAGCAGGTAGTGATGAGCTTCTTGAGGCCCAATTTCTCAAAGTTGTGTGAGAAGTAGTGGAAAAAATTGCTCACTCTCGGGTCGTCGCAATTGCAGTACACCACTTTCCCTTCGAAGTGCCTTTTGTAGTGTTTGATTTCTTTTTCGATGTCTGAAAGTTGAGTGTAGAACTCGTCTTGCTTCGAGCTCTTCGCCTTATGAAGACTTCGGTTTTTGTCTCTACCGGTCATGCGAGTTTCCTAACGTCATTAGCGGGCAATCTCCCATTCAGTTATATTTGGTCTACCGTGTGAATCAGCGGAAAATTTTTTGTTTATTCGGTCGCGCCTTGTCTTCCATTCGAGCTCTTCTGTCATTGATGCCCCTGCCTTCATTCCACAATAAAAAACAATAACGATATACAGGATATAACATAGTTTATTCTGTGTAAAGCAATGATATGATTTGAGGGGGTCATCGGCCTCCTGGGTGCAAAGGACGTGTCGATGAGGTGCTTTGTCCGATAGATTGAAGTCATGAGAAGTGGCCTCTGAATCCAGTTTTCACTAAATCCTGAGAATGAAACGGATAATATCATAGAGAAAAAGCTTAAGTTAGTTTATATTGAGCAAGTGGAAGCGGTGAATGGTGCGAATATCTTCAAGGATAGCTGCTTAAATAAGAGGCAAAGGCTGAGATATGCTGAAACTCGTTCCAACAGTAAAGGGATGAGTAGTTTTCCGACAGTTGAAAGGTCAAAAGGTCGGGGCCTGACCTCGGCTTTTTTGCGAAAAGGGGAGAGGATGGGGAGAGGGCGCTTACTACAGAAACAATGTTATTATAGCATGTTTCATAAGTTGAGTGCCCGGGGCCGGAATCGAACCGGCACGGCACCAGGTGCCGAGGGATTTTAAGTCCCTTGCGTCTACCAATTCCGCCACCCGGGCAGGTAACGGAGGATGTAATATCAACACGGCGTATATGTCAAGAGCATCATACGATGTTTCGATAATGTCGTCGGGCATGCATCCGCCGGTCGGTCCGGGATTCAAGGGCGGGGCCTCCCGTCCCGATACTGTGTATGAAGCAACCTTCCGGCAACGTAAATGAGCTGCCGGGTACGATCATCATAAGAGGAGCGTTGGTATGATAAAGGTGACATGCCTTGGAGCTGCCGGTTGCGTGACCGGTTCATGTTTTCTCGTGGAGAATACCTACGGCAAGAAGGTACTGGTGGATTGCGGCCTTTTTCAGGGCGGCAAGCAGATGGAGCTGAGGAACGCAAGAGACTGGGATTTCGTACCCTCGCAGGTCGGTACGCTTTTCCTCACGCATGCCCATATCGATCATTGCGGAAGGATTCCGAAGCTGGTGAGAGACGGCTTCAAGGGCAGGATCATCACCTCCCCCCCCACAGCCCAGCTTTGCGAGATCATGCTCCTCGATGCGGCGCACGTGCAGGAAATGGATGCCCAGTGGCAGTCCAGAAAAAACCGGCGAAAGGCCTTCAAGGATATCAGGCCCCTCTACACGACGGAAGATGCCTATAAGAGCCTGCAATATTTCAATCCGGTCGAAGGCGATGAAGTGATCACCGTCGACGAAGGCATCAGGGCGCGCCTGAGGAACTCGGGACACATCCTGGGTGCTTCCATAGTTGAGCTCTGGATCCAGGACGGGGAAAAAGAGATCAAGTTCGTGTTTTCCGGCGATATCGGCATGAACCACCAGCTCATCATCAAAGAGCCCCAGGAGATCTTTACGGCAGATTACCTCTTCGTGGAATCCACCTATGGAAACCGGCAGCACAAAGACTTCGAATCCAGTAAGGAAGAGCTATTGGAGGCGATCAACTACGCGGTTTCCAACAAGGAAAAGGTGATCATCCCGGCATTTGCCGTAGAACGCACCCAGGAAATCATCTACATCCTGAACGAGTTCCACCGGGCGGGCAGGCTGCCTGATATCCCGATATACCTCGACAGCCCGCTGGCTATAAAGGCTACCGAGATTTTCAAGCAGAACAGGAAATACTTCGACGACGAAGCCATGGCCATCGTAAACCAGGGCTTTGATCCCTTCGACATGCCGAACCTCCGCTATTCTCAGACTCCAGCCGAATCCATGGCGATAAACGAGCATGCGGGCTCCGCCATCATCATAGCAGGAAGCGGCATGTGCACCGCAGGAAGGATCAAGCACCATCTGAAGCACAACATCTGGAAGGAAGGCGCGAGCGTCGTGATCGTCGGCTTTCAGGCCCAGGGCTCTCCGGGAAGGCAGATCGTCGAGGGAAAGAAAACCATTAAGATCCTGCGCGAAGAAGTCGTGGTCAGGGCCAAGGTATTTACCATCGGAGGCTTCTCCGCCCATGCCGACCAGAAAGCCCTGCTGCAGTGGGTGGGCAACTTCAAGGAATCCAATCCCCACGTTTTCGTGGTGCACGGCGAGAGCTCGGCAAGCGTTGAGTTTGCCCATGTCGTCAACGAGAATCTCGGCCTGAAGAGCTATGTACCCGGATGGCGCGAGACCCTGTTCCTCAAGCCCAGGGAGTTCCCCATCGAGGTGAGCCGTCCCAAAGAAGAAAAGCCGACCATCGGAGAGGACATGCTGCAGATCCATGCCGAGGTCTTAAGCGAGCTCGAACGCCTCAGATGGCGTATCCAGAGGGCCGAAAACCGGGAAAAGATCACCGAGGAGGAGATCGACCGGCTCCGGTACATCCAGGAGGAGCTCCAGCAGATATTGGCGGCCTGATCCTGTCCCGGCGCTTACCCGGCCCGCACGGGCAGAGGCCGGCAGTCGTCCGGGAAAAACCGGACGGAAGAGACGGCGGAGCGGGCGTCCTGCCGACCGGTATTCCATCCTGATCTCAAGCTATTGATATCAGTGATGAAAAAAAGTTACATCTGCAGCGAATACCATGCATAATCCCCTTGAAACCCGCACCGTATGTTCTATTATGATTATTCTGTACAAACGAAAATTGTATGGAGGAGATGCCGTTTCACTGCAGCTGGGGCACGAGAACCATTACAAAGGAGAGAAAGATGGCCCAGATCAGAGAACACAGGACGCATCCACGAACATACTGCAGGATACCGCTGGATTGTCTGTCGAAGCAGTCGGATCAGTCGTTCCATGCAACGGTTTTCAACTTGAGCGATGACGGGGTGTACCTGGAGACCGACCATGTGGTCAGGCCGGGGGAAAACATTCTTATTCATGCAGCGCAGGAAGTGCCGGAAGAAGTAGCCTGTAAGGAATTCGAGGACAATGTCGGCATCATCAGGTGGTCCAGTTACATGGAGCAGGGGGAACATCATCTGTTCGGAGCAGGTGTGAAATTTTACTATCCCGACATGATGGAAGATCTGAAGGAAGTCAGAGGGTTGACATATTACTGTGACATGTGCGGCAGAACCATCAGATTCACCGATGTGCAGCAGAGCAAGGGGATCATATGGATGTGCCCGCGATGCAATGCCTATGTGGAAAATCTCCCGAAAGCATTGAACGAGACAACCTCTCGGTTTCTCATCGGCAACGTGCTGTGACGTTTTTTTACGGAACCGTAATGGTCCGTAATGGAGAACACGCACTGAGATTGCCCTGCGAATCGATTGCATACACGCACCAGCAGTATTCGCCCGGATGCGTAAAGATTACCTCGCTCGAAAGGCCCGTCACCGGGTAAGAAAGCCCGTCCGCTTCCACATTCCCCGGTATGAAGAGGACATACGAGTCTGCGCCCTGCAGCGGCTCCCAGGAGAATTCGACCATACGGCCTGCCGGGGTGTATCCGTCATCCGGTGAGACAGGAACCGGACTTTCGTCAACGACCGTGAGAACCAGCTCGTCACTCGATTCTCCCCCTTCGGGAGCAAACGCCGTGAACCTGAGGAGGTAGACCCCTGCTTCATTGAATCTCACAGCCAGAGGAGAGGGATTGTCCTCGCAGGTTCCCATATCGCCGAATTCCCATAGGCATACGTGAGAACAGCTCCCATCGGACATCGCTCCTATGCAATCGATTGAACCTCCTTTGAATATGGTTGTGTCCGCTTCCGGACTGACGATCTTCGCCTGGGAGGTGCCCTTGGTTCGGGTGGTTGCCATGGTAAAGGAGAAGATGGTACTCCATGGGCTAAATGCACCCTCACTGTCCTTTGCCCTGACCCTCCAGAAGTGCATTCCCCGGTTCAAGACAAAATCGGAGAACATGAACGATGAGGTGGTGACTTCTCTGTTGAGTTCGAGGGTGGCGAAATCGTTTGCGGTGCTTAGCTGGACCTCGAATGCCGAGGCGGAAGAGACATCGTCCCAATCCAGGACAAGGTTTGGCGTAGTGACGGTGGATCCATCCGCCGGTGCTCTGAGTATTGGCGCCGTGATCCCTTCTTCCTCCGCGATCTCTTCATCCTGAGGACTGTTGCTGCTCTCGATGCCGCACCCTGCAGGAGCTGCGCTCAGAAAGAAAAAAAGAAGGATGACTATATGAGCCGCCCATGAATACTCGGGGCGAATGCCCTTTTTCATTCTCATCTCCTTTGCGGCATCGTTTCTCCCGTTATAGGGCCCGGACCCATGCTTCTAGAAAAGAAGAATAATCCGTGATTGAGTGCCGGACAAGTGAGCGGCTTTGGGGTCGCAGAGGAAACCTCCTTTAATAAGCCTGAATAATAGCTGCTGCTGCCCGTAAAGAAGCGTTCCAAAGCAAAGATGCATGCTGTTGAGAGATCGGGAGCGGACGTTATTTTATGAATGGTAAGTACCCTTCATGAAAGGCCTCGATAAATGCCCGGGCCATTTCTCTTTAAATCGTTCCAAAGCGAGGTTGGTGGCTTCCCATGGGGAATTTACGGACGATATCTCACGGTTCAGAGCCGTTTGCAAACAGGATCGAGGCCGGCCGCCTCCTGGGAAATGAAATCCTGAATCTCTCCGGTGAAGACCCGGTTATTCTGGGGATTCCAAGAGGCGGGGTCGTTATCGCGAGAGAGCTGTCCCTCCTTCTCCATGCCGAGCTCGATATAGTCCTCTCGAGAAAGCTCGGCGCGCCGGGCAACCCCGAGCTGGCGATCGGCGCCCTGAATGAGGACGGCAAGCTCTTCCTGATCCAGGACGTCATCAGCCAGCTGGGTCGGTATGAAGAGATAAAGGACTACGTGGAGGAGCAGAAGGAAAAGCAGTTAAAAGAAATCCGGAAACGCGTCGTCAAATACCGGGAGGTAAGGCCGAAGGTGCCGTTGAACGGGCGCACGGTCATCATCACCGATGACGGCGTAGCGACCGGCGCCACCATGCAGGCTTCGCTGTGGGCGGCCAGGAGGGAGAGCCCGGCAAAGCTCATCGCTGCCATCCCGGTCGCGACCTCCAATGCCATAAGGCGCATAGCCGATATTTCGGACGAGGCCATTGCGCTGAAGGTTCCTCCGTTCTTCTACGCAGTAGGGCAATTTTATTCCCAGTTTGAGCAGACAACGGATGACGAAGTTATCGCCATACTCCGGGAGAGCATAAAGGGAAAAGAAGGCAAGTGACGGTACCGGACACTCTTGTCGGCATATCACCGGGGGTCTGGGAGCTCCCCAGGACCTATAAGCATGGTATGCGCGTGCCGGCCCGTCTTTACGGCACGAGAGAACTTGTCCATGATTTCGACGCAGGGGTTTTCGAACAGATCACCAATGTGGCTTCCCTTCCGGGCATCGTGAAGTATGCGCTCTGCATGCCCGACGGCCACTGGGGCTATGGATTTCCCATCGGAGGCGTGGCGGCCTTCGATCCCGATCATGGGGTGATCTCTCCTGGCGGGATCGGGTTCGACATCAACTGCGGCATGCGCCTCGTCTCTACGAACCTTACCTATGACGAGGTGAAGCCTGTTCTCGAGAAGCTCGTGGACCGCCTTTTCGAAAGGATCCCTGCGGGGGTCGGAAGCACCGGGTTTGTAAAGCTTACCCCCGATGAGTTTCTTACCGTGTCCCGGGAGGGCGCACGCTGGTGCCTGAAAAACGGATATGCCGTGGCGGACGACCTCGACCGCACCGAAGAAGAAGGCTGCATGAAAGGGGCAGACCCGGCAAAGGTGAGCCAGAAGGCAGTCCAGCGCGGGTATAACCAGATAGGAACCCTGGGCTCGGGGAACCACTACCTGGAAATCCAGGTGGCCAGACAGGAAAACGTCTATGATCAGGAGCTTGCCGGAGCCTTCGGCATTACGCGGCCGGACCAGATCGTGGTGATGTACCACTGCGGGAGCAGGGGGTTCGGGCATCAGATCGCCACCGATTACCTGCACGTCCTGCTTAGTGTCATGGAACGAGAATACGGGATAAACATCATCGATAAAGAGCTTGCATGCGCCCCGTTCAAATCGCCCGAGGGCCAGGATTACTTTTCTGCAATGAAGTGCGCCGTGAATATGTCCTTTGCCAACCGGCAGGTGATCCTCCACCGGATCCGCGAGGTCTTTTCCGAGATATTCCGCAGGAGCCCCGAAGACCTGGGCATCCGACAGATCTACGACGTTACCCATAATACCGCCAAGCTGGAGGAGCATTCCATAGACGGCCGCGCAAAACAGCTCCTCGTCCACCGGAAAGGCTCTACCCGCGCCTTCGGGCCGGGTATGGGAGACCTTCCCGAGGATTACCGGAAGACCGGCCAGCCGGTGATCATCGGCGGGAGCATGGAAACCGGATCGTACCTCCTTGCCGGCGTGAAAGGCGGGGCAGGTACGTTTTATTCCACCGCCCACGGCAGCGGCAGGACCATGAGCAGGCACAGCGCCAGGAAGATGTACCAGGGGAAAAGCCTGTTAAAGGACATGAAGGGCCGGGGGATCTATGTCCGTACCGTTTCCTATAAAGGCCTTGCCGAAGAGGCAGGTGGGGCCTACAAGAATATCGATGACGTGGTGAAGGCGACCGAGCTGGCCGGTATCAGCAAGCGGGTCGCCAGGTTTGTACCGATCGGAAACATTAAAGGGTAATAACAGGGAATAAGAAAATGCCGTACCGGTATCTTGGAGACATTGCCATTGCTGATATTGCCTTTGAGGCGCAGGCGAATACCAGAGAGGCCCTGTTCGTCGAGGCGGGCAATGCGCTGACCAATGTCATGGTGGAGGACCTGCAAAGCATCCATCCCGTAGAGCACCGGAACTTCCATATAAAGGCAAGGGATCTGGAGAGGCTGCTTTTCGAGTTCCTCCAGGTGCTCATCTTCTACAAGGATGCCGAGCAGCTCTTGTTGACGGTTCCGAAGGTTTCCATAACCGAAAAGGACGACAACCTTTTTCTCAACGCAGAGGCTGCGGGAGAAAGAATCAATCCCGAGACGCACGAGCTCAACGCCGACGTAAAGGCCGTTACCCTCCACCGCTTCCATGTCAGGCATGATCCGGAAGGCTGGAAAACGACCGTAGTACTGGATGTATAAGGAGGTGAGTATGGGAGAGGTTCGAGCCGTTTCTCAAAGCGAAGAGCCTTTTTTAGACCGCGCAGAGGCAGGGCGCCTTCTGGGGAGCGAGCTGGAGGATTTTTCGGACAGCAATCCCGTCGTGCTCGGCATCCCCCGGTCCGGGGTGATCGTTGCGCGGGAGATTGCCCGCAGGCTCAATGCCGAGCTGGACATAGTCGTTTCCCGTACGCTCTGCGAGCCGGGTAATCCCGATGTGACGATAGGGGCCATAAACGAAGAAGGCAAGCTCTTTACCGTCCAGGAGAGCCGTGAGCCGGCAACCCTTTGCGAAGAGTCTCACGCCAATGCGGAAGAAGAGCGCGAAAAACAGTATACCATGATGGCAGAAAGCCTGGATAGATACCGGGAGATAAGGCCGAAGGTGCCGCTCGAAGGGCGGACCGTCATTATCGCCGATGACGGCCTCACCTCAGGCGCAGCGATGCAGGCATCGTTATGGACCACCCGGAAAGAAAAGCCGAAGAGGCTCATCGCTGCCGTCCCTGTCGCCAGTATGGAGGCGCTGGACAGGGTTGCCGGCCTTGCCGATGAGACTGTCGTGCTGAAGACGCCGCCAATCTTTTATGAGCTCGGGCAGTTCTATGAGTTCTTCGACCGGACGACCGACGAAGAGATTCTCGAGGCATTGCAGGACAGCGTGCGGAGGAAAGGGAAATAACGCCTGCTCGGGACGATCATCCGGCGTTTTCGGATGAGCTTTCTTTTCCCCGGAGCTCCAGCATTATGGCTATCCCCAGAGCTTCTATAAGGTACGGCTTTTTGATATATCTGCCCGCGCCGAGGTTCTGGGCCTTTCTTACCCGGTCGGTTTCGGAGTAGCCGCTTGCAATGACGGCCTTCTGGCCGGGATGTATCCGGAGAATTCTCTCATAGGTTTCGAGCCCGTCGATGCCCTGCTCAAGGATCATGTCCAGAAGAATGAGATCGGCGGAATGGTCTTTCATATAAGAGACGGCTTCCTCGCCGCTCGATATCGTCGTGACCTCATATCCAAGGAATTCGAGCATATCCGAGGCCACTTCGCGCTGCTCTTCATTGTCGTCCACAACCAGTATCTTTTCACCGCTGCCCATATAGTCTTTCAGCGGCATGAGCGATTCGGCGCCTGGATGTTCTGTCCGGGTGGCGGGGAAATACAGGGTGAAAACCGTCTTTCCCTCACTGGAGACGGCGTCGATATAACCGTCGTGGTCCTGTACCGTCCCCCACACCACGGCAAGGCCAAGGCCGGTTCCGCTCCTTCCCATCTTTTTCTTTGTGTAGAAGGGCTCGAATATCCTCGACATGTCCAGATCGGAGATCCCCACGCCGGTATCCGTTACCCGGATGCACACGTATTCGCCGCAAGCAAGCCCCGGGGGATGTTCTTCCTTTGAGTCAATGCCGACATTGCATGTTTCCAGGGTAACGCCGCCGCCTTCGGGCATCGCCTCAGCAGCATTGAAGATAAGATTCATGATGCTCTTCGAGAGATGTGCCGGCGACCCGACCATATTGAGAAGGGACTCCCCGGCATGGAAATCGACCGTGACAGCGGGGTAGAGGGATAGGAGGCGGTGATACTCCGGTGAATTGAGATGTTCCCGGATGATGTCGTTCATATTTACCACCTCCTTGATCGCAACCCCCCTCCTGGCCAGGGTAAGGAGATCCTGAACCACTGCCGCCGCCCGTTCTCCCGACTTCTGTATCTTTCTGAGCGGCTCCTTTAAGGAGCTGTCTTCGTTCAGGGTCATCAGGAGCATCTCCGGATAGCTCACGACCCCGGAAAGGATGTTGTTCAGGTCGTGGGCTACACCTCCTGCCAACGTCCCGAGGGCCTCCATCTTCTGGGAATTTTTGAGCTTCTCCTCCAGAAGCCTCGTCTCCTCCTCGGCCTTTTTCCTGCTTGTGATGTCCTGGAGCACTCCCCTGAAACCCATTGCCCGGTTGTTCAAGCCCCTGATGAGCAGGATTGAGGATTCCACGTGGACAAGGCTTCCGTCCTTTCGCGTGAAATCCCACTGAACGCCTTTCTGAGGCTTCCCGGTTTCAGAGACCCGTTTGAATGCATGGGAAACTTTGTCGGCATTTTCCTTGTCCGTGAACTTTCTGTAATCCATTCCCTGCATCTCTTTCGGGCTTATGCCGAGGATGCGGCACATGGATTTGTTGAAAAAGGTGAAGGCCCCGGCAAGGTCCGTCTCATAATACCCTTCTTCCATGCCTTCGAGAATGGAGCGGTGTTTGAGCTCGCTTTCCTTCAGGGCGTGCTCGGTCTTCACCCGGCTGGTCACATCGCTGATAACGCCTCGGAATCCCTTGCACTTGCCGCTTCTGGACAGAATACGGGAGATGGATCCCTCGATGTGGACCCTCCGGCCGTTTTTCGTGGTGATCTCCCATTCGGTCGACTTCAGATCCTTGCCGGTCTTGTACACGGTGTGAAAGGTTTCATAGATCTTCTTCACCATCTCTTTATCCGTGAACTTGCTGAAGTTCGTCCCGATGAGTTCGTCCTTGGGAATGCCGAAGATCCTGCATATGGAATCATTCACAAAGGTCATGTTTCCGGTGATGTCCACCTCATAGTACCCGTGATCGATATTTTCGAGGATGGTACGGTATTTCTCCTCGCTCTTTCTCAGGGCGCGTTCGTAGACAACCCGCTCCGATATGTCCCTTGCCGAACCCCGGATGCCTATCGGCCCGGTTTTATCTGTCACCAGGGAGTTTCTGTACTCCATGACGACTTCATGGCCGGCAAAGTTGATGATCGTAAACACGCCTTCGTCCCTGCCTTTTTTCTTTACCCTGCCAAGGTACAAATCAAAACCCGACCGATAAGGCTCGGGCATGTATTTTCTGATGTTCACGGTATCTATATCGGGGTTGCCCCCCACGAGCTGCTGCCTGACAGCCGGATTGCACTGCTTCAGGTCGAAATTGCCCTCCAGGTCGTGGAAAAAGAGGAGGTCGGTGACATTATCAAAGATATCCCGGTATCTCTGCTCGATCTCCTTCATCTCCTTCCGGTACAGGTAACGTTCGGTTATATCGCGGCCTGTTCCCCGGACGCCTACCGGGGTGCCGTCGTCTCCGAACACCAGGGAATTCTTGTACTCGATGATTCTTTCCGCCCCGTCCATGCAGACGACTTTTATCAGCCCTTCGCTTTTCTTGTCCCTGATGACGGATTCAAGGTAATTGCGGGCAAAGGCTTTCAGGTTTTCGGGCAGGAGATCATGAATGTGCAGATCGTAAGGCAGCGGCGTTTCTTCGGGTTGTCCCAAGATTCTCCTGAACGCCGGGTTTGTATCTATGAATCTCCCTTCCAGATCGTGAGAATACCAGGCATCCGATACTCCCTCGAAAACGTCATGCGTTTTTTTCTCTTGTTGGAGAAGGCTTTCCTGGCCGCTTTTGTGATTCCGTATGTCCTGGACAAAGGCGCAGGCATATTCGCGTCCGCCGGATTGGATGAGGCTTGCGGAAACGTTGACGGGAAAGGCGGTCCCATCCGCCTTGCGGTACAGCGATTCCAGGTTCATCGAGCCGTCTTTCGCCAGAGCTTTCCAGAGACTGTTCCACGTCCCGGGCTTAAGACGGCTGTCGATGCTTTCTATGGAACGGCCCAGGAGATCTTCCTCTGCATAGCCGAGGGAGCTGCATGCAGCCTTGTTTGCATAGACGAGTTTGCCTTGGGGGTCCATCCATATGGCGATGATGGATGCATGATCCACCGCAAGCAGGGAAATCCCCTGCTTCTGATCTCCGCACACATCTTTTTTCATGGCTGCTTGACGGACCCCGGTTCGATCCGACGCTCCTTTCCGATAACCATACAAAACCGCCAGCCTTACGATTGATATTTAAGATCAATACCCTGACTGTTTCGGCTAAAACCTTGTCAGGAATAAATTTAATGTGGTCAGTCTTTCCAGTGGATGCACGTGACAGGACAGGAATCGATAGCCTCCTGAATGAGATCCTCAGGACCTCCCTGAGGTTTGAGCACCTTTGCCACCATCTGGTCGTCATCCAGTTTGAAAACCTCCGGGCAGATGTCCTGGCACACACCGCAGGCAATGCATTCATCCTCGTCAATATAGACAACTCTGCTCATATTATCTCCTTTCACACGTCGTCATGTCATTGAAGAAGAAATAATACGTGCGGGATGCCAGGAATCGAGAGGAAAGGGACAGAGGTCGATGGAAAAGGGAGGATCCTGTGGAGAAAACAATATGGGCGGAAGCGCCGTGCTTCCGCCCATCGGGTACTTACCGGAATATGTTTCAAGACCCATTCCGGTGACACCTGACCGCTGTTCAGGCGCACCTGTCGAGCGGTCTTCTTATAAGTTACCTTCCTCTCCGGTTCTCCCGGCTCTGATCCGGGCGCCTTCTTTCTTCCCGCTTATTATGGTTTACGCGTCCATGGTCCTGGGTCCTGTTTTCTATCCGGACCTGCCCGTTGTCTCTGTGGTCTCTCTGATCGCGTCCTCCTCTCGGAGCAGTGTATACGACCCGGCCGTGCCTTTCGTGAGCGATGTCGCGATGGATCCTGGTGAAGCTTCTTCCTTCGGACCGGTACTTTATGACCCTGTCCGGGGAATACCGGTGATGCTCGGTCATGAACCTAAGATTGACCTGGTTCACGATGTCACGGTCCTGGAATCGTATCTTTCTCCAGTCATGGCGTGGGTGATTCCGGTAATACCCGTAGGCATGCCCCTGAGGATAAACGTACCCTACCGGGACCGGAACGTAGTAGATCTCGGGACTCAACCCGAAGTGCAGGGTGATATCCATCCAGCTCATGCCCCGGTGGCGGAGCAATACAATGGAATCGGGATGCACGTGCGCCCTCTGAGCGATGAAGAATACGACGGGAAGATCTTCGTCGCAGATGCCCCGATCACGAACGACGACCACCTCTCTTGCGGGGACCCGGTAGTATTCGCCTATGGAAACATGGAATCCGTCAATCCCGTCGTTACCGCCGGAGATCCCCACATTCCACTGAGCGGCTGCAGAGACCGGTGAAGAAGCGAGCATGAAGCACGCTATGAAACCAGCGGTAACTGCACAGTTCCTCATATATGCCCCAACCTTTTCAGCGTTCATTTCTTGATCTCCTTTCTTTCTTGTCCAAAGACTTGTTTTTAGCCGCCTGTTCATGTGCATCATATCTTTCATGACCCCATAGACGAACCGGGCGGAAGGATAGTTTACATCCGGAGAAAGGAACGTAAAATTGGATAACTGAAGTATTCGGATCTTAAGTAGTGCGGTGGTCGCGGCCGGTCTTGTGCAGGTAATACTCATAGTCGCCTTCGTAGATACGCATCTCTCCGTGGTCGATCTCGAAGACGCGGTTAACCAGGCTGCGGAGGAAATGCCGGTCGTGGCTGACCAGGATAAGGGTGCCTTTGAAGTCCAGCATGGCCTCCAGCAGGATCTCCCGGGTAAGGATGTCGAGGTGGTTGGTGGGCTCGTCGAGGATGAGGACATTGATGGGACGGGCCATCAGGGTCGCGAGCACAACCCGGCTTTTCTCTCCTCCCGAGAGGCTGCTGATGCGTTTTTGCACATCGTCGCCCTGAAAAAGGAATGCGGCGCACAGGTTCCGGACCACGCCGATGGTTGCATTGGGCATGGCGTCCTGCAGGGTTTCGAAAACGGTCTTGCCCGGATCGAGGAGGTCCATGGAGTGCTGGCTGAAATAGCCGATGCCGACGTTCGCACCGACGGTGACGCTGCCAGTGGTCGGCTCGGTTTGTGAGGAGAGGACCTTCAGAAAGGTCGATTTGCCCGCTCCGTTGACGCCCACCACGGCGATTTTGTCCAGGCGCCTGATCATGCCCGAGACGCCGCCGAACACGGGCTTTTCTCCGCCGTCGGCCTTAAGCCAGGTTTTGCCGAGGTTTTCCAGCTTGAATACGTCGTCGCCGCTCCGGGGAGGCTCGCTGAACTCGAACCTGACCCGCTTCTGCTCGGGGGGGATCTCGATGCGCTCGATCTTGTCGATCTTCTTTACCCGCGACTGCACCTGTGACGCGTGAGAAGCGCGGGCCGCAAAGCGGGCGATGAACTCCTCTTCTTTGGCGAGCATTTCCTGCTGGCGGTTGTAGCTTGCAAGGAGCTGCTCGCGTCTGATCTCCCGCTCGGTGAGGTAGAAGGTATAGTTGCCGCTGTAGGTGGTGATGCTCTTGTTCGCCACCTCCACGATGCGGGCGCAGAGCCGGTTCATGAAGTCACGGTCGTGGCAGGTCATGAGCAGCGCCCCCTTGTATGCGGTTGCAATCCAGTCTTCGAGCCAGACGATGGACTCCACGTCGAGGTGGTTGGTCGGTTCATCGAGCAGCAGCACGTCAGGGTTCAGGGTAAGGATTTTTGCCAGGGCGATGCGCATCTTCCAGCCCCCGCTGAATGTTTCCACCGGGAGGTGATAGTCGTCCGGACCGATGCCGAGCCCGGTGAGCACGGCCTGAGCCCTGGTTTCCAGGTCATAGCCGCCCAAGTGCTCGAATTCCGCCTGGGCATCGCCATAGCGATCGAGGAGACCCGCCATCCCGTCATCGTCCATGGGCTCGCACATGGCCGCTTCCATGTCCCTGATCTCTTCCGCCAGGAGCTTGACCCTGGCAGAGACCGACATCACTTCTTCCAATGCAGAGCATCCGGACATCTCGCCCACGTCCTGGGAGAAATAGCCGACTACTGTTTTCCTGGCCTTGGAGATCTCGCCGGAATCGCACTCTTCCTCGCCCATGATCAGGCGGAAGATGCTCGTCTTGCCCGCACCGTTGGGGCCCACGAGGCCGGTCCGGGTGCCGGGCAGGATCTGGAAGCCGGCATCCTTGAACAGTACCTGCGCGCCGTACTGTTTCGTGACGTCGGTCAGGTGGATCATGTCGTCGTTTGCTCCATAAAAAAGTGCCGCAGTGGTATCATGGCAGGGTTTCGTCCGCAAGATAATTCAAGCGATTGGGGAAAAGACAAAAAAAGGCCGGGTCCTTGTCCGGGCCCGGCCTTTTGTCGCATGCTCATTGAAATTATAAACCGCGTCTGAGAGCCTCAATGCGCTCTTCGAGCGGAGGATGGGTCATGAACAGCCGCGCCAGGCCGCTCTTGGTGCCGCCGGAGATGCCGAAGGCCGCCATCTGCTCAGGGAGGTGGGGCTGTTGTACCGAGCGCTTAAGCCTCTCGAGCGCAGCTATCATCTTCTCCCGGCCTGCAAGGCTGGCTCCGCCTGCATCGGCGCGGAATTCCCGCTTGCGGCTGAACCAGAACACGATGGAGCTTGCGAGTATGCCGAAGACGACCTGGGCGATGATCGAGGTGATGAAGAAGGCAGGGCCGTGGCCGCGTTCGGTCTTGAACACCACCCGGTCGATCAGATGTCCCGCCACGCGTGAAAGCACGATCACGAAGGTATTGACCACTCCCTGGATCAGGGTAAGCGTGATCATGTCCCCGTTGGCAACGTGGCTTACCTCGTGCGCCAGGACCGCTTCCGCCTCGTCCCGGTCCATCGAGCGCAGCAGCCCGGTGCTCACCGCCACCAGTGCGCTGTTGCGCCGCATGCCCGTGGCAAAAGCATTCATATCCGGCGAGTCGTAAATCGCCACTTCGGGCATCCCGATGCCTGCCGACTGAGCCTGCCTGGCCACGGTATTCACCAGCCATGCCTCGGTTTCATTCCGGGGGGAGGTAATGACTACCGCCCCGGTCATGCGCTTGGCAGTCCATTTCGATATGGCAAGCGAGATGAGCGAGCCCCCGAAGCCGAGGACGGCGGCAAAGACGACGAGATTGTACATGTCGAGCCCGACGCCTTGAGCATCAAGGATGCGGCCGACTCCGAGCAGGTTGAGCACGATGCCGAGCACAAGCATGATGGCCAGGTTGGTAACGACAAAAAGCATAATCCTTTTAAACAACGTATCCTCCTTGGTGCGTGTCCGGATATTTTTTGGTGACGCGCTCCGCTAGTTTTTACAAATATTATTTATTACGGGGAAATATATGAGAAGCCGGCCGGGTTGTCAAAAGGATTTGGAAGAAGCGGTACATCTTCGGAAGCCTGCGGGCGATTGCCGTTTCGTCAGTATATGGGAAGGATACGGGAGCGGAAAAAACTTGTAGGGAGTTGTAATAAGGAGTATCTTTACGGGGTACAATGTTTTTTCGTGCTATGGAATGCTGTGAGGAGGGTTTTCAAGCGTGAAGAAGATCTCCGAAATGCCAAAGTCTGAACGCCCGCGTGAAAAGCTGCAGTTTCGAGGCGTCCAGGCCCTTTCCGATCTGGAGCTCATGGCAGTGCTCCTCAGGACCGGATCCTGCAAAACCGATGTCATGGACCTCTCGGGTAAGGTCATCAAGGCGATCGATCAGAACAAGGGAAGCCCCGGGCTCGATACGCTGCTCACAATCGACGGGATCGGGCCTGCCAAGGCTGCCGCGGTCTCGGCAGCGCTCGAGTTTGCCAGGCGGCGCATCAGGCCTGAGGGTATACGGGTGACTTTCCCGCTCGACGTCCTGCCCCTCATCCAGTTCTATGCGGACAGGAAGCAGGAGTATTTTATCTGCGTATCGGTGAACGGCGCGTGCGAGATCATCGCCTCCCGGGTGGTCACCATCGGCCTGGTGGACAGGACCCAGGTGCATCCCAGAGAGGTCTTTGCCGACCCCATAACAGACCGCGCATCGGCGGTTATCGTTGCTCACAACCACCCCATCGGGCCTCTTGAGCCGAGTGAAGAAGACAGGGAGATCACGAAAAGGATCAGGGATGCCGGCGAAACGCTCGGCATCCGGCTCCTGGATCATATCATCTTCAACCGGAAAGGGTACTACAGCTTCATGGAAAATGAAGAGATGGAAAAGCTGTAGGTGACGTGATCATATCCCCCTCCTGCGCTGAAAGACGGCGCTTAAAAAGCAGGAGGGACATTGTCAGGGCATCATGATCTTGTTTGCAGGGGCGGCTCCCGGCACGACGATACGCGATTCCGACTGGCGCTGGGCCTCTTTTGCAGCCTCCACGAATTCGGCAACCGCTCCTTCGACCGCCTCGGGGAACTTCTCCATTGCCTGCTTGAGGTTCTTGGCTTCGATCTCGAACTGGAGCGGCAACGACCCTGCAGGGGTCATCATCTGCGTCTGGCCGAAGAACAGGGTGGGGCGCCTGTCGTCCTTCTGCCCGTCAGCAAGGACAGGGGTGAGCTGCCTGATCGTTGCGAATTTAAGGTCGGTATACACTTCCTCACGGTAGAGGTTCTTCTGGTCTACTTTGAGCTCGCTCAATTTTGTCATGTCATCCATGCGGTTTCTCTCCTTTTCACCTCTTCTTTAATGCCAAAACCGCGATTGTCAACATGTTTCCCCTGCCTTCGTAAGGTTTGGGGCATATTATTTGGATTTTCTGCCGTCCGGGGATAATCCTGCCGCCGTATCCATGCCTTGCCCCATGCGTTGGGGGGGGAAGCGCCTCTGCTATGCAGAAGGGCTTGTGCGCGGGGCCGGCCGGGCCATTATAACCTTCAGTGAACAGGCTTTCCCAGGACCGATGAATATCAAGGAGGAATGATGGAGACCAGAGAGCTCCTCCGAATCCCGGTAGACGATATCTCCCTTGAAGGAGAAATGGTGTTTCCCGATAACCCTCAAGGCCTCGTGATATTTGCCCACGGAGCGGGCAGCAGCAGGTTGAGCCCAAGAAACAACCACGTAGCCGGGATCCTGCAGAAGCAGGGTCTGGGAACGCTCCTCCTCGACCTTCTCACAGAGGAGGAGGATATGACCTATGAGAACCGTTTCGATATCGATCTCATCACCCGGCGCATGATCGATACGACCCTCTGGGTAAAGACCAATACCCGGGCAGAAAGCCTGCCCGTGGGATACTTCGGCGCCAGTACGGGGTCGGCAGCCGCCATAGGGGCATCCATCATCGGCAGCGTAAAGATCGATGCCATCGTATCACGCGGGGGACGGCCGGACCTCGTCAACGAGATACTCCCTCAGGTTTCGTCGCCCATCCTTCTCATTGTCGGGCGATGGGACCCGATCGTCATTGAGATGAACAAGCTGGCGTTCGCACAAATACCGGCCGAAAAAGATCTGGTGATTGTTGAAGGAGCCACGCATCTGTTCGAAGAACCGGGCAAGCTTGACGAAGTGGCGGATCTTGCCACCGGATGGTTCAGAAAGCACCTTGTTTAAAGAGCCTCATGGGGATCCCGGCCCATCCTGATCGAAAACGGTAATATACCGGCGTACGACCCTGAAATGGGCCGCGCTTCCGAGCATGACGAAAATATGGAAGATCTCGTGAAATCCGAGTATCCGGGGCATCGCGTCTGACGCAAAAAAGAAGCAATCGCCTACCCGCACCACGTGCTTCTGAATATAATACATAGTATATAATTACGAAAAAGAACGCCTATAGGGGGGGAATGCTCATGAGTGATTCTCATAACTGCTCTTTTCCGGAAAACAATCCTTCGAAAGAAGAGATCCGCACGATTCTCACGAAATATAAAACCGTTGCCGTCGTCGGACTGTCGCACGACCCGGACAAAGACAGCTACCACGTTGCGAAGTGCCTGAAAGATCACGGCTACCGTATCATTCCCGTCAATCCGACAATCAAGGAGGCCCTCGGCGAAAAGTCCTACCCCGATCTGAAGTCGATCCCCTCGCCCGTGGATATCGTAGACATCTTCAGGAGACCCGAAGCCATCCCCGGCATCGTCGATGATGCGATCGACATCGGCGCAAAGGTGGTGTGGATGCAGTATGGTCTCGCCGACAAAGAGGCAGCCCGCAAGGCGCGCGAAGCAGGGCTCGAGGTGGTGCAGTCGAAGTGCATCAAGGTAGAATGCCTGAAGGTAATGGGATAAGACGTTTTGAGAAATAAAAAAATGGTGGAGCCGAAGAGAATCGAACTCTCGACCTCTTGAATGCCATTCAAGCGCTCTCCCAACTGAGCTACGGCCCCACGCAACGTTGAACAGCTATCATATCGGAAAAGGTGAGTCAAGGTCATTGCGTAGGAAAAAAGAAAAGTATAAACAGGTTTTTCATGGAGAGACGGTAAGCTTTATTGACTCGTTATTCTCTTGCATGATACATTGCAACCATGCCGAAGAAAGTTGCATTCAACACTCGAGTAAACGAGACCATTCTGGATGAATTCAGGGCTCTGTCCGTTCTCCTGGAACGCAATCTCAATGATTTCTTTGAAGAAGCCATGATCGATCTCATCAGGAAGTACGACCAGGACAATCTGATCGCGGAGATGCGAAGGCTCAGAGCCAGGGCCCAGAAGAAGATCTAGCTCCTTTCATGCCCCTTTGTATTACCTGTGCTCCTGCTTGCGGGTGCCCTTCTGTTTTATGGTGTTGAGGGTATCGGTCAGAACCGCTATGACGTTTTCGCGGATGTCCCCGGCGACCACAATGGCAAGGAGATCATCGCCCACCGCAAGCCTCCCCTCGTTGACCTCCACCAGGATCTCTATGATCCCGGGCCTGGCCTTCTGTTCCGAGACAACTCTATTGATTACATCCCATTCGGCCTTTACATCGACGGAAGTAACCGGCGAGCCGTCCCTCGATGTCCCCCGCACCACGCCATTATGGCACAGGATCATCCCCACCTTGTGGTAATCCTTATGTCTCTTGATCTGTCCGATCAGCGAATTCATATCCATGGTCCGCCCCCATTGATTGGTCTACCGCTCTGGATACGGCTTTGACGGGATTAAGTCAATACGCCGGTTCTTAAGAATCAGAGGGGACGATTGCAAAAATCCGGCGTTGGTTGTAGTAAAGGAATTCGATCCATGGCAGATAGTGATCGCTTATTATGAGCTTAAAGGATTCCGGATGAAAGAATTGTCCATAGGAGAATCGATACTGCAGCTCGTGGTGGGAGACATCACCGCCCAGGATACGGAGGCGGTGGTGAATGCAGCCAACTCGAGGCTTGCCCCCGGAGGCGGCGTGGCCGGAGCCATACACCGTGCAGCCGGGCCGGGGCTGTGGGAGGAATGCAAAGGGTTGGGCGGCTGCGAAACCGGCGAGGCCAAGATAACGAAAGGGTACGGACTGCCGAACGCGTATGTCATCCATACCGTAGGCCCCGTGTACAGCGGGTCGGATAAGGACCCGGTTCTTCTGCGCTCCTGCTACTGCAGCTCTCTGAAGGTTGCCGATGAAAACGGGGTGAAGTCCGTCTCCTTTCCCGCGTTGAGCACCGGGATATTCGGCTACCCGGTGAGCGAGGCCGCCCGGATAGCGATCAGGGCCATCAGGGACTACCTCTCCGGCGATACCGGTATCAGGCTCGTGCGCATGGTTCTGTACGACCAGGCTTCGTTCGATGCGCATGCGGACGCGCTCGAAGATCCTGAAGGGTGAGGAGAGGTCTCAGATGAAGGTGATAGCCATAATACCTGCGCGCTACGAATCGTCCCGGTTTCCCGGCAAGCCGCTGACCGACATCGCGGGCAAGCCCATGATCCGGAGGATCTACGAGCAGGTCAGGGCGTGCGCGGATATCGATGATGTCCTTATTGCCACCGACGATACGCGGATCTTTAATGCGGCGGCCTCGTTCGGTGCGCCGGTGGTCATGACGGCCGCCGAGTGCAGGTCCGGCACGGACAGGGTGGCGCAGGCGTCCATCGGCCTGTCTGCGGATGCGGTGATCAATGTCCAGGGAGACCAGGTGGTGCTCGACCGGGTGGCCCTGTCCGAGGTTGCACGGGCATTGAGGACGGGCCTTTCGATGGTTACGGTCGCCACGCCGGCCGTGCCTGAGGAGTATGACGACCCGAACTGCGTGAAGGTGGTCTGCAACCGCCAGGGCTTCGCGCTCTACTTCTCCCGGTCCACGATCCCCTACAGGCGCTCCGCGTCAAGCATCGGGATCCTGAAGCACATAGGCATGTACGGGTTCGGCGTCGAGACCCTGAAGCGCTTCACCGCCCTGGAGCCGACGCCGCTGGAGGAGACCGAGTCCTTGGAGCAACTGCGCGCGCTGGAGAACGGCATCCCCATCAAGGTGATCATCGCATCGGGTCAATACCTCGAGATCAATACGCCCGAGGACAAGGAAAGGGTGCTGGCCTCATGGAGAGAATACTGATCTTCCTATACCGCGTCCTGACCGGGCTCCTGGTGTGGCCGGCGGGCCTCGTCCTGTCGCGGCACCCGAATTTCAGAGGCACCATCGCCTCCCGGCTGGGCTTGAAGCTCCCCCGCATCCCGGCGGGAAGGCCCGTAATATGGGTTCATGCGGCATCGGTAGGCGAGGTCAAGGCCGTCTCAGGGCTGGTCAGGGCACTGAAAAGTGCAAAGCCGGAGTCGTTCATCTGTTTGAGCGCCATGACGGCAACCGGCAGGCAGGTGGCGTCGTCGATTCCGGAACTGGATCTTGTCATGGCGATGCCTTTCGATGCCTCATTCACCATGAGACGCTACTTCTCAAGGCTATCCCCCAAGGCACTCGTCATCGTAGAGACAGAGCTGTGGCCGAACATGATTATGGCCGCACACCGCATGGGCGTCCCGGTTGTAGTCGTGAACGCCCGCATGACGGAGCGTTCTTTCCGCAGGTATTCTTTTGCCCCGCGCCTGGCCGAAAGGATACTTTCGGGCGTCCGGGTGCTGGCTATGGCGGAAAGCGATGCCCTGAAGTTCTCCCGGCTCGGCGCCCGCAGGGTGGAGACGTACGGCAACCTGAAACTGGACAGCCTTTCCCAGGTGGATTTGAGCAGAAGGGATGAGATGAGGGAAGGTCTCGATGTCGAAGACAGGCCGGTCTTCATTGCGGGAAGCATCCGTGAAGGCGAGGAAGAGATGGTCGTCGACGCCGTGAAAAAGGCGACGCTGGAAGTCCCGAACCTGTTCGCCATTCTTGCCCCCAGGCATCCCGGACAGACCGGCCTACTGGCGGAGCTTGCCGGCCGGAGCGGGTTGGGGTGGTGTTTACGGAGCAGGATGAAGCAGGGAACGGACCTGATCATCGTCGATACCATGGGAGAGCTTTTCAATCTCTACGGGGCGTCGGATGTCGCCTTTGTGGGAGGCTCCCTGAAGAGTCTGGGCGGACAGAATATCCTTGAGCCGATCGCCTGGGGGATTCCGACGATCCACGGGCCGCACATGGATAATTTCCTTTGGGCTCTCGAAGTAGTCCAGGGATTCACCATCCGGGTACATGATTCCGAAGAGCTCTGCAATGCCGTCGTGGACATCGTAACTCAGCCCGGCAAATACTACGATCTCGCCCAGGAAGCGCGGTATCTTCTGGAGAAGCAGAAAGGGGTAACCGCTCGATATCTCGATGCACTGGAGCGGTATCTCGTGTAGGGGGGCAGATCTTCCGGGAGCCCCGGCCGGCAGAATCTTTTGTAAGCCCCTGTTTCTCGTTGACAATATCACAATTGCCCTCTATTAGGAAAATATGACAATGGATAGATCGTTATGCCCAATATGTGCCTGGAGAGCTGACTGTAAGAAGAAATTCAACAAAGGCGCGGGTATCCACTGCGCCGATTTCAGCAGAGACCTTACCGTGAAAGACGCGGAGCTCGAGGCTGAGCTCGATAAGAATAAGCCTGGGGATGCCGGGAAAAAGAAAAAGGGCCCCTTCCAGTTCTAGTCTTTACTGCAGGTCGATACGCTGAATAAAGCTCGTTGACTTCTTCACTACCAGTGCGAGGAGATCACCTTTATCAAGGGTGATGTCCGCACAGTAGTAATTCCGTATCGCAGCAAGCTCCCTTTCCGCAAACTCGGACTCATCCGGAGTGTAGGCGAGGATCCGTGAAGACTCATACATCTTTACGTTGCCCAGGAATCTCGACATGCCTTGTTCATTCTGGATAGTCACGATGTCCCTGCCGGCTTTGAGGATTCTCGGCTTGAGGTAGTAGCGGAGTTGTGAATCCCGCCTTTCCATCGGGTCTTTCTCTTTTGTGATCAGGAACAGGGGCAGGGTGCTGAACCGCGTATCGGATTTCCAGAGAGACTGCTTGCCGTTGGCCACGTTGAGATGGGAAGAATCGTCGAAGGTCACGGTTTCGGTGCCGCCTGCCACAGGCGAAACATCGCTCAAGAGTATCGAGAGGATGTCCTGGCCGTTCGCAATCTGTTCCGGGTTTCCCTCGATGACCTCGGGCGCCGCCCACCTGTTTACCCCTTCGGAGAGATCCATGTCCGCATAGATCCGTGACGCGACGAGGCCGCCTTCAAAGGGCACTACGCACTGATTCCAGCTTTTGCCGACCTTGCCGTCCTGTATCATATAGGTATGGAAAGATCCGGACTTGTCGGTAACGGCCATGATGGCTCCCTTATAGGGGTAAAGCCGGTAAATCCTGGAAGAGCCGGGTGCTTTCCAGTACGGTTTGGCCTTGCCTTTTTCTATCCGAAAAAGAGAATCCCCGCTGCTGACGTAGACCGTATCGTTGGTAACAGTGAACGATGTCGCGACAAAGGGGAGCGTGATCTCGGGGCGTGCAGCCTGGTCGGATTTCCGAACGACCGGCTCTTCATTGCCGGTGCTTATTTGGGGCTGTGGCGTGAACAGCTCGGCGATCATCCGGTCGATGGCCGAAGACAGCTCGCCCAAGCCTTTCAGGTCCCGGTGGAAGGCCTTCGGGGGTTTCGTGTCGAGGACGGCGTCAAACGAGATGGTATCTCCGAGCTGAATAATGGAGACATTCAGCGGCGAGTCCGGATCGATAACGACGTTCTGCGCAATGCACCGTGCGGTGATTGTTTTGGCTATCCCGTCTTTCAGCGCAACGAGCTCGGAAGGGCCTTTGACATCCACGACGATATCGGCGCCGAAGGCGCTGCCGATACAGAGACAAAAAAGAAATATTGCAGAGAAAATCAATGACTTTTTCATTCTATCTCCCTGGGAATGATTCATTGAAGGGCATTATAGCACAATCTGGAAACATGACAAACGAAAGGATGAAAGAGATTGCCCCCTTTTGATGAATGACCATTCATTTTTCCTTGACCTCCCTTGTCTCTTTCGTTATATAGAATCGATACGTAGCAAATTATATTCTTTACAGGAGGCGTTACATGGCTGATGAGACGAAAGATTTTGGTGAACAAATTTTCCCCGTTCCCCCCAAAGTGAGGGAGAAGGCTTACATCAAGAGTAAGGCAGAGTACGAGAAGATGTGGAAAGAGTCTGTGGAGAACCCTGAAAAGTTCTGGGCAAAGCAGGCCGAGAGACTCGACTGGTTCAAGAAGCCCACAAAGATAATGGACTATTCTTACAAGGCCCCTGTCTATGTGAAGTGGTTTGAAGATGGCGAACTCAACGTCAGCTACAACTGCCTCGACCGGCATATCAAGAACGGCCTGAAAAACAAGACCGCAATCATTTTCGAAGGCAATGACCCGTCTGACAACAAGACCTATTCCTACATGGACATGTACCGCGAGGTCAACAAGGCCGCCAACGTACTGAAGAAGCTCGGCGTCAAGAGAGGCGATCGGGTCTGCATCTTCCTGCCCATGATTCCTGAGCTGGCAATCACGATGCTCGCCTGCACCCGTATCGGCGCTATCCACTGCATCGTGTTCGGCGGCTTCTCGGCAGATGCACTGAAAGACCGCATCGTCGACAGCGAGGCAAAGGTCCTTATCACCTGCGATGGTACATTCCGCGGCAGCAAGGCTGTCCCCCAGAAGGAAAATGCCGACAAGGCAGCCGATCAGTCGCCCACCGTTCAGAAGATGCTCGTGGTGAAGAGAACCGGCACCCCGGTTACCATGAAAGAGGGCAGGGATCTCTGGTACGAAGCAGAGATGGCACAGGCTGCCTACTACTGCGAACCCGAGAAGATGAATGCCGAAGATCCGCTCTTCATCCTCTATACCTCCGGCTCCACCGGAAAGCCCAAGGGCGTCATGCACACCACCGGCGGCTACCTCCTCTACGCAGCCCTTACGCATCAGCTCGTCTTCGACTATCATCCTGAAGACATCTACTGGTGCACCGCCGACATCGGCTGGGTCACCGGTCACAGCTACATCGTATATGGCCCGCTTGCAAACGCGGCAACCAGCGTCATGTTCGAAGGCGTTCCTTCCTATCCTGACTATGGCAGGTTCTGGGATGTAGTCGAGAAGCACAAGGTCGACATCTTCTACACCGCTCCGACCGCTATCCGCGCCATTGCGAAAGAGGGCGACGATTGGGTCAAGAAGCATGACCTGTCCTCCATCAGAATCCTCGGTTCCGTGGGCGAGCCGCTCAACCCCGAGGCCTGGAGATGGTACTACAACATGATCGGCCGCGGCGAGTGCACCATCGTTGACACCTGGTGGCAGACCGAGACCGGCGGTATCCTCATCACCCCGCTCCCGGGCGCCATCGACATCAAGCCCGCCAAGGCAACCGTTCCGTTCTTCGGCGTCGAGCCCGCGCTGCTCGATGACGACGGCAAAGAGCTCCAGGGCGTTGCCAGGGGCAACCTGGTCATCAAGAAGCCGTGGCCGGGTCAGATGAGGAGCGTATGGGGCGATCCCAAACGGTTCGAAGATACCTACTTCGTTCAGTTCCCGGGCTATTATGTCACCGGTGACGGCGCAGAGAGAGACGACCTCGGCTACTACAAGATCACCGGCCGCGTGGACGACGTTATCAATGTTTCCGGTCACCGCATGGGCACCGCAGAGGTCGAGAGCGCACTCGTATCTCACCCGAACGTTGCAGAAGCAGCGGTTGTCGGATTCCCTCACGACATCAAGGGCCAGGGCATCTTCGCATACGTAACGCTGAACACCGGCGTCGCGAAAACCGATGACCTCAAGAAGACCCTGATCGCTCACGTGAGAAAGGAAATCGGACCCATCGCAACACCGGATCATATCCAGTGGGCTGATGCACTTCCCAAGACACGCTCCGGCAAGATCATGCGCCGCGTTCTGAAGAAGGTAGCTGCTAACGATTTCGGCGATTTCGGCGACACCTCCACACTGGCGGATCCGACCGTTGTGGATGACCTCGTAGCAAACAGGAAGAAGATAGGCTAAGCTTTTACAACGCAACGAAGGAGGTTCCGCCCCATAAGGCGGAACCTCCAGTTTATCATACGTCATAATTATAATTTAAAAGTTATCATAGTGGTTATTTATCGTAAGGAAGGGACCAGATGAGAGGCGAAGAAAAATACCGGATGATATTGAACGCCGCCAAGCATGTTTTTGCTATGGAAGGTTTCTATAACTCCAAGGTCTCCGAGATTGCAAGAGAGGCGCATGTGGCGGACGGAACCATATACCTCTATTTTAAGAACAAGGATGACATTCTTATCTCGCTCTTTGAAGAGGAACTCAACCGAATCATCATGAACGTCAAATCAAAACTTGAGCATATCGTGGACCCTCAAGAGAAAATAATAGCATTCTGCGACAATCACCTGACGATTTTAGAGGCTGACAGAGCCCTGGCCGAGGTTATCCAGGTCGAGCTCAGGCAGTCGAACAAATTCATGAGAGAGTACAAAAACAAACACTTTCTTGCTTACCTGAACATTATTGCAGACATCGTTGCCCAGGGTCAGGAACAGGGGGTTTTCAAGAATGAGCTCAAGCCGGATATCTGTGCGCGGGTCATTTTCGGCTCCCTGGACGAACTGTCAACCTACCTCGTTACGGCCAGAAGGAAGCGCTTTGACGTGCACGAGATAGCAACCATAGTCGGCAACTCCTTTCTCACCGGGCTTGTGAAAAACGGCAAGGAGAGCGGAGGACAAAAATGATACAGATAAAAAGGGCCGCCGTCATAGGCGGAGGAGCCATGGGAGGGAGCATTGCGCACCTCCTTTCAAGCGTCGGGATCGAATGTTTTATCAAGGACATCGACCAGAAGTTCATCGATAAGGCTCTCCAGCATTCTGAAGAGATATACGGAAAGCTCGTAAAGAAAGGGAAGCTGGAGCAGAAAAAGGCCGCGGAAATGCAGGGCCTTCTGATGGGAGCCGTCAAGTACGACAAGAAATTCTTTTCCGAGGTCGATCTCGTCATAGAGGCGGTCCCCGAGATCATGAAGCTTAAACAGGACATCTTTGCCGAGCTTGAAGGGTTATGCCCGGGAAGAGCGATCCTGGCAACGAACACATCGACGCTCTCGCTCACCGAGATATCGAAAAAATTGAAAGACCGTTCGCGTTTCGTGGGCCTGCATTTTTTCAATCCGGCCCACATCATGAAGCTCGTCGAGGTGATCTACGACGAAAACACCTCCAAGGATACGGTCGACACCATGATGGCTTTTTCCGGGAGGATCGGTAAAGAGCCCATCGAGGTGAAAAACGGACCAGGGTTTGTGGTCAACAGGATCCTCATGCCGTACATGAACGAGGCGGTATTGTCGCTCATGGAAGGCGAGGGCACGGTTGAGGAGATCGACGAGGCCATGACCGAATTCGGCATGCCCATGGGGCCCTTTGCCCTGTGGGATCTCGTTGGTCTCGACGTCGGCCTGCACGCATCCAAGACCGTTGAGGATGCCTACGGACCAAGGGCTCCTATCCCCGAGCTGCTGATACACCTCGAAAAGAAAAAGAGTCTCGGCCAGAAGACCGGCAAAGGCTTTTACGACTATTCATCCGGCACAAAGACTTCCTCAAAAGAAGTGGCAGATTTCCTGAAAAAGTGGTGGAAAGACAACCCGGTGAGCGACCTTGCATTCTCTCCCGAGCGGATCATGGCCGTCCAGATCAGGGAAGCCCTCTACATTCTTGAAGACGGGCTGGCATCTGCGAGCGACATCGACACCGGCATGGTCTACGGCACGAATTTCCCGACCAAGGTCGCCTGGGGTCCGTTGCACTTCGCCGAGAACATCGGCTGGGACGTGATCGGCGACCTCATGGACTCGCTGTCCGAAGAATACGGGCCTGAAAGGTTCACCGCGCCGGCCATGATCGAGGACCTTGCAAAAGGTCAGAGCGCGTTCAACAACTGCACCTATGAGACGGATGCCGACGGCGTCGCGGTCATGACCATCGACAACCCGCCCATGAACACCATCGGCCGGAAGACCAAGGCGGATATCACGAGGGCAGTGCTCGAAGCGGTAGCCGACCCGAAAGTCCGGGTCATTCTCCTGACAGGGAAAGGCAAGGCATTCGTCGCCGGCGCCGACATCGAGGAGTTGCGGGCCTTCAAGGAATACGACGACGGGATCAATCTCGCAAACCGCGGCTACCTCATGACGAACACGATAGAAGACTCGAACAAGCCAATCATCGCGGTGATCAACGGCTTCTGCCTCGGCGGCGGCCTCGAGCTCGCCATGTCGTGCCACATGCGGATCGCCTCGGACAAGGCCCGGCTCGGCCTGCCGGAGATCACGCTCGGGCTCATCCCCGGATTTGCAGGAACGCAGCGTCTTCCCAGGATCGTGGGTAAGGCAAAGGGCATGGAGATGATCCTCACGGGGGCTCATTACACCGCCAAAGACGCGTATGAGATGGGTCTCGTGAACAAGGTATTTCCCCAGGACGTGCTCATGGACGAGGCAAAGGCATTTGCCAGGGCCATCGCAACGAAGAGCCGCATAGCGGTGGGTGCCGCCATGGACGCAATCAGCACCGGCCTCGAAGTGGCTTTTGAAGACGGGCTCCTGATAGAATCCGAGAATTTTGCCCGGGTGGCCATATCGAACGATGCGAAAGAAGGCTTGAACGCGTTTCTGAATAAGCGCAAGCCGGAGTTCAAGGACAAATAATAATAAAAGGTTTGGGCTCGTCTCAAACGTAGTTTGATTAGGGAAACAGGCCTCTAGGCTAATATAAATATGTAGGAAGGAGGATAATGTGAATACAGTTGTTTGCATTAAGCAGGTACCTGATACCGAAACGCTGATCAAGGTACAGGGTGCTGGTATTGTACAGGATGGTGTCAAGTGGGTCATGAATCCATATGACGAGTTCGCAGTTGAAGAAGCACTCCGCCAGAAAGAGAAGATGAAGGCCGGTGCAGTAACGGTCGTATCCTTGGGTCCGGACAGGGCCATCGAGGCAATCCGTACAGCGCTCGCAATGGGTGCGGATACCGCTGTTCACATCAATGACGCTGCCTTTGCAGAGAAGGCCGATCCGTATGCGACTGCAGCAGCTCTGGCAGCAGCAGTGAAGGGTTTGACCTACGACGCAGTATTCGTCGGCAAGCAGGCCATTGACGATGACGCGGGCCAGGTTCCCGCAATGCTCGGCGAAATGCTCGGCATCCCCGTTGTCACCATGGTTATCAAGTTCGATGTAGCCGATGACAAGAGCAAAGCAACCGTGACCAGAGAAGTGGAAGGCGGCGTGGCAGTGATCGAAGTACCGCTTCCTGCAGTATTCTCGGCACAGAAGGGCCTCAACGAGCCCAGGTATGCTTCCCTCCCCGGTATCATGAAGGCAAAGAAGAAGCCCGTCGATGCGAAAACGGCTGCAGCTCTCGGCGTAACCGAAGGCCCGAAGACCGTTGTCAAAGAGATGAGCTTGCCGCCGGCGCGCCAGGCAGGAAAGAAGATTGCGGGCGACGATGCAGCAGCAAAGGCGAAAGAACTTGCCAGAATTCTTCACGAAGACGTGAAGGCAGTCTAAGAGGGAGGTAAAGAGAGATGCCAGGAACACTCATTTACGCAGAAGTTCAGAAGGGCGAGATCAAGAAGGGCTCTTTTGAGGTGGTAAGCAAGGCCAAGGAGTTCGGCGGCGAAGTAGCAGCATGCATCATCGGCAAAGGTGCCGAAGGGCTTGCTTCTCAGCTTGCAAAGTTTGGTGCGGATAAGATATATGTAGTCGATGGTCCGGAGTATGAGAACTACGTTCCCGAGGCTTTCGTACAGGCTTTCGTACAGGTGGCAAAGACCGTGAACCCGTCCGTCATTCTCGCCAGCGCAACCGCACAGGGCAAGGACTTCGTGCCTGCAGTAGCAGCCAGGCTCGGTGTCGGCGCCGTTTCCGATTGTGTCGACCTCCAGAAGAACGGCGATAAGGTCGTTGCAAAGAGACCGGTATATGCAGGCAAGGCCTATGCAATGGTCGAGTGCGTTGCAGATCCCCAGGTCATCGCTGTACGCCCCAACTCTTTCGCAGTGAAAGAGGCTGCAGGCGCAGGCGCAGTCGAGAAGGTTGCAGTGAGCCTCGATGCATCGAAGATCAAGGCAGTCGTAAAGAGCATAGAGCTCGCACAGACCAACGAGCCCGACCAGACGGAAGCCGAGATCATCGTATCCGGCGGCCGCGGCATGAAGGGCCCCGAGAACTTCAAGATGCTCGAAGATCTCGCGAAACTCTTCGGACCCACCGCAACGACCGGAGCATCCAGGGCCGCTGTCGACGCAGGGTGGAGAGCACATCGGTATCAGGTCGGCCAGACCGGTAAGACCGTCAGCCCGAACCTGTACATCGCCTGCGGTATATCAGGCGCCATTCAGCATCTCGCCGGTATGAGCACGGCAAAAGTCATCGTTGCCATCAACAAGGACGCCGAAGCGCCTATCTTCACGAAGGCAGACTATGGTGTCGTTGATGACCTCTTCAACGTTGTGCCGGCATTGATTGACGAGATCAAAAAGTTTAAGTAAGAAAATATAAAGCGGGGGAGACAATCCCCCGCCTTGTATAAAGTAAAAACGATTCAGGGGGCTACTATGCACGGATCTGGAGCAGAAATTTCGAGAGAGGTTTTTTGGAACATTCTGGGGCCTGGTTTCCCCACAGAACAGGTTCTCCTCTATATCATCGCGGTGGGTGCATTTCTCCTGTTTTTCCAGGGTCTTGCCAGAGGCGGATTCTTCACCCGGCTCAAGGCGATCATGAAAGCACAGGGACCGGAGATAGACCGGGTCAATAAGCCATGGGAACGGTTTTGGTACACAGTGATCGATGTATTCGGCCAGAAGAAGATTTTAAGAGAGCCATTCCAGGGTATTTTCCATTCATTCATCCTCTGGGGATTCATCGCACTTGTCATCACGACTGCCATCGTATTCGCCCAGGCCGATATCATCTGGCCCATCTGGCATGTATGGTTTATGAAAGACGGGTTCTATCTCGGCCTTTCGCTGTTCGCCGACGTATTCGGTGCGCTGGCCATCATCGGCGTGCTCATGGCGCTGTACAGAAGATACGTCATGAAGCCCAAATGGCTCGATGAGAAGGCCGAAGACAAGATCGTGCTCTGGTTCATCCTCGGCATCCTCGTTACCGGATTCGTGGTTGAAGGCTTAAGAATTCAGGCCACGGAAGCCAATCCTTCGAGCCCGATGTATCAGTATATCTGGACTTCCCCGGTAGGCCGCACCATGGCGTTCCTGTTCTCCGGGATGAGCATAGAGGCCATCAAGGGCACCCATTTCATGCTCTGGTGGGCCCACGTGCTCGGCGCCTTCGGGTTCATCATTTACATTGCATACTCGAAGCTGCTCCACATCTTCATGGCCCCTGCCAACATCTTCCTCCGGGCAGACGTGCAGAACCCGCCCATCAAGGTGATGCCGCCCGAGATGTTTGAGAACGCAGAGACATTCGGAATCCACAAGCTCGAAGAATACTCCTGGAAAGACCTGTTCGATTCAGAGGCCTGTATCCGTTGCGGCCGCTGCGTGGAAGTCTGCCCCGCGTTCAACACCGACAAGCCGTTGAAGCCCAGGGACGTGATCCAGAACATGCGTACTTATATCGAGCAGAAGGCGAAGTTCGCCATGGATCTCAACGGCAACTACCGGATCCTCTCCGACGAGGAGTACACCGGACCGGCACTGATCGGCGACACCATAGAAAAGGACACCATATGGGCCTGTACGACCTGTATGGCCTGCGTCGAGGCATGTCCGTGCTACATCAACCAGTTCCCGAAGCTCATCGAGCTCAGGCGCTACCTGGTCATGATGGAGTCCGACTTCCCCGCCGAGGTCCTGGACGTGTTCAAGGGCATGGAAAACAACTCCAACCCGTGGAGCATCGGCGCCCATGTGAGGGCCGACTGGGCCAAGGGTCATGACATTCCTCTCATGTCCGAGAAGGGCGGAGCGGAGTACCTCTTCTACGTCGGCTGCGCCGGCGCGTTCGACGACCTGAACAAGAAGGTCGCCATCTCCCTGGCAAAGATCTTCAAGGCAGCGGGCCTGGACTTCGCGATCCTCGGCACCGAGGAAGGCTGCTGCGGCGACTCGGCCAAGAAGATCGGAAACGAATATATCTACCAGGCGCTGGCCATGGCCAATATCGAGACCTTCAAGGCATACAACGTAAAGCAGATCATCACCATGTGCCCGCACGGGTATAACACGCTGAAGCACGACTACAAAGAGCTCGGCGGCAACTTCGAAGTCTTCCATTACACCGAGATCCTGGACAAACTCATCAAAGACGGCAGCCTCAAGCTGAATCAGCCCGTTGGCGACCTCGGCACCGTTACCTACCACGACTCCTGCTATCTCGGCAGATACAACAATGTCTATAAGCAGCCAAGGAACATACTCAAGGCCGCAGGCGTGGGCAACATGGTCGAGATGGCCAGCCATCATGCGAAGAGCTTCTGCTGCGGCGCAGGCGGCGGCAGGATGTGGATGGAAGAGGACCTTGGAGCGAGGATCAACCAGACGCGCACGAAAGAGGTCGAAGCAGCCGGGGCAAAGACCGTTTGCACTGCATGCCCGTTCTGCTACACCATGCTTTCCGACGGCATCAAGGAGCTCGAGCTCTCCGAGAAGCTCCAGGCTATCGATATCGCAGTGCTCGTAGCCAAGGCGGCAGGTATCGATATCAAGTCAAGCGATGCAGACGAAAAGGAAGCGGCAAGCTAACACGTTTTTCAATCAATACCCCTGAATCAACCAGAAAGAGGAGACAGTGATGTCTCCTCTTTTTTCTTGCTATGAGCCTCTGTAGAGATATATTCTTACGGTAAGGGTAATGGGAGGGCGCCTTCTCAGCGGTAGCCCTCCGGAGGTCCATGGGGGCGCGTTTATTTGTCTCAAAAGGACTCCGGCGAGGATGATGCGTGAAAGGTGTCATCGGGCTTTACTTTGACTTTGGAGGATAGGGCATGAAGGTCGGCATTCTTGTCAATGATTCTTCCCTGCCGGAGGAATTCTTCCGCGGGTTGGAATCTGCAGGCATGGAGTTCGAGGTGCATACGATACCGTTATCTGCAGAGCCCGCGGTATCGCTGGCACAGGCAGGCGACTTCCTGAAGAGGGCGGACGGATACGACCTCATCCATAACTTCACCGGCGGCCTGGGACTGATCTTTGCGAATATGACCGGCAAACCCATGATCTCTTCCATCCCTGAGAGCATTGGCGAGGAAGATCTGGCCCTGTTCCGTGCGGCAGGCAGCACGTGCTTTTTCGTTTCCGAGCGGCTGCCCGTGGAGTCCATAGGCCTCAAGGGCGTGCCGGGGATCGACGCATTCAACGGAGACAGGGTGAGGTTCTATCTCGACGTTTACACCCGGGTCGCGGCATTGGGCAGGAAAAACGAGGTGCGGCCCTGGGGAAGCTTTGAGGTGCTCTCCGATGACCGGGACGACCATAAGGTCAAGCGGATTACCGTGCTCCCGGGGAGGCGCCTGAGTCTGCAGTACCACGGTAAAAGGAGAGAGCACTGGATCGTCATATCGGGACGGGCGCTGGTGACGGTCGGCGATACCGTGACAGAGCTTTCACCCACGGAGACAATCGATATCCCCCATGAAAAGGCGCACAGGGTTGAGAACATAGGAATTTCCGACCTGGTTTTTATCGAGGTCCAGCAGGGCGACTACTTCGGAGAGGACGACATCGTCCGGATAGAGGACGATTTCGGCAGGATATGACAGCGCAGCGAAAAGCCTTGGAAGATCACAAAGAGCTCTTCGGGCTCCTCTATGAGACGGCCCGCAACGCAGGCATCGAGATCATTGAAGACAAGATCAACCGCAAAGGGGGTGTCTGCCGGCATAAAGAGCGTTTCCTGGTGGTCTACGATGCCCATGCAACGCTGCCCGAGCGGAACAGGCTCATTCTCGAAGCCATATCCCTGGTAAATCCGGATTATATTTATCTCCCGCCCCGGGTCCGGATGCTTCTGGATAAGAAGGGTTCTTAGAACGCAAGCCTTGTGCTACTTGGTCGTCCGCAAGGTATACAGCCTCAGCTCGCGCTGGGCATCCTGATTGTTCTTGTTGAGCTGGAGCGCCTTTCTGAACGCCTCGGGAGCCCTGTTCGAGCCCTCTTTCTTCAACACCCAGCCCAGGACGAGATACAGTGTGTCAGAGTTCGGGAACGTGACGGCTCCCTCCCTGATGGCCGATTTGATCTCGTAGCTGTTTCCCTTCCCGGTGTTCTGCCACCTCAGGTACATGGTCTTTACATACCACTCGAAGAAAATCCGCTCATCGGGCCTCATCTTCACACACATGCGGAAGTTATCGAGCGCCTTGGTATAATCTTTCGCCTTGAGCGCTTCCATGCCGTTGCTGAAGAGGATTTCCGCCTGCAGCGTTTCATCGATCCCTTTCGGTTCATCCGGGGCCTTCCCCTCACGCGCCCTCATGACGGAAGTATAGGATTTCTGGATCTCTGTAAAAACTTCATTTGCGAGCCGCTTCACCTCGGGGTCATCCGCGTATGAATAGGTATCGGGATGATTTGATTTCACCAGTTTTATATATGCCCTTTTCAGACCCCCTTCGGATATGCCCTGGTCTACCCCCAGTGTGTGGAACGGGTCCTCGTCTTTGATCGTGCGCAACGTCTTCCGTAAATGTTCTATAAGTGCTTTATGTTTGCTTTCCTCAAAGGTTACCAGTCCGGTGCAGTACACGGCAAGGAGGGCTTTCGGCGGGTCCTGGCCCAGGAGGAGAAGCTCCGAGACCTTGAACTGGTCGACGTTGTCGATACGCACACCCAGGTCGGGAGGAAAGCTTTCGGTTAATTTTTTCGGCACTGAATCCGCATGAGCGGTGAGCGCGGTAATAATCGTCGGGAAGGGGGTATTCTCCATCACCCCCCTCCGCACCATGCGGAGGAATTCGTTTTTCGTGATATCCGGAATTTTGTCGATCTGATCCTTCGCGACCTTTTGTACGCTCCCGGCCTCCCATGAGAAGATATCCAGGAATCTCGTGACGAACTGCTTCTTGATGGCTTCGTTGATCTCTTTCGGCTCGATGAGCCCCAACTCGAGAAGGATCACGCCCTGCTTTCTGCGTTCCAGCCGAGACCGTTCAAGTGATTTCTCGTTTTCACGTTCGGTGATGGCTCCCATCTGCACGAGGGTATGCCCGAGGAGCTCTTCGGTCTTGTTTGACTGGATGGCGCACAGGATGCCCTCATTAAAGATCAGGCCCTTTTTCCACTCGCCCGACGAGACAAAGATAATGCCGGTAAACCGGCTCTCGAGGGTGTCTTTCATCAAAAGCGGGAAGGTAATATCCTCTAATTTAAAAACATTCTCCATAGCACTGATCGTATCGGCAGAGGGATGCGGATATGATAAATATATTTGATCTGTTCTTCGATCATTCCTGCAACGAGAACATACCCGGGTCGGAAAAACACAGGAGCTTGCGAATTTCTGCTGAAAAGGTACTTAGACGTACAGAGCGCTTAAATTTTTCCAGTAGAGTTCGCCCCATACATTTTTTCTGATGTCGTGCGCACAGTCAGGGCAGTAGTGTTTAACGACCAGATTTTTTGCATCGAACGTGCAGATCTGTCGCGTAAAACAACCGCTGCACACCGTCTTGCCGCAACCTTCGCATACGACGTCCGATGTCGTCCCGCATGAGCACTGTATAATGTTCCTGGCTGTTTCCATACATCCCTCCCGAAGGTTATGACAGGTAGCTGCATTGAATATAAGCCAATATTGTGCCAACGTGCGGTACCTGCAATAAAAAGACATAAGATAAGGATATTATGAATGTAATGAAGTGGCCAACCAACGTGATAGGAATGTCCTAACTGCATAGGCGTATAAAAAAATGGTGAATACACCAGAAATAGGGTGCTGAGACCATAAAGAGGAAAAAGGTCCGTAAGCGATACTCGCCCCTATCAGGCGCCCCTCCGGATGGGAGTCAGGGCGCCTGATAGGGCAGGGCTTCAGGCGCTGTTGCGCCGCTGCAGCCACTTCACCGTTTCCAGAACCGGCACGACGGTGACCGACAAACCGACGATGATCAGCCAGTCTATCAGCGGCAAAGCGAAGGTGCCGAACGGTTCGTGCAGGACAGGCAGATAGACGACAAAGGCCAGCAGCGCCAGTTCCCAGAGGATGGCGATGTTCAGCCACTTGTTGGCGAACGGGCGGTTGATGACCGAATAACGCTCGGAGCGGAAGTTGTAGGCCTTGAAGAACTGTATCAGGACCAGTGAAACGAAGGTCATGGTCATCGCCTCTTCAATGCACCGGCCCGAGCCCAGCATCCAGGCAAAGAGGAGGATGTTGACGAAGGTGGACCACGCCCCTCCGGCAACCATGAGGGTAATCACCGGCCTGGTGAAGATGCCTTCACGCTGGTTGCGCGGAGGCCGCTGCATGAGATCCGGCTCGGGCGGGTCGACGGCCAGCGCGAGGGCGGGCAGTCCGTCTGTCGCGAGGTTGACGTACAGGATCTGGACAGCGCTTAACGGCAGAGGCATTCCCAGCAGCGAGGCCCCTGCCATGAGGCCGATCTCGCCGATATTGGACGAGAGCAGGTACATCAGGTATTTTTTTATGTTGCCGAAGATGCCGCGGCCTTCTTCCACCGCCGCAACGATAGATGCGAAGTTGTCGTCCGTGAGCATCATGGCTGCGGCTTCCTTGGTGACGTCCGTGCCAGTGATCCCCATCGCGATCCCGATATCCGCCTTTTTCAGTGCGGGAGCGTCGTTCACGCCGTCGCCCGTCATCGCAACGACATGGCCTTTCTTCTGCAGGGCGGTCACCACGCGCAGCTTATGCTCCGGGGAGACGCGGGCGTACACCTCGATATTCTCGACCTCCCGCTCGAACTCTTCCTCGCTCATCGCCTGCAGCTCTGCGCCGGTGACGGCCCTGCCGCCCTTCAGCAGGCCCAGGTCCCGTGCTACCGCCTGGGCTGTGACCGGATGATCGCCCGTAATCATCACCGGTTTGATGCCGGCCTGTTCGCACTTCTGTATCGCGGATTTCGCCTCGGGGCGGGGCGGGTCGATCATTCCCACAAGCCCCAGAAAGGTCATGCCCTGCTCTGCGGTCAGAAGCTCTGCATCCGGTTTGAACGCCACACCCAGGACCCTCAAGGCGTCACCCGCCATGCTGCGTCCGGCATCGATGATCGTCTGCCTCTTGTCGGCATCGAGCGCCGCCACCCCGTCTGCCGTCAGAAAAGAGCTGCAGGATTCCAAGATGATTTCCGGGGCCCCTTTGGAGCAAGCGATCACTCCCTCGGGGCCGGAGTTCAGCGTCGTCATGCGCTTGGTCTCCGAAGTGAACGGTATCTCGTTTACGCGGGGGGATTTCAATTCGAGGTCTGCTTTGCTGAAACCTGCCTTGGCCGCAGCGACAATCAGCGCCCCTTCCGTGGGGTCGCCTTTTACCTGCCAGCGGTTCTCGGCCTCGTTGAAGACGATATGCGCGTCAGAGGCGAGGACAGCTGTTTTGAGCAACTGCTTCACAGGAGAAGAGACCTCGACGGAAAGGCCGTTGCGGGAAAACCGGCCCGTGGGATCATAGCCTGCGCCTGAAATATCGATCATCTCTCCTGCCGTGAATATTTTCCGGACCGTCATCTCGTCTTTTGTCAGGGTTCCGGTTTTATCCGAGCAGATGTAGGTCGTGCTGCCGAGCGTTTCCACCGCCGGGAGGCGGCGCATGAGCGCATGGCGTTTCACCATTCTCTGAACGCCGATGGCAAGGGAAATGGTCACCACCGCGGGCAAGGCTTCCGGGACAACGGCTACGGCGAGCGCGATGCCGAAGATAAGCATCTCGATGAACGGCTGTCCCCGGAACAGACCGAGAGCCACGATCAAGCCGACGACGACAAAAGCTGCCTTGGCCAGCGCGCTTCCGACCTTATCCAGGTTCTCCTGCAAAGGGGTCTTTCCGGTCTCGACGGCTTGAAGCATCTTGGCGATCTTGCCGAACTCCGTGTCCATGCCGGTGGCCGTGACAATCGCCCGGCCCCTGCCATAGCTTACCGCCGTGCCGGCATACGCCATGTTCTTCCGGTCGCCCAACGCCGGCTCGGGATTGTCGAGAGGTGCCGTCTGCTTTTCCGACGGAAGGGACTCGCCGGTGAGCGCCGCCTCCTCTACCTGCAGATTTACCGCCTCCGTCAATCTGGCATCGGCAGGAACCCTGTCTCCGGCCTTCAGGAGCACGATATCTCCGGGTACGAGCTCCCGTGCAGGGACTTCGACCTCCTGGCCCTCACGCAGGACGGTCGCGGTAGGAGCGGCCATGCGGCGCAAAGACTCGATGGCGCGCTCGGCGCGGTATTCCTGCACGAAACCCAGCAATATCGCAAACAGCACGATGACGGCAATGGCTACGGCCTCGACCGTATGGCCCAGAAAAGCCGAGATGACGACGGCAAAAAGGAGGATGACGATGAGCACATTCTTGAACTGCTCGAACAGTATCGTCCAGGGAGAGGTTCCACCCACGGCTTCCAGCTCGTTCGGTCCATGCTCCTCCAGACGTCCGGCCGCCTCTGCACTGGTTAACCCGGACGTAGCGGACTTCAGTTGTGAGCAGACGACCTCGACGGGCATTGTGTGCCAAGGATTTGGATTCAGGGTCGTTTTTTCCATGAGAAGAATTTCCTCTCTCTCTTTTGTATTTTTTAATGCCTTCGGTGAACATCTTTTAATAAGATCGGGAAACCATATATATTATTTGCAGGACCATTTTACAAGGGAAAGGTTTCCCTTCTTTGCTTTGCAAATACCCGCCTGAACCGGCTCGCCACGATAACGCCTCACGGGACGGACACGCCTTTTCATTCAAACAGCCGGGTGGCCGCCGGTTAGTAAAAGGAGGCATCTATCGATGTTTACGGCAAGCTGGAGAATGATCGTGTTTTCTGCAGTTGTATGGGCCTCGGTATGGGCATGCGGCACATTCCAGAACCGGGATACCTGTCAAGATGTACCGTCTGTTCAGAACGCACGTGAGAATCAAGGCCGGGATGCACCGGTAACCCAATCCGAAGGCCCGAAGGCGGAGAATCTGAAGGCGCTGATGGTCGATCTCGCCGCTTACAATATCTGTGAACGCCTCAAGGGCCGGTATCACACCCTCTCCGCCCGGGGCTCTTCTTCAAAAGGCGGTAAAAAGACGAATACCGGAATGATCAGGATCGACAGGTGCGAAGCCCGCGAGACCGACTCGAAACAATTGCATATCGAGCTGTCCGGAATCGGCTGGCAATGGATCTCCCGGGACAAAGAGCAGCTCGGGGCAACGTTCACGGTTGACGACAACGCCAAGTTCGCTGTGGATATATCAATGGTCGGAACCTTTGATACGGCATACGACCAGGAGAAGCATGTCCTCAACGTTTGGTTCGTCCCTTCACGGCTGGTGGATGTGGATCTGAAGGTCATGGGGAACGTCCAGGTCGATGCCGACAGCATCTGGTCGTCTATCGTCGGGATTGCGGGATCGCTCGTGGGGAAATCCCCTGAAGAGAGGGCTGAAAAAACCATCAGGAAACAGGGCAGCCGTTTATTCCAGTCGAAGCTGTCCAGCGGCTTGACATTGATCGTCGATCTCTGCAGCGGCAAGCACTACTTCAAGCTCGGGACGTTTCCGGCAGGAGAGCTTCCCGAGAGTGCCGCCCCGGGAAAGTCGTATCTGGTGAACAGCACGGGCGTACTCCACCCAGGCAGCATGCTGGCGGCAGGTCCTTTCGACGTCGACAAGTCCCTGACCGCCGCTTTCACGGCAGCCGAAGGAGGGGTAAGGGCCATATTCGTCTGTGAAGGGGATGCGGAAAAAATTACAGAGGCATACATGAACGATGCCCCGCTCCCCGGAATAAAACCCCTGGCTGAAAAAATAGTTCGGTCCGGCAAGCCGGACACCCTGAGGATCGGATCCGATCCGGGCTGCAGAGTGGTGCTGATCATGACGCTTCCCGGCAAACAGGCGGCGGCTGCAACGTTCGATTACGCAGCGTACCACGAAGGAGAAAAGACGAAGCCCCTGATGGATTGCAGCGGGAAATAACGAGCAGCGTATCTGCAACCCTTTAAGGTTTTATTCCGCTTTCTGCCCCGTCTCCCAGCCTCCGCCCAGGGCCTTGTACAGGCTGATCAGGTTCGTTGCGTTGCGGTCCATGCTCCTGGCCAGCTCTGCCTGTGATGCATAGAGCGATCTCTGCGAGACGAGCACGGAGAGAAAATCGTTCTGACCGCTTACGTAGAGGCGCTCCGCGAGATCTACGGCGCGACGGTTGCTCTCCACAGCTTCCTGCAGAGAAGCCTGGCGCTGAGCTTCCTTATCGAACGCCAAGAGCGCGCTCTCTACTTCCTGGAGCGCCGTAAGAATGGTTTTCCGGTATTCGAGAAGGGACTGCTCGGCAAGGGCCCTGTTAGCCTCGATCCTGGACCGTGTGAGGCCGCCGTTGAAAATGTTCCAGCTGACCGAAGGGCCTACTGCCCAGAGCCGGGTGATCGAGCTGCTCCATGATTCCAGCGCGTTCGCCTGGAGACTGGCCGAGCCTGTCAGAAAGAACCTGGGGAAGAGATCCGCCTTGGCGACGCCGATCTTCGCTGTTGCCGCGTGAAACCGCTCTTCGGCCATGCGTATGTCCGGGCGCCTTTCGAGCAGGTTGGACGGAAGGTCGGGAATGATGCGGGCTGGTAGGGAAGGGAGCGGCTTTTCAGGGCTCAGCTCGCCGACCAGCGCAGCGGGGTTTTCGCCCAGCAGAAGGCCGAGCCGGTAGATGGCCTGCCGTATGGAGGCCTCCTGCGAGGGGATCTGGGCCCTGGTGCCGGCGACCTGCGCCACTGCATTGGCTACATCCAGCGCGCTGGCAAAGCCTGCATCGAATCTTTTTTTGGTGATTTCTGCGGAGCGTTCCTGAAGCTGCAAGTTTTCGCGGGTGATGCGGAGCTGCTCCTGAAGTCCTCTGAGCTGGATGTACTCGATGCCGATCTCGGATACCAGGCTCACAAGTACGTCGCGCCCGCTTTCGACAGAGGCCTGGACCTCCGCCTCTGCAGCCTCGATACCCCTTCTGACCCCGCCGAAAATATCCAGCTCCCAGCTGGAGTCGAAGCCTGAGCGGTAGAGGTTCCGGGAGCCGGATCCCGAATCTGCGCCCGAGAGGCCGTCTGAATCGCTCGGGAGGTGCGTGCCGCTGCGCTGGTACCGTGCATTGGCGTCCAGGCCGGGCCACAGGCCGGAAGAGGCTCCGCTCAAAGCTGCCCGGGACTGCCTGATGCGCTGGCCGGCTATCTTGAGATCTAGGTTGGACTTGATGCCCCGTTCGATGAGGGAGTTCAATGCCGGGTCGTTGAAGGTAAGCCACCAGGAGGCCAGCGCCGCTGATGCGCTGCCGTTCTCCTGCCCGGGGCCGGCCTGGGCTCCCATCCACTGCTGCGGAACGTCGGGAGAGGGCCGTTTGAAGTCGGGGCCCACGGCACAACCCCCGAGCAGAAGGATCGCGAACAAGGCAGAGAGGCTGCTTTTCAGGAAACGGATCTTTCTGATATGAAGTGTTCTCATGGTCGTTTCTTCCTCACGGTCATTCATAGCGGAGCGCCTCGATGGGATCCAGCCGGGACGCCCTCCAGGCAGGGTAGAACCCGAAAACGATGCCCACGGTGCCGGCCACCACCACGGACAGGACTATGGCGGGCACGGAGATCTCGGTCGGCCAGCGCAGGATGGACGAGATGAGGGTGGAGATGCCGCGGCCGAGCAGGATTCCCATAATGCCGCCGGCCAGGCAGAGGATCACCGCTTCAAGGAGAAACTGGACGAGGATGTCCCGGCCTTTCGCCCCGACAGCCATCCTCAGGCCGATCTCCCGGGTGCGCTCCGTGACCGAGACGAGCATGATGTTCATGATGCCCACGCCCCCCACGATGAGCGAGATGAGCGCCACGATGAGCAGCAGGCGGGTCATGAGCGTGGAGGTGGAGGTGAGTGTCTTGGTCAGCTCGGTCATGTCTCTAACGGTGAAGTCGTCCTCCTCGCCGGGGCGCAGATGATGGCGTTCGCGCAGGAGTGCGGTTATTTGGTCTATGGCCCGGGGAATGGAAGCCGCCGAAGAAGCGGATACGATGATCTGGTCGACGTTGGCGAACCGGACGGGCATGGGGGTGTTCGCCTGCTGGGCAGCGGATGCCTTGGGATAAAGGGAAACCTGCTGCGATGGGTAGAGGTTGCTCAGGGTGTTGACCTGCTCGGAGCTGCCCGAGCTTGTCGAAGAGGACGATACGGAAGAGGTAGACGATCTCCGGTTCGAGACGCGGTATTTGATGGTAGTCCAGGGTGCGAGGATGACGTCATCCTGGTCCATGCCCATCAGGTTGGCCCCTTTCGCCGAAAGGACGCCTACGACCCGAAACGAGATGTTGTTGATGCGGATCTCGTGACCCACCGGTGATTCGCCGCCGAACAGCTCGCGCTTGATTGTCTGGCCCACCAGGCACACCTTGCCCGCATTCCGGATGTCCCGGTCGGTGAAGGCTTCCCCCTCTTCAAGATCCTGCCAGTCACGGACATTGAGGTATGCCTGCGACGACCCGTAAATGGAGCCGGGCACCCAGTTCCGTCCCCCGAAAACTACCTGCGCATTGGTCCGGACGGTGGGGGCGGCCTCCCGGACATCCGGGCACTCGTTCAGGATTGCCTCGCAGTCTTCGGCGGTCAGCGTCATGCCCGAGCCGGCGCCGGAGTGGGCGCCGCCGAACGTGGTCGATCCGGGGAAGATCAGCAGGTTGTTCGAGCCCATGCTGGATATGGATTTCTGTATTGCCAGCGACGCTCCCTGGCCGATCTCCATCATGGCGATCACTGCGGCAATGCCGATGACGATCCCTAAGGTCGTGAGCACTGCCCTGGTTTTGTTGCGGCTCAGTGCCCGAAGGGCCGTACGTGACGAACGGAGGATTCTCATGGGGAGACTCCGGGGCTGTCTTCTGAACGATAGACTCCATCCACAATAAGCCCGTCGCGCACATGGATGATGTGCCGCGCATAATGGGCTACTTCCGCATCGTGCGTCACGATCATGATGGTGATGCCGTCATGTACGTTGAGTTCCTGAAACATCTCCAGCGTCTCGCGGCTGGTATGGGAATCGAGGTTGCCGGTAGGCTCGTCGGCAAACAGGATCGACGGCCGGTTGACGAGCGCGCGCGCAATGGCGACACGCTGCTGCTGCCCGCCCGAGAGCTGAGAAGGATGGTGGTGCATCCGGTCTTTCAGCCCCACCCGTTCAAGAAGCGCCTCGGCCCGCTGCCTGCACTCGCTCGCGGGCAGGCCCCCATGATGGTATTCCATCGGCATCATCACGTTCTCCAGAGCGCTTGTCCGGGGAAGGAGATTGAAATTCTGAAAAATAAAGCCGATCTTCGAATTGCGTATCTCCGCATGCTCCTCGGCGGAAAGCTTCGTCACATCGAGGTCTTCGAGAAAGTACTGCCCCGAGGAAGGATGATCCAGGCAGCCAAGGATGTTCATGAGCGTGCTTTTTCCCGAACCGGACGCGCCCATGAGCGAGACCATCTCTCCTTTCGCGATAGTCATGGTGATCCCTTTCAGCACGGGTACGTCGATCTCGCCTAAATGGTAGACCTTGTGGATGTCCTTCAGTGAGATGATATCCATTTATTTGTGTCTCCTTGCTGCCGTGCCTGCCCGGTTCCGCCCGGTCAGCCTCTTTTGCCGCCGCGACGCGGGAGTTGCGGCATGAAGGGATTGGTCGAGTCTTTCTGCTTTTCCTGGCCGCTGCCGGAGGATATGCCGACTACCACTGCCATGCCTGCCTTGATGTCCGGTCCGCTGACTTGAGTTTCTGAGCTGTTTCTTGTCCCGATGTCCACCCGGACAGGTCGTACTTTCTTGCCATCCGGAATCCAGACGGTTCCCTTTCCTGTAGCCTGAGGGGGAGATCCTTTGGCGGACGAAGCGACAGCAGGGAGGTTGGCCCCAGCATTTCCTTTCTCCAGCCGGGAATCATTCGCCTTCGGAGCCGCATCAGCTGGGGGAGACCATCTCAGCGCCTGGTTCGGAACCAGGAGGACATTATCCTTCCTTGATGTTTCGAACAGCATGTTGGCGGTGAGGTACGGCAGGAGCCGGCCGTCAGAATTGTCCGTGACCACTTCGACCGTATAGGTCACCACGTTCTGCGTCATGCTTGCGTTCAGGCGGATCTTCCCGACCTTGCCCTCGAACTGCTCCTCAGGGAAGGCATCCACGGTAAAGGTGGCCCTCTGCCCGGGATGGATGTTGCCGATATCCGCCTCGTTGACCGCGACCCAGACCTGGACCCGCTTCAGATCCTTGGCGATCAGAAAGAGGCTCGGTGCATTGAGGCTTGCCACAACGGTCTGGCCGATATTCACGCGGCGGTCTATGATGATGCCGTCGACCGGGGAGGTGATGGTGCAGTAGCTTAAGTTCTGCCTCGCGCGGTTGAGGTCGGCCTTTGCCTGGATAATGCTTGCTTCGGCCTGCCTGATTGCGGCATGCCCCATCTTAAGGCTTGCTTCGGCGATGGAGGCTGCCGACCGGTATCCTTCAAAGGAGCTCAACGACAGCGCATCGGAAGGTCCCAGCTTCCGGGCGCGCTCCCATTCGCCTTTCGCCTGATCGTTCTTTGCCGCTAACTGCAAAAGGTCTGCTTTTGCCCTATCGAGGCCGGCGTACGCGCTGTTCAACGCCGCCTCCGCCTGCTCGGTCTGTGCACGGTACACCGTATCGTCCAGGCGGGCCAGGACCGAGCCTGCCGTTATCTCGGAACCGTAATCGATCGTAGCGCCTTTTTTGTCTTTGCCGAACTCGATGATCCTCCCGGCGACCTGCGCGCCGATATCGATCAGGTCTTCGGGCTCGACCGTGCCCGTGGCGCCGATGGTTTCCACCAGATCGCCCAGCCTGACCTGAGCCGTCCGGTACTCCTGTTTCCCTTCCTTCGAAGAGCGGGACCACATGGCGCCGCAGGTGACTGCCGCGCCGGCGAAGGCGATTACCATAACCCATGGAATGATTCTCTTCATGATTTACCTCTGAAGATGTTCCCTTTGCCGTCAGCCGGGCATCGCCCGGATTGCGGATTGTGTCCGATGGTCTCCATCAGGTGATTCTCCAGTCTTTCAAATAATTCGAGGATCCGCCCTTTCTCATCATCGTTCCAGACGCGGAACAGGCCCTGAATGTCTACACGGTGCTTCTCAACGGCTTCGTTCATCAGGGCCCTGCCTTCCGGAGAAAGGCTTACGAACCTGCCGCGGCCCGGTTGGGAACGGGAGACGCGATTCACCAGTCCGCCCAGCACGAGCCTGTTGATCACGCCGGTCAGTGTGGGCTGCCGGATCATGAGCTTGCTGCAGAGATCCGCCATTCGCACAGGTCCGCCCGTCTCTTCTTCGTATGTGAGCATGATGCGCATCACCACCCACTGTGACAGGCTGATTCCCAGGTGAACGAAAAACGGCTCCATGACCTGCCTGATGAGGCGCGTGCTCCGCACCATTGCTCTCAGAGTAAGCTCATCGATATCGTTATCCGAAAGGCGGTTGGGCGGGACCGTTCCAGGTTGAGATTCCATGCATACCCCCTCAATGTTAGGTTAGCTAACCTAAACTAATCTCCTGACAGTGTCAAGATTCTGCATAGGCCAATTTGCCACCTGCCTGTTATCTCATTATTAATCTATCCAGGTAAGGTTTGCACACGGAGCAATGCATGATGATGAAGAATGAAACCGAAGGACGGAAACAGAATAATTTGAACAGCCCCTGGCATGCCATGGCACGGGACAAGGTCTTGTCGGCTTTGCGCTCGGGCGAGCACGGATTGAACATCGATGAGGTGCGGCAGAGGCTCGAAGCGTACGGCCTCAATGAGCTTCCCGCCGAAAAGAAGCCGGGTATGTTAAGGCGGTTCTTCAACCAGTTCAACAACATGCTCATCTACATCCTGCTGGCATCGGCGGTTTTCACGGCCTTTCTGGCCGAGTGGGCGGATACCGGCGTTATTCTGGGCGTGGTGATCATCAATGCGATAATCGGAGTGGTCCAGGAGGGCAAGGCCGAGCAGGCCATGGAATCCATCCGCCGCATGCTCTCTCTGAAGGCCACGGTGCGGCGGGATGGCGAAGAACGCGAAATACCCGCCGAAGAACTTGTACCGGGCGATATCGTGCTGCTCAAGTCGGGAGATCGGGTGCCGGCGGACTTACGGATCTTAAGCGCACGGAACGCCCAGGTGGAAGAGGCGGCGCTGACCGGCGAGTCCGAACCGGCCGACAAACAGACCGAGCCCGTGGAAGAGGATGCAGCGCTCGGCGATCGGACGTGCATGGCCTATTCGAGCACCGTGGTTACCAGCGGGAGGCTCCAGGGCGTGGTGGTCGCTACCGGAGGGATTACCGAAATCGGCCGTATCAGCGAGATGGTCTCGCGGGTGGAGGTAATGAGCACCCCGCTCTTACGCAAGATCGACTCCTTCGGGCGCATCCTGTCCATAGTCATCGTGCTGTTCAGTGCGGCGGTATTTGCCGTGGGATACTTCCTGCGGGGCTTCTCCGCCGAGGACATGTTCATGATCGTGGTCGGCCTGGCCGTGGCTGCCATTCCCGAAGGGCTTCCCGCCGTCATAACGATCACCCTGGCCTTGGGTGTGCAGCGCATGTCCAGGCAGAACGCCATCGTCCGCAGACTGCCTTCGGTAGAGACCCTGGGTTCGGTGACGATCATCTGTTCGGACAAGACCGGCACCCTGACCCGCAATGAGATGACCGTGGCCAGGGTTGCTTCCCTGGACAAGGTCTATTCGGTCACCGGCGTCGGCTTCAGTCCCGAAGGCGAGTTCAGACGCGACGACCGGCCGGTTTCTCCGGGTGAAGACCCCTGGCTCCACGATCTTATCCGTGCGGGACTGCTGGCCAGTGATGCCCGTTTGCGCAGGGACAACGGCAACTGGGTTATCGAGGGAATGCCCACCGAGGCGAGCGTGGTGGTGCTCGCAGGCAAGGCCGGTATGACCAGGAGCAGGGAGTTCGATGCCAGGCCCAGGCTGGACGAGGTACCTTTCGAGTCCGAACGCAGATACATGGCGAGTCTGCATCAGGAGCCCGATGGAGGGACGATTGCATACGTCAAGGGAGCGCCCGAGCGGTTGCTGGACATGTGCACGTCCCAGCGTATCGGGAAGGCCGATGGGCCGCTGGACAGGCAAGGCTGGGCAAAACGGGAAGAGGAGCTGGCTGAAACAGGGCATCGGGTGCTCGCCATTGCAGAAAAAAGGGCAGGCAAGGTCCGGTCGTTCAAGGAGATGGAGCTTGGCGGGCTGACTCTTCTCGGCCTGGTGGGCATTATCGACCCGCCAAGGCAGGAGGCCGTAGCCGCCATTGAAAGATGCCGCAATGCGGGGATAAAGGTCAAGATGATCACCGGCGACCATATCCTCACCGCCCGGAGCATCGGTGCCGCCATGGGCATCGGCGACGGCCACCACGCGGTTTCCGGCAGAGACCTCGAGAAGGCCGAAGGCCCGGAGCTCTCCCGCATCGTGGAGGAGAACGACGTCTTTGCCAGATCCAGCCCCGAGCATAAGCTGCGCATCATGGAGGCGCTGCAGGCAAGAGGCCACGTGGTGGCCATGACCGGAGACGGCGTCAACGACGCCCCGGCGCTCAAGCGTGCGGACGTGGGCATAGCCATGGGCATCAAGGGCACCGAGGCCACCAAGGAGGCGGCGGACATGGTCCTTGCCGACGACAATTTCGCCACCATCGAAAAGGCAGTGGAAGAGGGCAGGACCATCTACGACAATCTGGTCAAGACGATCCTGTTCATCCTGCCCACCAACGGTGCCGAGTCGCTCGTCGTCATCACCGCTGTGGTTATCCTCTTCGAGTCGCTCCCCATCACGCCCATCCAGATCCTGTGGGTGAATATGGTCACCTCTGTGACGTTGGCCCTTGCGCTGGCCTTCGAACCCTCGGAAAAGGAGATCATGCAGCGCCCGCCCAGGCAGCCCGATGAGCCCATCCTCTCCGGATACCTGCTCTGGCGCATCGTTTTCGTCTCCATAATCATAGGCGTTGCCGTCCTTCTGCTCTTCAACGATCGATTCACCTCCGGCGAAAGCATCGAGAGATCCCGGACCGTGGCGGTAAACGCCCTGGTCGCAGGTGAGCTGTTCTACCTGTTCAACACCCGTTTCCTCACCAGCTCGGCACTGGGTTTCAAGGTCTTCCGGGGCAACAACCCGGCCCTTATCGCTGTGGGGGTGCTCATCGTTTTCCAGCTCGGCTTCACCTATCTGGGCGTATCCCACACGCTGTTCGGAACGGTTTCCCTCCCGGCCCATGAGTGGCTCTGGATCCTGGGGACAGGTTTGGCCGTATTCCTGCTGGTGGAGCTGGAAAAGGCTCTCATGCGCGCCTGGGTCAGAAGAAAAGGATAATTCATGGTGTTCCGGGACAGATTGTCGATTTGGACGGAAGCTTCCTGCCTGGTAAGGGTAATGAACTTCAAGAATTATACCACCTGACGGTAATATAAAAGAAGAGCGGGACGATGCTGCCATCATCCCGCTTATGTTGTCCGTGCTCTGAGTTGCGGTGCTATCTGCCGCCTCTGCCGTGGCCGCCGCCCGATCCGCCTGAACCGCCGCCCGATCCGCCCGATCCGCCAGAGCTACCAGACCCGCCTGCGCCAGCTGACCCACCGGCTCCTCCCGAACCGGCTCCGCTTCCATCTCCGCCGGACGATCCCGATGACCATCCACGCCCGTAGCGGCCCGCAGATTCGAGGTTCCCCGATGATGCGCCGTTCCTGATGCCTGCGGCGTAATTATCGGCAAGCTGCGAGGGGCTGCCGTTTCTGGCGTTCTTCATGAACGACGTGCGGAGTCTTGCCATATCCTGAGCCTGGTAGCCGTTCTCCAACGCCGCGCATACCGCGTCTGCCGCAACCTCCGAAGATACCCGGTGCCGGGCTATTTCTCTGGCCGTCACGAAGCTTTCCCGGGCAAGGGCATGGATACGGTCCCTGTCCTGATCCCTCTTTTTGATCCTGTCGGCGATCCTCTCGGCATCCTTTTCCCGGAGCCCCGCCGCCATACCCTCGGCAATCGCGTTTCCTGTCCTCCGCGCTTCGGGGCTGTCGCCCGAAATGCTCCGGGCGTTCCGGTACGCGTTTGAATACCGCTGCCGTGACTTCTCCATCGCCCCGACTATTTCCCGGGCGCCGACACCCTTGGTAATACCCTCATATGCCTTGTTCATGAGCGGCTCCGCAGGAATGCCCTCTTTCACGGCACCCATTACGATTTCCTGGGCGCGGATAATGTTTTGGACCTGGAACCTGTTCTCCTCCATAGTCCTTGTCATCCTTACCGCTTCCTTGCTGTCCACTCCCGCCCGGATCATCTCACGGGTATGGGCTTTGAGCCCCTCGGATGTCTGTTGTGACAGCCCTTCATCCACCTCGTCGCCGAACAAAGGCGAAGCGGCGAGTAAACACACTGTCAGGAGCATCAGAATTCTTCTCATACTTCCTCCCTTAGCTGCATAATTATGAATAGAACGTTTAAGGGGTGCCAAAGGTTACATCCCCGGGACATACACGCAGTTTTCCGAGCCGAACTCGTCATATTCGCGGTACGGGCACTCCGGGACAAACACTGCACCGTCAACGATGTAGAAGTAGCTGAACTCGCCCTCCGGCGCTGGGACCCGCGCTATCCAGGTCTTGTCGTCCGCCTTCACCGCAGGATGGGCCCTGAATCCGTCCAGTGACGATGCGAAGAGCACGGACGAGGCCTCCGGGGCCTTCAGAAAAAAGGCGACACTATCGTTTTCGAGGCGGTGGTAGTGGCTCGCACACCCGGCTAACACCATCACCGGCACAAGGATCAGGAAAAGCCTTTTCACGCTTTGTCCCCAGTGTACAGGATCGAGTTTTCGCCGCCGAAGTCATCGGATTCGATGGAAGAGACGGTCGGGTCCGCAACCTTGAGCGAGCCGTCCAGGATATAAGTGAATCTGTGCTCGCCCGGGGAAAGGTCAAGGGTTACCTCCCAGTAGCCGCTCCCGCTTCCGGCTTCCAGGGGGATCTTTTTCCAGCCGGTGAAGCTCCCGGCTACTTCTACAAGCCTTGCGTCCGGTTCGTAGATAATGAAACGGTGCGGCAGGGACCGCTCCTGAGCCACCTGAAGCTTCTCAGGGGTGGGCCGGAGAAAAAAGGCTGCCGACAGGACCATGACCGCGACGGCCATCACCGCCACTGCGACCTTCATCTGACGCGGTGCGAAGAAGGTGAATCTCCGGCGGGGGAGCGCCGGCTTCAGGGGCCTGCTGTCTTTCAGGCCGGCGCTTAAGTCTATTTCCTGGTTCAGGAGGGCTATTGTGTCCTCCTTGAACAGATTGCTCGCATGGATCTTCTCCACGAATTCGATCTTTTCGTCGAGCCCGAGTTCATCATCGATAAACATGCTGATCATGTATTCGCTCTCATCCATGTCCTTCACCCTCCAGATATTTCTTCAGCTTTATGCGTGCCCGGTGGACCGTTACTTTTACATTCGAAACGCTCATGGCCGTCACCCGGGATATCTCCTCATAGGAGAGGTCGCTGCTGACCACCATCGAGAGGATATCGCGTTCGTCCTCGCGCAGGGTCTGCAGCCCCTGCAGCACTTTGCGGAAACGGTCTCTCACAATGGCGGTATGTTCCTGATCGGCCCGCGGATCCGCATGCAGGTCTTCGAAAACGACATTTCTGCCGGACTTCCTCACGTGGTCGATGAATGTATTGCGTGCAACGGTGAACAGCAGTGATAACGAGATGTCCCTGTCCCTGTAACGCTCGATGCACCGGGTGACGCTTTCCTGAAGGATATCGCGAGCGGTGTCGCTGTCTCCCGCCACACGCAGAAGATACGCGAACAGCTTGCCCCTGTTTGCATCGAGTAAACATTCCATGCTGGACATTCTATCCTTATAACGTATATCCGGCCGAAAGGTTACATGTTCGGACATTTTTTTCAGGGGGCAGTGGGATGCAGTTTCTTCCCCTTCGGTTTCAGATGCCTGCGCGTGTGGCGTACGCTTTTTGGAAAGGTCTCTCTCTTGTGTGAAGAGTGATTCCATATCATGGGGGGCTGGATTGGCAATATATTTACTGCCGGGTCAGCTATTTCCTTGCTAAAAATTGTAAAATAATACAATAAGGTATGAACATGACAACTGTGCCTCTCATAGCAGAATACAGGTAGAGTGTTTCATAGGATTTAATAATGGCGGTTTTATATTTTCATGTGCCGTTAAATGCAGGAGATGGACTCCAGGTATTATGAGCGTAGATAACTCAAAACCATATCTCATGGAGCATCCTGAAGAAGCTCGGAGATTAGACCTTAAAACAGATCCTGATGCTGTTATGGAGCAGGCGCGTCTATGCGGCATAGGACCTGGAAATAGAGTCCTGGATGTGGGTTGCGGTTCTGGAAAAACTGCATCAATACTTCATGAAATGATCCAACCTAAAGGATCTCTCGTGGGGATCGATTATTCTCATGACCGTATCGAATATGCAAAGCAAAACTATGGGAACAGAGAAGGCATTGAATTTCGCCTTATGGATTTTACTCAACCTGTCACCGGCATTGGAAAGTTTGATTTCATATGGATCCGATTTGTTCTTGAGTATTACCGGAAAGAGGCTCCCGAGATCATCAAGAATGTCTCCGACTGCCTCTGCCCGGACGGTCGCTTGTGTTTGCTCGATTTAGATTATAATTGTCTGAGTCACTACCCGTTGCCGCAAAAAATGGAGGCCGTCCTTCAAGAGCTTGTTAATCTTATGATAAACAAGTATAATTTTGATCCTTACGCAGGAAGAAAATTGTATTCTTACCTTTACGACCTCGGGTTTCGGGATATTAAAGTTCAGCTTGTTCCCCATCATCTAATATATGGCGAGCTTGGCTCAACCGATGATTTCAATTGGATAAAAAAAATGCAGATGGCATCTGTAAAAGCCACAGAGATCTTTAAGACATATCCGGGAGGCTATGAGGGTTTCTTTAAAGATTTTCATGCATTCTTCCATGATCCCAGGAGATTTACGTATACCCCGTTGATGATATGCACAGGGAAAAGGCCTGTTCAATCTTAGCAGGGCAGGGCAATGGATATCCGGACAGGATCATAGAACTGGCAAGTAAATGGTTATTTATTTTATAATATAATGAGTATATATGTCATATTTTAGATGTTTTGTGCTGCTATGAATACTGCATAAGGGTTTCTAACCGTTGTTGGTTTACTGGTATCAAAATGAGCGGAAATGTCCACAATAATAACGATGCAAGCGAGTTTCTGAAGGAAACGTGTAAAAAATACCTTCAGATTGAGCCTTTCAAGAGGTCCTTTCCCAAACGGTCTTTTTTTTCTTCATCGGAGATAGATCGCAAACAGATCATTAACACCATTAATTATCTGAATTTTCTCGATGAACAATTGTTTATTTACCTGACCGATCCGCAAACTCATGAAGGATTGTTTTTCAGGGCATTCCCTGGACCGTGTACGGGTAAGGAAATAAATTGCAGTTTCACAGATGAGACGATCATCAACTTTGATGACTATTCATTCCAGGGTTTTTTAATAGATAACGGCAAATCAATTATTCTTGTAGAAGCAGATCTTATCCATGTATCTGTCCGGTCCATACAGGTAAGACTCAAAAAATCCGGTACGGTTTTCCACACCCGACATGCTCAGAGGTTTGCCTGTCACAGGATCGATGCAGTATTACAGCAGGGGGGGGTAACGATAGAGGGGTCGCTCGAAGAATTTAACCCATCAGGGCTCCGTATTGCCCTGAAAGAAAACTCCTATGATAAGCCTTCCTTGTTAAGCCTGAAAAAAAATATTTCTATTGAGCTCCTCAGCGGAGATAAGAAGGTTTTTTCAGGGCTTGCCAGTCTCATCCGCGAAGATAGCAAGAAAAACATCCTGGTAGTAAAACCTCATAATCTTCCTCAGACGCTCTACCGACAAAGAGAATCTCGAAATCCAAGGACTGTTTTCTCGCCGAGTCTAAAAGTCGTGTTTGATCATCCGCTGATCTTGAAGAAGACGTCTTTCGATGTGGTCGATATCACAACTTCGGGTTTTTCAGTTAATACGGATTCTGATACGTCTTTTTTAATGCCGGGTATGATCATCGATGATGTCACCATCACACGTCCCGGCCTCTTTAAATTGAACCTTTCCGCACAGGTGGTGTACGAGAGACAACTGAAGAAAAAAAAGATAAAGTACGGGTTCGCGATCCGTGACATGGATGTAGTAACGCATAATCAGTTGTATGATATGTACTGTAATGCAATTGACAAGCATGCAAATTTCACCAGGCATGTTAATATGGGCCTTCTCTGGGAGTTCTTTTTCGAATCAGGGTTTATCTATCCTCAGAAGTATTCCAGCTTCAGTCGATATAAAGAAGAATATAAAAAAACTTATGAAAAGCTTTATCACCATAGTCCTGAAGTATTTGCGAACTTCACGTATCAGGCAAACGAAAAAATTTATGGACATGTATCTATCATTAAGGCGTACGAGCGGACCTGGATGATTCATCATCTGGCTGCAAAACCGATGGATACTAAAAGGACAGGATTGCATGTACTCAATCATGTTCTCAATTATTTTGACGGCTTCTACCGGATGCCCTCAATAGGCATGGATTACATGATTTTCTATTTCCGTCCGGATAACCATTTTCCAAATTACTTTTTCGGAGGTTTCTGCAGGGATTATAATGATCCGCAAGGGTGCTCCATGGACTGTTTTGCCTATCTTACTGCGGCTCCCGTATCAGGAGAAAAAGTCCTGCCAAAAGGGTGGAAAATCATGGAGTGTTCCTCTGACGACATCTCGGATATGAAATCCGGTTACAAGAAGCTGTCAGATGGGCTCATGGTAGATGCCTTTTGCCTTGATGAAAAAAAGGGTCCCGAAAGCTCACTCGAAGAATGCTATAAGAAATACGGACTCAAACGCAGGCACACTGCTTATGCCCTTAAGCATAATGGTAAAGCAAAAGCATATATAATCGCTGACGAGTCGAATATGGGAATCAATCTCTCCGATCTCCTCAACTGCATAAAAATAATTATTGTAGACAGTGCTGATCTTCCATGGGACATTCTGCGCACCTCCCTTGGGAGTTTGCATAAACTCTACAGTGCTCAGGATACCCCTGTCCTCATATTCCCTTATCAATATGCTGATAATCAAAAAATATCATATAACAAAAAATATAACCTCTGGGTCCTCAGTGCCAAAGCAAGCGATAGTTATTCTGAACACCTGAAGAAGCAGGCAAAGATCCGCCCGATAAAGCTCATTTTTAAAATGCTCCTTACAAGATTTCTCAACAGATGAGATATCAATATCTTCTGTCCCAACAGATTTCATATCCTTGTAAATGGTAAGGCTCCAATAAACAAATAATATTTTTTGTTAAGCTTTCCGATTAGATAGCAAGGATTGATTGGCTGATCAGAATTCTATTATACATCTGGGAAGTGGGTTTCCGTTTAACGGCGGTGGCTCTTTAAGGAACACTGTATGGGAATACAAGAGCAGCAGAGAGATCATCTGTACCACATACAGATTATTAAAACTTACCTTGAATATATAAGGAAGGCCTATCCGGACCTGGATACAAATTACATACTGGAATATGCAGGTCTCACAACATCGGAACTGAGGGATAACGGATATTGGTGTACCCAGGAGCAGACCGATAGATTCCAAGAGGTGATAGACAGGCTTACCAGTAACCCGAACATCGCAAGGGAAGCCGGCAGATACGGTACTACTTCGTCATCATATGAACTCATCCGCCAATACATATTGAGTTTTATTGAGCCTGCTCATGCATATGAACTCTTGGGGAGGATTGGATCAAAGCTTACCAGGGGCACAAAGATAACCATCAATAGAATATCTTCAAACAAGGTCGAGGCGGTTTTCGAACTGAATCCCGGCGTACAGGAAAAGCCTTATCAGTGTTTAAACCGGCTAGGCATGATGGAAGCCATGGCAATGTCCTTTACGGGTGAATATGCAATGGTAGAGCACGTCGAATGCATCCATAAGGGTGCAGGACAATGTAAGTACTCGATATCATGGAATGAGCCTGCCTTCCTCAAGCTAAGGCGCTTAAAAAAATATTTAATATTAGCGTCCTGCATCGCAATTCTTATCAGCTCTTTCTTGTTGCCCTTTCCTTACTTCTTAGGACTTGTATTTCTTCTGCCTTCGACAATATTAGGGTTTTCAAGTTATGTAGGGTTCAAGGAAAAGCAGGAACTCAGACATTATGTCGAGAAACAAGGGAGAGTTGCTGAGCAATTCATGGCCGAATCAAACAAGAGATATAATGATGCTGAGCTTATACAAGAGCTTGGCCAGGCCATTTCAAGAGTGCTCGATGTTGATGAACTGTTAAGTGTTGCAATGGAAACTCTTAAAAAACACCTTGCTTATGACAGGGGCATGATACTTCTTGCTAATCCACCGAAGACACTTCTGAAAGTATCGGCAGGATATGGGTATCCAGAGGAGCAGCTGGAACTTCTTAAAAAGAATGCTTTTCATCTGGAGAATCTTAACTCAAAGGGACCGTTCGTAGTTGCCTTCAGGGAGAGAAAGCCGTACCTGGTGAATGATGTGGAGGAGATTATCGGAGACCTTTCCGCGAGGAGTAAGGATCTTGTAAAATCTACTGGTGCGAGATCCTTCATCTGTGTCCCGATCGTGTATGAGGATGAATCCCTTGGAGTGCTCTCTCTTGATAATACGAAGGTTGTAAGTCCTCCCAAGCAAAGCGATCTGAACCTTCTCATGGGTATTGCCCCCCAGATAGCCATTTGCATCAACAATGCCCGAACCTTTGAAAGGATGCAGGCGAGTGAGGAAAAGTATCGCATACTGGTGGAGAGCGCTAACAGCATCATCCTTCGTATTGATACACAGGGAGTCATTACCTTTACAAACCGTTTTGCCCAAGAGTTCTACGGCTATGACGAGCATGAAATGATAGGGAAGAGTATATTCGGGCTTCTCATACCCGAAAAGGACATAAAAGGGAGGGAGTTACAACCTGTAATCAGTGATTTCCTTATTAATCCACAGGACTATAAAGCATTCGAGAGTGAAAATATTCTGAGGAATAAGGTGAGAGTCTGGGTAAGCTGGAGCAATAAAGCTATTTATGCCAGAGATGGTGTTCTCTCAGAGATACTCTGTGTCGGGAATGACATTACAGCCCGGAAAAAAGCCGAATTCGAAAAGAAAGATTTAGAAGAGCAACTTATACGAGCACAAAAAATGGAGGCTATCGGTGCTCTGGCCGGTGGCGTAGCGCATGATCTAAACAATATCTTGAGCGGGATCACGAGCTATCCCGAGCTCCTGCTCATGGAAATACCAGATGATTCCCCTATGAAATCTGCGATCCATACCATAAAAAAATCCGGTGATAAGGCCGCAGCCATTGTCCAGGATCTCCTTACCCTTGCAAGGAGAGGGGTTAATATTTTAGACGCAGTCGATCTGAACTTCATCGTAACAGAGTACGCGGAGAGTCTGGAATTATCGAAGGTTAAAGAATACCATCCTCACATCAACTTTAGAATAGAGCTCGATAACAACCTTAAATACATAATGGGTTCGGGACTGCACCTGAGTAAGGCATTGATGAACCTTGTATCCAATGCGGCTGAAGCCATAAGAGGTGAGGGTACAATAACCATAAACACGGCACACTGTTATCTCGAGAACCCCCGTACAGGCTATGAAACGGTGAGTCCGGGTGAATATGCCGTACTCTCGGTAACTGACACGGGTATCGGAATATCAAAGCATGACCTGAAAAAGATTTTTGAACCGTTTTTCTCGAAAAAGGTCATGGGCAAAAGCGGTACAGGCCTCGGCATGACAGTCGTATGGTCCACGGTCAAAGATCATAATGGTTACATCGATGTGGACAGCCATGAAGGAGAAGGTACCAGATTTGATCTTTTCTTCCCGGTAACCAGGCATGTTGTTCAGGAAACGCAGCCCCGCAAATCTGTTAAAGACTATTCCGGAACCGGCCATATTCTGATTGTCGATGATGAAAAAGAACAGTGCGAGATCACCAAGAATTTATTAAAGAAGCTGGGTTACCAGGTAGATATTGCCAGAAACGGCGAGGAAGCTGTAGAGTTGCTGAAAGAGCGCCCGGTAGATCTTATAATACTGGACATGATCATGGATCCCGGAATAGATGGTCTTGAAACGTATAAAAGGATTCTTGAGATCCGAGGCAGGCAGAAGGCAATCATTGTCAGCGGTTTTTCCGAAACGGAGAGTGTAAGGGAAGCCTTGACGCTCGGGATCGGTTCATATCTGCCGAAGCCGTTCGGCATAAACGACCTTGCCGAGGCTGTATGGACTGAGCTGAATAAGAAGGATTAGTCCATCGCATCAAGTTTGAATAACGCCGGAAGCAGTAAAAGTGAACCACGAGGCAATTAAGATTTTGGCTCCCCGGGCAGGACTTGAACCTGCAACCTAGTGATTAACAGTCACCCGCTCTGCCGATTGAGCTACCGAGGAACACGAAAATCTTTACTATGATGATTGCCGACGGTTGTCAAGAGGGAATAGGTCAGGAAAATCAGGTGGTCAAAGGTTTTTGACAATTCCTTTTTAAATAGAGGCAATTAATCTCCGGGTTGTGAAAGGGTTTATCCGGAACGGACGTATGAGCGAAAGACCGTGTTTCCTTATGAAATATACGTGAGGAACTTTTCGTACCGCGCTGCTTTCCCTGCCAGCACTTCCTTCATCCGGCTCCGGATTTCTTTTGTCATGGGGCCGGGGCAGGTGAATTCCCTGCCCTCGATGCGTGCTATGGGCTGGACCGGATTCAGGGTGCCGGAGAAGAAGGCTTCTTCATATTTTTCGAGGTCTTCGGGGCGGATGTGGGCTTCCTTCTCCGGATATCCCATGTCGTCGAGGATCTCGATGATCACCCTTCTCGTGATGCCGGGCAGGACGTTTTCGATGGTAGGCGTCTCGATGCTCGTGCCCCTGATCAGGAAGATGTTGGAGGTCGGGCCCTCTGCGACGAAGCCGTTCGTGTCGAGCATGAGCACGTCGTCGAAGCCCCTCTGCTTTATCTCCATGCGTGCCAGGTATCCGTTTACATAGTTGCCGGCAACTTTTGCATGGAGGGACGTAGTCTGCGGGTGCAGCTTGCGGTACTTGGAAATGCCCACGGTCACGCTCTCGCTCGGCGTGTGCCACTTGATGCCCGGGTGTGAATAATCCAGGCAGAAGATGGCGACCGAGACATGACTCGACGGGGTCGTGCCGAGCTCGATGTCCGGGTAGTAGGCATAGAACTTTGCGAGGCCGCTTTTCATGGAGTTCTTCCGTGCGAGCTCGGACAGGGCTTGTGTGATGTCTGCCTTCGTATAGGGAAGGGTCATATACGCCTGCTCGGCGCTGTAGAAGAACCGGTCCACGTGCTCGTCGAGGCAGAAAAAGGCAGGGCCTTTGACCGTGGATGTGACCGCCATCACCTCGAACACACCGGAGCCTCTGCTGAAGCTGTGCGAGAGGAGCGGGACCGTTGCTTTCGAGCAGTCGATGAACTTTCCGTCAAGCCACGCAGCAATTCCAATATTCATGTGAACTATCCCTATACGCCGCTTAAGGCTCTGTCAATACTTCATAGCCATCGGAAATATTTTCTTCTTCCTCCCGAGCATGTCTTCTTGACAAAGTCCCAACTATGAAATAGTAGCTTTTAGAATTGTGGAAAAGATAAAGCGGTTGGAAGATATCATTATCGCCCCGGAAACGATTCCGGAGGCGGGGATAGAAGACGAGGTATCCGTCTCGCCCGAGGCCATGAGCGAGGTCATCAAGGACGAGGACCTGAAGGTAACCAAGCCTTTTCACATACACTATGTCGTGGAGCGGGAAGAGGGTTCGGATACCATCCATGCGGACGTGGACGTGGCGGGAGAGGTCGAGACCTTCTGTTCCAGGTGCCTGGAGCCCATGACCCACAAGGTGGAGTTCCGTCTCGATACCGACTATATCCCTGCGCTGCCGGATATGGCCAAGGACCTCGAAGCCGAGAGGTCGAGCAGTGAAACCGGATATTACCGGAAGAATGTCCGCTTAGGCGATTACATTGTTTCCGAACTGGTTCTGGCTTTGCCCATCCGGTATATATGCAACGAAGAATGCAAAGGCCTCTGCCCCGGATGCGGGGCCAATCTCAACAGGGAAGAGTGCCACTGTGAAACGCCGGTAGATCCCAGGATGCAGAAGCTCGGGGATCTCAAAGATAAGATCAGGAGGAAGTAAAGCAATGCCCTTACCAAAGAGGAGACACTCAGGAACAAGAAGAGACAAGCGCAGAGCGCACGATGCGATCGATGCCCCCGCATCGTCCTACTGCCCGAACTGCCAGGAGCCCAAGCTCCCGCACAGGATCTGCAAAGCCTGCGGGTATTATAACGGCAAAGAGGTGATCAAGGTTTCCGAATCCTGATAAAGGTATGTGATGCCGTATTGCCTGATATTCCCAGGTCAAGGTACTCAATTCCCGGGTATGTCGGCCGGACTCGACCTGAACCGGATCGGAGATGATTCTCTCTTGCGCCTCATGGCAGAAGGCCCGGAAGACGTACTCACCCAAACAATCAATGCTCAGAAGGCTGTGTTCGCGGTAACGGCAGCCCTCTGGGATTCCTGCGCGTTCAAAGACCCCGCACTGCTCATGGGCCACAGCCTCGGCGAATATATGGCCCTTGTCGCCTCCGGCGCACTCTCTCAGGAGGAGTGCCGTACACTGGTCAGCGTCAGGGCATCCGCAATGGACAAGGCAACAGCCGGGGGAGAAGGCGCCATGGCCGCCGTGCTCGGGTTGTCCGCCGCAGACGTATCCGAAACGATTGAAAACCTCGACGGCGTTTGGGTAGCCAACATCAATACCGCTGCCCAGGTGGTTATTTCGGGCAGCACATCCGCAATAAAACAAGCCATGCCATTGCTGAAAGACAAGGGCGCCAAAAAGGTCGTCCTCCTGAACGTTGCCGTCCCGTCGCACTGCCCGCTCATGGAACCCGCCCGGAAGACCTTGAGGGAGTATCTGAAAAACGTCCGGATGCAGAGGCCGAAGTCCGGCGTGGTCTTCAACGCCGTAGCCGGGGAAGAATCGGACCCGGAAAAAATCAAAGACCTTCTGGCAGAAGGGCTCGTTTCGCCGGTCCAGTGGGAGAAATCCGTCAGATATGCAGCCGCAAAGGGAATCGACCATTTCATCGAGATCGGGCCGAAATCCGTGCTCGCCCCCATGGTCAAGAGGATCGTCCCGGACGCACGCGTGGAGGTGATAACCGCCGATGCACATTGATCTCAAAAACAAAATCGCCCTGGTCACGGGAGCATCACGGGGGATCGGCGCAGCCATTGCTGCAACGCTCGCATCCTGCGGTGCCCATGTGGTGGTGAACTACCGGGAAAATAGAGATAAGGCCGAAGAGGTAGTGAAATCCATCCAGGCTTCGGGAGGCAGCGCCGAGGCCCTGCGTTTCGACATAACGGACGAAGAGGGCGTGAAAGGGGCGTTCCAGGACGTAATCGGCCGCCACGGCCGCCTCGATATCCTGGTGAACAACGCGGGCGTGTCAAAGGACGGCCTCCTGCTCAGGGTAAAGCCCGGCGACATCGACGAGATGGTAAGTGTAAATCTTAAGGGTTCGATTTTCTGTTCTTTTCACGCTTCGCGTTCTATGCTAAAGCAAAAATGTGGAAGAATTGTAAATATTTCTTCTATTGTCGGTTTGGGCGGCAATGCGGGGCAGAGCGTGTATTCCGCGACCAAGGCAGGGCTCATCGGCTTCACAAAAAGCCTTGCGAAAGAGCTTGGTCCGAAGGGGATACTCGTCAATGCCGTTGCGCCGGGGCTGGTTGAAACAGATATGACCAAAGGCATGGATGCAGCCTCTCTGGTCGAGCACATTCCGCTGAGGCGGCTCGGGGCTCCGGGGGATGTCGCGGGGCTGGTGGCCTTTCTCTGTTCCGATTTAGGCTCTTATATCACGGGTCAGGTTCTCGTTGTTGATGGCGGGCTTTATACATGATTCTTACGAAGAGGCTATAGAAAGATAAAGGAGGACTGTGTTCATGGTAGATGTAGCACAACGCATCATCGAGCTTATCGCGGAGCAGCTGGATAAGAATGTTGGAGACATCACTGCCGAGATGTCTTTTGCAGATGACCTCGGTGCAGACTCCCTTGACCTGGTTGAACTCATCATGACCGTGGAAGAGGAATTCAACATTGAGATTCCAGATGAAGAGGCTGAAAAAATCAAGTTTGTAAAGGATGCCATCAATTACGTCAAATCAAAGCTCTGATTCCTGCATGAAGCAAATCGCTATCACCGGAATAGGTGTAGTATCACCTCTCGGCAGCGATACCAGGACCCTCTGGGATAACCTTGTACAAGGAAAATCCGGCATAGACACAATCGGCGAGTTTTCCGAGCTGCCGGTCACATTCGGCGGCAGGGCGACTGCGTTCGATCCGGAACGGTACCTGGGGAACAAGGAACTGCGACATATGGACCGGTATGCACAGTTCGCGCTGACCGCCGGGCTCGACGCATACCAGAACGCGGGACTGAATTCCGACACCTATCCTTCGTACCGTACCGGCGTGCTCATCGGATCGGGTTCCGGCGGGATTGAAACCATCGAAGAGCAGATGAACGTTTTTCATACCCGAGGAGCCCGGAGAGTCTCGCCCATGACCGTTCCCATGTTCATCACGAACATCGGCCCTGCAGAGCTCGCCAAGAGGATCCAGGCAAAAGGCCCGGGTTTCAGCCTCTCATCGGCATGTGCAACCGGGGGGCACGCACTGGCCATAGCGGCCCGGCTCATCCAGGCAGGCGATGCCGACTGCATGCTCGCAGGCGGCGTGGAGGCATGCCTGACACCGTTTGCCGTCGCCGCGTTCGCTTCCATGAGGGCCCTTTCCACCAGGAACGACGCTCCGCAGAAGGCGAGCCGGCCCTTCTCCGTAGACCGTGACGGCTTCGTCATGTCCGAAGGCGGGGCGGTGCTCGTGCTGGAAAATTACGACAAGGCGCGCGAAAGAGGAGCCGAGATCCTTGCAGTGCTCGAGGGCGTGGGCATGAGCGTGGACGCCTACCACATGGTCGCGCCGGACCCCGAAGGCACGGCGGTGGTATACGCGGTGGAGAAGGCGATACGGGATGCCGGCATCTCTCCTTCGGATATCGGCTACATCAATGCCCACGGCACGTCCACCCCGCTCAACGACAAGATCGAGACCTCCGCGATCAAAAAGGTATTCGGCGAGTATGCTTACCGGGTACCCGTCAGTTCGACCAAGTCCATGACCGGCCACCTTATCGGAGGGGCTGCAAGTCTGGAGGCCGCCATCTGTATCCTGGCCATGCGCAGCGGGGTCATTCCTCCCACGATAAACCTTGACAACCCGGACCCTGAATGCGATTTAAATTATGTACCTGACAAGGCTTTGCGTTCCGAGGTTTCACACTGTCTGAACAATTCATTCGGCTTCGGCGGTCAGAACGTGGCCCTGGTACTCGGAAAAGGATAAGAGATGAAGATCGGCGTTGCCTGCGACCACGGCGGCCTTCCCATGAAGGGGCTCGTGATCGAAACCCTTACCGCAAACAACTGTGAAGTGCTCGATGTCGGCACGAATACCCAAAGCTCGGTCGATTATCCCGACTATGCCCGTACGGCCTTATCCGCGCTCCTCAAGGGCGAGTGCGAGCGCGTCGTGCTCATCTGCGGGACAGGGATCGGGATGTCCATCTGCGCCAACCGGGTCGAGGGCGTCCGGGGAACGCTTTGTCACGACTCCTACACCGCCCGCATGTCGCGCATGCACAACGATTCGAACTGCCTCATCCTGGGGGGAAGGGTCATCGGCCCGGCCGTTGCCCGGGATATCGTGGAGATCTGGCTCAAGACGGCCTTCGAGGGCGGAAGGCACCAGGACAGGCTGAACAAGATCGAAGACATATGCCGGGAAGTGAAAAAATAAATATCGAGAGGATGTTTAAAGATATGAGCATGGACCACTTGAAGAAAACAGATCCGGAAGTCTACCAGTCAATTATGGACGAACTGGGCCGCCAGCGAAACAAGCTGGAGCTCATCGCGTCCGAGAACATAGTCTCCGAAGCGGTGCTCGAAGCCCAGGGCAGCGTCATGACCAACAAGTACGCCGAAGGCTACCCGGGAAAGAGATACTACGGCGGCTGCGAGTATGTGGACGTGGCCGAGAGCCTGGCCATCGAGAGGGCAAAGAAACTTTTCGGCGCAGACCACGCAAATGTCCAGCCTCATTCCGGCTCCCAGGCCAATATGGCGGTGTACTTTTCCCTCCTCGAGCCCGGCGATACGTACCTCGGGATGTCGCTTCCCCACGGCGGCCACCTTTCCATGGGATCGCCCGTGAACTTTTCCGGCAAGATTTACAATGTGGTCCCCTACGGCGTACGGCAGGACACCCACCGGATCGACTACGACCAGCTGCGCGACCTTGCAAAGCAGCATAAGCCCAAGCTCATCATCGCGGGCGCGAGCGCATATCCCCGCATCATCGAGTACAAGATCTTCCGCGAGATCGCCAACGAAGTCGGCGCCTACTTCATGGTGGACATGGCCCACATCGCGGGCCTGGTGGCAACCGGCCTCCATCCGAGCCCGGTGCCCTATGCGGACTTCGTCACCACCACCACTCACAAGACCTTGCGGGGCCCGAGGGGCGGCCTGGTGCTCTGCAAGGAGGAGCATGCGAAGACGCTCAATTCGAGGGTGTTCCCCGGCATGCAGGGCGGCCCGCTCATGCACGTCATCGCGGCCAAGGCGGTTGCGCTGAAAGAGGCCATGACTCCTGAATTCAAGACTTACCAGCAGCAGATCGTCAAGAATGCCCAGGCTCTGGCAAATGCACTGATGGCCCGCGGGTTCTCCCTCGTATCGGGCGGCACGGACAACCACCTCATGCTCGTGGACCTCTCCAACAAGGACGTCACGGGCAAGGAAGCAGAGGAGTTCCTGGATAAGGCATGGATCACGGTCAACAAGAATACCATCCCGTTCGAGACGAAGAGCCCGTTCGTGACCTCGGGCGTCCGTCTCGGAACACCGGCGCTGACCACCAGGGGCATGAAAGAAGCCCAGATGGAGCAGGTCGCCGAATTGATCGCCCGGGTCGTCGACTCCAAGGGCGACGAGACCGTGATCGAGAAGGTGAGGAAGGAAGTCGACGCCCTCTCCGGTCAGTTCCCGATCTACCGGGACTTGGGGTGATACATGCGCTGCCCCCGATGTTCTGGACTTGAAGACAAGGTTATCCAGTCCAGGATAAGCCGTGACGGGAGCTCCATCCGGCGCAGAAGAGAATGCATCCGGTGCTCGTACCGGTTCACCACCTATGAAAAGGTCGAGGAACTGGTGCCCATGGTGGTCAAGAAGGACGGCAGGAGAGAGGCCTTCGACCCGAACAAGGTGATCTCCGGCATTACCACCGCCTGTGAAAAACGGCCTGTCGGCATCGAAGAGATCGATGCGGTCAAGGACTCGATCATCCACGATATCCAAGCCAAATGGGACCGCGAGGTCCCTTCTTCCTACATCGGGGAAAAGGTCATGGAGGCCCTCCACCGGCTCGACCCCGTGGCGTATGTGCGCTTCGCTTCCGTGTACCGCGAGTTCAAGGATGTGCGGGATTTCGTTGACGAGATCCAGGGCTTTGGTGACAAGAAGCGATGAAAGGCGATCTGCGGTACATGCGCCGGGCCGTCACGCTGGCGCAGAAAGGCCTGGGCAGGACAGCCCCGAATCCTCCGGTGGGTGCGGTCGTCGTCAAGGACGGCCGGACCGTCGGCGAAGGGTTCCACCCCGGCGCAGGCCTTCCCCATGCCGAGGTGTTCGCGCTGAACAGTGCAGGCGATGATGCCAAAGGCGCCACGCTCTACGTCACCCTGGAGCCCTGCTCGCACTACGGCCGGACGCCACCCTGCGTAAATGCCGTCATGGAGGCGGGCATTGCCCGGGTGGTAGTGGGAAGCATCGACCCCAATCCCATCGTGGCGGGGCGCGGCATACGGACCTTGCGCGAAAACGGCGTCAAGGTCGTGGTCGGGGTGGGGAAGAAAGAGACCGACAGGCTCATCAGCTGGTATACGCCGTGGATGGAAAGAAAGCGGCCCTTCGTGATCGCCAAGGCGGCCATGACGCTGGACGGAAAGATAGCCGCCCCCTCCGGCGACTCGAAGTGGATCAGCTCCGAGGCCTCCCGGCTTTATGTGCATGAGCTGAGAAACCACGTGGACGCCATCCTCGTGGGCGTCGGCACGGTCTTGAGCGACGACCCGCTGCTCACCTGCCGTATACAGGGAGGCAGAAACCCCTTGCGGGTCATCATCGACCCCCGGTATGTGGTTCCGGAAGGGGCAAAATGCCTGGGAAACCGCGCGGTGGTGTTCACCGCTAAAGACCCGCTGAGCAGGCCTGAGATCATAGAGAGCGGCGTCAAGGTCATCCGGCTCGAAAAAGGCAAAGACGAACGGTTCCTCTGGGAGAACATCCTTAGTATCCTGGGCGGGATGGGCCTGCACTCGGTTCTCGTGGAAGGAGGAAGCGCCATCCTTTCGAGCCTCATCCAGTCGCGCCTCTTCGACGAGCTGCGCATCTTCGTAGCGCCCAAGCTCCTGGGCGGAGGCATTCCTCTCGTCTGCTGGGAACCGCCGGAGACCATTGCGGAATCCTTGCACCTTGTGATATCGGAGGCGAGAACGATCGGGAGCGATGTGCTCATCACCGCTCATCTGGAGGAATAGATGTTCACCGGGATCATCGAAAGGCTCGGAAAAGTCGTGAGTATAAGGCCCTACAAACAGGGCTTCACCCTGACGGTCGACACCGGCATGGATTTGTCGGGCGACAAGATCGGCGACAGCTTCGCCGTGGACGGCGTATGCCTCACCGCCACCGGCTTCGAAGGGTCCCGCTTCACGGCCCTGGCCTCGGCCGAGACCGTGGCCCGCTCCACCCTGGGATTATTACGGCCGGGGGCAAAGGTGAACATCGAGCGGGCCATGACCCTGTCCGGGCGTCTCGGCGGCCACCTGGTGCTCGGCCATGTCGACTGCATGGGGACGGTTCAGGACAAGGGGAGCGCGGGCGAGTCCACGCGCATGAGCTTCCACTTCGACAGGAAGTTTTCCCGCTACGTCATCGAGAAGGGGTCAATCGCCATAGACGGCGTGTCGCTCACCATAAACGGGTTCACGCAAGACGCCTTTGACGTGAATATCATTCCCCATACCGCAGAATCGGTCTCCTTGACACTCAAAACACCCGGTGATAGGGTGAACCTCGAATTCGACGTGATCGGTAAATACGTCGAGAGACTGATGAAAAAAGAAGATAATACAACCCTTGAGGAACTTCTTAAGAAGCAGGGGTATACATAAGGAGCAGTACCATGCCGACGTGCACCGTTGAAGAGGCGCTTGAGGAACTGAGACAAGGCAGGATGATCATCCTGGTCGATGACGAAAGCCGTGAGAACGAGGGCGACCTCACCATGGCCGCGGAATTCGTGACCGCAGACTCGATCAATTTCATGGCTAAATACGGGCGGGGCCTCATCTGTCTTGCCCTGGACTCCGGGATAGTCGATACGCTCAATCTGCCGATGATGGTCAGGGACAATACCAGCAAGTTCGGCACCGGCTTCACCATCTCCATCGAGGCGAAGAAGGGTGTCACCACGGGGATATCCGCCGCCGACCGCGCCGTCACCATCCGCACCGCAATCGCCCTTGACGCAAAGGCCGGCGACCTCGCGCGTCCGGGACACGTCTTCCCCTTGCGCGCCCGTGAAGGCGGCGTGCTCGTCCGCACCGGCCAGACCGAAGGATCGGTGGACCTGTGCAGGATCGCGGGCTTGCGTCCGGGCGCCGTCATCTGCGAGGTCATGAACGACGACGGCACCATGGCCCGGAGGCCTCAGCTCGAAGCGTTCGCGAAAGAGCACTCCTTAAGGATCTGCACCATAGCCGATCTCATCGCCTACCGGATGAAGAACGAGATCCTGGTGAGGGAGGCGGTCAGGGCCAGCCTGCCCACGCCGTACGGGATTTTCCAGCTCATCGGCTTCGACAACGACATCGACCACAAGGAGCACGTGGCCCTGGTGAAGGGTGAGATCACCCCCGACGAGCCGGTGCTCGTGAGGGTCCATTCCGAGTGCCTCACCGGAGACGTCCTCCATTCGCTCCGCTGCGACTGCGGCGACCAGCTGCACCGGGCCATGGAGATGATCGAGGAAGAAGGCAAGGGCGTGATCGTCTACATGCGCCAGGAGGGAAGGGGGATCGGCCTGATCAACAAGCTCAAGGCCTACCACCTCCAGGAAAACGGCCGCGATACGGTCGAGGCGAACGTGGAGCTCGGCTTCGCCCCGGATTTGCGCGATTACGGCATCGGCGCCCAGATCCTGGTTGCGCTCGGCGTGAAGAAGATGAAGATGATGACGAACAATCCGAAGAAGATTGTCGGTCTCGATGGGTACGGGCTCGAGATTGTCGACCGCGTGCCGATAGAGATACCGCCCACTGAAGAGAACAAGAAATATCTGCAGACCAAGAAAGAAAAGATGGGTCACATACTGGAGGTCGTGTAATGGCGAACATGGTTGAGGGAAAACTGATCGGCAAGGGCAGGAAGGTTTCGATCGTTGCGAGCAGGTTCAATGATTTCATCACGGGAAGGCTCATCGACGGCGCCATGGATGCATTGAAGAGGCACGGCGTCGAGGAAAAGGACATCACGATAGTACGCGTCCCCGGCGCATTCGAGATCCCGCCGGTTGCAAAAAAGCTTGCGGAGAGCAAGAAAACCAATGGCGTCATCTGCCTTGGAGCGGTGATCAGGGGTTCCACCCCGCATTTCGACTACGTTGCGGCAGAGGTGAGCAAGGGCGTCGCCCACGTATCCCTGGATGCCCCATGCCCGGTTATTTTCGGCGTGCTCACGACCGACAGCATCGAGCAGGCCATTGAACGCGCAGGCACGAAAGCCGGGAACAAGGGCTTCGATGCCGCCATGTCCCTGCTTGAGATGATCGACCTCTATGCGCAGATCTGATCATTAGTATGAGACTCAGGACGAAAGCACGTGAAATAGCATTACAGTACCTGTACCAGGTCGACATAACGAGAGATCACAATAAGAAAATCTGCAAGGATTTCTTCGATCATTTCGCCGAAGACAAGGATGTCGTTCCCTACGCACAGGATATCATAGACGGTGTCTATACCAATCTGCACGACATCGACGCCCATATCGAGAAGGCCTCGAACAACTGGTCGGTGAGCAGGATGTCCACCACGGACAGGAACATCCTCCGCATCGCAACCTATGAGCTGGTCTTCAAGACCGACATCCCGTACAAGGTCGTGATCAACGAGGGCATCGAGCTGGCCAAGCGGTTCGGGTCGCCGCGTTTCCCCGCCTTTGCAAACGGCGTCCTCGACAGGATCTGGTCCGAAGTATCCCCCGGGAGCCAGGGCAAGGGGTAGATCCCCCTCGCAGGGGTCACAGGTCTTGCCTTTTGCTTCTATAAAACCAATGGCGGTCTTTTTGTGCAATGATGGCGAGGAGAATTGCGGTGCACACAGGCAGTTTTATCCGGCTGACAACGTTACTGGCCGTCTCTCTTTTCATCGCTGCCTTCCCCCTGTGCCTCTACGCAGACGCTGACAGGACACAGCCCAGGATCATTCTGGTCCTCAGCGGAGGAGGTGCGCGGGGGGCGGCTCACATAGGCGTGCTCAAGGTTATCGAGGAGCTGAGAATACCCGTGCACAGCATCGTCGGCACGAGCATGGGGGCTGTCGTAGGCGGCCTTTATGCGTCCGGAGTCCCGTTGGAAGAGCTTGAGCGGGTGGCCGGCGAAGCCGACTGGGAGGGGATATTCATCGATGACATGCCGAGGGACAGGCTGACCTACCGCAGCAGGACAGACCAGCCGAACTACCTTTCTTCCATCGAAATCGATCCGCAAAAAGGCGTGCGCCTTCCCAAAGGCCTCATTACCGGCAAACGCCTCGACCTGCTGCTGAGGTCGTTCACGCTTCAGACACAGCCGCGTTTCGATGATTTCCCGATCCCTTTTAGGGCCGTTGCGAGCGATATCGAAACAGGCGGCATGGTCGTGCTTTCCCATGGAGACCTGGCCGAGGCGTTGAGAGCGAGCATGGCGATTCCGGGAGTGTTCGAGCCCGTAGAGATCGAAGGCCGGCTGCTCGTGGACGGAGGGGTGGCTCAGAATCTGGCCGTGGAAGTCGCCAAAGACATGGGGGCGGACGTGGTGATAGCCGTGGACATCGGCACGCCGCTGAGCTCCAGAGAGAACCTGGACAACTTCCTGGGCGTCATCGATCAGATCACCAACATCCTCACCAACCGCAATGTCGCTGCGGGCTTGAAGCTTCTCGGACCGAAAGATATCCTCATCGAACCCGATCTCGGGCCGATAGCAACCGCCGATTTCGAGCTGATGCCCCAGGCGGTTGCCAAGGGTGAAGCTGCAGCACGGGCCGAGCGGGGCAGGCTCGGGGCGCTTTCCTTGCCGGAAGAGGAGTACCGGTCGCTTCGGGAGCAGCAGCAGCGCAGGTCTGTATCCGCAGGGAAGATCGAGTTCGTGAGACTGGAACAGAAATCCTTTCCGGGCTCCGAGTTCATCATAAAGCTCATCGGCAGGAGCGCCGGGAACGTGCTGCACACGGATGTCCTGGCGTATAATCTGTTCGAGCTCTACAGGCGGGGCGATTTCGAAGACATCGATTTTACGCTCGTGGAAGAAGACGGCCGTCAGGGACTGCTCGTCACGACAAAGAAAAAAGAGCGCGTGAGACACACGCTGTCCTTCGGGATGGATCTCTCGGCGGTTTCACAGAAGGACAACAACTTCCGCATCCTCGGAAAGTACGCGGCCTCCAACCTGAACAGGCTCGGGGCCGAGTGGAAGAACGAGTTCTCTTTCGGGCAGGGCGTACGCCTCTACACCGAGTTCTACCAGCCTCTGAATCCCTACCCCTGGCATATCTTCATCGCACCGAACGCCGAATACCGGTCATACCCGGTGGATATCTACACCGATTACCGCGATGACGATGCACTGGCCGAATACCGCGTCCACGACTGGTACGGAAGCTTCGACACGGGATTGCAGATGGGTGAGTACGGCGAGCTCAGGTTCGGCGTCCTCAGGGGAAGGATGCGCTCGGACCTTGATATCGGCATGCCACAGATGCCCGAAGAGAGCCTTGACAACGGCGCGTACCGGATAGACCTCCATTACGACCGGCTCGACAGCGCATCTTTTCCCACCCGGGGCGGCCTTTTGTCGGTCAGGTACCTCTATGGCAGGGAGAAGCTGGGCTCGGACGATAATTACGAGAGCATCGAAACCTTTTTTGTGAAGGCCTTGTCGTATGGCAGGCATTCCCTCGTCCTGCGAACGAGGTGGAATACGAACTTCGGAAGCACGGATTCGCTCTCGAGGGGATTTTTCCTCGGCGGATTCCTCAACCTTTCGGGCCTGAACATGGATCAGCTCTACGGCAACCATCTCATTCTGGGCGAGCTCGTTTATTGCGCCAAGGTCATAAAGCTCTCGAAGCTCTTCGGCAGAGACCTCCATGTAGGCTTCTCGCTCGAAACCGGAAACACCTGGATAAACCGTTCCGATATCAACACGCAGGATCTGATCTGTGCAGGGAGCGTGTTCGTAGGGGCAGATTCGAATATCGGCCCCATCTTTCTCGGCTACGGCCGTGCCGAGGGCGGGAATCATGCCCTTTACTTCACCCTGGGGATAAGTCAGTTTTAGCGTCCGGCAGAAAAGCCCTCCGCATGTTTTTTACTTACATACGCTGCTGCAGAGACTGCTTCTCAGCGGAGAGTGTATGAGACCGTAACGGCTCCGTACGCCTGCCTCTTGTTCTGGGTCTCATATTCTCTTGTCCTGGTCACGTAGGCATAGGTGATCTTGAACCTGCCGGTGGTTATCCCTATCCCGCCAGCCAACTGGGCAACGAACGGTTCCTTGTCTACTTCGCTGCCGTTTCCTCTGCGCAGAAAATTTCCGTCAAGGGTGATATCCCATAGCTTGGCATACGTATCGACAGAGACAAAGGCATGAACACTGCTGAATCGCCGGGAGCCTTCGCTGAGGCGCGGGTCCTGTTCATCGAAGGGGGCATTGGTATCCGAGGCCGGTTGAATGGGAAGGGTGCCGAAATCGTTCGGCAGGTTCCGGCCCATGCGGACCTGTCCGCCGATAGTCACCTCGGTAAGGGCATTGCCCACCGCACACCCTGCATGGGGGATCGCATCGTAACTCAATCCCGTGGGCTCGTGCTTCGGGGCGATCCTCCATTTCCGATCGTAGAAAACGTTCAGTATTGGCTCGTCCCGGATCTGGTCTTCCCATCCGTTGGGGGAATCCGAGTTCGTCCATTCGTGTACGGCCTTCTGCATATCCTCTGCATAAGAATGAGGGCCTATGATGCCTACGGAGTATTCCCAGGTATTCATGACACGGGTGTTTCTGCTGTGGAACCCGAAAGCAAGATAACTGATGCCGGCATAGGGCCTGTCTTTGCCGGGCCGCCTGATCCCGTCAATGTCTTCAGGAGTGTAGATGTTCTGGCCGACCGACAGCGAGACTGTCTTGAGGAAGCTCTCTCCATCCGTAAACGGCAGGGCGTCGATCAGTCCGTGACTCCATGAAGGCAGGCGCGGGTCGTCCCGGAAGCTGCTCAGATCGGGTGAGATCCAGGAGATCCTGGTGCCGTTCGTATAGTCGCGGTCCGAACCCGTATAAATATCGTTTTCCTGGAAAAACGTGAAGGTGCTTCCCCCGCAGCCCCCTTCCTCCCGGGCTTCCTGGGCGTAGGCCGGAACGGAAACACACAAGGCGGCCCATAGGATGCTGATCACATACACTCTCATATCAATGCCCCGGCAAAGAAATCCGCGGTTGATACTACCTATTCTGCGATACTTCCGCAAGGAGCGTGTTTTCTGCTGCCGCCGCGGCTCAATTCTCGAACCCGGGTGGAAGTCTGCCGGCACCCTTCCGGGGTGGTTCTCCATACTCTTGAGGCTGCTTGAGCTCGAACTCGTAACCTGCGCGCTTTGCCGCCAGGATGTAGGAACCCTCCTCCAGCCTGAGAGCTCCGTCCGGTGAAACCACGATCGCAGACCTGCCTTCGACCGGGCAGGCATGCTCGCAGAGGCCGCACCCATTGCAGCGTTTCTCGTCCACGAACGGGACGGCAGTCTTCGATCCGGCGGTATACTCCAGCTCTACGGCGCCGTACGGGCACACCTCGTCGCAGACAAGGCACGGCCTCCCTTCTTCCCAGGCGATACATTTCTTCTTGATTACGGCTGCCGTACCTATCTTGGCCCGGCTCTTCTCGTCGATCCCCAGAGATCTCAAAGCGCCCGTTGGGCAGACCAGGCCGCACTTGAAGCACGCGGTGTCGCACGGGCCTTTCCTGGGCACGACCACGGGGCTCATGAACCCTGTGATGCCTGCCTGGAGCCCGGCGGGCTGGAGGGTGTTGGTCGGGCAGGACTTCATGCACTCCCCGCACCCGACGCATCGTATCCGGAAAGCGTTCTCCGGCAGGGCTCCCGGCGGCCGGACGAGCAGGGAGTATTTCCCGTCCCTCACGCGCCCCGCCCATCCGGGCAGCACCGTGTACAGAAGCGCCGCTCCTGCTCCGCTCAAACCGGCCAGGAGGAACACCCGGCGGTCTTTCGAAAGGCCTTCCCCGTGCCCTTTCCCCTTTCGGGAGGAAAACCGGACGGCGCCTGCAGGGCACACTTCTGCACACTTGCCGCAGACGATGCAGTCGGAAGAGCCGGTCCGGCGGAAATCTTCGGCAATGGCGTCCATGGGGCAGGCCTTCCGGCAGGCACCGCATCCCGTGCAGGCATCCGACACCTGCCTGTTCAATGCCTTTCTCCACGAAAGAGCGGCGAGCACCGTGCCTGCGGGGCATAAATACCGGCACCAGAACCTCGGGGCGAGAATGCCGGCGCCGATGATCGCGGCCGCCAGGACCACTGTCACCGACTGAAGAGAGAACGTGGGGACCGGAATCGTTGTGTACTCGAACAGGGAGAGCCCGATCAGGCTTCCCGCCCCGCGTACGGTCCCGATACCCATGCCGGTGAGGGATGAGATGACCGGATAGACAACGAGGCCGTAGAGCCGGGTTGCAATGCTTGCCGGAGATACGAAGGACACCAGGGATACACCGGCCAGCGCCGCACCGAGGATGAACGAGAGCAGGACATACTTGGCGGCCCTGGCACGCCGGAGGATCTGCAGCCTCCCGCGAGGCCTCATCCTGAATCTCTTGAGAATCCGGTCGGTGATATCGATCGTGGTCCCCATGGGACAGAGCCAGGAGCAGAAGAACCTGCCCAGCATCACGGTGAGAGCCGCGACGATGAACCCCGGCAGGAGGAGGGAGATAAACGCCCTGCTGCTTAAGGTTGTTCCGAGAACGACGAGCGGGTCCATGCGGAGGAAGATATCGACCCGCACCCTCTCCGCAACAGGGGAGGCCGCGAGCCAGAGCAGAAGGAGGAACAGAAGCAGGCTCGTCCCCTGAGCCGCCCTCCTGAAGCGCATCAGACGCTCGTCTTTCTGATTGCGAGCCCGGTAAGGTCCATCCTGCCGATGCCCCGCTCATGAGCAAGGCGGATGTGCTTGACCTGTCTCGGCTCCATGCGCTGCCCGTACCACTCGAACATGGACACAGCCTGCGCATCGGCCGCCACCATGTCCTTCGAGGCAATGATGGTGTCCATCCTGAGGACCTTGCCCGGGCCTCCCGGCCCGTTCGTGCTCAGGACCCTGGTGCCGTCGATCACCACGAGCGCAGGCTTCAGGATGGTGCACAGGTCCACGATGGATTTGTGGAGGTCGTACCAGGAGTGCATGATGCCCCGGCTCCAGATCAAACCCATCATCCCCTTCATGGAAAGCGAGACGCCCGTGCTCGAATGTGACTTGGCAACCGGGGCCGCAATCAGGACATCCGCTTCGAGGACGTCCTTCATCACGTCGGTCTTTGTCAGCGAAACGCCTGCCGGGATCTCCACACGCTGGTAGAAGTCCTTGTCCTCGAGGGCATGGACGATGTCCCCGTAGACGCGGCAGGCATCCCGGATGTCCTTGACACAGAGATCATTGGGCCGTAACGGGTGATCGAGCACCCGGACCTTGGACGCTCCGGCCTTCATGCACAGCCCGACCAGCTCGCGGACAACCTCTGGACTGGTATTCGTGGCGCTTTCGGGCCCCCGCGCAAAGCTCATGTTGGGCTTGATCACCACCTTGTTGCCCTTTTTCACGAAGGCGGACATGCCCCCGAGCATGTTTACGGCCTCACGCACTGCGGCGGAAGCATTGCCGGTAACGACGGCGATATCGGGTACTGTTGCTGCTTCGAGAGGCCGCGGCCGCAGGAGAGGGACGCTCCCTGCCGCCAGGGCGGCCGCTGCATGCGCCTGGAGCCTGAAGAAGTCCCTGCGAGTGAGCTTTTTCCCCAGAAGCCTTTCCAATATTGCCTTAAAATGCCGGTTATCCAAGGATGGAGCCTCCTTTCCATTCAGAGCGAATGATCTTGACGAAAGCAGACACCATAGTACCATCTGCCGGCATTTTATACACGCCTTTTTCGACAGGCCACGGACAGCGTGGTCTTGACGCCGGTCGGTGCTTCCGATGATACCGCCAGAGCCATAGCCCTCTTGAAAGACGGAAGGATCGTGGCAGCTGGACATTCAATGAACGGAAACATCGATTTTGCCGTGGCGCTCTACAAGTAGTCAACGGATACAGGAGGCAGGTCCGAAACAGCCACCATGGACCTGCCTCCACAAATAAATCTGTCCCCTTTTGCGATGACTCTCTGACCCGATTTATTCGGACCGAGCTTTTCCATCAGAAGTGGTAAACTTCTTCATGCCCATTGACGACGCGTTTACCTGACTCCTCCCGGCGTGGTTACCTTCGGAGGCGCGGTCACGGGTATCGAGCCGCCCGGCACCCTCAGGTTCTGCGGGGTGTTCATTATTTTCGGGTTCACAGCCGGCTGCCCTGTCTTCGGATATGCGGCAGGTGCACCTGACGCACCCGGGGAGGAAACAGCGCCGCCCGGGTTCGACATGCCCGAGGCGGAAGGATATGTCAGCGTGACAGGCAGGGTAAAGGCGTTGTTCGCAGGGTTCGGATCGCCCGCGGCGTCCACCGCGATGGTGAATGGATAGGCGCCGGGGCTGGAAGTGAACGGCGGTGCGGTATTCCTGTCCTGCCGCCAGCGTGAAGTTTGCAGGCGCACCCGCCTGATAGGTCTTGCCCTGAGGGCCGTAGGTCAGGAAAACCGGCCCCTGGGGACAGTAGACCGCCTGACCGGTGCTCAGGTTCTTTACCGTCACGGAGAGCGCGATGGACTGCCGGGTGTCCGGCTGGGCCGGAGAGGCGGTCACGCCGGTCACGGCCAGGTCCGGGCCCTTGACGGTGATGAAGAACCCGATATCGTTGTTGAAGTCCGAGCTCTCCTGTACCGCCTTCGAGGGGTCCGACGATACAATGATCTCGTGGGGGCCGGCCTTGGTCAGCTTCGATCCGGGGATCTCCAGGTCATAGAGAAAACCCTGGCCGGCCTTCATGATGTGGCTCTTGTTCACCACATATTCTCCCATGGGCTGGCCTTTCTCGGTCGCCCGGAGCAGGAGCAGGCCCTTGGGAAGAAAGGCCGGCTGGCTCCCGCTGTTCTCCAGGGTCCACACCGTGACCTTGACCGTGCTGCCCGCATTGACCTCCCGGTTCAGACCGGTTGCCACCATGCCTCCGCAGGTCGTTTTAATTTCCTTGATGCGCAGGTCCGGCCAGCCCAGGGGCGTTCCGTTCGGATTGGCCACCTCTGCCTGCACGTAGAGCGAGTTGTTGTCCGGATTAAAATCGTCGGCGAGATAGAAATTGTTTATCGTGGCCTTGATGATTTGCCTCCCGGGCGGCATCGTGCCCGAGCCGGTAGCCGTGCCCGCCCCGAAGACGTAGTTCAGGCTGTACTGTTGTGACTGCCCGGGATTCAGCGTGGTCGGCTGCGAGCCCCACGGCTGAGTCCCGCTGCTCTGCATGACATCGTCGTTCCGCATGAAGTTGAGCCCTTTCAGTGGGGCCGGGGTGTTGCCCACATTCTGAATGGTCACGTAATAGGTGAATCTGGTATTGACCGTGCCCTGAGTGGGACTGACACTGAACGATGTTATCGCAAGGTCGTACTGTCCTGCTGCCCGGGCCTGGGGGACACCGGCGGCCGTCAGCGCAACGCATGCCAGGAAGAATATCGTGCTGCCCAGAAAGTATTTCGTCATATGCAACCTCCTGTCACCAGTCAATCTACGGGCATCGATGACCTCTGTCAACACAAATAAGGGTGTATTTTCATGACATAAATTGCTGCATGGCGATATTATGGTTTAGTAATTTTCTGGAGTCAGGTCCCGCTTTTTGCCGGTTTACCTTCGTGTCAGCCGTTCGTCTGCCTGAAGGCGGCAAGATCCACGCACGTTTCGTTCTCCAGGAAGGTGAGCGCGTCTTTCACCCTGTTCTCCGCATAGGATAGGATCGTATCCATGAGGTGGGCGGCGTAGTCGCTGTCGTGGGCGCCGCACGCGGCAGCGAGCTTTTTATAGAGAGGCATCACGTGGGAGCCGGCGCCGGGCAGGCGGTAGAAGAACTCCACATAATGCCTGTACAGGGGTTTGAACGAGTTGAAGAGGAGCGGCAACACCCTGTTCCTCGAGTATTGGATCACTGCCCGGTGAATCTCGTAGTCGCAGTCGCACAGGACGCCCATGTTCTCCAGGTTGGCCTGTCCTTTCTCGGCGAGGAGCCCGAGCTCCCCGGCCTCTTCATTGGTGATAGCCAGGGCCGCCTTTCTCGCCGCGTGGACCTCGTTGACCCTCCTGAACTCCAGGAGGGAGAAAAGGATATCCTTGTCGATGCTGTCCGTTGATTGCATGATCTTTATGAGCAGGTCGACGGACGCGTCGGTGAGGTAGTCGGTCACAAAGTATCCGCTCTGGGGCACCTTCTTCAAAAGCCCCATCTGGCAGAGCCGCGAAAAGGCGTGCCGCGTCGTGATGCGGCTTACCCCGTAGCGCCCGGAGACGACCCTCTCCGAAGGGAATCTCGCGCCTGCCTTGTACACGCCTTTCAGGATCTCCGTCTCCAGCGTATCGAAGAGCTGATCGGTCAGGTTGTGTGCCATGAGAACGCTTCTCCTTGTAATGGTAATACCAGATACGGTTACAATAGAGTATATCTCCCATTCCCTGTCAAGCAAATAAGCCGTCAGGCTGCTATTCCATCTTGACACTTGCCGGCAAAGGGTTTAACTGGTAATACCAGATAGGATGATTATTATAATATAAGAGGACACTGCATGAACACACTCAAGGGCACATTGCCACAAGAAGAAACCTCCACGGCAATGGTATTCGATATCCAGCGGTTCTCTCTGCACGACGGCCCCGGAGTGCGGACAACGGTCTTCTTCAAGGGCTGCCCTCTCCGGTGCCTGTGGTGCCAGAACCCCGAGTCGTGGAAGAGGCCGGCCGAGATGGCCTTCTACGAGCAGCGCTGCGAGAGGTGCTTTGCCTGCGAACCTGCCTGCCCGAAGGATGCGATCGTGCGCGACGCCAAGCACCGGATAGACTTCAGCAGATGCGACGCATGCGGAGACTGTGCCGCCGCGTGCATGAACGAGGCGCTGCGCACCATAGGAAAGCCCTGGCTGCTCACTACGCTGTTCGAAGAGATCGTGCGCGACAAGGACTTCTTCCTCGACTCAGGCGGAGGCGTAACCCTCTCCGGAGGAGAGCCGTTCCTCTATCCGGATTTTACGTTGAGCCTGTGCGCCATGCTCAGGCAGGCGGGGATACACACCCTGGCAGAGACGTGCGGCTGGTTCGACAGCAGGCTGTGCGAGCTCATTGCGGGCTCGCTCGACGCGGTGTTCTTCGACATAAAGCACGCGTCCGCCTCTGCCCATAAAACCCTCACGGGCAAGGACAACGGCCTCATCATAAAAAACTTCATGGCGCTCTGCGAACTGATGAAGGATATCCAGCCGAGGATGCCCATCGTGCCGGGGTGCAACGACGACGAGGAAAACATCAGGGCCACCGCGACCATCCTGCGCAAAGCCGGAAAACAGAGCATCCACTGCCTGCCGTATCACAGCCTGGGGAACGACAAGCTCATGCGGATCCAGTCATCCCAGGCACCTGCAGCGATACAGCCTCCAACTCCCACCGAGCTGGAGAGGGTCAAAACCATATTCAAGGAGGAAGGGATCCATGCAGTCCTGTACTCATGAAGCGTTACAAAAGAACGACGGGATAACCGGCGAGCGCGTCCGGCTGCTCAAGAAAGCCGTCATGGACGCCGCGCCCGGAATCTGCACCGAGCGCGCGCTCATCTGGACGGAGTATTTCAAAAGGAAAGAAAACCGGAGCAAACCCGCTGTCATCGGCATGGCAGAGGCCCTTTCCGAGGTGCTGGGCCGCAAGGGCATCGCGATCCATCCGGGAGAGCTGATCGTGGGCAACTTCTCGTCCAAGCGGGTAGGGGGCTCCATCTACCCAGAGCTTCACGGCCTGCCCGTCATGCTCGACCTCTTCAAGTTCTCCGGGAGGGAAACCAACCCTCTCCGGATCTCGCTTTCCGAAAAGCTGCGGCTGGCGGGCATCGTCCCCTTCTGGATGTTCAGGTTCTTAGGCATCCGGGCATACCGCTCCATCCCGAAGAAGGTCAGGTTGCTTTTCGACCAGCTTATCGCGCGGTACTACCTGATCAACGAGGCGGGCGGTATCTCGCACTTCGCACCGGACTACGAAAGACTCATCGCCATGGGCATGGACGGCTTCGCGCAGGAAGCGGACCGCCTCCAGGCCGGGGTGCAGAAGCACTCGGAAGAGTGGAACTTTTATGAAGGGGTCAAGATCATCGCCGAAGGCGTGTCTTGCTTCGGTGAGAGATACGCGGAGCTTGCGGAGAGAATGTCCGGCACCGAGCCCGATACACAAAGGAAAGCAGAGCTCCAACAGATAGCACAAGCATGCCGGCGGGTGCCGCGCCATGGAGCTCGGTCCTTTGTGGAGGCGGTCCAGTCGCTGTTCCTCGTGCAGATAGCCCTGAACCTGGAAAGCCTGGACAACTCGGTCTGCCCCGGGCGGATGGACCAGTACCTGTATCCCTACTACGAGGCAGACCTCGCCAAAGGGATCATCACCCGCGAAAAGGCGCACGAGATCCTCTGCTGCTTCTCCATCAAGATGTGCGAGATCGTGCCCGTGTTTTCCCGGCATCTCACGAACTTCCACGGCGGCATGTTCAACGGCCAGGTGGTGACAATCGGGGGCGTCGACCGGGATGGCAAGGACGCGGTCAACGAGCTCAGCTACATCTTCCTGGAGATCATGGACGAGCTCAGGATGCGCCAGCCCAACTATCACGCGCGGGTCCATGCGGGGTCTCCCGAAGAGTACCTGGATAAGATCTTCTCGATTCTCTCGGCCGGGAGCAACTCGCCCGCCCTCTACTGCGACGAGGTCATCATCGAGACCATGCGCCGCAACGGCTATTCCCTGGAGGACGCCAGGGATTACACCGCTGTCGGCTGCGTGGAGCCCGTGTCCCAGGCAAGGAGCTTCTCGTCCACGGACGCCGCGATCTTCAACGTGCCGCTCATGCTCGAGATGGCGCTCAACAAAGGCCTGCGCTTCGGCCGCCCGTTCAGGTCGGGCGCAAAAACAACCGCGCCCGAAGAAATGAAAACCATGGAAGACGTCAAGGCGGCGTTCGAGAAGCAGCTCCGGTATAAGCTCATAGACCTGATGGACGACCTCCAGGCCATCGAGCGGGCCAACAGGGACTATCATCCCACCCCGCTCACCAGCATGCTCATCCGCGGATGCCTGGACAAGGGCACGTGCTCGACAGCGGGCGGTGCGCAGTACAACTTCTCCGGCATACAATGCGTGGGCCCGGCCGATACCGGCGATGCCATGCGCGCGATCGAGCAGTCGGTCTTCATCGAGGGCAAATTCTCGCTCCGCGAGCTCGCGGAAAAATTAAAAAGAAACATCCCGGACGACAAAGACCGCACATATCTCAAGCGCATCAAAAAGTTCGGCAACGACTGCGAAGAGGCCGACCGCTGGGTCCGCTACGTCATCGAGACATTCGCCTCGACGCTGTCCTCGCTTGGGCCGAACACCCGGGGAGGCAAATACGTCATGGGGCTCTACTCCGTGACCGCCCACGAATACTTCGGCCGCATCAACGGAGCACTTCCCAACGGGAGGCGCAGGAGCGAGAGCTTCGGATCGGGCATCTCGCCGTCGAACGGCATGGACAAGGAAGGCCCGACCGCTGTCCTGAACTCCATGAACCGGCTCGACTTCCACGCCGCAGGCAACGGCATCAACTTCAACATGAAATTCGACCCCCATTCGCTGCGCGGGCCCGAGGGCAGGAAAGCCCTGGCCTCGCTCGTGCGGACATACTTCCACCGGGGAGGAATGCAGATCCAGACAAATGTCCTCGACCCGTCCATTCTGATCGAGGCAAAGGACAACCCGAAGCTCTACCCCCATCTCCTCGTCCGCGTATCGGGCTACTCAGCCTATTTCAACGACCTCACCCCTGCAATGAAGAATGAGCTTATCAGGAGATCGTATTTGTCGTGCTTGTAGATTGGAAAGGAAAGTGCAAATCGCCATGGAGGAAATAGTTTCCCGGGCAAGCTCATTCATGTTTTCGGGTTCAAAATGAGCTGTCGGTTCTTCCCGGACCATCGTTGTCCTTTCCTCAAAGGTGTAGATATGGGGCATTGCTTTTTTGGGGTTTCATTAAAATTAGATGGTAAAAAGTAAGACTTAGCACCGAGTAGGTAAAAGAAAATCCCACAAAAATAGGGAGAAAAATGGTTTCTAAATTCATTTTTATAAATGTTCTCTGATCCGATTTTTCCGGATTTTTCGAACCGATTTTTGAAAGGCCATTTTCATAAAAGCCGGATCTGCCCTTGTCCATGTCCAAAGATCTGCTTGGAATGTATTAAATAAATCGGCCTCCTTTCTCATTGCCAAGGATCTCATATTATCAAATAATTGCTATTATATAAGAAAAGTTATATGATTTATTTTGTGTAATAATTAGATTTAATGGATATTTAGAGGAGATTTCTTATGAGAAAAGCAATTATTCACCTATCAGATATTCATTATCATAAAGGGTGGATTGAGGGCCATGGAGTAGTCTTGGACGCATTTTTTCAGGACCTTAATAAACAGATAAACCAAATTAATAACTTAGATGTTTATCTTGCTTTTTCAGGAGATATTGTCCAAGCTGGTGCACATACAAAGCAATACGAGGATTTTTTAATAGAATTTGACCAAAGATTAAATGTACTAGGCATACCTAAAAACAAGCGACTCTGTGTACCTGGCAATCATGATATATCAACATTAGATCTTAGCTCGAATATGTTAGAGCACGAAGGGGTAGTATCGCAAGCCTTGAATGAGCATCAATTTAATGATTATGTTGCTAAATCCCCTAATGTATTTAGCGAAAAATTCAGAAATTATAAGTCTTTTGAATTGCAATTTTCAGATCTTGGTTCATTAAGAGGATCGTCATTAGGTGGAGCGGGATGGGACATTGATGAATTTTTTGGAGTTTATTGCCTCAATTCTGCTTTGTGTTCAAGTGGAGGATTAAAGGGATTAGATGGCAAAAATATCCATGATTGGGGGAGACTTTCTGTTGATACTCGTAATCTTTATGCATGGAATTTAAACTGCAAGGCCCACTGGAAGATACTTATAATGCATCATCCTATTAGCTGGTTAACAGAGTGGGCTAAAAAAGAGATTATGAAAATATTACAAAAAGATTTCGCTTTATGCCTTTCAGGGCATGCCCACGACCAATCAACATTTCATTCAATTAGCAATGGAAATTCTTTAGTCTTATGTTCTGCACCACCTTTATTTACATCCAAACATGACGAATTAGGATACTCAATAATTTTACTTTCAGATGAATTAGGGACAACTGATATTATCTATAGGCAGTGGACTAAGCATAATTCCTTTGTTGCCGGAGTAAATTTTTCAAATACAGATGACGGAAAGGTCGTAGTCTCATTACAAGCGGATGATACAAAAACAAAAATTGAAGCATGTGATTCAGATTTTATAGATCGTTACCTAACAAAAAAATTAGATGATGCATTAGTATCATACTCAACACAGCCCAAAGTATGGGTTAAACCTGTCCTTAGTAATTATCACGAAACATCGAGGAGTGCGAAATCTAAGCCCAAAAAAGATATAACTCAATTAATATCAAAACCAAATTCCATGTTGATTAAATCTCTTCCGCAGTTCGGACTAACATGTCTTGCTCATTATCTTATTAGAGAGGCATGGCGCCAAGAATCATGTTTATGGCTTTACCTTGATTCGAAAGTTTTGAAATCCCATAATGCTTCAATAAGAAATGCACTAGAGGCTGAACTTGCTATACTTCGATGTGATGAGTCTCAAATTAAATGTATAGTAATTGATTCATGGACTGATAATGAGAAGCATTCCATTAAGCTTCTTGAAACAATATGTTCATATTTCAAAGAATTACCTGTAGTTGTTATGCAAACTATAGAGAATGTATCACTTTTAACTGAAGAAAAACTATCAGTTAGGCAATTTGAAATAATCTATCTCTGGTCACTTACAAGGAGCCAAATAAGAGAAATTGTAGCTAGCTACAATGAAGTTAGGCATATTGGTGATGAGGATATAGTTACAGCTAGAATTGCTTCGGATCTTGCTGTGCTTAATCTACACAGGACTCCACTAAATTGCCTTACATTATTAAAAGTGTCCGAAATTGACTTTGATGAAAGTCCTGTAAACCGTTCTGAGATGATAAAGAGGATTTTGTTTCTTATTTTTAATGTAGATAATATTCCTACATACAAATCACGTCCTGATCTTAAGGATTGTGAATATGTGCTGGGATATTTTTGTGAAACAATGCTTCGCCACAATAACTTTATATTCACAAGAGACTACTTCATAAAAATTCTACAAGAATGTTGTAAAGAGAGATTCATAGATCTTGAAGTCCAAATAGTTTTCGACGTTTTGTACATAAATAATATCTTAATAAGACATGGCAATCTTTTTAGTTTCCGGTTTGCATTCTGGGTATACTATTTCATCGCTCAAAGAATGCATCATGACAAGAACCTTGCAAGCTTTATTTTTGAAGAGCTACGATACGCAAGTTTTCCCGAGATCATAGAATTTTACACAGGTATTGATAGATGTAAAGAAGATGCCCTGCAAGTGTTAATAAACGATATTCGAAAAATTTATGATAATCTATCAACTAAACACGGCTTCCCTATAAATTTTGATCCTTATAAAATCGCCCTTTGGAAACCCTCAGAAGTAATGTTAGGTAATATGCAAGATATTATTAAAAATGGAGTTAAGGCTTCTAATCTGCCAGCTGTGGTTAAGGACCAATATGCTGATCGCATGTATGACCAATCTAATCCATACAATCAAGAAGTTAGGGATGTTTTAAAAGATCATACATTGTTAACAATGCTCAGTATAACGAAAGCCGCATCACGTGCTCTTCGAAATAGTGACTATGTAGACCCTGAAACAAAACGCATATTAATTTGCGAGATTATGAAGTGTTGGGAATATATTACAAAAATATTAGTAGTATTCGCGCCGGTTTTAGCAATAGAAGGTGATACCATAATTGATGGGGTGAATGTTAAACTAGGTGGTAATTTTGGAAATACCCCACATATACGCCTTCTTAATATACTTTTCGAATTGCCTTCGAGTACGGTTTTTAATTTTGGGGATGATTTATTTTCTCAGAAAATGGGTCCTTTATTAATAGATTATTTGGATAGTGATGATAGTGACTTAAGAAAACATGAGTTAATTTTGTTGCTAATCAACCAACGTCCTAGGGGATGGAAAGCCCAAGTTCATAAATACATCTCCTCTATGCATAAAAACTCATTCTATCTTTTAGATGTATATAAATCTTTACGATCCCAGTATCAGTATAGTTTTACATCTTATCGCTCATTACAAGACATTGAATACTTAATAAAAATGGTTGCAGCAAAGCATAAAACCGGAAGCAAAAGTCCTGGAATAAAACTTATTAACAAGATTGATGATGCTGTGCTTCCGACAAGGGAAGTTGAAGAATGTATTAATAATGAAGCTTAAAACTTATTAACGCAATCATCTTATATCTCAAAGCGAAAGTAGGGGCAGAGACCATTTCTTTCCTGACCCCATTATTCCTGGATTAGGGTGATTATTTTGACCTGACCCGGAACACATTTAAATATTTACGGGAGTCCCTTACTTGCCTAACCCCTTCTCGCATGCAAGTGCCGTATTCAGGTTCAGAATTTCCAGAATGGGCGTGTCTTTGCAATTTCAGCTAGTGCGGAAAGCCATTCCCCCAGGTAACCCTGGCTGTGCGACACATAATCCGGGTCCAGCCGTTTCCGAAACATGTCTCCTGAGAACAGGAGGACAATATCTTTAAGAGGGAGGATGCCTCCCTCAGTGCCGGGAACGTATTGTGTCCAGTTCTGAATATGCTCTTCCGACCGGAAGAGATTCATGGTGCTTCAGGCATAGGGAAGTCGTTGCAGCCATTTTGAGAAGGGTACGGACACATATGCCATGATACCTTCCGGCATGGCTTTCTCTATTGCTCCGTCTCTCATCTCGATATGGATCGGGGAACCGCAATCAAGACATGGGGCATCGATCTCGACCGTCTTATTCGGGAAAAGCCAGCTAACTGCCAGCGATTCGAAGCCTCATTGTCCGAACCATTTCTGCTCACCTTCCACGGTGATCCGGTACTGCGTCGGGATGTTGCTGAATGGAGCGAAGCTGCTGATATAATCTGTGTCCGGGAATAACCAGAGCCCCGGTATTCCCAGAGATATTAAATCATGCAGTGCTTTCCGTGCATCTTCCACTGGGATCCCCATCTCTGTCGAAATATCGGTATAATGTGGTGCGCGGCCTGTCTTTATGAATGATTTTTGTATCAGGTTATATATCTTATCTGAAACGCTTTCCGGGCTCATAATGCCACCTCTAAGCTAATGAATATTGCAAAGGAAGGATTAAGCAAATCGTTAACCGTGCAGGTGGAAAATGGGGTCGAAGATATTCTTTACTCAATCCCGTTGAAGGAACTCGACCACTTCATCCATGACCTGTTGCTCCCGCAGCACTTTCAGATGCCCCAGCGCCTTTGTCTTCAGAACCCGGGCCGAAGGCCAGACCGCCTGGATTCGCTCTCCGTCGGTGTGCTCTACCCGGTCGTCGTCTTCGTCATACACCAGGAGGAGCGAGTCGTTGTCCGAGGGGGCATAGGCCCTGTTCCGGTCCATCTCCTCCCACGTGGCATCGAAATGACCTGAGTAGTATGCCTTGAAACGATCGAGGACCGCTTCGGGCGGATCGAGTATTCTGCGGATGTCACGGATCGGCACATAGGGAGAGCGCGGCGCGCAGATGCAAACGTAGCGACCGGCGCGGATGCCGCTGAGCTCTCTTGCCGCCATCATGCCGAGGCCGCCTGCCGAATGGGCGACATAGGCGAAGACCGGCTTGTCCAGGGCTGCTGTCAGCTCGGCCACATCCGAGATGAAATCCCTGAAGGTGATGCGCAGCCCCTTGGATTCTCCGTGCGCGGTCACGTCGAAGACTACTGACCGGAAGCCCTGCCGCGCGACATGGTCCGCCAATGTTGCAAGCTGGCTGCCGCGGCCGCTCCAGCCGTGCACGAAAACGACCGGCGGGCCGTCTCCCCAGGCCCAGGCCGTGTTTTTGCCTTTTGGCCCGAACCTGAACTTTCTGGCAAGGGAAAGTATCCTGCGGTCGCTTTCCTTGAGCGGCGGGGTAGAGGGGATGCTTGCCAGCAGCTCGATGAGGACATAGGACACGCCTTCGGGCAGGCGGCGAGCGAGGAACCTGACGATCTTTATGAGCACCGTGTCTCTCCTTTGCATCGAGGGCAGGGAATGAAACGTTTCTTGCCTCTCGCGATAAGGTCAGGCAGCGGCATAGCGGCCTCCGACATCGTTGATCCGTCCCCTGGCGGTCATCCTTTCGACATGCTTCTTCACCATCAGGTACTCCCACATGTATACCCAGGCGGCGCTGTGGTATTTCCTGCCGTAGATGGGGCCGGACTCCGCTATCTCTTCCAGGGTAAGGGGCTTTTTCAGCAAGGAGCGTATCCTTTCATCCCGCTCGTCGATCATTGCGAGGAACCTCTCCAGGCCTGCGAGGAAATCCTCCCTGCGGACGACTCCGTGCTCGTGCCCGGTGATGAAGGTGTCGCAGTCCATGGAGCTGATGAGCGAGCACGATGAGATGAAGGCGTCGATGTCTCCGTCGGAGCCGCCGTACCATGGGCCGAAGGAGGTGAGGTCGATGTCCGCCACGTACATTGCCCCGTGCTCGGGGAAGTACAGGCAGCTGAACCCGGCGGAATGGCCCGGCGCGCCGATGATGTGCATCCTGGTGCGGCCGAAGTCCATGACGTCGCCCCAGCGGTACTCCCCATCCACCCGCGCCGTGGACAGCCACCAATTGTGGCTGTTCTGGGGCGAGTACGGGCTGGGCTTTGTAGCGGGGTCGGATATCCTCTCCACCCATCGGTCGACCCAGTCGCTGCCGTACACCTCTTTCATCCCGAGGAGGGCTCCAAGGTTCCTCCTGTCCCTGAAGCACGAGGCTTCCTGCTCGTTGATGAAGATCCGGGCCGTGTCGAAGAGGTAGTTGCACGAGATGTGGTCGAAGTGGCAGTGGGTATCGATCACCATGTCCACGGCCGTGCTCTCTTTCAGGGCGCTGAGCGTCTTCACTCCTGCCCCTGGGTCCACGACCGTCTTCACGTCGTCGTCGATGAACAGCGAGGTGCAGTGGGGGAACCTGCTTTTGTCCTCTCCCGGAATTATTCTGACTGCCCCGAACCGCGTATCCATGGATGCCTCCCCTCGCGCCTATTCCGAGAATGTGCTGATGACGTTCCGGAGGGCCCGGCTGAAGGTTTCCATCTCCTCCTCCGAGAGCCCCCTGGTGATCCTGTTGTTGAACTCCCTGGTGACCTTGAGGCACTTGAGCGCGGTGTCTTTGCCTGCGGCGGTGAGGAAGATGCCGATCGCCCTGCGGTCGTCAGGGGATGGGCGGCGCTCCACGAGGCCTTTGCTTTCCAGCCTGTCCACCAGCCCTGTTATGGCCGACTTGTCCAAGCCCAGCGCACTGCTCAGCTCGGTGAACAGGCAGCCGTCGTGCTCCTTGAGATAGTACAGCGCTCCCGACTGGGCCGCGGTGATGCCCGCGGTCTCGATGAGCGCCTGGTCCAGCCTGGTCATGAGCCGGTGCCTGGCCTGCCCGATAAGAAAGATGAAGCGCCGGTCTTCTCTCATATGTCCCCTCGGATCGTGATCTCATGATGAGTCGTTTATCAGGGCTTATTGTAGGTGTGAATAGTTGAGATGTCAACTATGAAGATATCAATCAAAGGATAGAAGAGGGGGAAGCTACCCGTCTCGTGCTGAAAATCACCGCAGTCAAATTATACGGGTGCAACCTCTTTTAGGGTCTTGACTGAACCGGTGTTAGCGATTAGCCTTCATTATCAACGAATTCTCCAGGAGGTAGGGATGAAAAAACTTTTCGTGCGGGCTGTAATCCTCGGCATTCTGGCCGGTGTCGGATATCTTGTGTGTAAAAAGTTCTGCAATAAGGAGCATTGTGGTTGCAGTTGTAAAAAAGAGGCTTAAGCCATGGCCATGAAAGTTGAAATCAAAGACAACAAGCTTTTTATCGAGATCGACCTTGAAAAGCCGACTCCATCATCATCCGGCAAAACCCTGGTAGTCGCCAGCACGAGGGGGAACATGGTCACAACTGCCGAAGTGGACGGCAAGCCTGTTACTATCGGCCTGAACGCATATATTAAACGCTGAACAGGATAGTCTGAATGCCATCGACCGGACAGCCATGACATTACGCAACGAAGAGACTTATCAGTAGAGACCATTCTGCGGCAGAGATCTATACAGAAACCAAGCGGGCATTAACGTATAATAATCCTTGGGCGAGTGAATGCCGATAAAAAATATACCGAGGTTCACACTCCGATGCATCTATAAGGGTTCCGGACCTTGATTGTAAACGACTTGAAAGTTTCATTCAAAGAAGGGAGTAGAACCATGAGGAACCGCCTTGTATCTCTCACGGGAATGGTGGTGGTTGCAGCAGTTCTTTTTCTCAGCGGCTGCAGCGCGGTACGGTACACCACCACCATGAAGCCTTCCGCCGACAAGAGCCTGCAGTACGGGCCGGTCCGCCTGAGCGTTTCGAGCTTCAACTATGAGAAGCCCGGCGTGCAGCCCCTGCCGCCGGACATCGACCGGAAGGCCAAGGAGCTCTTCCCGAGCGTGTTTTCGGATGACCTCGCGGCCCTGCCGGTCCATATCGACATCAAGAGAACGTATGACGACACATCAATGGGCATCACGAGGCTCCTTTCGCTTACCTTCACGCTTGGGGTGGTTCTGATACCCGGCACCCAGGAGCATGGGTTTATTGTCCGTACGAGCGTGCTGGATTCCCTGGGCGAGCCCCTGGTCGAAAAAGAGGAGAAGTTCGGGATCGATGCGGTGTCATGGGGCAGCTACTGGCCCTGGGGCCTCCTGCCGGTGATCGGGTCCTCCGACCTGCCGAGGGCCTCCCTCTTCAGCGGGAGCGGTTTCGCGACCGACACCATAGAGGCCCAGGCCAAGATCAACGATCACGCCGCCGCGTGCATCGCCGAGATCGTGACCCAGTCGCTCAAGTCGGCCGACAGGGCAAGGCTCGAATCCGCCTTCCGGGAGCGGCAGTCCCGGGTCCAGGAGATCCCCATCGATGGCAGAACGTGCAAAAGCTTCCTCACCATGAACCCGGTGTCCAAAGCGGTGAAGGGCAGCGTCTTCAAGGTGCTCGTGTTCGATGGCGAGCCGAAGCAGGGAGCAAAACCTCTGCATACGGCGATCGTGGCCCGCTATGACGAGTCCGGACGATGGCAGCCCGTGAAAAGCTACCTGCGCCATGCCCGCACGCTCACCTCGGTGAGCGCCCTGATCGAGAACAACGTGCCGGTCAAGGTTGCGGTGCGTACGCCCGAAGCACCTCCCCTGGAGGACTTCATCGACACCCCGGACCTCTCCGGCGCCGACCGCAACGAGGCGCTGCGGTGGAACAACAATATCCTGCTCGAAGCGAAGAACCGCTCTCTGGACAAAGTCTTGCGCGAGGAGAACAGCGATGCGCTGCTGTCTCTGACAACCCGCATCGAGAGATCGATCCTTGATTTGAGCGAGCAGGCCGAACGGGCCAAGGACAATGCTCAGACAAAAGTGGAAAAAGGAGAGGGCGACCCTGCTCCCGATCGCGAACTGTCGGTCCTGTGCCGCCAGCGCATCGAGGTGCTCAAACCCGTTCTGGCAGCCATGAAGGATGCCGCTGCCCGGAAACAGTAGAAAGGACAGAGGAGAGGCAATGAAAGCGTACCCGGCAACTTTGAAATGGGCGATATTGATCCTTATGGTGATGTTTCTGAGCGGCTGCGGTTCGATGCGCCTGGCAAGCACCCTGAAGCCCTCGGGCGAAACCAACCTCCCCATCGGCAATGCCCGCTTCAGTATCATCAACTACACCGGCGTTTACGACAAGAACGATCCGGCGACAAAGATATGGGTAGACATGATCACCCAGGATTTTCTGTCGCAGCGGGCCAAGACCCTCTATCCCGGTATTTTCACTGACGAATGGACGGCATTGCCGGTTATGGTCAAGGCCGAAGGCGTATACCATGACGGATTGACGACAATGACAATTATGGCAATCCTGACAGCAGGGATGATCCCTTTCCCCGGGAAGACGTGGATGGATTTCTCGGTATCCTCTGATGTGCGCACCGCGCTTGGCGAAAGCCTGATCAACAGGGACAGGAAATTCGAGGTCGAGCAGGCCATGTGGATGAGCATCATCGGTCCGCTGGGATGTATCCCTGTCCCGGGGCAGGCCGACCTGCCGCGGGACGGCATTTTTCTCTTCTTCCCGCTGACCGAGGATGCCTATTCCAAGACCAAGCTTCCGACGTATGTTGCGGACTGCATCGTCAAGTCGGTGGTCATGGACCTCTATGAGGCGGATCCCGCCCTGGTCGACACTGCCTACAAGGCCCGCGCATCACATCTCCAGGAGATCACCATTGACGGCCGCACCTTCTGGAGCTTCCTTGCGCCGTCGCTCTCCAAGGAGGACGGACGGCCGGTTGCCTTCACCGCCATGCTGTACCAGGAATCCCCAAGACGCGGGGCTGCTCCGTATGAACAGGTTGTCGTAGCAAGTCGTGACAGCACCGGCAACTGGATTCCCCAGACCGGATACCTGCACCGGACGAAGAGCCTGACCGCTGTCAGCGTCCTCATCGATAACGGCATTCCTGCAAAGGTGGTGGTGAGAACTGTTGAAGATCCTTCTCTGGAGGACTTCATCGAGCTCCCCGACCTCTCCGGCGCCGACCGGGCCCAGGCCTTGAGATGGAGCAACGGCATACTCGTGGAGGCAAAGAACAAGTCGCTCGTGAAAATACTGCGGGAAAAAACCGGTGACCAGCTGATGTCCCTGGCAACCCGCATCGAGAAGACGATCCTGGATTTAAGCGGTATGGCAGAGCGTGCCAAGGACAATGCCCAGGCAATGGTAGAAAAGGGCGAGGGCGACCCTGCCTCCGAGAGGGAGCTCTCGGTCCTGTTCCGCCAGCGCATCGAGGTGCTCAAGCCCATCCTGGCCGCCATGAAGGATGCCGCGGCAAGAAAACAATAGGAGAAGGAGCCCATGATGAAATTTCAAACAGTTATGACCTGGCTGGCAGCGGGATTGATGATCTTCACCTTGAGTGCCTGCTCTTCGACACGGTATGCAAGCACACTCAAGCCTTCGGGCGACAGTGCCTTTCACATGAATGACCTGCGCTTCAGCATTATAAGCCTCGACGGGAGGGACGACATTCTTGCAAAACGCTCCCGCGAGCTCTATCCCAACCTCTTTACCGACGAGTGGACAGGCCTGCCGGTCGTGGTAAAAACAGATTCCCGCCATGAATCGACAAGGGATCGAGCGGCCTTTCTCACAGGCTTCTGCACCCTGGGGATCATACCTTTCCCGGGAACGGATAAAACAACATACGATGTCCAGACAAGCCTGATAAATTCCATGGGTGAAAGCGTCCCGGCAGGAAAGGTTTCCTATGAGTTCGAAAACGTCATGTGGATGACCATACTCGGCCCGCTGGGCCTTCTGCCGGTTGCCGGAACTGCGGACCTCCCCAGGGATTACCAGTGCCTCTTCTTCAGCTCGAATGATGCCTTCGTCGAATCCGCCAGCAAGGGGGGCGATTACCAGATGAGCTGCCGTGTCGAGGCGGTGGTAAAATCACTTCAGGACGCCGATCGGGCCAGGCTCGCCGAAGACTACCGGGTGCGGAAATCACGCCTGCAGGAGGTCATGATCGGCGGAAAGCGCTACTGGAGCTATCTCGCACCGGTACTTTCCCAGAAGCTGGACAAAGCGGAGAGCTTTACCGCCCTCATATACGCCGATAATCCAAGGCGCGGCACAAATCCTCTGGACAGGGTCACCGTGGCACGGCGGGACGAGGCCGGGGACTGGCATCCGGTGAAAGGGTATCTTCGCTCGATGAAGACACTCACCGCCGCGAGCGTTCTGATGGAAAACGGCGTGCCCTCCAAGGTGGTCGTGCGCGCGGTCGAGGAGCCGCCGCTCGAGGATTTCATCGATATTCAGGAGAATTCTGTCGCAGGCATGCGCTGGAGCAATGAAATGCTGCTGGAAGCCAAGAACCGGTCTTTGGGAAAGCTTTTGAAGGAAAAAACCGGTGACGAACTGCTGGCCCTTGCGACCCGCATCGAGAAGACGATCCTTGACTTGAGCGGACTGGCCGAGCAGGCCAAGGACCGGGCGCAAACAATAGTGGAAAAAGGGCAGGGCAACCCGGCTCCTGATCGGGAGCTTTCCGTCCTCTTCCGCCAGCGCATCGAGATACTCAAGCCCGTACTTGCCGCAATCAAGCAGGGGGCAGCGGCAAAGCAGCAGTAAGAAGAGATCCGGAGGTAAGGCCATGGATCTGCAGGGACATCTGGAGTACGATCGGGAAAACAGGGAAAGGAAAGGAGCGGCGATGGGTACGATTCGTGACAAGGTGAAATGGATGGGGATCCTCCTGATATGCATGCTCTTGAGCGGGTGCGCCTCTCAGCGGGTGGCGAGCACGCTCAGGCCCTCGGACGACAAGGGGCTCACGCTCGGTCAGGCCCGCTTCAGCATCATCGGCTATACCGATGTCTATGAAAAACCCATTCCCGGAATAGAGGAGTATCGTCTCACCGCCCGGCAGCTGCAGGAGCGCGCCGAGGTGCTGTACCCCGAGCTTTTCTCCGACGACTGGACAGCCCTGCCGGTTATGGTCAGGGCCGAGATAAAGCACGATTCAAGCGGACTGAACCTTGCGGCAATGCTGAGCGGATTCACTCTGGGCATCATCCCGTTCTCCGGAACAGCTGTCACGAGCCATAAGATAACGACAGACGTGCGCGATGCCCTCGGAGAGAGCATGGCAGACAAGAACGTGAGCTTCGATGTCGAATTCGGGACCTGGGTGACAATCTTTAGCCCGTTTGGCAGCCTCCCGGTACCGGGCCGGGCTGATCTGCCCCGCGACACGGTCCTGCTGGGCATCCCGCTGTCCGGGGAACCGTATGCGATGAAAGAGAAGTATGGCCCCTATAACACCGACATCATGATCGAAGCGGTCGTCAAAAACCTGCGCTCGATCGATACCACTGCGATGGAGACGGCTTATAAGGCGCGGCGATCCCGCCTCCAGGAGATCGCCATAGACGGGCAGAACTACTGGAGCTGTCTCGCGCCGGTTATCTCTCAGGAGAGCGGCCGGCCGGTTTCCTTTGCTGCCATGCTGTTTCAAGAGAAGCCCGACCGCGGCACGAAGCCGTATGCACAGGTCGTCGTTGCCCGGCGCGGCGAGAGCGGCGGCTGGGTTCCGGTGAACGGCTACCTGAGGAATACCCGGAAGCTCACGACCGTGAGCACGCTCATGGAAGGAGGCGCACCTTCACGGATCGCTGTGCGCGTGGTCGAGGAGCCGCCCCTGGAAGACTTCATCGACACCCCGGACCTCACCGGCCCTGGACGGGCGGACAACTTACGCTGGAGCAACGGCATCCTGCTCGAAGCGAAGAACCGCTCTCTGGAAAAGCTCCTGCGCGAAGAAAGCCGGAGCGCGCTCCTGGGCCTGGTGACCCGGATCGAGAAGTCGATTCTCGACTTGAACGAGCAGGCCGAGCGGGCCAAGGACCGGGCCCAGACAAAAGTGGAAAAAGGCGAGGGTGATCCCGCGCCCGACAGGGAGCTCTCGATCCTGTGCCGCCAGCGCATCGAGGTGCTCAAGCCCGTCCTTGGCGCCATCAAGCAGGAGGTTGCTGCGAGGAGACAGGAACAGTGAGGGAGATTACCATGCGCAATAAAACCGCTGTTTTCATTATAGTCCTTGTCGCCGGAATTTATGCTCTCGGGCTGGTCGCGGTTCAGGCATCTGCCTGGGCCGGAGAGCCGTCAGGACAAGCTCCGGACGAGCCGATCAAGGCCGACCTTGCCGCGCTCGCAGATGACGGCCGCTGGCTGGAGCTCATGGCAGCGGCGACCGATGCAGTCCGGAAGAATGCATCCGACCCGGTGCCCATAGTGTACCAGCTCCAGGCCATGCGAATGCTTGGGGAGAGCGATTCCGCGCTGAAGAAGGCCGACGAGGCGGTCGCACGCTTCCCGGACAATGCGCGCATCATCATGGAGCGTGCATGGATCCACTCGTTCAAAGGCAGCTGGGCCTTAGCCCTCGCCGATGCACGGCTCGCCGCCGGGATCGACCCCAAGCTTTACGATGCCCTGAGCGTCCAGGGAATCGCATACAGGGAGATGCGCGACTGGAACAATGCCATCGACCTGTACACGAACGCCCTTGCCCTCAAACCGAACGATGTGAGCGCCCTTCTGAACCGCGGGCGTTCCTATGTCGAGAAGGGCATGTGGCAGGAGGCGAAGGCAGACCTCGACAAAAGCATCTCCCTGAACTCCGGATCGGCCGAGGCCTTTTACCACCGGGGGAGGGCATACGCAGGATCGGGCAAGCTCGGCAATGCCGCAAAAGACTTCACCGCTTCGCTCAAGCTCAAGCCCCGGGCGGCCGCTCCATACATAGCGCGGGCAGAGGTGCTGGCACAGGGCGGAAAGTGGGAAGACGCGGCAAAGGACGCCTACACGGCCATCGCCCTGGGCTCGAATGACATCAGGCCATTCTACACGGCCTGCCAGGCATCGGTCGTGCTGGGCGATTTCGACGCGCTTGCCGGATATGCCGAAAGCGGCGCCATGATCGCACCCGGCAATGCGGAGTTCCAGCGTTTCGCCGGAAAGGCCTATCGTGAAAAGGGCGAGCTGACAAAGGCACTTGCCGCATACGACAAGGCGGTGAAGGCAGCGCCCAGCGATGCCGGTGTGCTGCTCGACAGGGCGATCACCAACGTCCTGCTCCGCCGGTACGATCAGGCGGCCGACGACTGCACCGCATCCCTTTCGGCCAAAACCTCGGCCACGGCATATGCGCTCCGCGGATTCGCGCGCCTGAAGGCAGGCTCCCTCGATCGTGCCCTCGAGGACAGCACCAACGCGTTGACCCTCGAACCGAAAACCGCTACCGCGCTGCTGGTCAGGGCCAATATCAACCTGACCAGGGGGAGGTTCGCCGAAGCCTTGTCGGAAAGCAGGCAGGCCCTCAGGCTGGATCCAACCCAGGCCTGGGGCTATATCACATATGGCTCTGCCTTGTCGGCTGCCGGCCGCAACGAAGAGGCGGTGAAAATACTGGATCAGGCGGTCACCCTGGCACCGAACGACGGGGAGGCGCATCTGGCCAGAGGGCGCTGCCTCGTTGCGCTCGGCCGTCATGCCAAGGCCCGCCAGGAAATCGAGAAGGCCTCTGCCCTCGATGCCGGACTGAAGCAGGCTGCCCGCGCCGAGCTGGACAAGCTGAAATAATGCAAAACGCATCGCATGAAGGAGATGATCCAATGAGAGATGACATCCTGATAAAGATGGCAATGGTCATAATCCTGATTCTGGGGCTGTCGACACCGGGCTTGAGCTGGGAGCCTTCGAAGTTCGACTCGGGAAACCAGGGCTCCAGCGCACTGGGCCAGCTCGAAGATGTGGCCGGCCAGCAGGTCGACCGGTCGTCCCCCGGCGTCAGCACGATAGATACGTATAAGAAGAAGATCACGCTGCCGCAGAAAACCGTGGCGAGACCCAAGGTGAATCACTCGGCAGCGATGAATGCCATGGTCACCGGCGTGGTCGTGGGATCGCTCCTTCAGGCCGTTTTCAGCGACGATTCACAGCAGCGCGCCTATGAAGAGGCGGCCAGGGCGATGGCCGAGGCCGAGCAGAAGAGGATCGCCGAAGAGCAGCGCCGGCAGAGGCTTGACTCTGCCGGCAAACTTCGCAGCTTCTGGGATGGAAGAGACGAGGAAATGTCCAAGAGCCTCGACGACGTGTTCAGCGTGCCCGGCCAGGGGCAGGGCACGGCCTTTTTCGGCATGCCGGGCAATCCCGTTGTAAAGCCTTCGGATCTGGCTGTGGGGCAGGGTGATGATACGCCGGTTGCGATCGGCAATGAAAACGCTACAATTAAGATCCTCGGCACAGGAGCACCGGACGTGAGGGCGCCCACCATGGAACAGCTTGCCCAGCCCCTCGCTACGGAGACCTCTTCTCTGCAGGACGGCATCATGAAGTCGGGCGCGGAGTTTGCGCAGGAGGCGGCCAAAGACTCAGTGAAGGACATAGTCAAGGACGTGATCAAGGGCGCTCTTCCCACCAGTGCCCGCAACGCCGAGCTCATGGTAGATTACGTGGACAAGATGAACGAGTTCACGGGAAATCTCTTCCAGACCATCGAACCGAATCGGCTGGTAGGAACGCTGGCCAACGGCGGCCCGGGCGATTACAATGCGATAATGAAAGACCTCAATAAGGTGACAAGGCAGGGGGCCGAGATAGGGCTGGGAGAGATCCCGTTTTCCGATTCCGAGCTTCAGACCGGCTTCAACCTGCTGAGAGGCAAGGGCATAACCGCCGCCGATGCAAGGGAGATCGCAGCGAGCAGGTGGAAAGGCTTCCTCTCCGACAAGCTGAAAGACCGTCTCACCGACGGCTGGATGTAACCAAAAAAGGGGACAGATTTATTTTTTTCAAAAAATAAATCTGTCCCCTTTTTCATTCTGACCCGGTTTTCCTGCTTGGGCCGTTTGTGCTATAGGAATGCTTCCTGGGCAGGGCATATGACAGACACACCAGAGCAGAACTGCACGATATCCGATCACGACGCGACAGGCCTCGAAGCCGGCGACGTAGAGCCGGCAGGGGGCTATTTCGACGGCGTGAAGGACGCTTCCCCGGTTATCCTGGGCTTCATCGCCATCGGACTCGCCTTCGGGGTGGTTGCAAAGACGGCCGGCATTACAGTGTCCGAGGTCGCACTCATGTCGCTGATCCTGTATGCCGGGTCTGCCCAGTTCGTCACGGTGGGGCTCATCGCCGCCGGCATGCCGGCCTCGGCCATCGTCGTCACCATATTCCTGGTCAACGTCCGCCATCTCCTCTACAGCGCCGCTATCTCTCCACATGTCCGCCACCTCTCTGTCTGGAAGAATGCGCTCATCGGCGCGGAGCTCACCGACGAGTCGTTTGCCGTGGCATCGAGCAGGCTTGCCCGCGGCCTGCCTGCGAGCGCAGGGTGGTTCTTCGGGGTCAACAATGCATCCCACGCAACATGGGTTGTGTGCACGACCCTGGGCGCTATTCTCGGAAGTTCGATAGCCGACACCCGCGTGCTGGGGTTCGATTTTGCCCTCGCTGCCATGTTTGCGGCGCTCCTGATCCTGCAGATCGCGAACCGGCCGAAGGTGTGGACGGCGGTCGTCACGGCCTCCGTCGGGGGTCTCGTTGCCGTGTGCGGCAGCCTCATCTTCCCGGCGAGCTGGGCAATCGTTGCGGCAACGCTCGTCGCTGCGACCACGGGAGCGGTCCTGGAGGGGAGGGCGGGTCAGTCATGATACGGACGGAAGTGCTGCTGATCATCCTGGGCACGGCCGCGGTCACGGTGATACCGCGCGTCCTGCCCCTGGTTCTGCTCAGCCGCATCCGACTTCCGGAAAGCGTTGTGCGCTGGCTGAGCTTTGTCCCCATCGCAGTGCTGGGCGCGCTGCTTGCCCAGGCAGTGGTGCTGCCGGACGGCCGATTCTCGCTGCCGCCTCAGAACCTCGCCATGATCGCGATCATCCCGGTGTTCGCAATCGCTGTGCGCACAAAAAGCCTGGTCGGGACGGTGCTGGGCGGTGTCGCCGTTATGGCCCTGCTGCGCCTCGTCTTCGGATAAAATATAAAAGGGGACAGATTTATTTTTCTTGCCATGGAAAGGCTGTTCGGCTTTTATGTTTAATCATCCGGTGGGCGGATCAATCAAGGGATCGTTTGAAGGGCATCGGCCAAAGGTGATACGCGATCAACCGTTTCCATCGCCAAGGTTTTCCTCCGAGCGTATCTGCTGCGATACCAGGATCTTATCTATGCGGTTGTTGTCCATGTCCATGATCTCGAAGCGCAGGCCGTCCGCCTCGAACCAGTCGCCGGCCGTGGGAATGCGCCCCATCTTGTTCAGCACGTACCCGCTCAGGGAGAGGTACTCACCTGATTCCTCACCGGGCAGCCGGTCGAGATTGAGGTGCTCCTTGAACTCATCCATGGGCAGCATCCCGTCAAACAGCCATGATCCGTCCTCGCGCTGCACTGCGTACGGCTCATCCGATTCATCGCGGGACGGCAGCTCGCCGACAATGGCCTCCAGGATATCGTTGAGTGTCACCAGGCCCTTTACCGTGCCGTACTCGTCCACCACGAGGACGATGTGCGTGCGCTCCTTCTTCATCTTCTCCAGCAGCTTCAGGGCAGGCAGGGTCTCGGGCACGAACACGGGCTCCAGCAGGAGGCCGTTGATATCCGGTATCTCACAGGCCAGGCATTGCCGCAGCATGTCCTTGGCTCGCAGGATTCCCGCCACGTTGTCCAGGTCTCCCCTGCATACCGGCACACGCGAGTAGGCTCCGTCATGTAGTTTCTTCAGGTTTTCCTCCAGAGGATCATCGAGGTCTATCCACGAGATGTCCGGTCTGAGGGTCATGAGCGAGCCCACGGTGCGGTCGCCCATACGGAATACCCGTTTGATCATGATATGCTCGGCAGGGGCGAAGATCCCCGCCTGGGTGCCCTGCTCGATCATGACCGTGATCTCCTGCTCCGTGACGGAGGGCTCATTGGAGGAGCGCAAGCCGATAAGGCGGAGTATCAGGTCCGTGGAGAAGGTAAGCATGGTTACGAGGGGAGAGGCCAGGGCGGACAGCCATTGCATCGGATATGCCACCAGAGAGGCGATGCGTTCGGGGCTGTGCAGCGCGATGCGCTTGGGCACCAGCTCGCCAATGACGAGCGACAGGTACGTGATAACGATCACCACGAGGCCCAGGCCGATGGATTCGGCATGGGGTGACAGGGAAGGAAAGGCCTGGAGGTATGCGGCGATATTTTCGGCGATGGTCGCGCCGCCTAAGGCCCCTGCCATGACACCGATCAGCGTGATCCCGATCTGCACCGTGGACAGGAAGCGGTTGGGGGATTCAGCCAGCGCAAGGGCTGCCTTGGCTTTAAGGTTGCCTTCATTGGCCCGCTGATGCAGGCGTGCCTTGCGGGCGGTCAACACCGCCACCTCGGCCAGGGCGAAGACGCCGTTTGCCACAATGAGGAGGAGAATGATCAGTGCTTCTCTAGATATAGCATTCATGAATAGTATTATCTCATATCGTGCATATCATGCCTCGACCTCCGGGTAAAGCAGAACCCCCTTAGGAAAAGGGGACAGATTTATTTTTCCGCTCTATTCTTCTGCCATTCTTGGCCGACCTTGCCCTCTGAACTCGATCCTCAGCTTCATCCGCTGCTCAACCTCATCGATAAATTTCTTTGATCCTGTCAGCTGCCCTCGCTGTACCGCCTCCCTGATCCTTTTCCATTCCCCTTCGGGAATTATTTCTTCAACCCAGGCCTTATATCTTTTGTGGCGGTCTTCTTCCGATCTCCCCATCGATACATAGCACGGGTCCGGATCAAGCCAATCGCACTCCTCCTCACCTATCTTGTGCCGGTAACTCGACCAGCGATATTCCTCAGGATTGTCAACTAATACGGCTCTTACCGGATTAAGCTCGACATAACGGCAACAGACAAGCAAATATCTATCATCTTCAATCGGGCTCGATTTATATCTGCCTTCCCATAATGTTCCACATCTCTTCTCATGGTAGTTGATATACCTCGTCTGTCTTCCAGCTACGCGCTTCATCAATAGTGACAGGCTCTCGGGATCCTCCCCGGGTTCCAAGACAAGATGCACGTGATTCGTCATCAGACAGTACGCATATACCTTGCAGCACAGCTCCTGTTTCCATTCCTTGAGATTATCAAGGTAATATCGATAATCCCCATCATTGAGAAATACCGCTCCCTTGTTATGTCCACGCTGAATTACATGATGAGGATATCCGGCTAATACTACTCGACCTCTCCTCGGCATACCTACAAATTAATATCAAAATGCCTCTTGTCAATTCCTTGTCCGGCAAATCATTACACGGGGAAGGAGACAAAAAATAAATCTGTCCCCTTTTTTGGGGTTTTTTATTCCTGATTAATCGGCGTATTGTATCTCGTGAAGGATCAATAGTTGAAGGAGGTCTTTATGAAGATATTTGCGGTTAACTCCAGCGCAAGGGGGGCAGCGCAGAGCAAGACGAAACTCCTGCTCGATCATCTGGCGGCAGGTATGAAAGAGGCCGGTGCGGATGTCGAGGTTGTGGATCTGAAAGACAAAAAGGTCAACACGTGCATCGGATGCTTCACCTGCTGGACCAAAACTCCCGGGACATGCGTACACAAGGACGACATGAGCAGCGAGCTGTTCCCGAAGTTCATGGGCGCCGACCTCGTGGTCCTGGCTACCCCGCTGTTTCACTATACGATGAATGCCGAGCTGAAGAAGTTTATCGAACGGACGTTGCCGATTATCCAGCCATTTTTCGCGGTAAGCGGGGCTGAAACGTACCATCCGCTGAGGCATCCCCATCCCGGGGTGGTGATGCTTTCTGTTGCGGGATTCCCCGAGATCTCCGTGTTCGATCAGCTCTCGTCATGGGCGAATTTCATCTACGGCCGCCCCGGGGGGCTTGTGGCTGAGATATACAGGCCGTTCGCAGAGGCGCTGCTGTTGCCGGCGTTCAGGAAAAAGGCGCAGGACGTATTCGATGCCGTCAGGCAGGCAGGGAAAGAGATCGTCCAATCGTGGAAAGTATCTCCTGAGACCATGTCCCGGATCACCCAGGATCTTACCGAAGACAGCCGGGCATTTCTCCTCGGAGTAGGAAACTGCATGTGGAAGACCTGCATCAGCGAAGGGCTCACCCCGAAGGAAATGGCGGAGGCGGGAAAAATCCCGAGGGCCGATTCTGTCGAGAGTTTTATGAGCATGATGGAGCTCGGCTTTAATCCGGATAAGGCGGGCAAGCTCAGGGCGGTCATGCAGTTTACGTTCACGGGTGACGGCGGGCAGTCCTGCTACTTCGAGATAGCCGACGGAGCAATCAAGGCAAAGAAAGGCACTGCCGAAAAGCCGGACCTCACCATCAGCACGCCCTTCGAGCTGTGGATGGACATCATGACCGGAAAGCAGGACGGCCAGCAGATGTTCATGCAGGGGAAGTACACCTTCAAGGGGGAGATGGACCTGCTCATGCGCATGAAGGACCTTTTCACCGCCTGAGACGGTCTTTCTCTCAGACTTCTAAAGCCCTTCGGACGATTTTCTTGAGCTCGCCGCTGTCCGTCGGTTTCAGAAGCAGCTCTCGGATTCCCATGGAGCTCGCTTCCTGTTCGTTTATGGCATCGTTGAATCCGGTGCATAGGATCACCGGGAGCTCCGGACGAACAGCCATGACCTTTCTGCTCAGCTCCAGCCCTGTCATGTTCGGCATGGTCAGATCGGTTATCACGAGATCGAATTCGTAAGGCTCCTTTTCGAACAGCTTAAGCGCTTCAAGACTGTCCTTTGCCGCAGCCACACGATAACCGGTTTTCTCCAATACGCGCTGCAGGCTGGTAAGGATGAATTCTTCGTCGTCGACCAGGAGGATCTTTTCCTTTCCTTCCATGTGAGGCCCTGTCTCGGGAGAAGATGCTTGAGCAAGGGCTTCTCCGGTATAGACCGGAAGATATACGGTAAAAGAAGCCCCTTGCCCGGGTTGGCTCTCAACAGAAATGAATCCTCCATGGCTGTTCACAATGCCGTGGACAACGGAAAGCCCCATTCCCGTTCCTTTGCCCACGGCCTTTGTCGTATAGAAAGGCTCAAAGATATGATCCGCCACATCAGGGGCAATTCCTTTGCCGGTGTCTCTCACCACGAGCTTCAGATAATCCCCTGCCCGAATCTCCCGGCGTATATGATCCTGCTCCAGGTGGGTTTTTGTCAGCCGTATCTCTATGGTGCCCTTACCCGATTCCAGCGCATCTGTCGCATTCTGGCAGAGGTTCATGATGACCTGCTGAATCTGTGTGGGATCACCCATGATGAGTTCGGTGGGTGCGTCGATCTGAAGTTTGATCTTTATGGTGCTCGGGAGCGAGGACCTCAGGAAGTCAGTGGTGTCTTCCATCAGCGGTGCTACTTTTATCGGGACCAGCTTCTGTTCGCTCCGCCTGCTGAAAGAGAGGATTTTCTTTACCAGGTCCCGCTGGCGGTTTGCAGCCTTCAATATCTGGTTCAGTATATCGTGCCGGCTGGAATCAAGCGGTGACTCGGCAAGGAGCTCTTCGGTGTTGATGATAATGGGATAGAGGATATTGTTCAGGTCATGGGCTATGCCTCCCGCGAACCTGTCCAGAGCCTCGATCCTCTGGGTCTGGGCAAGCTGCGACTCGATCGATCTCTTCCCTTCTTCCGCCTTCCAGCGCTCTTCTGTCTCTTTCTGAAGCGCTCTATGCTTATCTTCGAGCTCTGCAGTCCGTTCTCTCACGAGTTTTTCGAGCTCGGCGTTGAATCTGCTGATCTTCTCCTCCGAACGCTTGCGCTCGGTTATGTCCTGCACGACCGACAAGAAATAATCCGGTCTCCCGTCGGCAAGGCGTACACACCGGACAGACAGGCTGGCCCAGACGGTTTCCCCGTTCTTGCGGATAAACCGCTTGTCCATGAAATATCCGTCGATCTCTCCCGACAGTACCCTGTCGAACTGGGCAACGTCGGCTTCCACGTCATCGGGATGCGTCAACTCGGCCCATGTCATGGCTAAGAGCTCATCCCGGGGGTAGCCCATGATGTCGCACATGCGGTCGTTCACCTCGATCCAGCCTTTTTCCAGGGAGGTTATGGCAATGCCGATGATGGGCAGCTCAAAGTAACTGCGGAAACGCGCCTCACTTTTTCTGAGTTCCTCTTCAATCCGCTTGCGCTCGGTGATGTCGCGAACCATGGCCCACATTCTCACCGGGAAGCCTGCATCATCCCTGATGAGTATGGTCCTCAGCTCCACAGGGAAGACCGTTCCGTCTTTCTTTCGGTATTCTTTTTCATAGATATCCGAGTATCCCTTTATGAGCACCTGCTTTTCAACAATGTCCGCCTCGACCGCGTGCCATTTCTCCGGGGTAACGTCCTTATAGGTGAATGAGCTTAATTCTTCAGGAGAATAGCCCAGCATGACCAGGTAAGATTCATTATAATCCTTGATATGACCATCCATATCAGTACTTACAAAGGCATCTCTTATGTTTTGATGCAGCCGGCGATACTTGATCTCCGAAGCCCGCATGGCCTCCTCGGCCTGCTTTCGTTCGGTTATCTCCTGGACAATGCCGACTGAGCGAACCGGAAGGCCCGTGTCGTCGTACTCGGTGCGGCCGATCTCGTTGACCCATTTGATGCGGCCGTCCTTCATCAGTAACCGGTGTTCGATCTCGTACGGCGTTTTGCTCTCGACAGACTCGCGGTAAGCCCGGTCAACCAGGGTGCGGTCGCCGGGATGGACGAATTCCAGGAAAGCCTCATAGGAGGCGGCAAAGGTCTCACGACTGATCTCGAACAGTGCGAAGATCCCTTCCGACCACGTGAGCTGCCAGGTGACCAGGTCGAGCTCCCATCTGCCCATGCGGGCGATTTCCTGAGCTTCCCTCAAGTTCGCTTCACTTTCCCGAAGCGCCTCCTCGGTCTGCTTCTGCTCGCTGATGTCGCGCATGACGGTGGACATAAACTCGGGCTCGCCGTTTGCAGCACGATGGGTCATGATCACTTGTGAGACCGGCATTTCTCTGCCGTCTCGATAAATGATCGTGTTTTCACCCTCCCACACCCCGCGCCTGAACGCCTCGGGAATGCCTTCATCCCACGCGGTCCTCAAGGCCCGCTTCGGGTGAGCATCGGACAGGCTATGCATCTGGATATCCTCATCCCCGTCCCATCCCAGCATGCGACGGCCGGCCGGGTTCATATACCTGATCGTTCCGTCCGTCCTCGACGTAGCCACCAGGTCGCTTGTGCTTTCCAGGATCGCTATAAGACGCGCCCGTTCTTCCTCGGTCTTTTTCCGTGTGGTGATATCCTCGACTGCTATATTGACGGCCTGCACCCGGCCGTCATCCGCCATAACCGGCAACATGTGCGTGCTCCAGTGGCGGACCTCCCCAGAACCGGGTACAGGAGATTCGGAGAACTCGATATCGTAAACCGGCTCTCCCTTCTCAATAACCGAGAGGGCCAGAGATTCAATCCCGCCGGAGAAATCGAAAGGGACTACTTCACGCGGAGTCTTGCCCAGATGCTCTTCAGCGGGAATGCCGTCGAGCTTGGCGAGGCTTTCATTCACATTCGTAAAATGGAGGTCTCTGTCCAGAACGCAGAGCCCGATGGGTGATGAGTCGTATGCCGCTTTCAGCTCTTCAAATTTCTTGATGAGCTTCGTAGCGTCACGCTCCGGAAGGTTTTCCATACAAACCGGCTTTCTACCCCCACTGATTCATGATCAAAGGAAGAAACTCTTCCTCAAGTGTCGAGAACAAGAACCTCAGATCATGTTCTCTCTACAGAATAGAGATGCAACTCAAAGCAGTAAGATTTATTACTCATAATATAATTTCACTCTAATCAAAAGCAAGGGGCAAACCTTAAGTAATTTTGATAGGTTCCTTAAAACGATCCTTCCCCTTTCCGATTGGATACTATTGCGGCCTGCGTTCGAGCGATGCGCGGTCCCACTTGCTTAAATTCGCCGCTGCTTCGTAGGTGCTCTGGAAGAACGAGAGCACCAGTTCATCAGGTGAATCTGACTTCCGTACCTTTTCGTAGGGTAAAACAAATTCGCCGAGGTCCGGGTTGTACGAAGCCCCTTTCGGCTCGACTGGATATTCCTTGAAACCGGCAGGCTCGGGGTACGCATAAGCATAAAAGGCCGGCTCGCCGAGATTGGTGCCGGGCCAGAAACCGCAGCTGCTTACCTCGTGCGAGTATGCTTCGAGCATGACAGATCGGCCGACGTACTGAAAACCGGGATGCTCGGGCGCCCTGCGACCCGAGAAGCGGGTTACGGCCATATCGAGACCGCCCCAGAAAAAGTGGACAGGGCTGTCCTTGCCGATGAATCGGGACCGGAACTTCTCCATGAGCCGTTCGGCCTGAACAAGCGCCAGCCAGAAAGAATGCACATGTTCAGGGTCATACTGACCATGCCGGGTGTCCTGTTCAAAAGGCGTCTGATCGGGCACTTCCACGGGCGTAGTCCAGATATGCACCTCTATGCCCAGAGAGTTCAGTGCGTCCATTGTTGCATGATAAAAATCGGCCACGGACTGGGGCTTTAATTTGACGGACCGGGCGTCTCCGCTCTCGGCCACGATGCGCATCTCATGATCGATGAAATCGAAATCTATCTGAAAGATCTGGTCGGCATACGGGATCGGAGACGTAGTCAGGCCGCGGGCTGTGACATAAAGCGGAACGTTCCACCAGTGATTGACCAGAGGGGTGAGCCTGAGCCGGATCTTGCCGATTATCTGCAGCCACCTGTGCAGGGTATCGTGGGTATCCCGCCATGCCTCGAGAGGAATACCCGGCCAAATTTCTTCTCTATGATTTATCAACGGCATACATCCTCCTTATTGTTGCGATCAGCCCTCTTCATTCGCCTCCCTACTCCAGATTCTCCTTGCTCGAGTGATCAAGGCTTAAAGAATGAGTTCCTGGAAGTATAAGAATATCCGTCTCGTGCTTAAAATCACCGACGCAAAAAAGGGGACAGATTTATTTTTTGTCGGCAAAATACCAAAGCACCTCTTGTCAATTCCTGACAAAAAATAAATCTGTCCCCTTTTTTGGTGCTCAGAAAAATGAAAAGATCCGATATCCTTTTTAAGACGGCAAACGGTGATTTCCAAGGGCTCGATTGGATGATATAGTGAAATCACTTCAGGGCACATGTGAACGTCTATACTGGTAGGCAGCTATCATACAGATGAAAAGGCTGAGAAAATATTTCATCATTATTCTTTTTCTCGCAATTCCGGTCGGCTATGTCCTCTGGGACATACGGCAGGCCAAAGATATGGCGTCCGATGCCTGCAGTAAAGCAGTCAAAGGAATGAGCCTGGACGAATACTTCTCCGAGTTCCCCCAGAAGGATTACAGGATCATCCTCAACGACACGGAGTGCATCCTCGTTCCCAAAGGGGGCATGGGCCGCTATCAGTGCGTAATCTTCCATGAAGGCCGGATCATAACAGGTTCGAAGACCGGCTTCCTCGACTAGACTGCCATGACATTACACAACGAAATATTGATCAGAACAGAACATGCTGCGGCAATGACCGAACGAGCTGTTGCAGAACAGCCATGATCATGAAAGAGAAATCAGCTTAAGAGCGAGGTGCACACAATGAAGAATCTCTTTTTCCCGGTGCTGATTACAGTGCTGGTTTTATCGGGACTTATTCTGGGCACGGCAACCGCGTCCGCGTATGAGGGGAACTGCGTCTGCGCTTACTGCGACAGGCCCTGCGGCAGCGGCCATACCTCAAGCTGCCCGTACGGCGGCGGGGGTGGCGGAGGAGGCGGCGACTCGGAGTCATCGGGCGGTGCTTCCTTCGAAAGGGCTCCCATTTTCGTCGCACCCGTGGGAATGGTGGGAGGAGTGTTTGCGGGCGGTGTCTGGTACTATAAGCACATGGCCGGAGATTTTAAGAAAGACTTCTTCATTGACAGCTATCAGGATTTCTTGAGCGTCAAACCCAGCGACGAGTGGGCCGCGGGCGCATTCACCTTCGGTCTGCGCATGGGCGGTATTCCCTGGCTGGCACTGTATGTCCCCACAGGGCCCATCCGCTATGGCGTCGTGTCCGTTTACAAGGCCGCGACGAAGCCCTCGCCGCCAAAGCCGAAGCCGGTCGACCCCAATATCGCCGTCTATGAGCTCATCGCAAAGAACTATGCGAGCTTAGGCAAAGCCACGGACGAAGAACTGAAAAAGGCACAAGGCAACGTGGAAACGGCCAGAATGCGCCGTACCCGTATGCTCGACAATCACATCGAGGGGAGCCTTGAACTTCGCGAGATCAGGGAGAAAGAGGGCCTCGCCGCCGCCCGGCTACGGGCCGAGAAGCAGCTCGAAGTCTACAGCAAGTCACGGGCTGAGAAGAAGAAGCTCGAACGAGCGGTGAGCTTAAGCATCCAGGAAAAGGACGCCCGGATCAAAGAGGCGATCAACAACGCCAATCCGATGAGCTTTTTCGCGGATTTCAATCTGGGAAAAGCAGAGGCGCATCTGGACAAAGCTCTGGAGGACAAGACATTGCCGCAGGGCGTGAAGGATTCCCTCGGCCGGGAGCTGAAAGTTACCAAGCTGCTCTCGAACGGCAAGTTTGCGTATGAAGCCGGATCGAACGCGGTGGAGATCGTGCAGTCGTACAACAAGGCTTCAACCGAGGGCAAGGACGCAACACAGTGGCTGGAAGACCGCGAGGCGCGCGAAAAAATCTGGCGTCTCAAGCTCAAGCTGCTGTCGAAACCGCTGTCCGGGGCGCCGGGAACCGCTGTCGGCGCAGCCGAAACCGCCATCGACACCGCCTATGCGGCCACGGCAGGCGTCCTGCTGGGCCGTCAGATCGATGCCGAGATGGCGACGCTGGAGAAGCTCCGGACCGCTTCCGTCTTCCATGACGCCATGGCGGACGACTGGGACGAGGTCAATATCGCGGTCAGGGCCGCCGAGATGAACGAGGCGACCGTCCGTGCACGGGGCGAGCAGTACAAAAAGATGCAGAAGGAGAATGAGGACAATGCAAAAAGACTTCGAGTTCTTGGCTGGAATTTCAAATAATCGTATGCGTATACTCATCTGTCTTGTTGTAATGTCCCTGGCCGCAGGCTGCGCTTCCACCCCGGCACCGAAGCAGACCGTTCCGAATCCCGTCTTTTCGGACAGCGACTCCCGGGCAGCCGTCGAGGACGGCGCGCAGGCAATAGCCGACTGCACACGAGAGCAGACGCTGGCGAAGCTGGAAAACCGGCCCGCGAATTATTCCAAAGCGAGGGAACGACTCGCCGGTGCCCTGATCAAGCTACAGCCCGGAAAGGTGAGCCCCTCAAAGCCCGAGTATGAGCGTATCGCCGTGTGCTTCGAGACGGCCCTGGCCGGGATCGACCGCATTATCGACGGCCAGAAACAGGGGGATGAGTACATGGAAGCGACCGGCTGGAAGATCTTCGACCATTCGGCGGCCGAGCTCCTGCTGGTGCTCGAACCGCATGCGGGGGCAGGCACAAAAACCCCGGGACGGACCCGATAGCCTATTCACACCGCGGCCGGAAACGTTATAATAGAAGCTTAAAGAGGGGGTTTGTATGAGAAGAACCTGCGCGTCCGTTTTTCCGGCCGGTGTCTTTGCCGTGCTGTTTTTCTTCCTCGGCCTGTCTTTCAGCGCCCGTGCCGACATGGGGAGGGTCTATGTCAGCCTCGACCCGGTCACGGTGAGCGAAGACTCGCAGAAGGCCATCATCCTGCACAATCTCGATGAAGAAGTCCTGATCCTGGGCACCGATCTCAAGGCCTCCAAGAAGACCGGGATCATCAGGTTCATCCCGTTTCCGAGCGAGCCGGCGGTCAGCCTGGCTCCTGCCGGCGCCTTCGACAAGGCGGCGGCCATGATCAAGAAGTACGGGTTGAAGTATCAGACTCTTCACTATACCAAAGGCGGCCCTGCAGCTCCGAAAACCGAAGGCGTCGAGCTTCTCCTGAACAAAAAACTGGGAGCCCATGACATGACGGTCATCAAGGTCAACGACGTCTCCGCCTTCAGGAAATGGGTGAACGATTACTTCAGGTCCAGGGGCCTCCCAGCGAAAGAGACGTATCCCGAGGAAGAGGCCGTCGTAGACGACTACGTAAAACGGGGGCTCGTCTACTTTGCCCTCGATTACGTCGAGATCGACCGAGAGACGCGCTTCGTCGAGCCGGTCGCGTACCGGTTCAAGAGCAGAGAGCTGTACTATCCGCTGAAAACCTCGAACACCTTCGGCGGGCAGGGCAGCATCGAGCTGATTATCATCTCGCCCGTCACCCTGTGCTTTCCCGGCAACGAGCCCCTCGACCCGTACAGCGGAGCACTCTACAAAGAAAAACACCCGGGAGCGCAGAGGCCATACGGCCAGCGGCCGCTGTGCCTGAACATCCCCGTCAACGCGAGCACCTCGGCGCTTCTCGTGAAGAAAGAAAAGGACCTGGACGGGCTCTATCCGGGCGGAGAAGCATTCTTCAAAGACAAAAAGGCATACATCCAGGTGGTGAGCTATAGAGGCAAATACTTTTTTGAACACGACATCTTCGTCGACGTATCCACGGGTCTGCCGGCTGAGGCAGGGGTATACGAAGAAGAGCGGGAAGACCCCTTCGGCGACGCCCTTGATTCCCTCGACGACCCGGCCAGGAAAAGATGCCTGCTCAAACCCGAGCGTGGGCCGTGCAAGGCCATGTTCGAGCGGTATTACTACGACCCTGTCAGCAAGACCTGCAAGCCGTTCTTCTGGGGCGGCTGCGGCGGAGTAGTGCCCTTCGAGACAGAAGAAGAATGCAAAAAATGCCTTGAGTAAAAAAGGGGACAGATTTATTTTTTGACAGAGGAAAGGGAGGGGAAGGTTTAATTATTTAAAGCATCAAAAAATAAATCTGTCCCCTTTTTTATGCATTTTTAGAGGAGTAAAAGAAAAAATGAAGATGACACGCATCTGTGAGGCGCTCCTTTCCATCCTTCTGGCCGCGCTTTTTTCCCCGGCAGTCATGTGCGCGGAGATTATGCCGCCGGCCGATTCCCTCTTCCTTGAGGCCGTGAAAAAAGGCGATGTCGAAGAAGTAAAGTCGATCCTCGCAACTTCCGGCGGCGATGAGATAAACGAGAAAGGCAGCTACGGGTATACCCCGCTGTCGACCGCCGCCAAGAACGGAAAACTCGAGATCGTCCTGCTGCTCGCAGAGCACGGCGCGGCAATCGACGGGCAGAAAGGGGACGACGCCCGGACTCCTCTGATGGAGGCTGCTTCGTACGGACACACCGAGGTAGTGAAATACCTCATCTCGAAGGGTGCGGATGTGAACGCCAGGCGCAAAGGCCTCACGCCTCTGCTTGCGGCGTGCGACCACTTCTCGGTCCAGTTCGGCCCGGTCGGCGACAAGAAAAAATCGGCCTACGCCCTGCTCGATAACGGCGCCGACGTGAACGTTCATGACGAGTCCTGGGTGAATTCCGGCATGACCCCGCTCATGCTCGCGACCTCGCAGGGAGACGCCGTATTGGTCCAGGCCATCCTCGCCAAGGGCGCCAAGCCGGAATTGATCAACAACAGCGGGGATACCGCGTGGACGCTTGCGAAGAAGGAAGGGCTGGAATACATCGCCCAGTTGCTCGAAGCGTCTGCAAACGCCCCGGACGGATCGGCTCAGCAGGCAAAGGCATCGCCCGAGCCGCTGATCGATGCGATAAAGCAGGGCCGCCTCGATAAGGTTACGGCCCTGATGTCGAAAGGCGCGGACGTAAACGCGCGGACAAAGAGCGGCAGCACGCCGCTGATGTATGCCGCGGACGGGAACAGGCTCAGTATCGCGAGATATCTCATCGGCAAAGGGGCCGATGTAAACGCGAAGAACGGCACCAACGACACGGCTTTGATCCTCGCCTCGGTAAAGGGATATGCCAGGATCGCGCACGTGCTCCTGAAGAACAACGCAGATGCGGGCATCAGGAATATCAGCGGTGGAGATGCCCTCATTTACGCGGTCCGGAACAGGAACACCGAGACGGTCAGGGTCCTGCTCGCCGGCGGCGCCAAGGCCGATGAGCGCTATGACGATGAAAAGACGGCCCTGATCAAGGCCATTGAACAAGAGTCTTCCGACATCGCAAAGCTGCTGCTGGCCAAAGGTGCCGACCCGAACGCACAGGATAAGGATCAGAAGACCGCGCTGATTTATGCCTGCGAAAAAGGAGACCTCGGCACCGTGAAGGCCCTGGTCGCAAAAGGCGCCCGCATCGAAGCCGAATCGAAGTACGGCGACATGGCCCTCGATACGGCGATCTCGAAGAAGAACGTCCCCCTGGTGCGGTTCCTCGTCGAGAAAGGGGCCGATTTCAAAACCACGACCGCGCTTACCTCCGCGGTCATTGCAGAAAGCGTCGAGCTGGTGAGGCTGTTCAGGGAGAAAGGCGCCGACGTCAACGAGCGCGGAGCCGACGGCAGAACCCCGCTCATGTATGCCGCTGACGGCGAGCCGGACATCGTAAAGTACCTCATCGCACAGGGCGCCGAGGTCAATGCAAAGGACAACGAGGGCAAGACGGCCCTGATGGCTGCGGTGAATTCGTTCAAGGACTCCAGGCAGCAGACCGTCAAGCTCCTCCTGGCGAAACGCGCGGACCCCAATGCAGCAGACGGCAAGGGCGAGACAGCCCTCATCATGGCAGCGAAAAGGGGAGATGCGGAAACCGTGCGGGCGCTTCTCGCAAAGAAAAGCAGCGTCGCCGCCGTCGACAAGCAGGGCAAGACGGCCTGGGCCCATGCGTTCGAAGGCGGGTATGCCGCGGTCACGGCCCTCCTGGAGAAAAAAGGCTCGGCTAAAGCCTATGACGGCGTCACCTGGGAGGGAAATTCCTCCAGTCAGAAAGAAAAGTTCGTCAAGGTGGTCGGGACAAAAGAGGAGTGGGCCGGGCTCTGGAAGCAGGCTTTCGACAAGCCTGCTCCCGATGTGGATTTCGAGCGTTATGCGGTTGCCTGCGTCTTTCTCGGGCATTCCGCATCCTGGCTCTACGACATTGAAATGGGCACGCCGATGATGCGCGGCGGCAGCCTGGTCATCCCCTACGGGCTGATCGATGTGATGCTTAAGCTGAGCGGCCCGTTCAGGGCGGGAGGACAATACAGGATGACCGTTTTCGAGAAGAGGCAAGGGCTCGAAATGATCCTCGAAGACACCTCATACCGGAGGAAACCGGGCATATGAGGGAAATAGCCTATACGACCCTGGGGAGAAACGCCCTGTCCACGGGCCTGGTCAGCCACATCGCGGCCCTTGTGGCCGGCATGATGACCGTTTCCGGCGCGCAGACCTTCTCTCCCATGGCATACGGCTTCGCCTGTCTGGCCCTTGCCTTCGGCGTGTATAAGGAGATGAAAGAAAGAGGGTATGCGCCTGTCACCAGGAGCTTGGGATTTTTTCTCGCCGCTGCCGCGTCGGTGCCGCCCGTCATCGGGCCCATTGCGGTGCTGCTGATGCTTTATATAGCCCAGGGCAAAAGAAAGGGAGAGCCGTTCAATGTAGGGGGCATGCTCGTTTCCATTCCAAGGCTGAAGGTGAACCCCCTGGTTCTTTTTCTTTTTCTGGTAATCCTTTTTGTATTTTTCGCCCTCTCGATCATTCAGGACGACCCATACTTCAAAAAGGCCAAAGAGGGGAAGAAGGGGCAGGGTAATATTCAGGAATCCGTCAAAAAATAAATCTGTCCCCTTTTTCACACTTAGGCGGAGCAACTCCCGGCAAAGTTTGCTATACAGAGAACACAACGACGGAACTCATTAACCGCATTTTTAAATAATTCGGTTCATAACTGGAGAATAAGCTGTGAGAAAAGCCGGCATCATGATCTTTGCTTTACTGATTTGTCTCTTGATCGCAGGTTGCGGGAATGATTCTTCACAAGTATCGGGACCGGTCACAAAGGCGTGGGATACCGATAACGCTACCCTGACGATCACTCCCCTGGAAGGAAGCGTGCCGATGCAGTGGATGTGCAAGTTACGGGCATCGGTAACCCTTTCAAGCGGGTACACGGAGGACATCTCGGAATACGCGAGGTGGGAATCGTCCGATAAATACATTGCAACCGTGGGCAATGAAGAAAAGAACAAGGGGGTCGTGACGGGCGTTTCGCCCGGGAGCGTAACCATTACTGCCCGTTATTACCGCTTTTCCACTACAACCCCGGTGACAGTCTCTCATGATAACCCGAAATCGCTGGGCGACAGCGCCAAGGTCGTCTTCCTCCATCATGGCGTCGGGGCTTCCGTCTGGGCTGGAGGTGTGCCGGAATGGTTCGCAGAGTATAATATCCGCAACGGCAAGGATTACTCGATCACCGAGCTGGAGTTTCCCAAGAATGCTCCCTATGGCTGGAACAACAACCCGTATGATTATTGGAATATATGGGTGAACCACGCAGGGGCGCAATCGTTCAGGGAAGAGCCCACCCTGGAGAATCTGACCAGAAACTATAATGTCGTAATATGGAAGCACTCCTACACGGTAAGCTCGATCCTGCCTGACGCAGGGAATGCGGGCAACCGGCCGTACGAAAAAACGATGCTCAATTATAAACTGGAATACAGGGCGTTAAAGAGCCACATGAGGTCTTTCCCCCGGACACGGTTCATTGTCTGGACAGGGCCGGCGATTGTCCAGGGGGCAGCGCCTGAAGAACAGGCGATGCTCGCACGGGAGTTCTTTGAATGGGTGAAGAACGAATGGGACGAGCCGGGCGATAATATTTATCTGTGGGATTTCTTCGAGCTCCAGACCGAAGGCGGCAATTATCTCAAGAGTGAATACAGCGCGGGTCCGCTGGATTCGAACCTCAACCCGGATTTCTCCAAAAGGGTAGCTCCCGATTTCTGCAGGAGGGTTGTAGACGTCATCGAAGGAAGAGGCGACGCAGACTAACGAAAAAGGGGACAGATTTATTTTTTGCATTTTTGGGAAATTTTAAATAATGCGGATCACTTCTTTATTCCAAGGGCCTTCATCCGTGAGTAGAGCGTCGTGCGCTTCATCTTGAGGATCTCGGCCGCGCCTCCGGGCCCTCCGACCCTGCCTTTCGTGTAGTCGAGGATATGCCGGATATATCTGCGCTGCAGCTCATCCATCGTGGGCTTGTCATCGGCTAAACCACCGGTGTTTGCATGGTAATCCTCAGGGAAGAGGGGTATCTGCAGCTCGCCCCCGGCAGATAAGATGACCGCCCGCTCGATGACGTTCTGGAGCTCGCGGACATTGCCGGGCCAGGCATACTTGAGCAGCTTGGCCTCCTCTTTCCGGAGGAGCTTCAGGTCGCTCCGGCCGTACTCCCGCCTGTACCGCTCGAAGTAATGATGCGCCAGCTCCACGATGTCCTCGCCGCGCTCCCGCAAGGGCGGCATGGTGATGGGGAAGACGTTGATCCGGTAGAAGAGATCCTCCCGGAACCGGCCGCTCGACACCTCGCTTTTCAGGTTCCGGTTGGTCGCCACGATGAGGCGGAAATCGGACTTGATGGCGCGGCCGCCGCCTATGCGGACAAAGGTCTTCTCCTCCAGGGTCTTGAGCAGCTTGGTCTGCACATTTAAGGGAAGCTCGCCGATCTCGTCGAGGAACAAGGTCCCCTCGTGCGCCAGCTCGACCCTGCCGAGCTTCTGCCGGTCGGCCCCGGTGAAGGCGCCTTTTTCATAGCCGAACAGCTCGCTCTCGAACAGGTTTTCCGGGATCGTGGTGCAGTCCACCACGATGAACGGCCCTTCCGCCCGCCCGCCTTTCTCGTGGATCAGGCGCGCCAGGAGCCCCTTGCCCGTGCCGGTCTCGCCCAGCATCAGGACCGTGGTGTCCGCCCTGGCCACCTGGCGGGCCATGGCGAGCTGCTCCCGGATCGCCTTGGAGCGGCCCACGATCCTCCAGCTCTTGAAATCGGAGCTGCCCGTTTTTTTCTCCCGGGAGAGCTTCTCTTTTTCTTCCTGAATGCGCGAGCCTTTCAGCAGGAACTCGATGACGCCGCTGGTGTGCCGTCCCAGTATCGCTATGGTCGAGGGATCGAGACAGTCGAAGGCGTCGGGCAGGTACGAGTTGTCGTAGTACATGACGCAGCGGGTCATGCCCTGCACCTCGACGGGTATGCACAGGACAGAGCGTATCCTGCCGCGGCCGGGTTTTTTATCATCCGGCGGGATGTCCCTGACCACCAGCGGCTTGTTCGTCCGGAATGCCCTTGCTATGAGCTCGAGATACGGCCGGAACAGCGGCGATTCCACGTCCTCCTTTGCCAGGTTGCTCGACAGCTTGAGCTCTGGCTTCTTCGTGAACTTGCCCTTGGAAAACCAGAAGAGGCCTCCCCGCTCGGCGCCGAAGAAGCGGTTGGTGGACCTCAGCATCTTGTTCAGTATCTCCAGCTGGTCCATGCTGGACTTGATGGTGTCCATCTCCTCGAAGTACCGCCCGATGAAATCGCCCCGGGAGTAGCTCGTGTCCGCTGACGGGATCTTCTTCAGCAGTGCCTTGTACTTGTCCGGGAAGAGGTCGCGCGAGTAGCCGCCGAAAAGCCGCCACGCCTCCCGCACGCATTCGTCCACCGCGCTCGCGTTGTCGTCCATGAGCTCGAGATGCGCCATTTCGAGGGTGGTTTTCGCCTGCTGGATCCGGTCGCCCGACGTATCGAGGCATGCCCTGCTTTCCTCCAGGTCGGCCCGGATGGACGCCGTGTCCGCATCGCCCCGGTCCATCTTCTGTATGGACTTAAGCCTCAGGCCCACGCCGCGCAGGTGCACATTGACCCCGTTCAGGGCTACCTCCAGCACATCGGCGATGGGGAATCCCCTGATGGGTTTGAAGCCCAGCCGGTTGAACTCGAAGGCCATCTCGAGGATCCACGGCGCCGCATACTGATGGATGAGGCCCTCGTCGATTGCCTTCTCGATCGTCTCGCTCAAGATCTCGTAGCTCTTTTCCAGGTCGCCTCTCATGAAGTACAGCAGCGCAAGTCCGCCGCCCGAGAAGTGGTAGCCGAACGCATTGTGGATGTCGATCGATTCTTTGCGCGCCTTCTTCAGATGGAACTCCGCCTCGTGGAACCGCTTCAGCAGGGTCAGCGTGGTCCCGAGGATGCCCCGTAAGACAGGGGCGAGCGATCTGTCGCCCTTCTCTTCGGCCAGGCGCAGATTGCTGTCGAGGAACCCGATGGCGCGGTGGAACTGTCCGAGGTACAGTGCGCCGTAGCTGAAGACGATGTACGTCATGGGGGGCGTGGGCTCTTCGCTGATGCCGATGAGGTTCTCGAAGCGCTCCATGTGCTTCATGGCTTCCTTGAACAGCCCTTTGAGCGAGTAGTACAGCCCGAGAAACTCGGCCGACTGTGCAAGGATATCTTCGTCGCCCAGCTCGTTGACGTCGTTCAGGCCGTCCGACAGCGTGGACAGCGCCTTGCCGTAGCGTCCCATGAACTGGTACAGCCTCCCCAGGTGGAGCGTGGCGAGCGCATGGGACCTCTTGTCCCCCAGGCGGGCGGCAAACGTACGCGCCGTGATCAGGATCTCGGAGAGCTCCCTGATCTCCCTGCCGAGCACGAACCGGATGTGCGAAAGCCTCAGTGCCCGGGTGATGAACATCCCGCAGGTCTCGGCATCGAGCTCCCGGGTTTTAAGCCTGTGGACCGCACTGAGGAGATACTTCTGCGCCGACTCGATATCCCCTTTCGCCAGCTCCGCATCCACGAGGCTGTACTCCATCCTGACCGCCTCGGCGGCGCGGCCCGATCTCTCCAGAAGGCGTATGAGGACGTGAGGGTCCACCTGCTTGTCGAGCTTTTTCGCATACAGGGTGTGCAGCAGCTCCGAGAGGTGCTTCCGTCCGTTCAGGGCATCGATCTTTTTCGCAACGGGATGGGGCAGCGGACTGCCGAGGTCGAACCTCTCGTCTTTCAGCTGCCGGAGCATGCCGCCGGACTTCGTCTTTTTCAGGAGGTCGAAGAGCCGGCCCGGGGTCAGCGGCGCAAGGACGTCGAGTATGTCGATGGGGACGGCGTCGCCGAAGGCCTCCAGGACGGCGAGAAACCTCCATTGCTCCTTGTCCAGATCAGGGTATGCCTTTTTCATGTGCAGCCTCGCATAACTCTGCAACAGGATAGCAGTTTTATCGCCATAACCCAAGGGATATCTGTCCGGATACAGTCATCTGGTGTCTGAATACCGACATCAGCACGATACGCCAAAATAATAACCTAATCATAACAATAGAGTGCATGGGTTATCGACTTGGTACAATGCTTGCTGATCTGAATACTGTGGTTCTCTGCCCTTTGCACGGGCGGAATGGTTCGGTGGAATAGCTTAAGGGAGATTTCCTTAAAAAGCCCGGCTCATTGCAGGGCATATAAAGATCCAGTAAATAGCCGCAGCGCCGGCAGATACACAAAGCCTGCATTCGCTGCACCGGAGAAAGAGGAGAATGAAGATCCATGAATAAAAAAAAGACAGCACGGGAGCCTTTGCGGTTCGTCACGGCCACCTCGCTTTTTGACGGTCACGATGCCTCCATCAACATCATGCGCAGGATCCTCCAGGACAGCGGCGCAGAGGTGATCCACCTGGGCCACAACCGGAGCGTCGCCGAGATCGTCAACGCCGCCGTCCAGGAAGGGGCGCACGGCATTGCCATAAGCTCGTACCAGGGCGGGCACATGGAGTTCTTCAAGTACCTCATCGATCTCCTCAACGAGAGGGGCTGCGGCCATGTGAAGGTGTTCGGCGGGGGCGGCGGCGTGATCGTCCCCGACGAGATAGGAGAGCTCCATGCATACGGGATAGCGAAGATCTACTCGCCCGACGACGGCAAGGCCATGGGGCTGAAGGGCATGATCTCGCACATGGCGGGGATCGCATCCCAGGCTCATGCGCCGGAGGTGCCCATGGACGCACCTGCGATACAGGCGAAGGACCCGGTCGTCGTGGGCAGGCTCATCAGCCTGGCGGAGCGGGCAAGGCTGCTGAGGGACAAAAGCTTCGAGCCCATGCGTGCGTTCCTGAAAGGTGTGGGGTCATCGGGCCCCGTGGTGGGGATTACGGGCACCGGCGGATCGGGCAAGAGCTCGATCATCGACGAGATCCTCAGGCGGGCCCTCTACAACTACCCGGATAAGCACATCGCCGTGATTTCGGTCGACCCCACGAGGTCGCGCAGCGGTGGCGCCCTTCTGGGCGACCGTATCCGGATGAACCAGATAGACCACGAGCGTATCTACATGCGCTCCATGGCGACCCGGCAATCCAAAGACGAGCTCTCCGACGCCCTCCAGGACGCCCTCGATATCGTGAAGGCGGCCAAGTACGACCTCATCATCGTGGAGACGAGCGGCATCGGCCAGGCGGACACGGCGATCACTTCGGTGTGCGACTACTCGGTCTACGTGATGACCGCCGAGTTCGGTGCGCCCACCCAGCTCGAGAAGATCGACATGCTCGACTTCGCGGACATGGTGGTGATCAACAAGTTCGAGCAGGAAAAATCCCTCGACGCCCTCAAGCAGGTCAGGAAGCAGTACGCGAGGAACCATGAGCTCTTCGATGTCCCCCCTGACGAGCTGCCCATCTTCGGCACGGTTGCCAGCAGGTACAACGATGCCGGCATGGACAGGGCCTTTGCCTGCCTCGTGAAGGGGCTTAAAGAAAAGGGCTTCATCGACTGGCGGGATGCGGAAGCGAAAACAGCGGACGAGGAGAAGATCCACGAGGGCATCGTCCCCTCCCACAGACTGCTGTACCTGAGCCGGATCGCAGGGGCGGTGAGGGGCTACCATGACCATACGAGAGAGACGGGCGAGAGCCTGAGAAAGCTCCATGCGGTCGAGACCGTGCTGCAGGGCTCAAAAGACGGGCTGGTCGCGGCAGGGCTCCGCAGAAAGCTCTCGGAGATCAAGAAGGGCATCGCTAAGGCGGACTTCGAGCTCATCGCCGGGTGGGACAAGCTCGGCGGGCAATACCGCTCGAAGGCATACTCGTACTCGGTACGGGACAAGAAAATCCAGGTGGCGCTCACCAGGGAATCGCTCTCGGGCCTGGACATCCCGAAGATCGCGCTGCCCTCGTTCACCGACAAGGGCGATCTCTACACCTGGATCAGGAAGGAGAACGTGCCGGGATTCTTCCCCTATACCGCAGGGGTGTTCCCGTTCAAGCGCGACTGGGAAGACCCGAAGCGGCAGTTTGCAGGGGAGGGCGGCCCGGAGCGGACAAACAGGCGCTTCCACTACCTGTGCCGGCATGACGACGCCAAGCGGCTGAGCACGGCCTTCGACAGCGTGACGCTCTATGGCGAGGACCCGGCTGAGTTGCCGGACATCTTCGGCAAGATCGGCGAGAGCGGGGTGAGCATCTGCACGCTCGACGACATGAAGAAGCTCTATGCGGGCTTCGACCTCTGCTCGCCCACCACGAGCGTATCCATGACCATCAACGGGCCTGCGCCCATCATGACCGCCATGTTCTTCAACACGGCCATCGACCAGCAGGTGGAGGCCTTCACGAAAGAAAAAGGCAGGAAGCCTTCGAAGGCGGAGGCCGGCGGGATCAGGGCGAGGGTGTTGAACACCGTCAGGGGCACGGTCCAGGCCGATATCCTCAAAGAAGACCAGGGACAGAACACCTGCATCTTCTCCACCGAGTTCGCGCTGAAGATGATGGGCGATATCCAGGAGTACTTCATCGAGCACAACGTGGAGAACTTCTACTCGGTGAGCATCAGCGGCTACCACATCGCCGAGGCCGGGGCCAACCCGGTCAGCCAGCTCGCCTTCACGCTCGCCAACGGCTTCACCTACGTCGAGTATTACCTGTCCCGGGGCATGAGCATCGATGACTTTGCCAAGAACTTCTCGTTCTTCTTCAGCTCCGGGATGGAGCCCGAGTACAGCGTGCTCGGCAGGGTGGCCAGGAGGATCTGGGCCATTGCGATGCGGGACCTCTACGGGGCGAGCGAGGCCTCCCAGCGGCTCAAGTACCACATCCAGACCTCGGGCAGGTCGCTCCACAGCATGGAGATCCAGTTCAACGACATCAGGACCACGCTCCAGGCGCTGACCGCGCTGGGCGACAACTGCAACTCCCTGCACACCAATGCCTACGACGAGGCGATCACGACGCCCACCGAGGAGTCCGTGCGCCGGGCCATGGCCATCCAGATGATCATCAACCGGGAGTTCGGCCTTTCCATGAACGAGAACCAGCTCCAGGGGTCGTTCTTCATGGAATGGCTGACCGACGCGGTGGAGGAGGCCGTGCTGAGCGAGTTCGAGCGGATCAGCGACCGCAAGGGGGTGCTCGGGGCCATGGAGACTCAATACCAGCGCTCGAAGATCCAGGACGAGTCCATGTACTACGAGCAGCTCAAGCATTCGGGAAAGATGCCCATCATCGGGGTCAACACCTTTGAAAACCCGAACGCCGAAGCCCCGGATTATCATCCGGCCGGCAGCTGCATCGCGCTCACCCGAGCGACCTACGAGGAGAAGCAGGCCCAGCTGGACCATGTCCGGGCATTCCGGAAGAGGCACGCCAAGGATGGCGCCGAGGCCCTGAACAGGCTGAAAGAAACGGCCCTGTCCGGCGGGAACGTGTTCGCTGTGCTCATGGACGCCGTGCGGGTCGCCAGCCTCGGTCAGATCACGTCAGCCCTCTACGAGGTCGGCGGCAAGTACCGGCGGAACATGTAGCGGGCCTCCGGCGGCCTTTTATCCTGCCATGCCGGCTACGGCAGAGCGGCGAGGTCTTTATTTTCCTTGAACGGGCCGAGCTTCTCCCAGCGCAGCTTTGTCGCCGACGGGTCCTTAAGATTGAGGATGGTCAGCACCTTGCCGGTCTTTTTTTTGTCCCGGTCGATGGAGATGCAGATCACGTTGTCCCCGTACATCTTCACCACGATTGAATCCGGCTTGAGATCCGGGACCAGGAACCTGGTCTGCCTCTCCGCGGCCGATTCTCCCAGGGCCCCTGCCACGCTGACTGCGCACCAGCAGAACAGGTAGAGGGCGAATATCTGCTCGCCGAATTTGCGCTTGATGGGCACCCAGATGGTGTTCATCCTGTCCGTGCCGTCCATCGCCGCATGAAGCGCCGCATTGAACGTGCTGTACTTCTTTCTCTCAATGATCGCCGGCAGGATATCCAGGACGAACAGTATCGCGAGGATGAGGGCGATCGTTATCCAGCCGTACTTGTTCCACCGGTATGCGGCGGCGATGATCAGCGCCAGGAGAACGAGAATGCCCCGTGTCTGGATGAAGCGGCCCACAGCCGAAACCTTCCTCTGCTCGCCGGGATGAAAGAACATATAGAGCACGCTGACCACCCCGAATATCGAGAGCGAAAACGTGTACAACGCGACGGCAAAGGCCAGCACGGTCGTCATGTCGGGCCGTATGAGCGAGACCGGGACAGTGAAAAACTTGCAGTATGCCCGCTCGTAGACGAACGCGAGAAAATACGAAAAGGCAAAACCAAGGACAACCAGCGCTACATGTGAGAGCCACGCCAGGCGGCTCTTTGCATCCGGTATAGGAGGAGATGCGCTTTCCTGGCACGTTTCCAACTTTTCCGGCATCATCATGAAGGCAAATTAAATATTCATTTGAGCATGCTGTCAAGGTGCTAAATTTCTTGGAGGATTTTTGTGATGAGAAAGTGGGCTTCCCGATAGCGCTTTCCTATATAGCTATCTCTCGTCTGTCTCTCTGATCAACGAGCATAGGTCTCCGTTTGCTACCTTCAAAATAGTGCAACCATCGATATCCCTCACGCTATGTGGATTCTAAAACAAATCCCTCTCGAATTATTTCGCGAACATTGCCTTTGTCATACTTCAGAAATGTGGACCCGTTCCCGAAAAGTCCTATGTCGAGCGAATACAGTGAGCTGGGTATATCTCAGCGTTTCTCTGCCCAGGGCCTAGCTGGATTCATCCAAGAGTCCTATATGCAGCACGAGCTGGAAGGCAAGATCAACAGTGCATTGAAGTGTCTTTGATCATCAGGGAATCACTCAACGATGCATGCGGGGTCTTCTCCTGATATCCCGTTCAATCTTGCTTCCGCTTAAGCTTGTTTGAATATGTTCTCACTTTATCTACCCTCTTGGGAGGTAGAACTTGAGGAGAAGTATTCTCAAATCCTTGATATTATTCCTTGACTGGATCTAAATAAACTATTAGTGTATCAGAATATCAAATTTATGAAGGGATTCTAGGTTAATCTTTGCAACCAATGATCAAGAACCATTCAACAAGTTGATATTTCATATCATTAACACAATGTTTTAATGCAACAAATGGACCTAATTTTAAAGGAAGGTTGTCATGTCCATTAACTATAATTGTGGAAGTATTTTTCTATGGCTTCGTTTGATGTTCGTGTCGTGAATGATGATCAGGAAGGGATTAGGGGAGCTCGGGTTGTGTTGGGTTTCACGAGTGTACTCATGGGCATGACCGATGAAAAATATACAGACTCGGACGGGTACGCTGAGTTTGACAGATATGATGAGGGTGAGGTCGAGGTGTTTGTTGATGGTTCCAGTTATGGAAATTACCTCTACGAGAATGACGGGGGAATCACGATCACCATATAAAATACCATTGGAAGTCAGATTCTTGTATTTTATTAAGGGGTGGAGGATGGAATGAACAAGCTAAATATTGACTTAGAAAATTGCTATGGGATTAAGAAACTTCAGACACAGTTCTGTTTCTCCCAGAAAAAGGCTTACGCTATCTATGCCCCTAATGGTACTATGAAATCTTCCTTGGCACAGGTCTTCAAGGACGTAGCTGACGGGATTGCATCCAAGGACCGGATATTTCCATTACGAGTCTGCAATAGAATAATTACCGATGAGAACAATGTTGATTTACCTAAGGAAAGCGTCTACGTCATTCACCCTTATGACGACGAAGATATCAGTCACACAGAGAAAACTTCGACCCTGCTTGTGAACAGTAAACTGCGAAAGGAATATGAAGACCTTCACATAGAAATCGACAAATCCAAGGAATTATTCCTGAGGGCTCTAAAGGAGCAATCCGGTTCGAAGAAGGACTTGGAAAAAGAGATTTCCTCCGCGTTTACTAAGAGTGATAACGAGTTTTTTCGTGCACTGCTCCGTATCAAAGATGAAGTGTTGGCACAGAAAGATGCTCCATTCGCCGACATTAAATACGATACAATTTTTGACGAGAAAGTCATGAGCTTTCTTGGAACAAAAGATGTAAAGACGGCAATTGAGAGCTATATCAAGAAATACAACGAGCTTTTAGCTGCCTCTACATATTTCAAGAAAGGCATGTTCAACTACTATAACGCTGCAACCATTGCGAGGAGCCTCGCTGACAACGGGTTCTTCGATGCCAAACACAGTGTGAATTTGAATGCTGACGAGAAACTGGAGATCACAAACAAGAGGCAGCTTGAGGAACTTATAGAAAAGGAGAAAGAGGGCATCTCGAAAGATAAGGACCTCAGAAAGAAGTTTGCGGACATTGAAAAGATGATCACGAAAAACGTGAATGTCAAGACTTTTGATGCTTACTTAGGAGAACATGAGGAAATTCTTCCAGAGCTGGTAAATATTGAGAACTTTAAGGAAAAAATATGGAAGTCATACTTCAAGACTCGATTAGAACTCTACAAAGAATTGATTGAGAAATATCTGGCCGTTGAGAAGAGAAAGAAAGAGATCGAGGAGGAAGCAAACAAACAGCGGACGCAATGGGAGTCTGTTATTGAAATTTTCAATAGCCGTTTTTTTGTCCCGTTTAAGCTGACCGCCAAGAACAGAGTTTCCGTCATATTGGGTCAGGAACCGATGCTTAGCCTCGCATTTACTTTTGAGGACGGAGTTGAACAGGCTCCAGTAGAGAAAGCCGCATTGATGCAGGTCCTAAGTACTGGAGAGAAGAGGGCTTTCTACATACTTAATATCATTTTTGAGGTTGAAGCTCGAAAGAAGGCAAAGCAGGAAACCGTATTTGTTGTCGATGACATTGCTGACTCATTCGACTACAAGAACAAGTATGCTATTATTCAATACCTGAAAGATATTGCTGAAGAATCGTACTTCAACCAAATCATTCTGACACACAACTTCGATTTCTTCCGCACTATAAACAGCAGGTTCGTCGACTACCCTCATTGTCTCATGGCATTGAAGAGTAGTAACGGTATTTCGTTGGAGCAGGCAACCGGCATCAGGAACGTCTTCGTGAATGACTGGAAGTTGCATTACTTCACTGATTCTAAAAAGATGATAGCCTCGATCCCTTTTATTCGCAACCTTATTGAATTTACAAAGGGTGACAAAGACCCTGGTTATGTCAAGCTCACGTCACTATTACACTGGAAGAGCCACTCTGCTGACGTCACCCGAAATGAACTAGATAACATATACAACACTTTGTTTGGTACAACTGAAACATCGTCCCAGGGCAACAGTCTGTTAATTGATATCATCAAACACGAGGCAGACGAATGCCTCAAAGCTCGAGATGGAATCAATTTTGAGAACAAAATAGTTCTTTCGATTGCCATACGGCTCATTACTGAAAAATTTATGGTTGGCAAAATTAAAGATGATAAGTTTGTTGCCAGTATTGACTCAAATCAAACACCTAGGCTATTGGCAAAGTTCAAAAAGCTATTCAGTCATGATATTGATACCATAGAAACCATTCAGCGGGTGATTCTCATGACACCGGAGAACATTCACTTGAATTCGTTCATGTATGAACCAATTTTGGATATGTCCGACGAACACTTGAGAAAGCTTTATGAAGATGTGCTGGCACTGAAATGAGGTGGAGAGTTAAACCAAAGATAGGAGTCGTTTTTGGAGCTTTTTGCTTTTAGCTGGGTTTAGTCTTTTTTGACAATTCGGTCCCAATGTGTGTGACACTAATAAATTGTATATAGAACATATGTCGTGTGTGATGGTATTTACCGGTCAGACGGGATAAAGACAGGTTTTGTTATCTGATTTTGATATATAGCAAACCTCAAATTTCAAAACTATTGGTGATACCAAAGGAGAACGTTATGAATACTCTTGTTAAAACTTCGGTAGAAACAAAGACCATTTTAGAATTTAATTATGATGGACAGCAAAGGGTTGTCGAGCCACATGCCCATGGAGTATCAACTGCAGGGAACGAGGTGCTTCGTTGTTATCAGATTGCCGGTGGAAGTAATTCCGGCAATGTTCCCGGATGGCACCTTATGACTGTTACCAAAATGGTAGATCTAACTGTGACAGATTCCCATTTTAACTCACCTAGGCCCGGCTATAAAAAAGAAGATAAGAGCTTGTCAACTATATATGCCCAGCTATAGGAATTTGAATTTCTGTCAAATGCACCTCTGAACCATGATTTATGCAAGCATAGATGAATTACTAAAGGACTTTAAAAATACTCAAATTAAGGTAAAGTATGAAGCTCCTCCACACCTCTGATTGGCACATTGGCCGCGTATTGAACGGCAGGAAGAGATATGCGGAATACGAGGCTTTTCTAGACTGGATGGCAGGGCTAATTGAGCGCGAAGATATCGATGTCCTGCTCGTGGCAGGAGATGTATTCGACAACGCTACGCCCAGCAACCGCGCGCAGGAGCTTTACTACCGTTTCCTGTGCCGCGTGGCGGCCTCCGCAAACCGCCAAGTGGTAGTGACTGCAGGGAATCATGATTCACCGTCATTTCTGAATGCGCCTAGGGAGCTCCTGAAGTTCCTGAATGTCCATGTCGTGGGGTGTGCATCCGAAAACCCGGAGGATGAGCTTGTCGTCCTCACCGGCCCTGATCGCGAGCCCAGGCTCATCGTCTGCGCCATCCCTTATCTCCGCGACCGCGATATCCGCATTGCCGAGGCCGGTGAAAGCGTCGAGGACAAGGAACTCAAGATCATCGAAGGGATCAGGTCTCATTACCGCATGGTGTGCGAAGCTGCTGAGCAGAAGCGATCCCGGATGGTGAAGCCTGTCCATGTCGTTGCCATGGGGCATCTGTTTGCTGCCGGAGGCCAGACAGTTGACGGCGACGGGGTGCGCGAATTGTATATCGGATCCCTAGCACGGGTCAGATCGGAGGTGTTCCCTGTATCCATCGACTATCTTGCCCTTGGGCATCTCCATGTCCCGCAGAGGGTGGGTGGTTCCGACTTCATGCGCTACTGCGGCTCTCCTCTGCCCATCGGGTTCGGGGAGGCACAGCAGGAAAAGTGCTTGTTCCTCGTGGAATTCTCTGGGAATACACCTACTGTTACAAATGTTCCTGTGCCCAGGTTCCAAGACTTGAAGTCAGTGCGAGGGGATTGGGAGTACATTGCACGTACCTTAGACGATCTGAAGGCAGAAGGGAGCAATGCCTGGCTGGAGATCATATATGAAGGAGATGAGATCGCAGGCAACCTTCGGGAGCGTCTAGATGAGGCTATTATTGGATCGAGACTAGAAATCCTTACTGTAAGGAACAACCGGGTGCTTGAGCTGGCCATGAAGGGTATGTATACGGAGGAAACCCTCGACGATCTGGACGTGACCGATGTGTTCAAGCGTTGTCTTCTGTTGCACGAGGTCCCGGAGGATCAACGTCCGGCGCTTTTGCGCGCCTATCAGGAAATCATCGTATCCCTGCATGAAGCAGATCCGATGGAGCAGTAGGAGAACAGCATGAGAATACTCGGTGTCCATTTCAAGAATTTGAATTCACTCACCGGGGAATGGAATATCGATTTCACCCATCCTGATTACTCGTCAGACGGCATATTCGCGATCACCGGTCCCACGGGTGCAGGCAAGACCACGATCCTGGATGCCGTCTGCCTTGGGCTCTACGGAAGGACACCCCGTTTGGACAAGGTGACAAAGAGCAGCAATGAGATCATGTCGCGCCAGACTGGCGAGTGCTTTTCCGAAGTCACCTTCGAGACGCAGGCAGGCCGTTACCGCTGTTACTGGAGCCAGCACAGAGCCCGGAAAAAGCCGGACGGCGAACTGCAGCCGGCACGTCATGAGGTAGCTGATGCCGAATCCGGGACAGTACTGGAATCAAGGATACTTCAGGTTGCCGGTTTTATCGAAGAGACGACCGGCATGGACTTCGATCGCTTCACCAGGTCCATGCTTCTGGCGCAGGGAAGTTTCGCCGTGTTCCTCCAGGCGCATCCCAATGAACGCTCCCCGATCCTTGAGCAGATTACCGGCACTGAGATCTATAGCGAGATTTCCATAAAGGTTCACGAGCGTCGGGTAAAAGAGCGCGACGAGCTTGATCTGCTGCTGGCCGAATTGAAAGGGATCCAAGTGCTAAGCGAGGATGAGGAAAAGGACTTGCAGGCAAACCTGAAAGAAAGACAGATCCGGGAAGCGGAACTGAGTGCCCGGCTTGATGGCCTCCGCAAGTCTGCCTCCTGGCTTGAGACCATGGCTGCCCTGAAAAAGGAGCTCCTTGAGTTGGATGCCCAAATAGTGGTTTTTGAGAAACGCAGCCTTGCGTTTGAACCGGAAAGGATACGGCTGGTCAAATCACGCAAGGCCCTCGGCCTTGAGGGGGATTACCGGGGCGTGGCTGCCATGCGTGCCCAGCAGGGCATTGAGACAAGGGAGTTTGATGGGATCATCGCCGCTTTGCCGGAAAAAGACAAGGCCTGCGAAGAGGCGCTGTCGGCGAAAAAGGCCGCCGAGGCTGGGCTGATCGAAGCAAGGACAAAGCAGCAGTCCGAAGCAGAGGTCATCAAGATGGTACGATATCTCGATGCCGGGCTGGGCGAGCAGAAAAGACGTGTTGAAGAAAAGGATAAGGCTATTTCTGATGCACAGAAACATCGCGTTATTTATACCGGGAATATCGATACAGCTTCACAGTTCCTCCAGAATACACAGGATAGGCTGAAGGCCGTCCATGAATATCAAATAGCAAACTCTGTTGATGCTGCATTACTGATACACATTTCTGCAATCTCAAAAGTATTCGCCTCGCTCCGTGATCTTGAGGGCCGGAATATCAAGACTCGGGAAGCGCTTGCCGAAGCAGCCAAAGAACAGGAGTCCGCCCTTGCAGCGTGCAAGAAGATGGAGGCCGCTCACGAGAAATCCCGCAAGGAGTTTGAGAAGGGGCAAGACGAACTGAAGGGGCTGGCCGAGGAGATCGCAGTTATCCTGAGTGGACGTGAGATCGGCCAATGGCATCAGGAAAAGACTGTGCTGATGGAACGTAATGCTGTCCTGAAGCAGATACGTGATGCCATCGACCGGATTGACAAGACCTACGCTGTGCTGGAAGGACTGAAGGAAGTCATAGAAACATCCAGATCCGACCATGATAAACTGTCGGATGAGATAAAATCCTGTACTGACAGAAAAGTCCTCCTGGAAGGTACTGTCCAGAGCCTGGAGACACATGTGATCCTCCTAAGCCGTATCCGGGACCTCGAAGAAGAGAGGAACCGTCTCGAAGACGGAAAGCCGTGTCCTTTGTGCGGTGCTGTCGATCATCCTTATGCAAAGGGCAATGTCCCAGAATTGAACAAGGCTGAAAAAGAATTGAACGATGCAAAGGCTGAGCTCTTACAGGTGTCTGAAAACCTGGGCAAGCTCTTGGCCGGGCAGGCACGGACGCTCACAGAAACCATGTATGCTGAAAAGGGGATGGCAGAGAAGAGTGAGGCGCTGGCCGCTGATGACAAGCAATGCATGGATGATATGCTGAAACTGGGCATGCAATCCGCACCTCAGGAGCGTGCAGTGAGTGTATGTGATGAGATGACAGCGGTTCAGAAAAGGATTGCTGAGATATCCGGTATTATCGTCATTGCTGAAGACAAGATTCGGCAGGAGAAGGTTCTACAGAAAGGCCTGGAAGATCTGAGGGCCTTGTCAGAAGCTTCAGGTAACGCCTTGCAGGACTCCGGTCATAAAGTCGAGATTGCCGTCCGTGAGCATGAGCGGCTGGAAAGGGAAGCCGCGAGCCTCGGAGAAGAGTCCGGGAAGGCATGTACCGCTGCGTTGAAGGATGTTGAACCCTTCGGGATCAGGGAAATATCTTCTGCAGATCTCGATAGCATATTGAAAGACCTTACAGGGCGTAAAGACAACTGGCTGGCAAAGCAGGAGGAGGGAACCGGGCTAGAGAAAATGATCCAGGACCTGAAGGCCGGGATCGATAAGGACAAGGCCCTGCTGGAGAAAATCGAACAAGACCTGAAGGAACTGCGCAAGGATCGCGACGGCATGGTAGTACACTATGAGTCTCTCGTCACTTCACGCCGCGAACTTTATGGTGAGAAGGACACCGATCAAGAGGAGAAGTGCCTGGCCGCGGCGGTGGATGAGGCGGGCAAGGCATTTGAAAATGCGCGTGAAATACACACGCTGATGGAAAAAGAGATCACTGCCAAGAAGGCAAAGGCTGAAGACCTGAGGACAAAGACACTCAATCGGGCGATCGAACTTGCCCATACGGAACAGAATCTGACAGTGAGGATCATAAAGGCCGGATTCCGGGATGAGACCGACTACGTATCAGCCTGTCTGGTTGAAGAAGAACGGGAAAGGCTCTCGGAACAGGAAAAGGCCCTAATTAGGGAGAAAACCGAACTGGACGCCAGAAGGAAAGACAAGTCAACAGTGCTGGCCGATGAACAAGAGAAACACCTGACCGATCAAACTCTGGAAACCATACTGGAAGGCATCGTCACCTGTGATTCCGGGTTGAAAGAAATAAGGATCGACATCGGTGGCATGATCAAGAGCTTGAGTGAAAACGAAAAACTCAGGGGAAAGCAGCAGGAGCAGATCAAAACCATTGACGCTCGCAGGATTGAATTTGCCCGCTGGGATGCCCTGCATCAGCTCATCGGTTCGGCAGACGGCAAGAAGTTCCGGAATTTCGCCCAGGGTCTGACCTTTGAGATGATGACCATGCATGCCAACCGTCAGCTCAGAAAAATGACGGACCGCTATCTACTCATACGTGATTCATCGCAACCACTGGAGCTTAATGTCATCGACAACTATCAGGCAGGCGAGATCCGTTCTACCAAGAACCTATCGGGCGGCGAAAGCTTCATTGTTAGTCTTGCCCTTGCCCTGGGACTTTCACGGATGGCAAGCCGGAAGGTTCGCGTCGATTCGCTCTTCCTCGATGAAGGATTCGGTACCCTCGACGAGGAAGCGCTCGAAACCGCCCTGGAGACTCTAGCCGGATTGCGGCAGGAGTACGGCAAGCTCATCGGCGTCATATCACACGTCACGGTCCTGAAGGAGCGCATCGGTACGCAGATACAGGTCATTCCTGAGACAGGTGGACGAAGCATCCTGAATGGTCCCGGATGTCGAAGAATTATTCAGTAGTAATTAGAAAGGTGAATTTATTAACATGCTACGACAAAAATCACTTAAGATTCATTATTTCTCCATAGCGTAACTTACGATATCTGTAATATATTCATATTCTTGGCTTCCCTTGAAAAGTGAAGGTCTCCGGATGCCGTCAGTACGTGGGAGCAGAGCATGCCGGAGTTTTAAGTTGGGGCCATCGACCAGACGTTTCCCTGCAAGTCCTTGGATCAGTGATAATGACCCCTCGTAAACGCTCTATGGAGAGACGCAGCCAAGGGCGATCCGCCACCGAAGATGATGTCGTATCGCCCTGGCCAATTATTCGATACCTCTAAAGTACACGTCCCTTACAAGGAAACCCCGTCCAAGTACAGTATGGCCCGGTATCAGCCGTGGAGGCTGAATATTTCTATTCGATTGTAATCAAATCAAGTGGGTATTTCGTTAAGACTTCCGCTTTTCCGGGCTTGACGCACACAACGTATTCCAGTGCGAATACGCCGCAATTGGTCTTGAAATCGAAGATATGCGCACAGGGAACGATCATGACATTTTCCTCGAGGATATAGTCGTCGTCGTGGCAAAATGTCGGAGGCAGATGGCCTGTGCCGATACCGTGCCCGAGAGGAACGGAACCGAAATCCGGATAGCCGCCCTCCTCGAGACGGCTGATATACCACTTCTCAATTTCCTTGGTACTCGCACCGGGCACAAACATCGTGTTCAATTCCTCTATGACCGGCCTGATGAAATCGACCATCTTCATGTAGTCCTTTGATTGTTTCCCAAACGCAAGCGTCCGGAAGCTGTCCGTGCGGTATTCATCCCAGACGGGATGCAGATCGTAATAGATCCTGTCTCCGTTTACCAGAATTCTATCGGTCGGCAAATGATCGCCGTAGCCCATCTGGGACGTAAAAAGGCATTGATTCGGCGTATAATAATAGGAGGCGCCAAGCCTCCGCATTTCAAGCTCGGCATGGCCAATCAGTTCCGCTTCGGTAACTCCGACCCGTGCGTTTTCAATGACTTTTCTGGTGCCCGCATCGGCGATGCCGCAGGCGCGGCGAATCAGCGCCAACTCCTCCTCGTCCTTGCGCATCATGACGCTGTTGATCATCCTTTCGCCATCCACGATGGATGCATCAGGCAGATTTCTGGCAAGGTGGTCGTACATCAGGTATGCAATGGACGGCATTTCTACGGCAATCACCTTATTGTGGCATTCGCGCTCCAGAAGGATCTTAACAACAGTGTCCAAAAAACTTACGGGCTCTATACCGGCATACGCGGGCATCCAGAAACGAATGTCCCTGATGTACCCCTCCGTCATGAGTCTTCCCATTTCCGCAAGCGAGACAAGGAGCGTGGGCTCTTCTTTTGCCCACACGAACAGGCAGTTCCCAAGGTTAAAGTCGTTGTGGAAAGTTCCGGCAACATAGGAGTACTTTTGCTGATGCGTCAGAATCAACACATCGATTCCCTCTTTCTGCATCGCCTGCCTGACTTTTTTTGCATTCTTCCTGAAGAACGAATAGTTCATTTTGCAGTTTCCTCCCTTTAATTATTTTTTCCTCTTTGGTTCGCTTTTCAAAACTGCTCGCAAAGTCGACAAACTGTTTCGAGCGTTTAATCAGGATTCTGTAAATGGAGTGCAATTGGTAAAAACTTTCTCGGGAAAATCGTATAGGGAACAGGGCCTTGTGTCAAGTTTTTGCTCTATGTTATCTTCGTGACAAACTCCAGTAACACATATGGCACGAAGCATGGGTTATTGTGAGATTATTTGCGTGTTCACATTTCTCATTCGATTGCACGGATAATCCTGACACGGCCAACATTATAGTTTCAAATCCCTGGACGCAACGGTTGTGTTCATGTAATTTGCGTAGAATGAAACTAAAAATACTATTGATATCCATCTGCCTAATGTTGGCCTCTGCTCCAAGCGCCCATGCCGGTTTTCTGGAGGATCTACTGAGTATCTTTCTGGGGCCTGCGACACCACAGCGGTCCCTTTCCCTTGATGAGGGGACCGTGATATCCGGGCTAAGGGAGGCCCTGTCCGTGGGGACAGGCTCTGCGGTCGGGCTGGTTGGCGCGCGGAACGGCTATTTCGGCAATGGCGCCATCAAGATCCCTTTGCCCGAAGATATTCGGCTGACCTGCGAAGTGCTCCGGAAGGCCGGGCTCGGCAGCGAGGTGGACGCCTTCGTGCTCAGCATGAACCGTGCGGCCGAGAGGGCTGCGCCCAAGGCGAAGGACGTCTTCATCGGTGCTATCAGGGAGATGACCTTCCAGGACGGGACCAGGATCCTCAACGGGCCGGATACGGCTGCGACGGATTATTTCAGGACAAAGACCTCCGTGCGCCTTGCTCAGGCCTTCAGGCCGGAAGTGGCCGCCAGCATGGATGCCGTGGGCGTCACCCGGCAGTACAAAGCGTTGAACGAGAGATACCTTTCCCTGCTTCCCCTGGCGAACAGGGACTCCCTGGACCTCGACCGGTATGTGACGGACAAGGCCCTGGAGGGATTGTTCTACATGGTCGGCCAGGAAGAGAGGAAGATACGCAATGATCCTGCCGCACGCACGACCGAGCTCCTGAGAAAGGTCTTCGAGAGAAGCGGTCAGTACGGCCAATAGAAAAGGGGACAGATTTATTTNNAAATAAATCTGTCCCCTTTTCTATTTCGAGCTTAGTTTAAGGGGGTACCGGTTTCCCCTTGGGTTTGGCATTCCCGTACGACCGCTTCCAGGTCTGCGTGATCGCCTGCGAACTCATCGCGATGCTGGTAGAGAATCTGTTTTCCCGGGCCCATGATAAACACTCCTCCCTGCTGCCAGAGATCTCCTGCGCTCAAGCCCTGGTGGGACCCGCTTTTCATGGCCGTAAAGCCGCGTGATATCGATGACAGCCCCAGGGTCCGGAAGAAACCGCGATCGAGCTGAAAGGCCTTGTACGTCTCCAGGGTCGTATCGACGTAAAGCTCGCCTTCGAACTTGAACTGCTCGGCAAAATCCTTGGCTTGCTCGGGTGTGCTGCTCCCGATAACCACTATCGTCGCACCGGACGCTTCGACCCGGTTCCTGATCCCCATAAGGGCAGCAGCCTGCTGCCTGGAGAACATTCACCCAAAATGACGCAGAAACGCCAGCACGACCCGCCGCTGCTCCCAGATTGATTCCAGTGCGACCGCCTCTCCCGCCAGGTTCTGGACGGTAAGCCCTGCGATCCGTTTCTCCAACTGCCCATAATCCAGGGCGTCGTCTGCTGCTTGGTCCTGCGCGGCGCAGACCATGGCGGGTAAACACAGAATCGCCAAAATTATCAGTACATGCTTCATAAAACCTTCCTCCTTTTACTTGTTGTGGATATCGACCGGCATACTGTCTTATACAGCCGGGCCACGCACTTGTGACAGAAGACCGCGCAAGAACTTTTTTAAATAATTCTCTTTAACCATTGAAAAATTATATTATTGCTTATGAGGACAATAGTGTGCGAGTATGAAGCATACCTGGATTTTCCACCAAAGAGTTCGTGACTCTCTCAAGGAACTTTTCCTGCGTGGTATGTCTGACTATGAAAGGCTTTCCCTTTCCCGCCAGGCGGGTACTATGAAGCAACGATAGCCGGAGCAGGCGGCTACAGATGAATAGGAGTAAATACAAAATGAGCGCCAAAACTACCAAGACAAGCGTACCGGAAAAGAAAGTCGACAGATCGCAGAGCAGGCTCGAGAGGCTTCAGATCATCAAAGAAGCAGCAGAGCGGCACAAGATGAAATCTCGTTGGCATAACTGATACCGTCTCTTTAAACTTCTCTCGTAGTCCCAAATGAGTCCCGGCACACCTTCGCCCAGGTTCTGCACAAGCTGCCCGGCGCACCGTCGTCGTTCAGCATGATGCTCCACCTCTTTTGAACGTGAAGCAACCCGGAACTTTTTCGCGCACAACGCCTGCCAGACCGTATGAATGAAAAATAATGATACGTAATGATGAACATCATACGATTCATCTCGCGTCGTAAAGCCTGTTGTAGAAAGGGTATAGGGCGATTCCGGTTTTTTCCGGCGCAGAAAAAAATGGTTTCATATAACATTTTATCGATTTTCCATGAGGAATTATATGATGAATATGTTAATAAGATTAAGGGTCAGGCATTGCTTTTGCCGATGTATGTACATAACGTGGCAAGAAGCCTGACCTGACATGATGTACGAAATCTCATTGATTCATCGTTTAAGGGGAAGGGCTTCATAAATCCATTAGAGGAGTGTTTGATGACAATGAAGAAAGAAGCAGGGAAAAAGGCTCTCAAGAGCGACGCAAAGGGTAAGGCCCCCAAGGCCGGATGCAGCGCAAAAGCTACCAAAAAAGCTGCACCCGCAAAAGCTGCTGCACCAAAGGCTACAAAGGCTGCAAAGCCCGCATCTGCACCCAAGAAAGCCGCAAAGCCCGTAAAGAAAGCAGCACCTGCGAAGAAGGCCGCACCGGCAAAGAAGGCAGCGCCTGCGAAGAAAGCAGCACCGGCAAAGAAAGCAGCGCCTGCAAAAAAGGCAGCGCCTGCAAAAGCAGCCGGAGCAGCGACAAAGGCCACAGCCAAAAAGGCGGCAAAACCAGCTGCGGCGAAAAAGCCGGTGAAGAAGGCCGCAACTGCTGCCCCGAAAAAGAAGTAACAATTTTTACTGAAGACCGGAGGAGGCCCGGGTGATTTTTCCTTCGCCCGCAGGCATTCTCCGGCTCTCTTTCACCCACCGGACAAAACATACGGCAGTACCTCGGGCATCGGCTAACGCGAAGCTGCACTCGTTTTCTTAATGGCTGCGTTGACCTGCTCCAGGTAGGTTTTGAGTGCGTCGTTATCCAGGGATTTCGCTTTCTGGGCGAACGTGTTGAGGTCGAGGATATCTTTCGACGTCTTCGTCTGGGTGAGGACGGCATTCCATGTGCTGACGAAATCCTTGAGCGTTGAAGTCATTTCAGCCGAATTGGAAAACTTTCTGTCCATGATATTCGCAGCCGTGTCGATGAATTTTCCCGCAAGGGCAGTGCCTTTTTCCTCATACGTGTTCACCGCCTGCCTGACGATCGATATGCCCAATCCGGCGCCGGCTTTCGTGTTCAGCTTGTTCACGCAGCCCAGCATCTTTCCAAAGGTTTCTCTCTTGCCGCTTACCACCGACGCCATCCCGAAGGTGACGAAATCCTGGAGGCTTGTGCTGTCGGTATCTTTGAAGAGGTTTTTCACCGTCTGATTGAACCCTGCCGCCGCATTTTTATCCTTGCCGGCCTTTACCATTGTATACAGTTCAGAGATGCCTTTTGCCTGGGTCGATATGTTCATCCCGCTCCGTCCGGTGCCGATGAGCGATGCGATAGCGTTCGGCGTCTGGCTGAAGCCCTGAAACATGCCGGATTTCCCGTAGAGATCATTGAGCCCGTATAAAAGCGGATTTATCCCCTTCAATCGTTATCCTCCCGTCGTTCTCTCAGTTCATCACGGTATGAATCATATCAATGATTGTGCCAGGCAGACCCGGTCACTCGTTATGCGCGGGCAGGAACGGCCGGCTTTGGATAAAGAGGAAAAAACATGTTGCCGGCAGGCAAGTTTTGCCGTTTCGGGTGGCCGGACACTCGTGAAGCAGGATGATATCGCCCGGACTCGCGCCCGGTTGTATCCGGCGATGCTTAGATGGCGGGACTGATCTCCGAGTCGAGGGACAGCCCTTTCAGCATGAGGGGATCGCGGCTGTACGGGTCTTTCTTGAAGAAGACGGTGCCTGTGTCGTCGACCGTCACCGTCGAGTACATCAGGAGTATGGGGACCGGCTCCGGCAGGTTGATCCTCCAGGTAAGCCCCGTGGCGGCCGCCTTCGACAGTCTCTCGGGGCTCCAGCCGGCGTAGTTGTCCAGCAGCAGCGCGGCCAGCTCGAAGGGACTCTCGACCCGGATGCACCCGGAGCTCAAGGTCCGGTCATCCTGTTCGAACAGCGACTTGTCCGGAGTGTCGTGCAGATAGACGAGATGCTCGTTGGGAAACATGATCTTGATGCGGCCCAGGGGGTTGCCTGCGCCGGGGTTCTGCACGAGCCGGTAGGGGAAGGGCTCCGCGGGATACAGCGACCAGTTCACGGTCTCCGGCGGTATGACCAGGCCCTTCCCGTCGATGACCATGATTCTGTTTTTTCTCAGGTAGAGCGGGTCTTCCACGAGGGCCGGCAGGACATCTTCGTCCCGGATGGTGGGCGGTATCGTCCAGGGGGGGTTGAACTCCAGGTAGGCGACCTTCGACCGCAGCACCGGCGTGTTGCGGTACGGCTGTCCAACCACTACTTTGCCGGACCATACGATCCGGCCCTGCTTCCGGAAATGAGCGCTGAACCCTGCGATGTCAACCATTACGAAGGTGTCGCCCAGCTCGCTCAACACCCACCTGCCTCGCTCCAGGTTTATCCTGATCTGGTCGATCCGGTACTCGACCGGGACGTTCAGCTCTGCCAGGGTTTCGCTGCCCGCGACTCCATCAGGCTCGAGGCCGTGCTGCTCCTGAAAGCGCTGAACAGCGAGGTGCAGCCCTCTGTCGAAGCGCATAGGGTCGGCCTCTGCCCTGAACTGGGGGTCTTCGGCCGCCAGGCGCCTGCGCAGCGCCGCAACTTCCACACCGGACATGCCCGGTTTCAGGATCTTGCCTTCCGGCACGCGCTGCCAGCCGCCGTTCGAACGGATCGACCGGTAGGCTGCCAGGGCCTGCTTCAGGCGCTCGTAGTACGGGTGACGCACCTTCCATGAGTCGATAGTCCGGGCAATGGAAGGGGATGCAAGCCCCTTCTCGAAAAAGTCCACAGGGTCGTCGCCGCCCAGGGTCCTCTCGCGCTCCCACAAAGGCTGGTGAGTGGCGGGGTCCTCCCTGCCGCAGGTTGTATGGCCGGCGAGCTGTATAAAGGCATCCGTGAGGAGCATGTCGAGAGACGCGGACATGGACGGGTCGGAGGCTATGCCGCTGCGGTTTCCCTCGAGCATGTTCAGGATCCACGCCAGGTGGTATTCCTGGGGGTTGAGGCCTTCCGCATACGATTCCCGTATGGCCGCGATGAGCTCGGCTACAGATTCGGGCCTGGTCCAGACAGGGGTATACGCGCGGCGCTTGTAAAGCTCCGGCAGGATGGGCGACGATTGAAGCCGGCAGGAGCCGATGTTCAAGTCCGTATCGGGGTCGATGCCCTCCAGCCACTGGCGGAGCATCCCGGCAACCGGGTCGGTTTGGGCCTGGAGCATCTCTGAAACCGGTGCACTCTGAGCATGGAGCATCGGCGCGTGAAGGAGCAGCGCGCACAGGAACGGAAGCACAAGTTGTCTCAACGGCATTCGCACAGTTCTCCCCCTACCAGTATCGCACGCGCCCGATATCCACATGCACGAAACCGGGATAGTAGCCAACGCCTCCGCTTTTCAGCGTCACGGCAGCCTTGTGCAGAGACTTGAGGCTGCGTCCCGGCAGGCAGATATCCGCGGCTTCCCCCTGCATGTGGAGGCTCTTTCCGGATACGGCATGTCTGTTTGTTCTGAGGTCGGCATTCGTTTCCGGTGACCGGTAGCCGGAAAAAACGTGCAGCATATCTTTAGATCCCATCCTGGCCCGAAGGGCGTGGAGCAGGTCAAGCAGGCCTGGATCGATGGGTTTGACATCCCCGGTGCGGAAGTCCCGCAGGAGATGGTTGATCGAGGAGAGCGCCTCCCGGACATAATCGCCCGCGGAGAAGTACACGGCTTTGAGCTTCTCGCCGGTATGAATATGGTAGAACGAGAGAGACCGATCATGCGGAAGCGGCCGGCCCACGGCCCCCATGAGGATCTGCGGACACATGCAGCCGGCAAGCGCCAGCATACCGGTCTTGAGAAAATCGCGGCGGCTCAGGTGATGTGCCGGCCGGTTCGTCTCCGGGGCATTCTGTTGAATTATATTTTCCACCTGCAAGAGAATATAGAACAGCGCTTGCTGCTGTCAACACTCTGCATACATTGCCTCCTGCTCCATGCATGCTACCTTGCGGGTATCTCTCCTCTTTCTGCCTGAAAGGCCGGTAAGGGGATTCTTGCGATCGGGCCGTCAAAGAACCCTTCGCCCGGCTTCGGGGACCAGAGAATCAGCCAGGTGTTGACAGCACACGGTGATGTCAAGTATTTTTAGGCCGGTAGGAAATGATAGTGAGGAGCGAACAGAAGAGAAAACGGTCAGCAGGGGCACTGACCCGTCGGGCTTTTCTCAAGACCGGTATGCTGGCGCTTGCCGGCGCTCTGTGTCCGCAGGCACTCATGGGATCTCTCTGCCCGATGCTTCCTTACGAGAAGGCTCTGTCTTTTTACAATCTCCACACCGGCGAGAAGCTCGAGACCGTGTACTGGTCCGAGGGACTGTATGACCTGACGGCGCTTTCCGACATCAACCAACTCCTCCGGGACTTCCGCACCGGAGATGTCAAACCCATTGACACCGGCCTACTCGATCTTCTCCACTCCCTTCACAACCTCATGGGGTCCCGGGGCATTTTCCATGTCGTCTCCGGTTACCGGTCACCGGAAACGAATGCTTTCCTCAGGAAAAACGACGGCGGCGTGGCCGGCAGAAGTCTTCACATGAAGGGGAAAGCCGTGGATTTCTCCCTGCCGGGATGCAGCCTCAAGACCTTGCACAAGGCGGCCGTAAAACTGCAGGGAGGAGGCGTGGGCTACTATCCCGCCCTCGGCTTCGTGCATGTGGATATCGGGCGCGTGCGCTACTGGTAGGGAGAGAACTGTGCGCATTCCGTTGAGACAACTTGTGGTTCCGCTCCTGTGCGCTCTGCTGTTTCATGCCTCGATGCTCCAGGCCCAGGATGTACCGGCTTCAGAGATGCTTCAAACCGAGGATGTCCCTTCGGCTACTCTCCAGACCGAGGATGGCTCGCCTTCCGATCTGCTCCAAGCCCAGGATGACCCTGTCGCAGAGGTGCTCCGGCAGAGCCTGGAAGGTATGGAGCAGGAGATCGCTCTCGGCGTGGACGTGTGCCGGTCTTCATCATGGGCTGTCATGCCGAGGCTTTATAAGCGCCGCGAGTACCGCCCCATCTGGACCTCGCCTGTAGCAGTCTACCAGTTCGTCGCCGCCATACGGGAGTCGTACGACGAGGGCCTCAATCCACATGATTACAACCTGAATGAGATCCTTGAATCGCTCAGGGAAAACCCTATCGGCCAGGCCTCAGACCCGACCCGGGCCGCGTTTCTGGACATGCTCCTCACGGATGCCTTCATACGGCTCGCGAGCCACACCTTGTTTGGCAGGGAGGACCCTGCCACCTACCATCCCCAATGGAAAATCGAGAATACTCCGGTAAGCGAAGACCTTGTGGACTATTTCGAGAAGGCGCTTGCATTCCCCTCCATCACCCGGATCGTGGACTCCTGGAAGGTGAGTTACGTGTATTACAAAGGACTGAAGAAGGCGCTGGCCGCTTACCGGGCCATCCGTGCACGAGGCGGCTGGCAGCGGTTGCCCGAAGGCAAGCGCCTTAAAATGGGTGATTCGGACCAAGGCGTGCCGGCGCTGCGCCGCCGTCTGGCAGCAGAATATCCCGGGCTCGGCCTGCCGTTGGGCAGCCCGTTCTTCGACGCGGGGCTGGCCCGGGCGGTGCGCCACTTCCAGGCCCGGCACGGCATTACACAGGACGGTTCGGTGGGCGGAGAGACGCTGAGGGCGATGAATGTCCCGGTGGAAGGCCGCATCGACCAGATCCGGATAAACCTGGAGCGGTGCAGGTGGGTGATGAGAAAACTGGGCGACACCTTCGTCCTGGTAGACATCGTGGGATTCAATGTCTATGTCCATGAAAACGGCCGCATCGTGTGGTCCGGCAGGGCGCAAGTGGGTCAGCCGTATCGCGACACGCCGATGCTTAAGTCCGAGATCACCTACATTGAGTTCAACCCCACCTGGACGATACCGCCCACCGTGCGCGACGAAGACGTTCTGCCGGCAGTGAAGAAGGACCCGGGCTACCTGAAAAAGCACCACATCACGGTCATCGACTATGAAGGTATGGGCTTCGTCACGCCTCCGACCGAGGTGAAGTGGGCGTTGTACCCCGAACAGCCCTTTCCCTACCGGCTCGTGCAGAACCCCGGCGCGGACAATCCCCTGGGTCGCATCAAGATCATATTCCCCAACAAGCATCGCGTCTATCTGCACGATACGCCCAGCAAGTTCCTGTTCGATCGGCAGGAGCGGACGTTCAGCTCGGGGTGTATCCGGGTGGAGAGGCCTTTCGAGTTTGCCAGCCGTCTGTTCCCCGGCTTCTGCGGGTGGACTCCCGGAAAGCTCCAGAAGGCGGCCGGCAATGGATTTACCTGGAGGCTCGACCTGCCTCTGCCGGTCCCCATACTGTTGTTGTACTCGACCGTGACCGTCGACACAAAGGGAGTGCCCTTTTTCCGGAAAGACCTCTACAATCACGATCCCGTCGTGCTGAAGGGGCTGGGTCCCGACCCGCGCTTCGTACCCGGCGATCAGCGCCGGATATCCGGATTGTAGAGAGGATCATGATCCTGTCGTATCTCCCCGGACGGTGACCTGATCGCCTTCTTCAGCTCCCTGCCTCCTCAGGGGGCAGGGCCATACTCCCCTATGGGTGCGGATTGTTCAGTCTACGCCGTACCCGATGTAGAGGTAATCGCTCATTAAAAATATAAAATTGGACTGTCCTTCGTTCAGGTCTTGTGCATCGGGATGAATGTCATCATACGGAGACTTGAAATTATCAGGTACGAGCTCCTGCACCCACACGATATCATATTGGCCTTCTGCCTCGGGAGGGCCGTACTTTACTACATTCCAATCTCCTTGTCTCTGGTAGACGACGATGGATCGGACTACAGGCCAGTCCGATTTAATGTAGTAGAGCCATAACGGTTTGTTGCCTTCATCCTTAAGATTGTCTTCGTTAAGATTGACCGGCAGCTTCGTACCTCCGAGGGTATCCGTCTCGCCGTCATACTCATCCACTGTATAGATCCTGCTTATCGGATCTCCTTCCGACCCGTCAGCCTTTCCGACCTTATAATAGAGCCAGATATAATTTCCGCCGGTGTTACGCCCATTCAGGTCGATATCCAGCAGCGTGTACCCTTCTGGCGGAGCAGGCGCAGTGCTGTTATGTCCACTGTCTACAAGCTGAATATCCAGGATGGCATCACCTTCAATATTTTCAGGCTTAACCGGACCGCCGGAATCGCTTCCACCGCCGCCGCCACCGCACCCTCCTGCCGCAAGCATCACGACCAGAAGGACCGGGATGAGAAAAAACATATTGTATTTATGTGACATGATATGCCTCCCCTTCATTATTTTTTTGTATGCCTCTTATGGAGAAGCATTTTTCTTTATCGCCATACAAAAGTGCATCAACTTCGACGGAGAAGGATAAGCATTAAAACAGCTCGCACTTGACATTAAATTACAATGATGCTCCCGTGTTACGGCAACCGCAACTCTCTTGAAAGCTTATTCCCAAACTAACTATTGAATATAATATATATATTTGAGGGTTATGTCCATAAGATAGTGTGGTTCTTCAAAAGTATCGATCGATTTGTTTTTGGGCAAAGCTGGTTTGTTCCCAGACGCTCAAGTGATATGGCATAGACTGGAGGCGGCCCTCAGCTCCCTTTGCGGTATCCGGCAGGGATCACGAACGGTTAGGCCGGTCAGGGCGTCAGGTCCTGCTTTTTGCCTGTATGCCGGGAGAAGGCAGCAAAGAGAGAAATGGTCCCTGACCCCTTTACAGGCTTACATCTCGAATTTCCACAGGTCGTTGAAATATCCAAAGGCCCCGGATGAATCTGGACCTAAGCCGCCGAAAAGCCAGATATTGTCATTGCTGTCTGTCCAGCCGATCGCGTTTTCCCTTGCCCCGGGAATGTTCGTTTCGGAGGCGACTCCTTTTACCCCATAGCTGCCCGGTTGATCACTCATATTACTGCCGGCTACCCAGGTCCACTGTGCCCCGTCGAATTTCCACAGGCTGTTTAAAAACCCTGAATCCCCGGTCGAATCCCATCCTTGCCCGCCGGAAAGCCAGAGGTTGTCGTGGCTGTCTATCCAGGAGACATGGCCCATACATCCCCCGGGAACGTTCGTTTCAGAGGCGACCCCCTGCTCGCCATAGACCCCTGCCTGGTTTCTCAGGTTGCTCCCGGATACCCAGGTCCACTGCGTTCCGTCGAAGTTCCACAGGTCGTTCAATGAACCTACGCTTCCGGCAGAATCACATCCCGATCCGCCGAAAAGCCAGGGATTGTCGTGGCTGTCCACCCAGGCGATGCCGTTTGCCCGGCCACCGGGAATATTCGATTCGGCGGCAACCCCTTTTATCCCATAATTGCCCGGAGGCTCTACCAGGTTGCTGCCGGATACCCAGGTCCACTGTGTTCCATCGAATTTCCACAGATCATTGAGCCTCCCTAAGCCCCCCACTGCATCCCATCCGAACCCGCCGAAAAGCCAGAGGTTGTCGTGACTGTCTATCCATGCGACGCCCTCCATCCGCGCCCCGGGAACGTTCGTTGGATCGGCGATGCCTTTCACCCCATAGCTTCCCCACTGGGTTGCTGCATTGCTGCCGGATACCCAGGTCCACTGTGTCCCGTCGAATTTCCACAGATCATTGAACAGTCCGATGTAACCAGCCGGACCAACGACAAACCCTCCGAAGACCCAGAAATTACCGCTGCTGTCCATCCAGCTGATAGTTTCCCCCCGTGCCCCGGGCACGTTCGTGCCGGAGGGAACCCCTTTTACGCCGTAGCTGCCCAGCTGAAACGCCAGGTTGCTGCCGGATATCCAGGTCCACTGTGTTCCGTCGAATTTCCACAGATCATTGAGATGCCCGAAGCTTCCTGTTGAGTCTCCTCCGAACCCGCCGAAGAGCCAGAAATTACCGCTGCTGTCCTGGCATTGAGTGCTGTAATAGTGAGCCCCGGGAACGTTCGTTTCGGAGGCGATCCCTTTCTCGCCATAGCTGCCCGGCTGATTTTTCGCACTGCTCCCGGATACCCAGGTCTGCAGGCTGTTGTACCGGCCCGCCGTCACGGTATAGGTCTTTGAGGTAGCTCCATCCTCTGCGGTTACCAGGATCTCTATGCTGTTCGATCCCATGGACAGGGCCATGGAGGCAGATGCCTGGCCGGAAGGAACGGGAGTACCATTCACCCTGATCACGGCATGCCCGTCCGAGGCAGTTGGGGTCACGGTAATCGATGCAACCGAGCGAGGCAGCTTGCAGGTATATCCGATGGTGTTCTCGGTAAATATTGGTGACAGTTGCCGGGATGACAGTACCAGGCCGGACAGGTTGGCGTCGCTCGACGGTGCGTTCCTTGTCACAGTAATGGTGTAGGCCTCTGTTGTAGCTCCATCCTCTGCGGTCACCAGGATGGTGATGGTATTCGGTCCGAATTGAAGATCTATGGGGCCGGACGCCGTCCCGGAATCAACGGGATCACCATTTACCGTGATCACGGCACGCTCGTCAGAGGCAGTGGGAGTCACGGTGACGGATGCGACCGGGTGGAGCACCTGGCACGTGTATTCGGCCGTACCGCCGGCAAACGCCGGAGACAACGGCCCGGACGAGAGCACCAGACCGGACAGGCCGGCAAGGCTCGAAAGCGTCGCAGGGGCAGTCCCGCTTCTGCTTCCCCGGCACCCGGAAATCACAAGCCCGATAACGATCGGGATGAACAGACTGTACAGAAATCTCCGGTGCATTCTCATGATCCGACTCCTCTCTGATGCATATCTCTGATGTAGTGCCGATAATTTCCGGAAACCAAAGAACGATGATATTCTTTTGCATCCCGTATCGTATGCACTGGCTGTAGGGTGTCTGTTTCTTGTTCGGCAATCACAAGAAATTTATGAAAAGCAACCGTTCTCAGCAGGCTGAATACCACTCTTTCTTTGCCCAAACCGCTGTTGTAATCATTGGTATAACCCGCTCCTGCCCAGGCTGCCGGGCTACTATATTGTCGGCTGCGGCGAGGCTAATGCCAGCTTCGACGTTGAAACAACGGGAAAGGCTCCGGAGACCATCCACATCGAGGGAAAATCCTGGGCAGTGTCTTACAGCACCCAGCCCGAGCTTAAATCAAAACCCGGCAGGGCCCAGATCCTGAGCAGCTTCGAGAACGCCATAAAGAAGTATGACGGAACCCTCGTCGGCATGAGCAACTCGATGCCGATCTATAAGCTGGCAGGCGGCGGCAAGGAGATCTGGGTTGCGGTGCTGGCAGATAATGCGGGCGGCGGGTACGCGTACAGGGTCATTGAGAAGGGAGACATGGTTCAGACGAAAAAAGCCGAGGAATCAAACGACAACCCCGATTGCCTGAAATACGTCTCCCCGCTTTTTCCTCAGCTCCCGGGCTATAATCTCTGCGGCTGCGGTGAGCAGGAGTCCAGAAACAAGGACATTGAAATCGTAAAGGGAAAGACCCCCGGAACCATCCATGTCGAGGGGAAACTCACGCAGATGACCTACTGCCCCAACGATGAAAGCGCATCAAAACTCAGCGATCTCCAGCCCCTTCGCTACATAGAGCGCTTCATAAAGAAGCAGGGCGGAACTTTCATGGGCAGGACAATCAAAGGCCCGAAAAGGGACGTCTACAAGCTGACCAGAGACGGCCATGAAACCTGGATCGAAGTGTGGGCCGAGAAGACCGGCGACTACAATTATGTCGTCACTCGGAAAGGAAACTGATCCGGGGCATAAAAGCCGATGCTCGGGAGGACCGGAGTTCGGAGAGAAATGATCTCTGACCCAAGTTATTCAGGGACGAAAACTACAAGGGCATCCGGTCGATATCTTCGGTCGTGAATGTGGCGGTGAACTCCAGAGCCAGAGGATTGCCTTCCAGATCTTTCACTCCTGTCAATATCCTGATCGTATAGGTCTCGCTGTTCGAAAGCAGAAACAGTGGATAGAATGTAAGTATATTCTCTCTTACACATATTTCGCCCTGGATAGATGTCCTGTCTACAGTTACCATAAAGGTGTTTTCGTTAACCGTGCACGGATCGATTTCATTATTAAAAGTAATGTCTATCGGGGTGTCGCTTCGAACCCCCAATGATCCGTTTGAAGGGGATGCCCAGACAACGGAGAACGCCGACTCCTCACCTGACTGATCATCGGCCTCCTCCCTCGATAGGGGGTCGCTGTCCTCTCTTTCGTCACCGCCTCCACTGCATCCGAAAAAGAAAAGTATGATGAGAAAAAGAGAGAATCCTCTCGTTTTCCTGAAAGCATTCATGCGTCTCATGGGAACCTCCTATTCCATGAAAAGGATACATCATGAGAATATAAATATTCATGAGTCATGGAAGTTAAAGGTTCCCGGGCTATTGCAGGGCAGGCCTCGAAGACATGCGGGTCGAAGATGATGATTCTTCTACATTTTACGGTAAAAGCCGTTCCGGAAATAACGCTTGACGGGACAGGTGCGTGGGGCTTTAATCCTTAACTATCATAGGATCAAGGGGTTAGGGCGCGATTATGTTCACTGTCATGAAGAGGGTCTGGAAATACGAATTCAGCACAGCCACTCAAGAGCTGTTTGCCGGGCATATAGAGGATTTTTATGCACGTCATCGCGAATACCGCTCGTATAAGAAGATAGCTGAAATGACAGGCATCGATCCCGCCTTGCTGACGCAGCTCCGCAAGAAGAACAAGGCCGGCGAGTTCGGCAAGAGATTGAGGTTCATGCACCTCGTTCCCTTCCTCGAAAAGGGAGTGATCGATATCCGGAAATTGAATCTGGGCAGCACCGACGAGGAAAAATGGATCGTGATCTTATGCGACGCGTGCATAGACGAGAAGCTCGTCCAACTGTTCAACGAGGCGTTCCGGAAGGGATTGAATATCCCGGATATCATTCTCCGCAAAGAATAATGGTACCAGGGCCGGCCGCACACCGTGATCTGCCTTTATTCGCAGGGCATCTTTGTTATTGGCAATCGAGGCACGTCATCTGGATGTGATGGAAGTTATACCACCAGGCCGGTGGAGACGAAACCTTCAGCTGGACCTTGAAAAAGGTCGGCTCCAGTGAGAACAATCCCGTCACCTCGCCTGTGGACGGATTGGAAACCAGCTGCGGTCCGGTGAGCGCCGCCGAGCTGTTAAAGTCATATATCTGGATATACTCTTTGGGTATATTGGTCCCGATCGATACGGCATAGACATGTCTCCCGCTGGGGAACCCTTTGAACAGGGCATCAGCCACGACAAAGCCGGGGGTCTTCGGTATGTAGCAATTAGCGGAGGTCTGAGGATTATTTGCCGCGATATTTGCCCTGAACGCCGGTGTATAGTCCATGAGCTGAATCTTGTCTAATCGCGATCCGGTCGGAGAATTCACAGGCTGGACCACGCTGACGACGACACCCTGAGGGGATGTATAAGGATTGGGAACGGTACCGGTGACTGGTGCGGATGCAGGCATGGTGCCCACTACGGGCGCAAAGGGCATCGATTCGTAAGTAACCGTGCTTCCGGATATTTTCACGGGACGAAGGCCTTTCAGGGCAGTCCGGAAGTTGCTCGCCGTGGAGATCGAAAAAGTGGGGGCTCTCAACTGCTGCTGCTGGGAGAATGAATCAGCAGCCTTGGCTTCCGCCATAAAAACAATCGTGACAGCCAGAATGACCGCTGAGCAAAAGGACCATCGTATACCCATGCCTTCCTCCTGTGTGATTTCTTCAATGAATCCGCCCCATCATAACAGGAGGTACCTTTGGGGGCAAGGGCATTGGATGACCTTTGAAAATATAACCACATCATGGGGCCGGATGCGGCCGCGCATCATGGGTCAGGCCTTGCCTTTTGCCGGTACGGGCAGAAAGCAAGACCTTACCTTTTCCTGTATTCCCGGCACCTTTTTCCGTCGGGACGCTTCAGGGTATGACGGTGAGGTTCGCTGTTTTCTGCAACCCTGCAAAGGAAGCCGTGATGACGGTGTTCGTAGACGCCGTCACCGGGGTGGTAGCGATGGAAAACGTTGCGCTGGTCTGGCCTTGCGGCACGGTTACTCCTGCCTGCAGAATCGCTGTGCCCGGGCGACTGCTCGTCAGGCTGATCTGTACGCCGCCGGCTGTTGCCGCTTTATTCAGCGTCACGGTTCCCGTGGCGTGCGTGCCGCCCTTGACGCTTGACGGGGCGATCGAAACACCGTTCACCATGAATCCCGGGATCACCTGCAGCTGCGCTGTCTTCGTCTCCGCGCCGAGCTTGAGAGTGATGGTGACCGGTATCGGTGATGTTACCGCCTTTGTGGATATCGGGACCATGCCATACCAGTACGTGTTGTTGAAGGTTACGCTGGGGGTTACGGTTGCGACCTGGGGATTGCTGCTCGTCAGCGTCACCACCGTCGGCTCCGGGTAGGGCCCGCTGATGCCTATGCTCAGATTGATGCTCTTCCAGCTTTCGACCTGTGCTGTCGGAGCATAGCATGAGCTCGTGTTCTGCGTGCATATCTGGAAGGTCGGATTGCTGAGCTTGGGAGGAACTACGACTTGAACCCTTGTGCATCCTGTCGAGGATGAGCTCTGGTATGCCTGCTGATCCGAATAAATCAGTATCATGCCTGCCTGCTGGCGCGAAGTGATGGTGAATGAGCCGGTCGATTGTCCTGCCGGGATGAAAACGCTTGCCGGGACGACCGCATCGGAGTTGTTGCGGATGTAAAGCGGCACATTCCAGCCTCCTGCCGGTGCTATTCCCGCGATCCGCACGGTTGCGGCGGCCTGCGAGGCGGTTTTTAAATAATTGGGCAATCCGGAGATCGTGGTCACCCGGGTGCCGGGATAGACCTGGATGTTGCCGGTCTTTACGATGCCCTGGTACGAGGCGATGAGTATGGCCTGCCCCGATGTCGCGAAGGACTTCGCGCTGACAACGAATGTCTGAGAAAGGGCGCCGGCCGGCACTGCCACCGTGGGGGGAAATGCGAGCATGGAAGGATCGTTGCAGGACAGCACGATCGTTGCGCCGCCGGTGGGGGCGGCCTTCGTCAGGGTAACCGTTGCGGTAGCCGTCTGCCATGAATTGAAGCCGGCGGGAGAGGTCAGGGCATCAAGCTCTGCAGGGATAGTCACAGGCCTGACGTTCTTCGGGAGATTCAGAGCCGGGCCGATAGTGTTGCCCTGGATAGGACCTGCCGGACCGCTCTTGTTGGGCAGCGCTCTCATTTCCACTGCATCCGAACCCTGAGGCCAGATGAGCAGCAGGGAGAACACACCTGTGACTATCAAAGATGCCATACCTTTTCTCATGCCTTACCGCCTTTCGTGATGTGGTTGTCTTGTAGGCTATCTGATTACCTGACATTGCCGCCCTGATCAATATCATCGTATATTTTGGGCAAGGTCCTGCTTTTTGCCGTTTTCCAGCCACCCTCGTATATGGCAAGACCCCCCCCTCCATCTTATGTAAATTATTTGCAATTTTATGTATATAGGAGTATCCGTATATTTCCCCTGTTCGCGTTGTACGAAAGTTATCCTTCCCTGCGGAGATTTATGCCTTTGTTCGTTTGATTGAGAGAAACGCTTCTTTCCTGGAAGCAGATACGTATAATGAGGAGGTGGCATATCATGGCAATGAAGAACGAGGTAGCGGTTTTTCTCCTTTCGGCCCTGGCGATCGTGATATTGGCGGCAGGCGGGTGCGGAGGAGGTGGCGGGAGCAGTGATTCCAACGCTCCTTTCACCCCGGAAGAAGTCAAATACAGTACCGGCATCCTCGATGAATCGTTCGGCACCGGCGGCATAGTGACGACCCCGGTAGGGGAAACTTATGATTATGCCCGGGCCGTCGCCGTCCAGAATGACGGGAAGATCGTGGTTGCCGGGAGTGCGGGGACCTTCATCGATGCTTTAGACCCCGATGAGGATTTCGCCCTGGTGCGCTACAATATCGATGGCACGCTGGATACATCCTTCGGTTCGGATGGGAAGGTCACGACAACGTTCATGGCTGAAGAAAAAGAAGGGATGTTCCCATTGCCCCTCCTGAGAGAACATGCCGCTGCCGTTTCCATCCAGAATGACGGGAAGATAGTGGTAGCAGGCACGTCGCAAAAAGGAATGGACGATACCTATGACTTCGCCCTGGCTCGCTATAATGCCGAGGGCACGCCGGATACATCCTTCGGCTCGGCCGGGAAGGTAAGGACGTCGATAGGGCCTCTTTCTGCCCTGGCCACCGACATGGCCATCCAGGAAGACGGAAAGATCGTGGTGACCGGATATGCGTGGAACGGAGGCAAGTTCGATTTTGCCGTGGTGCGCTACAATAGCGACGGCAGCCCGGATACAACCTTTGGTTCGGGCGGGATAGTCACGACGCCCATAGGTGGCTTTTTCGACTGCCCCTATGCGATTGCCATCCAGGAGGACGGGAAGATAGTAATCGCGGGATATTCAGATCGTAGAATCGATATCGATGATACATCCGACTGTGATTTTGCCGTGGTGCGCTACAACAGCGACGGCAGCCTGGATAAAACCTTTGATTCGGATGGCAAGCTCACGACGCCGGGCGGGCAGTTCTCGTATGATGCCGCCTTCGGGACTGTCGTCCAGAAGGACGGAAAGATCGTGATTGCGGGACCCTCTACCAGCAAAGGCAACCTTGCTTATGCCCTGCTGCGCTATAACGGCAGTGGCACTCTGGATGACACCTTTGGCACGGGCGGGATTGCAAAGGTACTCATAGATTCTCATGCTTTTCATGACGGGTGCGCACTCAGCCTCCAGGAAGACGGCAAGCTGGTGATCGCGACATCGCTGTACAATGGAACCGATTTCGATTTCGCCCTGCTGCGCTTCAGCAGCGACGGCATCCTGGACGACGCCTTTGGTACGGACGGGATAGTCACGACGCCGGTCGGGGATTCCGACGAAGTTGCCAATGCCCTGGCCATACTGAAAGACGGTACGATTATGGTGGCGGGAGATGCATTGAAAGAAACAGAGAGCGGGGTTGATACCGATTTTGCTGTGGTACGCTACAGATAGTTGCCTTTCCCGGTTCGCCATGAGGCATCGAACTTCTTTGACAGGTAATTGCCTGTTAGTGTAGGTTGTTTTTACAGCTGAAAGGGGCGCATCAGCACTCCTGCACGGCCGATAAATGAGCAGAGGGGGGGAGCGATATCCTAAGGTTTCCCCTGTCAAGGAGGTAGCATATGAAACGGTGCTTCGTGGGAATACTCTTCTTCGCAGCGGTGCTCGTCCCCCTGTCGCAGGTCTATAGCGCATCCAACGGCACGGTTCTCCCGCCCGCCCCGAACTCGACCTGGGAGCCGGGGCTTGCCTACCAGGTGCTCTGCATCTCGCCAGCGCTTGTATACCAGAACTGCAACGTGATCCTGCTCCGGAACGGCAACACGCTCGCCAATCTCGGCCAGGTCACGATGAATCAGGTCGGCATGGGCAACTTCAAATGGGCGGTCCCCACGGCCCAGGCCAAGGGAGGCGGCTACCAGATCCGCTTCGCCAACCAGAACAACTCCATAATCGTAGACAGCGCCACGTTCAACATCGGTACGGTCCAGCGCACCTTAAAGCTCGTCCAGCCGGCCAATATCACGCAGGCAAAGGCCGGAGACACGGTGGTGCTCAGCTGGACCTACACCGGGCATACCGGATCTGTGTCGGAGGAGGAAACCAAGGTTCTGCCCACCTTCTGCGGCTACTACTACTATGGCAAGGTGCCCCTCGGCTCGAACGGCAGCGGGTCGTTCGCCTACAAGATCCCGGCAGACTTCAAGGACACCCCGAACGCGTCCTTCAAAGTGAGCTGGAGGCCCCACGGCAGCACGGGGGAAGTCAGTTCCTCCTCGCCTACCTTCCACCTGATCAACGACTCCCAGCGGGAGGCGGCAGGGTACATCGACGTCCTGACCCCGCAGCAAGGGCAGGTCGCGAACGTAGGCAGCACGGTGCCCATCACCTGGAAGCATGCCAACTGGATGAGCGGGCAGGTGAACATCTATCTGGGTTATGACACCCCCATCGCCACCAATGTGCCCATCGGGGCGAACGGCACCGGGACCTATAACTGGAAAGTGAGCGAGCTCCCCCGCTGGCCCAACCCCAACGTCTATATCACCATACAGACCGTCACCAAGACGCACAAGGGTACCTCGCGCACATTTACCATCGCATGCCCTCAGCCGGGCATTACCGTGGTTTCCCCCGCGGCGAACGAGATCTGGGAGATCGGGACAAAGCGCTCCATCGCATGGCAGACAGGTCTGCCCGCTTCCACACCCTTCGACATCGAGCTGGTCGACAGGTTCACCAACCAGACCATACGAACGATCTATACCGGGCTTACGGCGGTCCAGCAGGGCGGTGCGCTCGTCTACGGCTGGAGCATCCCTGCCGCTTATTCCACCGGCAACTACGCCATCCGCATCAGCAAGAACGGGAGCGGAGGCTGTCCTTCGGCGGTCTCACCCTCCTTCTCCCTGGCAGGCCCGGGCAAGATAAATCAGATTTCGCCGTTCACCGGCGCGAGTGTGGCCCAGAAAGAGGTCATGCGCATCGCCTGGGATACTCTTGCGAACTACAACACCATGTACGTCAAGATCGATCTGTACCGCGGCAGCGGGACAAAGGTGATGAACGTCGCGTCGGCAGTGCTGGTTCCCAACGCAATGGGCCAGACGGTCTACGGCATGACAACTCCCGCCAGGACAACATATGACTGGACCGTGCCAACATCGGTCCAGCCCGGGAACGACTACTACTTCGTCTTCGAGCTCAGCGGGCTGAATGCGGTTACGGTGAGGAGCGGCGACCCCAATGCCAGCGGACAGAAGATCTTCACCGTCAAACCCGCGCTTGTCGAGCCCCGGCCAACGACCATTACGCCGGTCCTTCCCAAGGCGCCGATCCATCAGACCATGCCGCTGCCGAGGTGAGGCAGGATGCACTAGGGAACTCATAGCAAACGGAAGAAAGGCTGGAGAAAATGGGGATCATTCTTAATCGGTAAGGTGCCCGCCGATCTCCTTGCCTCCTCCCTTGACCGGGAAAAGGTGAGCTATGCCACGGTCGACGATGCCGGCCTGAAGCTCGCGACACCCGCACGGCAAGACTCATCTACTACAATTCATATCTCTGCGTTCCACACGCCGGCCTGGAACTGCTTCAGCTTGTCATCCATTTCTTTCGGGTTTACCGTGCGGTAGAGATGATGGTCGGCCGGGATTATCTTGACCATGACATCGATCATATCCTGAGGGTTGTACTGATGAAGTAACACATCTCGGACATCCGGGAGTTTGATGACATCCTTTTCAGGATCGTACCATTGAAGCATGCTTACCGCGCCGGTATCGTTGAACCCGGTCAGGTAGGGACCCGGGTTGATGGTTGCGACCTTGATGCCATGGGGCTCGAGCTCTTCCTTCATTGCCCAGGCAATGGCCTCTATGGCATGCTTTGTGGCGCAGTACGTCCCTATGAAAGGCGTTGTCCGGATACCGGCCACCGACGAGATCCACACGACCTTGCCGTGGCCCTGCTTGATCATCTTATGCACAAAGCCCTGTGTCAGCTCCAGGTGGCAGAACACGTTCGTCTCGAAAGACTCGCGCACCCTCTCCACAGGTATCTCTGCCATGGGACCGCTTTCCATGATTCCGGCATTATTCACGAGAACGTCGATATCGTATGTCAGGGCACGGCTTCTATCGATATGATCCCGAAGGTCGAGCTTGATCACCTCGAGCTTGAGATCCTGTTTTTTCGCTTCCTCCATCAAGTCCCAGACCTGCGGCCAGATCTGCGCAGACGCAATGACCCTGTGGCCCGCCTTTGCCAGGCCCAATGCCGTTTCTTTGCCGAAACCGTGCCCGGCGCCGGTAATGAATATCGTCTTGCTCATAGGTTCACCCTTACTGTGAATTCAAGAGAATGTGAGCCCGCCCCCAATTCCTGCCCGGCAGCAGGAAGCAAGGCCTGAACCCTTCCGCGCTTCTCGGTATCAGCCGACCTGCGGCACCAGGAAGTTTGCGATACCCATCTGTTTGATCTGGTCCTGCTGGGCTTCGAGCTCGTCTATGTGATCCTCTTCCTGCTGGAGGATTTCTTCCAGCAGTTCTTTCGTGCCGTTGTCGCCAAGCTCGGAAGCGAGGCGGATGCTATCGTTATAATGCCTGATGGCATCGAGCTCTGACAGCTTGTCGTTCTCGAGCTGCCTCTCCACCTCCTGACCGATATGAATTTCGTTGAGCTTGCTCACGAGCGGCTTCCCCTCAAGGAAGATGATCCTGGCAATCAGCTTTTCGGCGTGCTTCATCTCCGTGATAGCTCTTTTCTCGACCACATCGTGCAGCTTCTTATATCCCCAGTCCTCACACATCTCTGCGTGCACCATATACTGGTTGACCGCAGTGAGCTCCTCCACGAGGCGTTCGTTCAGGCTTTCTATAACTTTATCGTTCCCTTTCATTCCTCATATACCTCCTGAGATATGCTGAAAAATTTATCACCCGTAGAGATCAGAATAACGGCATGAGAAGAAAAATAAAGCGGGTCTTCGAGAACAGCAAGAAAGGGGACAGATTTATTTATAGGGATAAAATAAATCTGTCCCCTTTTCCTTCTGCAGCTGAAGTGTTGTCATGCTCATGGAGGGTGCATATATGATTCTATAAAGCCACGCCTCACATGGCCGCCTGTGAAGCCGGTTTCTTATGCGGCGGGTCTTAGGTATGACGTACGAGAGCATGTCGAAAGCGCGAGAAAGGATTGCAGAGCTGGAGCACTATGTAGCCGAGTGCAAGCGGATAGAGCTCGTTTTAAAGCAGAAGACGGATTTTATCCGGCGCATCTTCGATTCCAATGCCGCCTCCATGGCGGTGATCGACGCCGGCGGGAGAATCGTGGACGTGAATGAGACGTGGCGGCGGTTCGCGATCGACAACGACGCGGGCGATGAACGCACGTGGGGGATCGGTGCGAGCTATTTCCGGGAGCTGACAGCGTACGGTGACACCACCAATGCCCGTGATGCCTACGACGGCATCCGCCGGGTGCAGAAGGGTGTGTTGCCGGCTTTCGAGATCGAATACCCCTGCCATTCTCCGGACGTGAAGCGATGGTTCGTCATGCGGGCGGTGTCTGTGACCGGGCAGCCCGGCTCTGTCCTGGTCAGCCACCTGGACATCACGAAGCTTAAAGAGGCTGAAGAGGAGCTGATCTCCTACCGCAATTACCTCGAAAGGCTTGTGAAAGACCGCACGGCCGAGCTGGAAGAGAAGAACAGAAAGCTGGCTGAAGAGATATCCGAGCGCAAGAGCGTCGAGAAGGAGAAGGAAAAGGTCGAGGCCGACCTGCTGCAGTCGCAGAAGATCGAAGCCCTGGGGAGCTTTGCCGGAGGCATCGCCCACGACCTCAACAACATCCTCTCTCCCATTGTGGTAAACTCGGAGACGCTCCTCGAAGTCGAAGAGCCGGGGACCGAGGCCCATGAGATGATCGAGCAGACGCTCGAGGCGGCCTACCGGCAGAGAGACCTCATAAAGCAGATCATCTCCTTCAGCCGGAAGGGAGTGCAGAAGCTCAGCCCGCTCCATGTCGCGCCGCTGCTGGAAAGCACCCTGAGCTTCGTCAGGTCGACTCTCCCGAGCACGATCGATATCAGGAGCTCGATCAATGCCCCCAATGATACGGTCATGGCGGACTCGACGCAGATCCAGCAGGTCATTATCAACCTGTGCAAAAACGCCGCGGACGCGGTGGCTCCGCAGGGGGGAATACTGGAGGTGAGCCTGTCCGACGTGCATCTCAATGAGAATCCGGCCATGCCGGAGATAAAGGCAGGAGAGTACCTTGAGCTCACGTTCCGGGATACGGGGCGCGGGATACCCCCGGAAGACCTCGACCGGATCTTCGACCCGTTTTTCACGACAAAGCCGGTCGACAAGGGGAGCGGGCTGGGTCTGTCCGTTGTATACGGCATCCTGAAAAAGCATGGAGGGGCCATCACCGCCGAGAGCCGGGAAGGAAAAGGCTCCCGGTTCACCGCGTATCTCCCCTTAAGTGACCAGCGCCCGGGCGCCCATGGATCCGGCATGGAGGATGGTGATGAAGGCGCAGCCAGAGAGAAGATTCTTTTCGTCGATGACGAGCAGATCATCGTTGCCACGGTGGGGCGTGCTATGGAGAGGCTGGGCTATGACGTCACTGCGCTGGAAAACCCACAGGAGGCCCTCGATCTGTTCCGCAAAGATCCCGAGGCATTCGATCTCGTGATCACCGATATGACCATGCCCGGGATGAACGGTCTGGCGCTCGGTAAACGGATCAAGGGGCTCAGGCCCGGCATCCCGGTCATCATCTGCACGGGCTTCAGCGATCTCATCGACGAGGAGGAGATAAGCGAGAAGGGCTTCTCCGGGCTGCTCATGAAGCCCGCCAATACCGGCGAGCTGAAAGCTGTCATCGGCCGGGCATTGCAGGAGAGAAGCAGCGCCACGCCTCCAGCCTGACCATATTTCTTTGAGCTCGAAAAGGGGACAGATTTATTTTTCCCCGTCTCGATGCCAGATCCCGGCTCAGGGCTTCCGGTAGGCGTAATAGATGACGCCTCCCCTCGAGTAGACCATGGCGATCCCGGACATGTTCACCGAGGAGGCGGCGTTCGGGTACGCGCCGTTCTCGACGGCTTCGTCGATGAAGGAGTTTCCGCCGTCAACGGAATAGGCGACATGGACCTGGCTGTCGTTTCCGGTTCCCACGCGGTAGATCGTGTTGTCGCCGTCCACGGCCATGGTCGATTGAAGCGGCTGGGAGGAGGTGGCGATAACCTCCGATCTCGACCAGATGCCCGTGTTCATGTCCCCGATCAGCAAAGTTCCGGTTCTCCCCACGATGATGATACGGCCCGAGCGGTCGAAGCAGTAGCCCGCATGGGTGATGTTCTGTCCCGAGCTCACCGGGTTTTCGAAGGTCGCTCCGTGATCGGTGCTTTTCACGTAGAAGACCGGGGTAGGTATGTTGTCCCCGGATATCTCGGTTCCCAGGATGTACACGTCACGGTTCAGGGGGTTCACCAGGAGCGCATGGAGCGGATAGCCCATGAGGCCGGTGATGGCGCTCTGAAACGACAAGCCCGCGTCGGTCGAGCGGATGAACGTGTTCCCGCCGTTATCGACGGTTGCAGGCTGGGGCATGTCGCCGTCGTTGGAGGAAATGTATACGTAGTCACCGTCGGCGGTGATGTGCTTCTGCTCCGATAAGGTTCCGGCCTGCCCGAAGACCAGGGGCGGGCCCCAGCCGGCTCCGCTGTCCGTGGATCGGACAACTTCCATCCGGCCCTCGGACGTCGGGTACGCGATCCAGACGTTGTCCGGGCCGCTGCAGGTTATCTCGGGCTCGATGCGGTTGCCCGCTGCCGTCGGAAGGCCCGCCGCACCCCGCAGCTTGACGCTCGGCGTGAAGCTGGCGCCGCCGTCAATGGACCTGGAGTAGTAAATGCCGTCCTGCGGGTTGGGCACAGCAGCCATCACATCGGGGACTTTCCATACGACATGAATGATTCCCGATTCGCTGACAGTAATGTTGTTCGACGTGTCCGACCTGCCGATGGATGCGCCGGCCACATCGCTGACCACGATTCCGGTTCTTTCCACGAACTCAATCTGCACGGTGGTGAATGAGAAGGAAACCTCCACCCCGACTCCCCGGATGGCCCCGGCGGGCACTGTGACGGTGTAGGTGTGGCTCTTCTGGAGCAATGGAGCGGGATCGATGAGCAGGGCATTGCCCTGGGCCGTCACGGTTACGGTGACCGCTCCCGGGTTCGCGCTGAGCGTCACCCCGGACGTATCCCCTAACAGGACTTCTTCCTGGCAGGTTATCGCGAAGGTCTTTGTCACGGGAACATCCGTGCCGCCGTCTGAAGGGTCTATCGAGACGACGCTGTTGCTCACGATCGTGGTAAAGGAAAAGGAGGTTCCTCCCTCCACCCCACGGATGGCGGCCGCAGGTATCGTAACGGTGTACGTGCAGTTCTGTGCCAGCGCAGGGACGGGGTCGATGAGAAGGTTCGCTCCCGCGGCGGTCACAGTCACGGGGACAGCGCCTGAGTTACCCGTGAGCGTCACCCCGGACGTATCGCCCAGAAGCACATCTGACTGGCATGTGACGGCGATGGTCTTTGTCAGCGAGACGCCGGTGGCCCCATTTGAAGGATCTGTCGAGACGACGCTGTTGACGGCAACCGTCGTAAAGGAAAAGGAGAATTCCTCCTGCATCCCCTGGATGGTTCCTACCGGTATTCTGATGGTATAACTGTGGTTCTGCTCCAGCAGCGGATCGGGATCGATGAGAAGAACTTTCTCCTGGGCCGTAACCGATATCGGGATGTCACCCGGATTCGCAGTGAGCGTCACCCCGGCCGCATTGGCCAGGACGATTTCTTCTTCGAAGGTTACCGCGATGGTCTTTGCCAGCGGAACATCGGCAATCCCATCGGAGGGGTCTGCCGAGACGACGCTGTTGCTCCCACCCAGCCAGTTCATGAGGCTGCCTGGAGACGATGAGCTGTCGCCGCATCCGGCAATCACGAAAACCCACCCCAGCAAAACCATTACCCGCAATGTCGTATCAAAGCTGTAAGACCTGTGCATTTTTCTCCCGCCTTTATCAACATCGTTCCTTTTCTCCGCACGGGTCCTCCGTCGGGGATCACATGCGGCGGTACACGCTCTGCCGCAGAATAAAACGGCCACGAACCGATCAGGTGATGGCTGTCACGAGACGGGAAGAACGGATCTCTGGAACTTCATGCTGCATCTCCTCTGGTTGCAAAGTTGGTCGGCGTTGAATGTTGAATGACTTATCGGACAGGGGATACACACGCCTTTAGAATTTCTTGTGGAGGCCCGGCAAACCTGCACAAACCGGGCAAAATACTCACCGCCCCGATAGAAATTGATCTTCCCTGGAAAGTCATGTACTCTCCAAGGGCTACTAACGATATCTTCAGGAAGGGGAGACGATATGAGAAGGGGCTTTGCGTTTTTCTGCGCTGTCTTGGCGGTGGTGGCCGGTATCACTGTATTGTGCGGCGTTTCCTGCAACGCGCATGATCTCTCGATAGAATCGGTCACGTTCACCAGGCCGGCACCTGCAAGCTGCACATACCAGTGGCTTGCGGCGATAAAGAACAACGGCGCCAGCCCGGTAAACGGCGCGCTCATAGCGGTCCAGGGCTATCAGGCCAATGCCGCCGGCACCTGGTTTCCGGCCAGCGGATCATCCATCGGCAACATCAATCCCGGGCAGACCGTTACGAGTGGACTCGGCTTCCAGAGGAAGGCGGGCAGTACGCAATTCAAGGTCATGCTTTTTTCCCAGGGCAGCACCATTGCCGAAAAGATCGTTTCCCTCCCGTCTGATCCGCCCATATCGGTGTCCATCGAGAACTGTACGATCAGCGATACCGGATATGCCGTAGACGTCCGCAATCTCAACCCTGGAGGCCTCTCGGGAATAATCCTGCAGGGGCATGCGGCAAGCTCCGCGAACCCGAACAGCTGGACTCCTGCCGGCGGAATGGTCGTTGAATGCATACAGGGCGGGGGGATCTATCATAACACCGGGCCGAAACCGGCCGGATACGATATCATCAAGGTACAGGTCAGGGCCGGTACCACCCAGATCGCGGAGAGGATATTCAACTTCGCTCCGAAGGCCTTCAGCAGGGATATCCAGAAGGGCACTATTCCCCCGTCGCGTGTCGCGCCGTTTAAACCTCTACCGCCTTCCGTAAGGCCGTAGAATCGGTGCAGCAGAGGCCATTTCCAGACAGGGCAGAAAAGGGGACGAGACAGAAAATAAACCTGTCCCCTTTTCCGTGATCGCTCAGGTGAGTGTTGCCCGGCTTGACGCGTTTAATTATTCAATGGCGCTCGTCATTACAGATCCAACGGCAGACAAACCGGTTCTATAGATCCTGAAGACGGACTTCAACAAGAGCGGTCTTGGTGAACCGCTCTTCTCCCCTGTTTTGAATACGCATAGTGGGATGCCGGATCTGCCCTCCTTATCCTGATTTTCCTAAAGCTATATTTTTTATTAAATATTTTATTCTATTCAAACGATATAATATTTCAGGAAAAGAGATAAGGAATGAATACATTAACAAGTAATTAAAGTAAGTTGTTTTTATTTAGAAAGTACAAGCAACTAAACCAGTAAAGTTCTACGGTTAAGGCTGGAAAGGATAGAAAGGATGCGATCACTAAACAAAATAAATAAAAATCATCCTAAGAAAAAGAATACTAGGCCAGCTGCTAAGAAGGAATCTCATAAAAACGTTGTTTCATTAGCCGACAAGAAAAAAATTAAAAATAAAAAGGCCGTTGGAAAAATAGAGCCGCAGCACAAGAAGAAAAGTGCTCCGGTAATCAAGGCGAAGCCGTCCAAGGGTAGTGCGCTTAAAAGTGCAGTGAAGAAACAGCCAGTCAAGGGCAAGCCGGCAGTGAAAGCGGTGAAGCAGAGCAAGAAAAAAGCTGCTCCGATAGTCAAAAAGAAGACATTCGAGACAAAGGTAACTTCTTTTGAGATGGAAGGGCTGTCTGAGGAAACAGTTGTTATCGTCACTGAAGAGATTCAAACGCAGAACGAGACGATTTCTTCTGTAGTCCTTGGGAAACGGTTCAAATGCTATAAATGCGGCATGAAATTTTATGATTTAGGTAAACCACAACCTCTTTGCCCGTCATGTGGAGCTAATCAGCTTGATGAAGTGATAAAAGTGTCTCGCAAGCGCAGAGGGAGACAACGTTCAGCTTTTGCATCGAAAACGGAACCACACAATATTGCCCCGGATGAGAATGAAGAACTGCATGAAGTCGTCGATGAACTTAATGCTGAATTTGTTTTAGACGTGGATGATATTGTAGTGGAAGAGCGTGAAAACGCAGAAGATAACGAGTAATTAAGGGAGGAGGATTTTATGGCAAAAACGGCAGTTACTAAGAAGGACGTAAAAAAGAAACCCGTAAAGGCGGCGGCAAAGACTGCGAAGCCGAAGACAGCGGCAGCAAAGGCCGCTAAGCCGAAGACAGTGGCAAAAGCTGCAAAACCGAAGGCAGCAGCAAAGGCCGCAAAACCGAAGGCAGTGGCAAAGACTGCGAAGCCGAAGGCAGCAGCAAAGGTTGCAAAGCCGAAGGCAGTAGCAAAAGCTGCGAAGCCGAAGGCAGCATAGTCTGCTAATCCAAAGGCAGCGGTAAAGGCTGCGAAGAGAGGGGTTACGTCTTGCTCTTTGCTATTGTATTTTTCACGCACCAGCAAAAAACAAGACCTGACCCCTTTCTGTTTTTTAAACATCCATAAATACTATAGATGGCCTCTATATAAATTTTCAGAACCCCAGCTTCGCGAGCTGGAACATCAGATTCCTCCCCCATCCCATGCGCATCAGAAATGCGAGGAAGCCGAAGAAGGCGGTAGGGGAGAGGCGCTTGGAGTACCAGAAGACCTTCGCTGCCAGCTGCGGGACCACATACATCCTGTCCTTTCTGATGGCGTCGACCACGAGAGCGGCGATCATGTCCGGCGTCCACCTCGCGTTGGCCATGCCCGTGGTCGAGCACTTCCGCTGGAAGTCGTCCGTGAACCGCATCTTGTCCAGGAGGTTTGTTTTGATGAAGGTCGGGCAGAGCACCGTTACCCCGATGTTGTATGGGGCGAGCTCGCTTTTGAGCGTCTCTGTGATGGCGATGGCCGCCGCCTTCGACGCGTTGTACGGGGCCATCTCGGGGGAGGAGAGGATGCCCGCGGCGGATGCCACGTTCACGATGTAGCCGCTGCCCTGCTTCTTCATCCCCGGGACGAATGCGTGGCAGCCGTAGACCACGCCCCAGAAGTTGATGGAAACGATCCACTCCCAGTCCTTCATCGGGATGTCGCCCATGAAGCCGGTGGAGGCGACGCCCGCGTTGTTGACGAGGATGTCCACCGTTGCCCAGGTGTTGAAGGCGTGGTCCGCCATCCTCGTGACGTCGTCGAGCTTCGAGACGTCGCAGAGGAAGATCTCTCCCTTGCCGCCTGACCGCTCTACCATCTCCAGTGTCTCTTTCAGCCCGGCCTCGTTGATGTCGGCCAGGAGCATGGTGCACTGCTCCCGTGCCAGCGCGAGCGCGAGCGCCCTCCCGATCCCCGATGCCGCCCCGGTGATGACCGCTGTTTTCTTTGTGATGACTCTCTTTGCCATTGATGGAAACCTCCTAGTCGTCGATGATATTTTTCGAGTTGAACAGGATCGCCTCGTAAGACGGGATGTACTGGTAGAGCACCGGCCATCTGCTTAAAGACATGTCTTTGAGCTCGGTGCAGATCCCGTGGCCGCTCCCGATCTCCAGTTTGGCCGAGCCGAGCCCGATCGTCTGTCGGTACTGGATGGGGTTGATGTAGAGGTTCGCCTTCAGGGGGATGCCGTTCTTCACGGTGTAGGTGTTGTACTTCGTGATCCTGCCCCGGGAGGTCCCGGTCTTCCTGCCTCTTAAAGTAAGGATCCTCTGGCCGTTCTCCGCGACCGTGCATGTGGTCCAGCCGTTCTCGCGGCTGAAGGTGATGTCGGCGATGAACTTCGGATAGCCTGCTATCTCGACCCCGCCTTTGCGCGGCCTCTCGGCGGTGACGGGCAGGTGGTGGATGAAGGCGGAGAAATCATTTTTCAGCATGTAGATCATCGAGGTCAGCCCCGGGATGGCCCGTTTGCGAAAGGATATGACCGAGGCGATGCTGAACTCGTTGTACGGGTCGATGTCCGTGCTTCGATACTCGAAGGCCGAAAACACCATCAGGCACCTGCCCGGGAACATCTCCACCGGGTGCATGTCGGGCGAGGGGAGGTACTTCCTCACCTTTCTGGTGGAGGCCAGGTAGATGGCGCTCATGGCCGTGTTGTCGTAGTAGAAGATCGGCAGCTTGACGTCGTACTCCTTGTTCTCGATCTGGTCGATGCCCTTGAAGAAATTGTTTCTGTCCAGAAAGCCTTTTTTCATAGGTTCGCCTCCTTGATGATTTCATCGATATAGCTCATTTTTTTCAGGCCGCTCATGCCCAGCAGGCTCCTGGCCTGCCGGGCGTCGCGCATCCGCTTTTCCTGGCCGTAGTCTTTCATGTATCCGTTGCCTCCCAGGAGCTGGACGCCTTCGGACGTTGCCGTGCAGGCCAGGTCGCTGATGTGGATGGCAGCAGCGAGGGCGGATCGGCTGCCGTTTGACGATGCCGTATCGGCAGCCGAGCAGGCCCCGGACAGGCAGCTCGCCGCCACGTCGATCCCGATGGCGATCTCTGAGAGCTTCATGCGGACGCCGGACCAGTCCACGATGTTGCGTCCCCCCTGCCAGCGCTGCCCGGCATAGTCGAGGGCCTCTTTGAAGCAGCCCCGCATGATGCCGAGCGATATCGCCGCAGCAGGAACTGACATGCGGAGCTGAGTCTTCCTGAAATAGTCTCCGCCGTCGCCTTCAGCCCCGATGAGCAGGGCAGGGGCATTGTTCAGGAGAACGTCCACGGTCCGGCAGGCCTGCATGCCCAGCGTGATGAGCGGGGCCGAGGGCGTCACGCCTTCACTTTTCAGATCGATGAGATACCAGGAAAATACGCTGCCGTTCTCCCTGGCTCCGGCTGCGACCGCATACCGGGCCATGCCTCCGAGTGCGAGCAGCGGCAGCCTGCCGGTCAGCAGGTGCTTGCCTTCGCCGGTGACCACGGGGAGATCCGACTCGTCCGGCGAGGCATAGGACTGGAATGCCAGGGGCACTCCCTCCGGTAAGGCAGCAAGCCCGTAGACGGTCCTGCAGCTTTCTGCATCGTTTTCTGCGGCGGCTGCTATGATCTCAAGGGCAGCGGCGTGGGTAAACAGGATGGCTGCCATACCTGCATCGACGGCTCCGATCTCTTCCACAGTGCCGGATAATGCAATTGCATCGAACCCGACTCCGCCCCAGTCCACGGGCATATTGATGCCGAACAGCCCGGCTTCGACGGCTCTCGCTATCACTCCGGACACTTCACGGCTATAGGGGTAGTCATATTCTTCCGTATGTCCCAGGAGCTCTTTTTTTGCAAAGTTGCGAGCCAGGTCATTGAAAGCCTTCAGCTCTTCATTCTGTACTGCGAGTGATGGTCCTTTCATGACCTGCCTCCTTCTTCGAATACCCGGACCTCGGGGGTGATGGTGTGCGCGATGTGCTGGGAAAAGAGATTGAGCCGGTTGACCTCGTTCGTGCCCTCGTAGATCTGGAGGAGCTTGGCGTCGCGCAGCAGCTTCTCCGCCCCTATGTCGTGGCGCGTGCCGTCCGCTCCCATGAGGTCGAGGGCCAGCGCGCAGTTTTTCACGGCCAGGTCGGTGCACGAGAACTTCGTCATGGAGCCCAGGCCCGACATGTGCCGCTCGTCGTCGGCGCTCGTCCACTCGAAGTTGAGCTTGCGGTAGATGCGGTTGACGAACTCGAGGGTGAAGAAGGGCGCGACGAAGAGAGTGAACATCCACTCCGGCGTGTAGAGGGTGAGGGTGAACATCACCTTGTCGAAGAGCAGCCGGATCATGCTCCGCATGCCCGCGGCATAGGCGGCCTCCATGTAGACGGCCCGCGCCGTCATGACGTTCGCGTACATTTCGGCGAGGACGAGCTGCACCCATTCCTGGTCGATGAGGCGCATGCCGCCCACCCTTTTCTTCGCGGCATAGCCGATTGCCGCCTCGCAGGCGGCCCGGGCGACGCCGGCCCCGAGGGAGGCTACTCCGGGCTGGGTCACCGCGGGGAACATGCCGATGATCTTTAAGGCTGCCCCTTTCGCGGAGATGTTCAGGTCGGTGACCTGGTCCCCGGAGTGGCAGACGTTCTCATCGGGCACGAAGCAGTCCTCGAAGATGAGCTCGCTCGCCACGCACGCCTTCTGCCCCATCTTGTGCTCCTTGTGGCCGAAGGTGAAGCCCTTCATCCCGGTCCTGACCGCGAGCATTATCATGGTCTCGTCCGGCTTCCTGATGTCCTCGTAGCAGATGAGCATGTGCCAGGTGCTCAGGTGGCCAGCGGAGATGAAGACCTTGCTGCCGTTGACCTTGTAGCCTCCAGGGACCTTTTCCGCCTGGGTTCGGACCTTCGCTTTTGCCAGCAGCGGTGCCTCCACCTGGTCGGTCCCTGCTCCGGGCTCTGTCCAGGCGAGAGAGATGAGGCAGGGATTGCCGCTCTCGCACTCGCGGCAGACGTCGCGTAATATGCGGTTCGTGACCTTCATGTTGCACGACGAGCACAGGACGGAAACCCCCAGGTAGTGAGCGCCGATGAGGTTGGCGAGCCCGACGCAGACAGAGGCAAGCTCTTCCATGAAGGTGTACAGCGACAGCATGTTCATGCCTCGGCCGCCGTACATCTTGGGGATCCACAGGGTGTACAGGCCCCAGTCGTTCGCCTTTTGGATGAAGTCCAGGGGCAGGTAGTCGTTGTCCTCCATGACCTTTCTGTCCGTCTCCAGATGCATGGGATGCAAGACCTCGTCATTGAACTTTCGTGCAAGTTTCAATGCGTCATTAAAGTCCTTCTTGATCCGTGCGGGGAGACGATGCTGTGCCTCGAGACTATTCTGGGTATCCAGAAAGCCGAGGCTTCGGTGTGATAATCCGGATAGCACCGGTTTGGTAAACGCCATGTTGCATACCTCCTTTTAAAATGGTCAAAGGTGCTTAAATGTAAGCTGATGATAGGAGGGAAGGGGGTATCCGTCGACCGGATCTATAGATCCGCACGCCCGGACAAGAGACTTTGCAAGATTTTTCGGTTCGTCGGCTTATTGCCTGGGAAGGGAAGCGGAGAAAAACCCCGTATGGACGGGTGGGTTTATGAATCCGTACCGCTTTTTTTCTCTTGCTGATATGCAAGGCGGAACTCGGAGGGGGTTTTGTCCGTGTATTTTTTGAAGCAGTGGTTGAAGGTGGATTTCGAGTTGAACCCCACGTCGAAGCAGATTGTAAGGATGTTCTTGTCCGAGTCGTTGATGAGGATCTTCTTCGCCTCCTCGATCCGGTAGGAGTTGATGTAGTTGCGGAAGTTGGTGCCCATCCGCTCGTTCATGAACTGGGAAAGCTGGTGCGGTGAGATTGAGAGCATCTGTGCAAGGCCCTCCAGGCTCAGGTCGAAATCCGTGTAGATCTTTTCGGTTCCCATCAGGTCGGCCAGGCGCTCGAAGATGACCTCGGTATCCAGCCCCTTGAGGAGAGACCGTTCGTACTTGGCCTTCTTGATCTCGCTCTCGATGATCCGGTAGAAGTTGGGATACCGCATATTGGACAGGAAGATGCAGACATTTATGATGGTGATGATCGTCCCGCCCATGAGCAGTATGGGGTCTGATTCCAGGATGAAGCCCAGACCGAGGAGCGCGATGGACACCAGGGTGGAGACAAAGGCGGCCAGCAGGATAAGAACTTGAGTCCGTATGGTCTGGCTCCTCAGGACCGTGAGCCCCAGCCTGAGCATGATCAGGAAATAGCCGAAGGAGAAGACCGCACCGGAAGCGAGCACGAGTGTGAACCAATGCTGAAGCGGCGACCGGATCAGCTCGGTCAGATATCGTTGTTTCAGTTCGAGCGGCACGAGCAGCTGGAAGAGGATCTCGAATGCGAGGGCGGCAGCCGCAGGGGCGAACTGGATTTTAAGCTTTACCGGCACCGGCTTGTCCGGGTCCAGCAGGATGCGGTGATACAGGTAGTTGGCAGGGCCGATGAAAAAGATCGCGGACAGGGAGAGAAAGGAGGAGAAGGGGTATTCCTGGACGGTATTCGTTATCTTCAGCACGACCATGAGCTGGATGATGGCATTGCCCAGAAAGACCAGGAAGTTGAGGTAGTTCGATAGCCCCAGATCCTTCCGGCAGATCTGCGCAATGGCAAAAACAAGGGAAAATCCCGCCCCGAAGGTGACAATCTCAAGCAGGATTCTCAAGATTACATCGGGCAAAAGCGCTCCTTTTCCATTTGCAGCAATCAAACCGACCGGGAAGGCGGCCGCCTCTCTTCACGCCTGTCCGATCGAATTCAAGCTGTCAGACGACCATAGTCAAGGCAATCATCTGCATGCATGGAATCTATATACCCGATTTATTTGGCTTTCACCAGAATAAGGTTGCCCCTTTTCCCGGTTCGCACGAGCCTCAAAGACCACTATCCCAGTGTGTCTTGAAAAAGAACGGATATGTTGTCACATTTCGTCCGTTCAGCTGTATAATAACGATATGCCAGGTAAGAAAGAGAGCGCTATGCCGAATCATTTCAGAGAAAATGCAGTAACCGACAACAACGACCTTGCCCTTATCCGGGCCTCCCTGGATGGCGATGCGCTGTCTCTGGAGCAGCTGATCGTGAACCACCAGGCATGGATTTACAATATCGCATTCAAGATGATTATGGATCATGATGACGCAAGCGATATCACACAAGAGATTCTCATTAAGATCATTACGAATCTCTCTTCATACAAGCCGGAAAAAAGCGCTTTCCGTACATGGGTATATCGGATCGTGGTAAACCATGTGCTGAACATGAAGAGCAGGAAGTTCGAAAAGAGGATTCATGATTTCGATGCATATGTATCCATCATCGAGAGATTGCCTGACGACGGCTCTTACGCGCACCCTGACGCGGGGGTCCTGGCCGAAGAGGTAAAGACCGGATGCATGATGGGGATGCTGCTCTGTCTTAAACGCAAAGAGAGGGTTGCCTTTCTCCTCGGGGCCGTCTTCGCTGTCAGTGATTCAGTGGGGAGCGAGATCATGGAGATATCGAGAGACAGCTTCCGGCAGCTGGTCTCACGCAGCCGCCGGAAAGTATTCAATTACATGAATGGTCTTTGCGGTCATATAAACCCGGGCAACCGCTGCCGCTGCTCGAATAAGGTGAAGACGTTCCTCGATCTGGGCATGCTCGATTCAGCGAGGCTCAGGTATCACAAGCCGTCCTCGCAGACGGTGAAGGACATGATAGGTTCGCGCCTCATGAATTTTCATGAATCTTATTATGAGCCTTTTCTCCTGTTCTTCCGGGAACAGCCTTTTTACGACCCGCCGGACCTGGCGCTCTGGCTGCACAAGATTTTGAAGGAGCGCGAACTCAAAGAGCTCTTCAATCTCGATGAAGAGTAGCGTTACAGGAGGAAATCACGTGAAGGACATGAAGGTGCAGATCGCTGAATCGATCCGCATAGAGATGATCGGAACAGGCTGCTACAGGAGTCTGTCAGCGCAACACATGAAGCGCGAGCCAAAGCTGGGCAAAGATTCTGGGGGATAGGGAGTTTTTCACTGCTTATACACACCGGACCCGAGGATTATATCACCAACCTTTTCTATATACGCAGTCTTATTCTCGATCTTATTTGTTGTTGGATTTGTGAACTTATAATCCTGCCAGCCGGAACCCTTTGTTTTGGCTATTTCTATCCTCTCTTGGACATAAAGCTTTCCATCGGGATCTTTCATATTGAATAAATGGGCCCCTATAAGTTTTTTGCTGAACCCGTGGGCTACACAATAGCCATGCATGTCATATGCAAATATGTAAAGATCTCCCTTTGTGAATTGCCCTTTGGGATTATTAATCTCCTCTAGTGTTTTAGACATGCCGTTTACCTTGGAGTAGGCGATTGCAGACTTCACCAGTGCCTTGGCTTCATCTTGTGTGCCGGCAGCATAGACGATGCTGGTAAGAATGATAAAGATTATTGCTATCATTGCTGTCTTATCTGTCTTTTTCATGCTCATCTCCCTGTGTTATGGGTATCGGTATAGTAATAGAGTTTCGATAAATGTTTTTTCCAAAGGAGTAATCCCGGACGCCAAGTCCTGCTTCTTGCCGGTGCGCCAGGAATAGGCAGCGAAAAACAAGGCCTGACCCTTTCTCTACTATTAATCTATCCGGAACTTTTTTCCCTACTCCCCCGAGATGTTGCCGTCTTGCCTTGCCGCCTGGACGCTGCAATCACCCGAGCAAATGTGGCCGGAAGTCTTCGCACCCATAATTCCATCATAAATACTTCTAATACAATCAGAGCCATATTGCAAGATGTCCCTGGAAGATATACATTACTTACCTTCCTGAAAAAGGCAGTGAGCGTGGATGGCGGAGATGGGATCGGAACCATTTTTGAAGCATTTTCATGAATGGTTTTTGACTCCATGTATCGTTATGGGCAGAAAATACCTCTGTTCCCTTTTCATGGTTTTCCTTTTTCGTTCCGATTGCGATTGCCATACTCCCGGCGTTCTTATATAGTTTATTCTCTACACTCGTTCCCTCCCAGGGAAATAAGCCCATATCACGTGGATGTGGACCCCTTTTAAAGATTTTTGTTTCTCAGCTCCACAGGGCATGACGGTTGGATGATTATTCCGGGTTTGGGGCAGCCGTCTCTTTAGGGGACGGTTCAGGGGAGTGAGGCGGGAAAAGGCTGAAGAGAAGATCTTTGTACAAAAGAGCCTGCCAGGGCAGGTTCTCAACTCAGAAGGAGGAAAAAGCATGAATGACAATGACGTTTACCGGGCACAGGAGGCTATGCAGACTGCGATGAAGAAAGGGCCTGCGAGAATGGGACTGATCGCAGCGGCACTTGTGATCGGTATTATGATCATGAAACCATGGGTTCAGATCGGGGCGGGTGAGCGGGGCATTGTACTCAACTTCGGGGCTGTTCAGGAAGTGGTGCTCGGGGAAGGGCTGCATTACCGGATACCCATCATGCAGGAAGTGATCATTATGGATGTCAAGGTGCAGAAGGCGACTACGGATGCGGCGGCTGCGTCTTCGAACCTCCAGGATGTCAGCTCCACGGTCGCGATCAACTATCACATAGTCCCTGACAAGTCGCATATCGTCTACCAGTCCATCGGCATACACTTCAAGGAGCGGATCATTGACCCGGCCGTGCAGGAGGTTGTGAAGGCCGTAACCGCCAGGTATACGGCTGAGGAGCTCATCACCAAGAGATCGGCGGTGAGCGATGCCATGAGAACGAACCTCACGCAGAGGCTTCTGGAACACAACATTGCAGTGGATGCCTTCGCCATCGTGGGATTCAGCTTCTCCAAGATATTTATGGAAGCCATCGAGTCAAAGCAGACGGCGGAACAGCTTGCCATGAAGGCGCAGAGGGACCTGGAGAGGATCAAGATCGAGGCGGAGCAGAAGATCACTACCGCAAAGGCTGAAGCCGAGTCCCTGAGGCTGCAGCGATCGAACATCTCAGAGGACCTGATCGAGCTGAGAAAGGTCGAGGCCAATCTCAAGGCCATAGAAAAATGGAACGGAATACTTCCCCAGGTCACCGGAGCCGGAGCAGTGCCGTTTATCGGTGTGAGCGACCTGCAGAAAAAATAAGAATATAAAAAAGGGGACAGATTTATTTTTTCAAAAAATAAATCTGTCCCCTTTTCTCTGGTATACGTTCTAAGATTCCCTTGACACGCCGGGCGCTCTCTCTATAATCCCCGGTACATACCCTGCCTTCGCTTAAGGAATTGTTTTTTGCAAGGAGAGGGGAACTCACAACGTGGGAAAGGATAGGTCAATGATAAAAAGCAAACGTTTCTGGATTACGGCTGTCGTGTTCTTTTTTACCACCGGGCTTGTAAGCGCAGCCGCTTCCGATCAGAAGGGCTGCGCCGACCATCCGGTCTTTCCGACGCGGATGGCGGGGTACAGCATCTCCAAATGCGAGACAAAGGACTTCGAGGCGTTCAAGTTCGAAACAGGGAAAAGGGAAAAGACAGTGGTCGAAGGGCGCTGTACCATGCTGACCTACCGCATTGACGACCGTTCGAAGGAGCCGAGCGGCCTCGCGGTCGTCCGCAACTATGAGAACGCCATCAAAAACGCCAAGGGGACAATAGTTTTTACCAACAGCAGCTGGATCGTGAACGGGAAGATCGAGAAGGGCGGCAAAGAGATCTGGGCCCAGGCACAGAAGGGCAACGGGCAGATATGGCTCACCATAGTCGAGAAGGCAGGGATGGTCCAGGAGATAGAGGCCAATGCCGAGGCCTTCGGAAACGACATCAAATCCACGGGTCACGCAGCTGTCTACGGAATATACTTCGACACCGGGAAGGCAGAGGTGAAGCCTGAGTCGCAGGCAGCCCTGCAGGAGGTCGTGAAGCTGCTTTCGAGCAACCCGGGCATGAAGCTGCTTGTTGTCGGCCACACCGACTCGGTGGGCCAGATCGAAGCGAACATGAAGCTCTCCCAGGCACGGGCCGAAGCGGTGGTCAAGGCGCTCACCAAGAGTCACGGCGTCGCCGCGAACCGGCTGAAGGCGCAGGGCGCAGGCCCCATCGCACCGGTGGCCACGAACAGAGACGAGACAGGGCGTGCCAAAAACAGGCGTGTCGAGCTGGTGGAGTTGTAACGGCCGGATCGGATCGAGAAACTGGGGACAGGTTTTCGCTTTTCCTATCTGGCCCGTCCTTTTTGAGGGCAAACGGATATGTGCCTGAATAATAGATATTATCCTTTTAATGTGCTAGAGTAAGCAGGGAAATCAAACGTCGGAGGTAGTCATCATGTGGGCATTACAGAAAGCGTATTACCGTACGTATCAGTTCGTCATGGGTTTGGGGATGAATTTTCTTCCCTGGCTCGAACCCGAGATCGTCGAGGGCGCGGGCAGCATAAAAAAACTCCCTTCTGTTATCAAATGGAAAGATATCAAAAGCGTTCTTATCGTTACCGACCAGGGCCTCATGAGTCTCCATCTCCTCGATTCTCTCTTCGAGGCGCTCAATTCGGCACGTATCAAGTATGCGCTCTATGACCAGGTGCAGCCCAATCCAACAATCGAAAATATCGAAGCAGCACTGAAGATCTACAACGAAAACAAGTGCGAGGCGATCATTGCTTTCGGCGGCGGTTCACCGATGGATTGTGCAAAAGTCACCAGCGCGCGGGTTGCCCGCCCGGGTCGTTCGGTTACCCGGATGAGAGGGTTGTTCAGGGTAATACTTCCCGCTCTTAAAATGGGGTCTGTTTTCCCTCCGGCTATTTTTGCCGTTCCGACAACAGCGGGTACCGGCTCAGAAACAACCATTGCAGCCGTTGTATCGAACACGCAAACCCATGAGAAATACCCGATAAACGATCCGGTCATCCGTCCGAGATATGCGGTTCTCGACCCCGAACTCACCGTGGGCCTTCCTCCTCACATCACCGCAACGACAGGCATGGATGCCCTGACGCATGCGGTCGAGTCCTACATCGGGAAATTCTACAACAATACAGCAACCAGCGTAAAAGCCGTCCTGGCAGTTGAGATGATTTTCAACAATATCGAAAAGGCTTTTAAGGACGGAAACGACCTTGAAGCGCGCGGGCAGATGCTCCTTGCTTCGTATTATGCAGGATATTCGTTCACCCGCGGCGCGGTCGGTTACGTTCACGGGATCGGCCATAACCTCGGCGGCATGTACGGCGTCCCTCACGGTCTGGCAATGTCTGTCATCATGCCGTACGTCCTTGAGTGGTACGGCGAAGCGGCGCACAAGCCTCTTGCAGAGCTTGCCGAGGCGGCAGGCGTTTCCAAGATGGGCATGAACCGGGCTCAGAAGGCAAAAGCTTTTATCGACGCCGTCAAGGGCCTCAACAGCAGGTTGAATATCCCGAGCAAGTTCGACTGCATCAAAGACGAAGACATCCCGACCATAGCAGAACGTGCAATGTATGAATGCAACCCCACGTATCCCGTTCCCAAGATCATGGGCAAAGAGGATTGCATAGCGGTCATCAAATCGCTCAAAGCATAATCGAAAAAGGGGACAGATTTATTTTTAGCCAATAAATAAATCTGTCCCCTTTAATTTTCATGCAAGATTTAAAGACATCATGAATATGTTCCCGTTCCGTTCTTCCACTTTGAACCGGCATCGCTTCAATACCTTGATCATCGCATAATTTTCCATCATCGTTTCCGAAAAGACGTTCTTGACTCCCCAGAGTTTTACCAACCCTACACTCATATCCGACAGCAGGTGGCCCAATGTCTTTTTTTGCCATGGATCGGAAACGATAACGGCGAACTCTGCCTTGTTGTTGCATGACAGCTTTATGAGACGGGCAATCCCGATGACCTTGTTGCGACCGCCTTCGAACGTCTCTGCGATAATGGCTAATTCATGCTCGGGATTGATATCACAGAACCTTTTCGCCCTTTCAGGCGTGGCACTGAAAGGGACCATGAAACGGAGCCAGAGGGAATCCTTCGAGCACCCGTTCACGAAATCGGTCCACAGGTCCATGTCTTCTTTTTTCAGAAGACGGAACCGGACCTGATGGCCGTCGATTGTGAACGACCTGTCGGACAGGCAGCTTTCAAGAGCCTTTAAAAGGGATGTTTCTGTTGCGTTATTCATGATGCTGCGTTTCTTCAGTGCACCTTACACCCGATCCCGAGATCGAACAAGGGGCCTGAGTCCCTTGTTCAATCTCGGGGAGAGGATGGCTGGCTGTCATATCCACTTATTCTTCTTTGCCTGTAACGTGAGCTCGTCCCGGAACTGGGGATGGGCGATCGAGATCAGTTTCTTTGTCCTGACGCTCAAAGAGTCGAGGTATATGTCGACGACGCCGTATTCCGTGACGACATACTCGACCTCGTTCCTCGTCGTCGTTACAACAGTCCCTTCGGGGAGCGTCGGGAGTATCTTCGATTTCAGGTTGCCATCCTTGTCCGTATAGGTCGAAGCGAGGGCGAGTATTCTCTTCCCGCCCTTCGACATCTTTGCACCCTGATTGAAGTTTACCTGCCCGCCTGTCCCGCTGTACTGCTTCGTTCCTATGGATTCCGAGGCAGCCTGGCCCGTGAGGTCCATCATCAGGGTGTTGTTGATGGAGATGAAGTTGTCGTTCTTCGCGATATTTTCGGGCTTGTTCACCCAGTGAACCTCCTTGAACTCGAACATGTCGTTGTTGTCGATGTCATCGTAAAACTGCTTTGTCCCGACGGCAAAGCCGGTGATTATCTTGCCGGGGTAGAAGTTTTTCTTCGTGCAGTTCAGGACTCCGAGCTTGACGAGCTCTGTCACCGAGGGGGTGATGACCTCAGAGTGCATGCCCAGGTCTCTCTTGTTGTAGAGCATGTGCCCGATTGCGTTTCCCAGCCCGCCGAAACCCAACTGGATGGTCGATCCGTCAGGGATCATGTCCACGATATACTCGGCCATCCTGTCCTCTACGTCGGTGATCGGGATTTCAGGAAGCTCGAAAATGGGGTTGTTGTTTTCGATGAAATAGTCGATCTCCGATACATGCACCTTGAAATCCTCGCCGCAGCACCAGGGGAGGTGGCTGTTAATCTCGCATATGACGATATCGGCAGGCTCCAGGCACTCCTTCTTCGGAAGGAACGAGCCGAAGCATGACTTGTTCACATACCCGTCCTTGTCGGGCGGGGTTGCCGCAAAGACAACCTTGTTGGGCGCGGCCTTGAGCGCAACCCGCCCCAGGTCGGAGAAGCTGTGCGGTTTGTACGAGCCCACGCCCCACTCCATGCATATCCTCTCGAGAGGACCGACGAACATGGTCTCGATATTGAAGCTGTCTTTGGCCTCGGGTGTCATGTAGCCGTAGAGGTCCATGGCAAACCCCTGGTAGATCGTGACGTTCGAGAGCTCACCGGCGCGCGAGCCGAGTGCCGTTGAAAAACCTTTCGGGATGTTCACCCCGCCTCCGGCAAAGAGTCTGTCGTTTGAGTTGATCAGACCGGCAGCCTCTTCAGCCGATATCAGCTTTGCCCTGTAATCTTCCATGAACGATCCGAACGCTTTTCTATAATTTTTATTCTGTGTTGCTCTATTCATACAGTTCTCCAGATGTATTTACTGATAGCCGTGAAGAGCAGGCGCCCTGTTTTTATCATTCATGTGAACATGAACGACCATGAGCTCTTCCGTCGTGGCGTATCGTCGTAAGGTTGATTGATGCTCGTGTCAATATCACGGTAAAAGATTGTTTGATATCGGGGAAGTTCTTCTTTGCATGTCAGGATATCATTGCATCATTGACGGATTCTTTCTGACAGGAGTGTCAATCCGGAGGATAGAGTATACAAGTACTTAGCTATAGTTATAATGCATCGTGGGAAAAATAGGAAGGCTACTTATGCAGTCCCATGATCTTTCTAGCTTCGTCCGGCGTTGCAATCTCACGGCCGAGGCAGCCGGCAATCCTCACTGCAACCTCCACGAGCTCCCAGCTGCCTTTTGCCAGCACGCCGTCAGGCATTCGGGTGTTGTCTTCAAGACCTACACGCATGTGTCCTCCGAGAATGCAGGACTGCGCTATGGCCGGGAATTGCTCGATTCCTATCCCGCAGGCGGTAAAGTTGGATCCCTCGGGCAAGGCGTGCACCATGGTGTCAAAGGTACCGGCGCGGAATGCCTGTCCACCCGCAACTCCCCATACGAAATTAAAGTTCATCGGCTTACTGAAGAAGCCCTGTTTCATGATGAGCAACGTGTTATCGATGCCGCCGATATCATAGATCTCGATCTCGGGCTTGATCCCGTTCTCCTCCATCGCCTTCCCGAAGCCCTGGAGCATGGTGAAGGTGTTGGTGAACACGTTGTCGAAGACGATGGTCCCGTTTTTCCGGTCCATGATGGAGAAGTTCATGGTGTTGGTGTTCAGCGACGCCATCTCGGGCCGGATGGCGAGAATCTGGGCGAGGCGCTGTTCCGGGGTGGCGTCGAGCGAGGCCGCCGAGCTCAAGTTTATGATCAGCTCCGGTGTCTTCTGCTTTATGGCATCGTGGATCTGCCGGATCCTCTCGATCTCGTACGTGGGGAAACCGTCGTCCCTGCGGCCGTGGACATGCACCATGGCCGCGCCGGCCTTGTAGGCCTTGTGCGCCTCTTCCGCGAACTCGGCCGGCGTGTAGGGGACGGCGGGGTTGTTCTGCTTGAACGTGCCCGCTCCGGCAAGCGCCGCGGTGATTATGACCTTTCCAGCCTGCATGCCCTTATGGATCTCTCCTTACTCCCCGTACACCACGGTGGTGAACTTGCCGTAGATCCCGAAGAAGTAGCTCTGGAACTCGGAATCGACGTGGTGGACCTTCGAGATGCCGCCATTCTGCATCGCCGACTGGACGCTGCAGTCGCCAAGGGTAACCACCCATACATAGGACGTACAGGACGCCTTGCCGGTATGAGCCCTGGACTGCGAGTCAGCATTCACGCTCAGCTGGGGCAGCGGCGTCTTGATATCGGTATAGAGCACGCCGCACCCGGCAAGGGAGAAGGAAAGGACGAGAAACAGAACCCACACGACCGGAAGTCTTTCCATGTATGATTTCATGAAAAACATCTTAATATAACGCTGGAATTATTTCAAGACGTTCGCAGAAGAAGGGGCGGTGGAACTACCCAAGCGGACATCCGGTGGTTGTCCGGACATGGAATGCGTTCCCTGGGGGCCGATGATGTACACTAAGAGATCCGCACAGGAATTCTATAGGGTATGATCATGGGCACCCTTGCCTGGTACTCCCGGTAGCGGTCGCCGAAGTCCGTCACGAGGTCCCTCTCTTCGAGAAGCGTGGCAAAAACGATCCAGCCTGTCCACAGGGTATTGAACAGCAGCCTGTCCAGGGTAAGCGCAGGCGAGGACCAGATCATGATCAAAGAGAAGAGGTAGAGCGGATGGCGCACCCATCGGTACGGGCCGCGCACGGTCAGGGGCATGATCTTTGTTTCCCTGTTTTCGATGAGGCGTCTAATCTTTTTGATCCCCAGGGCATCGAAGGACCTCAATGATCTGCTCCCCCAGTAAAACCCTGCGAAGCTGAGGAAAAACAGGGCACGGAGCGTCCAGTGGAGCACCCCGTCCGCTTCTGCTATCGTGCCGGGTATTTTCTGCCACATGAGCATCGTAATGAAAAGGACAGTCCCGGAGGAGAGTGCATAGAACGCACTGTAATAATCGTCCAGGATGAGATTCGACAGCCTCGCCCGGACGCCCTTTCTGATCATGATGCTGTGCTGGGCAAAAAAGAACAGGCAGAGGAAGGCATCGGCAACCAGGGCCCGGGATTTGCCCATGCCGAGGTCGATAACGGTGAATGGGCCGATGAAGAGGAACAGGGTAAACAGGATCAATGAACCGAGACCGATAGTCAGGGTCGCATAGATCAGCATCATCGCCTTGAATCTGCTCATTGTGCCCTCCCGGAACGCTGCACCGTCAGGCGCTGTGATCCGCCCCCGATTTCCTTTTCCCTGCCAGGTTCAAAACCACGATGATCGAGCCTATCGCCAGGAAAGCCACCGGCCAGAACAGCTCAGGGGCGATCCAGCCTGTGCTTGCTGCCAGCCACAGCGCTCCGATGAGGATGAGCATGGACCCGAACATGATTCCGCAGCTGCGATGCGCATGCCTCATCGGCCCGCAGCATCCGTATATACCTGAACCTTCCCTCTGTTTCTCATTGTGCGGCATGACCCCACTCCTTTTCTACCCGGACAAGGGGTAGCTGTATTATGATAATTCGAAAACTATCGAAATATCTAATAATGGCTTTCGGCATGCTTGTCAAGGTCCTTATCAAAAATACGTGTAAGTCTTGCCCGGCATCGTAAAACTACGGCAAGGCTTTCACCCGGTCAGGATTACTGTTTTCCGGTGAGGTACTGGACCATCGAACTGATGGTCTCTTCATTTGCCGTTCAGAGTATCGTCTGGCCCTGTCGCTCGCAGTGGATCAGATTGGCGCGCCTGAGTTCCTTGATATGGTGGGAGATCGTCGAGGGGACTATATTTACGGCACTGGCGACCGCGCATGCCGCCAGGCGGTTGTCGCCGTCGAGCTCCGCCTTGCCGCAGCCCATCCTGATCTGCTCGAAGATCGCAAGGCGGTTCTTGTTGGAGAGCGCCTTGAAAGCATCGACAATGAGATCCCTGTCGATCTGTCCATCTTTGGAAACCTTTGTCGGCATAACTATCCCCTTGTCCGGAGCATGGTCCGATATTATTCGATTGTCATCGATATATCGAATAAGAGCTTTTCTTCAAGGTGTCAAGATGCTTTGTCGGCTAAACAAAGCTTAAGTCAAGCCCAATGACGGCATGCCGCCGCAACGCTTACATCGGGAAACCCCGAAAGACCCTTTTGTTTCCTTCATGACTTGATCCCTGGCCGGTTCCCTGGTAGACGATGAGATAACAGCGGTTTAGAAAACAAAAAGGAGCTGGCGCTATGAATCTCCGGCATGTCTCCCTGCGTATGAACGTTCTCGTCGTCTTCCTGGTGGTCTCCCTGGTATCGGGCTGCGCCGGCACCTTTGCGGATAAAGAGGCACCGGCGCATATCGCTCTCACCATCCTCTTCTTCAACGATCTGCACGGACACCTCAAGCCCTTCGAGGTCAAAGACGAGACGGGCGTCCGGGAGGTCGGCGGCATCGCCCGGATGGCCGCCCTAGTCGAAGGCATCCGGGAGGAGAACAGCCGTAAGAGAGTCCGGACCGTGGTGCTCATGGCCGGGGATCTGCTGCAGGGCTCGCCCATGTCAACGGTGTTCAAGGGCGAGCCGGACATCAGGTGCCTGGGCATCCTCGGGCTCGATGCCGCTGCCGTGGGCAATCACGAGTTCGATTTCGGCCTGGATAATTTCCTGAAGCTGCAGCAGCAGGCAGGCTTTCCCTTCCTGAGCGCAAATATCGTGAAAAAGGACGGGGGAGGGCTGCTCTGCCCGGCCTTCCAGACGTTTATGCTCGACGAAGGCATATCACTGTCCGTCATCGGCGTCACCACCCAGGATCTGCTGACCTCCACCAAGGTCGACAACGTGGCCTCCCTGGATGTCCGCGATGCTGTCTCCTCTGTCCGGGAGGTATACAACCGGCTAAGATCCAAAGGTCCGGTGGTGCTGCTATCACACAGCAGTCATCAGACCGACCGCGAAATAGCCGAGGCCCTGCCCGGTCTCGCCGCCATCATCGGCGGTCATGACCAGATCCTCCTGAACCCCTACCGTCAGGCGGGCAGCGTGCCCGTGTTTCAGGCCTTTGAAAAGGGACGCTACCTGGGCCGCATCGACCTCGAGATCGACTCAACAACAGCAAAGGCACGTCTGATCGGTAGCAGCTACATCCCGATTGTCGCCGGCATGCCGGAGGACAGAGAGGTCGCAGCGATTGTAGCGGAGTATGACAAGCGCTTAGGCGAGCAGTTCAAAGAGGTGATCGGACGCGCAGACACGTTTCTGGACGGCGAAAGAGAGCGGATCCGCTATGAGGAGACCTCCCTGGGGAATTTCGTGACGGATATCATGAGGGCGCACACCGGCGCACAGATCGCCTTCATCAACGCAGGCGGCCTGCGCGCCAGCATCAAGCAGGGGCCTGTCACGGTTGAAGACGTCTTCACGGCCATGCCGTACGCCAACGAGCTGATGACGACCCGATTGACCGGAGAAGACGTAGAAGAAGTCCTGAAACGCGCAGTCAGAAGCTCCCGTGGAGAGGAGGACGGCGGCTTCCTGCAGGTATCGGGCATCTCGTTCGCGGTTGCTAACCGTCAGCCGACAGAGATCCGCGTGGGTCCTCAAGGCCTGCCTCTCGATGCAAAGGCCGTCTACACGGTAGCTGTTCCCGATTTTCTGTCAACCGGCGGTGACGGGCATGTCGTTTTTAAAGGCAGGCGGTATGTGAAAACCGGATTGCCCTTACGAGAACTGATCATCGATACGATCCGGCAGCGCGGGGCGATCGCTCCGGAAAAAGAGGGCCGCATCCGGCGTGTGGAGGAGAGATCGGGGCGGAGTCCATTCGGACGGCGGCCGTTGCCTCAGACGCCGCCGGGAATGATGTCCGAGTCGCGGCCCAGCCTCTCCAGCATGGCGGGATCGCGGTTATAGGGATCTTTTTTGGAAAAAGACCACACCCGCGCTGTCAACCCTCACCGTCGAATACATCCGCAGCACGGAAAGAGGCGTCGGCAAGATGATCCGCCAGGTCAGGCCGGTGCTTGTGAACTCCTGCTGAACTTCGGCTATGAAACAAGCCCGGTACCCATACCCTTTGACCTTATCAAAGGAGAAGAAGAGGGGGACGACGGGCTAATCGTTTATTACAGCGGGTTCACCTGCCTTTGAGGCATGAGCGATGGTGAGCCGTTTGCCGTAAATCGCCTCGAAGGTCTCGCAGTGTTTTTCGATGCCCCAAAGCTCGAGTTGGCAGTCTTTTGACGAACACACCTCCAGCACGATGCTTCCTCTGGGGCCGCTATGGAAGCCGGCGCTCTCTACGAGGGCGGCATGGCTCCTGTCCAGGCTCTCTGCTATGCGGAGAAAGACGAACTGCCCTTTGACAATGCTCCGGGCTTTTTCGCTCATAGAGGCAAATTCAGGGAACTCTTCACCGGGCAGACCTTTCCGGTGAAAGAACGCCGTCGCGGCTATGATCGTGAGCTCTTCCTGGCGGAAACCCAGGAGGTCGGCGTTGCGGATGAAGTAGGCGCTGTTGGCGTGATGGTTGGTGTATGAGAGAAACGTTCCCACATCATGGAGAAGAGCGGCGTAATGAAAGAGCTCCCGTTCCCACCGGTTCTGCTGGTGAAGGTCTAATCCCCGGGCGCTGTCGAACAGCTCGAGTCCGAGTTTGGCAACCGTCCGGGCATGGCCCTCGTCAAAATTGCTCTTCCGGCCGAGCTGCAGCACGCTCGTCTGTCTTACCGAGGCTTCATCCACTGCCGGCCTGGCTGTGCGGCAGAGATAGTCTACGAGAAGGCCGTCCCTGAGCTCGCGGTTGCTGACCTGTATCTCCGGGATATTCAGGTCGGTGAGGATCGCATCGAGGATTGCCGCTCCTCCGATGACGATGTCTGCCCGGCTGGGATTTATCCCGGGAACGAGCTTTCGTTCCTTGAGCGGAAGGCTGCACAGGTGTCTGACGACCTCTTTGAGGTCTTTCAGCGCCAGCGTGTTTCTTTTTTCGGGATCTCCTCCGTGCAGGGTCCGGCAGCAGATCTCGGCAAGATTCTGTACGGTGCCCGAGCTGCCGTAAGTGTTCTTCAGCCAGAGCTCCCTGATCCGCTGGAAGGAGCGGATGCTTTTGTTGCGCACGTAATCCTGGAGCATGAGATAGCTGGTGGTGGAAACCGGGGCGTTTGCGTCGTCCAGCAGAAGCGTGCTCAGGCGTATGGCGCCGACCTTGATGCTGTCGAGGTACTCGTAGTTCTTTCCATCGCCGACTATGAGCTCGGTGCTGCCGCCGCCTATGTCGATGAAAAGCGACCGCCCGGAGACATTGGTTCCCCTCGAGACACCGAGGTAGACGAGACGCGCCTCCTCGGTTCCTGAGATGACGTGGATATCGAGGCCGGCCTCTTTCTTGAGCCGTGAAAGGAACTTGTTCTTATTGTTCGCATCGCGGGTAGCCGAAGTGGCCACGCAGATGATCTCATCAACCTTGAAGGAAGCAGCCATGTCCGCGAAGTTCCTGCAGACGGCGATCGCCCTGTCCATCGAATTTTCCAGGATATAGCCGTGGTCAAACTCTCCTTCGCCCAGGCGTATCATCTCTTTTTGCCGTGAAAGGATGGTATAATTATGGTCCGAGTCTATGCCGACAATCATGAGGCGCATGGAATTGGTGCCCATATCCATGAATGCGATCGCTTTATCCCGCAGGTCTCTCATTAATAAATAGATATACGATTTATTAAAAGAGTTCCATAATGAAGTGCAATCTTTGTCACCAATTAAAACATAAAGAAAGCAGTCACGTAAAAAGGGGACAGATTTATTTTTTTAAAAAAATAAATCTGTCCCCTTTTCCTCTGACTTGATATGTAGTCTCATCCCTGTTAAACAGTGGGATAGTAGTGATTTTCATTCAACCCGAGAGAATACCGTTATGAGCAGAAATACAGGGAAAAAACCCCCGGCTGAACGTTTTGGTCAGGATACAGGGACGTATCGCTTTTTCTTTGAGGCGTCCCGGGACGCTTTCATCTCCTGGGATGTCTCGGGGCGCATTACCCATGCAAATCCTGCCTGCACCGAGCTCCTTGGGGCAGAGCCCGACGATATTCCGGGGAAAGATATCGCAAGCCTGTTCGCAGACGCAGGAGACGCAGCGCAGGTACTCCGGGGGCTGCAGCAGGAGGGAGAGGCAGTCATCAGGAAGGCTTGTATCGTACGCAAAGACAAAGGCAAGGTCGATTGCGAGATCTCGCCCCATGTGCATCGGGATGACAGAGGAAGGATCGCAGGCTATGGCGCTGTCATCCGGGATATATCCGGGCAGAAGATGAACGATGAAGAACTCGCGAGAAAGACGGGCGAGCTGTCGAAGCGGGTCCGCGAGCTCGGCATCCTGTATGAGATCTCCGCTATCATCGACCGGAGGGGCCGCCCGTATCCCGAGATCATTCAGGGGGTACTGGATCTGATACCCCGGGTCGTGACTTACCATGACGCAGCCTGCGCACGGATCACCATCGATAGCGAGGAATACCATTCGGAAGATTTCCGGCAGACCCCCTGGCATATGAAGAGCGATATCACGGCGCGCTGCAACGTCGTCGGCTCGCTGGAAGTCTTTTACCGGGAGGAACGGCCGGCGGCTTTTGAAGGCCCGTTTACCAAGGAAGAGCGGGGTTTTATCGACAACATCGCGTCCCGCCTCGGGAGGGTGGTCGCCCGGAAGCGCGGGGAAGAGATGCTCGTTGAAAGCGAAGAACGCTACCGGAGCTTGTTCGAGGATTCCCGGGATGCCATTTACACGGTTTCCCGCGACGGCATCATCCTCGATGCCAACGGAGCAGCCATGAGGCTTTTCGGCTATGGTGCCGCGGAGATGATAGGCATGAATGTGCAGCCGCTGTACGCGGAGCCCGGGGTCAGGAACGATTTTCAGAGAGAAATCGAAGAAAAGGGTTCGGTGAGAAATTTCGAGGTCACGCTCAGGAAGAAGAACGGGGAGGTAATGGACTGCCTGTACACCTCGAGCGTGCGCAGGGCTCCAGGAGACGCCGGAATCATCGGCTACCACTGCATCATCCGTGACATCACCGAGAGCAAACGTACAGAGCAGGAGAAGCAGCGGCTCATAGACGATCTCAAGGTGGCGCTGGACAAGATCAGGACACTCAAGGGGCTCATCCCCATCTGTGCATCATGCAAGAGGATCAGGGATGACAAGGGATATTGGAACCAGCTCGAAGAATATCTGGAAGCGCAGACGGAAGCTGTTTTCAGCCATGGTCTGTGTCCCGAGTGCCAGCGGCGATTCGAGGAAGAATAACGCGACACATCTTTGCCCGTACCATTGAGAGTCGGAGCATCACCCCATATCCTAACTACAGGTCGAACAGGAACATTTTTTCGGGAATGACAAAGGTGCCGGCAATGCCCTTTTCCAAAGGGAGATGATGGCATGAATTCTTCCAAGGCAGATAACCGGCTTCTGCGCATCCTCGTCAGCGGGGCGTGCCTGGTTGTTATCGTGACGGGCATGAGGGCCATGGCCCCGATATTGAATATCGTTTTCCTTGCCTGGCTCCTTGCAATTGCCATAAGTCCTCTGCCGAACTTTATGATGCGCAATCACGTGCCGAGAATCCCGGCTGCGCTCAGTACGCTCCTGATCGTGATCTTCGGCGGCATAGCGATTGCCATGGTGATGAGCTACTCCATCATAGGACTGAGCCGGAAACTACCCCAATATTACACCATCCTGGCAGACACATACGGAAGACTGGTAGACTCACTCGCCGCCAGGGGAGTCGACATTACCCAGAGCACACCCCTGGCAGGCCTTACCCCTTCACGCATCTTCGAATTTATCAGCATGATCCTCGGGCAGGTAGGCAACCTGCTCGGCAATACCTTGCTGCTGCTCATCCTCGTGGCCATACTCCTGTTCGAGTTCCTCGATGACCCAAAACGCCCGGCAAAACACAAAGAGGAGGAAATGTCGGGTTTGTGGCGGTCATCCCGCCTGTGGTCCTGGGCTTTCTGGAGTCGGGCTGGGAGGTCGCCCTTGCGGTCCTGGTCCTGTTCTCGATCAATAATTTTGCATGGGACAATATCCTCAAGCCAAGGTTCATGGAAAGATCTCTCCATATCCCGTTCCTGGTCACCACGCTCTCGGTCGTCTTCTGGTCATGGGTGCTGGGGTCGGTGGGCACGATCCTGGCGGTGCCCCTGACCATGGTGGTCAGAAACCTGTATTACAATAAAAATATCTCGGGGGGTTAGCGGGAGTCCTGATCTTTTGCTGAAATTTGTGCGAAACGGTGCACCCAGCCAGGAGGAGAGTGCACCGTTTGAACAAGATCTATTCCACGGGTTTCGCCAGCTTGAGAATCTCCATGGGGAGATGCGCGTCGAGGGCCTTGAACTGCTTGACATCCACCAGGATCATCACGTCCTTCTGCCGGAGTATCGGCAAGCTCTCGGGTTTTGCCCCTTCCTTGAGGATCTTCACCGCCTGCTGGCCGGCAAGTCCGCCGACGACACCGAAATCGGAGCCTACATAGAGCAGTCCGCCCGGCGCCTTATGGAGCATGAAGCTGATGATGGGGAGCTTCGTCTCTCGCGATATGACCGCAAGATCTTTCGTCGGCTCTTCATGCCTGACCCCCCAGTAGGTATCAAGGGTGATCAGGAAAGCCTGCACTCCTTTGCCGATAAGCTCCTGCGCAGCCGGTTTGACCGAATCGCTCTTGTTGATCTCCTTGGTGATGAAGGTGAGGCCCATGCCTGCACCGACTTGTCTGGCCTCTTCAGTATGGGCAATGGCACTGTCGTCGTCAGTATGTACGATGCCGATTGTTTTCACCGAAGGGAAGGAGAGCTTCACGATATTCAAGGCATCTTTCATGTTCATGTAGAGTGTGGCGCCGGTAAGCCCGGGGCCTCCCTCGGTGAGAGACTTGCAGCCTGCCGCTTTCGGTATGGCCGCTCCGGTGAAAACGACAGGGATGCCGGCCGCGATGATCTTGTCCTTTCCATACTTGGTGGCTGCCGTGCCGATGGTGAGGACAAGGTCCGGTTTTCTGTCGGCGATCTTCTGAGCCTCGCTCCTGATATCCATCAGGACGCCAAGCTTTTTTATGAGCCCGCCCTTTTCAATATCATAATCCACATAGTTGCGTTTGATGGTCAGGTTCTTCCCTTCCACGATCCCGTTCTTTGCAAGCTCCTGCACAAATCCGTTGTAGGCGTTCTGGAAGGGTGCCGCATCCCTCATGACCTGCAGCACTTCTATCTTATAGGTCCCGTCTGCGGCAAACGATGGTAGTGAAAATACAAGAAACACAAAGATAAATACCGGAGTTCGAATAGGTCGGTTCATATCAACCTCCAATTTGGGATAAATGTTATATCGGAAGCATTGATAGCATGTATTAACAGTTCATCCTCGAGCCTGGCGCTTTCACAGCAGCAGGGCGGGCAGCGTTTATGTTTCTGTCTGCTCTCCGTCGGTAAAAGGTATCTGGATTTCATATACCCCATACTCGAGATGGGCCTTCAGGGGATGGCCTACCTGTGAGAAGACCTTCATCATGGGGGTGTTCCTTGCAAGGACGTCCGCCGTAAACCCGCTGATATTCTTCTCTTTGGCGATGCGCACCAGGTACCGGAGCAGGAAGGTGCCGATGCCGCGGTTCTGCCATTCCTTGTGGGTGGTGAAGGCTACCTCGGCGAAGTTGGTCTGGGGTTCCCGGATATAATGCCCCACGGCAACGATATGTTCCCTGCTCTCGGGCTCTTCCCTGCCGGTGACTGCTGCGATTGCCATGCGGTCGTTGTAGTCGATGGCCGCCATGGGCATGGCGAGCTTGTGGGAGAAGGATTTGAGGTTCTGGAAGAACCGCGTGTAGACATCCTGCTCCGGAAGCTCGTAGATCATGTCCTGGATAGCCCGTTCGTCCGTGGGCTTGACCGGGCGGAAATAGATCTCGACGCCTTTCTTGTCGGTCCAGTAGGTCTGGTACTCTCTGGGGTAGAGCACTGCGGGCAGGATCTGATCTTTGTAGACATACCCCTGGGATTTGGCCGCTTCCAGCAGTTCGTCGCGGAACTTGGGGTGGGCGATGCTGATGAGCGCCATGGCCCGGTCCCGGATGGATTTTCCGTGCACATAGGCGACCCCGTATTCCGTCACGACGTAGTGGATGTCGCCACGGGTGACGACCACGCCGCTGCCCGGCAGGTTATAGGGAACGATCCGGGATTTCGAGCCGTCGTCGGTCGTGGAGGGAAGCACCATGATCGACTTGCCGCGCTGGGACATGGCCGACCCTCTGACAAAGTCCACCTGGCCGCCGATGCCGCTGTAGAAAAGGAAACCCAGCGAGTCGGAGCATACCTGGCCCGTCAGATCGACGGTCAGAGCTGAGTTGATGGACACCATCTTGTCGTTTTTTGCAATGACATAAGGATCGTTGACATACTTGCACGGGTGGAATTCGAACAGGGGGTTGTTGTTCACGTATTCATAGAGGAATTTCTTCCCCATACAGAAGCTCGATACGATCTTGCCGGGATGGAGGGTCTTCTTCCTCCCGGTGATGACGCCGGCCTCGATGAGATCGATCATGCCGTCCGTGAAGGTCTCGGTATGGACGCCCAGGTCTCTCTTGTTCATGAGATAGGGGAATACCGAGTTGGGGATCCTTCCCACGCCTGTCTGAATGGTCGATTCGTTCTCGATGAGGTCGGCGATGTGCTCGCCGATGCTTTTTGCGATATCGCCCGGCGCCTTCTGCTCGAACTCGAGGAGAGGGATATCGTTCTCCACGAACGCATGGATCTGGCTTACGTGGAGGAAGCTGTCGCCCAGGGTTCTCGGCATGTTCGGGTTTACCTCTGCAACGACGTATTCGGCAACTTCCGCGGCTGTTTTCGTGATATCAACGGAAACGCCGAGGCTGACAAAGCCGTTCTTGTCAGGCGGGGACACGGTTATGAGCGCTACATCGATATGCATGCTGCCCCTGATCATGAGCAGCGGGATCTCGGAGAGAAAGATGGGGGTGTAGTCCGCCCTGCCTTCTTTTATGGCATTTCTGGTGCTCGATCCGATGAACAGGGCATTATGCCGGAAATGCTCATCGAACTTTTCATCGGTGTAGGGCGCGATGCCCAAGTCCAGGAAGTGGATGATCTCGGTATCCGCGAGGTTCCTGGCCACTTCCAGGAGGGTTTCCATGAGGCCCTGAGGTTCTCCGCATGCTGAGCCGATGAAAACCCTCGCCCCCCTCCTGATCTTTGAAAGAGCGGTTTTTGCATCGGTGAGCCTGCTTTCGTAGGTGTCGTGCCAGTTGAGTATCATCGTGCGATGCTCCTCTCGTCATAGACGGGCTTGCTTCGGCGACATGGGTAATCTCCGCATGCCGCTGTCTTAACTGAACCGGAAGGTAACGAAACCACAAAATACGTGTGCCGTTCCTCAAGCAGCTGCATACTGAAAATAGAACACGAGCAGGGTTCTGTCAATAAAAGTGACGATACCCTTTTAACGGCTTACTGTCCGTTCCAGCCGGCAAGCCTTGCCCAGAGCCACCAGGCGGCGTATGCCTTCCGGTTTGCATTCAAGGCCTGGGAGTGTGCCGCGGCACAACTGTACCAGTCAACGCCTTCGATATGAGAGCTCTGCCAGTCGAGGGCCCAGTTTTTGTCTCTGGATCCGTTGCCGTCGGAATCATAATCGCAGGCGTCGTTCGGGATTTTATCTCCATAGCAGGTCTCACCAGGGTCATAGCTCTCGATATCGGCAAAGTCATAGAGGAATTTGTTGTGGGCCCGGCAGTAAGACCGGATCTGTTCGTTCCGGAGGTGCAGATTCCCGGTAAGGCCGCTGCCGTCCAGATGCCCGGTCATGTAGACAAAGCGTACTTGCGGGTAGTCGTTTTCCAGGCCGTTCATAAGCGTCAGATACGTTTCGATGTCGGTGGATGAGGCGCTTGAAACCTGTCCGCACCAGGACCAGACAACGACGTTCACTTCCGGATGGGACGCCAGGTAGTTTCTTGTGGCTTGCGCCCAGGCAGTCCGGTTCGGGTTGCCTAAATCGAGGGCGCCCGAAAACGGCGAATCCCGGAGGTCAAGGGCCCCGTCCGTTCCGCCGTTGTTATACGAATACAGGCTGCCTTTGAAGCCCACGAGGCCTGCCATGCCGGTAGTGAGCTGACTCCCGTGAGAGGTATGCCCATAGGCGATATGCAGATCCGCTTTCGCCGCGTTGATCCATTCGGCCGGGATCTCATTCAAGACCGTGCAGGAGTGGTTGATGATCGTCGGGCCGGTCGTGGAATCCGGAGGATCCTGTGGCGGTGAGCCATCCTGCCCGCCGCTGTCCTTGCACCCCTGCATGGTAATGAAAACAAGGAGAAGCATTATCCGGATAAAAGTCACCTTATGATTCATCGTTCGTCTCTCCAAACATTATATTATGATGATGTTCCTGAGTGAATGAGAACACTATAATTAAGTTGGTATTATATTTTCTTGTTCCCGTATGTGCAAGGGATAACTTTGAATTCCCTGCATCCAAGCTTCCAGATCGGCAAATTCGAAGAAAGACGGTTCACATCAGGGGAGTTCTACGGCGCGAAAGGCAATCCCGTATCTGTCGAGGGGCGGAAATGCAGACCAATGCAGGATTTTAGATCTCGCCCTTGTACCTGCTTCCGGTACATGCAATAATTCATGAGCAGAACGTGCAATAACAACGGGCACAGGGAATATGAAAAAGATCGTCATAGCCGAAGATCACACCATACTCAGGGAAGGACTCAAGGCGCTTCTTTCTCAGCACCCCGACCTTGAGATCGCGGGCGAGGCAAGGGACGGGCTGGAGGCGGTGAGGGTGATATCTGATCTCAAGCCTGATCTTGCCCTCATGGACCTTTCCATGCCGAAGATGAACGGGATCGATGCCATCAGGGAGGTAAGGCGGTGCTGCCCCGGCACGAAGATCCTGGTGCTCACGGTGCACAAGAACGAAGAATACGTGGTGGCAAGCCTGAAGGCAGGGGCCAACGGGTATCTCCTCAAGGAGTCGACCCACCAGGAACTCATCCAGGCCGTGACCCATGTACTGGACGGGAAACCTTACCTCTCGCCCGGCATATCGGATACCGTCATCTCCGGATACCTCGCTTCCCGGCAACACGAGATGGTTTCTCCCCTGGACCTGCTGAGCCAGAGGGAAAGAGAGGTGCTGAAGCTTGTTGCGGAAGGCTACAAGAGCAAGGAGATCGCCGAATACCTGTTCATAAGCATCAAGACCGTGGAAAAGCACCGGGACAACATCATGAAGAAGCTCGATCTCCACAGCTCTTCCGCCCTGACCTCCTTTGCCATCGAGCACGGCATGGTGGAGTCTGACAAAGGCTTATCTTAAAGCCGCACCTGTCATGGCACCCTCCAGGTAGCCATGATGAGGGTGCCGACACCCTTGACCGAGTCGATGGAGAAGCAGCCTCCCGAGAGGTCGATCCGCTCCTCCATACTGGCGAGCCCCATGCCCCTGCCGCTGTCCTCCGGAGTTACGGCCTCCTGAACATCGAACCCGATCCCGTTGTCCGAAACGGTGAGCTCGATGGAGTTGTGCTGCTTCACGAGAGATACATCCACCGTATCGGCGTGGCTGTGCTTTGCCGTGTTGTTGAGCGCCTCCTGGATGATCCTGAAGATGACGATCTTCAGATGCTCGGGGATTTCAGCCTCTTCCAGGGCTACGGTCTTGTTTACGTGAATGCCGGTGTACACTGCCTGGAATTCCCTGAGGAACCAGGACATGGTGGCGATGATTCCCAGATCGTCGAGGATGGAGGGGCGTAAGTCCATGGAGATGCGCCTTACTTCTTCGATAGTGGCCTGGATTATGGGTATGCTCGCCTTGAGCGAGGCAATTCCGGACGCCGACGCCTCTTTTTCCATGCGGCTGATGATGTCCTCTATGTTGAACTTGATAGAGCTCAAGTACTGTCCCACGCTGTCGTGAAGCTCATGGGCGATGCGCTTGCGTTCCTCCTCCTTGGCCGTGATGAGCTGGGAAGACAGGAGCCGTAAGTTTTTCTCTGACCTGATAAGGTTCTCCCGGTCTTTCGTGCTTTCCGTGATGTCCTCCATGTGGACCAGGACCATGTCGGGCGGCACATAGGAGGAGGTAAAGGCGATGAATTTATCTTCATCTGTCGTGAACATGCGATAGGGCAGCTCCCTCCTGATACTGCGCGTCTGCGCAAATGAGACCGCCATGATCTGGATGATATCGGGCCGGTCGCAATAGATGTCGCTCAGCGCCCGACCCCTGAACTGGGATATCCTCCCGCGGGTGAAGTCTTCCGTGGCCCAGTTGTAATCAACCAGGATGAAATCATCCCCTTTCTTTTTCCAGGTGAAGGTGGGTATCGGTATGCCGCGGTACTGTGCCCTGAACATTTCCTCGCTCTGGCTCAAGGCCTCTTCCATGCGTGAGCGCTCCTCGATCCGCCTTCTCAGCTCCTCATTTGCCCTGACGAGCTCCGCGGTGCGCTGTCTGACTTCGGTTTCAAGATCGTCCCGGGCCTTCTGGAGTGCAAGCTGGTCCTGCTTGTGCGTGGTGATGTCCTTTGCCGCGACCGCGATGCCCGAGACCGTGCCGTCATCCTCGAAAAAGGGGTGGAAGCTCATGACGAGGTAGTGCCGGCCATAGAAAGGATATTCGAACCAGTCCTCGAAGGAGGTTTCTCTCCCGGCAAGACAGGCGTCCAGGTGAGGCTTTATCCTCTCCTCGAATGGCTCCCTGCCCATCAGGTCCATGAGGGAATGGCCCACGGTATCCCGGCGCGACCGGTTGAACAGTTTGAGGAAGACGTCGTTTACGGCCAGGCAGGTGTAGCTCCTGTCGATATATCCCATGGGTTCCTGGACGGCCGAGAAGATCAGGTCGTACTTGCGGAGCGCGCCCTTTGCCTTTCCACGCTTCAGGGCTTCCTGTTCCAGCTCTTTTACTCTGTTTTCGAGCTCTTCATACGTTGGTTTCCCGCCCATGGGTTTTCCTCCTCCCGCTCGCATGCGCATTCAAGATACCCGAATCAGGAGATACTGGGAATCATGAAATACGTATTTCCGTAACGCACAATGGGGTGTTCACCTGATACACAAATCCACTGGTATTCCGTACATATAACAATAGAACCACAAGGGGTTGAGAAAGGGAGGTGGACAATGAACGATCTTTCGGAAAGAAAATACAACCAGAAGCTGCGCACGGCTGAGCAGGTGGCGAACATGGTCAAGTCCGGCGACAGGATCTTTTTCGGTGAGTTCGTGCTCAGGCCCGACGGCCTTGACGAAGCCCTGGCGAATTGCGCGGACAGGCTTTCGAACGTCATCGTCGAGGGCGTATGCATCACCAGGGTGCCGAAGTTCATCGAGGTCGACCCGCACCGGGAGCACTTCATCTACCATGACTGGCACTTCTCGGGCGTAGGCAGGAAGCTCTACCAGCAGGGGCTCTGCAGCTACATTCCCTTCACCTATCACCAGGGCCCCCGGGTGGTGAGAAAGTACAATGAATATGATTTCGTCTTTGTAACGGCCAGACCCATGGACAGTCAGGGTTACTTCAACTTCGGCCTGTGCAACTCCCTCACGTCCGCGGCTATTACCAAGGGCAAGAAGGTGGTCGTGGAGGTCAACGAGTCCTTGCCTCATTGCCTTGGAGGAAACCAGGAGTCGGTGCATATTTCCCGTGTGGATTATATCGTGGAAGGGGTGAACAGGCCTCTCATTCAGGTAACCCCTGCCGTGCCCAGCGAGACCGATGTGAGGATAGCCCGCCATGTCCTGAATGAGATCGAGGACGGGGCCTGCCTCCAGTTGGGTATCGGAGGCCTGCCGAACGTCATCGGCTCCATGCTTGCGGACAGCGGCATCAAGGACTTAGGCATTCACACCGAGATGCTCGTGGATTCCATGGTGGATCTCTACAACGAAGGCAAGGTAACGGGAAACCGCAAGACCATCGACCGGTTCAAGATGGTCTACACCTTTGCCATGGGCACGGACAAGCTCTACGATTTTCTCCACAACAACCCCGCCTGCGCATCCTATCCGGTGAACTATACGAACGACCCGCGGATCATCGCCGTGAACAGCAAGGTGGTGGCCATCAACAACGCCATCGAGGTGGATCTGTTCGGCCAGGTATGCTCGGAGTCTGCAGGCACAACACAGATCTCGGGCACGGGCGGCCAGTTCGACTTCATCTTCGGCGCCTTCAACTCCCGCGGCGGAAAAGGGATCATCGGCATCTCATCGACCTTCAAGGACAAGGCCGGCAAGCTGCACTCCAGGATCGTACCGACCCTGAGGCCCGGCTCCATAGTCACGGTGCCGAGGTCCATTGTTCAGTACGTGGCCACCGAGTTCGGCATTGTCCAGCTCAAGGGCAAATCGACATGGGAGCGCGCCGAGGCCCTCATCGGGATCGCACACCCCATGTTCAAGGACGAGCTCGTGAGGCAGGCCGGGGAAATGAAGATCTGGCTCGACAGGAACAGGGACTACGAGGTCGAGATAGCTGCCGTTCGCTAGGGATGCTGTCATGTTTCTTTTGCACCGTTAACGTGGGCAACCGTCCTTATGTGGTTTGCTGTACTGGCCGGGCTGCACCATCCCGTCCTTCTTTATCAGGACAGGTGCCTGGCTGCAGCACCGTGCCCGGACCCTTCCAATCTGGATGATGTCCGTCATGTGCATCCCTGCGTTTGTCTACACGTCCATGTTTGCGGCAATGGTTCAGTGAAATGTAAAAACGGGACCGTGAAAAAGTTGAAGGATAACTGAGGCATTTCTCTTTGCATGAAAAGGTGAACAACCCATCCCTTAAAAGGATATAAAGGGGGCAGATTCGAAAAAATAAATCTGTCCCCTTTTCTCCTTACAGCAAAAGGAAGACTGGCGGTTACATTTCTTTGTATTTGATGATATTGATCATAGCGCCTTGGGGATCCTGAAGCACGCTGAACCTTCCGACATCCGGGATGTCCGTGGGAGGCATAAGTATCTTGCCGCCCAGCTGCTCTGCGGTTCGCGCCGTCGCGTCGACATCGTCTACGGTGACGTAGGCGTGCCACATCGGAGGCATGCCCCCGGCTTCTTTCGGGATCGCCATAATGCCGCCGACTTCCTTGCCTCCTGCCTTGACCACGGTGTAGGTCATGCCCGGCATCGGCATCTCCTCGGTGTTCCATCCGAACAACTTGGTGTAGAAGGCTTTTGCAGCATCCACGTCCGTTGTCATCAGCTCGCACCAGCTGAACGCACCGTGCTGTTTGTACTGCTCGTCCATTGTCTCTTCCTCCTGTGGTTTTATCTGTGTGCTCGATTAGTCCCGGGTTTCGACAGCAGTTGCGGCATTGGGATTCCGTTTTGCTTTCCAGGCCTCGGTACCTGCTGAGGATCCATGTTCAGGCTTTGCCGTGCCCTCGATGGTGTTCCCGTTCACCTCGCCCTCATATCGGAAGGAAGTTTTTTTTCCGTCCATCATCCGATCCACCATAAAGCTCAGTCGTCTTCCGGTGAGCCTGATGTCTCTGACAGGGGCCTCGGTATTCCCGAAAAAGAAGGTGCCGATCACCTCCTGGAACCTCTGGCCGATCTTCAGGTTGTATTGTTTATTGCCTTGTCCGTCCGGCACGGCCCATGCCCAGGTGCCTGCGACGTTCGCGGGAATGACCCAGAAGTAGATGTCGTGGCCTTTGACTTTTTCTCTCCGGTCAGCCTTCCAGTCACCCATGTCGTGGCTGTGCGACACGACCCGGGTGCCGGGGTCGAGCTCGCGAAAAAGCTTGGGGCGTAACTTCAGATTGACCGATGGCAATAGATAGAGCATGACCACTGTTGCCTTTCCGATATCGGAGTCAAACAGATCCTGCTGTATAAAAACCACCCGGTCGGTTACTCCGGCCTTGCGGGCGTTCTCGTTGCTCTCCTGTATGCGCTTCGGGTCGATATCGATCCCGACACCCCGGGCGCCCTTCCGGCGGACTGCCTCGATAACGATGCGTCCGTCGCCGCAGCCGAGGTCGTAGACAAGATCTCGCGGGCCGACCGTTGCGATATCCAGCATCCTCACAACGACCTTTTCCGAAGTCGGCTCATAAGGCACATCGATTTTCTGCTGTGGCGGCCAGGACATGGCCGTCCTGGCTGACAGGTTGTCAAGCGCCCCGGCTGCCGGAAATCCGATAAGGACGATAACAACCGTCAGTAAAAGGGTATGGACCCTTTTCATCTGCCCTTCCTCCTTTTGCTATATCCGCAGGTGCTTTGGCGTTTACTATTAAACAATAACGAGGCAGCACGATGCGCTCAACCGTTTCGGAGGCGACTCCGGTGGATGTACGGGGTGACCGGCTTCAGAGGTCCTTCAATTGTTGTTCTGCAAAACACTGAGACATTCTGTGTAGAAACAAGAAACCACGACCCGTTTTTTAGGGCCGTGGATTTTTTGTATGAATGATCCAGGGAACAGGCACGTACAGGCGTGCCCGGAACTTCTATCTGCTGTTCGCTGTCCCGGCGGTGCCGGTTATCCGTTTGGGGAACCGTGCGGCAAGGGCCGCAAATGCGAATATTCCGATGGCGACGAATATGATTGTCATGGCTTAAGCCCTCCGTACCTTTCTCTCGATCACGACCTCTTCGATGAACCCTTTGAAGCCCAGCGCGATGCCGGCCACCAGGCCGACCAGCGTGAAGTTCGGGGCCATGCCGAATGCCTTGTCGAGGTAGATACCGCCGTACATCCCGAGGAAGGTCATCGTAACGAGCACCAGGCTGTAGCCGCTGATCCTGCAGATCCTGTTCATCACTTCGCGTTCTACTTTCTGTCTGTTTGTGCGTTTCATGGCCTTCCTCCTTTTTGAGGGGTTCCCTTCCCTTTAGAACAAGTTCATGAGGATCTCACGAGCCGGGCCGGTGTTGACGGCAACCAGTGCAACCACCAGGGCGTATACTGCAGCAGCTTCTACCCTGTTGAGACCCATTACCTTATAAGTGAATCTGATTCCGATGCCGGTCATGAACAGTGCGCCGATTACGAGCCATAATGTCATCATTGTCTTGCCCTCCCTGGGGTTTGTTTTTTTCTTTCTGTCTTACATAGGGCAAGGTGCGTGCCATACGCTGGTAATGCATAACTCATTGAAAAGAGGTATTAAATGACAATCGTATTTTTCCGACATTGCCATTTTGGCATAAATGCCTCCTGCCCGCACATGACCAGGTGCAAAATGGCAAAATGACCGTAAACGGGTGCTCCTTAAAATGCCAGAATGGCAAAGGCGGGGTCAGGCAGGCAACCGATGAAAGGCATACCTTCGAGAGAGATCGATAGGGTCGATGCCTGATGCATCAACCCGAAGGCTCCCTGGGCGTTGCCTCCTGCAATGTGCCGCAGTCCTGGCACCGGTGGAACCACTGGCCCCTGCGGGTTGATGGGACGACCAGCATGGGCTTGCCGCAGGTTGCGCAGGAAATGGGTCCGGGGGGGAGTTGATCTCCTTCTTTTCCCGTCTGCCACTTGTCGCAACAGGCGCAGATTTTATCACCCTTCCGGGTGGTTTTGACCGGCCCCTGGCAGAATCGGCACATCTCCAGCGGTTTGCCTTCGGCATCCGAATCAAAGGACACCCTGCAGGCAGGGGATGCGGTGGCGGCGCACTTCACGTAGTGACGGCCTTCCCAGTCACGAAGATGCAGGTTGGATCCACATCTGGGGCAGGTCCCCACCACCGGGCCGAATACGCGCCGGGAAAAAGCGGGGGCCTGTTGTTTGATTTGTTCCACCAGTTCCGTCACAAAGGCCCGGATGCCGTGCATGAACTCATCCCGCTGAACCTCTCCCCGGCGGATCCGCTCCAGGCGAGCTTCCCATTCGCCGGTCATCTGCGGACTTTTCAGGGTCTCGGCCCGGATGGACCGGATCAGCTCCATACCCTTGACCGTGGGCTGCAGGATGTTGCGCTTGCGCTCGACAAACCCGCGCTTCAGCAGCGTCTCTATGATATTGGCCCGGGTGGCGGGCGTTCCCAGACCGCAGTCTTTCATGGCGCCTTTCAGTTCTTCGTCGTCAAGTTCCTTGCCCGCGCTCTGCATGGCGCCCAGCAGATCCCCTTCGGTCATGCGCTTGGGCGGCGAGGTCTTGCCCGCCCGGGGGAAGAGGTCTTTCGTCGCGACGGATTCGTCTTTGACGACCTGAGGCAGCAGGCCGGAGTCCTCGTCCTCTTCAGGCTCATGCTCTTCAGTGTGTTCCGCTTTCGGTTTATCCTTTTTCGGCCGTCCATGGGGCGGGTCGACGGCGGACCAGCCCAATTCCTTCACGACCGTTCCCGTGGTCTTGAAGGTTTCTTTCCCGATCCTGGTGACGATAGTGGTCTTGCCCTCGATGCGTTCGGGAAAATGCGCAGCCAGGAACCTGCGCGCGATCAGCTCGTAGATCTTGAGCCGGTCACCCTGGAGATTCCTGGCCGGGTTCTCCGTGGGCACCAGGGCCGAATGGTCCTCGACCTCTTTGTCGTTCACGAAGCGCTTGTCGAGCTTCACGGGCCAGCGCTTCCGAAGCTCTTCTACAAAAGGCTGCACTTCGGAAAGCTGCCCCTGGGCGATGGCCTTGATCCAGCCGGCCGCTTTCCGGGCGTCGCTTTCGGTCAGGTACCTGGAATTTGTGCGCGGGTAGCTGATGAGCTTGGCCTCATAGAGGTCCTGCGCCACCTCCAGGGTGTGCTCGGCCGTGAACCCGAAGCGCTTGTTGGCCTCTTTCTGCAGAGCGGTGAGGTCGTAGAGCAGCTCGGGCTTTTTCTTTTCGGTTTTGACGGTGAGCGACGCGACCTTGCCGGGCAGTCCGGACAGCTTTTCCGCAAGGATGAGCGCATCCTTTTCCTGATCGAAGCGATCCTGGTCCTTCCCGTCCGCCTTGCGGAACCATTTGCCGCGGTAGGTCCCGCCCTCGGCCTGAAACGCCGCCCATAACGTCCAGAAGTCCCTGGGTATGAAGTCCGTGATTTCCTTCTCGCGGTTCACGATCAGCGCCAGGGTCGGTGTCTGTACGCGGCCGATGGAGTAAACTCCTTCTCCCCCGGAGCGTCGCATGGCAAGTGTCTGGGCTCGGGTACAATTGATGCCGACCAGCCAGTCCGCCTCCTGACGGCTGCGCGCAGCATCCCGCAGGCCGATGTAAGCCTCGCCGGGCTTCATCCGGGCATAGGCCTCGCGAATAGCGTCATCCGTGAGACTCGACGCCCAGAATCTCAATACCGGTTTGGTGCATCCCGATAAACGGTAGACCAGATCGAAAATGAGCTCGCCCTCGCGGCCGGCGTCAGTCGCGTTCACGACGTCCACTACATCGTCCCGTGCCATAAGCTGCGAGACTACCTCATATTGGTCCCTGGTGGCCTCGATCGGCGCGTAACGAAACGTCTCGGGAAAAAAAGGCACCGTATCCAGCCGCCACGATTTGAGACCGGGATCGTATCCTTCGGGAGCAAAGGCCTGCACCAGGTGCCCCACGCACCACGTGACGATGAAATCCTTGCCTTGAATGAAGCTCCGCCCTGTCCCCTGTATGCCCAGGGCAGCGGCAATGGCGCGGCCCATACTGGGTTTTTCGCTGATGATAAGACGGGTCATCGATTATCCTTTTTCATTCGCATATCAATTATCCAAAAGTCTCACATGAAGGTAACCCATATCACATATGAAGGTGGCATGTGGCAATAACAGCCTCTAAAAAACAATACTTCTAAAAACAGTATAAGCATGCTAAAGGCTTCAGCTCTTCGAAAAATCTGCCTGAAGACATACCCGGGATTCATCCGGTGTGCAAATACTAACAGGGCAGGAAGAAAGGAACGGATATGAAGAAAGAAGAGTCAATACTTTTCAGTGGCGGCATCAAAGGCGCCGAGGCGGAGTTCGGCGCCAACGCGGAGCGGTATGGAATAGAAGAGGTGAATTTCACCTTTGAAGGGCACAGCGTTGTCCGTCAGAGGGGTCTGCGCGCCCTGAACCATGATGAGATGAAACACGGCGATGTGAGCCTGGAGTATGTTTCGCGGTTAATGAACCGCCGGTTCACGACTAACCAGGTTATCAGAAAGGTTCTGCAGAGCATCTGGTATCAGGTGAACAGCGGGCAGGAGATATATGTTATCGGAGAGATCCTGGACGACAAGACCGTAAAGGGCGGCACGGGATGGGGTGCCGAGCTTGCCAAGCTGTGCAACAAGCCCTTATATGTCTTCGACCAGAAGCTCGATTCATGGTTCTCCTGGAATCAGGTGGACTGGCTCAGGCTTGAGAAAGGAAACGAGCCGGTCATCAGCCACATCTATTTCACCGGCACAGGGACGCGCTTCCTCGAAGAGAACGGCAGGCAGGCGATCGCCGGATTATTCGAAAGATCCTTTGACTGATTGAAATTTCATGTTCTCGCCAAGAGCCGGTGAGCGTAAAAAGGGCATGTTTATTTTACTTGGTGCACGATAACCCTGTTCTCTTTACTTCTCGCGCGTCTGCATGCCGTCCTTCCATGAATATCCCAGTATCTCCCGCTGAGGGGATATAACCGGATAGAATCGGACCGCCAGCCACATCACCTTGGAGAAGAATCCGGGGCGGATGTGCAGCTTCGATTTCTCCGCTCCGCTCAGCGTGCAGGAGACGACATGCCCGGGCGAGGACGCACAGAAGCCGGGCAGGAAAGAAACTTTCGGGTTGCCGAACACCCGGGACTTCAGGATGGGGGTCTTGGAAAAGAACGGGTACACGATGGTGGTCCGGATCCCGTGCTTTCTGATCTCTCCGTGCAATGCCATGGCAAAGGCGCGCACCCCGAACTTAGAGGTCGAGTACGAAACGCCTAAAGGCGTGGCCACTATTCCCGCAACCGATGACACGTAGATAAGGTGGCCTGACTTACGGCTGATGAGGTCGGGGAGAAACAGCGTGTTCAGCCTCATGACGGAGACAAGGTTGAGTGCGACGACTTTTTCATTGAGGTCCGGGGGGATGTCGACGTATTCTCCCCCAAAAGCGATGCCCGCATTGTGGATGATCATGTCCAGAGAGATGCCGAGCTTGCGGTATTCATCGTACAGGGTTCTGCACCCTTCTGCGGTCGACAAGTCGGCCGGGATGACGGACAGGATCTGGTTCTCACGGCCGCTGCAGATTCCGGGCAGGTTCCCTGCGCAGCCGGGGGCCGAAGAGTCTCCCTTCGGCATGTCGCTCAAGATGAGGTTCGCTCCTTTGTCCAGGAGCTCTGAGATGAAACAGAGGCCGAACCCCCCGAACGCGCCTGTGATGAGTATATTTTTGTTCCTGTAGTACCCCATGTCCCCTCCGTAATGGTTGAGCTCACCTCAGATTTTGTTTCAGAAACGTGATCTGATCCTCGATGGTCTGCTCGAAGCGAGGTGCTACATACACATCGAAATGGCCGCACTTGTAGACGATGAGCTGACTTTTCGGCGCTTTCAGCGCCGCTCTGATTACCGGCTTCACCGGGGTTGTCAGATCTTCGGATGCAGCCTGCACGAGCCACGGGACAGTGAGCTTTCGCGCCAAAGAGCCCGGTGAATAGAGCCCAACCTGCAGAAAGATGCGCGCAGCAACGTTTTCATCAGGCTCGTAATCTTCGGGATAAAGCTTTTTCACTCCCTCTTCGGCGTCGGGTGCCGTCATGGCCGCTGTTTCTCCCGGCCGGCCGACGAGGGGCACATAGTGGGGGCTCAGACGAAACGCCATGCGGATCAGGTCGCGCCAGGCAGCGAGCCCGAGCTTTACGTTCTGGATCGTGCCGGAAGCCAGTGCGGTTGCGATACCGTCGAGATGAGGCACCTGCGAGATGACGGCGGCGATGCCGGTTTCCTTTACCGCCACGGCAACCACGTGACCGCCGCTGAAGGATGTGCCCCAGAGGATGATCCTGCCCGGGTCAACGCCGGGAAGCCCCCTGGCGAACCGGATAGCGGCATGCCAGTCCTGGTGCTGCTTCTTGATATCGAGAATCTGCCTGGGCTCCCCCTCGCTTTCTCCGAAATGCCGGTAGTCGAAAACCAGGGCGTGGTACCCTGCTTCCGCGAAGGTCTCGGCATAGGCGTCAAGGCGCATTTCCTTGGTCCCCCCGAAGCCGTGTGCGAGCACGATGCACGGTAATGTTCCGGCTCCGCATGCCTTATAGAACCAGCCCGAGCAGTAGAGGCCCTCGGACATGAAACGGATATTCTGCCTTTCAATCATGGGAACACCCTCCAGTCATCATGATATTCTCATGTGATCACATAATCTGACATGATCAATTGTCAGTTAAGTAGCATATCCTCTTGACTTTGACAAGATACATTGTCAGAAAATCATTCATGAAAAAGAAACCGACACGGCAGCGGACCTATGGAGGCGTGGGAGCGGACCTGAGAGAGACCGAGCGCAGGAAGAAGCTGATCGCCGCGGGGCTGGAGGCCTTCGGGACAAAGGGTTATGCAAAGACCAACATCAAGTCTATCTGCACGCTCGCAGGCCTGACGGAGCGCTATTTCTACGAATCGTTCCATGGCAAGGAAGATCTGCTCTCCGCGTTATACCGGGAACTGGTGGATCAGCAGAAGGCAGATTCGCTGACGATCCTTAAAGAAGCCGGAAGCTGGCCCCTCGACGCAGTTTCAAAGGCGCTGAGGTCGTTTTTCCTTGATCTCAAGGAGAATCCCCACAGGGCACAGGTCCAGCTTTTCGAGGTCATGGGGGTAAGTCCGAGGATCGACATGCAGTACCGCGAAGCCATGCGGCTGCTCGCCGAGATGGTGAAACTGTTCCTGAGCCGCTCCTTCCCCGGCATCAGCGATGAGGAATGGAAGGAAAGCATCATACCAACCGGTCTGGCAGGCTCGATCATCCTCATCTCGCATGAATGGGTATTGGGCGGGTTCGTCACTCCGCTGGACGATATTATCGACCAGTCAATGGAAATCTTCATCACCGTGGGCAGGCATCTCGAATCGAAGGCGCGGTCCGGTTCCACAGCTTGAGTTCCGCCCCGGAAAACGGGCATCTTTCAGGCGTCTTCCCGGGGGTTTGAAACTTGCCAAATAAGGTTGTCATTTCAGCCATTTTAATATCAAAGAGTTATAAACCTTTGCCAATTATGTTTGCCAATGATTTTTCAAAAAGGGCATGCCAAAAGAGTTTGTCATCAAGAGTCTTGTTGCGATATCCCAAAGCTACCTTCATAAAGAGGCAACCTTGGCTATCCTCACGCTATCGTCACTTTTTCAGATCGGTGGATTATTATGAGTCCGTGCCAGTATCAAAGGTTTGGATTGTTCTTTAAACAGTACAGCTATGGCTTGGAGATCATAAGTCGAAGCAGTTAGATACATTTAATTGAAAATTATAATTTATTAGAGCCAATTGCAAAACTCGCAATGGCGGATAATTTTCTCAAGCATCACCTAAAGGATGGTCAATAGTTCCGGAAGGATGAATCTCAATATAAGCATTTACTAAAGAGCATGTACCTTCACCATGCGCCGCTATCTTTTCATGGCGAAATCTTTATTGCACATAACTCACATGAATTGGATAGTCTGTAAAGACGGTATTCTCATATTTCTGTATTCATGATCTGACGCACTGCAACCTGTCTCTTCCCAGATAGATGACAAGGTTATTTCTGTCGGTGAACGTGACCCGCAGGGAGTCCGGGCCGAGCATCTTGACCTCTGCCACCTTCTTCTGCCCACGGAGAAATACAGCGGCATCGTCAATGGCTTGCCTCTTCGGACTGCCTGCATTAAGTCACCTCGCTCGTCCTGGGTTTGAGCTCGTTGATCATATAGGAGGGTATGGTACAGCAGCTGTATCCGTCATATGCCATGGGAAACTGTATCTCTCTCGAAACGGAATCATACAAGGCGATATGAATGCATCGGAATCTGCCACCTCCCTGCATTTGGCATACAATGAGCTGGGTCGCGCGCTGCCTTTTTTATCGAGGGTAACATCGAGTCTTACCAACCGATCTGATGATCAGGACCAGATTCCTATACCGGATTTCCCGGTAGTAAAGCTTGAAAAGATAAGTATATCACTATGACTGAAACGAACTCGATCTGGAATACGGCTTCGAGACCTTCTCAAAGAGAGAATGATCGGAAGAAAGGTTTTGTTTTTTTAAGTGTGGAGTATCCGTTCATCCATGCGATTGATTTCATGTATCGTTTTCCGTCTCCCGGGTGATCCCCTTGATAATGCTGCCCAAGGCATTTATTAATTTGTTAAGGCCGTATCCATGAGATCTTAGGACTTGAAGATTTGAGTCCTTAACTTCTGTTACGCTTTCAGATCAAGGAAACAGGATTCACAGGTGGAGGCTTGACCGAGTGACACTGAAAAGAAGAATAACACTGCTGCTTCTATGTACCCTCATCTTTTCCGTCTGCACAGGAACATACCACCACGTTTGCACCTGTTATTCGAAAACCTGCCTGATCTGTACCCATGCTCACAGCAAACTGATTCTCTTCTTACCCAGCGAGAATGTGACTGGAAAGATACACCTGCCTTATTTCACGGCATACTTTTTCGTATCGGAGATGTTATTCCCGGATATGATCTTGTCACGTACGCCCTTGAACGGGCGTGCACCGCCCGGTCTTTGCTGGGGAAATCTTTTTTGGAATTTTTATTGAGAAATCCTTGAGCAAATAATCCCAGCTAGAGGAAAGTCATGAACCCGAGGCCGTTCCATACATGTATCGGGATCCACCTGACGGAGGGAATGATCATCGTTCTGCTTGCCATGTCTCTCCTTCTGTTTTTCTTGGTCAACGACAGGCCGAAAGCAGCTCCCGAGAAGCCTAAGATCGGGAAGAACGGCAGTGACAGCCATGAATCAGCTCTCGATAAGCTGGAAGTCGGGAAAGGGATGTATGTCTGCGGTTGTCCCATGATGTGCTGCAATACTATTTCATTGATCCCGAACAGGAGCTGTGCGTGCAATTTTCCTCTGCAGAAGGGAATTATCTCAAAGATCCACAGCGGCATGATCGTTGTGAATGCTTCGGGCCGGGAGAAGATAATTTTTTACACCAAGAAAAAGTGATCTTTGCAGCACTCCACTGCACCGGGCCGGCATCACCCATATTTTGACGACAATCTCATTCTTTGAGCAGGTTCCGAAGCCGCCTCACCGATTGCCGTTTCTTTTCATGGATTCCAAAAAAGCAGTTTCGAGCGGGAACAATGTTCTGTTCCACATAAACGAGGCATCCCTCATGCCGTCATCACTGAGAGCGGCACGCATGGGAAATACGGGAGGCAGATACGGCTGTGCATGCTGCTTCGCGACTACAGATTTCATGGAAGAGAGGAAGGGAATGAAATATTTTTTTTTGGCATCTGTATTATTATTCCTGCTTGCCGGCAGGGCATCATGTGAGGATGCCCCCAAGGCCGGCGAACTTGAAGAGATAAACGTAACCGCAACGAGGACCGAAAGGAGCACAAAGGAAATTCCCGCTGGGACCGACACCGTAACAAAGGAAGAGATCCAGAACACTCGGATGTTCAACCTGAAAGAGGCTCTTATAGGCATTTCCGGAGTACAGTCGGAATCGAAGAACGGCGGCTACGACTCCCGGCTGATCATACGGGGGGCCGGGTTGAAGGCCAGGTACGGCGTCCGGGAAATCATGATTCTCCTTGACGGGGTCCCGATAACAGATCCGGACGGAATGTCCCGTCTCGACTTCGTGGACTCACAGCTCGTGGAGAGGATCGACGTTGTCAAAGGACCGAACTCCACCCTGTACGGAGCGAACGCGGCAGGCGGGGTGATCAACATCATAACGAAAAATCCTTTTGAAAAGAGAAAGAGCCTGACAGCCGGATATGGAAGCGACAACACCCAGATGTATAACCTCAATTACGGAACGAGTATCGACAGCACCTATCTCAATACTTCATTCAGCCGGCGCTCTACTGACTCATGGAGAGAGTGGAACAAGTTCAGAACCAGTCAGGTATCTTTCAAAGGCGGACGCCTTCTTGCCGATGACGGCTTCCTCGAGGCATCCGCCAGTTATACGGATGCAGATCTTCAGCTGCCTGGATCGCTGACAAAAGAGCAGTTCGAGGACGACATCGGCCAGCTCACATCGGAGCCGTGGAGAAATTCTGGCAGGTACAGCAAAATTTTTTCCGCAAATGCCAAGATGCAGAAGAAGATCGGTGACCTTACCCTGAAACCGCTCGCTTACTACCAGACATGGAGCCACTTTCATCCGGTAACCGGCCTTATCAACGACGGAGGGGCGGATATTTACGGTGCAGACTTCCAGGCCGACCTGAATCACTGGATAGCGGGAGCAGAGGGGATACTCACGACCGGGATAACCGGCCAGATCGACATCGGTGATTCCGAGAAGTATACCTACAGAGATTATGTTACCGTTCCCGGGCCGTCGGGAAGGATACTGTCTACCGTATCGGATGAAAAGGGCGATCTTGCCGAAACCGGCGACGACACGACCACGAAATGGGGAATCTATGCCCAGGAGTCTCTGAGGCCCACGAATGCATGGATCGTCGATCTGGGCATACGCTATGATCAGGTGGCCTTCGACATCGACACGCAAACGTACTGGGAATTCGACTACAGTCAGGGCAGGTACGTTCGACCGGCAGAAGCAGGAATCAGTAGAGAAAAGACCTTCGATGCCTTCAGTCCCAGGATCGGGGCTGTCTACAGCCTGAATAACATTGTAAACGTATACGGTAACATATCGACAGGGTTCCAGACACCCCAGTCATCCGAGCTGAGCACCAATAGAGACCTGAAGCCGCTCAAGGTCTATAATTATGAAACAGGGGTCAAGGCGCAGTATCAGGACACCTTCAGCATGGACCTCTCCCTCTTCTATGTGACAGTGAAAGACGAGATCGTTCAGACCGTGGTGGACAGGGAATCGATCTATAACAATGCGGGTGAGTCCGAGAAAAAGGGCCTGGAGCTCTCCGGGAAGGTGCAGACCCTGCCAGGGTTGTTTGCGGGAGGCACTTATACCTACAGCGATTTCACCTTCGAGGAGTTCACCGAGTGGATAAGCGGAGTCCCGTACGACCGCAACGGGAACAGATACCCCTACATACCCGTACACCAGTACAGCATCTTCTTATATTACAAGCACCCGTCAGGCATCAAGCTCAAGGTCGATACGAACACCTGGGGCGAATATTACGTGGATAACGCGAACTCCGACAAGTACAAGGGGTACAGGTTTCTGACAAACGCATTCATCGGCTACGAGAAAGGCGCCCTCGATGTAGGTTTCGATGCACTCAATGTCTTCGATAAGCTCTATGCCATGGAGGTAAAGAAAGACAACACCGGCGCCAGATACAATCCGGGTGCACCTCTGAGTCTCATGGCAAGAGTAACCTACAAATTCTAGGAGAGTGAAATGGTCAGGAAGATACTTTTCTTTTCGATAGCTGTCTGTATCTCTCTTGCGGGCGCAACCTACCGCTGGACAGATTCCGCCCATTCCATAGGCATTATCAAGGCAAGCGGCGGCATGGCACGGCACCCATCCATCCTGGAAAGCGGAAGCTCTCTCTATACCCTGATCGCGACCGCAACCGTCATACCTCCCTACCGGGGAGACGCGCGGATCACCCTCGAAGGAGGTCCTGAGATGGATTACACAATACACTCCTCGGACCCAGTCATCGATCTCGGCATCCGCCGGCATCCGAGACTGAAGGAAAACGTTCTCTATGATCTGCGGCCCAAAGACCGGATAGCGCTCTGGGTCGTCATGAAGCCGCCTGCCCACGATCTTGCTTTCACGAAAGCATGCTGCGACGGGATTAAGCAGGAGCCGGCGAAATACAGCGGCCGGGAAAACACGGGAGGACGTTACACCCTTGCCTTCTACGACACGAAAACGAACAGGGCCGTGCTGAGCGTTCCGCTCATATTCACAGGAAGGGGGGAGACAGATAATGCGTGCGAACACCATCACTAAAAAGAGTTTTCTCGCAGGAAACAGGTACTGGATCATGCTCGTTGCCGCGCTCCTTTTCCTTCCTCCGTTCTCCTTCCTCTTCCAGTTCACCGGTGACAGCAGCTTCTGCGGGTCCTGGTGTCCGAGGATGTTCTTTGTCTGGAGAAAGGGCATGACCGGCTACGAGTATTTATTTGGGTTCCTGCGGAGCTACTTGGGGGTGATTCTTGTCCTGGGCATGCTGGGGAGCACCTTCTTCTTCGGAAGGTACTGGTGCAGCCATCTATGCCCGATCGGAGGAATCATGGAAGGTGGCAGCAGGATGCTCTCCAAGGGAATGAAGATCGACTATTCGGGCATTCCCGCACCTGCTTTCCGATACGGGTATCTTGCGGTGTATCTGATTGCATCGGCAACTGGCATCGGCAGCCTCTGCTGCAGCTACTGCAACTTTGCCACCATACCGAGAATCTTAGGGGCGGCCTTCTCCCCTGCCGACATGTTGTATTTTTTCCGGGCTGCCGGGCTGATAAATCTCGGCCTCGTCATCTTCCTGGGCTTCATTGCGCGGGGGGGAAGGGCGTACTGCAACCTTCTCTGCCCCGTAGGAGCCATCGACGCAATCACGAACAGGCTTGGAATGCGCTTCGGGAAAAGGATCTCGATCGACAGCGAGAAATGCAATGCCTGCGCTGCCTGCGTGAAAGTCTGTCCAACCTGGTCGATCGAAGTGAAGGGAAACAAAGCCATGATAGACCAGTTTTCCTGCATGCCCTGCCGTGAGTGCGAGAAGGTGTGTGCAAAGGAGGCGATCCGTTATGGCGGACCTGCATGCTGAGCTCGTCTCGACAGTCCTCGGAGCATCGGGCAGCCTTGCAAGCCTCCTGATCCTGCCGAGATGTTTTGGTGGTGCCTGCACATCCTGCTTCGGGTGTGCCGGCACCGGCATGGTCATCCTGCTGCTCGCATTGTTGAGCAGGCTGAAAGCAAAAAACAAGGAGGATGGAAATGGAATGGCTTAAGGAGGCGGTCGATTACGGTATTATCGGGCTGCTTGCTCTCATGAGCTTCACTGCTGTCGGAATAGCGTTCGAGAGGTTCCTTGTTTATAAAAACATAAAGATGAAGGATTTCACCGACAGAAGATCTCTCGAACTCATGCTCACGAGCAGGCTCCATATCATCGCCACCATCGGAAGCAATGCACCGTATATCGGTCTGCTCGGCACCGTGCTCGGGATCATGCTCACTTTCTACACCATCGGAAAGGGAGGGCCCGTGGATGCGAGCAGGATCATGGTCGGCCTTGCACTCGCGCTCAAGGCAACTGCAATGGGGCTGATCGTAGCCATCCCTTCGGTCGTCCTTTACAACGTTCTCCTGAGGAGGGCAAAGGTCTTGATAACTGAGTGGGAGATAGCAGATGGAAGAGAAAGAATTTAACTACATAAACGTTATCCCCCTGGTGGATGTCATGCTCGTGCTCCTCACGATCGTGCTCACGACATCAACGTTCATCGCTGCAGGCGTCATCCCTGTCGAATTACCCAGGGCATCCAGAAGCCAGGCAGAAATATCCAAGGTGCAGACAATAGAGATAAACAGGAAGGGACAGATCTTCATGAATGCAGCTCCTGTCTCTCTAGAGAATCTGAAAAAGCATCTCCTGCCCATCGGAAGAGACGTCCCGATACTCATACGGGCCGATAGGTTCCTCACTCTCCAGGTGTTTGTGGACGTGATCGATGCCGTGAAAAACCAGGGATTCAGGAAAGTCAGTCTGCAGACTGAAGAGAAGCAATGAACTATCAGCTTAGAGGCTTCCGGGCCTCTTTTATCATCCATGCATTCCTTCTGCTTGCGGTCGTTGCCCTGATATCCCCGGGAATGCGTATCAGCAAGCCGGTTGAGATAAACTTCAGCATTGATAGTCCTTCAGCAGGAAGCGCTTTAAAGACCGCTCCTTCACAAAAAGGCAATGAGACGAAGGCAAGGGAGAGGCCTCGATTGAAGCCGCGAGTTGCTGCCATCAAAGCGGAACAGCTTCAAAAGAAGGCAGCTCCTCGTCAGGTGACCGAGACGAGCGAAAAAGCGGCAGCGTGTCTCGCTCCGGCCTCCGAAGAACCTGTTAATGCGTCTCCCCTGCCTGCAGAGGGAACTGCAGGGACCGCGGGAAACGAAATAGAACCGGACGTGGGCTATTCGGCATCCGGGCAGGCACATGATTCCGAAGAGATGGATCGGTACTATCTGAAGGAGCATTTTATGTACATCAGGAATATCGTGCAGAAGAAGCTGAGCTATCCGAGGATAGCGAGGCAGATGGGGTGGCAGGGAAAGGTGATCATCGCCTTTATCGTCAGCATTGACGGGAACGCGAAGAACATAGAGATCAGGGAAAGCTCGGGGATAGAGTTGCTCGACAGGAATGCCGTAACCGCTGTTCATGATGCGTCGCCTTTCCCAAAACCGCCTATCGAGGCTAAGTTGATAATACCGATCAGCTATACCCTAGACTGATGTTCAAGACTGCGATCCCTTTGTTTGTAGTGCAGACAGCTTGGCTGGCGTGACGATTGTGCTGCAGCTTGTATGCAGATGACGTGAAGCTAATCCTCGATGATGCTATTGCATCCTCGGGCATACGGCATGCACGGGTAGTCAACCGCCCAGGATCTTGTTGGACAATGGTCCGTGCCATGTCTTTAAAAAGCCCCGGGGGGAATATTCTTCATAAGAAGGTAGGTATAGCAGCCATACTCGCGGCAAACCATACCATCCGAATGCCGGGAGAATAGCTTCATCAGCTTGACATCTATGCCGAGCCTTTGTCCGTGACGAAGTCAGCGTATGGAACGCTGAATACAATTATTATGCTCTGGTCATCAGATCTTGTGTTCTAATTATTGTTACCTAGCTGAATGGTGTAACTATCATGAGGGTACGTGGACACCTAGGGACCCATCTCAAGCGAGCTCATTCTTCTTTATCCATTCATTATATTATTATTCATTGTAAAGAATGTCTGCACAAATCACATACATAATATGTAGTAGCTACGACAGATAACTTAACGAGACAGGGTTTTTCATGACCCTGTCTCTTCTGTTTGATTATTACTTTTTCACCCTCTTCCTGAAGCCACCAAGACCAAGGAGGCCTGATCCGAGAAGGAGCATCGTGGAGGGTTCGGGAATCGGGTTTGGGGCATTGTATGTAACATCATCCATCGTGAATACCCGACCAGGAAATTCGAAATCACTCCCGAGACGCTCCACCCAAATCGTGGTAGCACTTGCGAAATTTGCATTAAGAAAAACCGGCGCTTCTGAAAGACTGAGCCATGAGCTTAGATTACCCAGATCGTCACGCAGCCGTACCTGTGTTGCTTGGAATTCGGTATAAGCACCATGTGCTAGAGCAAACCATGCTCCGTTAAAGAAAACCGGTGCATCAAAAGAGAAAGACAGATTGTTTGGCCCGAACGCGTTATACACAAAATTGGATCCAGAATGAGCCGTCGCAAAAGAAGAATCGTCATTCACTGTCCAGAATCCTTCGCCGCCGGTACTTGTTTCATCGCTGGATGCTCCCCAAGTGAGACCTGAATATAGGCCGGTGATATCTGTCCCCCCATTCAGTGTATCGGGAGTCAGGTCATCAAAATTGATCACTATAGCTTGGACGGGACAAACGATGAACAATGAGCAAAAAACTGATAGGAGCATTGCAAATCTTTTCATAAAACCCCCTTGAAAGAAAATAATTAAAAAAGGAATTCCTGATATGTTTCCTTTTTTGATTTCATGGTCCTAAATCATCCCAGGCAAAAAAACATAGTGCTTTCGGACTTATATAATTATGCCTTAACTAATAGCTTAGCTATTAATAAATATAATAATATAGGGGTTTACAATAAATTCAATACAGTTTCCTGATTATTTTAAAATTATATAACAAGCTTATGTTACAGTTTATCCGGCTGGATGCACGGTGATCTGTTTACGAACCGGAGATATGAGGAAAATATCTTCGTATTACCGGGAAGTACCTTCAAAGAGGCTGATGAATCAGCGATCGATAACCAGATTGCTGTGCCACATCTGCCACGTGACTATGGCAACAAAGAAGAAATTGAGGAAAAGAGAAGTCATAGTAAGTCTTCTCTGGACTATGGGCAGCGGTCCCTGAAGGCTCCCTATTTTGCGAAAAGGGCTCAAGATGCCGGCCCCGGCACCTGAGATGACGCCACCGAAAAGCATCCCGTAGAGCAGGTAACCAATAAAATAATATTCACGCTGCAGGATGCAGAAAGGACAATGGTGTGTCGGGAGCTCATAAAAATACAGACTGACGAACGAGATGAGTGAGAATACCGATATGAGAAAGAACCCTGTGCTCGAAATCGTAAAAAACCATCCCAGCTTGTTGAAGCCTCGGTAGTAGAAGAATCCCAGCCCTGACGAGAGGAACGCTGAACCATAGAAGGCTGCCTGGAGATACCCTGCCGGAAAACCGATCATAAGAGACAAAGGACTTTCTCCGTACGTTTGACTGGAGCTGAACAGGCTCCCACAGCAGGATGTAATGACATCGGCCTTCAAACTGAGGAAATATGCCGACTGGAGAAATCCTTCTAAGAGGACGAGCGGGGCGATAACGAGGAGAAAGATATATTTTTTCCGAATCAGAGGGTAATCTCCAGCCTGTCCGTCAACATGATTCATCACGAGCCAGACACCTGCAAGGATGAGGATCAGGATCTTTATACCCAGCGTATGGTATCCGAACGTGCCCGTGTTCAGGGTTCCCGCTGCACACATTGCCCCGATAAAAAGGTTGTGCAGGCTATCGGTCGTATAGACGAAAAGAAATAAAGACAGGATCTCAAAGCCGAAGGCATAAGCCATCAGCGTAGAAACCAGATAAGTCCATTTCTCAAGTTCAAGCTGCTTTTCGCTTCCACACTGAAGGTTCCAGAACATCACAATCTGCAGGCCGAGCCATGAAGCGATCAAAATGATCAGACTTACCAGGAATGAACCGGTGAACAGTGCGATCACGGCAGGGTCGATGATCACGCCTGCTCCTTCGTAATGAGACCGTCCCTCATTTCTATGATGCGATCAACGATCTCCGATGCATAAACGAGCGGGTCATGGCTTGCGAGCAAAATTTTCTTCCCGCTGTTTTTGAGTTTCTCCATGTTGTCCATGAAGTCGATCGACAGCCTTGTGTCCAGATGTGCAGTCGGCTCGTCGGCAATAATGATTGCAGGTTCGTTGATAAGGGCTCTGGCAATGGCAATTCTCTGTGCCTCGCCTCCTGACAGCAATTCGACCTTCGATTCTGCTTTATGTGCAATGTTCAGTGATGCAAGGAGGTGGATCGCTTTTCCCCTGAGAATACAGTTCGTTTCTCCGGTAGGATAACCGGGCAACATGACGTTCTCCAGCGCAGTGATGCCCCGGATGAGATTCAGCCCCTGGAAGATGAAGCCGAAGGTCTTTCTCCTGATATCAGTCAGAAAACGATCGGAGAGGCTGGATATCTCTTCCTCTCTTATGTAAATCCGTCCTGTTGTCGGCTTTGTCATGCATCCGATCAGAGAAAGGAGGGTCGTTTTTCCCGAACCGCTCGGCCCTTTAAACACCGTGATGCTGCTGCCGCTTATCTCCAGGTCCACGTTCCGTACGGCAGTGAACTCATTAGGTCGGTTTTTATTGAATACTTTAGTGACATTTGTAAGCTTGATCATTGCATCCTCATGAACTGTGCACTCAGAGTCGCATCGCCGAATCCGGTTCTATGGCCGATGCAATCCATGAAGGGATTATGGTGGCGATCGTGTAGGGGAGGACGGTAAGGAAAAGAAGCGTTGTTATCTGATAGGGATCAATCGAGGGCACGAGCCTAAAGCGGGGGTATACGACAGCCCACCCTTTCAGAACCGGCTCGAAGATGGTGGACGAGGCAAAGAAGACATGGATGTAGGCAAAGATGATACCCGCGAGGAACGACGAAAGAGAGATGATGAGCCCCTCCCACGACTTCAGCACGATGACCTCCCCGGTGTCCCAGCCGATGGCTTTGAGGATGCCTATCTCCCTTTTCTCTTCAATGCTCAGGCTGGTTGCCTTGTCCCATGCAAAGATCAGGAAGGCAAGGATTGAACCGGTGAAGATGATCAGGAGTATGCCGCTCCGCCAGGCAAAGGCAGTTTCATAGGTCCTCAGGATTTCATCGCGGAGAATCGGCCTTGTGTCCGGGAGAATATTCAGGACCTTGCGTGACACGACGGTCCTCTCCTGTGCGTTCCTGACCTTCATGGTGATATCCGTAAAGTACGCCTCCTGAATGCCGAAGAGCCCTCTGAAATCTTTGCCCGACATTTCAATGAGATCGGCTGAGACCAGCTCAGAACCGCTGGAAAAGGTATCCTTCACCTCGAAGCTCTGATAGGACCCGTCATGCCCCCTGATCGCAATCAGATCTCCTTTTCCTGCGTGCATCGACCTTGCAACACCCTGTCCCATCAGAACGCACCCTTCATCCCGTCCCGGCCTCTCGGTTGAGATAACGGTATAGTTTGCAGATGAAGCCGGATCGAAGTAGTAGGCCCACAAGCGGCCTCTCACCTCGGACACGCCGGTGATCTTCCGCAGTTCGTCCGCATAGCGGGCAGGAATCAGATCCTGCCTTCCGGCAACGAGCCTCTGGACGATAATGTCGGGGCTTCCCTCAAGAACGGTACATGCCTCCCTCTTGATGGCCTGGGTAAAAAAGACAATGGAGGCCAGGATGAAAACGACAAGGGTATACACTATTACCAGTGCAATGTTCTTCCTCCACCGCCGCATCAAAGACGACAGTGCAAAATCGATGAAGTATCTCTGCCTTTCAATCCAGAGCATGACGAGTCAGATGAGGCGGTGGAACGATAAGAGCTCCGGACGGAAAGCAGTCCATCGACATCGGGCTGTCCTGGAAGGAGGAATGGATATCGGCCATTGAAGGATTCCTCGTGTACCGGGCATCGGTAAAGAGACAGATATCCGTGAGCCTGATATCTTCTACCATCTGCTTTTCCTCTCTGAATAGGTCTGCTCCTTCCCTGGAGCAGACAATGGCATGGACGGAGAGCACTGCCAGGGCTGCGAGGTTCAGTGCAAGGCAAGCCAGGAAAATGGATGATTTCCTTGGCTTTTTCAATCGAGTCCCCTGATGGTCGAAGCCGTGATGTCACCATACCGGAGAACCGCTTTGCCGCGGTGGTCGGATAAGAATTCTCTTGCCTCGGATTCCTTTTCGAACGGTATGAGCTCTCTGCCCATGGGTCCGTAAACGTCACTGCCCACTACATAGAAGGCCTTTCTTGCATCGATAGGGGTGAGCTGGTAGTAGTCGGTCACGTAGATTGCCGTGATATCGTCCGGCTTTTTCCCCGGACTATACCTCTGAAGGGCAAGAAGAAACTTGAACATATCTTTTGCCCCGTCGAAGAAGCGGATGTCTGGATCATTGAAGACGACCTGGGCAATGAAATCCGGATACTTGTAGACAAACATGCCGCAGACAGGGCACTTGTCCGTTTTCCCCGGTTTCCGGTACTCGGCGGCTCCTGTCTCTGCAGCGGCAACTGCCAGGAGCATCATGATTCCGGCAAAAAGGACCTTTTTCTTCACACTCATAGACTCAACCTTTCGGGATAAGACCTGTTGGTTCCCTTTCCTTGCCTACATGTTCATCTTCCCGGCCTTTTTCATCTTCCTTTTCTCGCGTATCATCTTCGTATCAGGGTACATATCGTTGTATGAACACCTGATAGCCTCTTCAAAGCCATTGATCTCCCCACCGTTTTCTTTGATGAACTTCTCCGCATCCGCTTTGCTTGCAAAGGCCCATTTCCCTCTCTTGGTCATCACTCCGGGCTTGCTCCCCCCGATGACCCAGAAGGCTTTCTCCGTATCGATCAGATTTTTTGTCTTGTAGTCACCAACCTCGATGGACTTGGGCGTCTTATCAAGGTTCAAGGACAGCTCTACTGCAGCACAGTGCAGGCTGCACGTCCCGGATGACGTCCCGTCATCATAGGTAACGAGCACCCGGGTGTGTGAGAACATCGTGCGGTTCATGCCGCAGTACTTGCAGGCCTTATGCGTGTCAAGATCACTATCCTGAGCGCTGCAAAGCCCTGACGTCAGAAAGAGAAAAGCCGCCGCCGCCAGAAAAACAAAACCCTTTTTCACTGTAATCATGTATCCTCCTTACAGGGGCCGTCAGCCCCTTTTATTGTTGTTAGCCTGCTTTTCGTCGCGACGAAAAGCAGGCTTTTTAAACAGTTACCCCAGGATTCTTCATCCGGGCGTTCCCCCACAGCAGATAAATGGCGGGATAAATGGCCAGCTCCAGGACAGTTGAAGTGACCACGCCCCCGATCATGGGTGCAGCTATGCGTTTCATGATCTCAGAGCCCATTCCGGTGCTGAACATGATCGGTATAAGGCCGGCAAGGATCGTGGTAACAGTCATGATCTTGGGCCGCAGCCTCCTGACGGCGCCGTGCGTGATTGCCTCGCGGAGGTCGTTTTCCGTATTCAGCCGACCCTGGTGCTGCCGCTGGCGGTAAGCTAGATCCAGGTAGAGGAGCATGACGACCCCCGTCTCGGCATCAAGGCCCGCAAGTGCAATGATCCCCACCCATACAGCCGTGCTCATGTTGTAGCCCAGGATATGGAGAAGCCAGAAAGAGCCCACCAGAGAAAAAGGGACCGCGAGAAAAATGATGGCTGTCTTGGCCAATGAGCGGGTATTGAGATAGATGATGAAAAAGACGATGCACAGCGTGAAAGGAACAACGACTTTCAGCAAGCTCCTGTCTTTTTTCATGTACTGGTATTCGCCTCCCCATTCCAGGCGGTAGCCGTCAGGGATCTTGACGTCTGCAATCTTCCGGTTGACGCTGTCAATGTACGTTCCTGTATCGATGCCTGCAGTATGGATATAGACGGATGCGCTCAGCATGCCCTGTTCGCTCTTGATGAGCGACGGGCCGTTGGTTATGCTGATATCCGCAAGCTCCCAGATCGGCACTTGGGCTATGGTGCTGGCGATGGGGCCGGACCCGGCGGAAAAGGCTGTGGCAGAGCCCAGTTCGACCGGTACAAGCACCCTGCCTATCGAATCGATCTCCCCCCTGAACTCCCGGTCATAGCGGACATTTACGGGATAGCGTGCTCTTCCCTCGATGGTCGTCGTCAGATTCACCCCGCCGATGGAGGCCTGGATGGCAGAATTCACGTCGTCGACCGTGAGGTTATACCGTGCCGCTTCTTCCCGCTTCACGGATATGTCAAGGTAATATCCGGTATTGACCTTCTCGGCATATACCGTCACTGTTCCCGGAACCTGCTTGATCACTTTCTCCAGTGCGGTCCCGATACTCTCTATAGTCGAGAGGTCCGGACCCAGGATCTTGATCCCCAACGGCGTCCTGATACCCGTCGAGAGCATGTCTACGCGTGCCTTGATCGGCGTGGTGAAGGCGTTGGCCAGACCCGGGATCTGCAGTTTCTCGTGCATCTCTTCGACGATTTTCTGGACAGTCATGCCCGGCCGCCATTCCGACTTGTCTTTCAGGTTTATGACCGTCTCGAACATCTCCAGCGGGGCCGGGTCGGTGGGTGTTTCGGCACGGCCAGCCTTGCCGAACACTTGTGCCACTTCAGGGATGGATGCCAGCATCTCGTCCTGCACCTTCAGCAGATTCGAAACCTCGGAAATGGACACGCCGGGGACAGTAACCGGCATGTAGAAGATCGAACCCTCAAAAAGGGGCGGCATGAACTCGGACCCCAGCTTCATCACTGGGTACAGGGTAGCTGCCATAATGATAAGAGCAGCAGTGAAAACTCTTTTTGGATGCTGAAGGCTGAATCTCACGACCGGCTCATAGATCCTCTGGAGCGTTCTGTTCAGAGGGTTTTCATGCTCCGGCCTCAGCTTTCCGCGAAGGAGAAATGTCATGAGCGCAGGCGTGAGCGTCACCGCAAAGAGCGATGCCGAGAGCATGGCAAAGGTCTTGGCGAATGCAAGGGGCCTGAAAAGGCGCCCGCCCTGGGCCTGGAGGGCAAAGACCGGCAGGAAGGCCACGGTGATGACCAGAAGGGCGAAAAAGAGAGAAGGCCCCACCTCCTTTATGGCCGTAGCGAGCACTTCGGCCCGGCTTTCTTTCCTGCCACCGGCTACCCATTCCTCAAGCTTCTTATGGGCGTTTTCCACCATGATAATCCCTGCATCCACCATAACCCCTATGGTAATCGCAATACCGCTCATGCTCATTATATTCGAGGTTACGCCGCTGAAGGAGAGGAGCAGGAAGGAGATGATAATGGCGCCGGGCAGCGTCAGCAGGATCACCAGCGCGCTCGGGAGGTGCAGGAGAAACACGATGCAGACGATGCTCACTGCGATGACGAGCTTGATTATCTCGCCACGGAGCGTGTCGATGGATTTCAGGATCAGGTCGGAGCGGTCATAGGTAGTGATGATCTCGACCCCTTCCGGCAGGCTGGGTGAGATATCGCGACGGATTTTTTCCTTTACACGCTCAAGTACCTCGAGTACGTTCTCCCCGTATCTAACGACCACGATCCCGCCTACGACTTCTCCCTTGCCGTCAAGGTCGGCGATACCCCGGCGGATTTCAGGCCCTATCTGTACCCTCGCAATATCGCGTAAGTATATGGGGGCGCCTTTGCCGTCGCTCCCCAGAGGGACGATCTCCAGATCCCTTGCCTCACGGATGTAACCCATGCCCCGTACGATGTATTCCGCGCCCGAGAATTCGATAACCCGCCCTTCGATGTCGTTATTACTTTTCCTGATGGTCTCGAAGACTTTAGTAATGGGAATACCGTAAGCCAGAAGGCGGTTCGGGTCGATGTTCACCTGATACTGCTTGACGAATCCGCCGATGCTCGCCACCTGGGCAACTCCGGGCACACTTTCCAGAGACAGCTTCAGGTTATAGTCCTGGATGGAGCGCAGTTCCGAGAGGTCCAGATCCCCCTTCTTGTCTTTGACTGCATAGCAGAAACCCCAGCCTACGCTCGATGCATCCGGTCCAAGCAGGGGATTTACCTCTGCCGGAATTTTGCCCTTCACCCCCTGCAGGTACTCGAGGACACGGCTCCTCGCCCAGTAGATGTCGGTCCCGTCATCGAATATGACATAGATAAAGGAGCTTCCCAGAAAGGAATATCCCCTTACCGCCTGGACCTTCGGCATGGCCAGGAGAGTCGCACTGATCGGATAGGTTATCTGGTCTTCCACGAGGTGCGGGCTCCGGCCTGTCCATTCGGTATAAACGATGACCTGGGTATCGCTCAAGTCGGGAAGCGCATCGAGGGGTATCCTGTCCATTGCCCTGATGCCCCATGCGATGACGAGTGTGACGAACAACAGGACAGCGACCCTGTTCTTTACGCTGAAATCGATGATGCGCTCGACCATTATTCACCACAGCCTTTCAGTTTCGCTTCGGAATCGACAAGGAACACCGCTCTTGCGACAACTCTATCTCCTGGCTGAAGTCCTCCAAGGACTTCTACTAAGTTGTTTGTCTTGACGCCCTGCATGATGCGTCGGGCCTGGAAGAAACCATCTCCCGTATCGACATACACAACCTGCCGCACGCCTGTATCAAAGACCGCTTCTTTCGGTATGGCGAACCTCTCGCCTAGATCGACGAGCATCTCAACATTGGCGAACATCTCCGGCTTCAGGAGTCCGTCGGGATTCGGAATCACAAACCGTACCTTCGCAGTCCTGGTATTGCCTGAAAGGGACGGGTATACGAAATCAACCTTTGCATCGAAAGCCATTTCAGGATTATTGCTCAGGCTTATCCTTGCTTCCTGTCCTTCATGAATGGAGACGAGCTCGTACTCGTATACGTCCGCCAGAACCCAGACAGTAGACAGGTCAACGATATCGAACAACTTGTCCCCCGGGTTGACGCGGCTGCCCCTGAGCGCAGGCTTATCGATGACGTAACCGCTGACAGGACTCCGGACAGTAATCGTCCTGAATGCATCCCCGTTCTTCTCAAGTTTATCGATATCCTTGTCCGTGAACCCCCAGAGCTTGAACTTCTGCCTGGCCACTTCAACAAGGAGTTCGGGATCGTAGGTTACGAACCTTCCACTGGTTCCGTATCTGTCTCCCCACTCGAATTCGATCGTCCGTTGAAACCTGGGAACCTGATTCTTCCACTTCATCAGATTGAGATATTCAAGCTGTACGGATGCAGCTTCAGGGCTGTAGATCTCAGCCAGCCGCTCGCCTTTTCTGACATATTTACCTGCATAGTCGGCGTATAATTTTTCCACCCAGCCCTCATATCTCATGTTTATCGTTGTGAGCTTCGTTTCATCAAACTCGACGCGACCGACCGTGCGGATGGTCTTGACCATCCGGCTTCGAGAGGCTGCAACAGTTTTAAGTCCGATCAGCTTCTGCCTGTCGGGCAGGATCTCGAATACCGGTACCTGCCCAGCAGAGGCCTGGTCAGGTGAAAGATCGGTTTCCGACTGATCGCTGGGAGCCTGGCCGGGAGAAGCCTGGGTTGCTCCTGAATATGTACCGGTATCAGATGGCTGCCGGAATGACGGGACGACACCACTCTGATAAACGAAGAAGATGAGCCCTGCCGAGAGAACGGCAGCGGAGAGCAGCAATGCTACTGCACGACTCTTCTGCATGGTTGAACCCCCCTTTCATTGCAAGGATTTTAACTTTATTAAGGTTCCCGAGCTTCAGCGTACGTCTATCGGAAAGATCATCCGCCAGAGATCCTTCTGGTTGTTTATTATAATTATAATGTTCCAGGGACCTGTCATGATGAAGTCCATTGTAGCAGTGTACTCGTCACCCGACATAGACGCTGGTATTGTATAGTTCATCGGAGGCATTCCCGGCATGGGGGGCATGGAATAGTTGATCTTGACGGCAGCCCCTCTCACAATGCTCCCTCTGGCATCCCTGATCCTGGTTCTTATTATGTTTTTACCAAGAATAGGCGGATTCCGGTTTATGAAAGCATCGACAGTGTATCCCAGCACTTTTCTCCTGACCTGATAATCCTTGGCCTCGGATGTGCCGTGCCAGGATATGGCCACGATAAAAAGCACGGCAAGCCCCGTCCGGATGCCCCACAGGCAGCGCCCCATGTCTCTCACCGCATTGCGGCACTGCAGCCTGCAGCTATCGGTTGCTCCTCCCATGATGACGCAACGGCCTTTCTCGGTTACTCCGGCTTAATCATGTGGTGCGGTCATGACACTGAGCCGGCCTCTGTTCATCAAGGCGCCTGATCGATCACCTCGACCCTTTTCGCTTTCCGCATAGAGTCGACACTGGCGTCTATCACATCCCCAACCTTGAGATCATTTCTGCTTATCTCGCAGTCCTTCTTGACGATCTTTGATCCGTTTCGGATGTACACGATCTGTGCTTTGCCTGACGGGCTCATAACGACCAGCGATCCGTCCGGCTCGATGAATGTGATCTTGCCCCCTACCTTTGTTGCCGGTTCTTTCGCAGCAGTTGGTCCATTATCTGTTGTTTTCGTTTCTTCCTGTGACACAACCTTGCTGCTTTCAGGTTCTGCAGAGAAACATACCCCGCTGAACATGAACAATGTGACAATCACGGAAATGAGACTCCTCGATATTAAGCCCATGTACGATTAACCTCCTTATCTTTACGTGGTGCGGATATTAGAGGGGCCCACGTGGGCCCCTCCCTGTATTGATTCCAATTTATGGACATCCGGTCGGCCCGGAACAGAAGCAGTTATTCGTTGCCGGGTCGTTTACACAGTACGGCCTCATCATCTCATGGTCTTCATGAGAGAGTATGTGGCAGTGCCAGACGTACTCGCCCGCAATGTCGAACTTGGCTATTATTCTTGTCACCGTACCGGGATACATGACTGCGGTATCTTTCCATCCCTTTTCATTGTCAGCAGGCTGAACAGGATTACCGGAAAGCTGAATATTCGACAATGATCCGTTGTCGGCAATATCTGCAGTGAAATCCTCACGATCAATGACTTGAAACTGGACCAGATGCAGATGGATGGGATGGGCGTCAGGGGTAGTATTATACAGTTCCCAGACCTCGGTGGAGCCGACGGTAGGATTCTCTGTAATGGGCGACCTGTACTGAAGCACACCGTCAGCCACTGTGCCGAGAAGGGGCTCAAGACGGCCATACCCATTTGTTGCTTCGGCAAGAATGAGTTGCCGTGGGGGTAAGGATGTTGAGAGGACAGGTATCGGAGCAGGCCTCAGCTGAGCGGGGATGATACCCGGGACAGGCGTGCTTGTATCAACTTTAAACGCCATGATCCTTCCCGCCGTCATGGGATCTACCGGATCACCGTCCGGGAAAGGTGTGTTGGCATCATTGGTAAGGATCAGCGTCTTGCCACGAAATGCTGAAAAATCAACAAGTACGTCCAGTCTTTCGCCCGGCCCTATGAGCAGACCCTGTGGAGATGCAATGGTTATCGGTGCATTGAGCAGGCCTCCGTCAGTGCCGATCTGTATGAAGGCCGGACCGGCTTGGCTGGTAGTTTTATCTTGAAGGGCCATATTATAGAACCTCGAATCAGATCCATTAAGAAGACGCAGACGGTACAGCCTCGGCTTCACATTGAGGACAGGCCATGCCTTGCCGTTGACAAGGATGAAGTCGCCGAAAAATTCGGGCTGGACGCTCGGGGCCCCTCCCGGGAGCAGAGATGGCTGGGTCGGATAATACAGCTGGCCATCCTGTGTGAACATCCTGTCCTGAATGACAAGGGGCACCTCGTATGGATACTTGGGCAAATTGAGTGAATTTTCCTGTGCATCACGGATGATGAAGAACCCCGCAAGCCCAGCATACACGTTCAAGCGGGTGATCCCCAGTCCATGGTCGTGATACCAGATAGTGGCTGCCTCTTGATCATTCGGATAGTTGTACACCTCGTTGAAGAGCCTTCCCTTTTGTGCAAACCCGGGGGTGAACCATGCATCGGGCAGGCCGTCGCTCAGTGATTCGGTGTGGCCACCATGAAGGTGCATGCATACGGGCACCGGCCCCAAGTATGGGCCGGGCACCCGGTTTGGTGGGTCATTGAACGGGTCTGCCCAGTCCAGCGTCGAATCGACAGGCAGGAGATGGGAAAGGGGGTTTCCCAATGCATCGACAAGGTTATTCTCCCACCTTACACTAATCGGTTTTGTCGCATTAACCCCTTTATCTATCAAAAAGGTTCTGCCTGGGTAGGTGGCTGACTGTGTTTTCGACCCATAGCCCCAGACAGTTGTCTGAAAAGGAGCCATGGTCTTGAGGTTGACGAGTCCGAGATTCTGCTTGATCTGGTATGCACCGACCTCGTAATGAGACCCGCCAGTGGTTGTTGGCTGCCATATAAAGCTTGGTGCCAGAGGATTGGGACACTGGTTAAGGAATTTCGGTTGAGCCAATGCATTAAGTACGCATACACCATTAGGATCGAGTACAGACCCCGGCGGACAAACAGTTTGCGCATAAACTGTGAGAGGCAGGGAAAAGACGATGGCCGTCAGAAACATAATACGGAAAACACCTTTGGACAATATATTTCGCGGCGCCATGGGATAACCTCCTGTATTTAATGTATTAAATAAAACAATGTAATTAGTGGATGAACGAGTAGATAAATGCCTGAAGATTCTAATGATTAATCAATAAGCTAGATTTTATAAATCTCAATATACAAATATGATGAGGTAAGGATGCTCATCATCAATTTATGTATTGCATGAGCTGATGATATCCTTTCACAAATCACAACAGGAGTAAGATGAATCCATGCCTATGATTTCTATAAGAACTTGTCATTCGCACAAAAGATTCGATATTCGAATATACCATCAGTTCTGACGGTGACCATGAACCAATGATATCCTCATGGAACCGGCATTATTCATATACTTGGTATTGACAATCTCTTTTGCCACGCCGCAAATGCCATTCCGTTGCTATAGAATTACAAACATTATTGGCAAGCGCCAGGATTCTACCGTATCCCTAAGATTTCAGCATATCCTTCAGTTTCACCTCGGGGTGGTGATACCGTTTGTATCCCGGAGTCTTCTTTCCGTACTGAACAGCCTCCTGCGGGCACCACTGCAGGCAGGAAAAACACTGGTCGCATCTGTGGTTCCAGACCGGCCTGCCTCCGTGCATGGTGATGTTTGCGGCAGGGCATACCTTGGCGCAGATCCCGCATCCGTTGCATTTGTCGTCGACATGGAACTTGCTGTCCATGCCGGGGACCCGGCTGAAGGTCATCTTGTAAAAGGCCGTAAACAAAATCCTCTGCCACAGCGGCCCTTTTTCAACCGGTAGGCGCCTTCTGTCGCTGACTGCGGCGGCGATCCGTGATATCTTCTGCTCTGCAAGCTCAAAGAGCCTGCGCTGTTCTTCCTCTGGGCCAGGGCCTCCCCAGGGGATATAGTTTGACGGCATCTTGATCTCGAACCCTGCCGAGAGATCGATGTTTTTTCGTGCAAGGAGCTTTTTCAGTTGCACCAGGGTGTTGGAGACCTGTCCGGCATTCACTGCGATCGCAAAGAAGTATCCGGCTTGAGACCGGTTCAGTGTGTCGATAAACCTGATGACCGGGGCGGAGACTCCCCAGATGTACACGGGAAAGACCAGTCCGACGGCTCCCGTATCAACTGCTGTGGATTTGCTTTTGAGCCCCGAGATCGAAACCGGCTCTGCGCAGTTCAGCTTGGCTGCAAGTTTGCCGGCAACCCACAACGAGTTCCCTGTTCCGGTATAGTAAAAGATAGTCGTGTCCATAGCGATTGCGTCCTTTTTTGTCAGGTAAAGGAAAATTGTACCCTGCCTGCGCATTTCCCCTGAGTGTGCATAAGGCATCCGCCTAATTCGGGAGTTACCGTGCAGCGGGCCCCTGCGTTCTCCATCCAGCACAGTACCCGGTAGAGCACCCCGCACTGGTAGCGGTCGATTGCGCCCATCCGCTTCATTCCCTGGTAGGCGAAACAGGAATTCCGGGGCCATTCCCAGCAGAGCAGGCCTTTTTCCGGGAAAGAGTAACTGAAGTCCATGAAGTCGCCTTTGCTCACGGTGAAGGCCGCGTCGAAAGCAGACTCAAGCCCTTCGAAGGTGTTCGTGGCGGGGATCTCGAAGAGTTGCACAGCCCTTCTGAATTCAATGGCGGCAAGCGACTTGATGGCTGCCTTGTTGAGCCGGTTGGCCTCCTCGATGCCGAAGGCCTGAAGACAGTGGAAAAACCACATGGCGTCGTGGGTCATCCAGTTCTTGATGATGTGTTCTTTCAGGTCATGGATGCCGATCTGTTCGATGGTTTTCATGTGCGCCTCTGCAAATTACAGCCATATTTCATACATGCCTCCTTGTGCGAATACTGCAAAAAAAGATTGAGACTCGTTTCAAACGGCTTCGCCATTCCCTGCAAGGGCACGCCATACGGCTTCGCTTACCTGCCGGACCGCTTCGTCGACAGCCGTGCAGGAATGGCCGGAAAAATACTGGCGGGTAAACTCCATGCACGGGCCGAAAACTAAAGAGATAATAATGTCCGAGGGGAGGGCTCTGATCGTTCCGGCATGGATATGCCTCAGGAAGAATTTCGAGATGTTCTTCCCGAACTCGCTATTCATGACCGCGATCTTTTCCTCCGCAGATGCCATGAACACCGAGTGTCGTTTCTGGAAGAGAAAGCGCGACCATTCCTTGTTTTCCTCCATCCATCTCAGGTGATGGGATATCAGTGCGAAGATGCCTTCCCGCGCATCCTCGCAGCCGGCAAGGGCATCGATAATTCCTTCCTGGTAATTGTGGATGCCCTCGATGTAGACCTCCGCAGCAAGCTGCTCTTTGCTCTTGAAGTGGTGGTAGATGCTTCCGGTGCTTGCCCCGGAATGCCTTCGGATATCCTCCATGCTCGTCTCGGAGAAGCCGATCTCGGAAAAACAGTTCAGCGCCGCATTGACGATGTCCCTCCGCCTGGAATCGGTTCCGGTGTGCCTGCCTTTTTTCTGCCTCATGATAGAATAATATACTAGAATAATATTCTAGTCAAGGATCTTTCCGGGAGAAGACGACTCGGGCGGTACCGCGCCGAGCGGGGGGCGTTCGAGGCAGACAAGCTGTACGGCAACCTGGACGTGGGTCTGTTCTGCCAGTGGGACTTCAACCCTGCCGGCGACATCTGCGACTGGAACATTCTCTCCCCCTTCCCGGACATCATATCCTTCTTGCATCCCGGTTCGGCCATGCGATACAACAAACTCGATCATGCAGATATTTGTCGACGCCGATGCCTTGCCCAATGGAATAAAGGATATCCTCTTCCGCGCAGCCTCAAGGGTCCGCATTCCTTTAACCATGGTGGCGAACAAGAATGTGAGAGTGGAGAAGTCCGCCTATATCAAGAGCCTTATCGTGCCGGCCGGACCGGATGTGGCGGATGACCGGATTGTCGAGCTGGCGGGGCCGGGAGACCTGGTCATCACGGCCGATATCCCCCTTGCAGACCGTGTCGTGGCAAAGGGTGCTTATGCCATTGACCCCCGGGGCGACCTGTATACGAGAGAGAACATCAAGGACAGGCTCTCCATGCGCGATCTCATGAACGAGCTGAGAAACGGCGGCATTGTCAGCGGAGGCCCTCCGGCATTCAGCAAGAAAGACCGTATCGCCTTCGCCAACCAGCTCAACAGCTTCCTGACAAAGCACGCTGAAGGCCCGGGCAGCACCTGACCACCCGGCACCCTTCGCGACAGGGCGGAAAGCCTTCTGGAACAAGCAGAGATACTTTCTTAAACATACCGTGCTCTTTATCTGAGTGATCCTTTCCGAGGTGTTCATGCATCCTTATATAGAGAGAACAATGCTATGCGAGAAACGGGCAGAAAGGAGAGAAGATATGGAAACGAGAAGAAGTTCTTCCGCAGAGACAGGGGAACTCATCATTACGCGTATGTTCGATGCCCCGCGCGAGCGGGTGTTCGAGGCCTGGACAGACTGCGGCCGCATGATGCGCTGGTGGGGGCCGAAAGGTTTCACCTCGCCTGCCTGCAAGATGGATCTTCGGGTGGGTGGCGAGTATCTCAACAGCATGAAGTCCCCAGAGGGCCGCGAATACTGGAGCAAAGGCAGGTACTACGAAATCCAGGCCCCGGAAAAGCTCGTCATGACCGATTCCTTTGCGGACGAGAAAGGCAATGTCGTCCCGGCCTCGTATTATGGCATGGCAGGCGACTGGCCCATAGAAATGACGGTGACCGTGACGTTCGAGGATGAGGACGGAAAGACGAAGCTCACCCTCAAGCATTCGGGCGCCGACAGAATCAATGCCGCCGACCGTAACGACATGCGGCAGGGCTGGAACGAGTCCTTCGACAAGCTCGAAGAAAGCCTGACGGAACACTGAAGCGTTCAACACGCACCATCGATTTGACCGGGGGGCGTCCATCGGCACTCATGCTGTCCTTCACAGGGTAGTGACGGGTGGGCGTCTCCTTTGATACAGGGCATGTTTTAAATCAGATTGATTTATCCCGCGATATGTCTGTAGACTAAAACGCCTGGCCGATCGTCTTATAAGAGCCGTGTGCACTGCATCGGAAAGAACGGCGGTGCATTGAAGGAAATGAAGCTCAGAGGTCATCGTGGAAATGGCGGAAGAGAAAGGGTTCAACAGGTGAGTGTCATCGGATCTGGAAAACGGGGCTGCGGGTTCCTGTTTCGCGTTTCGGCTCTATCCCTCGGGGTTATCGCTCTGTACGCCGGGTTGTCTCTTGCCGGTGATGCGATAAGTCCGGGTGAGACGCTCGATGTGAGCAGGTGCATCGATATCGCGCTCGAGAGGCACCCTGCTCTCACGGGCGCTGCCGGCGCCCTCGATGCGAGCCGGAGCAGGGTTTCCCAGGCAAAGGCGGGCTACTATCCCCGGATAGATCTCTCCACCGGCTACGAGCGTTCGCGTCCCGCCTCCGGGTCGGGGTCGGCAGCGCAGGCGGATGACGAGTACCGGGGCAGGGCCGATCTCTCCCAGACGATTTTCGACTTCGGGAGAACGTCCGGATCGGTCAAGGTCAACTCGCTCTTTGCCGAATCGTCGCGGGCCGATTATGAAGATACCTCGACCCGGGTCGTTTTCAACGTGAAGCAGGCATACTACGACCTGTTGAAGTCGAGGAAGAACAAAGACGCCCTTGCCGAGACCGTGCTCCGCTATGAAAAACTCCTCGGCCAGGCAAAGCGGTTCTACGAGGCAGGGATCAAGCCCAGGATCGACGTAACCATGTCCGAGGTCGATTTAAGCCGCGCAAGGCTCGACATCCTCAAGGCGGAGAACGCCCTTCGCATCGCCCGTATCGCATTGAACAACGCCATGGGGGTCCCTGACGCCCCGGCCTACGAGGTGGCGGAAGACCCCGGCGCGCCCGATTCTCCCCTCGATCTCGAAACAGCCCTTGAAAAGGGCCTTACGTCGCGGCCGGACCTTTTGTCCGCCGTTGCGCAGCGCGAGGCGGCAGAGCGGTCTGTCGACCTGGCCCGCACGGGGTATTATCCGATCCTTTCCGGCAGCGCAGGCTATGGCTGGACGGGAGAGGAATTCCCGCTCGAACGGGAGTGGAGCCTCGGGGCGGCCCTCACGTTCCCCCTGTTCAACGGCTTTTCCACGCGTCACCGGGTTCAGGAGGCGAGGGCGGGCGTGAACATATACAGGGGGAGCGAAGAGCTCGTCAGGCAAAACGTCCGGTACGAGATCGAACAGGCGTTCTCCAACGTACGGGAGGCCCGCGAGCGGATCGCCCTGGCTGAGCTCCTCGTGAGGCATGCCCGGCAGAACCGTGAGCTTGCCCAGGGGCGTTACGCCAGGGGGGTAGGGAGCACCATCGAGGTGACCGATGCGCTCCTGGCTGAGGTCGATGCCGAAACCGAGCAGATCACCGCCCTGTATGATTACCGGATCGCCGTCGCCAGCCTTGACAAGGCCATGGGGGTAAAATGATAAAAAGAATCGTCAGAGGATGCCTGCCGGTCATTTTTGCCGCAGCAGTGCTTGTCGGCGCCTGTTCATCGGACAAAAAGCCGCCTGTTGCCAAGCCGGTGCCGGTGGACGTAGCCGTTGCAGAACAAAAAGCCGTTCCGGTCAGGATGCATGCCCTGGGTGCGGTGGAGGCGTTTCAATCCGTGTCGGTGCGGAGCCAGGTCACGGCACAGATCAGGAAGGTCCATTTCAAAGAAGGCCAGGATGTGAAGGCCGGCGAGCTTCTCGTCGAGCTCGACTGCAGCACCTTCGAAGCCGAGCTCGGCCAGGCCGAGGCCGACCTTGCCAGAGACAGCGCCCAGGCACGGTTCGCGGGCATACAGGCGCGCCGGTACGCCGACCTGTTGAAGGATGATTATGTGGCTCGGGAGCAGTACGAACAGCTGCAGGCGAACCATGAGGCCCTCGAGGCAACGGTGAAGGCCGATAAGGCCTCTGTGGAGGCGTCACGCGTCCAGGTCCGGTACTGTTCGATCTATTCGCCCGTGAGCGGCAGGGCGGGCATGCTGAAGGTGAGCCGGGGGAACGTCGCCAGGGCCAACGATACGGAGATCCTCACCATCCATCAGATCCAGCCGGTCAAGGTATCGTTTTCCATCCCGGAAAAGGACCTGCCCGAGGTGATGAAATACTATTCACAGAAGAAGATCGAGGTGGACGCCATCCTCCCCGGCGACGGCGGACCTGAAAAGGGAGAGCTCTTTTCCGTAGACAACGCCGTGAGCCGGTCGACCGGGACCATCATGCTGAAGGCGGTGTTCCGGAATACGGACAAGCGCCTTATCCCCGGCCAGTTCGTCGACGTGGAGCTCAACCTCGCCACCCAGCCCGATGCCCTGCTCGTTCCCTCCCGGAGCGTGGAGCAGGGGCAGAAGGGCCCGTATGTCTTCGTGGTCGGGCCTGACCAGACCGCCGAGATGAGACCGGTGGTCGCCGGCCGGGCCATAGGGGAAAAGACCGTGGTTGTCGAAGGCGTTAAGCCCGGTGAGCGGGTGGTCGTCGACGGACAGCTCCGGCTCACTCCGGGGGCAAAGGTCTCCTTACGAGGGAAAGAATGATACACGGCGGGCGGTGCTGAGTGAATATTTCGAGCCTGTTCATAAGACGCCCGGTCATGACGACGCTCGTCATGCTGTCGTTCATCGTTTTCGGCGCCGTGGCCTACCGGGCACTGCCCGTCAGCGAGCTTCCGAATGTGGACTTCCCCACGATCCGGGTCTCGGCGAGCCTTTCGGGAGCAAGCCCGGAGACGATGGCATCATCGGTGGCGACACCGCTTGAAAGCGAGTTTTCCACCATAGCAGGGCTCGAGTCCATGACCTCGTCGAGCTCGCTCGGCAGGACCCAGATTACCCTGCAGTTCAGCCTGGAGAGGGATATCGATGCGGCTGCCCAGGATGTCCAGGCGGCCATCTCGTCGGCCTCGCATCACCTGCCCGACGATATGAATTCGCCCCCTTCCTTCCGGAAGGTCAACCCTGCGGACGCGCCAATCCTCCTCATCTCGCTGAACTCGTCGACCCTGTCTCTTTCCAAGGTGAACGAGTACGCGGAGAACATCCTTGCAAAACGGATATCCATGATCAACGGCGTGGCCGAGGTCAATGTCTATGGATCGCAGAAGTACGCGGTCAGGGTGCAGCTCGACCCGAAGGCGCTCGCCTCAAGATCCATAGGTATTGATGAGGTATCGGATGCCATAGGATCGGGAAACGTCAACCTTCCCACCGGAACCTTGTGGGGGGTGCACAAATCCTACACTATCCAGAGCGCGGGCCAGCTGGAGAATGCGGCTCAGTTCCGGTCGCTGATCGTGGCGTACCGGGACGGCTCGCCGGTGCGGCTGGGCGACCTGGGGCGGGTGATCGATTCCGTAGCGAACAACAAGTCGGCCTCATGGTTCAACGACGACCCGACCATCGTGCTCTCGGTCGAGCGCCAGCCGGGCACGAATACGGTGGACGTCGCCCGGAACATCAGGGAGATCCTCCCTGGTTTCAAAACGCTGCTGCCCGCGTCCATCAACCTCGATATCCTCTACGACCGGTCCGAATCCATCGAGGAATCGATCACGGATGTGCAGATCACCCTCGTCCTTGCCCTTGTCCTCGTGGTGCTCGTCATCTTTTTCTTCCTGCGCAACGCGTCGGCGACATTCATCCCCAGCCTTGCGCTGCCGGTTTCCATCGTGGGCACCTTCGGGGTGATGCATCTCGCCGGGTTCAGCCTCGACAACCTCTCGCTCATGGCGCTCACCCTGTGCGTGGGGTTCGTGGTCGATGACGCCATCGTCATGCTGGAGAACATCGTGCGGCATATGGAGGGCGGCAAGAGCCCCATGGAAGCAGCCTTCACCGGATCGCGCGAGATAAGCTTCACCATCGTGTCCATGACCGTTTCCCTGGTGGCCGTTTTCATCCCGGTCCTCTTCATGGGCGGCGTGGTGGGAAGGCTCTTAAACGAGTTCGCCGTCACCATCGCCGTGGCCGTGCTCATTTCGGGGGTCGTTTCGCTCAGCCTGACGCCCATGCTCTGCAGCATCATGCTCCGGCATACCGAGAGGGAGAATCACGGGCGGGTCTATCAGGCGTGCGAGCGGTTTTTCGAAGGGATGCACAGCCTGTACGAGCAGAGCCTCCGCTGGGTCTTACACCGGAGGCGGGCGGTGCTCGCGTTATCTCTGGTTTTTCTTGCCGGGGTCGTCTCCCTTTATATCGTTATGCCCAAGGGGTTCCTCCCGAGCGGGGATTCCGACCGGATCATGTGCTCGACCGAGGCGGCCCAGGGCACGTCCTTCGAATCCATGGTAGGGTATCAGGATAAAGTGGCCCGGATCGTGCGGCAGGACAAAGACGTCGAAGTGGTCATGTCGAACGTGGGGAGGGGCTCTTCCAATACGGGGAGCCTCATGATCAGGCTCAAGCCCCGGAGCGGGCGCAGCAGGAGCGCCGACGAGGTGATCCAGGATTTGAGGCCCAAGCTCGCAACCGTGCCCGGCATCAAGGCATACCTGCAGAATCCGCCAGCCATCCGCATCGGGGGCTACCAGACAAAGAGCCAGTACCAGTATGCCCTCCAGGGTCCGGATATCGACGAGCTGTACCGCTACGCACCCATGCTCGAAGCAAGGCTGAAGGAGCTCCCCGGGTTCCAGGACGTGACGAGCGATCTCGAACTCAAGAACCCCCAGATATCGGTCAGCATCGACCGCGACAAGGCTTCGGCACTGGGCCTGAGCGTTCAGCAGATTGAGAGCACCCTGGGGAGCGCGTTCTCCTCGCGGCAGGTCTCGACGATCTACGCATCCGACAGCGACTACGAGGTCATCCTTGAACTCGAGGAGAAATATCAGGCCGACCCGTCTTCGTTATCCCTCATCTACGTCCGCTCCTCCGGAGGGAGCCTGGTGCCCTTGAGCGCGGTCGCCCGTTTCACCCATACCGTGGGTCCGCTCACGGTAAACCATCTGGGCCAGCTCCCTGCGGTGACGCTGTCGTTCAATCTGGCGCCCGGGAGAGCGCTGGGGGACGCCGTGAAGGAGGTGGAAAGGATTGCGGGCGAAATCCTGCCCGAGACGGTCACCGGAAGCCTTCAGGGCACTGCCCGGGCCTTCGAGTCGTCCATGGTCGGCTTGAGCGTCCTGATCCTGGTGGCCATACTGGTCATCTATGTCGTGCTGGGGATCCTCTACGAGAGCTTCGTCCACCCCCTGACCATTCTTTCGGGGCTCCCGTCGGCAGGGATCGGCGCGCTCCTGACGCTGCTCGTCTTCGGCGTAGACCTCAACCTGTATGCCCTGGTGGGGGTCATCATGCTCATCGGCATCGTGAAGAAAAACGCCATCATGATGATCGACTTTGCCCTGGATGCGCAGAGGACGGAAGGCAAAGAACCCGAGGAAGCGATTTTCCGGGGGGCGCTTATCCGTTTCCGGCCTATCATGATGACCACCATGGCCGCCCTCGCGGCGACGCTGCCCATTGCCGTGGGTTGGGGAGCGGGGGGGGAATCCCGTCAACCGCTCGGGCTCGCCGTGGTCGGAGGGCTCGTCTTTTCGCAGATCATTACCCTCTACATCACGCCCGTCACCTATGTGTATCTCGATGCGCTTCAGACAGCGCTCAAACGGCGCTACCGCAGGTTCCGGCATGCCTGATGCTTTTTAAAGGGATTACTCCCCCTGCCGGCCGGGCGCCTGAAGCTTGTACCCGATGCCGTAGATCGAGCAGATTATCTCCTGGCCCGGCAGCAAGGCGTTGATCTTCCTGCGGATATTTTTTATGTGGGTGTCAATGGTCCGGTCGTAGCCTTCGTAGTCGTATCCCTGGACGCGGCTAACCAGCTCGCTGCGTGAGAAAACACGCCCGGGATTGGCCATGAGGATCCGCAGCAGCCCGAACTCGTTGGGCGTCAGTTTAAGCTCCTCGCCGTCAACGGTGACTTCATGAATGTCTTCATGCATGACGATACTCCCCACCTTCAGCGTGCTTCCTTCGGAAACGGGCTGCACGCGCCTGAGGACCGCCTTGACGCGTGCAACGACCTCCCTGGGGGAAAACGGCTTGCACACATAGTCGTCGGCTCCGAGCTCCAGGCCCAGAAGACGGTCGATTTCCTCAACCCGGGCAGTGATCATGATGATAGGGACCCGGGATGACTTCCTGATCTCCCGGCACACTTCCATGCCGTCCATGCCCGGCAGCATGATGTCCAGCAGGATAATGTCGGGGGATTTGTGCTTCAGGAACGGGATTACCTGGTCGCCCCGTGTCAGGTGCGACACGGAGCATCCGGACTTCTCCAGATAATCTCTCAGGAACGCGGCGATCTTATCCTCGTCTTCAACGATGAGTACATGTTCGGAATTCATGTAAAGAGCTCCAACTTGTCCGCCAGAGGCGGGTTCTGTATAGGCAGGATAATCTCTACGCGCAGGCCGCCAAGCGGTGAGTGGTCCGCCAGGACCGTCCCTTCGAATGATTCCACGATGCCCTTGCAGATAGCCAAGCCCAGTCCGCTCCCTCCCTCCTTGCGCGACCGTGAAGGGTCGATCCGATAGAGCCTGTCAAAGAGCTTGTTCAGAGATTCATCGGGAACGCCCGGCTTGGTGTCTTCGAAAACGAGGTGAAACTCGCCCTCGTCGATGCTCCACCGTATCCTCATTTCACCGGGCGGGTCGGTATAGCGCAGGCTGTTCTCCATGAGATTCGAGAAGACCTGGGCCAGCCGGTGGCTGTCGCCCATGATGGTGAAGCCGGTTCCCTGACCGGGGGCATAGGTGAGGGCGAGAGACTTCTGGACAAACCTCGGGGAAAACATCCGAAGGGTTTCGGTGAGCACCGTGATCACGTCCACCGGCTCCTTTGCTGTCGAGGCGGCGCCTACATCCACTATGGACAGCTCGTGGAGGTCGTTGGCGAGCTTTTCCAGGTGTATAACCTCGGCATAGAGCGAATCGAGACTCTTGCCGGACATCGCGCGCACCCCGTCCTGCATGGCCTCGATCTCTCCCTTGAGGATGGAGAGCGGTGTCCTCAGGTCATGGGAGATGTCCGAGATGAGCTGCTTGCGGAGGATCTCGTAGCGCTCAAGGGTCTGGGCCATGAGATTGAAATTGTGGGCCATATACCCCAGCTCATCACGGGTCTTTACCTGAATCCGGGTATCGAATTTCCGTGAGGCCATGGCTTGAGCCCCTTTGCCGATCTGGGCCACGGGCCGGAGGATGTTCCGTGAGAGCAGGAGGGAGATGAGCACGGACAGCGACAGGACAGAGCACCCGACGATGAAGAAGGTCATGGTCTGGCGTTTGATATACTTTTTCTCCTCCGGAGTCGTTACTCCTTCCGTCCTTTTTATCAGGCCGAGCCAGCCCACGGTCTTTCCATCGACCATGATCGGCTTCATGAGCTGATCGTGGATGGATGCGGTCTTGCCTGCCAATATCTTCTTATCCGCATCGTAGAGGGTCACCCTCCTCCTGATGGCCGGATAGTACTCTTCCACGGACTTGGGTTCATCGGTTTTTACCTGACCGGAACGCCCGGATGACCAGCCGGTGAGACCTTCGGGCTGGATGGGCAGCGTCGACTCGCAGACCTCTTCGGAGATGTCCGGGAAGAGCATGTCCCTGAATGCATTCGGGGGGCCTTTCACGAGTTCCCAGTCGCGGTGAATTCTGTAGGAATCTCCCAGTTTGTCTGCAAAATCACTGAAGCGGTCTATCTCCCAGTTGATCACGAATTCCTTGAGCTCCTGCTCGAAGAAATACCGCATGAGCCCCATCATCAGGACCATACTGACCATTCCGGTAAACACGAACATCAGGAAGAGCTTGTATGCAAGTTTTATCTTCATCCGTTCACCTGTACGGTTTGTTCGTGACAATCTTCACGACTTACCCACGATCTTTCCACTGGTTCGCCATAATCACCTTCTAGACTTATCACACCCAGGCAAACGGCTGCACCCAAAAAATGGTGCAAATCCGCAGGAAGGGGGGCAGGGGCATGTACACGATCAGCGGAACAGCCAGGGGAGGCGAACAACACAATCACTCCATGGAAACGACACATTTCCTTCATAATTGGGTGGTACCCGTTTATCGAGGAGAACCTGCATGCGTCGTGGAAACAAAATACAACAAGAGGAGAGAAAAATGAAGAGGCTGTATGTATTGTTACTTACGCTATTTCTTGTGTTCGTTTTTTCCGTTCCCGTATTCGCCTTTGAAAATATATTCGGCGGCTACTGGAACACCCGGGCGTATACCCAGAGAGATTTCACCGGCGACGATTCGGAGGATATGGATATCCAGATGGTGGATACCCAGACCAGGATCTTTTACACGGCAAAGTTCTCCGATGACTTCAAGTTCATCAACAAGTTCGAGATGGACGCTATCTGGGGCGGTAATGCAGCGAAAAGCGACTATGGCGACATCGGTGCGGACGGCGTGAATGTGGAGATAAAAAACTCGTATGCCGACTTCACGATAGATTCTTTCAATTACAAGCTCGGCGTCCAGAACATGAAGATCAACAGGGGCTTTCTGTTCAGTGACGATTTTGCAGGCGCTGTCATTACCTATAATGTGAACAAGGACATCGAGATTCCTTTCTTCTGGATCAAGGCGAGGGAAGGATACAGCAGCAATGTCGGCAACAATACCCACAGGAACAGCTATGATGTGGATATCTACGGCATCTACCCCAAAGTTAAGCTGGGTTCCGTCACGTTGAGACCCACTCTTGCCTGGGCCACTTCCAAGGATGCGTCATGGTTCGGGGATACCTCTAACAGCGGGTGGAGAAATCAGGGTGCAGCAGACTTTGATAAATTCAATACCTACTACCTCGGCGCAGATGTTGATGTGAAGGTAGGGCCTGCGTCCGTGTGGTTCACCGGGCTCTATGATTTCGGCACCATCGAGAGCCTGGCGGGCGGGGAAGACTATGATGCAAAAGGCTACCTGCTGGCACTCGGTGCAAAGGCCGATGTGAACGACGTCAATCTTCACGGCCAGACCTTCTATGCAGCCGGGGACGATGATACCGCAGACCGCGATATCGAAGCATACCTGACGCCCATCGGCAAGGGCATGACTTACAAATGGGCAGAGATCATGGGCCGGGGCCCGATCTTCGATAACGATTGGTCCAACGGTTCTCCGGGTGACGAGCCGACCAACATCCTCGCAGTGAACATGGGCGTAACCGTGAAGCCCGTCAAGAAGCTCGCCGTGACCGCAGATCTCTGGTGGGCGCAGCTTGCAGAAGACAATCCGAACGGCGACAAGGATCTCGGCACCGAGATCAATCTCCTTGCCAATTATAAGATCCTCGACAACCTGAGCCTCGACGTGCTCGCTGCCTACCTCTTTGCCGGCAAGGCAACCACCGACTGGAACTACGCCGACGGTCTGGTGAAAGACGGCGACAAGAACCCCATCGAGATCGGTACGCAGCTCGAGATCAGCTTCTAAGAACAACATCGTTCAACAGTTAACCGGCCCTTAAAAAGGGCCGGTGTGTATCCATGCAGGTGACTTCAAAAGGTAACAAGGAAAGGAGCGGAGAAGTGAAGAAATTATCAGGAAGAGCGTTTTTCATGGTTGCGGGTTGCTTGGCAGTGGTCCTGCTCATGGGAATTTCTGCCGCGTCTGCGGCAAATGTGGGAAGCGTCACGCCCGAGGAGCTGAAGAAGCTCATCGACGGTAAGGCAAAGAATATCGTGGTCGTGGATGCACAGCCGAAAGGCGCCTATGATGTGGGTCACATTCCGGGGGCGGTCAATCTCCCGTGGATTCCGCAGGTCAAGAGCCCGGGCAGTCTTCCCAAAAACAAGGACCTCATTCTCTATTGTGCCTGCACCCATGACGAGGACTCCACCGACCTGGCAAACCAGCTCGTGACGAGGTTCGGTTATACCAGGGTCAAGCTGCTCACCGGCGGCTGGTTGAAATGGGTCGAGCTGGGATATCCCCAGGAAAAGACAAAAAAGAAGTAAGGAAAGAGGTGGCATGAAATGAGGAAAATTTTATCGATAGTGGCGGTATTATTGGTGCTCGTGATGCCTGCAGCCTGTTCAAAGGCCCCTGATAAGGCTGCTCAGAAGGGCGGCGCCGGCCAGAGCGGGCCGTACATGGTGGGGCCGGTCAAGATGAACCCGCATCCTGCGAGCCTGGAAGGCAAGACCGTTGTGCTCAGGTGGAACGGCAAGTTCAATGGCGACAAAGTTCTCGACCGGGTCGCCGAGCTTCTCACCGCGAAGGTTCCCGGGGTGAAGATCGTCAAACTGTGGACATTGGATAAGGCAACAGCCAATACGTCGGAAGGTCCGGAGAACAGCATCAAGTTCACGGAAAGCGTTCTCTCGCACAAACCGGACCTCGTGATCGCCTCATCCGCCGATTGAGGGCATTGCACCTCATGGCTGGTAGTTGACCAGCTCAACGTGGAAAAAAAGGGCGTACCCACTGTCACCATTACAACCACCGCATTCTTCGACCTGGTCAAATCGACCATGGACGAACAGGGTATTGCAGAGATGGCAATCGTTCAGGTGGAGCACCCGATTGCAGGACGCAATGCCGCGGATACCAACAAGCTTGTCGACGGGGTATTCCCCGAGATTTTCAAGGCTGCAACAGCGTGGCAGCCCACCAAGTAGGCAAACGTAAAAGTTAAGAAAAGGGGATCATTGATATGCGTGCAACGGATATGGGAACAATCGGTCAGAATCCGGCCTGGAAAGGCTGGTTTGGTAAGCTGGTAGGCAACGGATATGTCATTCTGTTCTGCCGTCTGCTTCTGGGCGCGACGTTTATGCTGTCCGCCATAGGCAAGCTCGTGGACATCGAGGCATACTCGGTGGATGCTGTATACAGCTTCGGGATCCTGCCCTTATGGCTTGCCCGCCCCGCGGGTCTCATCATGCCGTTCATCGAGCTGGGAATAGCCCTTGGCCTTATCTTCGGCGTCCTGACCCGGCTCTCGGCCTTAGGCGACGCGATCTTAAGCCTGATCTTCTTCCTCGTGAAGGCCCACGTGCTCTTCATCCAGGGCAGGCAGATCGACTGCGGGTGTTTCGGCGCCATCATAGAAACGATGGCTTCGGTGACGATATACATGGATATCCCCATGATGATCATGGGCATCATGATCATGTCAGCGCCGGTTTCATCCCGTCACTGGGTATCCTTTGTCCGCTTTGTTCCAAAGAATCTGAAACAGAAGCTCGATCTGGTCTGGTGAGTTTTTGCCATGAAGAGACCATTCAAATACCTGTTCACATCGTTAACAGGGAGCCTGGCAGCGCTGCTGTTCATCTGCCTGACAGCATCAGCTGCTGCAGGTCCCCCAAGCATTCAGCCCCAGGAGCTCAAGAAGATGATCGAGAGCCGGGCAGACATCGTCATTGTAGATGCTCAGGTCAAGGGCGCCTTCAATGCGGGGCACATTCCGGGTGCAGTCAACCTTCCGTGGGAAGAGCACTTCAAGTCCGCGGGAAACCTCACCCGCACAAAACCGGTCATCATCTACTGCGCCTGCGGCCAGGATGAGAAGTCTACGGACATGGCCGGTCAGTTCATAAGCAGGTTCGGATACAAAAATGTGAAAGTCCTCAAAGGGGGTTGGTACAAATGGCTGGAGCTGGGCTATCCCCAGGAGAAGACTGCAAAGAAGAAATGAGGCAGGCCGAGAGATGAAGAGATTCAAACCGATTATTCTTGCAGCACTGGTGCTGGCCTTTGCCGCTGCATGCTCGGACCCCCCGGCTCAAAACCGGCAGGATTCGGGAGCGGAACAGACGGTGCAGGCTGTGCAGGCTCAAACCGTGCAGCTTGACCAGACACGGCAGAAGGCTGAAGACTACCGTATCGGTCCGGTGAAGATAAACCCCCATCCGGCAAGCCTCGAAGGCAAGACAATAGTGCTCAGGTGGAACGGAAAGTTCAATGGAGACATCGTCCTGGACCGTCTTGCAGAGCTTCTGATCAAGAATGTTCCGGGTGTGAGGGTCGTGAAGATGTGGCTGAATGATCCTTCCACGGCCACCACGTCATACAACACGAACAACACGGCCCTTTTCAGCGAAAGGATCGCTGCATTGAAACCGGACCTCGTCATCGCATCATCGGCGGACGGGGACAGATGCAGCGCATGGCTGACGATCGACCAGCTCAATCTCGAGAAACGGGGCATCCCCACGCTTACCATTACCACAGATGTCTTCGAGACCGCGGTCACTTCGACGATGAAGACTCAGGGAATATCCGGGATGACGGTAGTAGCGGTGGAACACCCGATAGCAGGCCGTAATGCAGAAGACACCGTCAAGCTGGTCGACGCGGCGTTTAGCGACATTCTCACGGCAGCGACGCAGCGGCAGCCCAACGCAGAAGGTCAGTAAAACAGAGGAAAAATCGCATCTAAATATAACGAAAGGATGGTAGGGAAAATGAAGAAAGGGCGGTTTACTGGTTTAACAGTTTTTATGATAATCGCCGCATGGCTCGTCATGCCGGCGTACGCCTCTGCCAAGGAGGCGGTACAGCAGTGGGAGGTTGTCAATCCCGCAGGGGTGATCAAGGTGACGCCCATCAAGATGGCGCCCCGGATCGATTCCCTGGAGGGCAAGACCATCGCGCTGAAATGGAATTCCAAACCCAACGGGAACATTTACCTTGACCGCGTTGCAGAACTGCTCAAGGAAAAATATCCCACGGCCAACGTAGTGAAGATTTACGAGCTTGAGCCGACAACCGTTCCGCAGAGCGCCAATCAGGATGACTCCAACCGGAAGGCCAAGCTTATTGCGAAATACAAGCCGGATATAGTAATAGGCGCCCAGTGCGATTGAGGGAGTTGTACATCATGGCTGGTAGGTGACCAGCTCTCAGTCGAAAAATTGGGGATTCCAACGGTAACAGTATCCACAAATGAATTCTTAGGACTTGCAAGAACAAGCATGGAAAGCTTCGGCGCGGCAGACATGTCGTTTGTCACGGTCCCCCATCCCCTGGGAATGATCCCCAGAGATGAGGTCAGGGCCAAGGCGGATGCGTCCTTTGCAGATATCGTGAAGGCGGCAACTGTCTGGAAACCCGGCAGAACTACAATTCCTGGTGCCAACAAGATCCCGTATCCTCTGGAGACGGTGAAGTTCAAAGGCACCTACGCGCAGTTGAACAAGATGTTCTATGACAACAAATGGTCTTTGGGCCTGCCCATCATCCCGCCCACGAAGGAGGCGGTGGCGCGCATGCTCAAAGGCACGAGCCACAAACCGAGCGAGATCGTCTGGGATGCCATTCCTCCCCGGAACGGCGTAGTAACCGTCGAGCTCGTTGCGGCAACAGGCGTCATGGCAGGGTGCAAACCCGAACATATGCCCGTTCTCCTGGCGATCGTGGAGGGCATGAAGACCACGCCGAAAAAAGGAAGAGAATGGCGTGCGCTCACCACAACGACACATCATACGGCCCCGCTGATCATCGTGAGCGGACCGATCGTGAAAGAGCTGGATATCGCCTACGGCATCGGCGCCATGGGGCCAGAGATGCCGGTCAATAACGCGATCGGTTATTTCGTCAATCTCCTGGGTGATGTAGCAGGCGGGTCCAGACCGCCCGATGGAGACAAAACTACCCAGGGATGGGTAGGAAATATCATCGCCACCGTTGCCGGCGAGAATATCGATGCCAACCCGTGGAAAGAGAGTTGGCCGGTGGAGAGAGGCTTCAAGCCGGCTGATAACGTGGTTATCTATGCGGGCGGCGGAATGCCCGTCAACCAGAACGACCACGCCAGTGTCGATCCCATGGATCTGCTGGAAGTCATGGCGAATACCATGAACTCGGTGGGCATTACCCGGTGCTTCCAGGACGGCGGTGTCTGGATACTGGGCCCGGAGCATGCATCACAGCTCGCGAGTAAGGGCTGGAGCAAGAAGGACATCCGGGAATATCTCTACAAGAATGCCCGGGCGCCTTTCAAGGTGCAGCCCGCAATGGTGGACGGTAAGTGCGCCGCAACGGCGTGCTGTCCTCCGGCCGATTTCGGGCCGGTAACGCCGGACACCCTTATCCCGGTCTGCAAGAATGCGGATCAGATAGAGCTCGTGGTTATCGGCGGCCCCGGCAAACAGAGTCAGTGGTGGTCTTTTACGGAGTTCGGCCCGTTCCCGCCGATCATGACCAAGGTCGACAAGTGGAAGTAACATAAGTGCTCTTCTCCCCTCCGGCATATCCTGAGGGGAGAAGGCCATTACAAACGAAAGAAAATACATATTTCATCAAGAGAATGAAACGGAGGGATAAAGAATGTCGAAAAAAGATGACAACAACGAAAAAGGGATCACCAGACGCGGGTTCATCAAGAATACGGCCATGGCAGGCGCGGGAATCATGATCGCGGGTTCAGGCATCCTCGGCGGGTCCAAGCCGGCAATGGCCGCAAGCAGCGGCAATGCAGTTGTCGACGAGATCTACCGCCAGGCCATGGATTTCCATCTTCATGCAGGCCCGGACCTTATCAACCGGAAGTACGATGACAGGACCCTGGCCAGACTATGCATGGATACCGGGCTGACGGGCTTTATGCTCAAGTCGCACCTCACCTGCACCGCCGAGCGCGTCTACTACCTCCGCAAGGAGTTCCCCAAGCTCGAGACCTTCGGCGCCATGGCCCTGAACCGCACCTGGGGCGGGGTGAATGTCGATGCCGTGGAAGTCATGCACAAGCTCAAGGGTGGCGGCCATCATCTCCGCCAGGTTTACTTCCCCACTCAGGATGCCGAGAACGACGAGAAGACGAAGCTCAAGGAGCACGTGAAGGTGTTCGACGACGGCAAGCTCACCAAGGAGTCCATGGAAGTTATCAAGTACTGCGCCAAGAACAAGCTGATCGTGAGCTCCGGACATCTGGCCGCACATGAAGCGTTCGAACTCGCTGAAATAGCGAGGGAGATGGGCTGCGAGCGCGTGGTATGCACGCACGTCACCAACAGAAACACCGAGATGAGCGTCGAGAACCAGAAAAAGATGGCGGCCATGGGCGTGTATCTCGAATACAACTACCTCCAGATAAACTATTACAACCAGGACTCCAAGAGCCCCAAGGGCCAGTCTCCCCAGAAGATCGCCAAATGGGTCAAGGAAGTCGGCGCAGACAACATCATTTTCGCCACCGACTTCGGTCAGACGGATAACCCGACCACGCCCGAGGGCATGAGGATGCTCATCACGGAAATGCTGAAGCTCGGCGTCACCAAGGAAGAGCTCATCAAGATGACGTCCACCAACCCTTACAAGATTTTAAGGGTCTAACGTAAAAACATTTAAAAAAAGCGAACCTGCTGCCCTTCACGATCGAGGGGCAGCAGGAAAGCGCACGAGAAGGAGACAGCAATAATGAGGAAGGTACTGCATAAACATCTTCTCACCTGCATCGCTCTCACCCTGATGCTCTCCCTGCCCATGATCTCGTTCGGCAAGGAGACATCGCAGAGCTGGGAGCTGGTGAATCCTGAAGGGATCGTCAGGGTAGAGCCCATGAAGGTAAATCTTCACCCTTCGACCCTGGAAGGAAAGACCGTGGTGCTCCGCTGGAACGGCAAGCACAACGGCGACAACGTCCTCAACCGCGTTGCCGAAATGCTCTCCGAGCAGGTCAAGGACGTCAAGATCGTCAAACTGTGGGAAACATATCCTGACACCGTGATGGTGAGCAGCAGCCAGGAAAAAAGCAAGGACATCGCGAAGAAAGTCGCATCGTTCAAGCCCGACCTGGTCATCGCTTCCCAGACCGATTGAGGGTCCTGCACCTCATGGCTGGTAGTTGACCAGCTCAATGTCGAAAAACTGGGAATCCCCACGGTCACCATATCGAGCACCGAGTTCGTGGAACTCGCAAAAACGACCATGCGGAGCGTCGGTGCTCCCGACATGGCCTTTGTCCTCGTCCCGCACCCGCTGGGAGGGATCAAGCTGGAGGAAATACGAGCCAAGACCACTGCCGCGTTTCCGGATATCCTGAAGCAGTCGACACAGTGGAAGCCGAATACCGCGAGCGTCAGTTCGTCAAAGAAGCCTTACCCTGCGGAAAGATTTGCGTTCAAGGGTACCGGTTCCGATGTCACGGACCTCTATTACAAGCAGAAATGGAGCGATGGCCTGCCCATAGTTCCGCCGACGTCCGACAGAGTGAAGAAGATGCTCTCCGGTACGAGCATGAAACCTGCCGATGTCATCGGCATCATCCCGCCCCGCATGGGGGTTATTACGGTTGAGCTGGCGGCAGTGCATGCCGTGATGGCAGGGGCCAGGCCGGAATATTTCCCGGTTATTCTGGCCGCAGTAGAAGCCATTCTCGACCCGAAGCACGACTGGCGTTCGGCCACCACCACCACGAACCCCTGCGCGCCGCTGGTCGTCGTCAACGGTCCCATCGTCAAGGAGATAGGCATCCAGTACGGTGTAGGCGCATTCGGTCCCGGACCGGCTGCAAGCCCGAACGCCACTATCGGCCGTGCCGTGAACCTCATCATGGACATCGTCGGCGGATCGCAGCCGCCATCGCCGGACAAGACCACCCTCGGAACCCCGATGAGCTATACTATGGTGCTGGGTGAGAACGAGGCCGCCAATCCCTGGCAGACGCTGAGCGAACAGCAGGGAGCAAAGAAAGGCGCGAGCACGGTAACCGTCTTCGAGGTGCGGAGCTATATCAATTTCAACCTCCACGAGCCCAATACCGCTGAAGGCTTGCTCCATCCGATGGCAAAGACCATTGCCCCGGTGACAGGCCTGGCAGAGAACGGGTTCGAGTGCAAAGAAGGCGTGAAGGAGCTCCTGATTCTAAGCCCCGAGCATGCAGACACAATCAAAAAGGACGGCTGGGACCTGGGCCGCGTCAAAAGCTATCTCCACGACAATGCGCGCATCTCCATGGCCGACTTCAATATCCGCAACAACGGCCGAAAACCGGGGTGCCGCGGGAACGAAGCGAACCCCACCGTGGTCAAAGGTCCTGAGAACTATCTGATCATGGTCGCGGGCGGTGAAGGCAAACACTCGGTCTTCCTGGAAACCACCAGATACGACCCGGTAACAAAAGAGATCAAAGAATAGCCTCGGAATCCCATCTCTCCAAAGGCCTCCTCCCGTCCGGGAGGGGGCCTTTCTTCCGAACCGGCCCTCTCATCAGAGGTCTTTCAGGATATCGGCCTTCTTCTTTTCGTACTCTTCTTTCGTGATCAGTGACTTTTCATAAAGACCCTTCAGGGTCTCGAGTCTTTTTTCTACCGGGTCCGCCTCTGGAACGCCTCCGTCTTCCGTGCGTGCGCCTGATGCGGATTCCCCTGTGCCGGGGTCCACATATCTGGATGTCGCATCGACGACGCTTCCGGCATTCAGGAAGCGGACGGCACGGTAGCTCCTCTCGGTGAAATCATGGAACATACGCTTCTGCTCAAGTGAAGGCTCTTTCACCCCTGTGGAGCCGCCGCAGGCAAGGACGGTGCCTGCCGCGGCGATATCCTCGAAATAATAGATCAAGGCCCGCGCTTTGCCTCCGAACCCTTCTCTCTTCTCGAGCCTTTTGACCAGGAAGCACGAAGAAGAAGCAGGTTTCTGGAGAAGGTTTTTCTCCTCTTTCGTGAACAGTTCCTGATAGAGGACGAGGTCGTTTCGGTATTCTTCTTCGAGAATCTTCATCTTGCCCGATTCCAGTATGCTCCGGGGTTGTATCTCTTTGAGGAATCTTCTCTGAGCTTCCTGGTTCGGGTCTCCGGAGGCCGTAAGGATGCGTACGATGATGCCTTTAGCGGGGCCGCCGCCCGGTCCGGGTTGGACGAACAGGTAGGAAACGGCGTCGAAGGTGCCTTCATTCGAGCTGCCCGTGGAGGACGAGGACGTATTCTTCTCCATTTCCGCCTGAACGCTCCCCAGGTAGGCGAACTCGTTGCTTACCTTGAGGTGAAGTCTGGGGAAGGAACTGGAGAGAACATTGTTTTCCACTTCCCTCCTGGCCTGAAAATCGCTCAAGTTCTTTTCCACGCTGCTGCACCCGGAGAAGAATAGAAGAACGGTGGCCGATATCACGAGAAAAGCTGTCTTGGAATTCATCATACGCTACCTTCTCTTTCTCGAACCTGAATGGAAGAGGTTTGTTGGGATTCTCACCGAAGGTCCGCCGTCAAGGCCGGGCCTTCACATGAGTGCAGGTCTATAGTACGGTGGAGCAGGCATGACCGTCAAGCACTATTCCTTTCCCGTGTGCAGGATGAAGCGGTGTAGCCACAGCGGCAATTACGTTCGCCTGCGGGATAATCTCCCCAGAAACTTCACAGAGCGTTCATAATTTCTTCAAATTCATGGCGTATACATTTTCATGCCATACATGACACACTCCATCTATCTCTCCCGGACGCTTCTCCTTCTCTTTTCCCATCAAAGAGAAGGAGAAGTTTTACGTCCTTACTCAGGAGTTGAGGGGGAGAGAGAAAGGGCGGATCTCTGACCATGATAACACGAAGAAGTATGCTCAAAGGGTTTTTCGCCGGCGTATCCGCGCTGCCTTTCATTGCCCCGCAGGTAAGGGCGGAAGCCGCTGAAGAAGAATCCGTGTGGGTCTATAACCCAGCGGGGATCTCGGAGAACGGCGCCTTTGTCGACGAGATCCTGAAAAGGGGCATGAAGCAAAAAGGGGACAAGAGACACCCGCTGACCGGAGACTTCCCCCGCCTCAGTATCGAGCACATCGACACTAAGGATGTGTTCGAAGAGGTCAACAGGCTGTTTTACCTGCGGGGCTGGACCGACGGGCTGCCCATCGTTCCCCCTGTGGAGGACAGGGTGAGGAAGATGCTGAAATGCACTGACATGGGGCCGGATGAGGTCATCGGCATCGTCGAGCCCCTGAAAGGGCAGGCCACCGTTGCAAAGGTGGCTGTGAACGCCGTCATGGCGGGCTGCCGCCCCGAATACCTGCCGGTGGTGATCGCGGCCGTGCGCGTGATTTCAGATCCGGATTTCAGCCTCCTCGGGATATCTACGACGACCAACCCGGATACCCCCATGATCATCGTAAACGGCCCCATTGCGGGAAAGCTCGGCATAAACTCCGGTACCAACGCCCTCGGGAGAGGCTGGGATGCCAACGCGACCATTGGAAGGGCGCTCCATCTCGTTGCCCAGAATATCGGAGGGAGCAGACCCGGGATAACCGACTTGTCATGCCTCGGACAGCCTGGAGAGTTCGCCATGTGCCTGGCGGAAAACGAGGAGAAGAATCCCTGGGGCCCGCTCCACGAAGAGCTCGGATATCCCAGAGACGCCAGTGTCGTCTCTGTCGTTGCTGCAGAAGGGATTCATTCGATTCTCGGCATCGGATGGGATGATGAGGGCTACCTGAACCTCGTGGCAGACCATCTTGCAAACCTGGACAGGGCGAAGAGGCCTGTGGTCGTGCTGATCATAGCCCAGGACACGGCAGCCATGCTCGCGCGGAAGGGATGGACCAAAGAAAAGATCAGGACATACATCTACGAGCACGCACGCCTTCCGTTCTCGAAGTACAAGAAACGGTTCATCGATACCCGGAAGGTTCAGGGGGTGCCGGACTGGGTCATCAAGAACACCGACCCCGATGCCATGATCCCCGTGCCGTTCATGAACCATCTCGTTATTCTCGTGGCCGGCGGAACGGGTGAAAAGAGCATGCTCATCCCCGTGTGGGCAGGCACGAAAAAAGTGATATCTCAGGAGGTCAAGACCCCTTCCGGCTGACGAGCGCCACCAAGGCCCATTGACAGACGACCGGCAGGAAACGCACACAAGGGACGTTCGCGGTCTTTAGCGGATAAGATTCTTGACCTTTGTCCCTTCCATGATGATGCCTTTCTGTTTTGCACCGGAAACGTCGAGGCCCTGGGCGAGGGTGAGGGTGAGATCGACCTTATCGAGCACGGCGTCCTTCATCTGCACGTTTTCCAGAGTAGAAGCCATGAATGAGGCCGAGGTGAGGTTCGATTTGTTGAAGGAAGTCTTGATGAAGCGGGTCAGCCCCAGGTTGGCTTCCGTTAAGGTGCAGTTATCAAGGATGCAGGATTCGACGGTGCAGAACAGCACCTTTGCGCCTTCCAGATTCGCGTCGGTCAGGTTCAGATCCTTCAAAGTGGAATAGAGGATAACCGCTCCCGAAAGTCTTGCCTTGGTCATGTCCAGCCCTGAGAATACGACCCTGACAAAGTGACTGTCTATGGCGGTGAGCCGCGTCAGGATGCAGGAGCTTAAGTCCATGTCCTTCAACGTCACTTCCGTGAGATGGGCGCCTGAAAAATCCGTCTTGTTGAAGATCGCCCCCTCGAACATAACCCGCTCAAGGTGGGATTCCTGGAAATTCGTGCCGGTGAGGTTCGTGTTCCTTAAATCGGAACCCCTCAGGTTCGCCCCGCCAAGATCGAGCTCGCTCAGATCAAGGCCGTGCAGGTCTTCGCTCTCAACGGGCTGTCCGTTCGATACAGCGTCAAAAAGTGATTGTCTGTCGTATACGGGCATTACTCGGACTCCAGATATCCCTTGATCTCGGGGAGCATGACGAATTCCGATTCCGCAATGGATCCTTCTTTCAGAGAGAACTGGACCTGTCTCTTCATCTGCTGGATTTCCAGCTTCGCTTTTCCGATCATAATCTTCGTGCCTTCGTTTGCCGCTCCCTCGATGTAGATGTTCCCCGCGAATATCGTGTTGATCCTGTCGGTGAGCTCACGGAACCGTGTGTCTTTTTGAATGAGCGTATGCCTGATGGTATCGACTGCGCTCAATATTTTTTCATAGAGATGCTGCTGCGGCGGAGAAAGCTGGCTTTGTCCCTTGATGGCCCTGAGCTTTGCGATGGACGCCTGGAATTTGAGAAAGTCGCCTATCTTTTCAATTATCTCGTCTTTGTACTGTTCCCGCTCGCTGTTGAGGAGAGGATTATGCCCGATGGTGAGGTCGGTATCGATCGGGTTTGAAGCGGTCCCGAGGGTATGGCAGTATATCCATGCCTCGGAAGAGACCATTCCTCCCGAGATCCATCCGTTTGGGCTTCTGACGATCACGGGGCCCGCTGCAGTGACCTCGCTGCTCCGTATATAATCATCCACGATGATCTCTTTCTTGGCGCTCAAGACGGCATCCTGGATGAATTTCGCGTGAATAGAGCCCTGGGCGGATATATGGGCCTTTTCCTGGCCGAGGATTCCCCCGGCGATCTTGATATCTCCGCCGGCTTCTATGAGCACCCGTCCCACGCTCATTGCAATGGTCACGTCTTCCGCTGCATGGATCTCGTAGCCGTCGCCCACTTCTCCGTTGACGACCACCGAACCGTTGAAGCGAATGTTCCCCGTGGAAGAATCGACCATGTCCACTACATACACCGGCTCGACGATTATCTCGGGGTCCATCCAGACCACCATGCCGTCGATAGCGGCAACGAGCTTTGTCCCGTTGTCTATGACCTCGGTGCCTTTTCCCGGAGGAAGCTTCGCCGCTGCGCCCAGCTTCCCGTGGACCTCCTCTCCCTTGACGGTCCTGCCCATCTTCCCTTCCTCGGGAGGGATGAGCTCGCACAGAATGTCTCCCTTTTTAACATTCTGGATAAGGTCCATATCCTTGAAATTAACCCTGCCGCTCGAATCCTCGTGGAGTTTTACCCGTTTTCCTTCTTTACTGAAGTGGTATTTGACACAGCCGTCTTTCCCATCGCCGGATTTCTCGCCCTTTGCAACGGTGACCCATTTATTCAGAATCAGCTCATCGGAGACCCGGTGGAGCGCATCGTTCCATACTCCGTAATTCACTCCGGCGTCCTTGAGAGCCTCCTCGAGATCGAGCACACCGATAGCGCTGAGCTCTTCTGCGATGGGCGTGACCTTTATGCTTGCAACGAGGCCACCCTCGGTAATGCTGACTTCGACCTTGTAGTCTTTCTCCACACAATCAGGTTCGGTACCTGCAAAAAAAAACTTTAGATGCGCCGTATTAATAAGGAGAAAGGTGCCGATGCCAAACACGGAAGCATTAAAGGGGGATTTCTCTTGACTCATCGCCCGGCTTTCATTACTTTTTTCTCCATTCCACGTTCTTAAGAAAAGGCAGGCTCCCTCATGAAGATCGAAGATGTGGCAGCAATGGATATCAAGGGCTTCCTCGACCATGAGGAAGGGATGCAGCTGTACAGAACCGCTTTGGAGGCAGGCGCGAAAGGCCCGTGCCTCGAAATCGGAGGGTACTGCGGAAAATCGACCGTGTACCTCGGGCTCGGGTGCAAGGCCAACGGCGGGGTGCTCTTCTCCATAGACCACCACCGCGGATCGGAGGAGCAGCAGCCGGGGCAGGAGTACTTCGATCCCGAGCTCTTCGATGCATCTTCCGGGAGGGTGGACACCTTCCGGCTTTTCCGCAAGGCCATCGAGGAAGCGTCTCTCGAGGATACCGTCGTGCCCATCGTCTCCTCGTCTTCAGTAACGGCGAGGATGTGGTCCACGCGCTTGAGCATGGTCTTCATAGACGGCGGACACAGCTATCCCACGGTGTTCACGGATTATACGTCGTGGATGCCGCATATCATGCCGGGCGGCTTCCTTGCGATCCACGATCTTTTTCCCGACCCGAAGGACGGAGGCCAGGCGCCGTATTACATGTACCGGCTCGCGGTCAAATCGGGGCTGTTCGTAGAGATGCCGGGAGTCAAGACGCTGGGAGTCCTGAAGCGGCTTGAGACGGGTGCGGTGCCGGAAGCGATCCGTGCTTTACGCGACTGGTAGCTCGTCGACGTTCCGGTTATGGGTCCAGAAGAGGCGTACGCTCCCGTTGACCGCTTCGCACTTGAGGTAGCCCGCATCCATGAGAGTCTTGATCGTCCAGGAGACGAACGGGTAGTCGCCGCCTATTTCTGAAGCGACATTCGATGCGAAGAGCGCGACCGGGTCGGCCACAGGGGCGGCGGAGCAGCACATCTCCTCGATGATGTCTTCGCTTAAGAGCTTGAAGATGAAGTTCATCCTCTTCTTGCCTTCCACGAGGAGCTCCTCGTGCGGGGTGCACTGCTTTTTTTCGTAGCGTTTCACAACCTCCTGCCACTGGCAGTCCAGCGTATCGTCATAGACCTTCACGAAAGACACAATCTCTTCCGGGGTGATCTTGGAGGAGCATACGGTGGGGCTGTTCGCGTCATAGCGGGACCAGTCGTCGGTGAGGATCTTCAGGTCGTACTTCTCAATCTCCTCCCGTACGGTCGTACCCGGGAAGGGTGCGAGGAAGTGATAACCGTAGAATATGTCGAGCTCCCGGGCAAAACGTGAGGTGTCCTGGAGCGTCTCTTTGGTTTCTCCGGGCAGGCCCACCATGAACGAGGCATGGGTGATGATCCCCGCCTCCTTGCAGATCCGGGTGGCCTCTCTCGCCTGGTCCAGGGTGATGCCCTTCCTGATCCGCTTGAGCATCTCGGGGTTGCCCGACTCGATGCCGAAGCTGACGCTGTCGCAGCCGGCATCCTTCATGACCTCGAGTACCTCTCTGTCCACGGTGTTCACCCGGGCGAACGCGCTCCAGGCGAACGTGACGCCGCGCCTCTTGATCTCGGCGCACAGGGTCCTTACCCGCTCCTTGTTCGCCGTGAACAGGTCGTCGGCGATATTGATCCGGGTGAACCCGTACGAGAGGATATCCTCGATCTCGTCCACCACGAGCGAAGGATCCCTGAACCGCGCCTTGTATCCCACCATCTTGCGGCCGAGGCAGAAGATGCACTTATTGGGGCAGCCCCTGCTCGTGATGATGCTCACCGGGTATCCCAGGGCCAGATACCTCGATACGGGCAGGAGGTGACGGGCCGGGGTGGGGATGGTATCCAGGTTCTCGATAAGGGGCCGCTGCGGGGTGGCGAACACCTTCCCATCCTTGCGGAACGCTATCCCCTGTATCTTCTCCCACTCCTCGGGCGAGGTAAGCGCGGGAACCAGCTCGGAAAGTGTCTCTTCACCTTCGCCGATCACGATAAGGTCGATCTCCGGATAAATCTTCAGCGAGTTTTCGATATCGAAGGATACATGCGGGCCGCCCATCATGGTGACGATTTTCCGGTTGTGCTTCTTCACATCCTTGAGGATGGAGACCGCCTGGATAAAATTCATGGTGACCGCGGTGGACCCCACGGCGTCCGGGCGGAAGCTGTCCAGTGCCGCTGCAAGCTTCTCAGGGGTGTATCTGCTGACGATGAAGTCGAAGATCCTTACCTCGGCACCGGCCGCCTCGCATGCAGCTGCGACGTAGGCGAGCCCCAGAGGCGGGGAGGGCGCTTCTTCGAGAGGATAGGGCGGAGCTATGAGTGCAATTTTCATGGGAATATTCTTACAACTCTTTTTGAGGGAATACAAGCGACTTGAGCCACCCGAAGAGCGTGTTGTGCTTGAGCATGTCACGGTCGATCTCCTCGATGTCGGCCTGAAGCTTTCCCGGATCGGCAAACCAGTCCGCCCGCGTCTTTATGGCCTGGGCAGGGTCGAGCTCCCGCAACATAACGGCGGGGTTGCCCGCGGCGATGGCGTTGGCCGGGATATCACGGGTCACCACCGAGCCGGCGCCGATGATGCTGTTGTCCCCGATGGTCACGCCCTTGCAGACGATGGAGCTGTCGCCGATCCAGACATTGTTGCCGACGACGATCGGCTCGCTCCTGCCGGTGTAATCGGTGCGGTCATAGATGCCGTGCCAGTCGGCATCGGTGAGGTAGACGCTACTCGCCATCATGCAGCTGTCGCCGATGGTGATGCCGGTTGCCGAGCTGATCCTCACGCCCGGGCAGATGAGAGCGTAGTTTCCGATGGAGATGAAGCCTTTGCCTTTTTCCGCGCCCCAGACCGTGAGCCTCACGTTATGGTCCGAGGTGGTGATCACGTTGGCGAAGTCGCCTAAGTCGATGGGTCCCCCGAACACATTGACGTGCCAGGGCTTCATGAAGGTGCAGCCCCTGCCCAGGTGTCTGAATTGGGGCCTCAGGAAATGCTCGGCATACCAGTCGCGGAAGAGCAGATCGAGTTTCTTGATGTAGTACGGTCTATAATCCTTGATCAACGATATTCAGCCCTTATATCTTGTATGTCCGAGTAGAACGCGTCCTTGATGCTGAAGATGGGATGCCTTTTCTTGAGGAAGTGATACATGTGCGATTTTTGCCCTTCCTGCCAGAAAGAGTGGTTGAAGAGCTGGAACGCGGGGGTGATGCGGTAGAGCGCGTCCGCTGCCATCATGACCGCCGCATTGGTCCAGGTGAGTTTTTCCTCGGGCCAGATGACCATGTCCGGGAAGGTGTAGCCGCAGTAGTAGCTTCCGTCTTCATATCTCTTGTCCAATATCCACGAAAGGATCGTCTCTGCAAGCTCATTTTCGCCCATCGCAGCGAGCGAGATGACGAGCTCGGAGGTTTCCGCCATGGTTATCCAGGGGTTGTCGGATACGCACCGCACGCCTAAGTTTTCCACGACGAATTTGTTCCAGAAGCGGTCGATACGCTTTTTCGCCTCGTTGTTGGTCATGGCGCCGCAGAGCACCGGATAGAACCAGTCCATGGAAAAGCGCGACTTGCTCTTGTTGAAGAGATAGCTCCGGTAGCAGATGGCCTCTTCGAGCCTTTTGAGTGCGGCCTGCCAGGCGGGCCTGCTCTCTCCGAGGAGAAGTGCGAGCACCAGCGCGCACTTGAGGCTCATGTACGTCGAGCTCGATCCTGTCAGCAGGCTCATCGGGTCGATGGTGCCCTGGGGGCTCTTCGCCCAGAAGATCTCTCCTCCGGGCCCCTGCAGGGAGACGGCAAAGTCGACGCCTGCGCTCACCGTGGGCCAGATGAATTCGAGGAATGCCCGGTCCTGGGTGATGAGGTAGTAGTGGAACACCCCTACGGCGATATACGACGAGTGGTTCGATTCCCGCGTCATGTCCTGCGGCACGCCGTTCATATACGACGAATACCAGCCTCCGTCCTCGAGCTGAACGGATGCGAGCCATTCGAAGGCGCGCCTGGCTTCTTCCAGATATCCGCCGATGGACAGGCCGATAGCGGCCTCCACGTGGTCCCAGGGATCGGTCTTTCCCCCGGTGTGCCAGGGGATCTCGCCTGTCGGAAGCTGCGTTGAAGCGATTGCCGATGCCAGGGTGTCTATCTCGACCGAATGGGAAAGAGTGCGGTAATGGAGTTCAGGATCCATAGTGTTCACCTTTCTTCAGGTAAAGTACAATACTCTTTGAAATGAGAGGATTCAAGGTTTTATCGAGTGCCCTGGTCAGGAGCGGCTTTTTCATGATGTCCCAGACGAGAAACCGGTGATAGAGCTTGACCGCAGGATGCTCGTCGTTCTTGTGGCCGACTGCGCACTTGAGCCACCAGTACGGACTGTGAAGCGAATGGGCCCAGCCGCTTTCCAGGCATTTTGTCCCGGCGCTTTCGAGGATGCCGACGAGCTCTTTCTTTTTGAATATCCTGATGTGGCCGCCCTCTTCGTTATGGTAATCGTGCGACAACGCCCAGCAGATCCGTTCGGGCAGATACCGGGGCACGCTCACCACCAGAGACTTGCCCGCTTTGAGCACCCGGACGATCTCGTTTACGGCCTTCAGGTGGTCGGGGATATGCTCCAGCACCTCGGAGCAGATGACCACGTCAAAGCTTTCGTCCTTGAAGGGGAGCCTGGTGATGTCGCTGACGCTCAACAGCTTGATGCCGCCGCCGTCTTCGGCCTCGTGGATCATGCAGTCGAGCGTCCTGTTGGCCGTGCCTGCATCTTTCTTGCTCATATCGATGCCCACCACGTGGACATCCCGGAAGCGGAAGGCCCGGCCCAAGTGGCGGCCCGAGCCGCACCCCGCGTCGAGCACCCAGGAACCGGGGGGGAGATCGAGCTTCGAAAAATCAACAGTGAGCATCAATTGCCTCTCTATAGACGGCCACCACCTGCTTTGCCGTGTTCTGCCAGGTGAAAAGCTTCTTTACCCTTTCATAGCCTGCATCCGCAAGTCGCGCCCGCTTTTCGGGATTGTCCAGGAGGTCTATGATGGCTGCTTCCAGTACCGATGCATCGCCGGGACGGACCAGGATACCCGCGTCGCCGACCACCTCGGGCAAAGCCCCGCCCGTAGTGCTGATCACCGGGACCCTGCACGCCATCGCTTCTCCGGCGGGCAGGCCGAACCCTTCATAAATCGAGGGCACCACCGCCATGGTGGCTCTGGCATAGTAGGTCGCGAAGTCTTCGTCCGGTATGCGTCCTGTGAAGGTGATGAATTCATGGGCGTTCAAACTTCTCACGAGGTTCTCGATGACGCCGTTTTCCTTGGGCTTTCCGATGACCGTGAGCCTGATGTCGCGTTTTTTCCTGATGGAATGCATTGCCTCTATGAGGTAGCGCAGTCCTTTGAGGGGCGTATCCGCGCTGTTGGTGACCATGATCCGGTTTTCTTCCCGTTTGACGCCGTCTACGGGGTGGAAGATATCCGTGTTGATGCCGTTTGCCACCACCCGGAACTTATAGGGCGGGATGGCGAATTCCTTGCTGATGTCTTCCTTGGAAGCCTCGGAGACCGTGATGATGTGAGAGAGCTTCCGCGAGACCCGTTTCTGCATATTGATGAACGAATACCACCGCAGGACTTTGAGCTTTTTCCACCAGACCTTCATGGACCGGACTTCGACGTCTCGGTCAACGGTCATGGGGTGGTGGATGGTGGCAACCGTCGGGACCCCGGCTGCCTGCACGCCCAGGATGCCGTAGGCAAGGCACTGGTTGTCGTGAAAGATGTCGTAGTTATGGGCATTTTTCCGCATGAAGTCCCAGACGCGCAGGCCCGAGGTAAAGGGCTCAGGAAACCCCCCGCTGGAGACTCCGAGCCATTCGAGGAGGTTGACCGGGGACTTGAGCTCGGACAGGCTCGGCACCCGGAACAGGTCGTCCGGGTTGTAGAGGTCGAGGCTCGGGAGCTTGTGAAGGGTAATGTCGTCATCGAGGACGGGATACGGAGGGCCGGATGCGACGTCGACCTTATGTCCCAGGTCGGCCAGGGCCCTGCTGAGCCTCCTGGTGTATACCCCCTGGCCTCCGCACGTTGGATTCCCGCGGTAGGTAAAGAGGCAGATTCTTAATGGACGATCCGAACCGAGTAACGCACCACTGCTGTTCTTGCCCTTATTATGCGCTGCCATTTCAATGAACGTTCCTTTTGTCAGAAATGTTGGTGCAATTTATTGTCCCCTAAGAAGAGGCATTTCAATTTACCAATGATGGAGGAATAAATCAATGATAATTAAAAGAATAATGCATCCAAAGTTCTTTTAAAGAGAAGGGTAGGGTAAGCCGGGATGCATCGAAGCCGTCAACGAAAGGCCCGGAACTCTCTTTCTGCCCCTGGTGAATAATCAAAAAAAGGAGAAAGATTCTTTCTTCAATGGGTAATGATCTTTCTTTGTAATCCTGGTATTAGTAGAACACAGTTTGTGGAATCAGAGGGGCGTTCATGAAGAAGGTCGTCGGTTTCTGTATCGATCATCCGTACCGGATCATCGGTTTCGTTCTGCTTGTAACCCTGTTCTTCGCCGTACAGATACCCGGGATCAAGATGGACTCCCGGGTGGAGGTCATGCTCCGGCATGATTACCCGCCGGTCAAGGCGTTTATCAATAATAAGGATTCCTTCGAGCCGTATGCCGATGCCATCGTGGGCATGGTCCATCCCAACATCTACAATCCCGGCTCCATGGAAAAGCTCGCCGGGATCACCGGAGAGCTCAAGGGGATAAAAGGGATCAGGAAGGTGACCTGCATCCTCAATGCAAAAAATATCCAGGGCAGCGATTCCGGGCTCGATGTAGCCCCCTTTGTCGAGGAGGGCTCTTTTCCGAAAACTGAAGAAGAGGTCGCCGCCTTCAAGGCCAAGGTCGACTCGTGGGATATCTATAACGGCTCGCTGGTCACCAAGGACGGCACCGGCGCTGCCATATCCCTGGTGTTCGAAGATTCGATCGAGACCATAGACGTCATTCCCATCTACTTCGCCATAACCGACATTCTGAAAAAATATGAAGGCCCCGAAGAGTATTTCATCTCGGGCACCAAGGTCCTCGAAGCGCTCCAGAGCCACTATATGATCAAGGACCTGATCTTCCTGCCGCCGCTGGTGGTCGTCGTTCTCCTCATATCGCTGTTTTTCTTTTTCAGGAACCTGAGCGGGACGCTGCTTCCGCTGATCTCGGTGGGAATCGCGTGCGTCTGGACCTTCGGCCTCATGTCGCTTCTCAATATCCCCCTGACCATGATTTCGACCGCCCTGCCGGTTGCGCTGATGGCCGTCGGCGTCGGCTACGGGGTGCATGTCATCGAGAACGTCTTCTCGGAGTTTTCCCTGGGGCACGGGGGCAGGACAGGCATGAAAGGGGCGGTGGTCCGGATCGTCGTGCCCGTGCTCATAGCCGGGCTGACCGAGGTAGCAAGCTTCCTGTCGCTGGTCTCGAAATGGGTCGTCCCGCTCACCCAGTTCGGCATGCTCTCGGCCTTCGGCTTCTGTGTGGCCATGCTGCTCGTGCTGACCTTCATCCCCGCGGTCCTGTCCGCTGTCGATGCAAAAGGCAAAGAATTCATCCCCCGCCACCAGAGCGGGCTCGATATCGTGGGACCGATATTGAAGAAGCTCACCTACATTAGCCTGCACCGCAAAGGTTGGGTGTTTGCGATATCGTTGATCGTGTTTGCCGTTGCCGCAGTGCTCGGCAGGCATGTCAGGAGCGATTTCAATCTCGTCGACAATTTCCGCGAGAGGAGCTCTATCCGGGTGTCGGATATGGTTCTCAACGAGAAGTTCGGGGGCACCTCGACGTACCGGGTCGTGTTCAAGACAAAGGACGCCGACGGAATCAAGGATCCCGAGGTCCTGAAAAACATGGACAAGCTCCAGAACGAGCTGAAAAATCTCGAAGGCGTGGGAAAGGTGGCCTCCATCGTGGATTTCATCAAAAGGATGAACCAGTCCATGCACGATGGAGATCCTGCATACTACGTCATACCCGATTCCAAAGAGCTCGTCGCGCAGTACCTGCTCCTGTACTCATTCTCCGGAGGGGGAGACGAGCTGGACAGCTTCGTGACCTACAATTACCAGGAAGGCCAGATCCTGCTCCAGATGAAATCCCAGAGCGGTTATCTGACCCAGGATGTGGTCAGGGCAGTGGAAAAATTCGAAATCGAACAGGATACGTACAACAAAGGCATATCGATAGTCACCACGGGTCTCTCCATGCTTGCCAACGAGTTCAACCACATCATCGTCATCAGCCAGCTCCAGAGCTTCGGCATGTCGTTCGTGCTGTGCTTTCTCGTGACCGTGGTGATCTTCCGCTCTTTCAAGCTCGGGGTCTACAGCATGGTCCCTCTGCTCATCCCCATCACGCTCGACTTCGGCATCATGGGATCGACCGGAATGACGCTCAACGCGGCAACCTCGACCGTGGCGGCCATCGATATCGGCCTGGGCATCGATTACTGCATCCACTTTCTCAACAGATACCGGCACGAGATCAGGCTCGGCAAATCCGTGGACGAGGCCGTTACCGTCACGATGAACACCTCGGGCAGGGCCATCATCTACAATGCGCTGGCCCTGTCGGCAGGGTTTCTGGTCCTGGTGCCTTCCCAGTTCACGATCATCTCACAGATGGGCATTCTCGTGGCGGTAGACATGACGACCATCGCACTTTCAGCGCTCACGTTTCTGCCGGCATGCATCAAGCTCTTCCCCCCTGATCTCTCCGGAGATGTTACTGATAAGTATGTATCGGCAGATCCTCTGATGGAGGAGGAGCCTTTGAAAGAGGCGTCCTAGCGCACCACGCCCTCGTTTATGTTTCTGCAGGCGGGCAGGGAGAGGGAATTGGAAAAGTATTCAAGGGTATGGACAGACTCTCCCGGCGTATGGTAAATGACCGAAAGATAAAAATCTAAAAGAAAGGGTTTACGCATGCTGACCAAGAGCGGGAAAAGACTCGAAGAAATTATAAAGAAAGCAATCGACGATCACATCATTAAGAACTCCGAGTACGAGGAGATCATCGCCCTTGCACACGAAGACGGCGTCATCGATGCCCATGAGCGGGTCCTGCTCGCAGAGCTCAACGACCTCATCGCCGACAAGTCCGTCAAGCGCGTCGCCGATTAGACCAAAAAGGGGACAGATTTATTTTTCATGTATGTTGCTTTTCCGGTAGGCAGAGGACAATCGAAAAATAAATCTGTCCCCTTTTTTTACCTGTCCCCTTTTTTACCTTACTGAGGGCTCCTGTGCGCTCTGCTTTGTGAAAAAGCGCTCCAGCAGGATCTTTTTGAGCCGGTCTATCTTATCCGTACTCACGCAGCAGGGCGGGTCGACCTTCTGGGAAAGCGTGATGGTGAGTGTGTAGGTGCGCAGCATGACCCTGCATTTCTTGCAGGTCTTCATGTGGGTTTCGAGCTCGGTGATGACTTCTTCGCACAAGGACTTTTCCAGGAACTCCTGAAACAGAGCCGAGCAGAGCTTGCAGTTCATTCGTCTTCCCCCGATGAATCCGTGTATTTTCTGCTGAAGTATCCGGAGAGGAGTTCCCTCAGGATCAGCCTTCCCCTGTGGAGCCTGGATTTGACTGCAGGCACGCTGATGCTCAACGCCTCGGCAATCTCCTCGTTCTTGAGCCCTTCCATATCTTTCATGATTACGACAGTTCTCATCGCTTCCGGCAAGGTATCAATGGATTTCCTCAAGACCTCTTTGCTCTCCTCCGAGAGCAGGACGTCATCGGGAAGGTCTGACCAATCATAGCTCGTCTGGACTTCCTGGTCAATATCATCTACCGGAGTCTGGTCGGAAAACTTCTTTTCCTTGCGCAAAAAACCGTAGGCGGCATTGGTTGTCACACGATAGAGCCAGGTGGAAAAATACGCTTCATTCGTCAAGGTACCGACCTTGGCGATGACCGTGAGAAATACATCCTGCATGATCTCTTCTGCGGCAGCGGAATCGCGGGTCAGGTGATAGGCGAGATTGTAAACCTTATTGGAGTATCGCCTCACTACTTCCTCCATTGCTCTGGAACTGCCGTGCTTGATTTCACCTACCAATTCGGCATCAGATTGTATTTCCCGTTTCTTACTCATTTAGATACTCGTTCCTCCCGGTTGGATTCTTCAAGGCCAGGAAAGTATAAGATTCCTCGCAGCGGCGGTCTCGTCCACACGGGCGACAGGGCTAGTATGGGGGGCATTATGGAGATTCCCCGGATCATATGTGCTCTGCCCGGCTATTTCTTCCATGGCCGAAACGAATCTGTCGAGCTCCTGGAGCGGTTCGGTCTCGGTGGGCTCGATCATGAGCGCACCGTGCACTACGAGGGGAAAATAAACCGTGGGCGGGTGAAACCCGGAATCCACGAGACTCTTTGCGATATCGAGGGCCGTAACGCCGTCGTCTTTCTGTTTCTTGTCGCTGAGCACAAACTCATGGAGCGTGGGCGTGTCATAGGGCAGCTCAAAGAGGCCGGAGAGCTTCTTCTTGAGATAGTTTGCATTGAGGCAGGCCGCCTTCGCCACCTCGGGCAACGCGTGCGGGCCGAGGCTTAAGATGTACGCGAGCGCCTTGATGCATACGCTCACGTTGCCGAGGCACGAATGCACCATGCCGATGCTCAGGGGGCGGTCGTATTCGAGGGTGAACAGGCCGGATTCATCTTCGTCGATGACCGGCAGGGGCAGGTAGGGGGCAAGCTCTTTCTTCACGAGCACGGGACCGCTGCCCGGGCCGCCACCGCCGTGGGGGGTGCCGAAGGTTTTGTGCAGATTCACGTGCATGCAGTCCACGCCCATGTCGCCGGGCCGTGCTACGCCTAAGATCGCGTTGAGATTCGCGCCGTCCATGTAGAGGTATGACCCGTTTTCATGGAGAAGGTCTGCGATCTCCCGGATCTCCCGCTCGAATATGCCTAAGGTGTTGGGATTGGTGATCATCAGGGCAGCGACATCGCCGTCCAGGTGTTCTTTCAGGATGGACGCAGTGAGGAAGCCCTCTTCGCCCGAAGGGACGTTTACGGTTCCGAACCCGCCGATAACGCAGGAGGCGGGGTTTGTCCCGTGGGCGGTATCCGGGATGAGCACCTTGCCCCTGGTCTCGCCTCTGACCTGGAGGGCCCTGCTTATGACCATCATCCCGGTGAGCTCTCCGTGAGCCCCTGCCGCGGGCCAGAGGCTGACGGCATCCATCCCGCAGATATCTCCGAGATACTTCTGGAGGAGGTTCAAGTATTTCAGGACAGGCGACATGGCGTTCCTGTCCGCCGGGTGTATGGATTGCAGGCTTGCGGCGGCGGCCTCGGCGATCTTCGGGTTGTACTTCATGGTGCACGACCCCAGGGGGTACATGCCGTGGTCGATGCCGTAGTTGAGGCGCGAGAGCCTCGTGAAATGCCGGACCGTCTCCACCTCGGATACGTCGGGGATGGCGGGCATCTCTTCGGCGCCGGACAGATCCGTCACGCCGGAGACATCGAAGGGTTCGGGAACGATGCGCTTGTTCTTGCCGAAAGCGCTCACCGTGTTCAGAAGCGGCTCACGGATCTCGGGGAAGCGGGCTACATCCTCTCTGCCAGGCATGCGCATTCCTCCCTTGTATTCATCTCGGTCACCGTGACGAGGAGCATGCCGGGAAGCTCCGGGTATGCCTTCGAGATGGGGATCCCCGGGACGATCCCGTCATTTTCGAGCCTTTTCCTTTTATCCTCGTCCATGGAGATCACGAACTCGTGGAATACCGGCCCGCTGAACCGGGGCGCGATCCCCCGTTCCTTCAGGAGGCCCATGAGACAGCGGGCGCCTGCAGCAGACTGGAGCGCGGCGGTTTTCAGGCCGCGGGGCCCCATGGCGCTCAGGTAGAGCGCAGACTTAAGCGCGCAGAGCCCCTGGTTGGAGCAGATGTTGGACGTGGCCTTCTCCCTGCGGATATGCTGCTCGCGGGTGGCCAGGGTGAGGCAGAAGGCCTGCCGCCCCGAAGTGTCTCTGGTGAGGCCGACGATCCTGCCCGGCATGCGCCTGACGTGCTCTTTCCTGGTGCAGAAGATACCCAGCAGCGGCCCGCCCGCGTTCGGAGGGTTGCCGAAGGACTGCGCCTCGCCGACCACCACGTCGGGGTTGAATTTCCCCGGAGGCGTCAACGCGGCCAGGGAGAGCGCCTCGGTCACCACGATGCCCCAGAACCCGGCCTGAGAAGCTGCAATTGCCGAGATCTCTTCCAGGGGCTCGATGACGCCGAAGTAGTTCGGGCTCTGGACAAAGACCGCGCAGTCAGGGCCTGCCATGCCCTGCAAAGCTTCAAGATCGACCCGGCCCGTGACAAGGTCAAAGGGGATCTCCTCGATCGCCGCTTCCTCGACATGCGTCAGGTATGTCCCGAGCACGCGCCGGTAGGAGGGCTGCGTGGCTTTTGTGACCAGGATGCGCCTGATCCCCTTTCCGCGCAAGGCCATGAGTGCTGCCTCTGCAAGGGAGGTGGCGCCGTCGTACATGGATGCATTCGATACATCCATCCCGGTGAGGCCGGCCATCATGCTCTGGTACTCGAAAATCGAGTGCAGCGTGCCCTGGCTTATCTCCGGCTGATAGGGCGTGTATGCGGTATAAAACTCCTGCCGGGAGGCGAGGGCATCCACCAGGGCAGGGATATGGTGGCGGTAAATGCCGCCCCCTGCGAAGACTGTCTTTGAGGAGGTAAAGGCGAATTCCCTGCGGAGCGACTCCTCGTCGAGGGGTCCCTCGATCGGAAGCAACGAGCGGAAGCGCAACGCATCCGGTATCGACGAGAAGACCTCTTCGGGAGCATCGATCCCGATCGTGCTCAGGATCTTGCTCAAGTCTTCTTCGCTGTGCGGGACATACGACATCTATTTAAGCCTCTGCCTTGAGATAGTCTTCGTAGGACTGGGAATCCATGAGCTTGCTCGCCTGCGAAGGGTCATCCATCTTCAGGACCACCATCCACGCCCCTTCGTAACAGTCGTGATTGACCAGCTCGGGCGAGTTTTCCAGGGCCTCGTTGACCTCTACGATCTCGCCGTCAACGGGAGAGTATACCTCTGAAACGGCCTTGACGGACTCCACTGTGCCCAGCGAATCTCCCTTGCTGACGGAAGTCCCCTTCCGGGCGAGGTCGACAAAGACGATGTCTCCGAGCTCGCTCTGGGCATAATCGGTGATCCCGACCCGCATCAGTCCGTCTTCGACCTTCCCCCATTCATGGTTTTCCGTGTAGTACAACTCGTCCGGTATGTTCATACAAATCTCCCCGTAAGTTATTTGGGTATGGCGCCTTTCACGAACGGCGGATGCACGACCGTCGCTTTCAGGGGCTTCGATCTCACGACAATCTCCACCTCGTCATTGTCCTTCACAGAGCTGTCCAGGTACGCGAGTGCGATCCCGGTCCCCAGGACCGGCGAGATGCTCCCCGAGGTAACGGCCCCCACTTCACGGCCGTCCTTGACACAGGCGCACCCCTGGCGGGGGATGCCCTTATCCTTGAGCACGAGGCCTGCTAAACGCCTCTCCAACCCGGACTTGAGCTGCTCATCGAGCGCATCACGGCCGATGAACGACGTCTTCTGCATATCCACGGCGAAGTTCAGCCCTGCCTCAAGCGGCGTATGGGACTCGTCAATGTCGCTGCCGTGGAGGGGGTATCCCATTTCGAGCCGTAAGGTGTCTCTGGCTCCGAGGCCGCACGGGATTGCTCCCCGGCCGATCAGCTCGTTCCACAGAAGCGGTGCAGCCTCCGTATCGAGGAAGATCTCGACGCCGCCCGCACCCGTGTACCCTGTTTTCGAGATCATGAGCTCTCCGTACCGGGACGTCTCGACCATGGCAAAGGTGTAGTTCTTGAGCGTACCGGTATCGAATGTGAGGCTGCTTTTCAGGATGCGGGAAGCATCCGGGCCCTGCAGCGCGAGGAGGGCAATCGACGGGCTCCTGTCTTCAATGGCCGCGCCTTCTCTGTTCCGGCTTATGATCCATGTGAGGTCCCGCTCCGTGTTCGAGGCGTTTACGCAGAGCATATAGCGTTCGCCCGGCTCAAGGCAGTATATTGTGAGGTCGTCGATGATGCCCCCGCTGTCGTTCAGGAAAAAGCTGTAATAGACCTTGCCCCCGGGCATCGACTTGATGTTCCGCGTGAGAATCCGTTCGAGGAACGGCACGCTTTGCCTTCCCTGCACGTATATCTCGCCCATGTGGCCGGCATCGAACAGGCCTGCGCCGGTCCTGGTCGCCATGTGCTCTTCTATGATGCCGGCATACCAGACAGGCATCTCCCACCCGTGGAAGTCGACGATCTTTGCATGGAGCTTCTCATGCTCGTGGAACAGCGGCGTTCTCATGTGTAAGTCCCCATACTTTAATAATAAGACCGCATCCGGTCATAACACCATTACAAGGGTGGCGCGAAAGGCGGCTCCACGCCCAAAAAGCGGCCAGATGACGCTCCGCTGCAGCTCTGGATGGAGCCTCACTTCAAGGAGAAAGGATCCGGATCTACGAAACGCGGGCCTTGGCTGCGACCAGGGTGTTTTCCAGCAGCATGGTGATGGTCATGGGCCCGACTCCGCCGGGAACAGGAGTGATCAGCCGCGCATGCCTGGAGGCCTCTTCGAACTGGACGTCGCCTTTCAGTTTGCCGTTCTCCATCCGGTTCACGCCCACGTCGATCACGACCGCGCCGTCCTTGATCCACTCGCCGCGAATCATCTCGGCCTTTCCGATAGCCGCAACGACGATGTCCGCCCGTGAAACTTTTTCCTTCAGATCGGCGGTGCGCGAATGGCAAACGGTGATGGTCGCATGTTCCATCATGAGCAGCAGCGCAATGGGCTTGCCCACGATATTGCTCCTCCCCACGATCACCGCGTCCTTGCCCTTGATCTCAACCCCGTACTCATGGAGCATGGATATGATCCCCCTCGGGGTGCAGGGCACCAGGGTGGGCTTGCCCATCAGGAGCATCCCCATATTGTAGGGATGGAACCCGTCTACGTCCTTGGCAGGATCGATCTTCAGGAGGATCTCCTCTTCTTTCAGGTGTGACGGCAGCGGAAGCTGGACCAGGATTCCGTCGACCTCTTCTTTGTTGTTCAGCTCGTCTATGAGCTTGAGGAGCTCGTCCTGTGAGGTCTTCTCATCCAGGCGGTACTCGAAGGACATGATGCCGGACTGCTCGCAGGCGATCTTTTTGTTCTTTACATAGATGCCGGAGGCAGGGTCGCTGCCCACGAGGATCACCGCAAGGCCAGGAGCCCTGTTGTATGTCCCGGCGAATTCGGCGGCGGCTTTTGCTGTCTCGGCGCGCTTCTTGCTCGACAATTCCTTGCCGTCAATTATCGTTCCCACTGCGTTCTCTCCCTTTGGATTCCTATCGCGGCGCTTACGCCGCCGATGTATGGCAATAAAATATTATATTACGTCCTGTACACCCATTTCACAGGCAAAGGACGGAAGCTCACGGCATGAGGCATGGGCAGGATCATCTCCATGTCCACCGCAAGCCAGCTGAAGTCGGGCTTCAGGATCCTGAGTTTGCCGTCGGCGGGCGGAGTACCCCATTCGGTGTGCTTATACGTCACAAAGAGGATGACATCGAAGAACTGCTCCGATTCACCCAGGGCATAGCCCTGTCTGAAGCATTCCTCGGTGATGTTGTTGCTCTCGATAAGCTGTTTGGCCAGCGCCTTATCGAACTGGATGACCGCATAACGGCCCACGCCCTTCTCGGAATAGCGGGTGAGCGTCTTGGCTTCTGCGCTTGACACGTACACCGTCGCAAGGCCGGTAATGCCCTTGAGGTACTGGAACGCGCTCAGTGCCGCCGACCTGCGGCCGCCGGTCGCCTGGTGATGCCAGCCGAAGTATTCGAACAGCTTCTGCTGCAGGATCTCGGCATAGCGGTCGCCTTTTTCGTAGAGGTTCTTCGAGATGTACCGGAGCTCTTTTGCAAGGCTCTCCGCGGCCTCGGAGATGGGCCAGTCGATCTTGACGTGGAAGTGTGTGAGCGAATAGCGGTTGTGCTTCTTGAAGCGGTTGTCTCTCTGGATCAGCAGGCAGTAATCCACATCGATGAGCTGGTCGAAGAGCTCGAAGAAGGCGTCCCTTTCGAAGAACCGGATCGTGGACGAGAAGGGGCGGTGGAGTTTCAGGTCCGGGACCAGGGAGATCGTGTCCTTTCTCACCCTGTTCGAGTCCGAGAACCGTATGTATTTCTGGTGCAGGTCTTCGATCGTATCTTCACAGAAGATGATGAAGAAAGGCCTGGCGACAGAGGACTCCTTCAGGAACTCCTTTTTTTTGGGCCTCAGTTCGCTGGAATCCACATACGGGTAGGGTATTTTCTGTTCCTGGCACTTCCTGTACGGTTCCTCCAGCGCGACGCTCTTGAGCTTGAGCTCGAGCTCGTCCCGAAGGAACACATAGATGGACCGCCGTATCTTTTCCGTATGGCCGAGTTCGAATCGAGACTTTTTTTCCATGAAGAACCGGTACGCTCCTTATTTGTCCATCAAAGGACAAGGGGTATGAAGCAGTCCATAAGCCGGGTTCTGTGTCCCGGCCCAAGTTACCTTGAACCGGGCAGCGATCATTCATCTAGGGCAGCAGTTGCCTGATGCCTCGAGCGACCTACCCAGGGGCAGGACGGGCAGCCCTAAAAACCCCTCTTTTGGTCTTGCTCCGGGTGGGGTTTGCCAAGCTTCCCCGGTCACCCGGGGAACTGGTGAGCTCTTACCTCGCCGTTTCACCCTTACTCCCCGTATAGGGAAGCGGTTTGATTTCTGTGGCACTTTCCCTGGGGTCTCCCCCGGTCGCCGTTAACGACCACCCTTGCCCTGCGGAGCCCGGACTTTCCTCTCACGCCCCGCCTTATCGGCAAAGCATCAGCGATCACCTGTACTCCTTCAACCCACCACAATCCTTACAAGATGAAGACACGAAATTCAAGTATGAAATGGGAGCATGCCTTCCCGCACTCTATCATGAAGCGGCAATATCTCCGATGCACTGCTCCCGGGGAAGGGATGTACGGTGTGCCGGAGGCCCGAGGGCATCGAATTGACTATATTTTTTTATATGTTTTTTCGAAAAGATCCTATGGTATAGAAAAGCGGAGGGGAATGGAGTGAACAGGAACCCGGAATTTTTCAATCTCTACCGGCACGGTTTTATCAGGGTTGCCACCTGCATCCCTGAGCTCAAGGTGAGCGATCCCCTGTACAATGCCCGGAAAACCCTTGACCTCGTCCGTCAAGCGCATGAACGAAAGGCCGTGCTCGCGGTATTCCCGGAGCTGGGCATCTCCGCGTACTCCAACGAAGACCTGTTCTTCCAGGAGGCGCTCCTTGAATCCGTGCGCGCCGGGCTCGAATCCATCCTTCAGGAAACGGTCTCGCTCGATATCGCCGTCGTCGTGGGCGCCCCGCTGGAGGTGGAGGGCGGCCTGTACAACTGCGCCATCGCCATGCACAAAGGGATCATCAAGGGCATCGCGGTCAAGAGCTATCTGCCCAATTACCGGGAGTTTTACGAAGTCCGCCAGTTCAGGCCTTCGCACGAGCTTCCCGTAGATGCCGTCGACCTGTGCGGCCAGCGTGATGTCCCCATCGGAGCGGACCTGATCTTTTCCGTGCCCGGCATCGAGGGATTCAGATTCTTCATCGAGATATGCGAAGACCTCTGGGCGCCCATACCCCCTTCAAGCTATGCGGCTCTGGCCGGCGCATCGGTCATGATCAACCTCTCCGCGTCGAATATCACCGTGGGAAAGGACGAATACCGGCACTCGCTGGCAGCAAACCAGTCGGCCCGCTGCATGGCCTCATACATCTATACGGCCGCGGGCTTCGGGGAATCGACCACGGACCTTGCCTGGGACGGACATGCCATCGTGTACGAAAACGGCAACCTGATTTCGGAGTCCACGCGGTTCTCCCGGGAGCCCCAGGTTGTATGCGCCGATATAGACCTCGGCCGGCTCGCCACGGACAGGGTGCGTTCCAATACGTTCCACGCGGCACGGGCTTTTCACCGCCATGCCTTCAGGAAGGTTGCTGTCGATATCCGGATGCCGGATGAGGAAATACTGCTTAAGCGCGAGATCGCCCGCTTCCCCTATGTCCCCGTCCAGGCTGCGCTCAGGGACAGGCGCTGCTACGAGGTGTACAACATCCAGGTCCAGGGGATCGCGAAGAGGATGGTCTCGACCGGGATAAAGAACCTCGTCATCGGTGTTTCCGGAGGACTCGACTCCACCCACGCCCTGGTCGTATGCGCCCGCGCCATGGATACGCTGGGCCTCCCCCGGACGAATATCAAGGCCTACACCATGCCCGGGTATGCAACCTCCCGGAAAACCTACAACAACGCAAAGGCGCTCATGGCGGCCCTCCGTGTAGAGGCGGGCGAAATCGACATCAGGCCGGGCTCCGAGCGGATGATGAAGGACATCAGTCATCCGTATGCAGACGGGGAGAAGCTCTACGATGTAACCTTCGAGAACGTGCAGGCCGGGCAGAGGACTTCCATACTCTTCCGCCTCGCGAACTTCAGGGATGCGCTGGTGGTCGGCACAGGAGACCTGAGCGAGCTTGCCCTGGGGTGGAGCACCTACGGGGTGGGAGACCAGATGTCACACTACAACGTCAATGCCAGCGTTCCCAAGACCCTGATCCAGTACGTCATCCGCTGGGTCGCCGAAAAGGATCTGCTCGGCGCGGAAGCGTCTTTGTCGTTGAAAGCCATCCTCGAAACCGAGATCAGCCCCGAGCTCGTACCGGGCGCGGCGTCGGACGAGCCGGCCCAGAAGACCGAAGAAATCATCGGTCCCTACGAGCTCCAGGACTTCAACACATTCTATACCGTGCGCTACGGCTATCTGCCTTCGAAAATCGCCTTCCTTTCCTGGTCGGCATGGCATGACAGGCTGGAAGGCCAGTGGCCCGACGTGCCGGAAGAAAAGCGCAACGAGTATTCGCTGCCTGAAATAAAGCACTGGCTTTCGGTGTTCATACGGCGTTTCTTCAAGCTCAGCCAGTACAAGAGATCATGCATCCCCAACGCCCCCAAGGTCGGCTCGGGGGGCTCGTTGTCGCCCCGTGGAGATTACCGCGCCCCGAGCGACAGCGAAGACGCCCCCTGGCTCGAAGACCTCAAAAAAGTGCCCGACACCGAATAAGCAATTCCCGTGCACGGAGTATTTTTCCCCTTGCCGCCAAGTCCTTTTTATTGCAAAGTATTTTGTCTAATGGTAAAAACGGAGAATAGTTTCTCCGGAAGAGCTTGATTCATGGACGGGCGGCTTAAAAGAGAATGTACTCATGATGGATAAGGAGGGTTGCATGGCAAAACGATCGTTCCCGATAGCTCCATTGCTCCTGATTCTGACAATGGTGGTGTTCCTGTCCGCATGTGCGCACAAAAAGAAGGCCCCGGTCGAGCAACCCACGGGATCTTTTTTAGAGGACATTTACGCCACTCCCAACACAAGCACCGATCTGGAAATGTTCGGCAAGGCCATGCCCTCATACCTCCAGTACATTGACGGCGCCATCACTCACGCATCTACCGAGGCCGCGTTATGCAAGGTATCAGGGGCATATTACGGGTATGCCTTCTGCTTCGCTGAGGATACGGATAAGGAGGAGGCGAGCCGCCTTTATCTCAAGGGGAGGGACATTACCTTAACCGAGCTCAGGCGGTACGGTTTTTTCGATAATGCCATTACCTATAACAAATCTATCGATGAATTCAGGAAATCCCTGGATGACAGCTTCGACAAAAAAAGATTCCAGACCATCTACTGGGCTGCAATGAACTGGGCCGGCTGGATCAGCGTCAACCTTGATAATCCGGAGGCACTCGCCGACATACCCAGAGTGCAGGCGATGCTGGAATTCCTCAATGCATTCGATGATTCGTACAGCAACGGGGTCATACATGCCGTGCTGGGGACGTTGTACGCATGCCAGCCCCAGACGGACGGCGGCAACCTTGAGAAGGCCAGGGAGGAGTTCGACAAGGCCTTCTCCTGCTCGTTCAACAGCGTTCTGGCTTTCCATGTCATGCATGCGCAGTATTACGCCTGCCGGGTCCCGGACCGCGAGCTTTTCAGGAAGTCCCTTGAAACGGTGCTGAAAGCGCCTGCAAATTACCGCGAGGATATGAATTTTCTGAATGAGGTATCCAAGAGAAAGGCAAGGTTCCTCCTGGATAATACGGAACAATACTTCAAAGAGCCTGCGGTGAAAGCCGGTGCGGAGCCAGCAGCGGAGCCTCAGGGAGAAGCAGAAACACAGCCTCAGGGAGAACCGGAAACGCAGCCTCAGGGAGAACCGGAAACGCAGCCTCAGCAGGAGCGGGCTGCCGAGTAGAAGATCAAACGTGCCCGGAGATACAGCTATCCCGGGCACGAGAAGTATTCTATTGTTCAAAGTAGGGGTAGCCCCGTAAGCCTTCCTCGTAGACGTTCATGATTTCCCGGCGTTCCTGGGGGGTGATGAGATTTTCCCGGATGGCCTGTTCCGCCGTGGCCCTGAACTGCTTGGTCATGTTTTTCGGTTCGTATTCCACGTAGGAAAGAACGTCGGCAACCGAGTCCCCTTCGATCTCACGCACAAAGCTGTAGCTTCCGTCTTCATGCACGCGGATGCTCACCACATTGGTGTCGCCCAGGAGGTTGTGGAGGTCGCCTAAGGTCTCCTGATAAGCCCCCACCAGAAAGACGCCCAGGTAATAGTCCTCGTTTTCCTTGACCGCATGCAGCGCCAGGGCGCGGCGCACACCCTGCTTGTCGATGAAGCGATCGATTTTTCCGTCGCAGTCGCAGGTGATGTCCGCGAGGATGGCGTTTCTCACCGGCATTTCGGCCAGACGGTGCACCGGCATCACCGGAAACAGATGGCCGATGGCCCAGGAATCGGGCAGGGACTGAAATACGCTGAAATTGGCGTAATAAGTATCGCACAGGGCGATATCGATATCCGTCAGATCCTTGGGTACGAACTTCAGGTCTTTGATGTTTTCGCTCACTGCCTTGATAATGTTCCAGAAAATCTTGTCGCCCAGGGCGCGCTGCCGCATGGTCAGGTCGCCGATTTTGAACATCTGGCGTATCTCGTCCCGGTAATACAGCGCGTCGTTGTAGCATTCCTGGAGATTCCGGACGGTCAGCGATTTCAGAACCTCAAGCATGTTCAGGATGACATCCGGGCTGTCTTCGGGCAGTTCCTTGGGCACGGAATCCGCATCGATGGAACTGGTGTCGAAGATATTGAACAGCAGCACGGAGTAATAAGCCACGGTGGCCCGGCCGGATTCGGTGATGATCGTGGGGTGGGCGATGTCGTGTTCGCTCAGGATCTCCATGATGGCTTCGATCATATCCGCGCAGTATTCATCGAGGGTATAGTTGCGGGAGTTCATGTAGTTGGTGTGGGAACCGTCATAGTCCACGGCAAGCCCGCCGCCCAGATCGAAATAACCCATGGCGGCGCCTTCGAGCACGAGGCCTGAGTAAACCCGGCAGGCTTCCTGGATAGAGGCCCGGATATCCCGGATGTTGGGTATCTGGGAACCCAGATGGTAATGGAGAAGCTGGAGGCAGTCCAGCATGCCCACGCTTTTCAGCTTCTCGATTGCCTCGATGATCTGGGAGATGGTCAGGCCGAAAAGGCTCTGGTCGCCGCCGGATTCGGTCCAGTGACCGCCGGCCTGGGTGGAAAGTTTGAAGCGGACGCCCAGCAGCGGCTTGATCCCCAGCGCATGCGACCGTTCAAGGATCAGGTCGAGCTCTCCGGGCATCTCAAGCACAAAGAAACACTTGAATCCCATCTTGCAGGCATACAGTCCGAGATCGATGAATTCCCGGTCCTTGTAGCCGTTGCAGACAAGGCAGGCTTCCTTGTCGTCCAGAAAGGACAGGGCCGCGATCAGTTCGGCCTTGCTTCCCGCTTCGAGTCCGTGATGATAGAACTTGCCGATGCGGGTGATGGCTTCGATCACCTGTTTCTGCTGGTTCACCTTGATGGGGTAGACCCCTTTGAATTCCCCCTTGTAGTCAAACTTGGCAATGGCGGAGCGGAAGCTCTCGTGCATCTGGATGATCTGGGAGTCAAGGATATCTTCGAAGCGAAGGAGCATGGGCATGTCATAGCCGCGTGCGATTATTCCGGATATGATTTCAGGAAGATTGACGGATACATCTTTTTTCCCTCTCAGCGGTGTGACGACCACATCCCCTTTTTCGGAAATATTGAAATATCCGGCCCCCCATTCCCGTATCTGGTACAGGTCGGCGGAATCTTCGACCGTCCATCGTTCCATTGTATGCTTCTGGTTCATAAAGCGCGCCTCCGTGCGTTATAATGCCAAGCTCCATATAGCCTTAAAAAGCAACCCTTTCTACAGGAAAAAAATCGGTCGATGCCGGGAAATCAAGAGCAACAATATGTAATAACGGAGAATAACTTTTGCCCATGGCCCATTTTCAGCTTTGGCGCTTAACGGAACCGCCCGTTCAAGATTGTTTGAATATTATCCGAACACGATCAAACCGGAGGATGCCATGAGAAAGAGCGGGGGGAAAGAGGCAGGCAGTGAAGTGAAGGGTATTCTGAAGCAGGCGGATGCCCTGAAGGAGTATCTGGAAACGGGCGGTGCGGAATCCATCCGGCAGCTTGTCCTTTTCATGGATACCCTCAAGGGTGCCATACTTTCGCTGACCACCGGAGATCTCGAAAAAGCGGCCGAAGCCATGAAGAAGCTCAGTGCGATCGCTACGACCGAGCTGTTTCTGGGTATCGGCGAGATCACGAGGGATCTCCATGAATCTATCAAAGATATCCAGAACTTTCTGGAGCCCATCATCAACAATATCTCCGAAGAAGACATCCAGGGATTGTCGAGCAAGCTCGCCCACGTCTCCAGCCTGGTCAAGGACACCTCGGAGCGCACCCTCGACCTTTTGTTTTCCCGCCAGGAAATTGCACTCGCGGACAACATCGTCTATGACACCGTTGCACGGCTTATCGTATCCGACGACAAGAAAGGCGCACTGACGAAGCTCAAGCAGCTCAAGACCCACAACTCCGATCTCGTCGGCGAACTCATGCGCATCAGCGAGCTGCAGATCCATGCGGATCTCGTCGATCAGATCATCAAGAAGGTGAGCAGGGTCGTGGAAAACATGGAGACCCGGCTCGTCGACCTTATCAGGAGATATGACCATCAGCACACAGACCTGAAGAAATCCGGGCACGCTGCCGGGCACCGCCCGACGCTCCACGGTCCCGTCATCCCGGGTGAGGAAAAGGGCGCCGCTTCGTCGCAGGATGATGTGGACAGCCTTTTGAAGTCGTTCGGACTCTAGCATTTCCCATTCTATAGTAGTATGAGGCCTTCGTTTGTATCACGGCTCGTGAACGGCCCCTTTTTCGACCCTGTCCTGTATGTCCGGATCGCGAATGAGAAAAGGGCGGTGATGTTCGATTGCGGCTATTTCCAGACCCTGGCGGACCGCGAGCTCCTTGCCCTGGATACGATCTGTATCAGCCATGCACACATGAATCATTTCATGGGGTTCGATAGTGTTTTGCGCACCGTTCTGCATAGAAAGGAACCGCTGAACGTCTACGGGCCGGAAGGGATCATCAGAAAGGTCCTTTCGAAGCTGCAGTCGTATACCTGGAATCTGTCCTCGGACTATGCCCTGGAAATCAGGATTCACGAGATCCTGCCGGGGCAGGTGAACATAGCCCGTGCAAGGGCCGCCGCCGGATTCGCCCTGTGCTCCGAAGAGGTCGTGCCGAGGACCGGGGCGCTCATAGCTGCCGCACAACGGTATTTCATCGAGGCGGTCATACTCGATCACGCCGGCATACCCTGCCTTGGATATGCCCTGAAAGAGCCTTTTCATATCAACATTCGGAAAGGCGCCCTGACGAAGAAAGGGTATAAGGCCGGAACCTGGCTGGGAAAGCTGAAAAGCTGCATACTGGCGGGGAATACTGGCCAGATCCTTCGGGTGAAAACCTCTTCGGGGGACCGGGAGATCCCTGCCGGAGAGCTCAAGGAAGAACTTGTGGTGATTACCGAGGGTCAATCGATTGCCTATGTCACGGATATAGCCTTCACCGAGCGGAACAGAAGCGCCCTCGCCATCCTCGGGAAAGGCTTCGGCCGCCTGTATATCGAGACGTTCTATCTTGACGAGCTTCGCGGTCTTGCCCTTCGGAGGGGCCATCTCACCGCGGCCCAGGCAGGGAAGATCGCTGCCTCGATGAAAGCCGGACAGGCTTTCCCCATGCACGTCTCCCCCCGGTTTCATGACCGGATGGATGAAATTTTCGCAGAGATGACGGGCACCTGCAAAGCAAGCCCGGACGGCATCATCCATTAAGAACCGGCAGTCAAGAGACAACCCTGTTGATATTATCAAACCATTCCGGTAATGAAATAGAGTAGCTTTTCAAGCTCATAGCAAAGGATCTTTATGAAATTTATCGAAACCGATCTGCCGGGCGCATTCGTGATTGAGCCGGATGTATATAAAGACAACAGGGGGTTCTTCCTTGAGCTCTATAACCGGAAAGTGTTTGAAGAGCACCGGATCAGCCCCGATTTCTTCCAGGACAACTATTCCTTTTCTCAAAAAAAAGGGGTGCTCAGGGGATTGCATTTTCAATATCCGCCTCATTTTCAGGCGAAACTGGTCATGGTCATGTGCGGCGCCATCCACGACGTCATCGTTGACTTGCGGAAAGGCTCCCCGAAGTACGGCAAGTGGATCGCCATCGAGCTGAGCAATTCTCCTTTCCGCATGATCTATGTCCCCAGGGGATTCGCCCACGGATTCTGTACCCTGACGGATAACGCCCATGTGCTCTACAAGGTCGATTCGCTCTACAATCCCGGGGCCGACGGAGGGGTCAGGTGGGACGATCCTGACCTGGATATCCGGTGGCCGGTATCAGAACCCATCCTTTCGGAGAAGGATAAAGAGCTGCCGTTCCTGAAGGATATCACTCTGTAATCGATTGGTAATGCAAATTACTGGGCGTATGTGTAATTTTTTCCAAAAACCCTGACGATAGGAGCATATGAAGCGCAGCAGGATCCTCGTGTCCCTTTTGGAAAGCACACGTGACGGGATGCGGACATCAGTAGTAAAGGGGTAATACACGGATGAGCCACCGGGAAAGAGAAACGGTTCTTGAGAACACAGCCAAGGGTTCGCAATGACATCGTCTGATACGGGCCAAAGCACCTCCGGTGTAGACGGTTACAGAGAGCTTCCCTTCTCCATCATGCGGGTCAATGAGCGGTATGAATTCGATATCTATATCCGGATCAAGGATGATCACCGGCTTTTTGCCGCCAGCGGGGCACTCTTTACCGAGGATCACGGCAAGCTCCTGAAGGACGGCAACACGAAGCTCTACGTCAGAGATGACGACTGGAGCAAGGTGGAGGACTACAAGAGCAGGTACCTGAGCAGCATCCTCACGGACCCCAAGGTGAGCGCCCACGAGAAGGCCGATGTCGCTTTTTCCACCTCCATGAAGTCGATCAGGGACGTCTTCGAGTCTACGGAATCAAGGACCGTCAAGCATGTGGAAAAGAATGCAGAGGAGATGGTTCGGCTCATTCTCCGTGAAGACGAGGTCATGGACAATCTTATCTGGATAAACAGCCACGACCACTACACCTACCAGCACTCGGTCAGGGTGGGCATTTATGCAACGGCCCTTTCCATCAAGCTTTTCGGCTCAAAGCTGACGAAAAAAGAAATGGTCGACTTGAGCGCAGGCTATTTCCTCCACGACATCGGGATGGCGCAGGTACCGTTGAAAATCCTCGACAAGCAGACGCCGCTGAGCCCTACGGAATGGGGCATCATCAGGATGCACCCCATGTGGGGATACGACAGGCTGCTCGAAACCGGCCACCTCACCCCCGAAGCCGCGGCCATCGTGCTCTCGCACCACGAGAGGGACAACGGCAGCGGATATCCCTTTGCGCGGGAAGGCGAGGGCATCCCGGTGTATGCGAAAATATGCGCCATAGCGGACATGTTCGAATCCCTGACCGCGATCAGGCCGTACAGACAGCAGAAAGACCCGTTCCAGGCCTTGAAGCTGATGCAGGATGAGATGTCTGACGAGTTCGATCCCGAGCTGTTCAAGGCATTCGTCATGCTCCTCGGCCCGAGGAGCGAAGCCTGAGTTCAGGGGAGACGGCCCTGTACAGTACCCCGGAATATCACCTCTTTTTGCCGAGAAACAAAGCTCTTGCTTGACTTCACGGTTCATTCGTTGTTTATTCGCGAGTATGTTTTTGATTGTATCAGGAGGAGATGCGCCTGATTGCGCCTTCCTGAAGGAAAAGGCCGGGAAGGCAAGGATGGTCATAGCTGCGGATAAAGGCGCCGAGTACTGCCTTGAGGCAGGGATACGGCCCGATCTCGTTGTGGGAGACATGGATTCCATTTCTGCTGCTGCCTCCGATGAACTGCTGAGATCAGGAGTACCTCTGATAAAATACGATCCGTGCAAGGACCGGACGGATACGCAGCTCGCTTTGGAAGAGGCGTATCGTCAGGGCGCACGGTCCGTAGAGCTCGTGGCCGCCACCGGCGACAGGTTCGATCACAGCCTTGCAAACGTCCAACTGCTCTACGATGCCCGCAGCCGGGGAGTCGATGTGTCCATCCTGTCGCCGAAGAGCAGGATCTTCCTCGTCGATTCGCGGTATGCGGTTTCCAGCATGAGAGGGGCTACGGTTTCGCTGCTCCCTCTGACCATGGAGGTAGAGGGTCTGACCCTTACGGGTTTCCGGTGGACGCTCAAGAACGCCCTGATGAAGATGGGGAATCCCTACGGGATCAGCAACAGGGTGGTGTCCGAAGAGGCTCTGATAGAGGTGCGCTCAGGGGTTCTTGTCGTCGAGCTCTTCTTCCTGGCCGAACATGAAGGGGGGGATAATGGGTAGTGACAGCAAACTCGAGATGGTGGTATCCTTGGCGCGAAAAAATATTAGCAAAAAGGCTCTTGGAGTAAGGGGGAATACAGTGAAAAAGCTACTCTTTGCGTTTCTGATTCCGATCTGTGTACTGTTCATCGGGGGGTGCTCGAAGTTTTCGGGCAAAGACAAGGCCGAGCTCGAATCCGGCGTCGTGGCCCAGGTCGGAGACGACAGGATATTGGAAAAGGATATCGAGGAAATACTCTCGCACATACCCGTGCAGTACCGGACCAGATATTCTTCCGCCGAGGGCAGGAAGGAGGTCGTGGACGGGCTGGTGAAGATCAAGACGCTTGCATGGGAAGCCAGAAAGCGTGGAATAGACAAGCAGGACGGCGTGCGGATGAAGATAAGCTATCTCACGGATCAGACCCTGGCAAAGGAGCTGGAGAACGAGCTCAAGAAGTCCTTAAAGGTCAGCGACGCAGAGATAGAAAAATACTATAACGATCACCGGGAAAAGTACGTGACTCCCGACCGCATCAAGGCCAGGCACATCCTGGTGGACAAGGAAGATCAGGCCGGCGCGCTCTCCAAGCAGCTCAAGAAAGGGGCAAGCTTCGAGGAGCTGGCGAAGAAGAGTTCCAAGTGCCCGTCTGCCCAGAAGGGCGGAGATCTCGGGTGGTTCGGCAAGGGCAAGATGGACCCTGCCTTCGAGAATGCCGCCTTTGCCCTGAAGAAAGGTGAGACCAGCGGCGTGGTGAAATCATCCTTCGGGTACCACATCATCCGGCTCGATGACCGGAGGGAGAATAAGACCAGGACGCTCGATCAGGTAAAGAAATCCATCGAAAGGATCGTCCTGAGAGAGAAGATGGAGAAAGAGATCGACGCCCTCAAAGAGGATATCAGAAAGCAGGCAGAAGTTTCCATAAACGAGGAGTATTTCAAGAAATTCGAAGGCCGGGCTCAGCCCGGGCCCGAGGGGCGGGAGCTCTTGGGACCCGGTCCGCAGACGGGCCCTGTTCAAGCGCCTGCGCCGCCTGTGCCTGCAGCCCCCGGGAAGTAGGGAGGAGAAGTCTTGGCGTTATATACCTGGAGCGGGTATACGGAAAGAGGCAAGGTCACCCACGGGATGATGGACGCGGTGTCCCTCAGGGAGGCCAAGCTCAAGCTCCGTTCCCAGGGGGTGTTCGTCAGCGAGATCAACGAAGAGGAAGCGGCGTCCCAGACGTCCATCGTCAAGGATATCTCGCTGAAGCGCTTTCTGGGAAGGGTCAAGCTCGAAGACCTCACGGTGATGACCCGGCAGCTTTCCACCCTGGTGGGGGCATCGATCCCCCTGGTGGAAGCCTTGAGCGCCCTCTACGAGCAGACGGAGTCGCCTGCCATGAAGAAGACCGTCGCCCAGGTACGGGACTCGGTGAACGAAGGCCTGTCTTTCGCCGATGCCTTGAGCCGGCATAAGAGGATATTCTCGGATCTGTACATAAACATGGTCCGTTCCGGCGAGGCGAGCGGCGCGCTGGATGTCGTGCTGCTTCGGCTCGCAGAGTTTCTGGAAGGACAGCACCGGCTGAGGGCAAAGGTGGGAGCCGCACTGATCTATCCCCTTGTCCTTCTCTGCGTCTCCGGCTTCGTGCTTTTCTATCTCCTGACAGCGGTTGTGCCGAAGGTCGTGGGCATGTTCGAAAACATGGGCCAGAAACTGCCTCTGCCCACCCGCATCCTCATCGGGGTGAGCGATTTTCTCGGCGCTACGTGGTGGATCCTGGCGAGCCTTCTCATTGTCGCCATCGTGCTCTTCATGCGCTGGAAGAAGACCGAGCGCGGGGCCTTACGGTTCGACCGGTTCAGGATGAACGTCCCGATCTACGGCGCCGTCTACCGCAAGGTGTCTGTCGCCCGCTTTGCCAGGACGCTCGGCACACTGCTCTCGTCCGGCGTGCCCATCATCGAATCGATGAAGATCGTCAGGACGGTCGTCCAGAACAAGGTCATGGAGGCTTCCATCGAGGAATCCACCGGAGAAGTCATGGAGGGATCGAGCATCGCCGCTCCCCTGAAAAAGTCCGGAGTGTTCCCGCCCATCATCATCCATATGATCAGCACCGGGGAAAAAAGCGGGACCCTGGAAGAAATGCTCATCAAGGCTGCTGACGCATACGAAGAAGACGTGGAAACCGCTGTAGCGGGGCTTACATCGGTCCTTGAGCCGTTCATGATCGTGATCATGGGCGCGATCGTGGGCTCCATCGTGCTGGCAATACTTCTGCCCATGTTGGAGATGAGCACCATAGTACGATAGTCGGAGGAAAAAGAGAGATGAAAAACAAAGGGTTTACCCTTCTTGAATTACTGGTGGTTATCGTCATACTCGGCATACTCGCCACCTTTGTCGGCACCCGGATCATGGGTAAGCCTGAAGAGGCACGCCAGACCCAGACCAAGATCCAGATCCAGTCCTTGGAGAGCGCGCTGAACATGTACCGGCTCGACAACGGCGACTATCCCTCGACAGAGCAGGGGTTGAGGGCGCTGGTGGAAAAACCCGGCACCGGTACTATCCCGAGGAAGTGGAGGGATGGCGGATACCTCGATAAACCCAGAGTCCCCAGGGACCCATGGGACAACGAGTACGCCTACCTGTCTCCCGGAATGAGGAATACCAACGGTTTCGACCTGTTTTCCTACGGCGCCGACGGCCAGCCCGGCGGAGAGGGCAAGGATGCGGATATCGGGAACTGGGAAAGCGAAGGCGAAAGCAATCAGCAATAAAGCCTTCACCCTCATCGAGCTGCTCGTCGTCATCGTGATCTTAGGCATCACGGTGGGATATATCGGGCCGAAGCTCTTTGCCGGGATTTCCACATCGAACATGGACACGGCCTCCCGGGAGATCCTCACGATCATCCAGTATGCCAGGTCAAGCGCTGTAACACAGCACAAGCCCTATTACGTGCGTTTCGATATCGAGAACGGCAGCGTCGGTCTGTACCCGAAGCCCGAAAAATCGGGCGAACTGGAGCTGCTCAAAGAGAAGAAGCTCCCGGAGGGAGTGGTGCTGAAAAGCGTCAAGAGCCCATATCAGAGCGAAAAGATCGAGGGCAAGGCGGATATCATGGTTACCCCCGAGGGGGTGGTCGAACAGGGCGTCATCTACATCGAGGGGGCCCTGGGCAGCACCCACACCCTGGTCGTAAAACCTTTTTCCGGCCTGCTCACCGTGCATGACCACTATGTCGAGGTGCTCCATGAGTAAGAAGGGGTTTACGCTCATCGAGGTGCTGGTTGCACTGGTGATCCTGGGGATTTCCTTTACCTGGCTCATTATCGGGACCAACCAGTCCATCGACATGGCCATGAGATCGAAGTTCATCACCACATCGACCCTGCTTGCCCAGAAGCGCATAGCGGATGTCGTATCGAGCGGCCAGGATAAAGCCGCGGGGAGCGAGGAGGGCGACTTCGGCGAAGACTACCCCGGATACAAGTTTACCGAAAAGGTCGAGTCGACCCCGCTGGAAGGATGCACTAAGTACACATTGACGCTCACATGGGGGGAGCACAGCAATCTTGAGACAGAGTTCACCGCATTCCTTTCTTCCAAGTAAGCAGGGGTTCACCCTTATCGAGGTGATCATGGCGCTCGCCATAGGGGCAATCATCCTCACGGTCGTGAACATGGCTTTCTTCGGGGCTCACCGGAGGATCGAAGTCGTGACCGGCGAAAGGCAGACCTACCAGATGGTGCGGATCGTCATGGACCGCGTGATAAAGGACCTGACCTGCGCCTATATCCCCGCTTCGAGCGATCCTCCAAGGGCCATGAGCGATGGAGAGATCTCGAAGTACCGCTTCATCGGCACCAACGATTCGAGCGAAAGCGTCGACAAGGACGTGATCCATTTCACCACAACGGCCGACCTCGGGCTCCCGGGCAGCACGGGCGGCGCCTGCGACGTGGGATATTATCTCAAGGAGATGGATTTGAAAAACGACCGCTATCTTCTCATCAGGTCAGAAGACTGCCTGCCTCATGAGGGCGTGAGCGAGAAGAGCAAGGAGATGGAGGTCGCCGAGGACGTCATCTCGCTGAACATCACCTACGTCGACGGCGAATCCAAGGAAAGCGATACCTGGGATCTCGTCGAGAAGCTCTGCCTCCCGAAAGAGGTGAGGGTGACCATCACCTTTGACGTCGAGGGCCGGCCCCTGAGCTTTACCGGTGTGGCGTTCCTTCCCCTGTCCGATCTCCCGAAGCTCATCAGGGGAGTCGAGGGAGGCGCATGAGATTCAGAGACCTTATGCTGAATGATAAGAGAGGGGCCGTGCTCCTCCTCGTGCTTGCAACCGTGGCGCTTTTTACGGTCATGGTCGTCAATTTCAGCGCAGACCAGGGGCTCGACATCGAGCTCGCCTACAATTTCCGCGATTCTGCCCAGGCCCAGTACATTGCCCGTTCAGGCATCGAAGCTGCCAAGGCGATTCTGAAAAAAGACGACCAGGCCTATGACTCTGAAGATGAGGAGTGGGGTGATTTCCCCGAATTCGCCATGGCCGCTTCCGCTTACCTCGAAGGCCCGGTGTTCACCGGGTCGCTCACCGACGAGAGCGGCAAGTTCGATCTCAATTCGCTCGGGCTTCAGAACGACCAGGAGAACAGCGCCTTCAGAAGGGATCAGTTCATGCGGCTCCTGGAAGTCCTCGAACTCGACATGACGGAAAGCGAGAAGTCCGAACTGGCGGCGTCGATCAAGGACTGGGTGGACACGGACGACGAAGAAACAGACTCGGGCGCGGAGAACGAATACTACCAGTTCCTCGACCGTCCCTATGAATGCAAGAACGCGCCCATGGACAGCCCGGAAGAGATCCTCCTCGTAAAAGGGATGAAGCCGGAATACTTTTACGGCACGGAAAATCACGAGGGCCTCAGAAAATACGTGACCGCGGGAAAAGGCGGAACAATCAACATCAACACGGCACCCGACGCCGTGCTCATGAGCATATCCGGTCTGATCACCGAGGACGTAGTGGAAGAAATCAAGGATTGCAGGCCCTTTATGCAGGAGAGTTTCGAGTGCATTCGGGGCTTGAATTTCGGCGATACTTCTGGTGATATGACGTGGATCAAGAGGGCCGTCGGGATCAAGAGCAGCCGCTTCAGCGCGGACATGAAGGGCAGCATGCCCTCGGGCGCTCAAGTGAACATAAAGGCAATACTGGAGCGCAATAACAGTGACTCTGTTCGAATAGTGTATTATAAGATATACTGACTTTTCAAAGTTAGGATGGACAATGGCAAGATATTCGGTAGGTCTATATTGGGACAATGTTTCCCTGCATGCATGCCTCATCAGGGTGGGAGCTTCCGAGCTCACCGTCGAGGGGTTCGCTTCCATGCCCAGGGAATACGATGAACGGTATACGCCCAGGAAAAATATATCCGAAGAGATCCCCGCGCTTTTAAAGGATACGCTGATCGAACCCCTCGATACGTTCGTGGTGAGCCTTCCCGAGAGGGAGACCATGCACCGCTCCCTGCTGCGTCCTTTCGGGGACCGCAAAAAGATAGCCCAGACTGTAACCCCGGAGGTGGAGACGCTATTGCCCGTCATGGACGGGAAGATTATCGTCGAGCACGTCCTCCTGGGAAAGGACGAGGCGGGGCTCCATCACATAGAGACGATCGCCGCCAGGCACAAGTCGGTTTCTGCGCTCATCGGGGATATGAAGGCGGCGGGCATCGATCCGGAGATCGTCGATTCACCTTCCACAGCATTGCTGGCCGGGGCCCGGAAGGTCTTCAGGCTCGACCAGGAAGCCACGTATCTTTTCCTTCACATGGGCTGGCAGGACACGTCGCTAGCCGTGCTCGAAGGTCCAAAGGTAAGATACGCCGGCGCGTTTCCCTACGGATTCGAGAAGATCGCGTTGAATCTGTTCGGCAGTACGGCGCTCCCGTCCGGGAAGCTGAACGAGCATCTCAAGAATGGCGTCGAGGCGGGCGAGATCCTGGATGCATATGTCCGGGAAGTGCTCATAGCCTTGTCGCGCATCGATTCGAAAGAGCGCAACCTTGTCCTGGTTCTCACCGGGTATGCCCGGTCCATCAAGGATCTTCCTGCGCGTTTCAGACAAGCTGCCGATGTCGTCACCGACCTTCCCGAGCAGAACAGTGTCCGGGGAGACGCCGGCATCGATGAAATGCTGGGCCGCTTCATGCCCTTGAGCCTCTCCTGCAGGGGTATCGACTCCGCCGACGCCCTCAATTTCCGGCAGAGCGACCTTGCCTATACCAAGAAGATGGAGTGGATAAAAGGGTATGCAGGGACGTGGACCAAGGTTGCAGCGGTTTTCGTCATCCTCTGGCTCTTCGGACTCGGGCTGAACATCTCATTGAATGCCCGCATCAACAGCCAGCTGACCAAGCTCATAAATAAGGAGTTCAGCTCCACCATGCCTCCCGGCACCCCCATGACAAAGGACGTCGTGCTGCAGATGCAGCAGCATCTTACCAAGATGGCGCCCGGGGCCGGCAACGGCTCGACGGGCGGGGGGAATTCGGCGCTGGAGATCATTACGGATATCAGCGAGCGCGTTCCAAAGTCCGTGGACATACTCGTGGAGACGGTCAGCATCGATGAGAACGCCATAACCATAACCGGGAACGCGGGCTCTTACGAGAATGTCGAGCGGATGAAGGAAAGCCTCGGCGGCCTTTCCTATGTGGCGGATGTAAAGATCGTGTCGGCAAATGTGGACAAAAAGGATCAGCGGGTGGGGTTGAAACTGGTATGCAGCAAAAAATCCAACAATTCATAGTACAGGGTACGGAATATTTCAAAGGCCTCACCAGGCGCGAGAAGATCGTGCTTCTGGCTGTGGGGGCGCTGCTCTCGGCAACCCTCCTCATCGGGGGCGTGATTTCTCCCGTGATGAGCTATCGGGCAAAGCTCGAAACCTCCGTAACCACCAAGGACGACCAGCTGAGAAAGGTGTACGAGCTTTCCGCCGGGATCAGGGCCGTCACTGAGAGTGCGAGAACCAACGGAGCGATGCCTGCAAACTTCACCCTTTTCGGGTTTCTCGAAGACCTGGCGGGGAAGATCAGGATCAATGACCGGATCGAGTACATGAAACCGGTGGGAGTCACGGACGGTTCCACCAGAGAGGCAGTGGAGCTCAAGATACGGGCCGTCTACCAGGAGGATCTCATCAGCCTGCTGTACGATATCGAGCACTGCCCGTACTCGTTAATGATAAAGCGGATGAGCATCCGCCGCGTTGAAAGGGACAACAATCTCGACGTCGTTCTCGAGGTGGTCCACTATGGCTGAAGTCAAGAGGAGCTCGAACCTTCCGGAGAAGATCGGGGTAGTCGTTTTCTTTATCGTATGCCTGGTGCTCTTCACGTACCTGCAGTTTCCCTACGACACGTTCCGGGGCCGGCTGGAAAACACGTTAAGCCAGGCTACAGGAAGGACGGTGACGCTTGGGCGTGTCCACTCCAGGCTGCTCTTCGGTTTCAAGGTCGACGGCATGAGCATAGACAATGTCGCGTGGGCAAAAGAGCTTATTCTCAAGCCCCATCTCTTCTCGCTGATGACCGGGAGGATCGGGATGGACGCGAAGGCTCTCTTTCCTTCCGGCAGCCTCGCGTGCTCCTTCGACAAGCCCTACGGGTCGACCAAGAGGCCCGTATATGCGAAAATCAGGCTGGATAACTTCGACTCGTCCCTCATCCAGCCCCTCTTTTCCGCCGGTATCCAGCCAAAAGGGCTCATAACCGGCTCCATCGAACTGATGGGCCCGAATACCTTCCTCGGTGAAATGAGCGGCAAGTCCAGCATCGTATGGAGCAACGGCTTCTTCCCCCTGCCCGGATCGCAGCTCCCCCTGGACGGACTCGCGTTCAAAACCATGGAGATGAACTCCCGCATCGAGAGGGGTCTGATCACGCTTGAAAAAATGGAGCTGAAAGGCAATATGTCCGGGACCATGAGCGGAGCCGTCAGGATGATGGACCCGTTTGCCCGTTCACGGCTGAACCTCACGGGGACGATGAATCTCTCGCCGGGATCCGACTCGTCCTCGGGCGCCGGTTTCCAGCAGGGACTGAAGTTCAGTCTCAGGGGCACCCTCGAAAGGCCCAGGTTCCGTCTCTTAAGCGCTCCGGGCTAAGACAGGCAAAACGATATTAAAGAGATAGCATTCTTTTTCCGAAAAAAAACGAATTGATAAGGTGATCGAATGATGGAACGAAGTATCTTTAAAAAGACATTCCCCGAGGCCATCCGCCTTTCGTGGGAAGATGTCGAGGATCTCCTGTGGGAAGTGTATATTTCTATGAGATCTTCCGGGTACAACCCGGACGTCGTGATCGGTGTCGCCCGGGGAGGCCTCGCCCCTGCGCGTATCCTCGTTGATTACCTGCAGAGCAAGTACATATGCACCTTCCAGATGGGCCATTGGGCGGAGGGAAAAGATCTGACCGAAAAGCCCACCCTTGTGTTCCCTTTGCCCGAGGTGGATCTCTCGGACAAAAAGATCCTCCTTGTGGATGACGTCAGCGACGAGGGCGGGACCATGGAAGAGGCGGTACACTACCTCTCCGAACGTGTCGGCGATGTCAAGACAGCCGTGCTGATCAGCAAGGCCGATTCGAAGGTCCGGACGGATTTCTGCGCCAGGACCATGAGCGATTGGCGATGGGTGATATTCCCATGGTCAAAACACGAAGACCTCCTTTCCTTTACGGAGAAAGTGCTCCAGCTCACCGGGGGAGTAGCCATCGAGGATATTGTCAGGATCCTCGAAGAATCCCTGTCGGTCGAGATCATGACCCGCGAGATCGAGAAGGTGCTCTTCGGTATGAGACAGGCAGGAGAGGTAGTCGAGGATAAAGACAGGATATGGAGCTTGATCTAGAGAGACTTGAGGTTATCCTCTCTCCCTACGTTATTACCAGGCAGCACAAGGATATTGTGTACGTGAGCCACGCGCTTACGGCAAAGACCGGGTTTCTCAAAGAAGAGCTTCAGCGTTTCGTCGATGAAAACATGCCGGCGTTCCACTCGCCGGACAACTGCCGACAGGCGGTAACCCTGCCTTCAAAGGACAACAAGGATTTCAGCTGCAGCTTTACGAACACGAGGCTCGACAACGCCGAGATCCTGGCCTTCTCCGAGAATTATCCGTCTGATGCGGCTCCCGACAGCACATCGATCTCCGAGATCCTCGCGCACATGTCCGCGTATGCCAGGGGCGGCTGCCTTGTCGTCGAAAAGGGCTGTATCGTCCATGCGAACGACGCACTCCTGGGCCTTACGGGATATTCTCTTAAGGAGGTGCTCGGAAGGCAGTTTATCGGCATCGTCTCCCAGCAGAGCAGGGAAGGATTCGTCAGGGCATGCGACCATGCCCTGAAAGGTCCTGACAAGACCGTGCCCCCAATGGATGTATCCCTTTCCTCGAGTTCCGGAAAGCTGGTTTTCGTTTCCGTGATAGGCGGGTTCGTCAACCGCGGAGGAAGAGATTATCTCTGGCTGATCATGAACGATATCACCGAAACCGTTGCCTTAAGGAAAAAGATCAGGGAAGAAGAGCAGAAATTCTCCGATCTCTATGACCTTTCCCCCATAGGACTGCTCTACGTGAACCCGAGGGGAATCATCCTCAGCTGCAACGAGTTCGTAAGCTCGCTCATGGGCTACGCCAAAGACGAGATCTTCGGTCAGCACTTCAGCAAATTCGTGGTGCCCCGCGAGGAGGAGCGTCTGAAAGACGAGTTTCTGAAGCTCTTCCGTGAAGGCAGTGAAATCCACCGGAGGGAATGCCTTTTGCGGACAAAAGACGGCGACGACGTCACCATTGAATATGACGTCAAGGTCATTTCCCGGAAGCACCGGAACCTCCAGGCGCTGATGGTCTTCTCCGACGTTACCGACAAGAAGGAGCTCGAGATGGAGCTTCTGGAGAAGAACGCGGAGATGGAGAAGACCTTGTGGGAGATGGCCGAGGTCAAGGATGCCCTGGAGGCCAGGGCAGGGGAGCTGAACCGGGCCACCGAGGAGCTCAAAGTCCTCAACGAGAAGCTCAATCAGCTTTCCATCACCGACGGCCTGACGGAAATCTACAATCACCGGCATTTCCAGGACCGCCTCTCCGAAGAGGTGGAGCGCGCCCAGCGCGCCAAAGGCGGGGTCGTATCGCTGCTCATCCTGGATATCGATGATTTCAAGCATTTCAATGACACCTACGGCCATCAGTGCGGGGACATGGTCCTGAAACAGCTGGCAGGGATATTACGGAACAGCGTCCGCACGATCGACATCATTGCTCGCTACGGCGGCGAAGAGTTTGCCGTGATCCTTCCCGGCACGGCCGTCGAAGAATCCGCGACAGTAGCCGAGAGGATATGCGAAACCATACGGTCGACCCCTTTTTCCTTTGGCGACGGCACGTCTGTCAAGGTGACGGTCAGTATCGGTGTAGGGTGTCTCGCCCATGGACAGGGGGAGAAATCCGAGCTTATCAGAAAGGCCGATAATGCCCTCTATGCAGCAAAAGCCAAGTGGAAGGACAGGGTCGAGGTATGGGAAGAGGATTGAGCATATCCTTTGATCTCGACGGCACTCTCACCAGCAACCGTTTTGTAGACAGCGTCTGGCTCTATGGCCTGCCCGGCCTGGTTGCAGAGAGGCAAAAGATCGATTTCCCCGCTGCACAGACCATGTGCATCCAGGCATATTCCGGAGTCGGCGACGGGTCGCTCCTCTGGTATCGGCTCCCGTACTGGCTGGAATATTTCGATCTGAGAGACATGGACTCCAAGCGCCTCGTCAGCCGGTATGCGTCTCATATCGAGCTGTATGACGACGTGATCCCGGTCCTGAAAGGATTGAAAGATGAGGGATTCGATCTCATCCTGTTCTCGAACGCCGCACGGGACTTCCTCGATTTGGAGGTTTCCGAAAGCGGACTGGAGCCATTCTTCAGCCGGATCATCTCGGTGAGCGACGACTGGGGCATGGTCAAGGCCGAAGCGGCCGCATACGCAAAGCTCCGCAACACCGTTTCCGGAAATATCGTGCATATCGGCGACCACAAGCGCTTCGACTACGAGGTCCCCATGAGCGCAGGCATCACGGCCTACCACATCTGCCGTGACAAACAGCCCGCAGCCAACGGCTGCCTGCACACCCTCCACCAGTTCGCCGAAATAGTGCGCCTCCTTTAATCCTTTCTATATTACATCCTGAACAAAAGACTTCTGCACTCCGGGTTGCGTGAATAACACTTTAATAGCGGCGAGTGTACGGCCTAAGTAATATTTATGAATTGATCCTGGAATTACATGGAAGAAGGGGTGCGGGCGTTGGCCGGCGAAGGGGGTCTTCCGGTCACTGAACAGCCCTTTTTGAAACATCTCAGGTTCGTCTTCGGGCGATCCCGTAAACTCGCTCCGCTTGCGCTGCGCTCAGACAGTACGGGATCAAGCGCCCTTCGCCTTCACCTGGATGTATTCGCAAAAAGGGCTGTAAGGTGACCTCCAGACCCCCTTCCCCATCCAACGCCTGAGCGAACAGGCACAGCCGGTGCTGCACCTTTCTTCCCGTTTATCTCTGGTGCCTGCGGTGAAGGGTTGCATCCCTTTGACGTGATTTTGAGCTCCCAACTAAAAAGCAAACGAAGGAGCCGGCAACGGATGTGCTGAAGGGGAGGCAGGGGGCCTTAAGGCCCCCTGCCTCCCCTTCTCCTCGGAGCTTGATATCACCGGGTTCTTCTTCCTCCAGGCCATGCCTTTTAAGCTGCTCACCCGGAGTGTCCGTGAGCGCGCTTCACTATGCAATGTCTCCACCGATTCAGGCAAACATACAGGGAAAGATTTTCTCAGTGCCCTGCACTTTTTTCCATGCCGCCGATCCATGCCGGCCGTCACAGGTGGGGCAGATCCTTGATAATGTGTCCTTGGCACCCCTGTTGCTCAATAGGAAACACACTCGATAGGAGGTAGTAAATATGCAGTTGCCATTTACGCAGTTGCTGGGTCTTGCATCAGGGGCCGTGGATCTTGTTCAGAAAGCTTTTACGCACGGCAGCCGGAAAGGCGGCGATTTTGATGCAGAGCTTACCTCGGCCCTGCAAGGCAAATCAGGGCATACCAATTCCCTTACCGAGATCCTTGCCAAGAAAGGCTTGCTGGACGATGAGGCGCTTCAGGGTCTTCTCGGGACAGCGGAAGGCCTCTTTCTTTTTCAGTTCATGTCGGCATTGAAGCAGATGGGACTGCAGACGTCGGACATCCAGCTCATGCTCGGCGGAAACGGAGCCCAGATCTCGGATGATGCATTGAAAGGCTTCCTTTCGCAAGCAGGAATCGGACAGGCCGAGCTCGATGCCGTCATGGCGGATCCCAAGGCCGTGGCAGACATCAAGGCTCAACTGTCGGATTCGATCAAGGCGCTCTTTGACGCTTCCGCTCAGAAAAACGGTATCGATCCCGATACACTGCGTAATCTCACCTCAACGGACTCGAATACCATCGACGAGGTTATCCAGGCTGTAGAAAACGAGAATCGGCATGCACTCTCTGCAGAATCCGCTGCTGCAGCTCAGGCAAAGAAGCAGGGCGAGCAGGAAATGCATCTCACCCTTGGCCTTATTCAGCGGAACGTCTCTCATACAACGAATGAGATAAGGGCAATAGCTGCTGCGATTCTGAAGGATGTAGTCCGCGCCGGTACTGCCTCCGATAAGGCCGCTGAGACTGCCGCAACGGAAGGCGGAGACCCGGAAATATCGTTAAAGGCCGATGCGGCGATGAGTATGGCGGAAAAGACCCTCGGCATCTCCAAAGACGTTCTGAAGGACCTCTTCTTCGCAACAGACCCGGTGCTCCGGCAGCAGGCAGTCGAACAGGTGACCACACAGGTAAATGCTTACCTCAGGTCGCAGCAAGGGAAACCCCTGAGCCCGGAGGCCGCCAATATGCTGGCCTTCCTCAAAGCCGGCATGAGCGAGCAGGAATTCTCGGGCATCGACCAGTCTCTGAAGCTGTGGCAGCCTGAGCAGGTCATGGCCGATTCCGGTTTCAAGGTAAACAAAGAAATGTATACGGCGCTGTCGAAGAATCTGACGGGCAATGATGCCCCTGCGGTCTTCGAAAACCATATGAAGCAGGTCATCGACCAGCTGAAACAGACGCTGCCGTCACAAATGAAGAACGGTGAAGGCCAGATCACCCTGCGGCTCAATCCTCCCATGCTCGGGAAGGTCGATGTGAGCATGACCATGCAGGACGGCCAGATCCAGGCATTGTTCAAGACGGATCAGGCCGTGACCCGAGACATCCTGGTGCAGAATATGAATGTCCTGAAGGAAGCCCTGGCGGAACAGGGCATCAAGGCGACCAGTTTCTCGGTCACCATGAACTTTGACGGCCGTTCGCCCCGTGATGGGTATGCGTATGCATTTGAAGGGCACGACAGGCAGAATCAGGGATCGGGACAAGGCGGCCGTCATTCCGATAATTCCGGCCGCACATACCGGGAGAATGACGGGACCGTATATGCACAGGCGAATTATTCGGGGCTCCTGGAGACAGGACTCGATTTTTTTGCCTGATGCCATAAGGAGGAAGAGACATGTCGACAGTAGGTTTGGATGCCATCCTGGCGAGCCAGAAAAGAAACGAAACCGCGGCAGATCCGGTTTCGAAGAATACCATGGGCAAAGAAGCGTTTTTCAACCTGCTCGTGAAGCAGCTCCAGTACCAGGACCCTCTCAATCCGGTGGAGAACACCGAGTTCACCGCCCAGCTCGCCCAGTTCACCTCTCTGGAGACGCTGGACAACATCGACAAGAGCCTGCAGGGTTTCATCTCCCTGCAATCCTCCGTAAACAACGTCCAGGCCGTGTCGTTCATCGGCAAGAAAGTGAACGCTCAGGGGAATATCCTGCAGTACAAAGGCGGCGATGCAACGATCAATTACAAGCTCGATGAAAAGGCAGCAGACGTGAGGCTGCAGATCTATACAGATGACGGTTCGCTCGTACGCACGATCGATCTGCAGAATGTCCCGGAAGGCGATGCCCAGCATGTCTGGAACGGCCTCGATGACAACGGCCAGGCCGTTACCGGCGGCAAGTACCGCTTCACCATACAGGCGCTCGATTATGAAGGAAACCAAGTGGGAACGTCCTCGTACGTAATGGGTGAGGTTACCGGGGTGCGATATGACAACGGCACGACCTACCTCATCATCGGAGATAAGGAAGTAACGATTTCAAACGTCGAAAAGATAGAGGGATAAGAAGGAGGCACATATGGGTATTTCCAGTTCACTGTTTTCAGGCATCAGCGGTCTTTCTACTCACGGCAACGCGATGAGCGTCATCGGCGACAACATCGCAAATGTGAGCACCATCGGGTTCAAGTCTTCCCGGACAACCTTCGAGGACGTGCTCTCGCAGTCTGTATCCACTGCCTCAGGCACATCCCAGATCGGTCGCGGCGCAACGCTCTCCGATGTGGACACCCTGTTCCAGCAGGGATCGTTCGAATCCACATCCAACGCGACCGACCTCGCCATCGGCGGCAACGGATTTTTCATAGTTTCTTCCCAGAGCAGCGAGACCGACTACTACACGCGGGCAGGCCAGTTCCGGTTCGATGACGACGGGTATTTCACGAACCCTTCGGGCCTTGTAGCCCAGGGCTGGGCACTGGATCAGGACGGAAACGATACCGGGACCCTGACCGACATCAGGCTGAGCGCCTTTACCTCGCCTCCCCAGCAGACGGCGACCCTCCAGGCCATCACGAACTTGGACTCCACGGAAACCTCACGTTCCGTGAGCCTTTTCTCCGATGGCTGGGACGCAACCCAGGCCGAGCCCATCGGCGATACGGCCTATGGATACCAGACCGCCATCCGCGTCTATGATTCCCTGGGAAATTCCCTCGATCTTACCGTCTTCTACGACAAGGTCAGCAATGAGGCCGGAAGCGAATACGCTCCGGGGGTTACGGACTTCAACAACACCTGGGAATACATCGTTACCTGCAGCCCGATCGACGATCAACGTACCGGCGTTACAGCGGCCGATGCTGCACAGGGCGTCCTCATGAGAGGGACCATGACGTACGATTCGGCGACAGGCGCCCTTGAAGACATGTCTGCTTATGTATACGATGGCGCGGGAGGCATCGATGACGACGCGAACTGGATCCCCGCAACCTTTTCCACAGACGGATACCCCCAGTTCGACGCCTCGTTCGTGCCCGGGGTTACCCAGACCATCCAGTTGCAGACCGGCGTCAGGAGCACCAGTGCATCGTGGGAGGCAGGCGGTGCCGCGAACGTAGGGGCCATTGCGGCAGGCAACCTCGCATCGTTCGCCACTACGGCAGAGCCACAGGCTCTCGCCTCGACCCAGTATGCATCGTCCTCGACAACAGTCTACCAGACCCAGGACGGCTACGGAACGGGCTTCCTGGAGAACGTCTCCGTCGATACGGACGGCATCATGGTGGGCAACTACAGCAACGGCCAGATCCTGTACCTCTACCGGGTCGGCCTTGCCAAGTTCAACAACGAACAGGCCCTGAACAAGGTAGGCGGCAACCTCTGGTCCGCGACCCGCGCCTCGGGCGACGCCATCACGGGGCATCCGGGCGAGAACGGGCTGGGCAGCATCGCACCGAACTCACTGGAGCAGTCCAATGTGGACATCGCCTCCGAGTTCGTCAAGATGATCACCACCCAGCGCGGGTTCCAGGCGAACTCGAGGATCATCACCACTACGGACGATATGCTTCAGGAACTGATCAACCTGAAACGGTAACAAACCTTAATGCCCTCTGATGCACCTGGGTGCCCTCTGGCATCCAGGTGCATATAAGTGTCAATTTTATGACCTCCCTTTTTGCCGGCCTGTACACCATGCAACTTCATAAGCTATTGATATAACGATATTAATTAACTTTCGATCCGAATGGCACACCCCTTGCTCTCTACATCAGCAAAGAGAAAGTTTGCAAAAGGGGCTGTATGGACATTGCAACGATAATCGGGATCGTGTTTGCATTCGGCATGGTTCTGATGGGGATCATGGTCGGAGGTCCTCTGACACTGTTCTTGGATACGCCGAGCCTGTTCATCGTATTGGGCGGAACCTTCGGGATCCTCTTCATAAATTTCCCGCTCAAAGACGTGTTCGGGGTCGCAGGCGTGGTGCGGAACGTGTTCTTTACCCAGGTCCGTGATGCCAAGGGGCTCATCCCCACGTTCGTAGGTTATGCAACCATCGCCCGGAGGGAAGGGATCCTCGCGCTGGAGAATGCAGCGGAGAGCCTTACGGACCCGTTCCTGAAGAAAGGCCTCGAGCTGGTAATCGACGGGCTCGAGCCGCAGTCCATACGCGATATGCTCGAAAACGAGATCGATCAGATAGAACAGCGGCACAACAAGGGAGCGGATATCTTCAACGCCATAGCCACCTACGCGCCGGCCATGGGAATGATCGGCACGCTCATCGGCCTCGTCCAGATGCTCCAGTCCATGAACGACCCGTCCACCATCGGCCCGGCCATGGCCGTTGCCCTTATTACGACGTTCTACGGGGCGATCCTCGCCAATATGATGGCGCTGCCCATGGCGGGGAAGCTTGCGGCCCGCTCCAGAGAGGAAACGCTCGAGAAGGGGATGATCATCGAGGGGATCATGTCCTTGTCGGCAGGGGACAACCCGAAGATCGTGGAGAGAAAACTCCATTCATACCTGTCTCCCAACCTGCGGGATGAATCCGATTCCAGGCGGGAGGAATGAGATGGCTCGGAAGAAAACAGTGGTGGTTGAACAGAAGAGGGACATGGGTATTTTCCTCTTCACCTCTCTCATGCTGATCCTCCTGACCTTCTTTATCGTACTGGCATCCATGAGCATCCGGGATGGTCGCAAACAGCGGCTTGCGCTGGATTCACTGACCGGGGGTTTCGGCATCCTCCCCGGAGGGCGCAGCCCGTTCAAGACGGAGAACGGCAAAGATATCCTCCCCCAGAGCGCGCCGATGAAAGATCAGTCTTCCGATATCAGGCAGGTCAGGGCAGCGCTGGCGCAGGACGGCATAACGAACGATACCGGCGTGTCCGAAGGGATGCTCGGCGTCACCATCACGCTGAAATCAAACGTCCTGTTCAAGACAGGCACGGACAGGCTCAGCGAAGACAGCTTCAAGCTCCTCGACTCTCTGGCGCGGTTTGTTGCAAAGACCGACAACAACATCATCATTACCGGCCATACCGATTCCATACCCGTGGAGGTGCCGCCGTACTACTCCAACTGGGGTCTTTCGGCAGCGCGGGCTCTGGCAGTGCTCAATCATCTGAAGAATAAAGGGATTCCTTCTGCACGGCTCGCTGCCTACGGCATGGGGTCCCAGCGGCCCATCACCTCCAACACCGACGAATACGGAAGGGGACTGAACAGGAGAGTCGAGATAACGTTTCTCGGCGATATAAAGGGCGGCATCAGCTCGCATGATGTCGAAGACGCGAACCAGGGCTTCAACAGCACGATCTTTGTCAAAGGATTCCGGTTCCACCTGGAAGAGCAGTGATGGCAAGAAGAAAAGATGCGATAAAGGTTCCAGGGCCAAAGAGAGACCAGTGGATGGTCACGTTTTCGGATATGACCACCCTGCTGATGACCTTCTTCGTCCTGCTGATATCGATGTCTTCTCTGGACTCCAAGGCAGTTCAGGAAATCAGCGGATATTTCAACGATGCCGCGGGCGTTCTTGAATTCGGCCAGATGCAGTCGGTCTCGAAGCCGGTGAGCTCTGTTTCCCCGAATATGTTTGAAGACATAGACCGTTTGAACAAGAGTCTGAACCAGTCCCTGGAAACCGTAGGACTCGGCGGACTGAAAGGCAAAGGAAGGGATTTTATCGAGGTGCGTCAGGACGAAAGGGGCATGGCCATGATCATCAGTGGCGACATCCTCTTCGACGAGGGCGCATCCGGCTTGAAAAGGGAATCTCTGATGGTCTTGAGCGCAGTGGCGCAGACTCTTCAGAACCTCGATTCAACCATATCCATCGAAGGGCACACGGATTCTTCCGGCACAGCCGAAGAGCAGTACCGGATCTCGTTGCAGCGGGCCGGGAGCGTGCTGGATTACTTCCTTTATTCGGCGGGCTTGAGCAGCGCGAAATTCTGCCTCGGAGGATACGGTCAGGCAAAGCCTGTTGCAACCAATGCGACAAGCGACGGAAGACGTAAAAACAATCGGGTTGAGATCATTGTCCTGAAAAGCAAGATATAGGAGGACCATATGCAAGATGAGAAGGATCAGGGGAAAGAAGTCAAAGAGCAGGAAGAAAAGAAGAAGTCGCCGTTGATCAAGATAATCGTTATCGTACTCCTCCTGGCGGTCCTGGCCGGGGGTGGAATTGCAGGCTATTTCTTGATTATCGCGCCGAAAATGAAGTCATCGGGCTCTTCTTCTCATCCGGCCCCGGCGGCAGCGCACGAACAGGGGGAGGGTGGAGCTCAATCGGGAGGCTTCATAAAACCTCTGGATCCCTTTGTCGTGAACCTCACCGACGGCCAGGGAACACGCTACCTCAAGGCCGTCGTCCAGCTCGAGATGGAGAGCGAATTGCTGAACGGAGAGATCGACAATAAAATGCCGCAGATCCGGGACGAGATCATCATGCTCCTTTCCAGCAAGTCCTTTGACGACCTTTCCTCCACACCGGGGAAGAGGGCGCTCAAGCGGGGCATGGTGGACAGTGTGAACAAACACCTTTCCACCGGCAAGGTGGTCAATGTGTTCTTTTCCGATTTCGTGATCCAGTAGGGAGATGACATGGGCCAGATACTGAGCCAGGAAGAGGTCGATGCCCTGTTGAAGGGCGTTGTCGGCGGAGAAATCGAGACTGAGACCGATGTCGCGGATTTAGCCGAGCCCGGGGACTACCACAAGTTTGATTTTAATGCCCAGGACAAGGTCATCCGCGGACGGATGCCGACCCTGGACGCCATCAACGACCGGTTCGCCCGGTTTTTCCGGATCACGCTGTCCAGCATGCTCAGGCGTATGATCGACGTCACCCCGGTGTCCCTGGATACGCTGAAGTTCGGTAATTTCATGCGGTCGCTGCCGGTCCCTTCGAGCATCCATATCATCCGCGTGGAGCCGCTTCGGGGCAATGCGCTGGTCGTGCTGGAAACCAAGCTCGTATTCGCCCTCATCGACAGCTTCTTCGGCGGAAGGGGCGCCGGCGCCATGAAGGTGGAAGGACGGGAATTCACGCCCATCGAACAGCGTATGCTCTACAAGGTCGTATCTGCAGCCATCAAAGAGCTGGAGAACTCGTGGCAGCCGGTTTTTGAGCTCAGTATGACCTATGTCAGGGGCGAGATGAATCCCCAGTTCGCCGGCATCATCCCCAGTGAGGATGTGCTCATCGTGGTCCAGTTCGATATTGAAATGGAGGAGATGAGCGGCAACGTCATGGTCTGCATCCCCTACATGCTCATCGAGCCCATCAGAGACAGGCTTTACGCGGGTTTCCATACCGAGGAGAAGATGAGCGTTGATACGGCGTGGGTAAACCGGTTCAAGCACGAGCTCTTGGGCGTCAATGTGGATGTGTCTGTCGAGCTCGGCAAAACGACTATCACGTCCCGCGATCTTTCCTCGCTCAAAGAGGGGGATATCCTGGTCCTGGATAAGGACGTATCGGATGTGATGACCGTAATGGTGCAGGATCTGCCCAAGTTCCTGGCACGGCCCGGAAAGATGAAGGACAATCTGGCAATTGATATCGTAGGATTGATTGACAGGCAGCTTTATTAAGGAGGAATCCATGGGTGAGAGGAGAATGATCCATGAGTGAAAAACAAGGAACCGGTGGGGGAGAGCTCTCCCAGGATGATATCGACAGGCTCATGAGCGGCGCTCCGGAGAGTGACGGCAATGAAAACGGCAAGGACTCCGGCCAGGATAAGCTCGCGGAGGAATGGGCCAGGGCCCTGGACTCAGGCGAAGAGATCCAGGAAGGCAAGCCTCTGGGCAGAGCTGCGGAGAAGCCCAACTTCGAGGAGCTCCGGCAGGGAAAAACCTTAAGCGCTGCATCGGACCTGGATTTCATTCTCGATATCCCGCTTGAGGTTACCGTTGAGATGGGCAGGACCAAGATGCTCATCAACGATCTCCTTCAGCTCGGACAGGGCTCGGTGATCGAGCTGAACCGGCTTGCCGGCGAACCGCTCGACATACTCGTGAACAACAAGCTCGTTGCCCGGGGCGAAGTCGTGGTGGTGGGCGAAAAATTCGGGATCCGTCTCACGGATATCGTGAGCCCCATGGAAAGGGTGAAGAGGCTGCGATGAGCACGATCGGAAAGCTCATATCGGGAGCCTGTTTCCTCCTTTGCCCGATGGCCCGTGCCCTGGCGGCTGATGCCGCACCTTCGGGCAGCCTCGATTTCCAGACGTTTGCCGTGCTTGCCGGGACGATCCTGGCTTTATTCGCGCTGGCCTGGGCGGCAAGGAAGTACGGCCCGTATTCCCGGGTGAAAAAGGCGCTGGGCCTGGACGTCGTAGGGCAGGTGCCGGTCGGGATAAAGGCGAACATCACGCTGGTCCGCGTGGGGAGATCCATGCTGCTGCTGGGGGTAACCCAGAACCACGTCAACCTTATCAAAGACCTCGGAGAAGGGGATTTCGAAAAAGCCGTCATCGATGCAGAAAATTCCGGGGGAGTGAACTGATGGAGAAGTTTTTTCGCGCGGGCCTGATGCTCTTCATCCTCATAGGCATTGCCACCGATGCGCTCTGCGCAGGGGGGGTCATTGTCCCGAACGTAAGCTTAGGCGTGAAAGAGGTCAAGAACCCGGATGACGTGGTGGGCGTTCTCCAGGTCGTTATGCTGCTCACCATTCTCGCACTGGCTCCTTCCATCCTGATCATGGTGACGTCTTTTACCCGGATCATCGTCGTGCTGGGTTTCCTCCGCCAGGCACTGGGGACGCAGCAGATGCCGCCCATGCAGGTGCTTACGGCGCTCGCCATTTTTTTGACGTTCTTTATCATGTCTCCTACACTCGATAAGATCAACGAGCAGGCGCTGACGCCTTACAAGAATGGAATGATCACGTTTTCGCAGGCCCTCTCCAATGCCGAAACCCCGATCCGGGAGTTCATGTTCAAGCAGACGAGGCAGGATGACCTCTCCCTGTTCCTGAACATCATAAAACACGACAAGCCCATGAACAAGGACGACGTACCGACCCGGGCGCTCATACCCGCGTTCATGATCTCCGAGCTCAAGACCGCGTTCCAGATCGGATTTATCCTCTTCATACCATTTCTCATCGTGGATATGGTGGTGGCATCAGTGCTTCTCTCCATGGGCATGATGATGCTCCCGCCCATCATGATCTCGTTGCCGTTCAAGATCATGCTCTTTGTCCTTGTAGACGGATGGAACCTCCTGGTGGGCTCCATTATAAAGGGGTTTGTCTGATGACGCCTGAAGCGGTTACCGCCCTTATGGGCGAAGGGATCAAGCTGACGCTGGTAGTCGGCGCTCCCATGCTCCTCGTCGGATTGGTCGTAGGCCTTGCCATCAGCGTCTTCTCCGCGGTAACGCAGATTCAGGAGATGACGCTCACGTTCGTGCCCAAGATCGTCGCCGTGTTTCTGGCCCTGCTCTTCACCCTGCCGTGGATGATCGAAAAGCTCACCACCTATACGATCAATCTCTTTACGAGCATCCCCATGCTGGTCCGATGAACGATCTGCTGAACCTTGCCTGGAAGGATATCCTGACCTTTCTCCTGGTCTTCACGAGGATCGGGATAATCTTTGCCCTGGTACCGTTTTTCAGCGGGGAGATCGTGCCCAGGAAGGTCACCGCAATCATTGCCTTCTTCCTTGCCCTGGTCCTACTGCCCATCGTGCCGAACCCCGGCATCGACATGAACAATCTCAATGTCCTGACGCTGATCGTCCTGCTCGTTCATGACCTTTTGATCGGGCTCTGCATAGGGCTCTCGGTCAGTCTGATATTCTCGGGCGTCCAGATTGGAGGCGAGCTCATCGGTTTCCAGATGGGCTTTTCCATGGTAAACGTAGTCGACCCCATGACCGGCGTCGACGCCCCGATTACCTCCAACCTGCTCTATATCGCCGCGTTCCTCCTCTTCCTTTGTCTGGGCGGCCACCATATGCTCATCAAGGCGCTGGTGGACAGCTTTTCAGTCATACCGATCAAGGCGGAGCTCCCGCAGCAGGCTTTCCTTTCGGCAATCATCACCTATGCAGCGGAGATCTTCGTGATCGGCATCAAGGTGGCGGCTCCGGTGATCGGCGTGCTCATACTCATCAACGTCGCCTTTGCCATCACCGCTCGGGCCGTGCCCCAGATGAACGTCTTCCTCATGGCGTTTCCCCTGACCATATCGGTCGGTCTGCTTTTCCTTATCATCGTCATGAAGTTCATGCCCGGTTTTATCTCATCGGCCATGAACGGCTGCACGGCATTCATCAAAGCGACCCTGCCGCTCTATTGAAAGGCGGGGCAGGGGAGAAGATTGATTTTTCCCATCTTTAGCGTATTCTCCTGAGAAAGGTTCCGCTCAATTAGTACACGGCGATCCGGGATTATTCGGGGGATACGATGAAGAGATCAGTTCCGTTCTTCGTTTTTCTCATGATTGCAGCCTGTTTCGTCTCCTGTGCCGCCCATCGGGCAAAACCGCTTGAGGAGGGAATCCGGCAGAACAAAAACCTCAGGATAGGCGTTGCTCAGGCACGGATACCCGAGCCGAGCGTAAGAATCCAAACGACATCGACGGCAGGTCCGGGCATGCTGAGAACGAAGATTCTGGTGAGGGGCCACAGAGAGCATGAGGACCGCGGGATACATCCGCAATTGAGGGCTGAAGCGAGAATACTCCAGAGGTATCTCCGGGACAACGACGGAGAGGTCCTGAAAGGAGTTCAGGAGCGTTTCGTGAAAGCGCTTGCGGATGCAGGATGGAGAACCGAAGCAATAGACGGTCCGCTGAAGGAAATCGATCCCTCAGACCCGGACCTGAAGGGCCTCGATGCAGTCGTGATCGTCGATTGCGACTGGTATGGGATGGACTGCCATTATACCGACCTGAACCAGGATTTCACCGAGGCGGATGCCGGCATCTCCGGTAGGATGATCGGGCTGCCGTCGAATGCCGTTCTCTGGCAGAGCCCGCACGTGAGGATACGAAACCCGGTTTCCTGCAGATGCAACGAACCCGAATGCTTCCCTCCGATCGATGCCGCCCTGGAAAAAGCAGTAAACGATGCGGCTGCCGCTGTGCTCGAAGACCTTTTTAACGACCGCCCGTAGCCGGTCCTGACAGGCGACTCGAGGAACGAACGCAACCTCGTTCTTGATTTTTCCCTCCTCCTCGGGGTATCTCTACTCCATTATGGAAGAAATCGTATTGAAGAACGGGGTGAGGATGGTTGTCGAAGACAAGACTATTGTCCTCACGGGCGATCTGTACATGGTGCATTTCGAGTTCACCACGTACGTGGACTTGAGCGACGAAGATGCCGAGTTGAAGAGCTTCTGCGGCAGCAGTCAGGCGAAGCTGACCAGGGTCTTGAAGAAACCCGCCATTCACGAACGCGATGTCGAAGAGGTGAGGGCGCACATGAGGGATTCGTTCCTTGCCACCAACCTGCCGTACATGGAGAATCCCAAATTTGCCAAGCGGTTCAAAGCCAAGCTGCTCAGGGATTTCCAGGAAGCGGAGGAGAAGAAGAACCGGGCTCATGGGTAATATAACCCCCATGATGCAGCAGTATCTCGATATCAAGAAGGATTACCGGGATACCATCCTTTTTTACCGCATGGGCGATTTCTACGAGATGTTCTACGGCGACGCCGTCACTGCGTCCAAAATCCTGAGCCTCGCGCTCACCACCCGGGACAAGGGCAGGGAGAACCCCATCCCCATGTGCGGGGTTCCCTATCACAGCGCGAGCTCCTATATATCCCGTCTCATCCGGCAGGGGTTTAAAGTAGCGGTCTGCGAGCAGGGAGAGGTCTCTTCTAACGGAAAGGGCCTCGTGCACCGGGAGGTGGTACAGGTCATCACACCCGGACTCATCGTCGAGGACGACCAGCTCGTGAGCGAAAAGCCGAACTACCTCATGGCGGTGTGCAGGGATGCGAAGAAAGACCGGTACGGCATCGCCTTCATCGACATCTCCACCGGCGACTTCCGCGTGACGGAAGTCCTTTCGGCCAGGGATTTCCACGCCGAGATGCACCGCGTGTCTCCCAGCGAAGTCATCGCGCTGGATGCCGGCATCGTTCCCGGGGGGTTCTATCTCACCGTACGGGACGCAGGGATGAGCATTGAGAAGGCAAAGGACCTGCTGGCAGGCCATTTCCGGACCGCGGGCATCGAGGGCCTGGGCCTCAAGGATCACGAACCGGCCCTCATGGCCTCTGCAATGGTGCTCGACTATGTCAGGGAAACGCAGAAAGGGACTCTGCCCCACATCACCTCTGTCAGATTCTACAATCCGGGCAGGTACATGATCCTTGGCGCCAATACCAAGCGCAATCTTGAGCTGTTCGACTCCATCTCGGGAGAGCGGGCGAACACCCTTTTCGGGGTGATGAACCGCACGAACACCTCCATGGGGGCGCGGATGCTCTCCGACTGGATCTCTTTTCCGCTCATGGACACCGGAGAGATAACGGCCAGGCTCGATGCCGTCGAGGAGCTGTGCGCAACCGCAGTCATGGCGGAGAATTTAAGAGGCCTGCTTTCCGAGATCCCGGACATGGAGAGGATCGTCGGCAGGATCTCGGCGGGCAGCGCCTCGCCGCGGGACGTCCGGTCGCTGGCCTGCGGACTGGAGAAGGTTCCCGCCATACGGGCGATCATTCAGGAGGCGCGGCCTGAGCTTCTGAAAAGCCTCCTGCACCGGATGAAGCCCCTGGGAGAGGTGGTCGACAGGATTACCGCGACCATCGTAGCCGATCCGCCCAACAAGATCGGCGACGGGGGCGTTATTGCAGAGGGAGTCGATGCCGAGCTCGACGAGCTCAAGCTGCTCCGCAGGGATTCCCGGCAGTGGATCGCCGACCTGGAGTCGAGGGAGCGGGAGGCGACCGGCATCAATACGCTCAAAATCGGCTACAACAGGGTGTTCGGATACTATATCGAGATCTCGAACGTCCATGCCCGCAAGGCCCCCCAGCAGTACATGCGCAAGCAGACGCTCGCCAATGCGGAGCGCTTCATCACTCCCGAGCTCAAGGAGTACGAGTCCAAGATCCTCGGTGCTCAGGACGCCATCTCCCGGATCGAGACGAGGATCTTTGCCGGTCTCTTGGAGTTCCTCGTCGGGTGGATCCCGGAGATGAAGGAAACCATAACGGCCATAGCATCTACCGACGTCCTGGGCTCGCTTGCCCGGCTCTCCATGGACCGCGGATACCGCAGGCCTTTGGTGAGGCAGGGGAGGGAAGTCACGGTCCGGTCCGGCCGGCACCCGGTCGTGGAGCAGGTGTTGAAGGCAGGCGAGTTCGTCCCCAACGACTGCCTGTTCGACGGGGAAAAGGATACCATCCACGTCATCACGGGCCCCAACATGGCGGGTAAGTCCACCTACATGAGGCAGATCGCCCTGATCGCCATCATGGCCCAGATGGGATCGTTCGTGCCGGCCCGGCAGACCGAAGTAGGGGTGGTGGACAGGATTTTCACCAGGATCGGCGCCCTGGACAACCTCTCGGCCGGGCAGAGCACCTTCCTCGTCGAGATGAGCGAGACGGCGGAGATCCTCAATAACGCGACCGAGAACAGCCTCGTCATCCTCGACGAGATCGGCAGGGGCACGTCGACCTACGACGGGATGTCCCTGGCCTGGGCCGTAGCCGAATATCTCGACAAAAAGCGCATCAGGACGTTCTTTGCCACCCATTATCACGAGCTTGCCGACCTCGCCCGGAGACACCAGGGGATCAAAAACCTGCACATGGCTGTCGAGGAAAGCGGCCACGAAGTCATCTTCCTGCGCGAGGTGAGGAGAGGCGCCATCGGCAGGAGCTACGGCATTTATGTGGCCAAGCTCGCAGGCGTGCCCGAAGAGGTGGTGGAAAATGCCAAGGTCATCCTCGGCACCATCGGGAAGAAGGCAAAAACAGTACCTGCCGCCTACCATGACCAGCCTGTCCAGGGGAGCCTTTTCCATGAAACGAATCCGGGCGCGGCCGCCGATCTGCTCGGGCAGATCAGGGACGCCGACCTCGAACGCATGACCCCCATAGAGGCCCTGAACCTCCTCCATAAGATCAGAGAAAATATCTAAGCATTCAAGATTAAAGCTTCCTTTCGATTATTCCGAAAACCTCCATATGAGAGGTCTACTATGAACAATGAGATGGATACTCGCGCACTTGCGCGCAAGAGCGGGATGCCGTTCATCGATATCGGGAAGGAAACGCCTGACCATAAGTGTGTTGAATTACTCACGGAAGATATGGCAAAGACGTACAACAGCATCCCGGTCCGATTCTTGAACGGCGGCGTGCTCGTAGCCATAGGCGACCCTTCTCAGAAAGACCTGATCGAAAGCCTGAGCACCCATATGGGGAAGAAGATATATCCTGCCCTGGCCGATAAGGAAGCCATCCGCAGGGTGATAGATTCCTGCTATGCCTCCCGGGCGCTGATAGAGGTGAAGGACGAGAGCGTGGTTGAGACGCCCGTCGAAGAGACCGGCGGAAGCCGGCTCATCTCGGTCATCTCCAACAAGGGCGGGGTAGGCAAGACCCATATCTCGACCAACCTGGCAAAGGCAATCGCCGACACCGGGAAAAAGGTCCTGCTCATCGATGCGGACCTGGGCAATGCCGACGTCTCCAACAAGCTTGCATTGTTTCCGGAATTCACCCTCTACGACTTCCTGCTGGGCGATACGTCCTTAAACGACATGATCGAGCGCACCCCCTACGGATTCGACCTCATCGGAGGAAGCTCCGGAGAGTTCAAGCTCGCGAACATCAACTATGTCCAGCGCACCAAGTTCATCAGGGGCTTCAGGAAGATAAGCGAAAAGTACGATTTCACGATCTTTGACTTGAGCGCGGGCATCAGTTCCACAGTCACGGATTTCGCGCTTGCCTCGGACGAGACGCTCATCGTCACCACGCCCCAGGATATCATCGCCGGATATGCCTGTATAAAGGCCACGTTCCAGCGGTTCAAGCACATCGAGGAATCCCTGATAAACAAAGTGGAGTTCTACCAGCCCAGGAAGGTCTACCAGCCCTGGGTGATCATGAACCAGGTTACGACCCTGAAGCAGGGCCTCTTCCTTTTCAACAGGATATGCCAGACGACCGACGAGCGCGTGAACAACATGGAGCCGACATTCACGGTGAAGCCGGAGTATCTCGGCGGCATCCTCTATGACAGGGATAACTTCAAAAAAGCCGAGATGGAGAGAAAGCCTCTGTCCGTGGTCGCGCCGAGAGGAAATCCTGCCCAGTGTATGACATATCTGGGAACGAACCTCCTCGAACGTCCCGAGCTCAGGCAGTACAAGCAACACCTGAAGACCGGCCTGGGGCGCTTCGCAATGATCTTCGGACTGGAGTAGTTTTGATCTTAAGTATTGGTATGCAGTACCGATAAAAATATTATACCGGATGGGTGAAGGAAGAACAGATGACGATAACAGAGTACAAAGCACAATTCGTTGAGAAATGGGATGACGTGAGACCTGTGGTCATCTACTTCGCCGGGGAAAGGTTTGTCGTTGAATACAAGGGCGATTTCGATCCCGTGCTTACTCCGGTCGTTGCAATGGTTCATTCCTATCTCGGTAATATCTGTCTTACCCAGATCGACAACTGATGTCGGTTCCTGCGCTCACGCGGGCAAAGCTCCTTTTCAATAAAAACAAAGCGATTGAAGATATCATTGGTGGTACAAGGTCGCGCAGTTATTTTGTTTCATCCATTTGTCTTGCTTCTGTGCATTCATTACTTTATTAATGAGTAATATATGACGGTTCTCAAAGCATCAGGAGAAAAGAAGGTCCTGGTCATCGATGACGACGAGGGGGACTGCTGTCTCGTAGAAGATATCCTGAGCGAGGACGGCATAACCGTTGTTAAGGCTATCGGCGGGGAGATGGGGATCCGTATCCTCTCCGAGCAGGAGTTTCCGGTCATCGTCACCGACCTGCGCATGCCCGATATCGACGGCATGGCGATCATCGATTTTGTCCGGAAACGCCAGCTTGATTCCCTGATCATCGTCATCACCGGGTTCGCGAGTGTCGACAGCGTCATCGAAGCCTTGAGAATGGGCGCCTATGATTACATCCTGAAGCCCTTCAGCGCAGACCTCTTACGTTTCACCGTCAAACGTGCCTTCGACTACAGATCCCTGAGGGACGAGCAGGACAGGCTGAAATTTTTCGAAATGGTCGCCCAGCTCGCAAGCACTACCGCGCATGAGGTCTTCCAGCCGCTGACCGTGGTCATGGGCGAGGCGAAGGGGATCGTCAAGGAAGCCCGGGACGAGCCCATCCGGGAAATGGCCCAGCAGATCCTCGAAGAAGCGCGGAAGATCAGGGACGTGGTCCGCAAAATGGACAATCTCCACGAGTATGTCATCAAGACGTTCCCGGGCGGATACACGATCATCGATATCGAAAAAGGGTCTTCCGATACCCGGTAAGGCGACTTCAAAGAGATTTTTCCGCCGCACTTCCTTTCGCTGTCCGATTCATTTATATTATCAGATATGAGCAGAACAAGGGGTATGTTATACTGCCTTTTCATGGGTATCTTCGGTCCGACGGTCATCGCGCTCGCCGCGCCTTCTCCGGGGCACGCGGAGGGGCGTTCTCTCCCCTCGTGCGTCTCGACGGAATCTTTGAAGGTCGATTTCAACCAGGAAAGGTTGAATTCTTACTGCCTGATAATAGATACAAGGAGCGAAAGCGAGGAGAAGGCCGACACGGAAGCGGGCCGGCTCAAAGGCCCGGTGATCGTTTTTTTCCAGGGCCATGCCCAGCGTCCTTCGGATGCCTATGGGCTCACCTCGGGGCTTGCATTGAAGTCCAGGTCAGGCGTCGTCGTCATCTCCGTGTGCGATACCCCGTATGGAGTGGACCCTGCGTGGCGCGGAGACAGGGGCAAGGACGTGGTCCTCATGGAAACCGTCAGGTGGATGCTTGCATCCCGGGGTATTGCGGTGGAAGGCTACACTCCCCTGCAGGATGCTCCGGTCCGGATTGATGAGTCCTATGCCGATGACGGCCAATGCGGGATCAGCTCGGGATTGATCGCGGTCGGCTGGTCCCACGGCGGTATTCTGGCAAGGAGATTCGCCCATTTCTACCCGGCATCGGTCAGTGCGCTCGGCCAGGTGTGTCCGGCAGGCTACGAGCGTCTGAGTCCGCTTGGGCTTACCGGCAAGTTTGCCCTGGAATCGTTAAGGATCTCCAAGCTCACGGCCACCGGTCATGCGCGAGATGCCCTGAGCTCGGCCTGGGGCTTTACGAAAGGCTTCGTGGGAGACTTTGCCCGGTCGGTTCCCAGCGCCCTCCTGTATGCGCACCCCGGGAAGGTTTTCCGGACAGGCCGCGATATCAGAGACTGCACCGTCTACTGCGACAGCTCGCTTTTCGGCCTTGCCCACCTGAAAGCCGTCTCCGTAATCTTCGCTGCCGACGATTTCTGCATGAGCCCGGAAAGGATACTGGGGACGTCGGATCCCGGCCGCGTCCCGCAGGATAAGGCTTCGGAATTCTGGAAGAGGTATTATGCCGATATCTCGCCCGAACGCACGAGCCTTTCGGTAACGGTCCTGCCCGGCACGCACCTCGCGCCTGTTTCCCACAGCGATCTGTATATACCGGAGCTCCTTGAGGGCCTCGGCCAGGCAGCAGCCCCTCGGCCGTAGCAGGGAGGCCTCCGTAAGGGTATGAAAAAATCAATGCGCCTGCCTCTCTTCGCGCTTGCCGTCATAATGCTCATGGCCTTTCTCGGCTGGGAAAAGCAGCGCGATGTCCTCGAAGTGGCAAGGGTATACGACGGGGACACCATCGAGCTGAAAGACGGGAGAAAGGTACGGCTCATCGGCGTCGACGCCCCGGAAGTCGACTCGCCGTACTCCCGGAAAGAGCCTTTCGGCGATGAGAGTAAGGCGTATCTTGAGAAGCTGATTGCAGGAAAAAAAGTCTCCATCAGGATCGGGAAAGATCCGAAAGACCGCTTCGGAAGGACCCTGGCCTATGTGTATGCAGAAGATGTCCTCGTGAACGGCCGCATCATCCGCGATGGGTATGCCCGGGTATACGAGCGGTTCGATTACGAGTACAAAGACCTCTTCAAGGCGTACGAGCGGGAGGCAAGGACAAAGGGACTCGGCCTCTGGAGAGAAAAGACGCGGTAGCCGGGATCACGCATACCGGTTTTTCAGATAAGACCCGATGAAAAGAAAGATCAGCCCGATAACGATGAGGGCCACAAAGAGCGGGGTGGATCCAAGCGCACCGACAAGCTGGTGGCTCGCATACACCTGATTCTGAACGGCTTCCGGCAGCTTATCCACGACGAAGAGCACGGTGTAACTTGTCTGGTCATTGTGCATCAGGTACGAGATCCCCTGGTAAAGCAGCAGGAAGACACCTCCGACAGAACCCCCGATGCCTGCAAGGAAAAACAGCTTATCCACAGCGCCTCCTTCATGAGAACATGATTATACCACGGTTTTCTATATCATACTTCCCGGGAGGAGGGAACACCTCTGACGGTCAATAAAAGCTGCAAGGTAAGGCTTTAATCACAATGGAGTTTCCCCGATATGCTCATCAAACGAGATATTGATATGAAACTCTTGCATTCATTTCCATATTCAACTATCTTTCGCTTCTATATTTATCTCGTCCGAGAAGGAGAACTTCATGCTTACGTACATGAGAAGCCGATCCCAAAAATGGGTCAAGATGCTCATATTCGGGGTCATCATAGTAGTCTTCGTATTATGGGGGGGGAGCTCATACGTGGGCAATGAGGCCAGCAAGGTCGCGAAGGTCGACCGGCACATCATCACCATCAACCAGTACTCGAAGGCTTACCAGGACGCCTTGAAGCTCTACCAGAGCAAGCTCGGGGACAACCTGACGCCCGATATGATCAAGCAGCTCGGACTGAAGGAGAAGGTTCTCGATGGGCTCATCGACGACTATATCCTGGACCTCCAGGCAAAGGAGCTGGACATAAGCATCTCAGATGAAGAACTCCAGAAAGCCATCAGCGAGTTCCCGCCTTTTCAGCAGGACGGACAGTTCAATGCGGACAATTACCGGAGGGTCCTCCAGTACCAGAGGCTCACCCCCGGCGAGTTCGAAGAGATTCAGAGAAACGAGCTTTTAAGGCAGAGGGTCTATGGGGTCATCACCGAAAACGTGATCGTATCGCCCGCGGAGACGGCGGAATATTACAAATATCAGAACGATACCTTTGACCTCAATTATCTGACCGTCGATGCCCGGGCATATCTGAAAGACATATCCGTCAGCGATTCAGAGGCCGGGGTGTACTATGACAAGAACAAGGAAAAATACAAGATTCCTCCCAAGATAGTCCTTTCCTATATCGATTTTCCCGCTGCCCGGTATTTGAGCAATGTGTCCGTGAGCCTTGAAGAAGCCAGGGACTATTATGATTCCCACAAGGATGAATTCAGCTCGAAGGAGCAGGTGCACGGCAGGCACATACTCTTTAAAGTTTCCCAGGGAGACAGTGAGGCCGCGATCCGCCAGAAAGAGGAAGCAGCACGGAAGGTTTACCAGGAAATAAAGGCGGGAGGGGATTTTGCGGCATTGGCCGGCAAGTATTCCGAAGACCCGGGCACGAATTTCATCGGCGGAGATATCGGCTTCGTCCCCAAGGACAGCCTGCCCGCTCCCATGGGGGAAACGCTCTATAAGATGAACCCCGGAGAGGTTGTCGAGCCGATCCGGACGAGCCTCGGCTTCCACGTGCTCAAGCTCGAAGGCAAAAAGGAAGGAAAGACCTCTTCGTTTGAAGAAATGTCTTCAATGATTGTCGATAAGATGAAGATCCAGCGGGCTAAAATCGATGCAGGGAACGAGGCCAACAACGCGTTCAAAGAGCTTTATGAACAGGGGAGCCCCGACCTGGGAGCATATGCCCGGACCAAGGGCCTTACCCTCAAGGAGCTCGGCCCCTTTGCCCAGAATGAAAACATCGGCATACCCAATTCCGCAGAGATCGCAAAGACCGCCTTCGGGTATCCCAAGGGAGAGCTCGGCTCGGTCGTCGATACCGATGACGGCTTTATAATCTACATGATCAAAGACACCATACCGGCACGCATCCCGGAGCTTGCAGAGGTCAAGGATAAGGTGGTGAGCGATCTGAAGGTGTCGAAGGCCCTTGAGAAGGCAGCGGCATACGCGGCAGGTCTCGCGAAGAATCCTGCCCGGCTGGCCGGAATTCCGCATCAGACAACCGGCGAGTTCAAGAGGACGGCGTACATGATCCCGCAGATCGGGATGGTTCAGGGCATAAAGGACGATCTCGATACGCTGAAAAGCCCGAAGACCTATACGGAAGGGGACAAGGTCTATGTCGTCTGGATCGGCAGATTGCAGCAGGCCGATGTGAATGCCGCAGGCAAAGAAAATCTCGACACGGTCAGAAAAGAGCTGCTTTCCCGGAAGAGAGAGGCTGCGGTCCAGGATTTCCTGAAAGACGCACGCGCAAAGCACAAGATCGTAAAAGAGACCGACCGGATCCTGTAGCGTCGATCAGTGCGATCTTCGGCCCGCTCTATCACGGCTCGGTCCGGCGGGTTTTGCGCTCGGCTTCGATGCGGAGTTCTGTAAAGAGCTGCACGAGATCTTCAAACCGGTAGAAGGCATTCAGGCCGCTCGGGCTCGGCAATATCCATACGCCGGTATCGTACAGCCGGACATCCTGTCTGCCGATAACGGCCTTCGGGCGGCTGAACGCTATGCGGTACGCCCCTATCCCGAGGAATGCGATGAAGCGGGGATTGTATTTGCGGACCTTCTCAACGAGCGTTTTCCGGGATTCGATCAGCTCTTCCCGCTTTAACTCCTCCGCTCCCGCAGTCGATCGCTCTACGATATTCGTGAGCCCGTACCCCAGCGCAAGGAGATCCTCTTCTTCAAAGGGGGACAAAATCCTGGGGGTAAATCCCGATGCGTGGAGCACCGGCCAGAAGCGGTTTCCCGGCCGTGCAAAGTGGTGGCCCACGGCGCCGGAGTACAAACCCGGATTGATGCCGCAGAAAAGCACCTTCAGGTGCGGGGCGATGAGATCGGGGATAGCCCTTCCTTTTGCAGCCGCGACCTCTTTACGGGTGGGTTTGCAGGGTGCCGTCATGGTTGTCAGATCGGGATGAACCCTTTCAGGAAAAAGACGAGATACAGCACGATCAGCAAGACCCCTCCCAGCCGGGGAACTTTTCGTGCCAGCATAAACAGCGAGATGACGAACGTCGTAACGATGCACAGGGGAAGATAGAAGACAAGGACCTCTTCACTCACCGGCACCGGCTTGATGGACGCAATGATCCCGCCGTTGAACAGGAAGAGGGCGATGACGGTACCGACGATATTCTCGTAGCTGATCTCGGACTTTTTCTTCAGTGCGGCGGGAAGTTCTCTCACGAGCTCTTCAAGACCTATCGCGAGGGCAAGGACAGTCATCCCGAAAGCCGTATCGGACACGCTGTAATAGCCGATGATGGTCTTTGACCCGGCAACGAGCATCTGGCTTCCGATAATGAGCCCGATGATAGAAATAACGATAAGCGACAAGGATTCCCGCCTGCTGAGCGCAACCCCTTTTTCCAGGTGTACGAGAACCTCGCCCGTGGGTTTTACATCGAGCCCCCGTTTGCTCAAGCGTAACACATAGAGGACCGAAAGGACGAAGCCGAGGAGCAAAACCGAGCCGTCCGTCCTGGAGAGCAGCCCGTCAAGCCCCAGCAGGCCCAGAAGTATCTGGGCAAGAAGGGGTATGGCGATAACCCGCTTCGGCGCGTGCTGGAAGGTAACCGGTGACAGCAGCGCCCTCAGGCCAAACGACAGGGCGATGATTATCATGGCAGCGCCGATAATGGAACCCATGGCGATTCCCGCCGACCCCGCAAGGGCGCCTGTTATGCCCACGACGAGATTTTCCGGCTCGAGGCCGATGAAGACGATGCTGACAATAAACGATGTTATGCCCAGGCCTAAAGAAGCCCCAACGACCCCTTTTATGAGTTCCTCGGTAAAATAAAAGAGCAGGCCGAGCCCGATTACAAAGAGGCCTGCGGCTACGGTAAAATCCAATGAGCCCTCCTTATCCGGGGAAAACCCGAGCAGGCTGTCCGCAGGGATACCTACGGCCCCCGGTCCCTACGAAGTATAATCTTTGGAAAGATTCAATGCTCAAGCTTCTCTAACTGTGCGGTGGAGGTGCCTTGATACATGGGGAGGCGAAGGCTTATTTCGTAAAGCAGGCAGCGCGGCTGATCCCGACTCCGGGATTGTCCCTGAGTATAAACCCGGCCTTCCTGCAGATCGCGATCTCGTCCTCGAACACATCTTTTGAGGTATGTATCTTCGGCTCCACCAGCAGATAAGAGCCGTTCGCCTTCAGGAGAGAGTATAGATCGCGTGCGAATGCTTCTTTCGCGGCCACCTCGTGAAGCATCCAGAAGGTAAGGATGAAATCCATCGATCCGGGCTCGCCGGGAACTCCATCACGGGTAAGCACCGGTGTTATCCGCTTGTCCAAGCCGTGCCTTTGCGAGCGGCGCATGAGCACATCCAGCATCTTCTGCTGGATGTCTACGGCGGTCACCTTGCCACAGTCGCCCACGAAATCCGCCATGGCAATGGAGAAATACCCCATGCCGCAACCCACGTCCATGACAGAATTGCCCGGCTTCACATACGGTTTTATCATCTTATCAGGATCGTGGATAAGCTTCCTCAGGCGGTGGTCCCATGAATATGCCAGCCACCAGGGGCAGGTATGGCCTTCGAGAAGCAACAGTTTTCTGATCGATTGTATAATCGTCATCTTTACCTCCGTCCGTCTGCTGCGGCATTACATGAAGATCGCGGCAAGGCTGAAATAGAACAGCAGGGTCGATATATCGGTAATCGCGAGCGTTACCGGGCCCGCGGCAATCTTCGGGTCGAGCTTGAGCCCGTGCAGAAGGGCGGGGATGCTCAGGCCGAACAGGCACGCCGCGCTTATGGCCAGGACGATGCTCGATCCGATGGAAAGCGCCGCAACGACTGCCCCGAACCATAACCAGATAATGAGGCCCACCAGAGTCCCGCAGGCAGATCCGAGAAGAAGGGCTGTTACGACTTCACGGCGGAAGGCCCGGAAATACCAGGCAAAGGTGGGCTGAATCGAACGCAGGGTCTGAATCGTGACCGTCATCGACTGCATGGCCACGCTCTCGCCGAGCCCGAGTATCAGGGTGAGGAAGAACGCCAGAATGAGGCTCTTTGCAATGGTGATCTCAAAGGTGCTGGAAAGCAGCGCGCTGATCGATCCGCTTGCAATGGTTGCCATCAGCCATGGAAAGCGGAAGCGGAAGGCGTGCAGCGGCGATGCCCCCCGAACCTGCGACACGTGGAAACCGATGGATTCGAAGAGCTCGTCTAAATGCTCCTTCTCGGCAATATCGAAAAGCTCGTTGGTAAAAAGCTTTACATCGACGACCCCGATGATTCTGCTCTCGTCATCCACCACCGGGAATGCCAGGAATTTGTACAGCACGAACATCTCGTACGCATCCAGAACCGTCGCCGTGTAGGGCACGGTCACGATGCGGGTGATCATGATCTCGGAGAGCCGCTGCTCCAGTTCGGAGCTCAGCAGCCGCCGGGCGGGCAGGACCCCGGTGAGCCTGTCCTCGGCGTCGACCACGTAAAAATATACGATCTTCTCGCCGAAATCCTGGCTGCGGATAGCCTTCAAGGCCTGCTGCACGGTCAAGTCCTGAGACAGGGTGATGAAATCCCTGTGTGCAACTGTGGTTACCTGCTGATATAAATGACCTTGTTTTTCTTTGGGCATGATGACCGGCTCCTTCCACAGCCGGATGCACTTCACTTTTTTAAGGTGATGCGGGTTTGTTAATATATGGAAGGTCGGAGGTCAACAGGCGATATCGCCTGTAGGTTGTATGCCTGAAAAAACGCGTTTCTTCATGGAGGGTGCACCGCCTGAAATATATAGTGGCGCCGCCGTGATAAAAATAAATAACGGGGATGGTACGGGCGTATCAGTCGGCCAGGGCGGCCATTTCGGCGAGGTTGTTACGGTCGAGGACTTCGCGGATTTTTTCCATGAGATTCCGGGCGGAGAAAGGTTTCTGTATGAAATCCATCCCCTTGTCGAGGACGCCGTGGTGAGCGATCACATCCTCGGTATAGCCTGACATATAGACCACCCTCACGTGAGGGTATTTTGCATGGAGGGCCGCGTAGAGATCTTTGCCGTTCATGTCGGGCATGATCACGTCGGTGAGCAGAAGGTCGACGTGTCTGCCGCTCTGCGAGACAGCATTGAGGCATTCCCCTGCATTATCCACAGTGATAACCGTATAGCCAGACCTTTTCAGTATCTCCGATGCCAGATTCCTTACCATCTCGTTGTCTTCCGCAATGAGGACGGTTTCTTCCCCCTGTATCTCCTGCGGTTCCTTCACGGCTTCTTCGACGGGCAGGAGCGAACAGTCTTCGCTGGGGAGATAGATCTTGAAGCACGTGCCGTTTCCCTTCTCGCTGTATACATTGATAAATCCGCCGTGTTGTTTGACGATGCCGTAGATGGTTGCAAGGCCCAGCCCCGTCCCCATGCCCCGACCCTTGGTGGTGAAGAAGGGTTCGAAGATATTCTCCCTGATCTGAGGATCTATGCCCACTCCGGTATCGCACACCTCCAGCAGCACGTAGCGGCCCGGCCTGATCTCGCCGTGTATGGCAGGGTAGGATTCATCGACGATCACTTCATCGGTCAGGATGGTAAGGATGCCGCCGTCAGGCATGGCATCCTGCGCGTTCACGGCAAGGTTCATGAGGATCTGCTCGACCTGGCCGATATCCGCGCTCACGAATCCCAGGGACGTCCCGAATCTGACCCTGATCTCGATGTTTTCCCTGATTGTCCTCATCAGGATCTTTTCAAACCCCGATATGATCTTGTTGAGATCGACCAGCTTCATCTCGAGGACCTGCCTCCGGCTGAAGGCAAGCAGCTGGTGGGTAAGGTTCTTCGCGCTTTCGGCAGCCTTCTGGATCAGGGTGATGCTCCGGTGCCTCGGATCGTCCGGGTGGATATCGCTGAGCAGGATATCCGAATAGCCGATGACCGGGGTGAGCATGTTGTTCAGGTCGTGTGCAACCCCGCCCGCAAGCCTGCCGATGGACTCCATCTTGAGCGCCTGGATGAGCAGCTCCTCCGATTTCTTGCGGTCGGTTATATCCTGGATCACCGCCACCAGATGGTCAGGGGTTCCGTCAAACGAACGCACGCAGTGAAGAGAGATCTCGGTGGATATCAGGGACCCGTCTTTCCTGATATACCGCTTTCCGAACGTTGCGTTGCTCCGGGTTCCGGCAATGAATTCCTTGTAGAGCCTGAGCTCGTCTCTTAAGTCTTCTTCCGGCGTGAGGGTCATCCATGACGTTGCCTTTAACTCATCGCCGGTATAGCCGAAGATCGAGCATATCTTGTCGTTGACCTCGATCCAGTTGCCCTCGGGGGATATGACGGCAACCCCGATCAGCGAGAGGTTGAAGTATCCCCGGAAGCGCTCTTCGCTCCTCCTTAACGCTTCCTCGACATTGGCCCTCGCAATCATCCCGCCTATCTGGGCCGCCATGCCTTCGAGAACCTGGCGCGCCAGAGTGGGCGTTTCGTCCATGCTCAGCGACCCGACCATGATCGCTCCCATCACGCTGCCTTCGAATTTGACGGGCACAACGGCCAGGGCTCTGATGCCGTATGCCGCAACGGCAGGCTCGTTCAGCGCCAGCGAGGACGCAAGCTCCCCATAGGTGGAATAGAGGGGCTCTCCCTTGGCAATGGCCCGTGTTTTGGGATCGCCTGCTCCGTACAGGGAAACCTCGTCCACGAATTCCTGAGACAAACCCGCGTGCGCCAGGAGCTCGATCGAACCGGCAGCGGAGTTCCCCTTGGAATCGTGCTTCATGATGTAAACGCCGCCGCAGTCTATGCCGGCGATCTGCAGTGCGATCTCGAGAACCTGTTTCATGCCGGTCTTCAGGTCTCTTGCCATGCTCAAGCACTTCGCCATCTCATGTTGGATCGCCAGGAGAGTCTCTGCATACTTCCGGCCGGTTATATCGCGGACAATGCTCATGACGGCCTGAGGCTTTCCATCGGGGCCATAGACCACGGATGAATTGATATCGACTTTGATGACCGAGCGGTCCTTCCGGTACACGTCATACTCGTTGCTGGACGAGAAGCCCGTTTCGAGAGAATTCTTGAGATTCTCGACAGCCCGGGCTCTGTCCTGATCGTTCAGGAGCTCGGCGAAATTCTTTACGGAGCTCATGAACTCTTCTATGGAGGATACGCCGTACATCTGGGCTGTTCTGGCGTTGACAGAGATGAAATTTCCAGTGAGATCATACATGACGATGGGATCGGGAGAAGTTTCCACGAGCCGGCAGTAGAGTTCTTCGTTCTGCAGCAGCGAATGCACGGCATCTCGCGGTTCGGGGATGTCTGTCATAGAGCCAAGGATAGCAGGTTTACCCGCCCAGTCAACCATGTTTAAAGCCGTCCGGTACATCCTTACGGATTGCCGTCGGCTGCATGCCTTGGTTGAGCAACTCCTTGCTAGCTTGGTTCACGGCCAATGAAGCGATAAATCATGGCTCCAAGAACACCGCCAATGATAGGCGCTACCCAGAAAAGCCATAATTGTGCAAGAGCCCAATCACCCACAAACAATGCAACGCCCGTACTGCGCGCAGGGTTCACAGAGGTATTGGTAACCGGGATGCTCACCAAATGGATGAGTGTAAGGCAGAGGCCGATGGCAATCGGAGCAAGCCCCTGTGGAGCCCGCTTGTCGGTAGAACCGAGTATGACGAAAAGAAACATCATGGTCATGACAATTTCAGTCAGCAGTGCCGCCTGAAGGCTGTACCCGCCGGGTGAATGTTCACCGTAACCGTTGGAAGCAAAACCTGCAGATAGATCGAAACCAGCCTTACCGCTCGCGATAAGATACAAAACCCCTCCTGCGACGATTGCGCCCAATACCTGCGCGATTATGTAAGGCAGCACATCTTTAGCCGGGAGACGACCTCCTGTCCAAAGACCGATTGTAACTGCCGGATTGAGGTTGCACCCGGATATATGTCCGATAGAAAAGGCCATCGTCAGTACTGTGAGGCCAAAAGCAAGAGACACTCCAAGCAATCCGATGCCCAGGTGAGGAAATGCAGCAGCCAGCACTGCGCTGCCGCAGCCGCCGAGGACCAGCCAAAAGGTACCGATAAATTCTGCCAGATACTTCTTCATGCGCTCCTCCTTTGATCAAAATGTTCTGTTATGTTGGATTTGCTTGATCTGTTATTTAATATCAGGTGCCACCAGAATCTTTTTTGTCACTTCGTACGGTATGAATACCTACGTAATAGGTAATGGTGGCGCCGATTACACAAGCGTAGAATCCTATTAGCTGGTCTATTGGAGGACACTCCTTGTAGACGAACATCAATGTTGAGATGACAAGCGTAGGGGCCAGAAATCCTATCAGCGGGATATGATACTTCAGTTTCATATGCTCCTCCTCACTACTTCTCTGGTTCATGAGGCAACTGTGTGCCATGCCAAACAGCTACAACCCACCCGGTATCATCCTTTATTCGATAAAAGAACCGAAATGGCTGCACGATTATTTCACGAAATGGGAGATCAGGGAACTGGGGAAGGAACCTCCCTGATTCGGGGAATTGCTTTAAACGTGACAAACTTTTCTCTGACTTCTGTCTGAAATCAGCTGCCGCTGTGGGGTTGTCCCGGCGGATATACGCTAATGCTTCAAGAAACTGAAGTCGAGCAGTTGGCGTAAAAAGGATTCTCAAGGTTTTACACCGTCCAAGATTTTATCAGCTTCCTTCATAACCTCATCAAGCTCATAGCCGATTCCTGCCTCAATTTCTTTTTCTCCACGCGCTAATAAACGCAAGATTTCATTTTCATGCTGAGCCTTCTCATAATCTTCCATACTTACCATCACAGCAGCGGCTCTCCCCCTTTGCGTAATGAATACAGGCTCACGAGATGACGTTACACGCTTTATAATGTTACTTGCGTTCTGTCTGAGATCTGAAATTGGTATGATCTTTGGTGCCTTAGGCATTGGTAGTACCTCCTATAGTACAATTAATAATACTACCAATACATCGACCTGGCAAGCTGCAGTGAATAAGGCGAACGACGATATCAGGCTGAGCGTAGGGATCGGCTGCATTTCTTTTGTTGGGCTTTATTTTTCAGCGAGCGCGAGATTTGCCCCAAGGCTGGCAAATGCAGCGGCAAAACCGCGACGAAGCCAAGTCTGCACTCGCGGAGACTCGATAACAGTTTTGCGGAATGCATGGGCAAGAAAGCCATAGACTACGAATATGATAAACGTCATGGCCATGAACGTGGCGCTCAGCAGAAGAAGCGGGAAAAGAGGCTCAGTCGTACCCGACTGAACAAATTGCGGAAGGAAAGCCAAGAAAAAGATGGTCAGTTTCGGATTGAGAATGTTGAGCAGGAACGCCTTTACGACCAAACCAACGACCGTGTTCGTAGAGGCATTTTCGTCAATGGCGAAAACCAACTTGTCACGCCAGGTAGCATAAGCGACGTAGAACAAGTAGGCAACGCCCGCGTACTTCAGGGTCTGGAAAGCGAGCGCGCTTGTGTGCATGACGGCGGCCAGGCCCAGAACCGTAGCCATGAGGTGAGGGAGGATCCCTGCCGTACATCCAAGTGCGGCGAACACGCTTGCCTTTCGTCCTTGGACAAGCCCGGTGGAGACAGTGTAGATGACCCCCGTGCCGGGAACAAGCACCACGATTAACGAAGTGACGAGGAACTCAATGCCGATCACTTGATAAATCTCCTTTGCAGTATGATTGGGACGCCAACAACCCCCTGCGACCCACTGCATCTATTCTATGGCTTTGCCTCTCTATCGATCGCCTGTTGCACTTGTTTGTAAAAGTCTGACCGCTTCTGGTCCTGATCGCCGCCCTGGCGATCAGAGGCCTGCGGCCAGTTGCTGTTCGAGGCGATGACCAGTTTTCGCCTGGGATCGATGAAGATGCCCTGCCCGAAAATCCCCCGTGCCATATAGGTGCCATCATCCCAGGTCCACCATTGATAGCCGTAGCCATAACCAGGCCTGGTGGTATCAGCCTGCTTCATAGTTGCCTCAGCGATCCAGCCTTCGGGCAGCACCGGATTGCCGTTTGCGATTCCGCCGCCCAGCATGAACAGACCAAAGCGCACAAAGTCGCGCGTCGACGCCTGTATGCAGCAGCCGCTGATCTCATGGCCAGTAGACCCCAGCAGCCAGCTCGCATCCTGCTCCATGCCAAAAGGCTGCCAGATCTTCTCCGACAGATACTCGGACACGTTCTTCCCGGTCGCCGAACTGATCAGAACTCCGATCAGATTGGTCTCGCCGGTCTTGTAAACCCATCTGGTGCCGGGAGGCGTTTCACGCTTCAATGTGCGCATATAGCTCACTGTCACATCGACGCCGGGCTCTGCCTCGTGCGCGTTAAACAATGCCACGTCTGATTTCGGGTCACCGTAATCCTCATTCCATTTCACGCCCGATGTCATTGTCAGCAGCTGCTTGATGGTGACATCATCATAGACCGACCCCCTGAGGTCGGGAATGTAATCCGGTATTTTGTCATCGATACTTTTTATATAGCCGTCTTTGATAGCTGCACCAACCAATGTCGAGGTGATGGATTTCGCAACCGAGAAACTGGTCCATCGCTTTCCGGGGTGGAAGTCGAGCCCGTACTTTTCAAAGCGGACTTTACCCTCGTGAACGATCACTAATGCGGCGGTGCGCTGGTCCTTCATATAAGCATCCATGTCCGTATCTATCTCAAGCGGCTTCCCCTCCGGTAAGGGATAGATTTTCCCGCCGGAAGAGATGATCCGGAATTTGGAAAGGACAGGTATCATGTCCATGGCGCGGAAAGCGGCATCGCGTTGAGGAATAGACCAGAAAAGGACATCCTTGTTGGTCGGCATATGTAAGATCAGCCCTCGCATATCCTTGTCCGCGGTCACCCAGAATATGCCCCCCGCAACCACCAGCACGGCCAGTATTCCAATGATCCATTTCTTCATGGATATCCCCCGAAATTTAAATTATTTTCGACCCCAGCCATGTTTGCGCCGATCCGGTGGAACGGCTTGTTCTGAGGCGGTGATGCCTCTTTTCTCATCCGGCTCGTCATGGGCATGCCCGATAAGGCGCGTCAGCCAACTGGAAATGTGCTATACCCCCCTTTCTTGAACACATAAATCGCCCACCCCAGCGTTTCTCGTCCCCACCTCAGATACGCTGTCTTACTCTCACGCACTCGCTTCAGCACGGTCTCCACATCTGGATCATCCCGATGGTCACTCGCCCAGGTTTCCGCAGCATACCACTGTAACCCTTCATATCTATCCCAGTCATCCTGGCTGCTTACGAGTGTGTAGACCGCCTCCAGTCCGCACTCTCGACCGACCTCTACATTCTGATAATGTGTTCCGAAGCCGTTCCGTGTCACTCCGATCGCTTCTAAATACTCTCTTTCCGGTTCATGCCGCCAGTACGGCTCTCCCACAACGATCCAACTTTCCGGGGCTGCCATCTTCTGCAGCGCGTTCAACGTCCCTCGGTGCCCGCCATAAATCCAACTCGCACCGATGCAGGCTACCAGATCAAAGCTCTCTAAGGTCTCTGGGACATACTTGGCCCCGTCCATCTCCAAGAAATGGAGTTGGGCATCCGGAACACGTTCTCGATGCTTCTTGCGGACATCGGCAATGCAGTAGGGAGAGAAATCAACTCCTGTGCCTGTCATCTGTCGGTACCGCTCTGCAAGCCTGATGAGAAACTCGCCCTTTCCAGTGGCGATATCAAGCACGCGTGCCCCAGGTTTCAGAGGCAGAAGTGCGATAAGCTGTTCAAGTTTCTCAAGACTCATCGGATTGCAGAGAATTTGCTCCAGATGAGTGATGTTAAAGAACTTCCACATGTCCATGCGTATACCTCCTTTATCAATGCCGGCCGAACGGTTGAGATCAGCTGCCGGGGCGAAAGCCCCAGTCAGCTGGATTGAATTGTTCGCCTGCTTTCCAACTGCTATTCGTAATGCGTCCACATACGGATGACTTTCACTGTTTTTATGTCATCAAGTATTTGATAAACAAGCCGGTGCTGTATATTGATTCTTCTGGAACATGCACCAGAGAGATCTCCTAGAAGTTTTTCGTAAGGCGGGGAAGTGTGATAAGGATCTTCTTTGAGGATTTCAAGCAGATGTTCTGCCTGAGGCTTTAAGCCGGAATGTGCTATCTTCTTGGCGTCTTTCTTTGCCTGCTTGGTAAAGACTATCCGCCAAGTCACCAGTCAACATCCTCATCACACTCCTCTACAGGAGCCCCAAGTCCTTCCTGGATAGATTCACGCATGCCGGGTATGGAAGTGAGGTACAAAGTTTCCTGGATCGCTCGCCAGTCGTCCTCGGAAATAAGGACTGCAGAACTTCTCTTGCCCACAATCTGAACCGGCTCATGGGATTCTTTCACTTCATCCACAAGGCTATATAAACGCTTTCTGGCTTCCGTTGCTGTCAGGGTAGTCATAGTATGAGTCTCCTTTACGTACGATATATCGTACGCTGCAAGGCAATCAATGTCAAGTCATTTGAAGGAGACACTGCCACTGGGGCCGGTGAACGTTTGAACAGCACGGACGCGCGGCCCCGGTGGTCAGCTGGATTTGCTTGTCCGCCTTAGCGATAAACATCTTTACGATTACCGATTTTTACAACCCATACTGTCACTTCCTTATCCTGGATAGAATAGACAATACGGGACTGTCCTTGACGGACACGATACCTTTCTTGGCCGGTCAACTTTTCACCACCTGAAGGTAGAGGATCTTCGGCGAGCATCTCGATACGGTCAAGGATTCTTTTAAGATCTTTCTTGGGTATTGACTCAAAATCTTTCTCAACAGACCTTTTGAAAAAGATGTTATATGCGGCCATCTTTTTTCAATCTCTTGACCATCGCATCATAGCTGATCAATGGTTCGGATACTCGTTCCTCAAATGCTTCAAGATCTACAGCATCTTCTGAAAGCGATTCTCTTACGGCTTCGTTCACAAGGTCTGATACTGACCGGGATGTCTCGACTGCCTTTAATCGAAGCGCTTTATGAAGATCCGGATCAAGATATATTGTCGATCTTTTAGCTTGCATCGTCATAACGTCACCTCCTATTGGTGCTATAACATTATAACGTCATAATGACACTTTCTCAATAGGGATTTGAGAGCGAACAGAGATCAGCTGCCCGGCGCTAGCGCAAGGTCAGCTGGAACCTTTTGTTGGCAGTGTTACAGCATGGACCCGATTAATCTTTTTAAGAGAATGTCCTCAACGTTCTGTCGTGAATCTAAGACAGATACAACATATACACTCTTCTCTGATATTCTATACATGATTCTCCAAGGAGATACGATCAACTCACGATATTGAGTGATTCCTTGTTCTTGAAGTTCAGGTACTATGCGTCCTCTATCAGGAAAGGAATAAAGACATGATGCTTTTTCCTTAATATCCTTAAACTTGTCATAGGCAATCGATGGACTGTCTTGAGCAATATATTCTATGACGCTTATGAGATCCTTCTCTGATGTCTCAGACCATATGATCTCATATATTCTTTTCATTTCATTCTTTTTTTCAGGATATTCTCAATATTCGCAAAAACATCGTCTTGAGATTTTGACTTCCCGGTTTTGATATCTTCCTCGCCTTGCGAGATCAGCTTCAATATGCCGATCGCATTCCTCATATTCTCATAACTCTCAGGGTCCTGAAGAACAGCTTTTGGTTCTCCATTTTGAGTGATTACAACCGGCCTATGAGTTTCATTTATTTGTTTGAGTAAATCTGCTGCTCTGGATTTTAGATAGGTAATAGGTCTTATGTCTTCTGATAAATTCATTCCAGCACCTCCAGTCTTTATATGGTACCATAATAAGACCGATAGTCAAGATTCATAATGGCGTTACTGCCAATGTTAAAGTTTCATTGTTGCCTCAGCAACTGGTACGACGTTACCGCCGACGTCGATCCCGTCCTGCCCCCGGTCACCGAGAATGTGAACGTGCAAAATACTTCGCCGCCCCATTTTTGCCCCCTGTTCGCTGATAAAACGCGTACCAGCTGCACCCGATATAAAACCATGGCGAATCATGAATGCGGCAAGCGGGCCTGTTGAGCTTCCGGTTGCCGGATCTTCAGAAATACCATACTCAGGGGCGAACATTCTTGAGTATGCACCATAGGGGGTTGGTGTAAAAAGCCATCTCTTTCTCCGGTGTGAATATCCGTACGCCTACTGCGCAGTCAGCCCGAGTTGCTGGAACAACGAAGCTCGTTTCTGAAAGATTCAGTTCCTTGGCGATCTTCTGCATGGTCACTTCGTCGATTCCAGAAGCGTCAGGAAATACTGCAAGAGCATTTCCTTCCAGTGGCTGATCCCTAAAAACATCTACGACTCGATAACGGTATGTATGGGCACTGCTCATAGTTTTCAATTCTCGTTCTTACATCCAACATGGGCATCAGCCGCGCGGTTATGCCGCGTCGGCCTGGTGCCCTTGTTCGAATCTTTTAGATTCTCCCCATCCATATTCTCGGGCTGCGCTTTACATGAAATACAGAAAGAACAATGATTTTATTCTCATCAACAATAAAGAAAACTGCGTAGGGGAATCTTCTGGTGAGTGCCCGACGAACATTTTTGTGCACGATTGGATAAATAGGATGATCCTTATGATTGAATTGAATATGGCATCTAATACAAGCAAGAACTCGGAACCAAGATCACGAACGCCAGCTTCATACCAATCAAAGGCATCTGCAATATCTGCTTCTGCCTCTGGACGAATAATCAACTCAAGACTCATGCACGACTCTTAATACGCTCTCGTACCATTAACCAAGGTGATCCTGCGATTGGATCGTTATGATATGCATCAAGTCGTCGATCAATTTCTGCTTTTTCATCTTCGGTAAGCGATACCGATTCAGGGACCTGTGCGATACTATCCCATATATCCTGAACAAGCTGGATTCGCTCAGAAACGCTGAGATCTAAAATGTCCTTCTTTGCAAATGATCCCATATTCTCTCCGTTATCGGTATTATAACCTATACCCGTTCATCTTTCTATCCCCTTCGCCTTTAGGATCCGAACGCGCGGATCACCGGCGGCTGTAAGCCGTCCGGTGGCTTCTTTGGTTGGCTTTTACACTTTAGAAATAAGATTACAAGCTAAGAGCAAAGCAGACAGCCTTTTTCAACTCTTCAACCTTTTGTGTGGAAAGCTTGGTGATCAAAGGGCCAATTTTGCTCTTTGAGACTGTCTGAATATGGTCACAATTCACGGCACATTCTATGGGCATGCCATCACTTTTGGAGAGAAGAACTTCACTGGGTATGTCTCGAATGGTAGAGGTGATAGGTGCTATAGTTACTTCACCCAAGTAATCGATGACAGAGTCTCTCGTCAAGACCACTACAGGACGCTTTTTATCCGGTGGATTGAACTTATACCAACGAACCTCGCCTCGGGTCATGAGTCTCCCCATTTCTGCTCATTTTCCCATACGCTGAATTCTTCATTGCTGACAGGTTGTTTCTCGTAACCCTTACGATGTTTCTGTTCTAACTGAGATAAGTTGTAATTATTGATCGCATCTTTTAATGCTGTTCGGGTAAACGCAGATCTTGTCGTATGCATTTGCTTGACAATCTTATCCACTGCTTGGACAAGATCATCTTCAAGAGTCATTTGTATTGTCCTCATGGATTCATACCTCGGAAATGTGTTTGTTTATAGCTATAATAGTCCACATTGTTGAGCAAGTCAAAGGATTCATTGATGCGAGGAAGCCAACGTGCTGATCACCGGCCGCGGCTGTGCCGCGGTCCGGTGCATTGAAGTGTTGGCTTTAACAATTTGCCTGAATTACTTCTGCGTGTAATTTTAAACCCAGTGCTTGCAAAACTTTCAATATTGTATCGAATCCTGGGCTTCGTTCTCCAGAGAGAGCTTTATAAAGGCTTTCACGTGACAACCCAGCATCACGCGCTACTTGTGACATGCCCTTGGCTCGTGCAATATCGCCAAGAGCTTTAGCAATAAAGGCTGCATCTCCATTTGATTCTTCAAGGCAAGCTTCGAGGTAAGCTGCCATTTCTCCTGGTGTACGAAGATGCTCAGCGACGTCATATTTTGTAGTTTTAGTTTTTGTTCTAGCCATGATGAACTCCTATAAGTTTCTCGCTAGACCTAAGGCGGTTTTAATATCCTTGGCTTGTGATTTCTTATCACCACCTGCCAGAAGAATTATCACCTTACGGGCCTGTTCTTTGTAGTACACCCGATAGCCGGGTCCATAATCAATACGCATCTCTGAAACACCCTCACCAACTGATTTTACATCACCTGGATTCCCGGTAGATAACCTTTCAATTCGGACAAGGATGCGAGCACGTGCACGGATGTCCTGTAATTCATAATCCATTTCGCAAAGACTTCCGTTTTGCGGATTTCTATCATAAGCTACACTGTAGCCAATGGGCTACTATTTGTCAATGGATTCTATAAACAGATATGAAGCCAACGTGCTGATCACCTGCCGCAAACATAGCGGTGCATCAGGCCGGAATGCAGCACCGAATGTGAAGCGGAGCATGGACAGAAGAATACCCCCGAGCTGTTTGCGGTCAGGTGCATTTGCTTGTTATATGGTTTTTCAAGCATTTTATAATGGAATACCATTACTAAAGAAAAAATCTTTTATCTGATTCTCTTCAATATACTTAAACATTCTCTTTGCTGTAATTGTCCCAAAAGGATAGCCCCACATTAGCAAGTAGAGATAAAATTTCATAAGATGAAACCCCCAAGTTCTCCTTGTGATAATACCTATGCCGGTTAGAAGATGCCAAACAATCATTGTAACAAGAAAGACTTGGAATGGGATCTCAAAGTCAGGATTATTCCACTCCAGAAAAAATATAATAATGCCAGCAACACCGAGGAATGACAGAAACATCCCAAACGTTTTGATTGGTTTATACTTCTGAAGGTCTATAATCATATTAAATTTTTAGGGACATATAACGTGCGGATCAGCCGCGGCCGAAGGCAGTCGGCTGGAGTGACGGGTTATATGCTTTTCAAAATTATGGATCTAAGCGTAAATATACTGTTGCTTGATTATCAATTATGTTCCAATACTTGGGATATTTAGGATGTATAACGCCATTAACGTCTGTGTAAGAAAATATTTCTTTTTCTGTATCTGCCAAGATACGAACCTTATCTAATGCATAGTTCTTAAGCTTAAGCCTATCTTGCTCAATGGTATTATTTAAGTGATGATAGTCATCCCTTTTTTCCCATATGCGCAGGAAGAATCCTTTAATATCATCAGAAATAAAGCCACGTTTTGAAAGCTTCTTAACATTATTTTCAAAAGTTTTTTCAGGCTGAAATCCATTCTTTTGGCATAAGAACCTTACCAGTGCTTCTGCTACAGCTTGAGCAAGTGCTATACATCCATAATAATGTCCGTCTCTAAATAGTGATGTGACCTCTGCTGATACAGGAGCGAAATATGTACCGGGGATGATTGAATGAGGTTTGATTTGAATGCATCGATTAACTCGATCTGCGATTGATGCTTCTATCTCTTGCCGAAGGACATACTCGATGTATTTTTTTTCACTATCTTTTTTCACTTTTTAACTCTCATAGTAGGTCGCATATAACATGAAGCTAACCGACGGGGCGGGTTTTATCGCCACGTCCGGTTCAGCAGTTTGTTATGTGGCCCCCTTCTTTTGAGGCTTCGTGAAGGGTGTCCCCAGCGTAAAATACGTACTTCCGCTCGACTTTGTAGGGTCTTTTGGATCACCCCATTCTATTCTTGACCAACACCCGGTGCGCAGTAGAGAAAAGCCGAGCTTATCTGCTAATTTGAAAACGATCTGCTCTTCAAGCGCGTGCAAACAGTCCATAGCCATTGCAGCCGTTTCTTTTGGGCAGTCTTCACCTAAATGAATTGATCTATTTCTTGCCTCCAAGACATCTTTCTGAATGGTGTTCCAAAGTCTCTTTCCTGATGGCAGCACAGCTTTCTCAAGATCAATTTCAAAGGGCTGCAACAATGCAGGGAGGATCTTCCTATCATCTGCTGATCTGCCAAACCCGATTTTGGTACCCACGACTTCAGCAATTGGGTTTGGCAATAAGGCTCCTTGTATAAGTGGTAAGACCAATAGGTACTTTATTGTGAGTTCTATGCCAGTGACTGACAACAGGAGAGAGGCCGAGTAGAAACTGCTCTCGTAGAGTGCTGACGCATCTGCTCTGCATTTGATAATTCTTTCGGATATCGCGTCACCGTATCTACCGAGGTAACTTTTCGTATTGTCAGTCGACGCTCGTTGAAGGATGTCCTCCTCCATTTGAGCCATAGCAGCGTCCATTTCGTATAAGTAGTAATCGTCATCTAAGCTCATATCAGACCATCTCTTCGGATGAATCACCTCACCAGTTTGCCTACCAACCCTCCAGCCTGGGCGTCATAACGTGCAGATCACCGGCGGCTGCAAGCCGCCCGGTGGATGACCTTGTTATGGCTTTCTTGCACCATGTCCTAACTCCTAGACGGAACACGTGGCTCTACCGCAATATTAAAATGTCGGTACACAACATCTCCTTCTTTTATATCAGTAGGGATCTCAACTTGATGTTTAGATACAACAACGGCATATCTATAAGCAGTCAACTCAGTTCCGCGTAAAGCCCCTTGTGAATACCGTTTTGCTTGGGACCTTGCCTCCTGGAAGCATTGATTGGCGTCGCTTTCTGTTGCAGCTTTTTTCCACTCGGTGAGTACCAAGCCCGATACATATCTTTGAACATTCTCCAATTCTGCCGGTTCTTGAAAGACGAGATCAGTTCTTTCTCCTGCTGCATTAACCTTGAAGGCCCATATACCATGCAATAAGAGGTGTACAGCTCCCAACTTTTCGCATGATACTTCACCTTTATTGAAAGCATTTTGCCATTTTCTGCGGAATTCATCATCAGCAACTATTGATCTTTGGAGGTGATGGAATGCACGTTCGGAGCGTGTACGAATAGATTCTTGGGTGTCCGAAAGTAGGAAAGATAATTCAGCATCAAAGGCAGTTACCGCAATCAAAAAAGCCCAAACTTGATGTTGTGCCGCATCAGGAGTTCTTGCTTCATCTAGAATTAAAGGACCAATGGTATTCCTAAATTTCTCTATTGCAGCAAGTGCTGCAGGTGGAAGATATTTACTAAATCCTGTCTGAAGAAAAGTTAGCTCATTCAATATATCTTTGCTCTGCTCCCTTAATCGCTTGGCGCTACTGTAGGTATCGCCCGAATTAACCCGTAGATATTGAGCATGAAGAGTCCCTGCTTGGACTAGACCCTTAATGCGACTCGACAATGCATTCCATTGGTCAATGTAGTTCATATTGCCCTTTCTCGACTTTTTTCATGCCATAACGAGCCTGTCTAAAAACTATTTTTAAATGACCCCTGGTTGTCATTTCTTAGAGAGATGTCGGAAGCATTGATACGAGACAAAGTCATGGGAATGCCCACACAACAAAATTGCTTCACAGCACTATTCATATCACTTAGCCTGGGCATACCATTGTCTACCCTTCTTTATGCAGGCGCCATCACGTAGGTCTTACCATAGTTGGTTATCTTCTCAATATTGTGGACCAGGCAATAGAGCAGCCATTGGATATTGACCTTGATCCGTCCCCGCAACGTGAACCTGTCCATTTTCTTGCATGACCGGATGTTCCCGAAAACCGGCTCCACTATGCCTAAGCGTTTGCTGTAGGTGCGCCGACCCTCTGGCGTATCGATCTTCTGCTTCATCTCGTCGGTTATGCTGCCGGGCCTCTTCCCATAAAATATATGCACCTGCCTGGATATCGTGTCAGGAGTGCGCAAGCACTTCGAACGCAATGCGCATCCCCGGCATGCGGTCTTCGGGGCCTGATAGGCTATGGCCTTATGCCCGCCGGCAGTTATAAAATTGCGGTTCCTGATATAGAGGCTATGTCCCGCAGGGCAGATCAGCTTGCCGCTCTTGTCATCCCAGGTAAAATCTTCCACGCTGAAGAACCGCTTACCCTTTGTCTTATATTTCTCATGGCGCCTGTCTACTGAACGGCGGTGACGCCCGGCATCCTCAAAACGCACATCTCTCTTACGAAACTGCGGGTCCGGAACATAGGCATCCACTTCCAGCTCCTTGCAGTCTTCCAGATTCTTCACACTGTAATACCCGGTGTCAGCGCTTACGATCATGCCCTTTAACGGCTCTTCCCATCCGGCCGCTTCCAGCTTCTCTTTCGCCCCCTGCAGCATCGCCCTCATTGCAGTGCTGTCTTCGCCTTTTCCAAATGCCTCTCCATGCAGCACCACCTGATGCTTCTCATCCACTATCGCATTCGCATTGTACCCTTGCACTACTCCGTGAGACGTAGCCATCTTGGCCGATTCATTGTCCGTGACATTGCTCTGTATCTCTTTGCCGCCGGAGCCGGTCTTAGGCTCGTTCTCAGAGAGGAACTTCTCGATGCGGTCCGCCTTCTGTTTCAACCTCTTGATACGCTTCTCCCGGCGCTTGTGGTCGGTTTCGTGCTCGCCTTTCTCTCTCTTATCTGCCTCGCGGTGCTCGTGAAGCGCTTCGTGGACTTTCCGTGCTATCGCTTCCTGCTTCTTCTTCAGGTCA
>DIXF01000013.1 GCA_002448235.1 Syntrophaceae bacterium UBA6087
CCCTATTTGATGACAGGCCCTAGTACTTCAGATATGACATTGCTGTCTAAATAGGCAGCGAATAACTCAACATAGTCAATCTCTGGTGGTATTATTTTATCGTACCCGTTTTGTATTATTACGCCATTGAATAAGTAGGCTTCAGCTATGAGGTGAAACATTTTGAGAGGTATGTAAACATGTTCATTTTGAAGAATTGTTATAAGAAATATTTCCCGAAATGGTGCTGCTGATATTGCTTTAATTAATTCCGGAATGAAAAAGATGTCATACATATTGTTTTTATTGATTAGGCGAAGTAAACCTGTTTTGTCTTCAATTATTAGGTTTGTATGTGACAAATATTTTTGAGAGGTTTTTAAAAGTTCGGATTTGGAAATGATTCGTTCTGCAACACCATATGCACATTTGCTAGTTGGTGGCATTTCCTGATGAATGGCTGGAACATTTTCAGCCTGAACAACACCGTCTTCATCAATTAGATCAATTTCTGTGACGTTTAAAATCTTCCCATCATCCTTGTGTCTGAAATTGTTACCACTAAGTAATTCCTCTGTATAACCTGCTATATTATCTATTCTTGCGTTTGTCTCTGAGAGATAGTATTCGGTTACTTCGACGCCAAAATATGATGAGTTTGGAAAGTAACGCACAATAAAGTCAGGATTTTCGGAATCCTTTACTTTATCGAATGAACGATCAGCATATACTAAATCGAAAATGCGTCGTTCTTGTTGCTTTTTAGAGTTAGTTTCCAACATTCTACACTCGCTACAACAGCCATTGGTTTATACTATCCAACGTGGGCATCACCGGCGGCTGTAAGCCGTCCGGTGGATGACCTTGTTAGCATTTATTTCTTTAGTTTTCTGAAAAGCCACCAATGCAATTCCATATTTGGATTGTCAATATGGTCATTTGCAATATGAGTTTGCTCAGTAGCATTTATAAATCTTTGGTCTGCTAATGAAATCCGTTTTTTAACCTTGGTCAAATCATCCTCTGATGCATACTGCAAAGCCTTGAAAAGTTCTGATCTAGCCCAAAGATCGTGATCATATTCTTCGCTGGACCCAATGTCGTTAACGCTTGATTGTTCAATATATGCTACGGATTCCTCCCACCAGGATACATATGCTTCCAAACCTTCCTTCGCCTTATCATATGAATAGCCCTCTAGCATGAAAAAGCGGGTCAAAGCTGAAATCTCGTTCCCTCTTTCACTCAATCTATTTAATTCTTGTTTTATACTATATTTTGACATAGCTACTGAAGTCGATGCTAACAGTTTTAATAGATGGAAAATTTTCCACCTATTCTCATATTAAACTATAAAACATGGAAAATGGGGCATCGTATTTTCCATCTATGCTTATTAATTTATTGATGGCATGGAAAACAAGGGCAATAAAAAGTTTATCCCTGACCCCAAAACTGAAACCGATGGATCGGGTAGGACAGGTACTCTGATATCAAAGCCGGCTCCGGCAGAAAAACGAGCGCACTCCGTACGTGCCGGGTGAATGAAATTGTAGATGGTCGTCTCCTCTTGACAGCATGATTCATTCGATCCTGGTGCGTGGATTCGTGGGGCATTACAATCAGATCGTGAATTATAATATTAACATATGGTTAGTTCTGAGTAAAGGAAGAGTATCAGTCGGCTGCCAAAGTCAGTTTTTGCTGATGGCTCTTGGTGTCGGATGAGGCGGAGACGGGAAGCATCCTCCCGTTGGGATGAAAAGAAGAGCCCGGAGGTTGGTCCGGGCTCACTGCATTGAAGGGTCGACCTAAGACCGGATAAGAATCTTTTTTAGCGCCTCGTCCTGGACAGCGACTTCATCGTTTCCGTGAGCGGGTGCTCTTCCGGCAGGTGGTCGGGCACCGGGCTCTCGATGATGTACGTGTCGTTGTTTTCTATCGGGAGCACGTTGAGCGTGTCGGCGTAGGATATCCAGTGGGGCAGGTTGAGTTTTTTGCCCTGCGGGTGGTTCCAGGTGCGGTACCAGAAGAGGTCGTTGACCGACTTTCTCTTGTCCATTGCCTGGCGCTCGGCGATCATGGCGTCCTGCTCGCGCTTGGCGCAGATGGAGATGACGGCCTGCATCTTGTCGCCCGGCGTGATGGCCGGGGCGAGGATGTCGGTGAACCCGACCGCGTTGTCCGTTGCAAGCTGCTCGGCGCTGTCGAGGAGCTCGGCGGAGTGGATCGGGCCGGTCATGCAGAAGGCTCCGTACTTAAGGTCGTCGCCCTTGGGGATGTCGGTCGTTCCGTCGAGGTGGATGGAGTTCAGGCCGCACTGGATGGCTTCGCCCACGGCATGCTCCACGACGTCGATCGCCAGCTTGCGCTTTTTCACGATGCCCATGTCGACGGCGAGGAATACCACCCTGTGGCCGTCTTCCCTGGGCTTGAGCACCTTCTTGCCCATGTCGATGATGATCTCCGCATACTGCTTGTAGGCCTGGTAGTCGCAGGCGGCGAACATGGGATTCTGCCTGTTCGTCTCATACGCGTCGAGCACCTCGGTGAAGGCCTTGTCCATCCCTCTCTTGACGCGGTTTCTCATGAGCGAGAGGACGAGCTTGCCCCTGGGCGTTGTGCCGTCCATGATGTGGATCTTGACGGCCTCGCGCACGCCCAGCTTGCTTAAGGTGAAGTTGCAGCTGTCCACGAAGTTGTCGATGACCCTGTCCGGAACAGCCAGGCTGAAGTCGGCGTTGCGGCGCTCGCTCTTGCGCTCGATGAGCTTGGCGCCTGCAAGTGCCATTGTCTGGGGCTCGAAGAATGCCCTGTCCTCGATCTGCTTGAAGCCGAGCTGGACAATGGTCACGATCTTGCCTTCCGGGTCCATGCCCGGGACCATGACGAGGTTTCTGAGCATCTCATAGCCCTCGCGGTTCGGGCCGTTCGCAAGCTCCTCGCACAGAGAGTGCCTGATCACGTTCACGCCGATGTTGCCGCCGAGCACGGCGCCGATGCCGTTGATGAGGTTGTGCTCGAAGGTGCCCATGTCGAGGTTCTCCAGGCTGCGGATGCTGGGAGGGATGGGCTTCTGGCGCAAGGAGAGGATGTCCATGAAGTCGCCCTTGTAGCCCGTGTTTATCAGCACGACCGTTGCGAAGGCGTTTTCTGCAAACCGCTCGCACGCCTTGGCCACCTTCATCGCCGCGCAGGCGTCCCGGCACTCGGAGTTGAAGGTCCAGTCGAAGTACATGCCCTGCCAGTGCTGCGAATACGTCGCGCACGTGGCTTTCAGACCGCATGCCAGAACCTGGCCGAGCTTGTACTTGTTCGGCATCTCCTTGATGTTGAACGGCGCGAAATCCTTGCCCTTGTAGAAGCTCGAGCGCCAGATGTGGCGGACGGCCTGGTTCTGCTTTTCCGTGATGGAGGTCGGGCAGATCAGGTAGGGGATTTCGCAGGTGCCGGGATGGCTCTCCGGATACCACTGCGACCGGTGCACCGCGGCGTTGCCTTCCAGGGCGATCTTCCTCCCGTCTTGTTTTCCGTATACCCCGCTTTCATTCTGTTTTTTAACCATAGTTCCTCCCTCTTAAGTTGTAGTGATCATTGATGATGAAAAACGGACAACCTTTTTGAATGATATGCCTCTGATGCTATAGGGGCCCTATGCGCCCCGTTCCTCCGGCGGGATAAAAAAACGTTTCCCGCTGGTTTTTTCGCCGACAAACCCGTTGAACAGTATCTCCAGGATCGCAGGCAGCTCATCCCGCAGGGGATACCCCATGCCGGACTGCAGCCATTTGTACACGACCCCGTCGATGAAACCCATGGTGCCGTAAAACGTGGTGTAGAAGTTCATGGACTTCACCTTGCTGCCCGCGTTCAGAGCGACGATGCGCTCCTTGAGCATGGGCAGCCGGTGAAGGATGGTATGATAAAACATCGCCTTTCCGCCCGGTTTGTACATGATCTCTTCTTTCTGGATCAGGCGGTAGAGCAGGTGGTTGTTTTCGATGAACCGCACCCAGCACGAGAGCGCTTCCTCTGCCAGGATGAGGATGTCGTCGGCCTTCAGGAGAATATCGCTGAAGATGGCGACGATCTCGGTGGTCTTTTCCGTCAGGAGCTGCTCCAGGAGATCTTCCTTGGTCTTGAAGTTGCGGTAGACCGTGCCCTTGCCGACCCCGCTCAGGGTGGCGATCTCGTCGACCGTGGTGTTGTGGAAGCCCTTTTCGACAAAGAGCTGAAGCGCGGCGTTGAATATGTTCTCCCGGTTGGTGAGCGGGGCTGCCTTTTTGCCTTTCTGCCCGGCAGGGTAGGCATGGGCGAAGATTATGCGGAGCCTCCCGGGTGAGAGCGAGATCCTGTCGAGGTTTGCGAGCGATGCCTCATCGACCGCAGCCCGGAAAATCACGGGCGCGTCTTCGCTCAGGCCCTTTTCCTCCAGACAGGCGGCGATCTCTTCCAGGAGCGAAGAAAGCCACCCTTCGGCCTGGGTCTCGAAGTCGCCTCTGCTGGCGGATTTCGCGCGAATGAGTGAAAGGTTTTCTTTGATATGAAGCCGGAAGGCCTCTTCGTCCGGGTGTCCGTCAGGAGAGAAGCAGTTTCCTGTTTCGGCAGAGAGATCGAAACGCCTTTCCCCGGATTCGAGATGCTTTGTACCTGGATCGCCCTTATCCATTCCCCGATAACTCCTCACATAAAAAAAACGGACTAGTCCGTCCTATAAAACATCATTCGCCCGGTGTCAATGGATATTGCACAAAATAAAGTGGCCTATGGGAAGGCCTCCTATAACTGCTGGAATAAAGAGGCCCTATCGCTCGCCGGTATGACCGATCCGGAGCCTTCCGATACATGCGGGCAACCTTAACTCTAAATTTATCCAAAATTAATCGGGATAGTATTTATTCTGTAAAGCATTATACTGATAGCTCAGCGAATGGCGATTCAAGGGCAATGAGGTGTACGGATACTGTCGGGAATCCATACCGGGGAGATTTATGGCATGAAGAGGATTATCGGGATATTGCTGCTCATCGTTTTTATCGGCTGCGGGACTGTCGTCTTTGCCGAAGACCTGGAAGTAGACTGCGACTGCAAGAAGGGAGGGCTGGGCCTTCCCATCGGAAAGTTCATCATCGGCGTCGGCTTCAGCCGGTACAACGCATTACCCGGCTGCGACCAGAGCATCGGCATCGGCCTGGGCATCGGGAAAGAGACGGCCCGCGTTCAGTTCGGATTCGGCTTCAACCAGGGTGTATTCGCGCTTGGCGTAGGGGTGAAAGGCCCGGAAAAGATGACCTTTGTCGGTCCGGTCATCGGGTACGACTACGGCGACTGCAGGATGGTATGGCCCTTCGAGGAATAGTTTTCATTGTACAGCAGACGGGGAATGCTTTATTATATTGATATCGGGAGTTTTCATTCTAATCATACTACTGTCATGGCAAAATGACTTGGGAAGGGGGTTATCGATGCATATTCGCAAGGTCCTTTACGTCCTGCCCCTGCTGGTTTCGGTCAGCCTCACGGGAGGATGCGCCGCGAAGATCGCCAAGATGTCGGTCGACAGCATGAAGCCCATCATGGTGGAGATGCGGAACGCCACGAACAAGAACCGAGACGCGCAGCTGATCTTGGACGCGATGCCGGCAATGCTCGTCCAGATGGACGGCTTCATCGGTGTATCGCCGGAGAACCGCTATCTCCTCACGAGCGCGGCAGAGGCCAACATGGGATACGCGTTCCTGACCGTCGAAGACAAGGACAAAGGGCGGGCGAAGTTCCTCTATCTCAAGGCGCGGGACTACGCGCTGCGCAACCTCATGCTGAACAAGACCTTCCGGAAGGCATACGAAGGGGGCGACATCGAGGAGTTCACCCGCGCGCTGAATACGATCCACAAGCGGGATGTTGGACCGCTGTACCTCGCGACGAACAGCTGGATGATGTGGATCAACCTCGCGCATGCCGATGAGCCGGCGGCCCTGAAGGACCTTCCCAGGGTCGAGGCAATGATGGACCGTGTCCTTGTCCTCGACGACACGCATTACTACGGAGGCGTCCACGCCCTGCTCGGGACGTACTACGTGGCCCGGCCCGAGATGTTCGGAGGGCAGCCCGAGGACGCAAAGGCGCATTTTCAGGAGGCCTTCGATATCTCCGAGTCCAAATACCTGCTGTGGCACTATCTCTATGCCAGGTACTATGCGGTATACGTCAAGGACAGGGAGCTCTTCGTCTCCACTCTGAACAAGATCATCGCCGCTCCTCCGGATATCCTGCCCGAAGAGACATTCGCGAACGCGGCGGTCAAGAAGAAAGCGTCAAGCCTGCTCCTCCAGGTAGACGACTATTTTCGCTGAACCATGGCCGTATTCATGAAACTTCCCTCTTGTGAATACGGCCGTTTTTATCAAAGGCAGCCATGAGACAATACATCGTCAGGCGCATCCTCTACTCGCTCCTCATCCTGTTCTTCATATCCATCTTCATCTTTGCCCTGGGCAGGGTGCTGCCCGGCGATCCGGTGCAGGCCGTGCTCATGACCTCGCGGATGGGGCCGATCGACGCCGAGGTCGTAGCCGACCTCAAGGCCCAGTTCGGGCTGGATAAGCCCCTGCCCGTGCAATATCTCGTGTGGGTCTCGAGCTTTATCCTGGGTGATTGGGGCGTGTCCATCGCGAGCGGCGAGGACGTCCGCGAGATGTTCATGCACCGGCTGCCCATCACCCTGGAGCTTTTCCTCGGCTCGGTTTTCTGGGCGTGCATCATCGGGTTCCCGTTCGGGATCGTATCCGCGCTCAAGCGCAATTCGTGGCTCGATGTCTCGCTGACTACCGGCGCCATCATCGGCGTTTCCATCCCGGTGTTCTGGGAGGGGATCGTGGCGATCTACCTCTTCGCCGTCGTGTTCCGCATCTTTCCGCCGTCCGGCTACGTGCCCTTTTCCGAGAGCATGAGCGGCAACCTCCTCTCCGTCGCGATGCCTACCTTTATCATGGGCACCCAGGGGGCGGGGCTTTTGTGCAGGTTTGTCCGGTCGAGCCTGCTGGAGGTCATGAACCAGGATTACATCCGGACGGCCTACGCCAAGGGCCTGCGGAGGGCGGGCGTCATCTTCAAACACGCCCTGAAGCCCGCCATGATCCCCGTGGTCACGGTCGCCGGCCTTACCTGGGGCTATGTGGTGGCCGGGGCCTTCCTCGTGGAGTACATGTTCGCCATCCCGGGCCTGGGGCGGATGGGCGTCAATGCGATCTTCGCGAAAGATTTCCCGGTCATCCAGGCAACCCTGGTCATGGTTGCGGTCAACATCCTGGCCGTGAACCTCATCGTGGACCTCCTGTACGGCTACCTCGACCCGAGGGTGAGGATACAGCGATGACGCCCGACCAGGCGGCCTTATACCCGGATGCCGTGCCCGCTCCTTCCGTGACGGGGGCAAAGGCCGTCCGGCAGGCCCTGCTCCGGCACAAGATCGCGCTCATGGGCATGGCCATCGCCCTGTTCCTCGTGCTGATCGCGGTGTTCGCTCCGCTCCTCTCGCCATACGATCCGAACGAGCAGGACCTGTACCACGTCCTCGAAGGGCCGTCGGGCGAGCACCTCCTCGGCACGGACGACGTGGGCCGAGACCTCCTGTCGCGGGTGATCTACGGTTCGCGGACGACCCTGTTCATGGGCGCGGTTACGACGCTGCTTTCCGCACTGATCGGCGTGTCGCTCGGCCTCGTCGCGGGCTACAAGGGCGGAGCGACCGATTCGATCGTCATGCGGCTGACCGACACCTTCATGTGCATGCCCGCCCTGGTGCTGGCGCTGGCCATAATGGCCGCCATCGGGCCGGGCATGAAGAGCGTCATCATCTCCATCACGATCCTCCAGTGGACCGCGTTCGCCCGGATCGTGCGCGGGCAGGTGATGCTCGTGCGCGAGCTCCCCTACGTCGAAGCGGCGCAGGCCATGGGCGCATCGGGCTTCCGGATCATATTCCGGCACCTGCTGCCCAATGTCATGGCGGCAATCATCATCACCGCAACGATTACCCTTGGCGGAAACATCATGCTGGAGAGCGCGGTCTCGTTTTTGGGGATGGGCGTCCAGCAGCCCACGTCGAGCTGGGGAAACGAGCTGCGGATCGGCTATTCCTACCTGGAGGCGGTCCCGCTGTTCTCGATCGCGCCGGGGCTGATGATCACGCTCGCGGTCCTTGCCTTCAACTTCATGGGCGACGGCCTCAGAGACGCGCTGGACCCCAGGCTGCGCGGAAACGGAAGGATGAGGTAAGGCCTGCTTATGCTGCTCGATGTACGATACCTGACCACGCATTTCCTGACCGAAGGCGGCACCGTAAAGGCCGTCGAGGATGTCTCGTACGCCCTGGACGAAGGGGAAGCCTTAAGCATCGTGGGCGAGAGCGGCTGCGGCAAGACCGTGAGCGCGCTGTCGCTGCTGCGTCTCATCCCGGAGCCGCCGGGAAAGATCGTGCGCGGCGAGATCCTCTTCGAGGGGAAAGACCTCTTGAAGATGAGCGAGGACGAGATCTGCCGCATCCGGGGCAACCGGATCGCCATGATATTCCAGGAGCCCATGACCTCGCTCAACCCGGTGCATACCATCGGGAGCCAGGTCATGGAGCCTTTGATGCTCCACAAGGGCATGAGCAGGAGGGAGGCGGTCCGGGAATCCATCGAGCTGCTCAAAGCTGTCCGGATCCCGGATGCCGGGGCCAGGATAAACGCATATCCCCATGAGTTCAGCGGAGGCATGAGGCAGCGCGCCATGATCTCCATGGGACTCTCCTGCAACCCGAGGCTCATCATCGCGGACGAGCCCACCACGGCGCTCGACGTGACCATCCAGGCCGAGCTGCTGGAACTCATGAAGGGGCTCACCCGTGACCACGGCACCGCCCTGATCATCATCACCCACAACCTGGGCATCGTGGCCCGCTATGCGGACAAGGTCCTCGTCATGTACGCGGGCAGGATCATCGAGAAGGCCGCCACGAGAGACCTCTACCGCAGGCCTCTGCACCCGTACACCGTAGGGCTCCTGGAATCCGTGCCCAGGCTCGACCAGGACATCAGGCAGAGATTGAAGCCCATAGAAGGCCAGCCGCCGGACCTCTCCCGGCTACCGCGGGGCTGCGCGTTCCATCCGAGGTGCAGGAAGGCGATGGAGAGGTGCAGGGAGGAAGCCCCTGTCCTGAAGGAAGTATCGGAAAACCACGAGGCGGCGTGCTGGATCTATGGCTGATACGAAGAGCGATATCCTCATCCGGGTCACCGACCTGAAAAAGCACTTCCCCATCTACAAGGGCGCGATCTTCAAGAGAAAGATCGGCGAGCTCAAGGCGGTCGACGGGGTGAGCTTCTCCATCGCCCGCGGAGAGACGCTCGGGCTCGTGGGCGAGAGCGGTTGCGGCAAGACGACGACGGGCCGGATGATCCTGGGCCTGGAGCGTCCGACCGGAGGAGAGATCCTGTTCGACGGCACGGACATCACCCGGCTCGGCAAGCACGAGTCCAGGAGGATGAAGAAGCGGATGCAGATCATCTACCAGGACCCGTTCGGCTCGCTGAACCCCCGGATGGCGGTCCGCGACATCGTGGGCGAGCCGCTTGCGATTCACAAACTGACAAGCAGCAGGGCCGAGTACAAAGACAAGGTCGAAAGCCTGCTCCGGACCGTGGGCCTGAACCCGGCCATGGCCGCGAGGTATCCCCACGAGTTCAGCGGCGGACAAAGGCAGCGCATCGGCATCGCGAGGGCGCTGGCGGTCAGGCCGGACTTCATCGTCTGCGACGAGCCGGTATCCGCGCTGGACGTGTCGATCCAGGCGCAGATCGTCAATCTCCTGGAAGACCTGCAGGAGCAGTTCGGCCTTACCTACCTGTTCATCGCACACGATCTGGCCGTGGTGAGGCACATCAGCACCCGCATCGCCGTAATGTACCTGGGCGAGATCGTCGAGATCGCCGATGGAAGCGATCTTTACCGTGAACCGCGGCACCCGTACACGAGGGCGCTGCTCTCGGCCGTGCCCATCCCGGACCCCGAGGTCGAGCTGTCCAGGGAGCACTGCGCCGTCCGGGGCGAGGTGCCGAGCCTGCTGAACATACCGGGCTCGTGCAGGTTCCATCCCCGCTGCCCGCAGGCGCAGGCGGTCTGCAGGGAGAGCAAGCCGGAGCTGAAGGTGCTCGATAACAAAGGGCGCTCGGTCGCCTGTCATTTCGGGACGGATGTGCAAGCTGTTGTTAAAGGAGGTTAGGAAAAGTATGAGAAAAAGACTGTTTGCGATGTCCGGTTTTGCAGCCATGCTGCTCATATTCACGGCAATGACCGCTCTGCAGCCCGCGATGGCGCAGGACAGCCCGAAGGGAAAACCGGGCTGGATGGACTGGGGCCCGAAGTACTCTCCGGAAAAGCCGGTCAGGGGCGGGACCGTACGGATAGCCTTTCCGGTGTACGTCGGAGTGATGAATCCCCATCACTTCCCCTGCCTGGACTGGGTCACCATGAGCTACATGTACGAACGGCTCATCCACTTCGACGCCGGTTACCGGCCCACGGTCCCCTGGCTCGCCGAGTCGTGGGTATACCTCGACGACCTGACCGTTCTTATGAAGCTCAGGAAGGGCGTCAGGTTCCACGACGGGTCGCCGTTCAATGCGCAAAGCCTCAAGTACCAGATGGAATGGATCATGGACAGGGACAACATGGCCTGGACCAGGTCGTGGATCGAGCCGCTCAAATCGATCGACGTGGTGGACGAGTATACCGTCAAATGGCGCTTCAAGAGGCCATGGGGTGCGTTCCTGGGTTCCCTGGCGAGCGTTCCCGGCTTTGCCGTCTCGGCAAAAGCCCTCGAGCGCGATGCCGCCATGGCAAAAATGAAAAAGACCCAACGGGGGCTCGTCACCGCGCGGCGGAAGGCAAAGAACGAAAAGGATCCGGAAAAGGCGGAAAAGGCGGAAAAGCTCGTGGCCGATCTGGAGGCGCGGCTGAAGAAATACACCGAGCTTGCAAAAGATGCAAAGCCTCTCGATATCCATCCGATCGGCACCGGGCCGTATATGTTCGAATCCGCCAGCACGGACAACTACATACAGCTGAAGCGCAACCCGAGCTGGTGGTTCGGGCGGAGTGTAGGCCTTCCCGACATGCCGTACTTCGACGGGATCCGCGTCTCGGTCATCCCGGACCCTTCGGTGAGGCTCGCGAATCTCAAGGCGGGCAAGCTCGATTTCATCCTGCTCGATGCCGTCCAGTACCGGCTCGTGAAGAACGACAAGAACTACAATTCCGGCGCCATGCCCATGAATTTCGTGGTGTACCTGACCTTCAACCATGCCAGGGGGCCGTGCAGAGACATCAGGGTGCGCAAGGCCATCTCTCACGCCATCGACCGCAAAGCCCTGGTCATGGGAACCCAGTTCGGTCTCGGCAGGATGGCGAGCTGCGTGTTCCCCGACGATCACTGGGCCCATAACCCGGATCTGAAGCCCGTGAGCTACGACCCCGCCTTGTCGAAGAAGCTCCTTGCCGAGGCCGGGTATCCGAACGGGCTCACCATAAAAGGCTTCACCCTCAACGTACCCGAGGCCCAGTCTTTTGCAAAGGCCGTGATGGCCATGCTGGCAAAGGTCGGGATCACGTGGCAGCCGGTCTTTCTGGGGGTCACCGGGATGATGGAGCCGTTTAGGAAGCTGGACTTCGACGTGATCGGGAATCTCCACCCCTGGATACAGGAGCCTGACCACGCGGTCACGCTGATGTACGACCCGGGCAGCCCCTTGAACAACGGCAGGACCAACAACCCGAAGGTTCTGGCGCTCATCAGAGAGGGGAGAACAACGGTGGATGAGGCGAAGAGGACGAAGATCTACCACGAGCTGGAAAAGGTCCTCTGCGATAATTACGAGGATGCCTGGCTGTGGTGGCCGACAGCGGTCCTGGCCTCCGGTAAAAATCTCATGGGGTACAGCAAGGATATGCACAGGCAGTACGGCGAAGGCTTTATCTTTTCCCATCCGCAGTGGTTCAGGGAGGGGCACCCGTGACGGCGCAGTAATACCGCGGTCACCCCGCATCGGGCGGTTTGTGGGAAGGATGGGGCTTTACCCGCACCTCGTCAACCCGTTTTCCGTCCATTTTCACCACTTCGAAAAGCTTGTCCGCGTGCTCGAACGAATCGCCTTCGACCGGAATCCGGCCGAGCATGGCCATGACGAAGCCTCCCAGGGTGTCGAACCCTTCTTCCGCATCCTCGGGCAGCTCCCTCATGTCGAGATGCTCCATGAACTCCTGGAGCGGCAACCGGCCGTCGAGCAGCCATGCGCCGTTTTCGAACCGCATCGATTCGGGCTCTTGGGGCAGTCCCGGACCGCGGATCTCACCGACGAGGGCTTCCATGACGTCGGTCATGGTCACCAGGCCGTGCGTCCCGCCGAATTCATCGATCACAATGGCCATGTGCTGGCTGGACTGCTTGAACAGCTCCAGCATTTCCAGCGTCGATTTGCTCTCCGGCACGAACACCGGCGGCTTCATGAGCGCGAGGATATCGGCGGGCGGACTCATCAGTTGGCTTATGAGCACATCGCGGCCCCCCACGACGCCGATGACATTGTCCAGGTTCTCCTTTGCCACCGGGAACGACATGTGCGGGCTGTTCACGACCGTGGCCATGTTGTTTTCATGGGTGTCGTCGATATCCAGCCAGACAACCTCCATGCGCGGGGTGATCAGTGCGCTCACCCGAAGGTCGTCAAGGCGCAGCGCGCTCTCGATGATGTCCTGCTCCGTGGGTTCGAAGATGCCTGCCCGCTCGCCCTGTTCGAGCAGGATGCTGATCTCTTCTGCGGTTACCGGCAGCTCCTTGGCCGGCCGGATGCCGAACAGCCGGACGAGCAGGTCCGTTGAAGCGCTCAGGAAGTAGACGACGGGAGCAAGAAGAACGGAGAGCAGCCGCATCGGCCGGGCCACGGCCGAGGCGAGCACCTCGGGGTTGCTCAGCGCGATCCGTTTCGGGAGAAGCTCTCCGATAACCAGGGTGAGGTACGTGATGGCCAGCACCACGAGGGCCAGGCCGGCCGCGTAGGCATAGGGCCCGACCACCGGAAGCCATGACAGCTGCGCCGAGAGGGTCTCCGCGATGGTCGCTCCGCCGAATGCGCCTGCCAGTATCCCTACCAGGGTGATGCCCACCTGGACGGTGGAAAGGAAACGCGTCGGCTCCGATATCAGCGCCAGGGCCATCCGGGCCCCTTTATCTCCGGTTTCCGAGCGTTGCTGGAGGCGCACCCTGCTTGCTGAGATCACGGCTATTTCAGCGAGGGCGAACACGCCGTTTGCGATGATCAGCAGCAGGATGACCAGCGAGTTGATTAGGAGACTTGACACATCCCATACCTGATAGGATCAGCTTTTATAATACAATCTAATGCGGATGCCGGGGCATTCAAGTAAATACACCGGTCTCGCAAAGGCGGGCGAGGTCAAGCGCCTCTGCGGCCTTCCCCCGGATGCGGCCGCAGAGGCAATGAATATATCAATGAAATAAGAGATATCCGTCCGGATGCTCCATGGGCCGGAAGAGAGATATCGCAGGCCGTATTGAGAAATATAGGAAGGCATCTATTATAAAACATACGAGCCGTATGCATTCTCCCGGAAGGAAGGGGTAACATCCAGCCCTACAGGAAATACATATGGCTCGATTTTTTATTACCGACCGCACCAGGCGATGCACGAAGGAGAAGCGGATCCATGCCCCTCTTATACCTCATTGCGGCCATCATCTCGGCCATCCTTGCCTTTCAGATCTTTTTCGGGCTTTTATCCTTTCTGTTCAAGGTCCTTCTCGTCCTGTTCTTTGTCCTCTTTATCGTAACGTTTTTTAAAGGGAAGGGCCGGGTATTCAGGTAGCCGGGTACGTTTCAGATAAACGATTGAACGGCCTGCCTTTCAGAGGGATTATATCAAGCCTGATCGGTCGCTTGTGAAATCTCCTGCATCTCTTATCATCAATTATACGAGCCAATTGTACCTCCCCGGGGATTAGTTTCCTCCCATGCAAAAACGGAGATGCTTTTGGCTCGTTTTGCTGTGTATCGAGAGCGGGGGGACGACCATTTATGGTGTTCCATCGGCGGCACAGGGCAAATCGATGGATAATGGAGAAAACCATGGACGACAAACGGAATATCCGGCCGGAAACAAAGGCCGTGCTGCCGGGAAAACCTGAAAGCCTCTGGAAAGACACCACTCCGGGGACGGATTATCCTTCCCTCAGCCAGAACCTCCGTGTGGATGCGGCAATCGTGGGGGGCGGAATAGCCGGCCTTACCACGGCAAAGCTCCTTCAGGAAGAAGGTATGAGCGTTGCGGTTGTCGAAGCCCGCAATATCGTCACGGGAGTGACAGGGAATACCACGGCAAAGATAACCGCTTTGCACGGCATCATTTATAAGAGCCTCACTTCGATTTTCGGCAACGAGGGGGCTCGGATCTATGCAAGTGCGAATCAAACGGCAATTGCCCGGATTGCAGACCTGATACAGAAGGAAAACATCGATTGCGACTTCCGGCGCGACTTTGCCTGCACCTATACCGCCTCGGATGCTTCTGTCGTACGGATAGAAGAAGAGGTGAGGGCGGCGGAGAACGCCGGGCTGCCCGTGTACTTTACGCAGGAGACAACATTGCCGTATCCCGTAAAAGGTGCGGTATGTCTGAAAGACCAGGCAAAATTCCATCCCCGGAAATACCTGCTTGCGCTGGCCGTGAAGTTCGTGGCCGCAGGCGGGACGATCTTTGAGAATACCAGGGCCTGGACTATCCGGCCGGGCAAATCCTCTTTCGAAATCGTGACGGACAAAGGCTCCGTGCATGCCGGTAACGTGATCATCGCAAGTAATTATCCTTTTTACGACCCGGCGTTTTATTTTTCACGGCTGTATCCCTACCGGTCATATGTCCTGGGGGCAAGGCTGAACACCCCGTGCCCCGAGGGGATGTACATCAGCATCGAAGAGCCGTTCCACTCCGTGCGCAGCCATCCCCTCGATGACAGCGAGATGCTTCTCGTCGGAGGCCTCCACCATAAGGCAGGCCATGCCGGGAATACCGTAGCGCTCTACAAGGATCTCGAAAAATTCGCCCGTGACCGTCTCGATGTAAAGTCGATCGATTATCACTGGGCTACCCAGGATAACACGACCATGGACCAGGTCCCGTATATCGGGCCCGCCTCGCCGCTGCACAAAAACCTTTTCATCATTACGGGCTTTAAAGGCTGGGGGATGGCGCACAGTATGGTGGCCGCGATCATTCTCTGGGATACCATCCGGGGGCGCCGGAACGACTGGGCGGAACTCTACGATCCCGTGCGCTTCAAGCCGGGCGGCGTCTTCAGTTTTGCCAAAGAAAACGTTCACGTGGCGAAGAGCTTTGTAAAGGAACGCCTCCTGTACACGCCCGAACACCTGGACGGGCAAGACCTGCGTCCCGGAGAAGGCGGGGTGTTCCAGGCAAGGGATGGAAAGGTTGCAGCGGCAAAGGACAGCGACGGTATCCTCCACACGGTTTCGCCGGTGTGCACGCATATGGGCTGCCTGGTCTCGTGGAACAATGGGGAAGAGTCCTGGGACTGTCCGTGTCACGGGTCACGGTTCGACGCGGACGGGCATGTGGTTCATGCCCCTGCGGCCGGAGATCTGGGCAAAAAAACAGTGTAGGGAGGGTGAGCAAGATGGTGAAGAAAAGGCGCTGCTGCAGGCTCATTTGCCGGAGACGCAAGAAACGGTGTCAGTTGGTGTAGCTTTCATTGACGCCGTTGGTTTGTCCGATCGCGTCATTGCACCGTAACCTTTTTAAGGGAAAGCACGGGAAAGCAAGGTTCTACCGCGCTTGAAGGAGGTTGGAGGCAACGTGAAGATCGCCCAGGTTGCGCCCCTTTACGAACCTGTGCCGCCGAGACTTTACGGCGGTACGGAACGGGTTGTTTCCTATATCACCGAAGAGCTTGTCCGGCGAGGGCATGAGATTACACTTTTTGCAAGCGGCGACTCCCGAACGAAAGCCGAGCTCGTCAGCGTCATTCCCAGCTCGATCCGTCTCAATCACCATGGGCCGGACCCCTACGCATATCATTACCTGCAGCTCACGGAAGTTTCTGCGCAGGCGGACGTGTTCGACATCATCCACTGTCATCTCGAATATCTGGGTTTCCCCTTCAGCAGGTTCTGCGGGACTCCTTCGCTGCACACCCTTCACGGCAGGCTCGACCTTCCCTACTGGGCTCCCATGATGGAAAGCTTTCCGGATGTTTCCCTGGTATCCATAAGCAACAGCCAGCGAAGGCCTCTGGCCGGCGTGGATGTGCACTGGATGGATACCGTCTATCACGGACTGCCCGATTACTGTTTCAAGCTCTATCCGGAGAAAGGAAAGTACCTGGCGTACTATTCCCGGATGTCACAGGAGAAGCGTCCGGACCTGGCCATAGAGGCGGCAAAAAGAACGGGCATTCCCTTAAAGATGGCGGGGAAGATCGGCGCAGAGGATCTGGATTATTTTACCCGCGAAATACGGCCGAAGCTTGACGACCCGCTGATCGAATACATCGGAGAGATCGGCGACAAGGAGCGCACAGAGCTGCTCGGGAACGCCATGGCCCTTCTTTTTCCCATAGAGTGGCCCGAGCCCTTCGGCCTGGTGATGATCGAGGCAATGGCAAACGGAACCCCGGTGATTGCACGCCCCTTCGGCGCAGTTCCGGAGGTGGTCGAAGAAGGGGTTACCGGGCTGATCGCAGATGGTGTGGACGGGCTGGTGGAAGCCGTAGGGATGATCGACCGGATAGACCGCCAACGGTGTTATCTCAGGGCGCGGGAGCGTTTCTCGGTAAAGGCGATGGTCGACCGGTATGAAAAGGTATATCTCACACTTACAGGCGAGGGGGTGTGACCGGGAGTCGTGATATATGGAAGACGTCATCAAGGTTTCCGGCAATCATTATGTCCTCGCAACGTCAGCACCGGGGGCCGAGCAGAACCGCATCGTAAAGCAGTCGCATACCTTCGCGGTGTTTGACAGCCTCGGCGATATCCGGTCGGTCGTTTTCAACAATCAGGGCATCTTCCACAACGGTACCCGGTACGTATCCGGGTATCAGTTTCTCATCGAAGGGAAGCGGCCGCTGCTCTTAAGCTCGGATGTCACGAGGGACAACCACCTGATCACCGTCGACCTCACCAACCCGGATCTTATTTTGAGCCCCATCGAGCAGATCCCCAGGGGCACGGTCCACGTATTCCGTTCCAAGTTTCTCTGGGAAGGGCGCTGCTATGAAAAGTACCGCATCAGAAACTTCGGTCTCGACAGGCTCTCGGTGCGCATGACGCTGAAATTCAGCTGCGATTTCGACGACATATTCGAGGTGCGCGGCATGAAGCGCAGCAGGAAAGGAGAATTCCGCGAAACCGTCGCCGGTACGCACATAATCGAGTTCCCTTACCTGGGACTCGACGGCATCCTGCGGACGACCAGAGTCGAGTTCTCCCAGAGCCCGGATTCGCTGCAGGGGGACGAAGCAGCGTTCAACGTGCTGCTGGATACGAACGAAGAGATGGAGTTCGAGATCGTTATATCCTGTCTTTCCGAGGGAGATGAGTATATCGGGCCGGTGCTTTCCTATATCGATGCATATGCGTCCTCCTCCCGGTTTTTTCGTATGGCCCGCGGCAGGGAGTGCAGCATCAGGACCTCCAATGATTTTTTCAATACCGTGATGGAGCGCGCCGTGTCGGACCTGAGGATGCTGCTCACCGATGAGGGGAGAAACGTCATGTACCCTCATGCCGGCATCCCCTGGTTTTCCACTCCCTTCGGGAGGGACGGCCTCATCACCGCCATGGAGACGCTCTGGTTCAATCCCGACATCAGCCGCGGGGTTCTGGAATATCTGGCGAACAATCAGGCGAAAAGCTTTAACGACATCCAGGACTCCGAGCCGGGAAAGATCCTCCATGAGATCCGGATGGGCGAGATGACCAATACGCAGGAGCTTCCGTTTGCCAGGTATTACGGCAGCGCCGATTCTACGCCCCTTTTCGTCATGCTTGCGGGGCGGTATCTCCAGAGAACCGGAGATATCGGCTTTATCGAGACGATCTGGCCGCATATCAAGCGGGCTATCGACTGGATAAATATCTATGGTGACGTGGATGGCGACGGCTTCGTGGAATATAAAAAAAAGGCGGAATTCGGGATCAGAAACCAGGCATGGAAAGATTCTCCCGACTCGGTCTTCCATGCGGACGGCAGCCTTGCCGAGCCCCCCATAGCGATCTGCGAGGTGCAGGCGTATATTTTCAATGCCAAGAGACAGGCTGCGTTCATCGCACAGCATCTCGGTTTCCAGCAGATAGCGTTCGAGCTGCTCACCCAGGCAAAAGAGCTGCAGAGGAATTTCGAACACATATTCTGGGATGATGATCTTCCGGGGTATGTCCTCGCGCTGGACCGCGATAAAAAACCCTGCCGGGTGAGAGCGTCAAACATGGGACACTGCCTGTTCTCGGGAATTTCCTCCAATGCCCGTGCGCGGGTCGTTGCCGAGTCTCTCATGGACGAATCCTTCTTCAGCGAATGGGGCGTTCGGACGCTTGCCAAGGGGCAGCCGCGCTATAACCCGATGTCTTACCACAACGGCTCCATCTGGCCCCACGACAATGCGATGATCGCCGAAGGGTTCTCCCGCTATGGGTTCAAGGAGCAGGCAGGGCGTATCATGAACGCACTGTTTCATATGAGCCAGTTCACCGAGCTCAACAGGTTCCCCGAGCTCTTCTGCGGATTTGAGCGCAGGCTGAACCAGGGGCCCACGCTCTATCCGGTTGCCTGCGCTCCTCAGGCCTGGGCTGCCGGGAGTATTTTCTCTCTCCTTCAGTCCTGCCTGGGCCTGACCATCCAGTCCATCAACCGGCAGATCACCTTTACCCAGCCCTATCTGCCCGATGCCCTGAAATCGGTGTTCATAAGAAACCTTCCCGTAGGGGACGCGGTTGTGGATTTCGCCGCGGAGCAGCACGAGGACAATGTCATCATCAAAGTCCTGAAGCGCACCGGAGATGTCTCCGTGATCGTCAGCAAGTGAACGTTATTCGTGATGCCGGTCCTCATGCCCGCTCTCCGTATCCTCCGGGCCTGCCGGCGAGGCGTCCCGGCCGATAAAGAAGGTTGCCAGGAAGGCGGTGAAGTAGCTGATCACCGTGAACGCATACGAGGAGAGGAGAAAACAGAGTATTCTGCCCTCGCTGGTTCTGGGCCAGTAATCGGAGCCGAGGGTCGTCATGATCATTGCCGTCCACCACAGTGCATCGCCGTAATCGTTCAGCCCTCTCTCTCCTGCAGGTGCACGCTCGAAAGCGAGCATGCCTGCTGCGCCTAAGAAGGTGACGATGACCGAAACCGCCGCTACATACCCGAATCCCCGGAGCTTCATGTACCCCCGCAGGGCATTCATGGAGCGATTCACCGAGCCCAGCATGGTTACCAGCCGGATTCCCCTGGCGTAGGAAAGCACAGAGAAAAACCTGAAAGTGCGTGCAATGCGGAGGATACGCAGCGCCGGAATAAACAGAGAAATGATTGTCAGCCACTGGCGGCGCAGATACGTGCGCCTGTCCGGAACCAGAATGAGCTCTACAGCAAACTCTGCGACAAAGATCGTCCAGATGATCGTGGTGGCGGTGAGAAGTACGGGGTTCAGCCCCTGCACGAAATCGATGACGACCAGGACGAGCCAGATAGCCGCCAGGATGAGCATCGGGGTATCGATCCACTCCCTGAACTGATCAAGGACGGTCGTGCGCTCCTCCTGTTCAACCTGGCCGGGTTTTCCCCCTTCTGCCATTATATCTCCTTTGATACTAAGGATAAATAACGTGGACATGCTCACAAGTTTTTTTAGTGCGCAACGGGGACGGGGTGCTCAGGGCGAAGGCAACCGGGCAGGGATGAACGGTCTGCAGGCGTTTGTCATACCCACGTACAGAAAAATGTGGTATATACCGGGTCACGAAGGTACATCAGACGTATCCTTATTCATGGGGCGGCTCTTATTCGAGAAGATAGGATGACAAGAGGGAGGATGATATGGGATTCATGAAGGAGTTCAAAGAGTTTGCGGTCAAGGGCAATGCCATGGACATGGCGGTCGGCATCATCATCGGCGCCGCGTTCGGCAAGATCGTTTCATCGCTTGTGGGAGATCTGATCATGCCCCCCATCGGCATGATCATAGGGGGAGTCGACTTCACGGATCTCGTGGTCACGCTCAAAGCGGCGAGCGCTGCGACCCCTGCTGTCGTGCTGTATTATGGAAAGTTTGTCCAGACAATAGTGGATTTCACGATCATCGCTTTTGCGATATTTCTCCTGGTGAAGGGAATCAATATCGTGAGAAAGCCGGAAGTGAAGGCGCCGGCCGGACCCTCGAAAGAAGAGGCCCTGCTCGCCGAGATCCGCGACCTGCTCAAAGAAAGACGCTGAAAGAGGAGAAGCCCCTTTACTTCGCCCCTCCTCACCTGCCGAGACTTGCCCCCTGGCGGATAAGCTCGTCCTGGACATCCTGATAGCGCACCGAGAGGGTTGTCAGGTTGTTTTTGACCGCCACGGCGGCGCACGACCCTGCGGCATGGCCGGTAGCCATGCAGATGGACATCGCCCGGTAGGAAGAGTGGGCTTCGTGGGTTCCGGAGATGCAGCGTCCGGCGACGAGCAGATTATCCACATCCTTCGGCTGCAGGCAGCGCAAGGGGATGTCGTATGATTCTCCGGGCGGGAGAAAGACAAGCACGGTCCCTTTCCCCTCGGGGTTGTGCATATCGATGGGGTAGGTGCCGCGGGCGATCACGTCCTCGAACTTGTGGGCGTGCAGAATATCGTCCGAGGTGAGCCGGTACCCGCCGACAACCCTCCGCGTCTCGCGCACTCCCACCTGGGTCCCGCTCTGTACGGCATAGGCCTTTTCAAAGCCCGGCACGTATTTTTTCAGAAACGCTGCAATCATCCGCATCTGCCTTCTGCTCCGGATTTCGGCGTAGGTAAGGTCCCACACATCGGTTCCCAGAACCTTGATGACGCGGGTGCTGTTGATCGCCACTTCTTTCTCGTGCGGCGTGCCGAAAAAGAGCATGTCTTCCCTCGGCAGATCCAGATCTCCCGACCGCTCCGCCGCCTCGATAAGATCCCAGAGGCCGTGGACACCTTTCCACTGATCGGGATGCTTTTTCACGTATGCCTCGAACACGTCCTTTTCCATGTCCGTCATCCGGAAGTAGAGAGTCATGGGCTGCACCAGCCCGTCAAGGGCCCTGCCGATCTCACAGGACGCCCCTGCGCGCGACGCAATATCTCCGTCTCCGGTGCAGTCGATTACCACCTGCGCCCTGATGACGACAGGCCCGGATTTGGTTTCGAACACCACCGCCCAGGCATCGTCATCGGAGAAGATGTCGCCGGCAAAAGAATGGAATAAAAAGCGGACCCCTGCTTCATCGAGCATCTCGGTTGCGACGAACTTGAACACTTCGGGATCGAACGGCACGGTATATCCCGTCTTCAGTGACGGCGGCACGGCTCCCCCGGCCTTTACCAGTCGCATGACCAGCTCGGCGAGTGGCCCTGCTATCACCGGGCTGCCTGGACCGTGGTCTGTGGGATACAGGATTTCGGCGCCGGGTTCTTCCCTGTGCGGAACCTGGGTGTGATACGAGACAAAGGGCATGACAAGGGCCGCAGTTGCATTGCCTCCGAGGAACCCGTACCGCTCGACAAGGATGACGTGTGCGCCTGCCCGGGCGGCGCCGTATGCTGCTCCCAGCCCTGCCGGCCCCCCGCCTATGACCAGGACTTCAGTCTCTGCTGCTATTTGTGCCATGCGGGGCGGAAGCATGATCGTGTGCTTTTCTTTCGGCTTTTCCAGTAACGGCAAAATCCTGCCTCCGTGTAGTAGCTCTCAGCTCGTCACAGCAGTTCTTTACGTTTCGGATGAAGCCCTTTCAGCATGCTGACCGCTATCTGGTTGTTCTTCAGGGCTCTTCTTTTCATCTCCGAGAGGGACTGGGCGATCCTGTCGGCGATGGTGTCCTTCGTATCCCAGATGTGGTCGAGATGGGCAATGAGCCTTCCTGCATTCACCAGGTTCAGCGGCGGGGTTTCCATATCGAGCTCCTTGAGGAAGTACAGGACCTTGGTCGAATACGGCAGGCCGATAAACGGAACTCCCTGCAGGGCGGCGAAGATGAGAAAGTGCAGCCTCATGCCCACCGCCATATCGAAGCGTTCCATGAGGGTCAATATCTGGCCCGGGGTATACTCGCCGGCAAGGACGGAGCACTGCTGCGGCTTCATCATCTTCGAGATTACCGCATGGGCATGCTGCAGGTCCCGTTCGCTCCGCTCCATGGGGATGAACACTACATTGGCATTGTACCGGTCAATGATATAATCCGCTACATCGGCAAGCAGCCCGTGGTAGAAGTTCGTATCGATATCCGGGGCTGCCGGCCCCGGCTCGCGGACCGAGAGGCCCACCAGCCTCCTTTTTACGTCCATGTGCTCTTTCATGAGCGTGCCTTTGGACAGCGGCTTGGGCTCCAGCAGGAGCGCAGGATCTGCGGTGATGATGATGTCGCACTCGACCCCTGCATCCTCGAGAATCTTTTTTGCGCCCCGCTCTCTGACGGTAATTACTGCCGCCCGGTTCAGCGCGTCGCGGACGATCTCCTGTATGGCCCGGACATTCAGAGGGCCGGCGCTGATTGCATACACCATCACCGGCACCCCAAGATCATGGGCTATGTTGACTTCCCGTAGATAGGTCTTTGCATCCGCATCGTAGATGATCCCTCCTCCTCCGAGGATGAAGAGGTCAAGACCTTCGATCACGGGGGTTATCTCGCTCCGGGTCATTTCCCTCGCGGCCACAGCATGTATACCGGGATACCGGTTCATGGTGTCGGCGGGGTTGCGGGACAGAACGGTTATCTCCACAGGAAGGGAATCCTGAAGCCGGGTGATGATGGACTCGAGAATCGCCTCATCGCCCATATTCAGCCCGCCGTAGGATCCCGAGACACCTACCCGGTATGTCCGGTCGCTCTTCACGTGTAATCTGCCTGTCAAAATGTGTTCCCCTTTCAAAGGTCTGTCCGTGACAAATGGTGATATATCCATGAGCGGGAGCAGTGTGCGGCGTTGTACGATGCCCCTTAGATAACATACTGCTTGGCGGAAACGGGAACTCAAGGCGCACTCCTGCATAGCCCGCCCTCGTGCACGGAAAGCCCTTTTTCCTGGTGTGCTTGCCTCTTATACATGGTATAAACTCATAGATAATATGCTGTTTTGGAAAGGAGATGCGATGCTTACCGTGATAGCCGTACTCAAGGCGAAAGAAGGCATGGAAAAGGATTTGGAAAATGCGCTTGCCGCGATCGTGAGCAAGGTGGAAGCAGAGGAAGGCACCCTTGCCTATGCGCTTAACCGCGCCAAGAAGGAGCCGGGCAAGTTCCTTTTCTATGAGAAGTACAAAGACAAGGAAGCCTTGAACGTCCACAGCTCCACCTCGTATTTCATGGAGCTTTTCGGGACGATCGGGCCACTTCTCGACGGCAACCCCTCGATAGATATCTATGAAGAGGTTGCATCCATCCGGCCTAAAGGCTGACAGGGAAGCGTAGAGAGGAAGGCGGCCGTGCCCGGGATTGAGAAATCCTAACTTTATATTATATTGAAATATTATTGATTGATATTGGGAGAGGAAGGCAGATGAAAGATCCACTGATACGTGCCGTCTCGGCCCTTGTCTTGTTTCTGGCAATCCAGGCCGGGTGCAGCATGTCCAGGATTGTGTGGCCCCAGAGGGATATCGAGGGCTTCGAGGTCAACGATCCGGCGAACGAAATCCGGGTCCTTGTCGCGTCAAGGGAGAGCGTGTTCAAGAGCGCCCTCGTAAAGAGGATTCAGGGATATTACGAGGGAAGGCCGGTATATGTGAAGTGCATAGGCATCGGCGGGCTTTCCCGGGAAAAGGCCGCCGATTACTCCTGCATCGTGCTCATCAGCACCTGTATCGCCAGGGGGCCTGACCCGATGGTGCTGGATTTCATAGAGACACACCCCTACTACTACGACTTTGTCGCCCTGACCACCTCGGACGAAGGCTCGTGGAAACCGGAAATCGATCATAAAGAGGTCGACACGATTTCTTCGGCATCCGTGATGGCGGACGTCGATCACAAATCACTCGAAGCCGTCAGCCTGATCGATAAGCACCTGAAGGAAAACATCAGGCTTTTCCACTGATCAGGCGACCTTGCTGAGCGCCTTCCGTGCCTCGTCTCTTGTCTCGTAGATGTGGGGCGCAAGCTTGCGCTCTTTCAATGCGTCGCCGAGCTTCATCCTCAGGAAGGTGTTCGTGGTGTACCGGGTCACGCCGGTGTAGAACTTTTCCACCAGGCGCTTGACCATGTCGGTATACTCGTCCACGAACTCGGGCAGCACATCGAAGTTGTCATAGTTCACGATGGTGTAAACCTTTCTGCCGATGGGCGAGAGGATGCTCGCGACCATGTCCTCGACCTTTTCGATGTCTTCCCGGGTCCTGACCTTGTACCCTTCGAAGTTGACGAAGAAGAGATCGTCATGCGCGTCGTAGGTGAGCCGTTCTTCGAGAGTCAGCCCGAAGATGCAGTCCTTGATGTTCATGAGCCCTTCTCTGAATATCCGCTGGTCCATGAGCTTCGGGGCCTTTTCCATGACCGGCGTGAACTCCATGTTCTTCAGGATGTCCTTCTCGATATCGATGCCGGGCGCTACCTCGACGAGCTCCATGCCTTTTTTCGTGAGCTTGAATACGCACCGCTCAGTAACATAGTAGACGGGCTGGCCTTTCATGACCGCGTAACGGCCGCTGAAGGTGACATGCTCCACTTGTTTGCGGAACTTGATCTCCCGCCCTTCTTTCTCGATGGCAAGCTTTCCGTCCTTAACCGATACCTCGATGCCTCCTGCCGTGAAGGTGCCGACGAACACCACCTTACGGGCGTTCTGGCTGATGTTGATGAATCCGCCGGCGCCTGCGAGCTTGGCGCCGAACTTGCTCACATTCAGGTTCCCTTCCCGGTCGGCCTGGGCGAGGCCCAGGATGCAGCAGTCCAGTCCGCCTCCGTCGTAGAAATCGAACTGGTACGGCTGGTCGATGATGCAGTCGGGGTTGGTGGCCGCGCCGAAGCTCATGCCTCCTGCCGGAACGCCGCCGATGATGCCGGGCTCCGCGGTCAGGGTGATATATTCGATGATCTTCTCCTCATTGGCGACACTGGAGACGCCCTCGGGCATCCCTATGCCCAAGTTTATGACGCTGTTCCCTTTCAGCTCGAAGGCCGCCCTGCGGGCGACGATCTTCCGCGCGCCCATCTCCATGGCCGGCAATGAGCCCATGGGGACCTTGACCTCGCCGCTGAACGAGGGATTGTACTGCACGGCAAAGGTCTGCCAGTGGTTCTCCGGCTGGGAGAGAACGACGCAATCCACCAGGAGGCCCGGCACCTTGACCTGCCGTGCGTTGAGCGCTCCGCTCTCGGCTATGCGTTCCACCTGGGCAATGACGAACCCGCCGGAGTTCTTCGCGGCCATGGCTATGGCAAGGACCTCCTGAGTCAGGGCCTCCTTCTCCATGGTGATGTTGCCGTCCGTGTCGGCGGTCGTGCCCCGGATGATCGCCACGTTGATGGGGAAGGTCTTGTACGCCAGGTAATCCGTGCCGTCGAAATTGATTATTTCGATCAGGTCTTCCTTGGTGATGTCGTTGATTTTTCCTCCGCCCATCCGGGGGTCGACATAAGTCCACATGCCGACCGTGGTCAGCGTGCGGGGTTTATTCGCCGCTATGTCCCTGAACATGTGGGAGATGACCCCCTGGGGGAGGTTGTAGGCCTCTATCTTGTTCTCTATCGCCAGCTTGCCGAGCTTGGGCACCAGGCCCCAGTGTCCGCCGACGACCCGCTTGACCAGGCCCTCGTGGCCGAAATGGTTCAGCCCGCGGTCCTTGCCGTCACCCTGGCCTGCCGCATATACCAGGGTCAGGTTTCTGGGCTTCCCTGTCTGAAGGAAATATTCCTCGATATGTATCAGAATCTCTTCCGGAACACCGATGCTTACGAACCCGCCGGTAGCTACCGTGTCTCCGTCCTGGATCGCGCGTACTGCCTCTTCGGCGGATACCACCTTGCCTTTTCGCATCCGCGACGGCGGAAGGGTGGACAGCATAGGATGGATATTGGTGTTTCTCGCCATGGACAACCTCCGGTTTATGTCTTGGTATACCTCGTTGACTGGTGCTGTTTGTGCTTTCCCGATCGTTCCATTTTCCGGGTTTGTGCCTGTTTGTCAATAGGCGAACCGACGCACGGGAAGGGTTCGGGCCTTATCGACAGGGTGAAAAGGCGTTAATAAAATGGTGAACCCCTGGATATTTTTCCTGGTATACGTATCTTGATAGTCTCAAAAAGAAAATATCGAGGACGTGAGACGTGAGCACGAAAAAGATCCTGCTGGAGGAGGTCATTCCCTGGGAGCGATATCTGCACATCGACCGTTTCTGCAGCTTCAATCAGGGCGTTCAGGCCCTGCCCGTTATCGCTGCATTTCTGGAAGATGAAGGACTGGCGAGGATAGAGCTCGACAGAGATATCGTTGAAGGCTATGTTTCGGACAGCTCGAACCTGCCCGGGGATGCAGCCGCCCTGGCAAGGCCCAAGTCTGTAGAGGAGTGCGCCGCCCTTTTCCGGGCATGTTTTTCCGCCCGCATACCGTTTACCGTCTCGGGCGGGCGCTCGAATCTCACGGGAAGCGCCACCCCCGAAGGGGGGGTGATCGTCTCGCTGGATTACCTGAAGGAGCCGCCGGTCGGTACGGACAGGGACGGGATGATCGTCCGGAGCCCTGCAGGCATCATCCTGGAAGACATGCGCAACGCCGTGCTTCAGCAGAGCAGGAATACCCTGATCTTCCCCGTTGACCCCACGAGCAGGGCCGATGCAACGGTAGGCGGAGCCGTTGCCTGCAATGCCTCGGGGTTCACGCCCGGGGAGGAAGGCGCCATGAGGCACTGGACCATCGGCCTGGATGTCCTCCTGCCCAACGGCCTCATGGTGCGCTCCCAGCGGGGCAGCCATGTGTCTGAAGACGGCTCCTTCCTGCTCTGCCATCGCGGGCTTGAGACCGTGCTCCCCATACCCGGATATGTAAGGCCTGCCATAAAAAATGCGAGCGGCCCGTTCTCTTCCTCTGACGGGGTAATGGATTTCATCGACCTGATTGTCGGGAGCGAAGGCATCTTCGGCATCGTGACCGGCTGCAGCTTACACCTGAAGCAGAGGCCCAACGACTATCTCGATATCTTCTTCTCCCTGCCCGGCGAAGATCGTGCGGTCGAATTCCTCTTCTATCTGAAGTCGCTCTTCTCACGCGATTTGAGCAGCCTGAGCGCACTGGAGTATTTTGGAATAAACTGCAGGAAATATATGGACTATGAGCAGAAGTTTTTCAGAGAAGACCACGAGGTAGGGATCTACATCCAGGTGCCCCTTTATGAAAAGGTCCTGGAGGAGGCAGCAGAAGCGTGGCTCGATATCCTCACCGGCAGTCCCTGCTCCATCGACGGGGAGGCGGTCAGGATGATGGCAACGGACCGTGACCGTGCGCTCTTCCTCGATGCGCGCCACTCTTTGCCTGCAAACTCCATAGAGGTCGTCAAAAGGCGGGGCACCCATACCATCCTGACCGATACGGTCGTGCCGCCCGAGCATTTTGCCGAGTTCCTGAGCTACACGAATAACCTCATTGCGTCCGAAGGGCTCGACTATCTTTCTTTCGGCCATCTGGGGGACTGCCACCTCCACTTCTCCATCATGCCGGAAAAGGATGAGCTGGGCAAAGCGCTGGACGTTTACGACAGGATCGTTGAAAAATCCGCGGCCCTCGGCGGGGTGTATTCGGGCGAACACGGAACCGGGAAACGCAAAAAAAAGGACTTTCTGAAATGCTACGGTTCCCCGGCGGCGGACCAGGTCAGAGACACCAAGCGGGTGCTCGACCCCCTCTTCCTCCTGAACAGGGGAGACGTGGTCGATCCCCTTTAGCGCGGCCCCTGTTTTCCCGGAGCGGGCCGGATCTGCTGCAGGAACACCTTCAGCAGGTCTGCCCCTTATTTAGAGGATCACGGCCGAAAGGTATCCCACGACCGAGGCATTGTCGCCGGTGACGTGTCCCGAGTGGGCATAATTGAGCACCCTCGCTTCTGTCCGGCCGAGGCTTTTTGCATAGCTGAGCGCGGTCATGATCGGCCCTCCGCCGCAGGCCTCGCTCTCGGATTCTCTCAGATCGTCTTCCAAGGCTTGTATGGCGAACTGCTCGATGTTTCGTGCGACGCGGGCATCCATTTTCTCTGCGGTTTTGGCCTGATGGAAGTGGGAGAGATCGGAGCTTGCCACGATGAGGACGTCTTCGGGGTTGTCTATGGAGGCTGTCAACGCGCTGCTCAGCTCACTGCACAGCTCAAGGTCCTGCTGGCCCATGATCAGCGGGCAAAGCCTGAAGGAAGGAAGAACGGTCTGAAGGAACGGCAGCTGGATCTCGAGAGCGTGTTCGGAATCGTGGGGCCGGGTGTTCTCCGTAAAGATGACCGAGGCATCCAGGAGTTTGCTGCACAAGGCTTCGTCCACCTCGATATCTCCCAGCGGCGTGGCAAAGGACCCTTTCGCCCATACGGAAACGTACGGGAAGTAGGTCCGGTGCGAAGGGCTGATAACCACCACCGTGCCGTACGTGCGCCCGGCTATGGCCTTGTATGCATAGGCAGCCACCCGGCCGGAGTACGTATAGCCTGCATGGGGGCTGATGATTGCGGCCGGTTTACGGGGGATATCCCCGATGGAAGCCTCCTGGAGAAAGCCGTTGATCTCGCTCCGTAAAACGTCAGGATCGTCGGGATACCAGCTCCCGGCAATGACGGGTCTTCGTACGGGGTCTTTCATGATCGCACCTCCACAGTATGCCTATAAGGAAAACTCTCTTTGCCGGACTATGAATTTTCCTGGTCAATAACAAACAGGGTTTCCCCGAAAATGCACTAGTGGAATCCCCGTAAAAAAATTACCGCTTTTACTGTTTTAGATTAGGGGAATAGGGGGAGATAGTCAAGACCCTGGGATTCGGGCAAGCCGAACATGATGTTCATGTTCTGTACAGCCTGGCCCGATGCGCCCTTGGTGAGATTGTCGATCACGCTTACGATGACGGCCTTTTTCGTGCGGTCGTTCTTTGCAAGGCCGATGAGGCAGTTGTTCGTTCCCCGGACATCCTTTGTCGAGGGGAAATCCGCTTTGAGAACATGAACGAACCGCGAATCGTGATAGTATGAGGCGATGCAGTCTTTCAGCGTGGATTCGTCCGCTTCCGTAGCTGCATAAATCGTGGAGAGCATGCCGCGGGTGATGGGAATGAGGTGCGGCGTGAAATCGACGGCCACGGGCTTTCCTGCGACAACGCCCAGCTCCTGCTCGATCTCGGGTATGTGGCGGTGAGCTCTGCCCACCTTGTAGGCGGAGAACGATTCACCGGTTTCGCAGATGTGGCTCTTCAGGCTCAACCCCCTGCCGGCGCCCGATATGCCGCTCTTGCTGTCGGCAATGATCCCGTCGGCGTCTATGAGCCCGGCCTTCAGCAGCGGTATCAGGGGAAGCAAAATGCTTGTGGGGTAGCACCCGGGATTGGCGACGAGCCGGGCCTTGCTGATTTCTTCGCGATATACCTCACACAGGCCGTATACGGCTTTGTTAAGCGTGCCGGGAGAGGTGTGCTCGCCGTACCAGGCAGTGTAGGTATCGAGGTCGCGGATGCGGTAATCGGCGCTCAGGTCGACGACCTTGATCGAGTTCTCTATCCGGGAGATGAAATCCATGCTCGTGCCGTGGGGCAGGCAGCTGAAAACGACATCGCACCGGCTATGGATGGCTTCCACGTCGAAGTCTTCCAGCACGATATCGAAAGTGCCCTGGAAAAAGGGCATTACATCGGCGATTTTTTTGCCGTTATACTGTCGTGAGGAACAATAGGCGATCCTGGAGCCCTCGTGATTGTGCAGGATTCTTATGAGTTCTGCACCGGTATATCCTGTGGCGCCCAGGATCCCTATGGATAGAGACAAGGAGAACTACCTCTTACTGAACTGAGGTCTCTTTCGCGCTTTGTGAAGCCCGAATTTTTTCCGTTCGACCATCCTGGGATCCCTGGTGAGAAACCCTGCAGACTTGAGCCGCGGCCGGTACTTCTCTGTATCGAACTCGGAGAGGGCCCGTGATATGCCGTGGCGGATAGCTCCTGCCTGGCCGGCTATACCGCCGCCGCTCACCGTGGTGAAGACATCGAAGTGCCCTTTCGTATCCGTTACATCAAACGGCGATACCGCGGACATCGTCAACGTTTCCCTGCCGAAATACTCTTTGAGGCCTCTTCCGTTTACCGTGAACTGTCCTGTGCCGGGAGATATCCATACCCGTGCCGTCGAATTCTTCCTTCTACCGGTAGCATAAGTCCGTTCTGCCATAATGTATATTCTTCCCTTTTACAAATTTATCGCCTGCGGCTGCTGGGCTTCATGAGGATGGGCTTCGCCTTTATATACCTTGAGCTTCTTCAGCATGCTGTTTCCCAGGCTGTTCTTGGGAAGCATGCCTTTGACCGCGTGCCTGATGATCTCCTCGGGCCTTGTTTCCATGACCTGACGGATCGTGCGCTCTCTGAGCCCGCCCTTGTAACCGCTGTGGTTGTAATACATTTTCTGCTGCATTTTGTTTCCGGTGAGCTTGATCTTCTCGGCGTTGATAATCACGACAAAATCTCCCACATCAATATGAGGCGTATAGGTGGGCTTTGTCTTGCCCCTCAAGATGGATGCAACATCGGCGGCAAGCCTGCCCAGGACTTTGTCCGCGGCATCGACGAGCACCCAGTTTCTCTCGACCTCGTCCTTCTTTGCGATGAACGTACTCATTCTTAATTCTCCTTACCTGCTAAATAGGGTTCGGATATAGCCGACATTATGCATGGATGTCAAGCATTGATCGAAAATTCATAGGCATTCTCGTAAGGATAAGCAACTCATCCGGAAAATTATCGTCCAGCCGGCCTTTTGGTGAGGCTCATCGGTTAAGTGATCGGGAAATGGTACGATACAAGATAATAGGATCGATATTGCTTAAGCGGGTGGATATCATATGAAAAAAGTGTTGATAGTCGACGACGACCCGGGTGTTCACAGCATCATCAATGCGATCATCCAGAAGAGATTGCAGCAGTGTACCTTTTTATCCGCGTATAACGGCACGGACGGCATCAGAAAAGCGGTTGAAGAAAAGCCCGATGCAATCCTGCTGGATGTCAGCATGCCGGGCATCGACGGCTTTGAAACATGCAGGCGTCTCAAATCCGATGAGCTCACCCGTGATATCCCGGTCCTCATCTTTACCGGCATGGCAACGGATTCCGAGGGGCTCAGTTCGGCAACCGACTGCGGTGCCGATGGAGTTCTGGCAAAACCGATACGCAAGGACTCGCTCATCGAAAAGCTCACCTCACTGCTCGAGGGCAGGAAATAAACGTCTCATCCTTTTAATAAAGCTTTCCCATTTGATTTACTTCTGCCACTATACTATCTGTAAAGATATGCTGGGATTGATTCAAAGAAAGTATTAGCAATCATCTTGACAGATGAAAAACTTTTTTGTTCATAGGGGATTATGGGAGTCGATGTTGTTGTTGCCGCAGGTGACGGGAAAGCCGCACGGAAGGTATTCAAAAAGAACAAGGCACTGCTGGATGTTGCCGGAAAGCCGATCATCAGGCATATCACGGAGGTGCTGCTCAAGTGCGACGAGATCGACAATATCGTCGTGGTAGGCCCCAGAGATGCCTTTCAAGAGGTCATCGGCGATCTCGATGTAATGATAGTCCAGCAGAAAAGGAGCCTTGCCGAGAACTGCTGGGAAGGGTTCCTCAACACGATAGACGAATACCGCCGGACAGGGACGCTCACTCCTGAAATCATCGAGGCGCACCGCAATAAGCATGTCCTTTTCGTTTCCGGTGATATTCCGCTGGTCTCGGTGAAAGAAATCCGCGAGTTCGTTTCCCAGTGTGACATGGAAAAGTACGATTATGTCGCAGGGGCAACCTCGGAAGATATTCTGAAGCTGTTCGGCCCGAGGAAAGGCAGACCCGGTATCAAGATGGCCACGTTCCACTTGCGGGGCGGCAACATGCGGCAGAACAATCTTCATATGGCACGGCCGTTCGTCTTGCTGGACAGCATCGATCTGGTGCTCAAGGCTTATGAGTACCGTTATCAGCGGGACCCTTTCTATATCATCCGGTCCCTTGCCGAAATAATCAGACTCGGAAGGGGAAATATTTTTCAGACCCTGTGGATATACCTTACGCTCCAGATTTCCGCAGGACTCACTGCCATGGGGTTCGGACGGGCCGCCCGTATTATCTGCTTCCCGGTCACCCAGGCCCGGATCGAAAAGCTTATCTCCCGGATTCTCAACGCTCGGTTCAAGATCGCGAGGACAAGCGTGGGAGGTGCCGCGCTCGATGTGGACAACGAGAAGGACTACATCATCCTCTCGGTTATGTACCGCGACTGGATGAACCAGATCAACGAAGGATGATCACCATCTCGCAAAGTGGTCCTCTGCGAAGCCGGGACACAGGTCGATGCGAATGGTTTCTCCTTCATCCGTCTTCAACGTCCCTTCAAAGACGCCGAACAGCTGGGTGAACCTGGTGGCTATGAGCAGGGCATTGATCTTTTCCTCGCGTTTTGCCTCGGGACGGAAAATCAGGTCGATCTTTTTATCGCAGGAACGGATGTGCCACGGAGAAGAGAGATTATCCCGGTCGAATCCAAAGTCGACCATGTCCACCTTGGTCATGATCCCGTTGATCCAGAATGCGTTTTCCGTATAGCTCGTCTCGTTCACCCCGCAGGAGAGGTTCAGGCCGAGGCTCCTCCCGTCATCGAGGCTGAAGGCGGTTGAGGCCCAGTTCCAGCAGGTGTTCCTCCGCATGAAGCCGCATGTCCAGTCCGAGAGCGCCCAGTAGGCAGGCGACGAGAGGTCGTGCTGGACGGATCTGTGCGTCATGCTCCCCTTTATGCGCATAGGGCTTGTCTTCTGGGTGTACACCCATCCCCGGTAACCCGCCCTGGTACATATCCTTAAAGGGCTGGTCGAGTTGTGGTCGAACTCGACCTCGAGCGAAAGATCTTTACCGAGGGCTTTCAGGGAATCTTTTTTTATGTCTATGGCCAGGTTTCCACCCTTGAAAACGCTCCTCGGCTTTTCCGGAAACGGATCGATGGATGTGGATGAGAAGGGCGGGGCAAGTTTTTTCGTTTCCGTAATCTCCCCGGTCTCCCTGTCATAGAGATAGAAAAAACCGTTCGAGGTGTATTTGAGGTCCACCACCCCGATCCCTGCAAGTATCTCCGGGCCGATGATCCCGATGAAGTGGAACTGATTCGCCAGAAACCTTCTGAATACGGAGGGGATGCGCATGCCCAGAGGGGTTTCCAGAGGATAATCCTCATAGTTGACCCTGCCCACAGGCTCGCTGTACGTTCCCCACTTCACGAGGCCTCTACCGTTGACGAGTGTATCCATGGCAACCTCCCCATAATTCATAATGGCAAGTAATGTATCTTACTGTTCTCTTATCATACATGTATAAGATTAGGTAGGAAGGAATCGAGATAATTTTCAGGCTTTGTACATATAATATTTCCTTTCTTCTTGCATGAGAGGATGTTTGCTGGGTGGTGTTCAGTTCGGAGGTAAAGGGGGAGGCAGGGGGCCTGCGGGGCCGCGTTGGCGTTTTTTGATAATGCATCCGGCGGTAAAGCGGAAAAGGCTGACCCGTAAACTCGCTCCGCTCAGACAGTACGGGTCAAAGATGCCTTTTTCGCTTCACCGTAGATGCATTATCAAAAAACGCCAACGCGGCCCCTTAAGGCCCCCTGCCTCCCCTTAAGCACATCCGTTGCCAGCTCCTTCGTTTTCTTTTTCCGGTAGGTGCTCGAAATCACGGTAATGAGATGCAACCCTTCAATCCAGGTACTAGAATACCGGACTTAAGACCAGCACCCTTACGGGCCTGTTCGCTTCGCCGTCCAATGCCCAGACGTGTCGCCTCCATGCCACTCTTATGCGTCACCCCGAACCGCTTCGAAGAATTACATCCACAACTCTGCAAAGTATCACTCCCATATCTATCCAGCTTTAATCAAACATCTTGTGATCAGACAGATCTGACTACGAAGGGGCTTGGGAGGTATTGATTTTAAGGAAATAAAAAGATCAGATGCTATTCGATATAATCTTCGAAGCCGGGTGTATCGCTTGCTACCGGTTTTCCGGAGACGGTTGTGATGTTTTTGCTCAGCTCTTTGACCTGCTGCTCCATGTAGTCCTCGAATCCAGGGGTATCGGTCCCCAGGGCAGGCTCTCTTTTCGTTTCGGCCGCTGCCGTTTGAGGTTTTCTATCGATATAATCCTCAAAACCTGCGGCTTCTTCCAGGAACGGATCTCTGGGCGCGGCCTTCGCGGCAGCGGGCTGCCGCTGTTTCGGCTGATCCGGGGAGTGGTGAAGATCCAGCATCTTTTCATCCTTTATATAGCTGGTTTCTACCACATCGGAAATTTCCAGCATCTTTTTCACGACATTTCTGATCTTGATTGCCTCTGCCTTGACCTCGTTTAAGCTGCCGATCGTGTTTCTGTTTGCGCTCGCGTCTTTGGTGAGCATATCGAGCTTCAGGAGTATCGTGGTCAGCGGCGAGTTGATCTCGTGATTGGCGGCGATAGCTGTCTTTGAGACCGCAGCGAGCCTCTGGGCCTTGATGTTCTTGGTAACAAGCATGGCACGATGGATGGCCTGAGCTCCTACCTCGGCAATGGTCCGAAGGAGCAGGAGCTTCTGGTTCAGTTCTTCCTGGCCGACATGTTCCTGGGGCATGGCCTCGATCACGCCGATGACCTTGTTGTCGACCTTCAGCGGCGTATGAATGAAGCGTATCCCTTTGGGATATACGGCGTTCGTGCGATCGAGCAGTTCCTTGGTCGCCCCTGCCATCCCGCTTTTTGTTTGAGGCGTGTTGTTGATCCAGAAGGACTCGGTGATCATGATCCTCATGTTGTTCAGGCGCATGAGGCACCGGGTTTTCTTTGCATCGAGGATCGTCAGCGAATGGGCCGTGAGTATGTTGAGGATGTCCGAAAGCTTCAGACACGACTGGAGCTGGCTGCTCATCTGGTTGAGGCTGGAGAGCTCGACCGTCCTGCGTTCCAGAGCCATCTTCTTCTGTTCGAGGTCGAGGCTCAGCTTGCCGAGCTGGGCATTGGCATACTGGAGGACCTCGAAATACGTCTTGGGTTCCGCCTTTGGTATGCCCATTTCATCGCTTATGCTGGAGATGTGATCTTTGAGAGTAATGGAGATATCCTGGATATCGTGGCTCGACAGGTTCATCTGACTCAGGAGAGAAGGATCGACGAACCCTCTGTCGGATTGTCCTATGCCGAGCCCCAGGTGGTTGGTCACGATATCTGCAATGTGTATGATCGAGGAGAGCCGTCTGGTCTCTTCGTCATTGGTGACTTCGGCGACGCTGTGGTGAAATCCTACGGTCTTGCAGAGCACAGCAGGCAGGTTCCATTTTTCCATGAGACATCTGCCCAGGCTGGCATGGTCTACGCCGATGATGTTCTGCTCGACCTCTATGATATCGCTGTTTGCGCGGTTCATGACCTCCAGAACCTCGGTGTATTCACCGTTCTTGCACAGGATCTGGTCTGCAACGACCTTGCCCAGATCGTGCAGAAGACCGGCGATGAAGGCGTTTTCCGCTGCCGCCGGGAAGATCTTCGCCGCAATATTCTTTGCGCAGACCGCACAGGCGATACTGTGCTGCCAGAATTTATAGAAATCCAGTGCGCCTTTTTCCTTGTCGCTGAACATATTGATGACGCTGATGCTTAAGACGATGCTCTTCAGTACGTTGAAGCCGAGCAGCACCACGGCGCCCCGGATGGTGGATATCTCCTGAATCCTCCGGTAAAAAGGCGAGTTCGCCACTTTGAGCACCTTGATGGACAGTGCCTGATCTTTTTCCACGAGGTCGGCTATCTGCTTGGCGCTCACCTTGGCGTCAAGGGTTTTCTCCATGACAGCAGTGGCGATGGAAGGGAGCGTAGGAATATCACCGATGTCATCGAGCATCGATCTTATCTCGTCGATAGCTTTTCTCATCATCTAAGACCTTATCGTTCAAAGGTGTTCCAATCTTGAGTCCGAAGAATGAATATGATAGTCAACATGTAATGAAGCCTCACCGAGAGAAAACGAGAAGAATTTATCTGGGTTCCGTGCCCATAGGGGGCGGCTCACCCGTCACGATCCAGTCCATGACGAATACGGATACCAGGGACAGGGGGAAGACCATCGCCCAGATCCATTCCCTTGAAAAAGCGGGGTGCGACATCGTACGCGTCAGTATCCCGGACATGGATTCTGCTTTGGCGTTAAAGGATATCAAGAAGGAGGTCCGCATCCCTGTGGTGGCGGATATCCATTTCGATTACCGTCTCGCCGTCGCCGCCGTCCAAAACGGGGCTGACGGCATCAGGATAAACCCCGGAAACATCGGGAGCACCGAGAAGGTAAGGGCCGTGGCACAAGCGGTCATCGAAAGGGGCATCCCGGTTCGCATCGGGGTAAACCTCGGATCGGTGAAGAAGAGCATCCTCAATGCGTACGGCCATGACCGGGTCGGCGCCCTTGTGGAGAACGCCAAGGAGTACGTGAGCATGCTCGAAGATATGGGCGTTGAGTCCATCAAGGTGTCTCTGAAGTCCTCGGATGTGCTGGAGACCATTGAGTCTTACCGGCGGTTCGCCCGCGTCTGCGACTGGCCGCTCCACTCGGGAGTGACCGAAGCGGGCACCCTTTTCTCGGGCGCCATCCGCTCCTCGGTGGGGATAGGTGCGCTCCTGCTGGAAGGGATCGGAGACACCATCCGTGTATCGCTGGCAGGAGACCCTGTGCAGGAGATCCTTGCAGGCCGGGTGCTCCTGGAGAGCATAGGGCTGCGCAAGGAAGGGGTGCGGGTCATCGCCTGCCCGACCTGCGCCCGCACGAATGCCGATGTCGCTGCGATCGCTTCGGAAGTGGAAGAGGCCTTGAAAGACGTGAAGAAGCACCTGGTGGTGGCGGTCATGGGGTGCGTGGTGAACGGGCCCGGAGAGGCGAGGATTGCCGACCTGGGCGTTGCCTGCGACAAGGGCGGCGCGGTGCTGTTCGTCCGCGGAGAGCAGGTGCGCAGGATCGAGACATCGGAAATAACGAAAAGTCTGCTGGATGAAATACAGAAGGAGTTATCGAAATGAAATTATCTTCCATGTTTTTGCATACGCTGAAAGAAGACCCGCGGGACGCGGAGGTTGTAAGCCATAAGCTCATGCTTCGCGCCTCCATGATCAAGAAGCTCGCTTCCGGCATTTACTCCTATCTCCCCTATGGGCTCAAGGCCTTGAAAAAGGTCGAGAAGGTCATCCGCGAGGAGATGAACGCAGCCGGAGCCCAGGAGGTCCTGATGCCTGCGGTGCAGCCCGCAGAAGTCTGGAAGGAGAGCGGCAGATGGAACGTCTATGGAAAAGAGCTCTTGAGGTTCCTCGACCGCAAGGGCGGCGAGTTCGCCCTGGGCCCCACCCACGAAGAGGTGATCACCTCCATCGTCAGGGATGAGGTGCATTCTTACCGGGATCTTCCGGTCAACCTCTACCAGATCCAGACAAAGTTCCGCGACGAGATCAGGCCCCGGTTCGGCGTCATGCGGTCCCGTGAATTCATCATGAAGGACGCCTATTCCTTCGACATCGACGACCAGGGCGCGGAAAAGAGCTACGATGCAATGTTCAAGGCCTACGAGCGCATCTTCAGCAGGTGCGGGCTCAGGTTCAAGCCGGTCGAGGCCGACACCGGCCCCATCGGCGGCAATTATTCGCACGAATTCATGGTGCTGGCCTCAACCGGCGAGGACATCATCCTGAGCTGCGGGAAGTGCAGCTATGCAGCGAATCTGGAAAAGGCCGAGATTGCAAAGCCTGAGTCTCTTGACCTGAAGCAGGCGCCTGAAGGCGCCCCCGAGAAGGTCCACACCCCGGGCGTCAGGACCGTGGAAGAGGTGTGCGGGTTCCTCGGGGTAACCGCGAAGGACCTCATCAAGACCCTCATCTATTCAACCGACAACGGCATCGTCGCGGCCCTGGTGCGGGGAGACCACGACGTAAACGAGGCAAAGCTCAAACGGGCAGCTGGCTGCGAGACGCTGGAGCTGGCCGACGAAGGGACTATCGAGAAGTTCACGAAAGCGCCCCGGGGGTTTGCCGGCCCGGTGGGCCTTTCCATAAAAAAGATCGCGGACTTCGGCCTCCTGGATGCAGGACAGAACGTCACCGGGGCAAACGAGGAGGATTACCACCTGAAGAACGTGTGGCTTGCCCGCGATGCAAAGGTGGATCTGGTGGCGGATATCAGGAATGCCCAGGAAGGCGACCTGTGCCCCCGGTGCTCAGGCGGGACCTTGGGCGCGATACGGGGCATCGAGGTCGGGCACGTGTTCAAGCTGGGCATAAAGTATTCGAAGGCCATGAATGCATCCTATCTCGATGTGAATGGCGACCTCAAGCCCATCATCATGGGGTGCTACGGCATCGGCGTGAGCCGCGTGCTGGCCGCTGCCATCGAGCAGTATGCGGACGAGAACGGGATCGTGTTCCCGGTACCCATCGCCCCGTACCCGGTCATTGTGCTTCCGGTGAGTATTACCGATGAGAAGGTAATGGGTGAGGCAAAGCGGATCTACGACGAGCTGAACAGCCGCGGAGTGGATACCCTCATAGACGACCGGGATGCACGGCCGGGTGTGAAATTCATGGATGCGGATCTCATCGGCGTTCCTTACCGGATCACCGTAGGGGCGAGGGGATTGAACGAAGGCGTTGTCGAGGTAAAGGAGAGAAGCTCCGGAACCGTTGAGAAAATCCCCCTCGGAGAGGTTGTAGACTATTGTCTGGCAAGAGTGAACGTGTAGGATAAATTATTGACAGTACGGATCAATGACATACTCGATGAAGTGTCTGCATATGTCCCGGATGCGGACAAAAGGATCATAGAGAAGGCATACGTTTTTTCCGCCCGGGTGCACCAGGGGCAGACGCGGCTGAGTGGAGAGCCCTATCTGCACCATCCGCTGGAAGTCGCTTACCTCATCGCCCAGATGCACCTGGATACGACCGCAGTCGTAGCGGCGCTCCTCCACGACGCCATCGAGGACTCTTTCACCAAACTGGAAGAGATCAGCGATCAGTTCGGCGAAGAAGTCACCCAGGTCGTGGACGGCCTCACCAAGATTTCCAAGATCGACTTCCGCTCCAAGGAAGAGCAGCAGGCAGAGAATTTCCGGAAGATGATCCTCGCCATGAGCAAGGATTTGCGGATCCTCCTCATCAAGCTCACCGACCGGCTCCACAACATGCGCACGCTGCAGTACCACAACCCGGGCTCACAGCAGAGAATTGCCCGGGAAACCCTCGATATCTATGCGCCGCTGGCAAACAGGCTGGGCATCTACTGGCTCCAGGTCGAACTGGAAGAATTGAGCCTGAAGTACCTCGACCCCCAGGGGTATAAAACCCTTAAGACCAAGCTCGACGCCATTGCCAAGGAAAAGGAAGAGTACCTGAAGGAAGTTATGGGTCAGATCCAGTCGAAGCTGGACGCTTCCGATCTCAAGGCAGAGGTAAAGGGCAGGATCAAGCATGTTTACAGCGTGTATCAGAAGCTGAAAAAACAGGGGATACCCTTTGAGGACGTCTATGACGTTCTGGGGGTCAGGGTTATCGTTGAGTCCGTGGCGGAATGCTATGAAACCCTGGGCATCATCCACTCGGAGTGGAAGCCGATTCAATCCAGGATCAAGGATTTTATCGCCATGCCCAAGACGAATATGTACCAGTCCCTCCACACGACGGTTTTCGGGCCGGGCGGCGAGAGGATCGAGATCCAGATCCGCACGCGGGAGATGGACTTTTTTGCGAACGAAGGGATTGCGGCTCACTGGCGTTATAAGGACGGGGCACGGGTAAGCGAGCAGGACGGAGAAAAGCTCTCGTGGCTCAGGCAGCTCCTGGAATGGCAGAAAGAACTGAAAGATCCCAAGGAGTTTCTCCAGAGCGTCAAGATAGACCTCTACCCGGAAGACGTCTATGTCTTCACCCCGAAGGGCGAGGTCATGCGCTTCCCCGTGGGCGCTACTCCTCTGGATTTTGCCTACAGCGTGCACACCCAGCTCGGGAACCAGTGTACCGGAGCCAAGGTAAACGGCAAGATCGTGCCGCTTCGCTACAAACTCAACAGTGGAGACGTTATCGAGATCCTCAGGTCCTCAAAGCAGAAGCCGAGCAAGGACTGGCTCAGGATCGCCAAGACTTCCCGCGCAAAGACAAAGATAAAAACCTGGCTGAGGGCACAGGAGAACGAGCAGAGTATTGCACTGGGCAGGGAGATCCTGGAAAAGAAGATCAAGAGTCTGCATTCCGCCAAGGCCCTGGATTTCGAGGAGATCGCCAAAGATGCATCGTATAAGAGCGTGGATGACCTCTTCATGGCGATCGGTTTCGGCAGGATTTCGGTAAATCAGCTGCTCGGAAAGTATACACCCGAAGAGCCGAAGAAGACCCAGAAACCGCAGGATCAGAAAAAAAAGCACGACTCTTCGAGCATCGTGGTCAAGGGGGTGGAAAACCTCCTCGTGCGCTATGCGAAGTGCTGCAGGCCGATACCCGGAGACGAGGTCGTGGGGTTCATCACGCGGGGAAGGGGCATCACCGTACACCGGTCCAACTGCTCCTATGTCAACGAGACAGATACGCAGCGTCTCATCCCCGTGGAGTGGGATACGGATATTACGGAAACCCACGAGATAGAGTTTTCGGTCACGTGCGTGGACAAGCCGGGCATGCTGGGTCTCATTACCGCGGCCATCGGCGAGAAGAAGATCAATATCAACACCATGAAGGCGTTCTCCGTGATACAGGGGAAATCCGTGTGTATCTTCCGGGTCATGGTGAAGAGTCTTCCGGAGCTCAAGGAACTGTTCAACGATATCAGGAGGCTGAAAGGGGTTGAAAAGATCGAGCGGCAGTAGCGGCCGGCCTTGAATCGATCCTGTCGGAAAGGAAGCGGATGCGCCCCTACAGCTGAACCCTGATCTTTTCGATGATCCTGTTTTCGATCACCTTATTCGAGATGCATTCATGCCATTCCTGCGAGACGTTCCGGTCATAGGCCTCGATGTGCGCCGTTACCTTGACCTTGGTGCTCATGTCGTTGATCGGCGTGATCAGGATGCTCAAGGTATATCCCACTTGGGACCATATGGCCAGCCTGGCGGCTGATGGTTTCTGGGCGATGGTTTCGATATCGTGGTGTGCCTGGGGGCCCACCGAGTAGTTTACGAACTTCGTGGCGATGACACCCCTGTCCTTGTTGAGGGAATCAACGGGGATCGATTCCTCGTTCAAGGTAACAACGGCTGCATCCCAGACTTTATCGAAGCGTGCAAGATAAAATGCGGTATCGTCAACGGGTTTCACGGGCTTGGGTGCGGATGCGCACCCGGTTATCACGAGGAAAAGCAATGCCGCTATTAAGAATACGTTTTTCATTTTCATCTCCCCACTGAAATACCACGTGCGCAATCAAAGAAAACTTGCTACCAGAATTAGGCCGGAGTTACAAGGAAAAATGAACGCGCCTTTGATGAAATCATTGGATCCATCGAAGCACAGCCGTTGATTTGATGAGTGTTCCGGGGGTTCGCCCCGGTCGGAGCTCCTCGGGAGTTTCTTTACACCCCGTGAGGCATGCTTCTGAAGCAGAACTGCAAGGCATACCCGGAGGGATACACCCGCAGAGGGCATCCCTTTTTGTGAATACTACCCAAGAAGCAAAGGAAATGAGTAATGTGTTTGCCTGGATAAAAAGGAATCAGACTGAGTGTTTCTGTATTCTTCCAGATTTGATGCACTGCGTGCAAACGGTTACTCTCCTGGTGCCCTCGGCTGTATCGACCCGCACTCTCTGCAGGTTCGGCAACCAGACCCGTTTGGTTTTGTTCATCGCATGAGAAACGTTGTTCCCCGACTGCGGGCCTTTTCCACAAATATCACATTTTCTAGCCATCTATCCCTAACTCTCTTTCTTGAGGATCGTATAAAATTTGGTGCCGAAGCCGGGATTTGAACCCGGACGGGCGTAGCCCACTACCCCCTCAAGATAGCGTGTCTGCCAAATTCCACCACTTCGGCATAAATCCGGTCTTGTTAATAACAACCAAAACACCCACTGTCAATATGGAAAATCAGGGCGGGGATATCCTGCAAGTCGGCTTAAGCCTTAAAGAGAATGCGCTCTCTTGCCGCACTTTGCCGTAGCGATCTTCCGGACGGCAGGCTTTTTCCATTCAGGATCCAAGTGATATGCCGCCGGTTTCCATGGGCTTTTTACGGGCCTGATTTGACTCTTTCACCTCATGGATTATTAAAGATGATGTTGCAATACGGTGAGTAAAGCACTTGACACATGTGCCAAATAGATAATAGTAATGATTATCGATACCAACTAAGGAGGAACAGGGGCATGGCAGAAAGACTTGAAGTGTATAAATGCGAGATATGTGGGAACATGGTCGAAGTGCTCCATGGGGGCAAGGGTGAACTGGTCTGCTGCGGGCAGCCGATGAAGCTGATGACCGAGAATACCGTTGATGCGGCAAAAGAGAAGCACGTGCCGGTCATTGAAAAAACGGCTGACGGATATCTGGTAAAGGTGGGGAGCGTAGCGCATCCCATGGAGGAAAAGCACTATATCGAATGGATCGAGCTCATAGCAGACGGCTCGGTATACCGGAAGTTCCTCGATCCGGGACAGGCTCCGGAAGCCCTTTTCTGCGTTGCCGCAGGCAAGACGGCTGCACGGGAGTACTGTAACCTTCACGGGCTCTGGAAGACAGACCTGTAAGGGGAGAGTGTTCTTAAAGGAGAACGAACGCTATGATCAATAAAAAGGTTGAAGCAGCAATCAACAAACAGATCAATGCGGAGATCTATTCCGCATATCTTTACCTGGCCATGAACGCCTATTTCAGTTCGGTCAATCTCATGGGATTTGCCAACTGGATGCGCATTCAGGCCCTTGAAGAACTGACCCATGCGGACAAATTCTACAATTTCGTCGTCAGCCGGGGCGGCCGCGTCAAACTCGAAGCGATCGCTGCACCACCGGTGGAGTGGAAAAGCACCCTGGCTGTTTTCGAGGAGACGCTGAAGCATGAGCAGAAGGTTACCGCCCTCATCAATGATCTCGTGGATCTTTCTCTCAAAGAGAAAGACCATGCGACGGGCAGCATGCTGAATTGGTTTGTCGACGAGCAGGTCGAGGAAGAATCCAATGCGGAGAATATCATCCAGCAGCTGAAGCTTATGGGTGAGAGCGGCCACGGAGTATATATGCTCGACCGTGAACTCGCAGGACGTGTTTTTGTACCTCCCGTTCAGTCGCAACCATGATATAATAAAAAAAATATTATAAATAAGGGAGATGGCGATCATGAAGTTGTATTTCAATGCGGACGAAATCTTTGAGATGGCAGAAGAGATCGAGCGGCAGGGCGCCCGTTTTTATCAGAAGGCAGCCTCGATGTTCAGCGAGCCGGAGGTGAAGACAATGCTTTCCGGCCTGGCATCCATGGAAGTCGGGCATGAAAAGGCGTTTGCCGGGATGCGTGCAAAGATCCTGAGCGACGCCTACCAGGGGTACGACCCGGATGAGACCGCTGCGTCTTACATCAAGGCTTTTACCGATGGAAAGGTCTTTGACTTCAAGCAGGATATGTCTGCGAAGATATCCGAGAAGTCCAGCCTCAATGACATCCTGAAGCTGGCGATCGAAGCGGAGAAGAACTCGATCGTATTCTATACCGGCATCAAGAAGGCCGTGCCGGAGCTCTTGAGCAAGGATTCCCTGGACCGGATCATTGCCGAGGAGATGAAGCATATCGTCATGCTCGTGGAAAGAATGGGGAATATTTCCTGAGAGGGGGGGTTATGCCTGTCTTCAAAGCCATAAAGCTGACCGAACATGTGTACTGGGTCGGCGCCATAGACTGGACGATCAGGGACTTTCACGGGTACACGACCAAGCGTGGAAGCACCTATAACGCCTACCTCATCATGGCGGATAAGATCACCCTCATAGATACGGTCAAAGGACCCTTCAAGGGCGAGCTGATGGCCAGGATAGCGTCCCTGGTCGACCCGAAGCGCATCGATTACATCGTTTCGAACCACTCCGAGATGGATCACTCCGGGTGCCTTGCGGAGGTCATCGAAGAGGTTCAGCCCGAGAAGGTTTTCGCCTCTGTCATGGGTGCAAAAGCATTGAACGAGCATTTCAGGATAGACCGGGAAATAGTCCCGGTGAAAGACGGCTCGGAGCTCAGTCTCGGCAACCTCACCCTGTCCTTTATGGAAACCCGGATGCTTCACTGGCCGGACAGCATGTTCAGCTACCTCAAGGAGGAAAAGCTCCTTTTCTCCCAGGATGCCTTCGGGATGCACCTGGCGTCGTCGGAGAGGTTCGCCGACGAGGTCGACGATGCCGTCCTCGAGTACGAATCGGCAACCTACTATGCCAATATTCTCCTTCCCTACTCGCAGCTTATCGTGGGTCTCCTGGACAAGGTGGAGAAGTCAGGCATCCCCATCGATATTATCGCTCCGGATCATGGGCCGGTCTGGCGCAAGGACTTGGGCAGGATTCTTTCCCGCTACCGGAAATGGGCTTTGCAGAAGCCGGAAAACAAGGCGGTCGTGCTGTACCACACCATGTGGCACAGCACCGAGCTGATGGCTGAGGCGATCGCGGAAGGCCTGAGAGAAGGGGGAACCACGACAAAGGTCATGTCCATGGGTTCGTTCCACCGGAGCGACGTCGCCTATGAAATCCTCAATGCAGGCGCGCTCGTTGCCGGATCGTCAACGCTCAACAACAATATTCTTCCCGCCATGGCGGATGTCCTGACCTACCTGAAGGGCCTGAAGCCGAAGAATCTGATCGGTGCTGCGTTCGGGTCCCACGGCTGGAGCGGGGAGGCGCCGCTGCATATCAGGGATATACTCGCAGAGATGAAGGTAGACCTCGTCGGAGAGCCGCTGAAAGCGAAGTATGTGCCCGACGGAGAAACGCTTGAGGCTTGTTTTGCGCTGGGGAAGACCATTTCTCAAAAGCTTGGAGAGACCTCGTAACGAAGTAAGAGCAGTGAAAAAAGCTTGTGGAGGAAAGAATGCAGAAATACGTGTGTCAGGTATGCGGATATATCTATGATCCCGAGCAGGGAGACCCCGAGGGCGACATCGCCGCGGGGACCCCGTTCGACAAGTTGCCGGACGACTGGACCTGTCCGGTTTGCGGCGCTTCGAAGGATGAGTTTACTCCCGAGGCGTAGTCTCCTGGACCTGAAGCAATGGCCGGCTTTCAGAGGGCTGATAGTCAAGAAAAGAGAAGCGGTAACGATTTGCACGAGCATCAGAGAAACGTAAGAACGAAAAAGAGGTTGCCGGAGCGGGGCCTGCCTGTCCCCGGGATGAGGGTGTTTTTTCAGGAGATCTACGAGAGATACCACCGCGCTGAGTATATCTCTCCCGATCCACTGGAATTTCTTTATTTGTATGAGGACCCTCTCGATCGCGAGATCGTGGGCATGATCGCCTCTTCCCTCGCTTACGGAAGAGTTGCGCAGATACTCAAGAGCGTAGCGTCTGTATTGAAGGCCATGGGTCCTTCTCCGCGGGGATTTCTCGAAGAAGCTTCCGAGACGTCCGTGAGGGAGGCGTTCCGCGGATTCAAGCACCGGTTTACAACCGACAGGGAGCTTGCGGATCTTCTCCTGGGGATCCGGGATGTCATCCGGAAGCACGGGTCGCTTCAGGCTTGTTTTCTCGCGGGGATCAGCCCTCGGGACGAGGATGTCCTGCCAGCCTTGTCGGTTTTCGTCCGGGAACTCGGGATGAGAGGCTGCGGCGACTATAACAGCCTTATCTCGATTCCGGAAAAGAAGAGCGCCTGCAAGAGGCTCAATCTCTTCCTCCGGTGGATGACCCGGTCGGACGAGATCGATCCCGGGTGCTGGACGTGCGTTTCTCCGGCCAAGCTGATCGTACCGCTCGACACCCATATGTACCGGATCTGCACGGTACTCGGCATGACGTCGAGGTCGCAGGCGGATATGAGGACTGCCCGGGAGATTACGGACGGGTTCAAGAAGATCGACAAAAGTGATCCTGTGCGGTACGACTTTTCGCTTACGCGGCTGGGCATACGCAAGGTCGGCGAGCTATCGAGCTTAGTGGGCAGATATACAGGCCGTACGGCCTGAGGCGGTTGAAGAGGAGGAAAATATGGACGACAGGGTGCGTGAAGCGATATTCCAGGCATATACAGGTGAATCAAAGGCGAGCTTGAGGCTGAAAGTCTATGCGGATAAGGCCGAGCAGGAAGGGTATCCCCAGCTGGCAAAGCTTTTCAAGGTGATCTCCTTTTCCGAGGAGCTCCACGGCAAGAGGGCGCTGCGGCTGCTCAAGGAGATCAAGAGCACCGAAGAGAACCTGGCGGCGAGCTTCGAGTCTGAAACGAAGGTGGCGGGCGTAGCCTATGATCAGTTCATCAAGTATGCGGAAGAAAACGGCGACCGAGCTGCATCGCTCTACTTCAGCCAGTCCAGGGATGTAGAGGAAATCCACGCCAAACTCTACAAGGAGGCGATGGACCATGTGCTGGAAGAGCGGCAGACTACCTACTACGTCTGCGACGTCTGCGGTTATGTATCGGACGGCGTCCTTCTCGACGAGTGCCCGGTCTGCGCAGCGAAAAAAGAACGGTTCGTCAAATTCGAATAACGTTCCCGTGGCAGGATCGCAACGGGACGAGGGTCAACGGACGGTTCAGCGCCTTCGATGGTGATCAAAACGGATGGAGAGGCTTTTGCCTTTAAGCCTCGGGGATAAAGGATTCGCTCTGAGTGGGCACCAGGCTGCAGGCGGGACGGCCAAGGGTATTCGACCAATACGCCTCGTATTCCCGGCAGCCCCGTTTCAGACCGCCTACTGTCTTGATCCCGAGCCGTGCAAGCTGTTCCAGTATTTCTCTTCTTGTCAGCGACATGATCTGCTACCTCGCGTATGCCCTCATATCCGATTCAGAATAATATACCGATCGTTCCTTTATACCAAAAGACCGGAATGCCGCCAAGCGAATAATGAATGTTCAATGCTGCTCCGGCTGTCCGCTATCATCCTGTTTTTCTTCGTCGGAGAGCACCCATCTGAAGTGCAGAAGGTTCGACAGGAACCCGACCTGTTTATACTCCGGGCTTCTTTCAAAGGAGAAGAGAAACGATAACGAAAAGCGGGATACCACATGGTCTCTGCGATAAGAAAACGTGTCCCACAGGATGCTTACCTGCGATGATTCCGGAGTGTTGTATCCGTTTGCCAGGGTCAGCAAGGGGAGATAATTATTTCTGAAACCGTCGTCATGAAAGGGGAATATCCAGGGGAAAAACCAGAGCGAGCGATTCCGATAATCGTGTTTGTGCCACACAGGCCATGCGGTCAGGGATTCGGATTCGACGACCCCGTTATGTACCTTTGTCGTCTTCGAGTTCAGCAGAAGGATGCTCACGGTATCCTGCCGGAAGTTCGCTCGCGGATCGTAGCTTGAAACCTGCCGGTAGAAAGGCCAGAGGATCGTCCTCATCCGGTAGATATCTCCCTCGGTCTTTGACCAGTAGAAGGGCAGGAATTGCCGTTCTTCGTACGCGCCGGTGGCATAGCGGATTATCGGCCAGGGGAGACTTATGCTCATGTGCTCCGGGCTCGAGTTGCGGTTGTAGGTAAAGAACGGCCAGATGACGGATATGCCCCTGAAGGTGTAGTTGCGGTTGTAATAGAAGAAGGGCAGGAATGCATCGATGTTCTCGACCCCTCTCCGGTGGTGTATGAAGGGCCAGAGGACGTAGTCGTGTCGGTAGTTGATGGTCTTCTCATACCCGTAGAAGGGGAAGAACTGGAATTCTCTCCCGCGGGAGTATTTCAGGAACGGCCAGAGGATCGAGTAAGTCTCCTGGTCGTCATCTACGAGCTTGGTATAAAGAGGCCAGAGAACGAAACGAACGCGATCGTGCCCGAAGCGGTTCAGCAGGCTGCCGTAAAAAGGGAAAATTCCACCGTAGGTCCGATCGTGATCTCTGCCGTAGGTGAAGATGAGAAGGTCGAAGGTTTCTACGTCGTTCTGGTCCGTCCACTTGAACACGGGGACGAGATGTGAATGATTCTCTGTGCTCCGGCCAAGGGGGTAGAGGATGTCCGTCTCCGTATCGTCCCGGTAGAAGAGGGGGCGTATGGCGGTTGATTCTGACGAGAATTCCAGGAAGGGCCCGGCGATGGAGAGGTCATACCGGCCGGCGTCGGATTCGTAGCGGAAAAGGGGGGCAAAGTTGATGTCCGCGGCATATCCGGGGCTTGCACAGAGAAAAACATTGACCGTGAGGCTGAGAGTCAAAAGGGCAATCAGCCTGAAGCTCATGGCTTTGCTTACCAGATGAATCCGAGGATCGTTCCCATGACCGTGATGGGCACCTGCTCATTGAGGCCCTGTGCCGCAAGGTTCGCGTTCCGGACCGCTTCGTTTAGGTTCTCGTACAGCTCGTCGTCCGAGAGTATCCTGCCCAGGGTGCCTTTCCCTGTGGCGAGGTTCTCGGAAATGATCTTGATGTTCTCGGATACGGTGACAAGGTTGTGGTAGAGGGTCGGGTCGCTTAAAAGCAGGCTCAAGGTGCCGTCCTCCTCGATGCTGGAGGTGAGCTTCTGGAGCGATTCCATCGAGCCCTGAAGCGATACGTAGAGGCTGTCGTCGTACACCAGTTTCCCGATCGTGCCATTGCCCGATTTTACTGTGCCGACGATATCGTTCAAGTCCCGCGATGTACCGGTGAAGTTATCGGAGATCTCCACCAGTGCGACGCTCACGTCTCTCATGCTCGTGACGATCGTCGAGATGTCTTCTTTATTCTCGGCCAGTATTCCCGCAGCGTCTTCACTGAGCTGCTGGAAGTTTATGAGTATTGCCTGGAGCCTTTCTTCGTCTCCGAGCGTATTGTTCAATGCGCCGGTCAGCTCTGTCAGATTGCTCGCGATCTGGCCGACCTGTTCGAGGAGGCTGTCCAGAGAAGGGGGAACCGAGGTTCTCGCGAGGTTGCCTTCGGGTTCGATGGTGTTCGAGGAAGTGCCGGGTTTGATGATGATAACCTTGTCGCCGAGCACGCCTTTTGTGGCGATCGATGCCGTGCTGTCGATGGGTATCCTGATGTCCTCTTCGACCACGGCCGTGACTACGGCAGAGTAGTCCTTATTGAGTTGTATTCCCTTTACGCTCCCGACCTGAACCCCTGCAAGCTCCAGCTGGGAGCCTACCTTCAGGCCTTCAACCGTCGAGAAGACCATGGTGATGTTGTACGTTGCCTTCTTTCCAAAGTTGAGCTCGCCTATCTGAAACGCCAGGGCAATGAACGTAATGATGATGGCGACGACGAAAAGGCCCACCTTGGCTTCATTGTTCATAAAATCCCCTGCTCCGGCACATCGGGTTATTTGAGTAGCTCATGTATCTTCGCTTCCAGCTCATCCCGCGGTTTCGAACTCAAGGCAGACGACTTGAGATAATAATCGAGCGCCATCTTGGTCTTCCCCATACTTTTCAGAACGTCTCCCATGTGTTCATGGATAGTAGGATCGGTATCGAGTTTTTCAATGGCTTTCTTTAAATATTCATACGCCTTCTTAAGCTTACCCTGCCTGTAGAGAACCCACGCCATGGAATCGAGTATATACGGGTCATCGGGTCTGGCCTTGAGCGCCTCTGTAATCATCTCGTAGGCTTTATCGAGCTCTATGCCCTGGTCTGCCATGACATATCCTACCAGGTTGAGCGCGACCGGATCATGGGGATTGTTCGAAAGCAGCTTGTTGGCGATATCGAGGCTTTCATCCCTTCTGCCCACGGTGTCCAGCTCGTTGGCGAGTTGGTACCCCACCTCGTTGCAGGCTGTTTTCGGCGAAAAGTAATCCCACGCCGACATCAGCTCGTTGACTGCCTCCTGCTGCCTGCCGAGCTCTTTTAAGATCGACGATCTCAGCATGGCGGTCTCGCATCCGAGCCTGCTGGTGACAGGCACTTCGGAAAGCGCCTCAAGCGCATCTTCAAACCTGTTGAGCTTTGTGTAGGTAATGGCAAGGTAATAAGAGTCTTCGACGGTCGGTTCTTTGATGGCGGTAAGGTTTGCAAGGGCGTCTTCAAACTTGCCGTCCTGGAGCTCCAGCAGAACCAGCTTCCGCAGGATCTGAACGTCGTCATTGAGCTGTTTGAGCTTCGTGAGCTGAACGATCGCGTCTTTATACCGGTTTGTCGAAATATAGAGATCGGTAAGCGAGATGAGCGCTTCGACTGAATACGGCTCGATCTCAAGATACTGCTTGTAGACGGCCTCAGCTTTCTTCGTTTCTTTGGAGAGCTCGTAGGTTTTGCCCAGATCGAGATATGCCGGGGCGAATTTGGGGTTCTGTTCGATCACCTTTTTGAGTACGTCCCTGACGCACGTATAATCCTTGCTCCCGTAGCACGCCTTGGAAAGGGTATAAAGGATCATGCCGTCATCGCCGTTCTTCAGGAGCTCGCGCAGGAGCTTTTCCGCTCCCTTGAAGTCGGATACGATGATCTTGAGATTGGCGAGGAACAGCTTGAGCTGGGCATTGTCCGGATATTTTTCCGAGAGGACCTCAGTATCCCTGATCGCCTGCTGCCAGTCTCCTTTGCGGGCATAGATCTTGGTTCTGAGCTCGAGGGACTCATCGACGTAAGAACCCGATTCGATGACCTTGTCGACAAACGTCAAAGCACTGTCGGGCTGGTTCAGGATAAAATGTATCCTTGCCTGGGCCAGCACGGCAAAGGGGTCATTGATTTTGCCGTAGAGTTCCAGAGCCGTGTTCCAGTTTCCCTGGTTCTCTTCGTATCGCGCCATGAGAAGCAGCAGGTATGGATTCTCCGTCCGTATGGGCGCAGCAGGGGATTTTTCGGCAGGGACATGGGCGCACCCGGCAATGCCGATAAGTAAGGCGGCGGCAGCGATCAGGTTAACGATTCTGGGCATCGGCAATCTCGAACATCTCCTTGATAGCATTCTCCGGAGAACTGCTGTTGAACACGCTCGAACCGGCGACAACCACCTCCACTCCCTTGCGCAGGACCAGGGCGAGGTTTTCCTTTCCTATGCCGCCGTCGATCTGGATGAGGATATTCTTCCCCGATACGAGCTTTGCCGTCTTTTCTATCTTGGGCAGCACGGCATCGATGAACTTCTGCCCGCCGAAACCGGGGTTGACGCTCATGATCAGCACCAGGCCGACGGCATCGAGGCAATGCTCTATGGTGCTCAGAGGGGTGGCGGGGTTCAGAGACACGCCCGGAGTGCATCCCAGCTCGCGTATCCTCGTCAGCGTCCGGTGGAGGTGGGTGCATGCCTCCGCATGAACGGTTATCCCGTTGGCTCCCGCTTCGGCAAACGCCTCCAGGTATCTGTCAGGATCCGAAATCATCAGGTGACAGTCGAGGTACGCATCGGTAACGCCCCTCAAGCTCCGCACTACAAGGGGGCCTATGGTGATGTTGGGCACGAAATGGCCGTCCATGACATCCACATGTATCCACTGCGCCCCGGCCGACAGGACCTTCCTTACCTCTGTTCCGAGGCAGGAAAAGTCAGCCGACAGTATTGACGGTGCAAGGATCATTTGCGCTCCCCTTTGTTTCGCCTTTTTCGATTTCCGATAACCGAAACAACCCGGTGCTTTTTCCTCTAGCACGTATCGCAGAAGATTTCTGCACCTATTTTGCCCGATAATGCAGGGCTTACATCCTTCCCAACAGGACTTCCTCCGAGCGGAGTCCGACGGAGAAGGCATGGCCGTCCAATGCCTTTTTCCCTTCGATCTGCATGATTTCTGGGATGACGAAGCCTCCGGAGCAGGCAATTTTCAAGCCCCGCGCATCTTTGATCATGGTGCCGAAAGGCCGGTCGTGCGTGACGAGCTCATACCTGCTGCGCAGGATCTTCAATGTCTTTTCCCCGAAGTACGTATATGCACACGGCCAGGGAACAAGCCCCCGGACCATGTTATGGATCGTCTTCGGGTCTTTGCCCCAGTCGATCTCGCCTTCTTCCTTTTTGAGCATGGGAGCGCAGGTGGCTTCTTCATGCTTCTGCGGCACTGCCTCGATACCGCCCTTATCGAGAAGGGGCAATACCTCCAGGAGCTTTTCGGCGCCGAGGTCGCTCAGTCTGTGCGCCAGGCTTACCGCATCGTCATCCTCTGTTATCGGGGTTTCAGCTTCGAGGAACACCGGCCCTGAATCCATGCCGGAATCGATCTGCATGATGCTCACGCCGGTGACTCTGCATCCCTCGATGATCGCCCGGTTGATCGGGGCAGCCCCCCTGAAGCGCGGCAGAAGGGATGCATGGATATTTACGAAGCCATGTTTCGGGAGATGAAGCATTTCGTCGGGGATCATCTTCCCGTATGCGACAACGATGACCGCATCGAGGGTTTCCTTTTTCACGGCATCGAAGATCTCCTGATTGCCTTTGAGTTTCTGGGGCTGGAGCACCGGGATGCCATGCTCCAGTGCGAGAAGCTTTACCGGAGGCATCTGGATCTGCCGGCCCCTCCCTTTGGGCTTGTCCGGCTGGGTGATGACGAAGGATACCTCATGGGCCTCTGCAAGGATCAGCGCCTTCAGCGCAGGCAGGGCAAACTCCGGAGTGCCCATGAAGGCGAGTCTCATATCTTGCCTTTTTTTCTTTTCTTCAGGTAGATCGATCGTTTCAGAAAGGAGGCGTAGTCCAGAATGACAACACCGTTTAAGTGGTCTATCTCGTGCTGGAATATCCGTGCAAGGAAGCCTTCGGCTTCTATCCGCACATCTTTGCCTTTGAGGTCGATCCCCGAAACGAGTATTCTCGTCGAACGGTCGACGTCGACCGAGGTCTCGGGAACGCTTAAGCACATCTCGCTGTCCGTCTCGACCCCTTCCTTTTCGACGATCACCGGATTGACAAGCACGATGAGCTGGTTTTCTTCCTTGCCGCTCGTCGGGTCGACGACGATGAGCCGCTTCTGCTGCCCGACCTGAGGGGCAGCCAGGCCCACCCCGGGGGCGGCGTACATGGTCTGAGTCATATCTTCGGCAAGGGTGACGATATCGAGATCGATGTTCTCTATATCGTTTGCCCTGGATTTAAGGACATGGTCAGGATAAATGGAGATTTCTTTTTTCGGCATAATAAAGATAAAATAAGACCAAAGGTCTCAGTCTGTCAAGTAGCCCTATTCCTTAGAATTTACTCGATGCAGGGAACAGTGGGGGATTCCGGTATCTCTGATACTCGCTGCATCTCACGTTGTACCTGCACACCTTGCATACATCGAGGGCTACCTTGGGGGATCCTTTGCGTTTGCTGCATGAAATGTACGTTCTCATGGAGTCTTTGTGTCCTGCAGATGAAAAAGCTGTCTTTATGACGCTGTCCGACATCTCGCACCCGGCCGGGACATGATAGATCATCTCCCGGTAAATTCACCATAGCATATCCCGTGAAGAGGTCAAGCCCGTGATGAACGATCTTTTTCGTGAAAAAGGCACCTGCGGCAAACATCTCCTATGAGCCCGATACAATGGAGAGGAATCCCGCGGCACCTACCGCTTTTGGTTTTCCCGGATCTTCTGTTCGATGTGGAAGAGCACCTCTCCGGCCCTTCCCTGGATGAGGAAATCGGAAACGTCGTTGGTGAGCGGAGTGGGCTCCCAGTTGATCTCGACTACATGGCAATTCGATTTGGGCAGGGCGATGCCGCCGATACCCCTGAGCAGGGTGCTCATGCCTTTGGCGATCAACGGCAGCGAAGCAGCAGGTTCAACCTGAGCGGATGTACCGATTACGAGCATCAGGTCGCAGTCTTCCGCTTCGTTGAATGATTGCCTCAGCGCTTCCTGCGGGATCGCTTCACCGAAAAAGACGGCATCGGGTTTCATGATCCCGCTGCACGTGCACCTCGGGGTCCGTCCCTTCTCCAGTTCCTCGAGCACGTGCTCATACCCCTCTTTTTTGCCGCATTTCAGGCACCTGGCGAAGAGCATATTGCCGTGGAACTCGATGACGTTGCGGCTGCCTGCCTTCTGATGGAGGTTGTCCACATTCTGGGTGATGACGGCCTTGAGAACCCCGATCTTTTCCAGATAGGCCAGCGCCCTGTGGCCTGTATTCGGCAGCGCGTCCCAGAGCGTGAACTCGTTCGATTTATGCATGTCGAACATGCACCTCCAGACGTTTTCAGGGTCGGCCATAAACCGGTCGATAAAAAATATCGTGGGGTCGTACCGCTCCCATATCCCGCCGGGAGACCTGAAGTCAGGCACCCCGGACTCGGTGGATATCCCGGCGCCGGTGAGAACGACTGCGTGGGTTGCTTCCAGCAGGAGTTCGACTGTCTTATCGATGAGGCGCAAATCCATGAATTCGCTTTACCAGAGGCAGGGGCCTTGGTCAAGGCGTATAGATTATAGTAAGTTGTCATGATATCAGGTGGTATGTATTATTGAAGATCCCGTCACCCGGAGGGCGATACGTCCGCCTCCTCATTCACGCGGCCGTTGCCGAGCACCAGAAATATCCCTGCCAGAAGGGTATACCCCAGGGCAACAGTATAGTGGATGTCGGATGCGAGTCTCCAGGGGAGATACACTTCGCCGGAAGGAAGCACGGAATGGATTATGCCGAAGAGGGTGAAGACCGCGCAGGTCAGGGCGTAGAGAGATGCCATCCTGGGTTTGCGGTCGATGATATAGGACATCATCCCTCCCCAGAGCAGCGCGGTCATGATGAACCCGTTGCTGAGCACGGTCAGGGACTGGAGCATGGTGGCGAGGCGGGGCGGCAGCTTGTCCGGGGTAATGTCCGCGGCGCCCAGGAACTGGCTGAGGATGATCATGACGAGGCTGGCGATGACCGGCAGGAAACTGAAGCTCACTGCCTCGGAATGCTCCGGGGGTGACTCCCTGTAGGCCTGGCGGACAATCTCGAAACCGACGAACATGAAGATCGGGGCCAGCGCTGCGCGCGGGATGATGCTCACGATCAGCGAGAGCAGGCCGATCATGGAACTCAGGCCGACGAGCAGCCCGGTGAGGAGCGTATACCAGTAGGTGGCGCCCATCTTTTTGTAGGCAGGGTGCCCGATATAGGGCGTGGTCTGCGCCACGCCGCCGAAAAAGGCTGCGACGAGCGAGGTCAGCGCCTCGGTGAGGAGGATGTCACGGGTCCTGTATTCGTCTCCTGCCAGCCGTGCGCTCTCGGTGTTGTTGATCCCGCCGATGATGGTGAGGATGCCGAAAGGTATGGCGAGCGGCAGATACTGGACGGTCCTCGGCAGGGCTTCGAGAAATCCGATGGAAAAGACGGGAAGGGACAGGCTCATCTCAAAGACCGGCTTCTGAAATTCCGGGAGGTATCCGTAAAATCCCAGGGCGAAGTGCAGTCCTGTGCCCAGGAGCACGGCGGCCAGGACCCCGGGGATCCTTCCGGGAAGCTCGAGCCGGCCTAAAAGAAAGGCGAAGATCAGGCCGAGTGCGGTCATGCCCACCACAACCTCGTTGAAGATATCGATGACGGGCAGGAAGCCGAGGAGAACGAGCCCCACCCCGGCGATGGAGCCCAGGAGCCCTGCCCTGGGGATGATGCGCTGCACGAACCCGCCGAGGAACGATGTGACGATCTTGACGACGCCGATCATGAACAGCGTTGCCATGCCGATGTGCCAGGTGAGCACTGCGTCCTGGGTCGCCACATAGGCGGGGCCGATCACCGCATAGGCCAGGCCTATGGACGACGGGGTGTCGAGGCCGAGCGGCATGGCCGTGACATCGCTCCGTCCTGTCTTTTTCTTCAGGCGCAAAGCAAGCCAGGTATAGATCAGGTCGCCGAAGAGGACGCCGAGCGCCGTTCCCGGGATCATGCGCTTCATGATGATCTCGGCGGGATAGTTGAAGGTGAAGATGAGGATCGCGCTTAAAAAGACGAGCACCCCCAGGTTGTCGAGGAAAAGGGCGAGAAACGCCGTTGTTTCTCCCCAGAACTTGTTCCTGTCCCGCATGAGCTCCCCTCCATGCCTTCGCAGACCAGGCTCCCCTGCTCAGTCGATCGAAGCTTGCTGCGTTTATCGAGAATTTAGATGCCTCATGACCACCTGCCGCATGAGCTCGACCGGTGCTTCGCGGCCGGTAAACAGCTCGAACTGCAGCGCCGCCTGGTTGATGAACATCTCGGCGCCGGAGATCGCAATAAGCCCCTTTGCCCCGGCATCGCGCAGGAGTTTCGTCTCAAGCGGATTATAGACGATATCGAAAACTACCTGGCCGGGGCGGAACAGGGCTGCGGGGACCAGCGAGGCATCAACTCCGGGGTGCATTCCCACCGGCGTGCAGTGAATGATGATGTCGGCGGCCTCCATGGCTGTCGCAAGGGAGTCTCCGTCGAGGGAGGCCGATCCTATGGGCGTATCGGCGCCAGCCTGAAGGTCCGCGGCGAGCCGGTTTACCATGTTCGTGTCGATATCCAGGATGGACAGGGACTTCAGCGAGCCCGCCCGGGCGAGGGTAAACGCTATGGCCCTGGCCGCGCCTCCCGAACCCAGCATCAGGACGTTGCGGCCCTTTGTCTCCACTCCGGCATCTTTGATGGCCTTGAGCGCGCCCGGCCCGTCCGTACCCGAGCCCAGCAGCTTGCCCTGCGTATGGATGATCGTATTGATCGAGCCGATGGACCGGTCCACGGAGGCTATCTCATCCACGTAATTCATGGCCTCGATCTTATGCGGTATGGTGACGCTTAAGCCGCGGAAGTTCTCAAAAGCCCGCATGCCTGCGAGCGCATTCTTGACGTCCTCCACCTGGAAGGCCACATAGATGAAATCCAGTCCCAGTTCCTCGAAGGCGGCATTGTGGATCGCGGGCGACAGGCTGTGAGCGACCGGGTTGCCGATGACAGCGCATACCTGGGTGCTGGTCTTGATTGCCCGAACGTTTTTCATGCAAAGCTCCTCGTATAACAAAACAGCACGTCAGAGATTCATCCTTTAAAAGGCTGTCATTCCTCTTACTTATCGGGTTTTTCAGCCGGGGTGCCGGTACTCTTCAGATCGAAGATCTCATTGCTTACCCCGGTGCCGAACCGGTAGCCCGTAAGCCGGATATCGCTCTGGTTGCCTGTGGCGTCCTTGAGCATGATCCTCTTGATGGCATGAGATTTTTCCGTCCATACGGTGATATGCCCCGATCCGCCCTTGGGATACAGGAAGAGCGCTTCATCGCTTTCTTTGATCTCATAGCCTTCGCCGATGGCGTCAAGGCCGGAGAAAAAGCCCAGGATATTCTGTGTGGCCATTTCCGGAGGCAGCTCCTGAGTCTGAGTGGTCCCTTCCTCGGGGAGGTGAACCACAACCGTCTGGCCTTTCAGAATGATGACCTGGCGCTGGGGCGCGGCTACGTCCATCCGCACGCCGGTATTGCGCTTGTAGGAGACCTTGCCGGTGAAATGCACGGTCTTGTTCACAAGGCTCTGATACGTGTCCTGGGTAAAATTCACAGTGAAGTTTTCATGCTTCTTATAAAAGTTCTGGATATTCTTCAGACTCTCCGCATGCAGCGATGCCGCCGCAAAGAGAATGAATATGATCGCCGCGATACTAGTCTTCAAGTTCTGCTGCATATGACGTTACCAATACCTTTCTTGGTTTTCCCGCTGTGTCCGACGGGCCTATGATTCCTTCCCTCTCCATCTGCTCCACGATCCTGGCTGCCCGGTTATACCCGATCCTGAACCTTCGCTGGATCAGGGATATGGACGCGCTCCCCTTGCCGGTGACGAACTCCAGGGCCTGATCGTAGACCGGATCGTATTCTTCATCCAGAGGTGATCCGCCGCCGTTGCCGTTGCTGTCTTCGTCCGCGAGCCGTGCGATCTGATCGCCCAGGCCCTCGATGTATTCCGGGCCGCCCTGCTGCCTGATGAAGTCCACCACGTGATCGAGCTCCTCTTCCGAGACAAAGGACCCGTGAATGCGGGTGAGGCCGGAGTTCCCCGGCGTGAGGAAGAGCATGTCCCCGAGGCCCAGGAGCTGGTCTGCGCCTGAAGAATCGAGGATGGTCCGCGAGTCTATTTTCGAGGAGACCCGAAACGAGATCCGGGTGGGGAAGTTGGACTTGATCAGTCCGGTGATCACGTCCACGGAAGGCCGCTGGGTTGCGACGATCATGTGGATGCCGGCTGCACGGGCCATCTGGGCAAGCCGTGCGATATAGGTCTCCACCTCGCGGTTGACCATCATGAGGTCCGCCATCTCGTCGATAACGATGACGAGTTTGGGCAGCAGCCCGGTTTTTTCGTTCTCGTTTTTCAGCGTCGCCAGGGTGGTGCATAACTCCTTGGCGTTTTTCTTTACCTTCTTGTTGTACGAGTCGACCCCTTTGACGCCTAAGTCTTTGAACCATTCATAGCGCATCTCCATCTCTGCGACGGCCCATTTGAGGACCGGGATGGCCTCCTTGGGGTTGACCACCACCGGATAGAGCAGATGGGGTATGCCCTCGTAATGGGAGAGCTCGATCCGCTTGGGGTCGATCATGATGAACTTCAGCTCGGAGGGGTCGTTGCGGTAAAGGAGCGAGAGGATCATCGTGTTCAGACCTACGCTCTTGCCCGTGCCGGTAGCCCCTGCGATGAGCAGGTGCGGCATCTTCTCCAGGTTCGTCACTACGGGGATGCCTTCGATGTTGCTCCCGAGCGCGAGCGTCAGCGGCGAGTTCGACATGACGAACTCCTTGCTGGAAAGGGTGTGCTTCAGGTACACCATCTCGCGCGTCCGGTTGGGGATCTCGATGCCCACTGCGTTTTTCCCCGGTATGGGGGCCACGACCCGGACCGGCGACGCCTTGAGCGCCATGGCGAGGTCATCGGCCAGGGAAACGATCTTGTTGATCTTGATCCCCGGTGCAGGGGTGAATTCATACATGGTGATCACCGGGCCCGGCTTGATCTCGAGGATTTCCCCTTCGACCCCGAAATCCTTGAGCTTGGCGATGATGAGCGTTGCATTGGCCTTGAGCTCTTTTTCGGTGATCACCCGGTTCTTCGCCGGAGGCTTGCTGAGCAGCGACAGCGGCGGCATCTGGTAGTTGTTCACGAAGTCGAGCGTCGCCTGCTTCGGGATTTCCGTTATGCTCTTGTCCTCGCGGGGTGTCCCGGCGATAGTGATCTGGGGCTCTTTTTTGCCGGATTTTTCCGCCTTGGGAGCCGGCTCGCCATCGATCTCTCCGGCAGCTTTTTTCTGCTGTTTGGGCTTCGTGCGCTGCTCCAGCTCCTTGCGCCGCACGCGCACCTCCCAGTTTTCCCTCATTGCTGCCGTTAAGTCCCTGATCGAATGGTACGGGGTGGCGAAGTCATAGCCGATCAGCGCCCCTGCGCACAGGAGCATGAGCAGCAGCATGAGCGACCCCCACGCATTGAGATACTTGTACAGTGCCCCGCCGATGATCTTCCCGAGAATCCCTCCGGAGGGCATGGTCGTGGAGAAGAGGGTGACATCTTGTACGAAGATGTGCAGGAGACCTAAGCTTGCGAAAAAGATGATGAAGATGCTTAACCCCTTGATCCAGCCCGACGACGCCGTCTTTCTGAAGAAACGCACGGAGAGTTCCGCCAGAAAGAGGGGAATGATCAGTGCCGTCACCCCGAAGAGGATATACAGCCCGTCAGCGATATACGATCCGATAATGCCCATCCAGTTGTGGAGCTCTTTGACCTTCTGGTAATGGGAGAAGCTCGGGTCCGACGGATCGTACGATATCAGGGACAGGAAGAGAAAGACGGCAACAAAGAGGATGAATATCCCCGGGACCGGGAAGGGGATCCTTGTTTCTTTATTCTTTTTTGCCATCGAGGATCCTTTCAGGGTACCGCTTATACCATAACGTACCCCTTAAGCCCAGCAATTTAGAGAATACGCGAAAAAGCTGCGGCATTGTACAGTCCATACCAAAAATCTCAGAGAAATCAAGCACGCGTTGCACCGTCACCCGATGAGCCTCGATCTTCAGATCTCCATGATGATGGGAATCACCATGGGCTTTTTCCCGAGGCGGGCTTTCAGCCGGATGCCGATGGCCTCGCGGAGACGGTTCTGCAGGGCCTGGATATTGATTTCTTTTTCCAGACACGAATCCAGAACTTCACCGGCATGTCTCCGGATGTCGTCTATGAGTTCCTGCTCCATGCTCGCAGGAACGACCCCTTTGCACATGATGTCGGGTCCGAGCACGACCAGAGGCTTGCCCGAGTCGATTACCACGAAGGCAACCACGAGGCCGCCTTCGGATATGTGCCTGCGGTCCCTGAGCACCACGTCGCGAATATCCCCGGTGAGCTCTCCGTCGACGAAGCATCTGCCGTGGGCGGTTTCTCCGGTCATCTCCATACCGTCCGGTCCGACCGTCCAGATCTGCCCGGGTTTTGCCAGGACTGTCTGTGCATTAAGCCCGGGAAGCGAATCCACGATATCGGCCAGCCCCTTCATGTGCCTGAGCTCGCCGTGGACCGGCATGACGATCGCGGGCTTCAGGAGCGTGACGGCCTTGCGAAGCTCTTCCTGGGGTGCGTGGCCCGAGGCGTGGACTTCTGCCGTCTCCGGATAATAGACCTTTGCGCCGAAGTCGATCAGCTTGTCGATGCACCGGGTGATGGCAAGCTCGTTTCCCGGAATGACCCGCGCGGAGATGATGACGCTGTCGCCTTCCTTTACCTTGAACTTGTGCCATCCCCTGGCGATGAGCGACAAGACCGAATAGATCTCTCCCTGAGTGCCGGTGCAGACGATCAGGACCTTGCTCCTGTCCATGGAGATGATCTCCTCGGGCTTGATCACGTCCCGGGGATCGAAGTTCAGCGCTTCCAGATCAGTTGCGATATCAACGATCTGGCTGATGCTCCTGCCGATGATCGCGATCTTCCTTCCGCTTTCCACGGCCAGGTCGTAGAGCATCTGGATGCGGCGCACGTGGCTGGAGAAGGTCGATACCACGACTGCGCCCGAAGTTTTCTTCACGATCGCCTCGAGCGATTTCCGGACTCTGTTTTCGTCCGTGTACCGGGGATTCACCTCTGCATTGGTGCTTTCGCAGATGAAGAGCTTCACGTCCGGCCCGATGGTGCCGTACTCGGGGGGAACTTCTTTGAGATCTCCCGAATGGATGATTTTTCCCTGGGGAGTCTGGATAGACAGAGAATAGCATCCCAGCGTGGAGTGGGCGACCTCGATAAAGGTGACTTCCATGCCCGCGATGGTTATCTTCTGTCCCGGGTAAACGCTCTGGAGATCGATCGGGCCGTTCATATCGAACTCCCGGAGCTTTCTCTTGACGAGCTCCAGGGTAAAGGGATGGGCGAAGACCGGGATGGGCGCATCTTTGAGGAGATAGGGCAGGGCGCCGACATGGTCCTCATGTCCGTGGGTGAGGATGATGCCTTCGAATGCCTCCTGGTTCTCCTTGACGTATGAGAAGTCGGGGATGATCTGATCGATGCCCGTGGGGTTGAACTTCGGGAACATCAGCCCAGCATCCACGAGGATCGACCCGGTGCCTGTTTCGATGACGGTTGAGTTGAGTCCGAATTCCCGGACTCCCCCGAGAGGGATTACGCGTACAAAGCTCAATACATTTCTCCTGACAGCTGCCTGATGCGGGAGCTCAAGACACGCTCCGCATCGGATATGTCGTTTTGTGTCTGGTGCGGGATGGGGATATGGGGCAGTGAAAGAGTCTCGCCGATCTTCACACTCACGGGAGACTTCTCGATGGAGGATTCCCACCTGGGCATCAGCTTGTATGCCCCGGATATTCCCACGGGGATGACCGGCTTTCCCAGTGCGAGGACAAGGCGCATAGTACCCCGTTTGAAGGGGAGCAGCCTGTTGTCCCAGGTCCTCTCGCCTTCAGGGTATATACCCAGGATGTGCCCCTGCCGGATTATGCGGACGGCGTTGCGCACTGCCTGTGTGTCGATGGTGTATCTCCTCACGGGAAATCCCCTGGCATGCCTGATCGCCCAGGTCAGCAGAGTATTCTTAAGCTCGGAGTTCTTGGCCATGAACCAGATGTGCCGCTTTGGAAACGCGCCGAGGATGATGGAATCCAGAAACGATGTATGGTTCGAAAGGAGCACAGCAGCACCTGTCTCGGGAATATTTTCGAGCCCCTGTATATCGACGGAGAACAGTCTCTTGATAACCGGCCTGCCGATCAGTCTGACCACGGCCAGGGGTATGCTCGTATCTGCGGCGTACCATTTTTCTACGGGTACGCGCAAGGTTTTGTGACCCGGGGCCTTTGACGGCCTGTCTCTGAGCTCGTTCTGGAGCCTGATCCTGGGGTAGAACTCTACGATCTTCTCAGGTGCATGGTGCTGGGCCAGGGCCTTTCGGATGAAGTCTTCCCACTTCTTTCCGGATTCGTTCTGAAAATCGAAGAACAGTGCCCCTTGTCCGCGGCTGACGAGGATAATGGTGTTCGAGTCGATGGTGACGCCGCAAAGATCGTCAAAGGGCAGCGCAAAGGCTTCCTTCCGGCCGGAAAAGACGATCTCGCCGGTTTTCAGGATCAGTGCACCCTCATCGGATGCCTCCCGGGCGAAATGAGTGGCGATCACGCCTGCAAAGCCCCTGAATATACCCCTGGTCGATTCCCGGGAGAGGATAACCCGGGAGCCGTTGAGGATAGTCCCGCTCTGATCGGAGGGCAGGTCAAAGGATAGGACCTTGTCGTACCAGTACCCAACGGTATTTTTTTCACCGTTGATGGAGATTTCCGAGCGGGAGAGGATCTGAACATCCCCGCCGCACAGGGTACACCGGCCGCCTTCGAGCCAGTCGAACTCACCGCACAGAGGGCATCTATAGAGGATATCGGTGATCATAGGCTACAAAGTATAGCCTAATTTTACCGAGTTGTACACACCGACAGCGGGGAGAAAGGCCTGGAACATGGTAAAGGGGATTACAAAACTTTTACCATAATGTCAAATGCCCGGAAGGATTGAGAGAAGGCATATCGGCGGTAATCGTAAAAAAAGAAGGATCAGTTTTTGCCGGTGAGAACGTTCATGAGGTCGGTCATCATTTCTTCGCGGGTTTCGATGGCGCTTAAGACCGCTTCGAAACCCCGCTGGGCAAGGATGATATCGCCGAATTCCTCGGGGATATCGACATTGGACGTATAGTGGCCGTCCTCGGTGGGAACGCCTTCTACTGTCGATCTGGTTGTCACCGTATCCACGGTTCCCTTTGCGCCTTCGACGATTGTTGTTCTGATGGATTTATAATCCTGGGTGTTCATGTTTGCGATGTTGGACGAAGCATTTGAAAGAAGGAGTTCATTTGCTCTCAGACCTGAAATTAATATGTCCGACATAATCTCACCCTTGCTCAAGTATCGGTTGAACGGCTATAATCTTGAATATGAAAAAACCGGGATTGCTTGAAAAGCTCATCGTTGCTTATGCGGTATTCGTTATCGTTCTCCTCGGTCTCGCGGTCTTCCTCGTGTACGTATCCTCAAGGCTGGGCAACGTCACTGCAGATATCTACTACCTGGACCAGCACAAAAAGGAGGTCACGAATACCCTCATCAGCGACCTCATCTCCCTGGAGGAAACCGGAAAGCAGTATCTGCTCCTGCAGAGGGAATCGTACAAGAACCTCATCGGCGAGCGGGAGGAGGCGATAACCCGCGCCTGGGAATACCTGTGCCTGGAGGGCGTGTGCGTCCGGCAGGAGGAGATAAGGGGCGTTAGGAGGGGTATGGAGATATGGGGAAGTTACCTGGCGCGTTTCCATTCGCAACTTGCCGACCCGCCCATGGACCCCGGGACCCTCGAAACGATATTCAGAGAAAACAGCAAGGACATGGACAGCATGGTCAGGGTTGTTCGCCTGGTCAACGCGGGCGTCTTGAAGTCTCTCGACGAAAAGATCGTATTTCTGAAGGGGCTCGGCGAACAGATCAGGCTGTTTACCTGGTGGGCGCTGGGAATTGCAGCCACCATAGGCCTGATCATCCCGCTGTTGATCTACAAGAGCATCACCAACGACCTTGTCTCCATCCGGACCGGGATCAAGCATATCGCGCAGGGTGATTTCTCCTACCGGATACCCTTGTATTCGAAAGACGACCTGGGCATGCTTGCCGAATCGTTCAACGTCATGTCGCTACGCCTAAAAGAGCTCGATAACATGAAATCGGAGTTCATATCCATCGTCTCCCACGAGCTCAAGACCCCGCTGACCTCGATGAAAGAAGCGGCAAACCTCCTCAAGGAAGGGGCGGTCGGCGAGTTGAACGAAAAGCAGATGAGGTTCATCTCCATCATGGAGCAGGGGATAAACAGGCTTCTTCAGATGATCGCGGAGCTTCTCGAGATGTCGAAGCTCGAAAGCGGGATGGTGGACTTGAAGATGGAGGCCCATGAGGTAAACGACGTCGTTTCGGGCTTCATCTCCGAGATACAGCATTATGCCGAGAAAAAAGGGATACATATACAGGTCAGTTATCTGCCGGATGGATTCAACGTGCTCATGGACAGAAACAAGATTGTCCGGGTGTTGACAAATCTTACTCATAATGCCATCAAGTACTCGGATGACGGCTCTGTAGTTGAGTTGCGCATCAATCAGGAAGACGATCAGCTTATTGTCGAGATCGAGGATCATGGTAAAGGGGTCCCGGAAGAAGATATTCCCTTGATATTCGAAAAATTTTACCAGTCGAAGGCAACAAGGGGGCACAGCGGGATAGGTCTCGGGTTAGCTATCTCCAAGAGTATTGTCGATGCTCACGGGGGCAAAATATATGCAAAGAGCACTGTCGGTAAGGGGAGTACGTTTTCTTTCACTCTGCCTGTTCATCCTCACATTACTGCAGACAGGATGCACGGCTAGTCTTTTCAACAGCGAGCTTGAGAAAGCCGAGAACAGCCTTTCCATGGGCAAACCCATGGGAGAGCAGATGAAGGTGACGGCTTTCCTGGCACCGCCGTTCGTGAAAGCCAGGCACACCATCGCCATGGCCGTAGACTGTACGCTGAGTGATAAATATAGCGAGGAAGAGGCTGCCGCGATCAGGAAGAGCCTCGCTCAGATAAGAAAAGACGCACTTTTGCCCCATTCCATCAAGGTTGAGGCCGGGTATGTGCTCGAACTTGTCGAAAAGATCGAAGGATTCAAACGCCAGATGCGGATAGCTTCCCAGCAGAAAGAAAAACTTACAGCAGAGAATGACAAATTGACAGCGGAGAACGACAAGATGAAAAGAGAGCTGGAGGAGTTGAAGTATAAACTCGAAAAAATCGAAGAGATCCATATCAACACCGAGAAAAAGCGGGGCAAGCAATGACCAGGAAGGCAAATATCTTCATTCTGGACGACGAACCGAATATCGTCGAGGTTATTCTGGCCCGGCTCGAGGTCATGGGCTTCGGCGCACGAGGCTTCACCAGGGCCGCAAACGCCTTGCAGGCGCTGAAGGAAGACGACTGCAGCGTCCTGCTCACCGACCTCAAGATGCCCGACATGGACGGTATGGAGGTATTGAAGAGGGCTAAGGAGATCGATCCGGAGGTCGAGGTGATCCTTTTCACCGCATATGGCTCCATCGAAGGCGCGGTCGAGGCGATGAAACAGGGCGCTCACGACTATCTCGTCAAGCCGTTCGAGGCGATCGAGCTCATGGCCAAGATCGAGAGCGCCATCGAAAAGCGGGAGCTCAAGCAGCGCGTCAAGTATCTCGAACAGGAAGTCGAACGGCACATCGACCATCATATCTACGCCGAGAGTCCTTCCATGAAAAAGGTCATGGCCCTGGCACGGCAGGTGGGCAAATCGGATGCCACGGTCCTAGTCCTCGGAGAATCGGGTACCGGCAAAGAGCTCATCGCCAAGATGCTCCACATGGAGAGCTCCCGGAGAGACAAAAAATTCGTGATCATGGACTGCGGCGCCACCCCGTCCACCCTCATCGAGGCTGAGCTTTTCGGGTATGCCAAAGGGGCTTTCACCGGAGCCATGAGGGACAAGCGGGGCATCATCGAAGAAGCAGATACCGGTACGCTGTTCCTCGACGAGATCGGGAACATATCGTCCGAGATGCAGACGAGGCTGCTGCGGGTCCTGGAGACGGGACAGTTCAGGGCAGTGGGCCAGGTCGACCAGAAGCAGGTGGACATCCGGGTGATCGCCGCGACGAATGCCGACTTGAGGCAGAAAGTGAAGGACGGGACGTTCCGGGAGGATCTTTATTACCGGCTCAAGGTCATCACCATTGAACTGCCCCCTCTGCGGGACAGGAAAGAGGATATCATCGGGCTCGCCCGGGTTTTTCTCACGGCATACTGCAACAAGACCGGCAAGCAGATTTCCGGCCTGACCAAAGAAGTCATCGATATGCTCATGGCGCATCAGTGGCCGGGAAATATTCGGGAGCTGAAGAACGTGATCGAATCTGCGGTCGTGCTGTCCAAGGATGATATCATCACGCCTGAGGTGATCCTTCTGTCCGATATGGACGACGACGAAGACGAAGACGTCACGGCCATGGACGAGAGCGAGCTGAATCCCCTGGAGGTCCAGGAAAAAAACATGGTCGTCCAGGCTCTCAAAAAGGCGAACTGGGTTCAGAAAGACGCGGCGGACATCTTAGGCATATCCCGCAGGGTCATGCACTACAAGGTCAAGAAGTTCAACATCCAGCCGGAGAAAAAGCTGGCATAAGGGCTACTCGTCCTTTTTGTCCATCTTCCGGTACAGGGTCCGCGTGGAGATCCCCAAGAGCTTGGATGCAAGGCCTTTGTCGCCTTTCGTATGCTTCAGGGTTTCCTCCAGCAGGATCCGCTCGACTTCTTCCATCGGGGTTCCCAGGGGAATGGCGACCGAATCGGAAGACTTCACGCTCGAAGACGTTATCTCCCGCGGGAGATCGTCCACGCCAAGCACGCCGTCCCTGTCGAGCACCACGCACCGTTCCATGACGTTTTCCAGCTCGCGAACATTACCCGGCCAGTCGTAGTTGAGAAGGTTTTCCATTGCAGTCGACTGTATTCCGTGGACGTTCTTGGCGTTCTTATTAGAAAACCGGTTGATGAAATGCTGCACGAGGTTGGGGATGTCCTCTCTCCTGTCTCTCAACGGCGGCAGCTGAATGGAGATGACGTTGAGCCTCCAGTACAGGTCTTCGCGGAAAAGGCCTGACCGTATCATGGAGGAGAGATTCTTGTTCGTCGCTGCGATGATCCGGGTATCCGTCTGGACGGTCTTGTTGCTGCCCAGGCGTTCGAAGGTCCCTTCCTGGAGGATACGCAGGAGCTTCACCTGAACCGCCTGAGGCATCTCCCCGATCTCGTCGAGAAAGATGGTGGATTTGTCCGCAACCTCGAACCTGCCTTCCTTCCGGCCCGCAGCTCCGGTAAAGGCGCCTTTTTCGTAACCGAACAGCTCGGATTCGATGAGAGTCTCGGGGATGGCCGCGCAGTTGACCTTCACCATGGGTCTCGCCGCCCTGGGCGAGAGCTGGTGGATCATGTCTGCGATAACCTCTTTGCCCGTTCCCGATTCGCCTAAGATAAGGGCGGTCGCCTGGCTCGGCGCCACCTGGTGCACGAGGTCCACGATGCTTTTCATCTTCGGGCTGGAGGTTTCGATGAGCGGGCCTGATTCGAACGCCTTGATCCGCTCTTTCATCTTGATATTATCCATGGTCAGGATCTGCTTCTCGATCGCCTTGTTGACCGCACGCAGGATATCGGCTTTTTTGAACGGCTTGGTGATGTAATCGTACGCACCCTGTTTCATGGAGTCCACCGCGGTATCAACGGATGCATACCCGGTGATCATGATGACCTCGGTAAACGGAGAGACCGACTTGCATACCTTGAGCAGCTCCATACCGTCCATGCCCGCCATTCTGATGTCGGTAATCAGGAGATTAATGTCTCCGCGCCTGATGATCTTGAAGGCGTCTTCACCGTTGGAGGCGGTTTCCACCGAAAGCCCTTCCTTTTCCAGGATCTTCTGCAGCGATTCCCGGATGCCTATTTCATCGTCTACGACAAGCACCTTTTTATTCATGGCGCGAAGGGGTCCTTTTTCATCTGAGTATACGACTGCTTCTGCTTCTTTTTGCCGATGGCGATGCTTTCGAATACGGCCTGGCCTTTGCCGTTGCGTGCATACACGATATAGTTTCCGGGCTCGACATCATCGAAGATGTACCGGCCTTTCTTGTCGGGGCGCACAGAGTAGCGCACCGAGGACAATTTAAGGGCATCAAGGGATTTTTTCAGGGTGGCGCTCATTCTGTCCTGCCGCTCCTGGAACGTTTTCAGAACAGAGGAATATGTGCCTCTTTTTGATTTTGCGTCCGCTTCCGCCTGGTCGACGGCCGCCTGCATCGGCCTCAACGTTCCCGAAAAGGCCTCGTCAAAGGTCAGAGCCTTGATCTGGCCTTTATAGCCCTTCTGATTGGAGAAGTGCATATCCGCGACATTGATGCTGAACGATTTGCCGAAGGCCTCTCTCATCCTATTGAGCTCGTCGGGGAGTACCTCGCCGATGAAAAAGGAAAACTTCTCCGGATCGTGCCCGAGGTTGGTCATGGTTTCGTGAGGGCCTAATCCCGATTTCAGCGTCTGGGGGTCGATGAATTCGAGTATGAGCGAGGTCGTCGTCGGGAGCCCCTTTCCTTCGATGATCGGTTTATATTTGATGTCCGTGATGATCCTGTCGGTATTGTTTTTCGCGGTATAGAAGTAAACAACGTCCCCGAGTGCGGATGTCGAGGGATTTATGGCGGCCTGACTGGAATGGATGGTGATCTCCAGCAGGGAAAGATAATTTTTCCGAAGCCCGGCAACCTTTGCGGTATAGGCCTGTTTTTTCTCCCCGATAAGCGCCTCCGCTTTTTTTGCCTCTTTCTCGAGGGCATCTATCTGATACTCCGCGCGCAATTTGCGGGACTCTGCATCGGATTGGTCCCTGAAGTGCTTCAGTACAGCGGTCGTACCATCCGAAAGGAGGCTGGCTTCACCCACTCCCTGCGGCAGGGTGCACTGCAGGCGTGCTGCGTGGAGGGCCATCGGGAGTATGAGAAACAATAGTGCAAGGGCAAACAGCTTTTTCATTGTGCGAGCACCTCTTCCTTGGAATATTCTTCCACGGGAATGGGTATGGAGAAGATGAAGGTGGATCCCGTACCTTTCTGGCTCTCCACGTCTACCCATCCGTCATGAGCACCGGCGATGTATTGGACAAGGGCCAGACCCAGGCCGGTTCCATTGTCCTTTGTAGTGAAGTACGGGTCAAATATTCTCCTTGTGAGATCCTGGGGGATACCATATCCCGTGTCCTTGACCAGAAGGACAAAATTATCCTTGATTCCCATGAGGGCTATTTCCAGACTCCCTCCGGAGGGCATTGCATCTTCCGCATTCTTGATCAGATTTATCAGAAGCTGCTTGAATTGTCCACGATCTATCATGATCTTCGGCAGCTTGTCGGAGCACTTGACCTCGATCTCAATATTGCGTCTTTTGATTTCGGGCATCAGCATGGACACTACCGAATTCACCTCTACGGCAGGGTCAATGAGCTGCTTTTTGGGCAACGGCAGCCGTGCATAAGAGAGGTATTCCTCGGTAATCTGGGAGAGCCGGTCGATTTCGTTGCGGATAACGCTGATAAGCTCCTGGGCTTCCTTTTTGTCTCCGCCTTCCATGATCTCGTCTTCCAGAAGCTCGGAGTGGAGGAGCACCGAGGTGAGAGGGTTGCGGATCTCGTGCGCCACATGTGCGGACATCTGTCCAACGGCAGCGAGTTTCTCGGCTTGTATGAGCTTTTCCGTCAGGGCTTTCTTGTCCGTTATGTCCACGGCGTACTGCACCACGTTGTCCACCTCGCCCTTGTTATCGTAGAGCGGGATGGCGCTGATGTCGAAAAAGTAGGGCTTGCCCTGGATATCCACCCGCGTGTCCCGTTCGGTGACGATCTGGCCCGTCTTGAAACACTCTTCAACGATGGCCAGATGGCACATGCGCTCGTTTTCGGAGAAGTCGAGCGAGCAGTGCCTGTCGATGACTTCCTCGCGTTTTTTCCCATAAAGGTCGCACAGGCGCTGGTTCACATCCACCATAAAGAAGGCGGAATCGATCATGGCAAGGTAGTGGGGGACGCCGTTGAAGATGGTTTCCAGCCTTTTGTGTGCTATCAGCACCCGTTCGGCCCACTTGTTGCGCTCCGATGCCGTGGCCCGGGCCTTGTTGATGCGCAGCAGCACCAGGGTTGCTATGATGACGAACCCGATGCTCACCGATCCCAGGAGCAGGGCGTTCCTGAAGGTATCCGACATGAGGTAGATCACCTCGCTGTAGGGCGAGGTGGCCACGGTGATCCATCTGCGGTTCAGGAAGTGGACCGAAGAAAAGGCGAGGAGCTTTTTCACGGGCTTGGGTTTCGGGTAGTGGGGGAAGGTGAACTCATACATGCCGTCGTTCTTGAGCTCCATGGCCCGCCTGACGGTCTGCAGCCCTTCGACGCTGTATCCCTGCTTCTCCATCTTCATCACGATGTCGTAGAGGTTCATCCCCACCCACTGGGGGTTTGGATGATAGAGGATCATTCCTGTCTCGTCCAGCATCCAGGCATATCCGGTTTCCGAAGGCCTGATGGGCGCGACGTAATGGGCAGTGATGTTCGCCAGGTCGATGGCGCAGCCGATGACCCCGTTGAACCGGCCGTCTTTGCCTTTGAGGGGGAACGAGATGATGAAGGTTTCAAAACGGCCGGGTATATCCTTGTTCTGCTCCCCGCCGACCGTGATGATGTCCGATACGAAGGGAACCCCGAGTTCCCTCCCTACCCGGAAGTATGTCCGGAAGCTGAAATTTTTTCCTTCGAGTCCGGGCAGGATATTCTGCGGGTAGCGGTAAGTCATGATCCCCTGGGAATTTTCCCAGAATACAAAGGTCACCTTGTTTTTGAGCGACAGATAGGCATTGTCGAGGGCGATCTTTATGGCTTCCGGATTGCCGTCGGCTACTGACTGGATATGGATAGTGAGATTGAGGATATTGGTGATGTCATGCATGTACTGCTCTATGCCCATGGCGGTCTGCTGGGCGAGCAGCCCCTGTTCCCGGTTGAACTGGTGGGCCATCTCCCGCTCGACGCTCCGGTAGGAATATATGGCGAAGATGACCACAAACCCCAAAACGATGAAGCTTCCCATCCAGATGAGGATTTCCCATCCTGTCTCTTTGATGGTGATGGTATGCCGCCTTATGGAGTTATTAATGAGAACGGCCCTCCTTCTTAACCGATATATGTATCTTCTGCTATTTTCCTGGGCAGATGTTCAATGCGCGCCTTCAGATCGTCTTTTTCAAGGGCAAAGAGCGGGCTGATTTCCACAAGGCTGTTTCCCTGCACCTCGATCCCGGCATCTTGAAGCCAGCTTGCGTGAAGACTGCTCTGCATGGCCATCGAGCTTTCCAGGGAATCTTCCCCGCTCATATTCTTCACCGGAGCGAATTCATGCTCCCGGATGGTCTCCAAGATGACGCAGTTATTTGCCAGGGGCAGCGCATCGAAGATGAACGTTTCGAATTTTACGCCCTTGACGTCTGCGGCCTTCCCTTGAGAATCCAGGGCAGAAATGGATTTGACAGCCCGGTGGAAGGGGAGCATCCGGCCGGCGCCGGTAAGCGTTTCGATGAAGCCCCTCCGGATCACATGGATCGCTAAGTTCCCCGGCCAATAACGCATTGAACCTCTGTCATCGGTTGCATAGCGCATGGAATCGCTCATATCGCTGTATTCGATCACCCGCATCCTCCCGCCGGCCTTTGCGATCACTCCTACCTTCTCGTCAAAATCTCTTTTTCTCACGACCTTTGACGACATGTCGGAAGCCTTCTTCGCGTGGAGGCCTATAAAGAGGGGGTCGCATACCGATACGAGAGGATTGTCCACCTGGAAGTAGAAGATCTCTTCGACTCCTATGTTTTTCATGATCTCCAGGCATCCGTTCTTTTTCAGCGCGGTCAGGGTTCCCCCGTGTCCGTCCGGATTCATGAACAGGCCGCCTTCTTTTGAGATGATGAAGTTCCCTTCCTCGGTAACGGAGGGGATCATGCCCTGGACAAAGAAAAAGACATTCTTCTCGTCGAGGCCGAAAAAGGAATGTCCGGCAAAGAATGAACGCGTGTCCGCGTCGTTTTCCCGTGACGTCATGATGAACAGGGGGACGGAGACGGAATATTTCCGCGAGAGCGCGAGCACCTTCTCAGCGTGTAGCTGAAAAAGACTTTTCGATTTGACCGGGCTTACCCCCACTACACCCTTGGGCGCCTCGATCCCCAGGCGGGAGCCCTGGCCTCCTGCAACGACAAGCGCGGCCACGGCTCCTTTTCCGATAAGTTCTTCGCCATGCTCACGGTACTCTCGGGCTGCAGGTGTTGCGGCAAAGGAAGCCGGTATAACCTCTGCGGGCTCCACATCCTTCATGGGGGGCTCCCGGTAGAGGTGCTTCCCCTGCATCAGTTCGTTCATCAGAGCGGTATCGGTAATATTCAGATCCCTCTCGACCGCCTGACGTGAGACGAAGGGCGCTCCCGTCTCAAGAAGTCTTGCGATATGGTCCTGCCCGATGCGCAGCAGCCTTTTTTCGAGCATTCATGATCTCCTTAACCCGTTTTTCAAATCCGATGTCCCGGGGCATGTACAGCCTCACTTCTTCGATCCCTTCGGGAAAATAGTTCACGAGAAGGGCACCATGAGGGTCATCATGGGCATAGATATATCCTTTTCCATATCCCAGTTCCTTCATCAGCTTCGTCGGAGCGTTGCGCAGATACAGAGGCACCTGCGGCGTGCCCGTCTTTTTGATCAGGTCGTGAACCTTTTTCTCGGCGAGATAAAGGGCATTGCTCTTGGGTGCGCAGGCCAGATACACCGCGGCCTGGTAGAGGGCGAGCTCTCCTTCGGGAGACCCCAGCATGGTAAAGGCGTCTTTTGCCGACATCACCATGCGCAGGGCGTTGGGCTCAGCCATGCCGATATCTTCCGATGCGATCCTGATCATACGCCTCAGGATGAACAGTCTGTCTTCGCCGCCTTCGAGCATCCTGCCCAGCCAGTAGATGCTCGCATGGATGTCGCTTGCCCGCACGCTTTTATGAAAGGCCGATATGAGATCATAGTGCTTCTCGCCTGTCTTGTCGTGATAAAACGGCCTCTCGAGCAGCGAGCTTAAATCCTGGATATCGATCAGTTCCTTCTCGATCGTGCTCAGGGCGAGTTCGAGGAGATTGAGGGCTGCCCGCGCATCCCCGTCAGCTGCATGAGAAAGGGCCTTTATGCACTTCTCCGAAACGGCTTTATTCCGGCTTTTCAGGCTCTCGTCAAACAAAACCGCCCGGTTCAGGATCTTTTCGATATCCGGGGCGTTCAGCGAATGGAATACGACGACCTGAAGCCGCGAGAGCAACGGCGAGGTGATGGAGAAAGACGGATTCTCTGTGGTTGCGCCGATGAGGACTATATCCCCCCGTTCCACGAACGGCAGCAGGGCATCCTGCTGAATCCGGTTGAACCGGTGTATCTCGTCGATGAAAACGATGGGAGGGGAGGCCGCGTTCTCAGCTTCTTTCGTAACCCGTTTGATATCCTGCACTCCGCTGGTGACAGCGCTGATCGAGAAGTAGGAATCCGGGTAGAGCCTTTCGACAACGTGGGCGGCACTGCTCTTTCCTGTTCCGGGCGGGCCCCAGAGTACGACCGATCGTAGGTTTCCTTGAGCGAAACTTTCGATAAACTTCCGTGCCTCGTCCTGCCCGATGAGTTCATCAATGCAATGCGGCCTGATCCTGTATGCAAGAGGAGGGGTATATTTTTCCATGTATCTAGCTATAGCATAAAAACCGGCCCGAGAAAAAATTTATAAATTATTAAAAGGGGGGTTAAGTAAACCCGGGTCGTGTCGATACAAAGTAATAGGTTCTTCAAGATTCATTCCCCGTAGAACCTCCTCATATGTTCGCAGGTCTAACCGGCCTGCTTTTTTTTTCAAAAAATATGGGGAAAGAGTTTTTCGCGTCAATAAACATTCATCCCCTGAACGATCAGGGATCAATATAAGGGCCTCCGGATCTCGACCTCATTTATCTATACGATATCATTTGAAGTTTAATTCAAAATCACGGAAATCTTTCCTTGACATTTCCTTTTGATACATTATAGAAGACTCATGTGACGCGGGGTGGAGCAGCCTGGTAGCTCGTTGGGCTCATAACCCAAAGGTCGGAGGTTCAAATCCTCCCCCCGCTACCAGTTATTTCAAAAAGTTATCTGATCCAGTCAGTCTAAACATTCTCATATTTTTAACCTATTGATAACCTATCGTACGTTTAAAGGATTTCCAGGCCGAGGTGCCACCAATAATCATACGTTTTAACAATGCGTATAAGCATTTCTTTAAGGAGATTTGTGCCGCTTGATGCATTCTGTAGATCTATGTAAACGGTATTGAGTGTCTTTCCATGATGTTTCCTTATCCCGAATCGTAGCGGGTTCTTGCCTTGTTTCACACGCAGAGAGGGATTAATTACTTAAGATTGATTCCAGGTTGGTAAATCGATAGAAATTAATCAGTTATCTAGCTTATCTCGTGTAAGTGTGTGGTTAGAGTTGACACGATATTGGTGCTCTTCGCTGTTCCGCTATGTATAATTTTAGCAAGGCATTTAGTTGAAAACTGTATAATTATCTGAGGAACTGGTCTCAATAGGGGAAGCCTTTGATTTTGTAATTGCCGTTGTAGCGCTTTACGCATTGGAGTAAATAGAGAACAGGCATGGAATTCGTCAATCAGGAGAATATGGTGCGACCAGAGTTCATCAGCCTTCTCCTTCTGCAGGGAAGCAGAAGTATGGCCTCCTCCGGGTAATATTTTCAAATCGATTACAACTGTTTCTCCTTTGAAGTTTTATAAATACATTGATTTACAAGAGCATTTCTGTTAAACGTTGAGAAAGTAAGGATTGGGAATACAGCTTTTAGGTTAAGCGTCCTAGAGACAGCAAGCCAAATTTGTGGTGACTGGTCCGTCGAGTGAGCTGCTTGTTGCTGAATTTAATGATTGCGGCCAGTGATGATATGCCTTTCGTTGAGACCGGTTTCAAGTATTTATTCATGAAATAAAAGGGGAGATAAAGCGTTGTCTGTTGCACATTGCAGTGAAGGTTATGAAGGAAGTTAAGTCTTTGCACCGGGGTCAAATCGCTCACCATTGAGCTGCGAAAGCATCATAGAGTTGCACAAACCGGATCAGGACGAGCCTTCTTCGTTTCATTTAGAGGAAAAGTAGTGGGAAACAGGTGGTTCATATTACTTGCCATAATTTTCATTCTGGTCCCGGCAGCTGCTCGGGCTCAGCAAGGAGCCCCTCTCGGGACCAGCAACTTTAGCTTTAAGCTCGATTATATAACTTTTGCCGACAGTCAATGGAGCCCTGATACTCAGGGCGGGTACATGGGACTTGAAGTATACAGTCTAATCTCCCCGAACTTGTACCTCGGGGGTGAGATCGGGGCCAGTTCCAGCGGGACATTATATGGAGGAGAAGCTCTCCATTACAGTCCATTTGAGTTGAACCTGAAGTATGCAATGGAGGTTTTTCCGAACCTGGTCGCAGATTTCGGTACCGGTTTTTCTTACTCGTATGCCTCAGTTGAAGGTGAAGAATACACATCGTCGTACTATAAAAAACATGAACACGATTGGCTCTTCGGAGGACAAGTCTTTGCAGGCTTGACGTACAAGATCCAACGGCTCCCCTTTATCACGTTTGCCAGTGATGAAGCCCTGCCTTCAATCGGTGTCAATGCAAAGTACCAGGTTACCCAGGAATTTAAAGGCAGGGATGTTGATTTTAATAACTGGAGGCTGGGTGGTCAGCTGAGCTGGTTGATCGGCGTGGAGCATGTTTTGCCTCCGGCAGACATGCAGGCGGAGCCAGAAGCCCCTCTTGGGGCCGGCAACCTTGCTGTGAAGACGGGTTATATCACTTTCACCGACCATCTTTTCAGACTTATCGACGAGGAAAGAAGACCCTATGCGGGCATTGAAGGATATGGAAAGATCTACAGGGATGTGTACTTGGGTGGAGAAATTGGGTTCTGCAGCGCGTCAAACGATTTTCAGAATGACGACCTTCTTCATCAGCACAGAGCGTATGATACAGATCTCACGTTCCTGGAATTGAATGCAAAGTATACAAAAGATCTTAGCCCTTATCTTGTCATTGCTGCCGGGGGAGGGCCTTCCTGGATCAAAATCGACGGCACTTTTGAAGTTCACAATTTCATCCTTGTCGGCGACCGGTATATACAGACTGTGGACAGGAGAGTGCCTGAATCTGATTGGCTTCTTGGCGGACAGATCTTCACAGACCTTACCTTTACCTACCACTGGCTCCAACTCGGTATCAACGCGAAGTACCAGATAACCCAAGAGATGAAAAGCGAGGGCGGTAACTTTGATGTGAACAACTATAGGCTGGGTGCACAGATTGGGGCATTATTTTAGGGCGTTACTCCTCTTTTACCGGGGGAATGCCACTTCTTAAGCCCCCTGTATCAAGAGCGCTTAAAAAGGTGCGGCATGCAAAAGGTTATGATTTCCATCATGTTATGCCTGGTTTTATCGATCCCAAGCCGGGCTCTATGCGGGACGGACAAGGACACGAAAAGCTGGACAGGGAACGTAAATCTCTTCTTCGGAGAAAAGTTCCTGGACAAAGACGACTGGGAACCTGTGGACAAGCAGATCGAAGCGGGAATCCTGATGGATGTCAAACACCGCAATGTTCCATTCAGCCTCGCCTTCGACGTTTTGTATTCCAAAGACAAAGAAGACATTGACAGCCTCGATCTGGGGATTGGTCCTTTTTACACAAATGTAGAATCCCGTATCATGGAATTTGATGTCGGTGTCCGGAAGATCTGGGAATGCCCGAAGAATGTCCGGCCGTTCATCGGGATCGGATTGGCAAGCATCGATGGCGAGGTCAGGGCTCAGTCCTTCGGGCGCTCTGTGTCTGACGAAGACCTCGGATACGGCATGTGGGCCGACATCGGTGCATACATTACGCTCGCTGAGCGCTTCAACATCGGGATCGAGGCACGATGGTCGAACGTGCAGATCAATCTCTACGGAGCAGAGGCCAGGGTCGGAGGATGGCACGTCGGTGCGCTGTCAGGCATACACTGGTAGAGGTTGTTCCTCGAGGGCTGCCTTTCAAAGGGGAGACGATCATGGGTAAACGATCAGTTGTTCTTGTTCTGATGAATGCGTGTGTTCTTGTCTTCCTTCTCCTCTGCCTCTTTTTCCCGGGCCCTCCTTCCCGGGTACAGGCCAGCGATCCGCACTCGGCAAGGTACAGCACTGAAAGTAACAAGATATTCTGGTTTCTTATCATATCCGATGTCCATATCGGGGCACGGGGTTTCACGGGAAGCGAGGACCTGGAATGGGCCGTAACAGAGGCAAAAAATGTCATAAATCCATCTTTCATCACGAATCTCGGAGATCTTACCGATTCCACAAACTGGAGCGAGGAAGCGATTCCCGACGGACCACATCCTGAAGAATGGATCGAATACCGGAATGTGCTGGACAGAAATGGAGTTGATGCAACCTTCTATTACGACCTCCCGGGAAACCATGATCTTTTTGGCGATAAAAACTTCGATTATTATCTGAATTACTCAGTCCAGGGTTCGGCCACCGGAAAGACCCAGCTCTCCTGGACGCGGACCTTTGATTTCGGGACGTATCATTTCCTGGGCATAAACACGAACGGGAACGACGGTGCAGATTTCAGCCCGAATCCGCCTTACTATGGGGACAATGCGGGGCTGGATACTGCTGAGCTGGAGTTTATCCGGGATGATCTGGAAACGAACAAAGATGCCGATCTCACCATGATCTTCGGCCACCATCCCATTGTTACGAGAGAGACGTTCTTGTCATACTATACCACCCACGACCTGAGCGAGAGTGCGACTCAGACTGCACTTGTATACGGCGCTGACGGGCTCATGGCACTGATGGAGTACTATAATCCGCTCATGTATGCCTACGGCCACAGCCATCAGTACAGGGAGGAGTTCTTCACCAGGGACATGTCCGAAGGCGTCCTCTATCTGAATGCGGCATCATTGACGAGGAACAGCGAGCATAATTACAATATCGTTGCGATAGACAACAACGGCGTTTCAACGACGGCCCCTAACAAAGGTGTATGGCCTGCCGTCATTATTACTGCTCCCCTGGACAAGAACCTCGGCATGGAAAACGACCCGTATACCGCAGGTGCCGCTGATATCACCGGTGGTTCGACTCCGATCAGGGCCCTGGTTTTTGACAAGAATCCGGTAACACGGGTTGATTACAGGATGTATAAAATTACTGAAGACGCCGGAGAGATTGTAGAGCGCGGGGTGAGTATCAGCAGCGGTCTCTCCGAGAGTGAGGATATGTGGCACCCCATGCAGCAGGTAGGGTCCTCTCATCCGAACTACCCGTATTTATGGGTGGCCGACTGCTCCAATCCGATGGAAGGAGGCAGGTATATCATCGAGGTACGTGCCACGGGTTCGTCTACGCAGCGGGATGCCGTACCTACAGTCTTTGCTGCAGAACCTGTGGACGATTCGGGGTTCTGTTTCATTTCTGCTGCGGCCCGGGATCAGAGAATAGGGATGCCAGGAAAGCATCGTGCGGTGGTGACATGCTCGAAGCGTGCGAAAAGAATTGCAGCTCAAGCCCGGGAGATTCTGCCGTGCTGGTGACGATTGGCAGGGTTGCAGTCTATCTCCTCAGTGTGATGCTCCTCTCCGGGTGTTCCCTGATTCAGAAAGGTGGGCACGAGGATAGCTGCCTCGTCGGGCGTGAGCGTGTGCTCCGTGCCCTGGATCCATCGAGCCTGTTTGTCAATGTTCTCGGCAGATCCGGGCTGATCGCCACCTCGCTGCCGAGCAGCAGCATGAATCCGTTCAAACCCTTGAAAGAGCTCGGTCCGGATGGGGTTCTCGGCGGCCGGCCCTTCAGCATGAGGCTCGCTGACGGTACGATTGTAGGTGGGCTGTTCTTTGAGTACGAAGACGGGACATCCGATCCGAAACCCCTGCTCATGGCGAGCTTCGGTTTCCTTCAGGACAGATGGGGAACAGAGGCGGCAAAAGTGTATAAGCTCTACCTGGGAAAGCCCTCCGAGAGGATTCCTGCCCATGTTCTCATTCTGGACCATCCCACTGCAGGCACTTTCCTTGCCAATAACGGTTACCTGAGCGTGGGCTCTTACGACGATGCACGGATGTGGATCGAGATCGCCCTGAAACTTAAGAATGATATGAAGCTGTCCGGCATCCACCTCTTCGGGGTCAGCATGAGCGGGCAGACCGTGGTGCATGCACTGATTGAAGACAAACGGCTGGGCCTGAATCTCTTTGCTTCCGGCATGGCAGTCTCTATTGCCCCGGATTTTCAGAAGGCGCCCGGAGCTCAGCTTGCCCAGTTGGGAACACCCAAAGGAGTCGAGAATCCTTGGGCTGGTTACTTTAAGACAGTGCCAAAAAAATCATTTGTCGATATGATCCAGAGCCAGGGACTTTGGATGCTGATAGACAAGCAGTTTGTTCCCCACTATAACTCCATTCGCACCACGGACACGGTATTTGATCTTAAACGCAGCGATGTCCCTGTCTTCCTGAGGGATGCCTTTGACAAGAGAATAGCTCTGCTCCGTGAACAGAAACTGGGCACATGGAATACTGAGTTCAGTCTCGAGAATCTTGATGCGTTCATGGCCTCAACCCGGATTGCCGGGCTCATAGGCCGGGTACGCACCCCGCTGGTGCTGGTGAGCGCATTCGATGACCCGGCGGTACCACGCACGATGTTTGAAGAGGTGCTGCTGGCCGCTGAGGGCAACCCGTGGATTGCAGCCCTTGAGACAGACCAGGGCGGGCACTTCGGGTTCAACCTCCCCTATGGGAAGAACTATCTCGGCGGCATCATCCGCCTCATGATCGATCCAGAGGTACTGGGCACCTGGAACGGATCCCGCTGACTGCCTCCCGCGGAAGGTCCTCACTACCCTCCGGCAGAAATCGTCAAACGAACCAGACGCCGTTTGTCATGAAGCAATCCAAGGAATCCAAGGCCATATGAATCACCAACCCTATACCGACGTAACGGAGCTTCGGGATGAAACAAAGTGAAAAATAAAGTGCAATCGGCAAAAAACCATGTAAAGGGTGGAAGCATATGCTGCAGCGGCCTGGATCATACACCGGATTTGCAAGTAAATGGTCGATATCTACGAGCATTGTGGAGATCATGATAAAGTATGCCCATTTCCATTCTCTCCGAAAAAACAAAGCGACAACAATTGCAGGAATGAGAAAGTGTAATAGAATATGTATCATCGAATCCTTTTGCTTATTGTGCTGATCGCATAACAATCAGTATCAGCTCTTTAGATTTAAGTCCATAAGATTATATGAGTTATTAATGATAATATGGGGCCGATCCCTGTTTTGGGCATATATTCCTAAAATATATATAGCTTGCGACGCTGTTGAAAAACCGATTTTG